>NZ_OZ007001.1:0-1200000 GCF_963931295.1 uncultured Mailhella sp. | reverse complement strand
TATCCGAGGGCGTTCAAGGGCTTTTGCAGGCTGAACCAGAACAGAAACGCCTTGTTCCATTCGGCAAACGAAGGCACGGTTTCGTCCTGCGGCGCGCCGGGAGGCAGGGCGTTGCCGTTCAGGTCAAGTTCGTTGTTGGCGAGTTCCTGAACCCAGCCGTGAAAGCAGTCCAGACGGCGGCGGAAGTCCGCATCGCCGGCAAGAGCGTTCAGCTCGGCTTCAAAGGCGTCGGTGCCGGGGCGGATGCCCGTCTTTTCCCCCAGCCAGTCGAAAATGATGTCGCGGGAATGTTCCATGGAAATCTTCTGACCCTGCATGGCGTCGAGTATCTCCGCAAGCGCGGGCTCTTCTTCATGGGAACGCTCGGCAAATTCGGCGGGTACCACAAGCAGGGCGTCCAGCGATTCCACGCGCATTTCCCGCTCCGGGGAGGCCTGCATGGGCTCGTCTTCCGCGTCTTCCAGAAAATAGAAGCGGAGCCAGTGCTCGTAGCGCATGGCTTCAAGAAAAAGATCGGCAAAGGAATCCGTCATGGCTGTTCTCCTTGATGAAGTTCCCGGCGGGAACAGTATGTTTTCCAAGGCGCGGGGCAAGTTGTCAAGCGTATACTTCGCAAACGCCTTTGCCTCCGCAACCGGGACGCGTTGAGCGGGGGGAGAGACGGGCGGCGCGGTTGCAAGGCATGCACAGCATCGGCAGAGGGCGGCGTTGTACCGGAACAGTAAAGCTCCGTGAAGGGGCGGATCGGATCTGCAAAGGCAGGCGGAAAGCGGCCGGGCATCCGGCCTCCGCAGAGCCGGAGCTTGCCATTTGCGGCCTCCTTTGGCACTATAACAGGACTTCATAAAGGGGGTTACGATGGATTTTCTTCCCATCAGGCGCGCTCTTCTGAGCGTGACGCACAAGGACGGTCTCGCGGAATTCGCCGCATTTCTCCACAAGAAGGGCGTTGAGCTGGTTTCCACCGGCGGCACCATGAAATTTTTGAAGGATCAGGGCCTTCCCGTGATCGCCGTGAGCGAAGTCACCGGCTTCCCGGAAATCCTGAACGGCCGCGTCAAAACCCTGAATCCGCGCATTCACGGCGGCATTCTGGCCAACAAGGACGTGCCCGAACACATGAAGACCCTGGAAGAGCTCGACATCAAGCCCTTTGATCTGGTGGTTGTGAACCTCTACGACTTCAAGTCCGCGCTGGAAAAGCATCTTGATCCCGCCGCCATGGTGGAGGAAATCGACATCGGCGGCCCCTGCCTGCTGCGCGCTTCCTCCAAGAACTTCAACAGCATTCTCGTGCTTTCCGATCCTTCCTACTACGCCGAGGCCATGGAAGAAATCGAAAAGGGCGGCGTGAGCCTCGAATTCCGTCGCCGCATGGCGGCCGCCACCTTCCGCACCACCTCCAACTACGACGACATGATCGCCACCTGGATGGCCGGAGGCGTAAAATAGCCGCCCGGGTTGAAGGCAACACCGCCGGTCTCAAGCCCAGCGAGCTGAAGGCTCTCAACAGGCTGGGGCAGCGCCGCTATTCTCCGCAGGGGGGCTACAGCTCCGAACAGGCGAGAGAACTGGCGGCGCTCTCGCGCCTGCTTTCCCGTCAGATAGGCCTCGCGCTGGACAGGCAGGGCCGGGTGAACATGGTCATTGTGGGGGACGCTTCGTCCATTCTCATTCCCGCGCTTCCCCATGTGCGCACGGGCGCGGGTCGTTTGCGCGGCCTGCGCCTTCTGCATACGCATCTTGTTCCCGAGGGCCTCTCGCACGAAGACCTCATGGATCTTCTTTTCCTGCGTCTGGACTCCGTGAGCGTGCTCACCGTGGACGAGTGGGGGCAGCCCGGCATGTTCCAGAGCGCGCACCTCATGCCGCCCGCGCCCGGTCAGGAGGATTCCGGCTACGCGGTGGGCGACATGCAGCCCTGGGATCGCGTGGACACCGACTTCACGCTTCAGGCGGAAAGTCTGGAAGAGGAGTTCGGCCGCGTCATCGACGACGCCGTGAGCACCGGCGAGGAAGAGGCCGGGGAAAGGGCCGTGCTGGTTTCGGTGTCGCTGGAGCCGCGGGCCGTGCAGGAACGGCATCTGGCCGAATTGGCCGAGCTGGCCCGCACCGCCGGCGTGAAGGTGACCGGCACCATGATTCAGCGCGTGGCGGCCATACATCCGCGTCACATTCTCGGCCGCGCCAAGCTGGCGGAACTGGAAGTGCTCGCGCTTCAGGGGCAGGCGTCGCTCGTCATTTTCGACGGGGAACTCAGCCCTGCGCAGCTCAACAGCCTTTCGGAGCTGACGGAGCGCCGGGTCATGGACAGAACGCAGCTCATTCTCGATATTTTTG
This sequence comes from uncultured Mailhella sp., assembly GCF_963931295.1. Lineage (NCBI taxonomy): Bacteria > Pseudomonadati > Thermodesulfobacteriota > Desulfovibrionia > Desulfovibrionales > Desulfovibrionaceae > Mailhella > uncultured Mailhella sp. The sequence goes on along the minus strand of NZ_OZ007001.1, from coordinate 1,197,660 downwards.
CCCGTCACGCCGTGACACGCGCAGGCAAGCTGCAGGTGGAGATGGCGCAGCTGCAGTATTCGCTGCCGCGTCTTGCCGGACGGCATCGTTCGCTCGACAGACTTGCCGGCGGCATTTTCGGCAACAAGGGCCGCGGCGAAACCAAGCTGGAACTGGAACGACGCCGCATCCGTGAGCGCATTACGCGCATCCGCAAGGATCTTGAGGAACTGCGCCGTCAGCGCTTCCACACGCGGGCGCGACGGGCGCGTCAGGGGCTGCCTCTGGCGGCGCTTGTGGGCTACACCAACGCTGGCAAGTCCACGCTGCTCAACGCGCTCACCCGGGCCGACGTGCTTGCCGAAAACAAGCTGTTCGCCACGCTGGACCCCACCACCCGCCGCCTGCGATTTCCCAGGGAACGGGAACTCGTGCTGGCCGACACGGTGGGCTTCATCCGTTCGCTGCCCCGCGAGCTCACCGAAGCATTCCGCGCCACGCTGGAAGAGCTGGAGGCGGCCGATCTGCTCATTCACGTGGTGGATGCCTCCCATCCCGAGCGGGATCAGCAGATGGAGTCCGTGGAACGCATTCTGGCGGAAATGGAACTGCAGACCGTTCCGCGCATCACGCTGCTCAACAAGTGGGACGCCGTGCCGGTGAGCGAACGCGTGCCGCTCTTGCTCGACAGGCCGGACGCCATACCCGTGTCGGCGCTTGAGGGCACGGGACTGGAAAAGGCCGCCGCGGCCATTGAACGACGCATGTTCGACGAAGGCGCGTGGCAGCGGCGCGATCCGCAGACGTGGGAGGAATTTGAAAAACGGGGCAAGGCAAGAAAAAAGCGCGTTGAGGAAGAAAAAAAGCTTGACGACACCGAGCCTTTTCGATAACTAACACCAACGCAGCACGTCCCCATCGTCTAGCCGGCCCAGGACAGCGGCCTTTCACGCCGTCAACGGCGGTTCAAATCCGCCTGGGGACGCCAAAAATTTCAATAGGCTACAGCAGCTCAGTTTTTGGGTTACAAAAATTGGGTTACAATTTTTCCTCAGGAGACCTTCTCTTGAGGAATTTTTGTTTTAAGCAGGTCTTCCACCACCTGCCCGATGCCGCTGCCTCCCAGAGCCGAAAGAATTTCGCTCTGGTCCGTGTACAGACCAGCGCTCTTCGTATAGCGGTCCGTGGTGGTCGCCCGATAATGTCCCATGAGAACCTGGGCGGCATTCAGACCTGAACTCACGAACGTGATGGCTGCACTCTTATGCCGGATGGCATGAAAACCGAAGGGCTTCACATGGGCCTTCCGACAGAGACGCTCCATGAAGTGAATGCGCTGGGTGAACGGCTGCCCCAGAAACGTGTCGTTCTGAAGCTGCATGAACACATTGTCCACCTTGCAGGGGCGGGCATCCCGCCACCACTTGAGCGCCTTGACCAGTTCCGGGTGCATTCGGAGCCAGCGCACTCGTTCCATTCCATTACCCGACTTGTTGTCGGTCAGCCTGATTTTTTCCTTCTGAAGGTCCACATCACTCCACGTCAGTCGGAAGATTTCGCTTCTGCGTCCTCCCGTGAAGTACAGGGTCAGCAGCATGACCAGGTCCTGCCCTTCCGCCTGCTGAAACACCTTGATGACATCACTTTCCGGTGGAACATAGCGCTCGCCGTGCTTTACGGGAAATGGCTTCACCTTCAGAAATGGTGGTGCCACCTGTGGGAATCCCTCAAAGAAGTCGGAACCCCAGTTCCATGCAGCCAGCAGATTCTTGCGGTACTTGTTGGCGACGTTCGCCCCGCGCTCATCCTTGATTCTGGAAAGAAACTCATAGGCTCTTGCCGAAGTGATTTCCGCGATGTCAAGGATGCCCTTTTTGCCGCAGTAGACGAAAAAGTCCTTCGTCACCAGCTTCTTTTCCACATAGGTCTGTCGGCTCATGGTTCGCTGAACATGGGTAAGGTAACTATCTCCCCACGCCATAAGCAGTTCTAATGCCGTGGGGATCGTCATCCCTTCCCGTGCGAGCTTTTTTTGCTCTTCCTCCCATTCTTTTGCGGCCCGCCATTCCGGGCCATGTTTTTTCCCTGCCGGGAACATTTTGCAGGCTATCTGCCTGCCGTTCACGATGACTCTCGCCATCCAACAATTTCCTTTGTCCGGTCTCAACGTAGGCATTGCTGAAATACTCCAACACTGTGCCCCAGCGAAACCTCCAGCGGTATCCAATGCGCCTGCCGCCTAACAAAGAGGCTATCTTTTTTACCGTTCTGGGGTCAAGGCGCAATCTGCGGGCTACTTGTTGTAGTGTTAAAATTGTATCAGGTTCACAATACACGGCAATACCCTTAATTTTGTTTTTACATTTCAGATATGAAACTATAGTATTTTGCAACAAGCTCCAACATTGAATTACAGTTGTTCTGAAGCAACATTTTCTCCTGGTGTCTTCTAACTCCACTTCTGCTTATATTTAATAATGTTGCAATTTCTGTACTTGTTTTTCCTTTGAGAATTAGGTGGAAAACTTCTCTGCCACGAGGTGTGAATTTTATTTCTTCACACCTATTTTGAACAGGATGAACTGTACATAATATTTTTATAGTTTTGTTTACGTTTAGTTTTTTTCTTATATCTTCGAGGTGTCGATAAATTGTCTTACGACTGACTCCGAGTTTTTTTGAAATGACTTTTTATGGAAAGGCCGAGCTTGATAAAGGCAATGATTTCTTTTTGTTTTGGTGTAAAATACTCTTTCATGGTTTCTCCTCCCTGCAAAGTCAGAAAGTCATGGTTACCTCCTCTTAGCATGGAGAAATCATGTCGTGCAGTGGCCAAATTACCCAAAAGGATATCTTTCGAAAAAAGAGATATTATGAGTTATAGTTTTTAACTATCTGTTTTTTTTATTATTTATTTTATAGTGTCATATTTTGTATAAACTTGTCATGTCGTAGGAGAAACCGGAATATGCCGGAATGACAGTTGCGACATCAAAAAAAGATAAGTAAAGGCCAAGCATAGTTAGCGAGCAATCCGCATAAGAATGAGAAAAATTGTTTCCACTTTATTTAACGAAAAAACATATTCAGTTATATTATGGGGATATATAAACATTCCGAAAGGTTCTTGAGTTTTTTTAATGTCAGTAGTTCAGCAAAGGAATTTTTCGGATCTTTTTGGAGTCACCAGTGCTGGTGAAGTTCTCTGTTCTTCCACAGATAATCTAATCAGTTTATGGAGTTGACACATGTCTATGAATTTGCTCAATCGAAACAGTTTTTTTCTGTCGAAAGTGCGGTGAGCATGTCATTCTGGACGGTTTCTTTTTTTTGAGGTTCAGTAACATTTTTTTCTTTTAGAAATTTCTCCATCAGATATGCGGGAATAATAATACCTGCGTTTTTCAGAATTAGACTGAGTTCCTTCGGTGAGTATCCTTTCTTGAAAGCCTTACGAAAATCTTTCTCCAACAACCCGGCAGCTTCTTCCCGTGTTTTTTTGTTGTCCCTGACCGGAAGTTCATTGAGTAGTTTCCGGGCTTTTTTGATTTGCTCAGGTCGCAATGTGGCGTTTTTTGTCATGAACTACCTCCGTGTTTAAGATGGCAACTATAATAGACGAAAATTCTATTAATGGGCAATTTGGCCACTTCACGACAGGGGTTCTTCGAGGCAGGATGGTAGTTGTAATACACAACTACCATCCTGCCAGAAGGCTGACGCCCTCTGGACTCCCGGAATGCTCGGCGCTTCGCTTCTCGCATTCCAAAGGTAAAGAGGCATGAGAGGCAAAAAAGGAACGAATGGTGAAGGTAAGTATGCCGCCAATCTGTTGCTCACCTTTCGAGTGACAGCAGAGGAAAAAGCGCGTCTTGAGCAGCAGGCGGATATGGCGGGGCTGTCCGTTTCCGCCTATCTGCGCCGGAGGTTTTTCGGAGGACGCCCGCTCATAGCCCACACCGACGCCATGATGATTCGGGAACTTCGCCGTATCGGGGGCCTGCTCAAGCACAACTTTGAAACGCTTCGGCAGTCGGGTGCCGGTGTGGATATGCTTGAGCGGCAGGAACGGGCGTTGGAGCTTCTGGTTTCCGCCATTGAGCATCTTGGAGTGCCCGGCCATGATAGTGAAGAAAGTCAGACGGGAAATCGTCGATAAGCCGAAGACGTGGCAGATCGGGGACCTGGTGGATTACATCCGCTTTCCTCACAACAAGAATCCGCAGGAAAAGGTCGCCCATGCGGGCAGCAGGAATTTCCTGACTTCCACGCATAACGGCCAGAAGATGGAAATGATCGCTCTGGCCGAAGAGTCGGTTCACAGCAAAATGCCGGTGCAGCACTGGATTTTTTCATGGCAGGAGGGGGAGCAGCCCACGAGGGAACAGGTGGATGAGGCTGTGGATATTTTTCTGGGACATATGGGGCTGACCGGGCATCAGACCGTGTACGGTCTGCATTATGATACCGATAACTACCATCTTCACATTGCGGTGAACCGCATGAATGAGGAAACGGGAAAAGTCGTTCAGCCGCACAAAGGATTTGATATTGATGCGGCGCACAGGATTCTTGCGCTCATTGAACACGGACAGGGATGGAAACCGCAGGAAAAAGCCCGGTATGTCGTGCTGGAAAACGGTGAACTGGCCCGGAGAAAGAGCGGCAGGGAAATAAAACCTCGACAGGCCGCCCTGGACGTTGAACACGCCACGGGAGAGAAGTCTGCCCAGCGTATCGCACAGGAGCGGGGGCATGACATCATACGGGATGCAGACTCATGGGAAGACATGCACCGGAAGCTGGCAGAAGTCGGTCTCCGTTTTGAGAAAAAAGGGTCCGGCGCGGTCATTTTTGTGGGAGACATTGCCGTGAAGGCTTCTTCCGTGGACCGGGCTTTCAGCATGAAAAAACTTTGCAGAAAATGGGGAGAGTTCACGGAAGGAAACTATACGAAGGAGCAAGAAGCATTGCCGCCGGAGCCGGTGAGTTCGGTAAACCTGGAAGAATGGAAACTCTATCAGCAGGAATTTGAGGAAGAAAAAGAGGCACGAAACGACGAGGCAATAACGCCGGTCGACTCCCTGCGAAAGCGGCAGAGAGAACAGCGTCGGAAGAGTCTTGCCCTGCTGGCGCAATACGGCGTGCCGGTACTGAATATTGCCCGTCATTGTCTGAAAATACAGCAGAGGGAAGAGCGACGTTTCCTGCGGGGCACGGGGAAAAAGGTCAGGCGGCATAAACCCCGGTTTGAGGCATGGCTGCGGGCAAAAGGACTGCATCGTCAGGCAGGACTCTGGAGGTATCGTTCCGCCTGGGAAAAGACAAGACACACCCCGCCGCCGGTGCCGGACAGAGGAAGAGAATCCATGCGGGAAATGGAGAATTTCAGGCGTTATGCCGCAGCCGTCGGAGCGGACAGGTATCGAGTGACCTGCATCGCCATGGAGACAAACGGGAATAAAAAGACCTTCATTCTCGACAAGGAAGGCGGCGTTACCAGGGGATTTACCCCTGAAGAACTGGTCTTGCGCATACCTGAGATGCTCAGGCTCCAGCGGCGCGGAGAGAATATATATTACACGCCGTTATCCGAGGAAAAACATCATGTGCTTATCGACGACATGACGACGGAAAGTCTGGTCCGGCTGCAAAGGGACGGATACCGGCCTGCGGTCATTCTGGAGAGTTCTCCGGGGAATTTTCAATGCCTTCTGACCGTCGCAAAACTGGGGAGCCGTTTTGACCGGGATGTTGGCAACCGGCTTACGGAACGGCTGAACAGGGAGTATGGAGATAAAAAATTGTGCGGTTGCATCCACCCGCACAGAGCGCCGGGCTTTGAGAATCGAAAACCGAAGCATCGTCGGGAAGACGGTTCCTTCCCGGAGGTGAAACTTCTGGTTGCCGAAAAACGTGAGTGCCGCAAGGCGCTGGAGCTGGCCCGACAGATAGCCGGGGAATGTGAGGCCGCCGCTGAGAGCAGAAAACGATGTCCGGTACTGCATCAGGGAGGCAGACCTTCAGGCGATGCCGTTACCGCCTATCATGCTCACCTGGAGGATATTCGCCGTCACCTGACCATTGAAGACTACTCCCGTGTGGATGCCATGATCGCCCTGCGACTTCGCGCTACCGGCCATAGCCGGGATGCTGTGATGGAGGCTGTCCGGCAATGTGCACCCTCTATCCGGGAGACGCCCGCACGCAGAGACTGGCAGCGATACGCCGAACGCACGGCGAATTACGCTTTCGGCACAGCGGGAGATGTAGAGCTGGCGAAGTATGAAACATACCGGGAGCTGTGGCGACGAGTGGAGGAACGTGCCGGTATGCAGCAAAAGTCTGCACTCCATACACGCATGAGGTAATATTGCGGTCAGCAGAGGATTTCGCTCCTGTAATGATACGTTTTCCGAAGGAGATTCTTGTGAGCAAGCTGGATCCTTCCTTTTATAGCCAGATTAAGGAAATTCTGCTTTCAGCCCGGAATAAGGTCTATGCTGCGGCCGATTTTGCCATGGTTGAGGCATATTGGAAAAGCATTGTGGAAAAACAGGGAGGAGAAGCCCGTGCCGAGTACGGCACGAAGCTTATAGCCGAGCTTTCTGCGAAGATGACCCTTGATTTCGGAAAAGACTTCACAGTCGCCAATTTGCAGAATATTCGACTGTTTTATTTGACTTTTCCAAATTTCTACACAATGTGTGGCAAATTGAGATGGAGCCATTACCGGCTGCTTATGCACGTGGACAGCAGGCAAGCCCGTCAATGTTATCTGGAGGAATGTGCAAAAGCCGGATGGAGTGTACGTCAGCTTGAACGGCAGATTCATAGTTTTTCTATGAACGATTGCTATCCAGTCAGAATAAGTGCGAAGTTTCGGCGGAGATTCAGAGAACGGCACCAGCAGAACAACCAGAAGATCTCATTCGTGATCCATCATTTTCTTATAGGTAGCGGCATAGTCCAGAGTCTCCCTGAGCGTATCAAAAGATGTCTGGACGGTTTGCGCGTCGTTGATGTTATGGTCTTTTTCAAACTGAACGAACAGGTCGGCGTTGCCTTCTTCCGGCTGGAATATTCTCAGTTCAAATGTTCCTCCGTCTCTCGTTTCATTTTCAATGTGTGTTTCTGTTTGACTTCACAGGAAGAGGATATCGACTTGGGAAAAGCGATGGAGAGGAACAGGAAAAACGGCATCCGTCCGGCAGATGCAAAGGGCAGGCATGGAACACTCTCCATGTCTGCCCTTTTGAAAATGGCCGTCCGTTAACAGGTTCTGAACCTAGAACTTCCACTGAAGCTGAAGGGTACCGGAAACGCCCTCACGCCTGCCCACATAGCCCTGCACGCCGAGGTCGAGGCTGACGGGAATGGTGGATGAGGGGGTGAGGGTTATGCCGAGTTCGCCCATGCCGGTGCTGCCCTTGAGGTCCGGCCTGTCGATGTCGAAACCGTTGGTGGTGGCTTCGGCCTTGCCGTCGAACTCATATTCCCATGCCGCGCCGATGTAGGGGCGCACGTACTCGTTGGCGTTACAGGCAAGGCGGGCGCCGAGGCGCAGACGGTGGGAGTCCACGCTGTCGAAGTGCATGCGTTCGCCGGTGGAAAGGTGCAGGCTGTCGCTGTCCTGACGGGTCCACAGGTAGCGGGCGTAAAGGTCGAGGTCCGCCTTGTCGCCGAAGTTCCAGACATAGCCTGCGCCCACATGCAGGCCGTAATAGGCGCTGTCGCTGTCGTAGGAGGCTCTGCGGCCGAAGGCGTCGCGCATGTCGTCGTTGTCGTAGTCGTTGTTCAATACGCCGAGGCGTGCGCTTGCTTCGGCATAGAAGTGGCCGGGACCAGTTTCGGCAAAGTCCATGCGGGCCAGAAGGCCGCCGCCCGCGTACCAGGCGTCGCCGTCGCCCTTGACCGTGGCCGCGTTGGAGAAGGAATTCCAGGTGTCGTAGGAGCCGTTGCCGTATTCGAAGAACAGACCGGCAGTAAAGCGGCCGGGAGCCAGATCCGCGCCCTTGGCAAGGCCGGCGAGCAGGTGGAAGCTGCTTACGTCGATGTGGGAGCCTGTGTCGTAGCGGGACCAGCCGCCGGAAATCGTGCCGAAGGGAGCAAAGGTGTACTCGCCCGTTCCGCGGGCGGCGCGCAGGGCGTAAGCCATGCCGCGGTCGGCAATGAGGTCGCCGCCCTCCCGGATAAGCAGGGAACCGGCAAGGTAGCCTTCCGCAAGGGCCTTAGTCTGGGGCAGGACGCGCACCGGGCTGCCTCCGCCGGGCTCATCGTCTCCGCCGGGTTCATCGTCTCCGCCGGGTTCATCGTCTCCGCCGGGTTCATCGCCGCCGCCGGGCTCTTCAGATATGGTCCCTACGGTGGCGATGAGCTCTGTGGGCGTGTCGGTAAGCGTAAAGTCGTATGCCAGCGACACACCCTGCGTGCCGGTGAGGGTGGTCTGCGTGTAGCCTTCACTTATCAGGCCGTTGTCGTTTTTGAGCAGGGTGACGCTGTCGCCCACCGCAAGAGGCGCGCTTCCGCCTGCCACGGCCACGCCCACCCTGGCGCCCGAAATGTCCGTGCCGGCCTTGTCCGTCAGGGTCAGTACGGTATTGCCGGCCTTGATGCTGCCGGGCAGAATGAAGTGATAATTCTCAAAATTATACACATTGGTTGCGGTGAGGCCGAAGGTCCGCACTTCCAGCGTGTTGCCCGTGCGTACATCCAGGTTGGCGTTGCCTGTACTATCACTGTAGCCGCCGTACAGGTAGGAATTGCCTGTCAGCGTAAGGCCTTCCCGCAGGATAACCTTGTTGCCCGTGGCGCTACCCGAGTCGTCGGAGGAGATGGAGATACCCCCGCCTCTGATAAGGACGTCGTCCAGGGTGACGTTGCCCAAATCCACCACGTTATCGTTGGCCGTAAAATGACCGGGTGTACTTTCCTCACCATCAAAAGTTATGCGGTTGACGAAGCCGCCTGAGATCATGACGTCAGAGGCAGAGGTACCGCCGGTAATGGTCACGGAATTGCCGTTGACAGAAGTGCTCCTTGAATTTACCAGCCAGGCTCCGCAAAAGTCATACCACCCGTCTCCAAACGTACCGGCGTTGATGGTCAGGCTGTTCCCCGTGGCTGTCGTTAGATCCGACTGTGCATTTGTCCAGCCGCCTGCCCCCGCTATAGTAGTCATATCATTGAAACTGCCGCCCTCTATGACAACGTGGTTATCCTTCAGGATGGGAGTATTTTGGTAAATAGTGTAAGGGGTTACGAGGGCTCCATCCACCGAGTTGTAATTGCCGCCCTTGATGAACACCCTGTTGCCTTCCATGGTCACAGTTCCTGGTACGTAGCAGTCTATGGTTGCGCCATAGACACCATTCCCATCGGCTCCGTCCAGCACTGTGACGGTGTTGTTGGACAGGGTCACATCATTTACGGAAGTGCTCTTGATGAGTCCTCCGGAGGCATACCAGGTCGGTTCATTGATGGTAATATTGCCGTTACTGCCGCCCCCGTTTCCAACATACCAGGGATCGCCGTCCAGATTATCCCACTTCCCGCCCGAATTGGTGGCCCCCGCCACACCGGGTGCGGCCAGCAGCGCGGCAGCAAGCAGAATGGGCAGGGCTTTTCGCGCACTGCCTGCCAGAGGCGTCAGCCTAACTCTCTCTCTTCGCATAAGACATTCTCCTCCATGGTATGATATTCTCACCTTGTGCAGGTGCAGGAGATGCCGTCCGTTGTTCTTCGGGCATCCCCTTTTGGGAAAACCGTATAACGGAAAAATTTTTGTACAGGTTATTTTGCCGGGAAACGTTGTGCACGAAGGTTCGGGCTGTGAGTCCGGATTGCTGCCGGGCCCGTGCCCGTAACATGCGGCGTATGCCCCCCCGTCGAAGAGCCGGGGTGGCACTTCGACGGACGAAAACACGGGGGCCGGGGGGAGGTTACCTTCTCCCCCCCCGGCGTTTGAATGCCTGTCTGTTAACGGGTTCTGAACCTAGAACTTCCACTGAAGCTGGATGGTTCCGGAAACGCCCTCACGCTTGCCCACATAGCCCTGTACGCCAAGGTCAAGGCTGACGGGAATGGTGGATGAGGGGGTAAGGGTGATGCCCAGTTCGCCCATGCCGGTGCTGCCTTCGAGGTCCGGCCTGTCAATGTCAAATCCGTTGGTGGTGGCTCTGGCTTCGCCGTCGAACTCCTGTTCCCAGGCTGCGCCGATGTAGGGGCGCACATACTCGTTGGCAGTATAGGCAAAGCGGGCGCCAAGGCGCAGGCGGTGGGAGTCCACACTGTCAAAGTGCAGGCGTTCGCCGGTGGAAAGGTGCAGGCTGTCGCTGTCCTGATGGGTCCACAGGTACCTGGCATACAGGTCAAGATCCGCCTTGTCGCTGAGGTTCCAGACATAGCCCGCGCCCACATGCAGGCCGTAATAGGCGCTGTCGCTGTCGTAGGAGGCCCTGCGGCCAAAGGCGTCGCGCATGTCGTCGTTGTCGTAGTCGTTGTTCAATACGCCGAGGCGTGCGCTGGCTTCGGCATAGAAGTGGCCGGGGCCTGTTTCAGCAAAGTCCATGCGGGCCAGAAGACCGCCGCCCGCGTACCAGGTGTCGCCGTCGCCCTTGATTGAAGCCGCGTTGGAGAAGGAATTCCAAGTGTCATAGGAACCGTTGCCGTATTCAAAGAACACCCCGGCGGTGAAGCGGCCGGGAGCCAGATCCGCGCCCTTGGCAAGGCCGGCGAGCAGGTTGAGGCTGCTTACGTCGATGTGGGAGCCGGTGTCGTAGCGGGACCAGCCGCCGGAAATCGTGCCGAAGGGAGCAAAGCCGTACTCGCCCGTTGCGCTGGCAGCGCGCAGAGCGTAAGCCATGCCGCGGTCGGCAATGAAGTCGCCGCCCTGCCGGATAAGCAGCGAACCGGCAAGGTAGGCTTCCGACAAAGCCTTGGTCTGGGGCAGAACGTGCACCGGGCTGTCCCCGCCGGGCTCGTCGCCGCCGGGTTCATCGCCGCCGGGTTCATCGCCGCCGGGCTCGTCGCCGCCGGGTTCATCAGATATGGTTCCTACGGTGGCGACGAGATCTGTGGTGAGCGTTGTCTTCGGGTCGTCAACGGTGGCCAGCGTAAAGTCGTATGCCAGCGACACGCCCTGTGTGCCGGTGAGGGAAGTCTGCGTGTAGCCTTTAGTTTCCAGGCCGTAGCGGTTTCTGAGCAGGGTGACGCTGTCGCCCACTTTAAGAGGCGCGCTTCCGCCTGCCACGGCCACGCCTACCTTGGCACCGGAAATGTCTGTGCCGTCTGAATCCGTCAGGGTCAGTACGATGTCGTTGGCCCTGACGGTGCTGGGCAAGATGAAGTGATAGTTCTCAAAATTATACACATTTTTGGCGGTGAGGCCAACGGTCCGCACTTCCAGCGTGTTGCCCGTGCGTACATCCAGGTTGGCGTTGCCTGTACTATCACTGTAGCCGCCGTACAGATAACCATAGCCTGTCAGCTTAAGGTTTTCCCGCAGGATAACCGTGTTGTTCGTGGCGCTGCCCGAGTTGGTGGAGGTTAGGTTGCCGATGTACCCGCCATAGATACGGGGGCTGACCAGGGTAACGTTGTCCAAATCCACCACGTTGTTGCTGGCCGTAAACGTATCGGTTTCACTTCCGCTACCTGATCGGATGGCTCTGCCGCCTGCGATAGTGTTGAAATAGGCACTGTGGTCATTAAAGGTACCGCCCTTGATGAACACGGAATTGTCGTTGACAGAAGTGCCCCTTGAATTTGTCAGCCAGGCTCCGTAAAATTTACTCTTTCTTCCAAACGTACCGTCGTTGATGGTCAGGCTGTTCCCCGTGACCGTCGATGGTGTATCCGACTGGGCATCTGTCGCGCCGCCTGCCCCGGCTATCGCATTATCATTAAGAGCGAGTCTGCCGCCATTGATGACCACGTGGTTATTGGTCATGGTGACAGTATTTTTGGAAGTATTGTAGTGAGGTCAGTAAGAACGGCTCCCTGTCAGCCAGGATTTATGAGGTTTGTGCCGAGAGGGACGGCTTGAAAGGGCAAGTCAGGGACTATGAGCGGGTCAGACGGGCCATTGGCCCGGAACAGGCGGACAGGATACTGGAGGCAGCTTACCAGCAGGAACAGGTCGAAAAGGAGCAGAAATGGGGTGCAAGGTCAAAAATAAGGGTAGGCGCACGATAATCACAAAAAATGGAGGTAATTTCATGGAAAAGTACATCTTTGACGAGGGCAACGGTCTGTGGTATGAGTTGCAGAGGGACTAACAATATTCGGGCGTGTGCGGCGGAAATCGTGGACACAGAAATTATTTGCGCATGAGGCCCCAAATCGGAGGGTGTCCCGGTGAATGCCCTCCTGATTTATTTGGGACAGCGGGTAAAAACTTCTTGCATTTTAGAGTGTGCTATGCTATACTGCTGTCATCCTGATTTGAGGAGTCTATTCAACATGCGGCAAGGTATTCTTAAATAAAATTTGATAATGGGCACAAAAATAATTGCCCCTTGCAGGGGCTTGGTTTTTGTACCCAATTTAAGAATGCTTTTGCCTTTTTATCAAATATCGTGACGGATAACGGCTCATGTTAGCTGAATGCGTTTCTATGTATCCGAAGTCATGATCCCCAGCGGTAAAAGTATTTGCCGCTGGGGATTTTTGCGCCCTTTTGGGCCTTGTATGGAGGATAGACATGAACATTATCAATATCGGGATTCTTGCCCATGTAGATGCGGGCAAGACGACACTGACAGAAAGCCTGCTGTATGCCAGCGGAACCATTTCAGAGCCGGGGAGCGTCGAAAAAGGGACAACGAGAACGGACACTATGTTTTTGGAGCGGCAGCGTGGAATTACCATTCAAACGGCAGTCACTTCTTTCCAGTGGCACAGTTGTAAAGTCAATATTGTGGATACTCCCGGCCACATGGATTTCTTGGCAGAGGTATACCGCTCTCTGGCTGTTTTGGACGGGGCCATCTTGGTGCTCTCCGCTAAAGATGGCGTGCAGGCCCAGACCCGTGTTCTGTTCCATGCCCTACGGAAATTGAACATCCCCACCATTATCTTTATCAACAAGATCGACCAGGTTGGCATTGATTTGGAGAGCGTATATCAGTCTGTTCGGGATAAGCTCTCCGCTGATATTATCATCAAGCAGACAGTGTCGCTGTCCTCGAAAATAACTCTGACAGAAAACACTAGTGCAGAGGTGTGGGATTCGGTCATCGAAAATAACGATGAGTTATTGGCAAAGTATATCGCAGGAGAATCAATCAGTCAGAAAGAACTTGCGCAAGAAGAACAGCGGCGAGTTCAAGACGCCTCCCTGCTCCCGGTCTATCATGGTAGCGCCAAAAACGGCCTTGGCATTCAACAGTTGATGGATGCGGTGATAGGGCTGTTCCAATCGACCAAGGAACAGGGGAGCGCCGCCCTGTGCGGTAGAGTTTTTAAGGTGGAGTATACAGATTGCGGCCAGAGGCTTGTCTATCTGCGGCTATACAGCGGAACGCTGCGTCTGCGGGATACGGTGGCCCTAGCCGGGAGAGAAAAGCTGAAAATCACAGAGATGCGTATTCCATCCAAAGGGGAGATTGTTCGGACAGATACCGCCCATAAGGGCGAAATTGTCATCCTTCCCAGCGACAGCTTGAGATTAAACGATATATTGGGGGACAAAACCCAACTTCCTCGTGAAATGTGGAGTGATGTTCCCTTCCCTATGCTGCGGACGACGATTACGCCAAAAACGGCAGAGCAAAGAGACCGGTTGCTGGACGCTCTTACGCAAATTGCGGATACTGACCCGCTTTTGCACTACGAGGTGGATTCCACCACCCATGAGATCATTCTTTCTTTTTTGGGTCGGATGCAGTTGGAGGTTGTTTCCGCTTTGCTGACGGAAAAATACAAGATTGAAACAGCAGTGAAGGAACCCACCGTCATTTATTTAGAGCGGCCGCTCAAAGTGGCCAGTCACACCATCCATATCGAGGTGCCGCCTAACCCGTTTTGGGCATCTATCGGACTGTCTGTTACACCGCTCCCGCTTGGCTCCGGTGTAAAATACGAGAGCCGGGTTTCCCTGGGATACCTGAACCAGAGTTTTCAAAACGCTGTCATGGATGGTATCCGTTACGGTTTGGGGCAAGGCTTGTGTGGCTGGAACGTAACGGACTGTAAGATTTGCTTTGAATACGGACTTTACTATAGCCCGGTCAGTACGCCGGCGGACTTCCGCTCATTGGCCCCGATTGTATTGGAACAGGCATTGAAGAAATCTGGGACGCAGTTGCTGGAACCTTATCTCTCCTTCACCCTCTATGCGCCCCAGGAATACCTTTCCAGGGCTTATCATGATGCGCCGAAATACTGTGCCACCATCGAAACGGCCCAGATAAAAAAGGATGAAGTTGTCTTTACTGGCGAGATTCCCGCCCGTTGCATACAGGCATACCGTACTGATTTGGCCTTTTACACCAACGGGCGGAGTGTGTGCCTGACGGAACTGAAAGGGTATCAGGCCACTGTCGGCGAGCCAATCATCCAGCCCCGTCGTCCAAACAGCCGTTTGGATAAGGTGCGCCATATGTTCAGTAAGATTCCTTGATACGCCACAGCAAGGATGGTTATTGCATTTCCCTGCCTTTCGTGGTAAAATGTAGTTGTAAACCACCAGAGAAAACAACAACCCTGCTACCCCCCGTTATCACCACCGATAACAATTTGATAACAGCCCATCGTATAGGGCTGGATAATATGGACACATCAAATAATCAAAAAAATGAGGTATCAAATTTATGAAGCAAAATCCGTTAAATATGATGCCCAACAACGAGTGGGAATGAGTTTATGTGGGCTCCAAACACCGAGTAGTAGCGGCCGCCATAGACGGTCACCTGGTTGCCTTTCATGGTCACAGTTCCTGGTACGTCGCAGGTTATGGTTGCGCCATAGACACCATCCCCGTCGGCTCCGTCCTTCACGGTGACGGCGTTTTTGTCCAGGGTTACATCTGTTGCGGAAGTGCTCTTGATGAGTCCTCCGGAGGCATACGAGGTCATCGCTTCATCGATGGTAATATTGCCGTTACTGCCGCCCCCGTTTCCAACATACCAGGGATCGCCGTCCAGATTATCCCAGTACCCGCCCGAATTGGCCCCCGCCGCACCGGGCGCGGCCAGCAGCGCGGCAGCAAGCAGGAACGGCAGGGCCTTGCGCGCACTGCCCGCCAACGGCGTCAGCCTGGATTCTCTCTCTCTCTCTCTCTCTCTCTCTCTCTCTCTTGGCATAAGACATTCTCCTCCATGGTATGATATTCCCACCTTGTGCCGGGCAGGGGATGCCGTCCGTTTTTCCGTCGGGCATCCCCTTTTGGGAGAACCGTATAACGGAAAAAATTTTTTGTACAGGTTATTTTTCCGAAAAGCGTTGAAGAGAAGGCTTTTCGCGCCGTGTGAGGCGGCTTCATGCCGGGCACAAGGCCGGATGATTTCATCTTTTTCCCGGCCTCGACTTCGGAAAAGCAACTGAGATGAACAGGGACGAGCGGTGTCCTCCCGGCAGGACGGGGGCCCGTGGCTTGAGTAAAACATTCGCAGTAAGAAGCGCCTTTTGAATTGGTAGTTCAAAAGGCGCTTCTGTCATGTTGATGCTTTATCTCATTCGCATGGAGAAAGTCTCCTGCACAGGAGTGGCGGTGATGTTTTGCGTCTCCGCCATATTCTTATAGGAACTGACATAGTCCAGAGTTTCCTTGAGCGTATCAAAAGATGCGTGGACGGTTCGCGCACCGTTGATGATATGGTCTTTTTCATACTGAACACGCAGGCCGACTTTCCCCTCTTTCGTCTGGAATATTCTCAGTTCAAATGTTCCGCCGTCACCCGTTTCCACCTTCAACTCGTGTTCCTGTTTGCCGTAAAAATCCATGCCGGAAGGTCGGAATCCGGCTTTTTCCATGGCTTGGCGATAGGAGTCGCCCTCCGTTGCCGAAGCTGCGGAGAGATCCTTCTCAGGATGCGTCATGGCATCGGCAAAACCGAGCAGGGCGGCATCCTGGCGTGCGAAATTCAGGGCGTCTTCTCTGCTCTCAAACTGCTTGAAGCGGACACCGGGCGGGCCTTTCACAAGGGAGTGCCAGAGATTGTCGTCATACAGGCAATGGATGGGCCACCTCGTAGTTTCACGCACATGGGAACGGTTCAGAAGATACCCGACCGGACTGTGCGTGACGGCGTACTCCGTCTGGTTCCCCTGCTCACCAAAGGTAAGCGTACAGACACGGTGGTCTTTCGGTGCCGCGTCTGCCATGGAGAAGGGGGCGTCGGGAGTTTCCTGCCTGGTCTCTTCTGCCGGAGTCGTGTCGGCCCCGGCGTCGGAAGTCTTTGGTGTCCAGTGGGAAACATAGCTCGCGTCATCCTGCATACGCTGCAACTCCCGGATGATGGCGCTATGATTTTCCCGCGCCAGGGTCAGTTCCTCCTTCTGGGGAAACTCCCTGCCGAGCGCTTCTCTGGTTGTTTCCAGTTCCGCCTTTTCATGACGGCAGGTTTCCCGGAATTTTTCCATGGCTTCATCGAAACCTTTGGCCAGGAAGTTGTCCATGCGCTGGAACAGACCGGAAAGACTGAGTTTGTCGTCAAAGAGATAGACGAGATTGTCCGGCTTGAACTCCTGTCCATCCGTACCTGTCACAACGATTCTGAACCCCTCCTTGCCGCCGAAGGACTGGGCATAGCGTTCAAGGTGCATGGCGAATCCCCGATAGGAGCCGAACAGTACCCTGGCTCCGGCATTGCGCGTGATCTCCTTCACGCAGCCGAGCAGAATATCCTTTATTTTTTCGCCGTCTCTGTCCGTCAGCATCTTGTCTCCCGCAAAGAGTTCTATACGGATTTTTTCCTTGTCTTTTTCCTTGACGATATGGGTGTGGCTGTCCCGGTGCCGGATGTTGGCGGCGTAGGCGCTTTCCGCCTTGGCAAGACGCTCATCGGTTCCGTTGAGCCACTTCAGCCTGTCGCGCAGACGATGCTGTCCCCGCTGATGCTGGGAATACAGGGCTTCCAGCTTGCGAAGGTCTGCGGCAAGCTGAACCTGCATGAGAATCAGCGGATTGCCTGAAGCTGCGGCCTTCATTTCGGCGGCGTTGGCGGCCTCGCTCTGCACGTCGTCGATAACGCGCTGGAGCAGATCGCCCTTGCGGAACTGCTCGATGGCAGCCGCCTTGTACTCTATGGTCTGCCACATCCTGGCGTCATACGTCTGTTTGGTGGCATAGTTGTAAATGCCCACGGAAAAGTGTTCCGGGTCGCGCTCATAGAACAGGTTGCCCTGGCGGATAATGCGCCCGTTGCGCTGTTCCAGGTCGGAAGGCCGCCAGGGGGCATCAAGATGATGTGCGGCCACCAGACGTTTCTGGACGTTCATGCCAGCGCCCATCTTGCTGGTGGAGCCGAGCAGGATACGAACATGGCCGGCATTCATGTCGGAAAAGAGTTTTGCCTTGCGGATGTCGGTGTTGGCCTCATGGATGAAGGCGATTTCTTCCGGCGGAATCCCGCGCGCGACAAGTTTGCTTCGTATGTCGTCATAGACGGAAAACTTTGATGACAGCGCAATGACGGCATCCATATCGGAAGCGACGGAGGTGTCTTCACCGCTGTCGTTCGTTTCGGCCTGTGTTGTTCCATGAGGTTCCTCATCCTTCTGTTCAGGCAGAAGCGTGCCGTCCACGTTCAGCAGAGTTTCCAATTCCAGGTCGTTACGGTTGTCCGGTGCGGAAGTCGGAGTTCTGCCGCCCTTGGGGGTGGACAAATCGCAGAAGACAAGCTGCGTGCCTCTGTCCGCCGCCGTGTCGCTCCAAATTTGATAGATGCGTTCAACGGCGGCGTTGACCTTGGAACCTGCGAAATCATCCGCGTGCGGTTCTATCAGGCGATAGTCCAGACCGGCCTTGCGGGCGTCGTTGGTGATTTTGAGCGGATTGTCCAAACGCGGGTCGGGAGGAAGGTTTTCCATGCGGTTGATGATTTTTTCCATGTAGGCAGCCTGCTCCCCGGAGCGTTCGGCTACATCGTTATACGGCTTTCCATCAGTGACGGGAGGCGTCAGGGGGCGCAGCCCTGCCTGCTTTGCCTGTTCATCCAGATCGTTTTTGGTGACGACATCGGCAAAGGTCCGGTACATGGCAAGCAGTTCCGGGATGTTCTGGAATTTGGCGAAGCGGCTTTTGAGCTTGTAGTTCACCCCTGTGGCGTCGAGTTCCCAGCCGCTTGTGACCTGGCCGAAGGTGGAGGCCCAGGAGTCAAAATGGTCTATGCCCTTGGCCTGCAATTCCTCATACTGCATGTAGCGCTGGAGCGTGTATACTTCGGCAATGGTGTTCGATATGGGGGTGCCGGTCAGAAAGTACACGCCCCGGCCTTCGTTTTTCCGTTGCAGGTAGCGGCATTTGATGAAGAGATCGAGCGCCTTGGCCGAACCTGTGATATTGCCCAGACCGGAGACGTTCATGGTGGTCTGGTAGGCAAGGTTCTTGAACTCGTGGCTTTCGTCCACAAAGAGCGCGTCCACGCCCAGGTCGGCGAAATCAACGGAGGTATCCTTTTTCCCCGTTCCTGCGAGCAGAAGTTCATAGCGGGCTTCCATGTTTTCCCGCTGCTTTTCAAGCTGCTTGACCGTGGCCCGGCCTCCTTCCGCCTCCTTCACGGCCTCAATGGCTTCCAGCACCGCATCAATCTGCTCCTTCAGAATCTCCCGCTGAATGTCGTGAGGCATGTCGATTTTACGGAAGGAGCTGTGCGCGACGATAACGGCGTCCCAGTCTCCGGTCGCAATACGGGAAAAAAGCCGTTCCCGGTTCTGTTTGGTGAAGTCGGTCTTGTCCGCCACCAGAATATGGGCATTGGGATAGAGCTTGTAGAACTCATCCCGCCACTGGTGGAGAAGGTGGTTGGGTACGACCACCATCGGTTTGGAAACAAAGCCCATGCGCTTGGATTCCATGATGGTCGCTATGCAGGCCATGGTCTTTCCCGCGCCGACGACGTGATCGAACAGGGCCGTGCCTTCCTGAATGGCCCGCCAGACGGCATCCTTCTGGTGAGGCCGAAGTTTTACTTCTGAAGAAGCGCCGACCAGCTCAAGATGGGAGCCGTCATACCTGGGAGGCACGTTCGTGTTGAAGCGGTCGTTGTAGAGCCTGGACAGGCTGGCTCTTCTGTCGTCATCCGTCCATATCCAGTCCGTGAAGGCCTGTTTTATTTCGTCGGCCTTCTGCATGGCTGCGGCGGTCAGCTCCTGGTCCAGAACCGTGATGGGTCTGCCCTGTTCGTCGCGCTGGCCGGTTTCCTTTTCCACCTTGATGGGCTTGTTCATCAGAAGGGCTTCAATGATTTTTTCCGCAGGGTATTCCGGGATGCCCCAGACGTTGGTATTCAGCGCGGCATCGTACAGATAGACACGGACGCTCCATCGACCGAGCGTGGGCAGGTAATCCACCTGCTGAGAGCCTTTTCCGCCATGCAGATGTTCGATGAAGTCCGATATGACGGAAGGAGGAAGCCAGGCGGAGCCGAACTTGACGCCGATGTCCACGGCTTCTATGTCGGGCGGCAGAGCCTCCGTAAGCGCTTCCACATTGGGCAGAAAGCGAGGGTCGGAGCTTGCGGCGTCCCGTGCCTGACGCAGTTTTGCCCGGACATTGCCCGTGAGATACTTATCCCTGATTTCCCAGAGTTCCGTGGCGGGGTTGAGAAAAATAAGGCCCTGTTCCTGCAAGTCCCGCTGAATGACATCGGTGGAGCGTCCGAGAAGCTGTTCCATGCGGGCAAAGTCCACCTTGCCGCTTTCCCGAAGCGCTATGACAAGGGCATCCTTGGGGCTTTCCGCCTGTTGGGCGAGCGTCGCCGGTTTAAGCACACGCTGTCGGAATACGGCAGCTTTTCTGGCGGAAGCGGGTCTGGCCTGTCTGCCGGTCTTGCGGGCCACATCCGGCGAAATGCCCTTGTCGTAGTCCGCTTCCAGGGATTCCAGCAGAGCGTGTTCAGGGTCTTCCCGCATGAGGCTGCGGTTGGTTTGTGAGTTAAGGTGCCCGTATTTTTTGACAAAGGCGTCGTATTGCGTGTTGAGCCGCTGGCGCAGGTTCGCCATACGACTTTCACTTCCTTCGCCTTTTTCCTCATTGAGCAGCTCACGCAGGGTATCCCTGAGCTGAATCATGGAAGCCAGGCGCAGTCGGGCGGTTTCATTTTTTACGGTGACGGGTTCATAACCTCCGTCGCCGAACTCCCCGGAAGTCTTGAAGACGATTTTTCTGCTTTGAGGTTCAACGCAGAGTGCGCCCATTTTCAGGGACTGGAAGTAGTCGGAAGCCAGGAAGTCATGATTGAGACCGGATTCGGCTTCACGGACTTCGGCAGAGGGTAAGGGGCTGAACTGCACGGCAGGCAGCGCGTCCAGACGCCGGGCTATTTCTTCGCCGAGGTCTGTCTGAGACGCATCGGACACGCAGTTCAGGCTGTCCTCGAACATGCCCCCGGAATACGCCATTCTTCCGATGATCTGTTCCGGGCGGGAAGCGAAGTAGCTGTTGACCACGGCGGTGCGCCTGCCGCCGTGCTTGAAGTCGTCCACTTCCATGCTGGACGTGTGGAGCCACTCCAGACTCCGCTTGTTTTCGCCGTTGTGCTTTTGAAAGAAAACGATGTCGGTGGTGACATCCGTCAGGGCATTTTGCCGGAAAGCGGTTTCAGGCAGGCGCACCGCGCCCAGGAAGTCGGCATATCCCGCGATATGTTCGCGGGCGGAGGAATCGACGGCATCCATGAAGTAACGGCTGACCACAAAGGCGGCTATGCCGCCCTCGCGCAGCAGGCGCATGGACTTGGCGAGAAAATAGTTGTGGATGGAAAATTTTTTCAGTTCGGGAAATTCGGGGTCGTAGAGAGACTGATTCCCGAAAGGAGGATTGCCCACTGCAAGGTCGAAACTCGGCGTGTTGAGGGGGATGGTCTGAAAGCCGTTATTGATGTGGCGGGCTTTGGGGTACAGGTATGCGGCAATGGCCGCTGTTGTCGGTTCCAGTTCCACGGCCAGGAACCGGGCCTGGAAACTTTCCGGGCAAAGTCCGATAAAATTGCCGATACCCGCCGAAGGTTCGAGAATGTGGAGTTCCTTTCCCGTTTCAACGCCGAGTCTGGAAAGCCCCTGATAGATGCCCCTGATGACGGTTTCCGAGGTATAGTGAGCGTCCTGTGTGGAGCGCCGGGCGGCCGCGTATTCATCGGGGGAGAGTACGCCTTGAAGTTCCCGGTATTCCGCCGCCCATTTGTCGTTTTTGGGGTCAAAGACCTGCGGAAGACCACCCCATCCGACAAAATGCACCAGCGTGCTTTTTTCTTCCGGGGTGGCCAGTTTCGCGCCGTTGGCCTGGAGCTGCTTCAGCAGACGTATGGCGGCGAGGTTATCCGCATATTTTTTCTTTGCGCCGCCGACACCAAGCTGTTCTTCCGGGCTTATCCGGTAATTTTCAGGTTCATCTCCACCCCGCAGCTTTCCAAAATCTCCCAGTCCGACATCCCCCGCAGGCTCGCCTGCCGGGCGGATTCGCTGCACAGCGTCCTCTTCTCTATGGCCTGCTGCTGATCCAGTCGTATCTGCAAGGCCAGATTCCCTTCCTCTTCCAGGCGCTTCAGTTCGTCGGGACTGTTCAGTGCCCAGCGGTCGAGAATCAAGTAGGCTGAATTGGTGAACCCTCTGACCTTGAGGTCGTGAATGGTTTCTGGCTTGAGAACGGTTCTGGCGATGTCCAGCGGGTTTGTCTGTCTGTCCAGCATGGGAAACCTCCTGAGTTGAGGAATGTTGTTGTCTGAAGGCCGCGACTTCCTGCACGGTCAGGTAGTCTTCGTTTCCTTTCCGGAACAGCTCTTCCGGCGTGTCCCTGTCGCCGTCGATGAAGCGCACGATGTCCAGGGAAGGACTGTACATGCGTCCCCCGTCCGACGTTTCATAAACAGAGAAACCGCGTCCGTTCACGCCGAGCCTTTTCGGGGGGATGCTGTCATCGGGCGGAAGCAGCGGCTTCCGTTTGCCGGGATGTTCCGGTTCTTTCGGAAGTTCTTCGTGTGAGGCGGGGCTGACCGGAGGCGTAGCGGACGGGGGCTGTTCGTGCGTCGGCTCCCGGAGTATCCGTGTTCCGGCTTCTTCCCTTATGTCATCCTGAATGTTTTCTTCCCTGATCTGTTCGATATGGCTGACCATGATGTCGAACAGCGACAACTGACGGGAATCACTGGTCTGCTTGCGCCGTCTGGCCATACTGTCCTTTCCTTGCCGCTGGGCGGAGGAAAGGCGGCGCGTCGAAATGAAGACAGCCTGTTCCTACTCGCCGGGCTTTTTTTCCTGGGCGATTGTCAGCTTTGCGGCGTTTTCAACGACAATGCGCCCGTTTTCTTCATAAAAAACAACCTTATCCCCTTCCTTCACGTCGAGCTTTCTGCGAATGGCGAGGGGCAGCGTGATCTGACCGCGCGAAGTGACCTTGGCAAGTTCCATGAGTTCTCCCTGAAATCTTATTTACAAGATAAATCTTACTTATAAGATTAGTGAGAAGGGAAGCGTTCGTCAAGACGGGTCAGGGAAAGAGGGCGTCATAAAACGGACTCATTCAAAAGGCCGCGCGTAATCATCTGGACGATGCGTTCTTTGGCATCGGCGTCGTCGGCGCGGGCCTTATGGGCGAGTTCGAGAGCCAGCGGCACTTGTGAGGCCGTGAAATCACAGGCGGGAAAACGAATGCCGTCCAGAATCCAGGTGGGAGTTGAGGTGATTCTGGATTGCGAGGCGATAATATCCGCGCCTACGACAGGAGCGACCTGTTGCAGAGAGTCGGCAAAGTCTTCCGGCACAATGGCCGCATCCTGAAGCGCCGTTTGCAGCGCAGCCTCATAGGGTTTCGGAACGCCGAGAGGTGTCCGGGGCACCACGGCATTCCAGAAGCTGTGCGCGGCGTTCGGAGAAAAGCGCAGGAGTGCTTCAAAGCTCAGGGCTTTTTTCAACGACTCTCCGTAGTTGTCCGAAGGGCTGTGACGCACGACAATGCACATGCCGGGATTTTCCCGCTGTGCCCGGAGCGGTTCCTCAATGCCGCAGTAAGGACATTCCAGGTTGACCCAGTATTCCATGATGTCGCCCTGAAATTCTTTTGTCGGCCTGCCGTCCAGACAGGTTCTGCCGGAAAGGGCCGCATCGGGCGCGTAAGGCAGCGCCAGGTCTTTTGAAAGTTCCGCCTTTACGCCAGCTTCCACGGCTATCCGGTCGGACACGGGCGTTCCGGCATGGGCAGAAGGAACCGATCCCGACAAAAGACAGATGAAAAGAGTAATAAGTTGTACGAGTCGCGTCATAACTGTTCTCCGGTGCGGTATTGTCGAAGGGGACTTGCCATATTGGCGATTGCGAGTTATATAAAAATATAACTTATGGAGGATGACGATGTACACAGCAAATTTGAGAAAAGTCGGCGGTTCAGTGATGCTGGCCGTTCCTCCCGCCATTTTGGAAATGCTGCGAATGGAATCGGGGTCATCGGTAAGCATGGCCGTGGAATCCGGGCGTCTGATTATTGAGCCGAACGTCAGGAAGAAGTACAGCCTGCAGGAACTGTTGGCCCAGTGTGATGCTTCCGCGCCGCTTTCCCCTGAGGATGGAGTGTGGACCGGGGCTGGAGCCACGGGCGGGGAGCTGATCTGATGCGGCGTGGTGATATTTATCTGGTGACGCTTGATCCTACAGAAGGGCATGAGCAACAGGGAACGCGACCGGTGTTGGTGATTTCTCCCGACGAGTTCAACAGAGTGACGCAGGTTCCCGTAGTGTTGCCGATTACCAGCGGGGGGAATTTTGCCCGTACTGCAGGATTCGCCGTGTCGCTCAGCGGATGCGGCACGCGTACTACAGGAGTAGTTCGTTGTGACCAGCCCAGGGCGCTGGACTTGCGGGCGAGATCCGGCAGACGGCTGGAACAAGTACCGCCCGTCATTATGGATGAAGTTCTTGCAAGGTTGGCGACCATTTTCAGCTAGCCGGGCTTTTTCTCTTTTATGCCGCATGGTCATAGTGTTTCTCCTGGGAGAGCTGCACAAGCTGGGGGACGCGCAGCTGCGCTTTTTTCAGGGAAGGGTTGGCAAAGAACATGGTGCCCCGGACGATTTGCCCGCTGAAGATGAAATGGGCTTCGCCTTCGATCTGTTCCTGCAAGTCGCGCAGGACGACGCGGTCTTCCTGTTCCACGGTGGTGTTCATGGCGTCGCGGTAACCTGCGCTTATTTTTTCGTTGACATTGAAGCCGGTGGTGCGGAGGACGGTGCCTTGGCCGGCCTGTCCCCGTATGAGTTCCCAGGTTTTTTCCGCGTCCTGCATTTTCATGAAGATTTTTATGGAGGTGTTGGCCACCATCTGCTGCGCGCCTTTTTTGTCCGCTTCCAGAATACCGGCGTAATCCTGGGAGGCGACGATGGCGGCTATGCCGAGACCGCGCCCCTGTGTCAGCACGACCTCAAAGCCGGGGGTGACGATGGCCGCATATTCATCCACGATGCACAGATACGGGCCGATGCCCACAGTGTCCGTGGGCAGGGCTTCCAGCACGTCGGCGGCGTCGCCTTCAATATGTGCGCCGAGGCCCACGGCACAGGCGTTGCGTATGGCGGAGAGGCTGATTTTTCCGAGGCTGGCCAGTTCTGCGGGGGCTTTTTCCAGCGAAGGCAGAAGAACGACCAGCACGCGGCGCTGCATGATGGCGTCGGCAAAATCGACTTCTCCGTCTTCAGCCCCGTAGATGTGGGAATAGGTGTCCGTCAGGCTGGAAAGGGCCTTTCCGAAGTAGCTCTGGGCATAGCCGAACTGCTCCGCAAAGGACTGGGGCTGGTCTTTCATTTCCCGTCCGGCAATCCAGCCGCAGGTGCCGAGAGCCGCATGGATGGAGGCGCGGGACTCTTCATCAAGCTCCGCCCGCAGCGCGAGGGCGACACATTTTTCAAGCGCCAGCGATTCACGGATGACGCTGGTGGAGAGCTTGAGCAGCCCTTTGTCGCGCAGGTCCACCAGGGCGTACATGACGCCGGAAATCAACGCCTGCGCCTTGTCGGCAAAGATGCTGTTCGCCCCGTCGGACGCGGGCATGAGGGAAACAAGAAGCTGCGTCAGGGCTTCCGCACTGCCGAAGGTGAAGGGATTGTTGGTGTTGGAAAGACGGCGCGGAGTTTTTCCTTTGACTTTGCCGGAAGTGCCGTAGTTCAGTACGCGGAAGTCGTCGTCCCGTCCCAGAAAGCGGGCCATCTGCCATATCTGTACGGCGAGTTTCGGACTTGCTTTCGGGTCGATGTAGAACAGCCCGCTTCCCGTAGCCAGAGCATTGTATGAAAGGGAAACGAGGGTTTCCGTCTTGCCGGAACCGGTGGTGCCGAAAAGCAGGCAGTGGGTAAGAATGTCCTTGGCCTTCAGCCAGAGTTCTTTCTGGTCCTGTACCCTGTTTCCCAGGAAGAAGATGCCCTCCGGTCTGGCGTAGCCGCGTCTGCCGGGCAGAGGATCGCCTTTATCCGTGCCGGAGAGACCGAGCGGCATTCGGAAAGGCAGCCTTTCGTCTTCGACATAGACGCAGCGGGCGGCAAACAGAGCAAGCCCGGCGATAAAGAACGGCATGGAGAGCGAGGGAAAAAGAAAAAGACACACCCCCGCCGCAAAGATGCCGCCGGTTTGCACATGGCCGAGCCTGAGCGTGTCTCCCAGGCGTTGCAGCGGGGAGCGCACATCCCGGAAGAGCCGTTTCCGTTCCTGTGTTTCGTGGTCTTCAAGACCTCTGATTTTTCGTTCCATACGCACCTCAATAGTGTTCTTCCGCCAGGGAAGGGTCGTCGTTGGCATCGTATTCCGGGTCGTTTTCTGCCGCAGCGTACACCATATCCGACACAGGTTCCGCCTGCTCCACGGCAGGCGTAAAGGACTGCTCGAACATGGGCGGAATGAAAATGTCCGTCAGCCAGCCCTGGGCGGACAAGGAATCCTTGAGACTCGTGACGGCGAGATCAACGTGAGGCTCGGTCAGGGCCTGCCCCACCTGTTCTTCTGCCTTGTAGTGCGCCCAGGGAGCCAGGCTTTCCACCCACGCGGTTCTTCCCCCGCATTGATTGAGCGCGTACCAGAGCGGCCTGTCCAACGGGCGAAGCCACAGGAACTGGGAACTGGCCAGAACGCCTTTTTTCCTTGCCCGGCACAGCAGTGCCATGAACCACGGAAGCTCGAACGCCGCGTGAATACGGAGAGATTTTTCGGAAAGAACGGACTGATGCTTTTCCCAGATGCGGTTCAGATTCAGATGGAAGTTTTTTTGTTCCAGAATGGGGCATGTCGCCCTGTCGCGTTTTTCCCGATAGGAGGATGAGACGGCATCCAGTACGGCAACGCAGCCTTTTTTGTCTCCGTCCGCATAGGACAGGAATGCGGCGGCCAGCGCGCGACGGCAGGCAGTCATGGCCGTATGGTTCTCGAACGGTTTGCCGAGCTGGTCCTGAAAGGCGGCGAGAGCTTTGTCTTCATCCAGCCTGGCATTGCCCCATGCGGGAAGCTCCGTATCCGCCAGCCCGTTATGCAGAGCCTGCTCCAGAGTGAAGGCTTCACCGTTTTCATTGAGCAGAAGTTCCTGTTCCAGCGCGAATTGAACGGGAGTTCGGGCAATGCGCCATAAGCCGGAATCGTAGGATTTGGGCGAAAGCAGGTACTTGCCGCGACCAACGACCGGTCTGAGACAGGGGAAGGATTCCGCGTTGTTTTTCAGCAGGCTTTTCATGCTGAAATGCCGGACGAGCCTTCCCACCCGTCCTATGAAAATGGCGGTGCAGCCGCACAAAAGCAGAAGCAGCGCGAGCGGCCATCGCATCCATGACCCGGCATAGCGCAGTAATCCCCGCACCTGTTCCCAGGTCAGCGCGGCGGGTTCCACCTCGGTGAGACGCTCAAGGATGGTCCGTACTTCTTCTGAAAAAGGCGCAAAGACTCTGAGCTGGATACTTGCCAGCCAGACCAGAGGCGCGTTGACGCTTCCCTTATGCGCTGCGTACAGAGCCGGGATGACGACAAAAATCAGCACCAGAAGCGCAAACCACAGAAAAAGCATGTCGTCTCTTTCGTCGCGGAGCTGACTCACGGCTGCGCCTCCTGAAGGGAAGAGAGGCTGGAGATACCCCGGCGACGCAGTTCTTCCAGGTTCGTTCTGACCTTTCTGATATAGGCATCCCTGCGATGGGGCGTTCTGGAATGATACGCGCCTATGGCCAGCCAGAGATCGCCGGTCCGTTCATACTCCTTGCGAAGCAGCCATGCCGCCGCATAGGCGTTGACGCAGCCGTCCCGAAGCAGGGTTTCCGGGGCTATGCCCATGGCGGCCAGTTCATTGACGTGAACGGTGTTGATTTGAAAGCAGCCCAGGTCCCAGGTGCCGTTGGTGTTGCTCAGAGCTTCTCCCATGCTCCCTCCCTCCGTGGCGAGCAGACCGAAAAGCGCGGCCGGAGGCATTCCGCTTACACGGGCGGCATCCAGAACACAGCCCGTGGTCAGAGGTCGTGTCATCGAAACGACGACTTTGGCCCGCTCGGCGGAGAAGGCCATGCCGGGAGACAGACAAAGGATGCTCAGAAACAGGCAGAGCGCTCTCATTTCAATTTCTCCTTGAGCTTCACCACATAGTCTCCGCCCGTGCCGTACACCTTGAACGGATTGTTGCCGCCGATGCCGTTTATGGAGTTGAGGACCTGATTGTGAGCATCGTTGATTTTCTGCTGAATGAGGGAGTCAACCTGATGGCACATTCCCGCGACGATCTGGTCCATGCCCGGCAACGTCACGCCAAGGCTGAAAGCGTCGCCGAGAGCATTGATGGAGCCGAGACAGCCGGACAGCGCATCCCGTTCGGATTCAGGGTCGGGAATCATGGTGTTGTGAGTATCGGATACCCGTCCGTTGCGCTGCTGCATGGCTGAGCCGACGGCATCCCGCATATCCTGACAGGAAGCCGCAAAACAGGGAAAAGCCTGTGCCAGACAAAGGATAAGGAGAAGCGCAGTCCTCATTGTTCCTTCCTCCCTTTCCGGCCTTCAAAAACGGGGGCCCCGTTTTCTCCGACCGGATATATCTGCTTGCAGCGGGGATAATCGGAACAGCCGTAGAACTTCCCTTTGGCGCTGCTGCGCAGGACGAGAGGCTTGCCGCAGACTTTGCAGGCGTGTTCCGAAAGCGTGGGTTTCGGTCTGGGACTTCCCGGTTTGCCGTTGTCATCGGGAAGTATGGTCTTGCAGTCGGGATAGGCGGAGCAGCTCCAGAACCATGAGCCGTCCTTTTTTCTTTTACGGCGCTGAAGAGCGGCCCCGCAGTCGGGGCAGACATGGGCGGGGCTGGCTTTGCGTTCCAGAATCGGAGCCAGCAGCGTCGGCAGAAGACGTTTTTGTTCCGAGAGAAAAGCGTCCAGACTGCCCTTGCCCTGGGCGATGGCTTCAAGCTGGTCTTCCCATGCGGCGGTGGTGATGGGGTCTTTCAGAGCGGGCGGCGTCAGGTCGATGATTTCCTGCCCCAGCGGCGTGGATACGATGGATTTTTTCTCGGCGACGAGATAGCCGCGTTCTTTCAGCGTCTCAATGATATTGGCGCGGGTGGCTTCGGTTCCGAGGCCCTTGCTTTCCTTGAGCGTGGCTTTCGCCTGACCGTCCTTGACCAGAAGATGGACGTGGGCCATGGCGTCAATCAGGCTCCCCTCGCTGAATCGTGAGGGAGGAGAAGTCTTTTTCCGCACGCTTTCCGCGTTACGGCAGCGCACGGCGTCGCCCTGTTCCATGAGCGGCAGAAGTTCCTGCTCCTGTTCATCGGAATCATCGTCATCCCTGGAAAGCGCCGTCCATCCGGCCTCCAGCAGTCGCCGCCCTGAGGCTTCCCATCGGGTATCTCCGAGAGCAACGGCGATTTTCTGGGCTTCATAGCGCATGGGCGGATGAAATTGCAGACAGTAGGCCGTGGCGATCAGCAGAAAAAGGGCGCGTTCTTCCCCGGCAAGGCTTTCCGCAGGTTCCCCGGTGGGAATGATGGCGTGGTGGGCGGTAATCTTTTTCGTGTTCCAGACCGTGCTTTTCAGGCGGGAATCCGCCTTGCCCGCAAGCTGCTCCAGGCCGGAGACTCCGGCAAGGCGGCTTAGAATGGATGCGGCTTCGCCATGCTGCTCTTCCGGCAGATAGCGGCAGTCTGTCCTGGGGTAGGTGGTGAGTTTCTTTTCATAAAGGCTCTGGGCGACATCCAGGACGCGCTTGGCCGACATGCCGAGTCTGGCGGAAGCGGATTTTTGCAGGGAAGAGAGGCAATGAGGCAAGGGGGCGGGTCTGGTTTTCTTTTCCCGCAGAGATTCCAGAACCGTTCCTTCCTTGCCGTTGACCGATTCCAGAACGGCGGCAACCTGAGCAAGGTCCACAAGACGCCCGGAGCTGTCCAGTCCGTCCTGCGAGTCGGAAGGCACGAAGGTGACGGAACATTCTCCGTGGGGGTGGATGATGCTTGCCCGCAGCACAAAATAATCCGAGGGCTTGAAATGGGCGATCTCCCTGTCGCGGGCCACAACCAACGCCAGCGTGGGCGTCTGGACTCTGCCGAGGGAAAGCACTTCCGTGCGTCCGTTTTCTCTGCCTGTGATGGTCAGGGCGCGGGTGGCGTTTATGCCGACCAGCCAGTCGGCCATCATTCTGGCGCGGGCGGCGTCCCGCAAAGGCGCATTGGCGGCGTTGTCCGTGATGTTGCCGAGAGCGATGCTGACGGAGCGGTCATCCAGGGAAGGCAGCCAGATACGGAAGACAGGGCCGCGATAGCGGAAATGTTCCAGCACTTCATCAACAAGAAGCTGACCTTCCCGGTCAGGGTCGCCCGCATGGACGACGGAGGCGGCGTCGCGCAGCAGTTTGCCGATGGTGTCGAGCTGTGCTTTCGACGTGCGCTTGACCACATATTTCCATGAGGAAGGAATGATGGGCAGATGTTCGCGTCGCCATTGGGCATATTCCAGGCAGTAGGCTTCAGGATAGGCGGGTTCAAGAAGGTGGCCGAAGCACCAGGTGACGATGTTGTCTCCGCACCGGATACAGCCCTGTTCCGTGCGTCCCCCGCCAAGTCCTCTGGCAATGGCTTTTCCAAGATTCGGTTTTTCAGCGATGAAAAGTCTCATGCGTTATATCCTCATGCGCTGCGCCGAGGCAGCCTGCTGTTCCAGTAAGGGAGCGTTATGTTCCAGAGCGCCCGGAGCCGAGCGGAGTTTGTCGTCCATTTCCATGTGGAGAACGTGGGCCATCTTGTCGAAAAGCGCGGCAAGCTCCATCACGGAGTCAGGGTCCTGCTTGAGGGCCAGATTGAGGAAGTCCGGGTTCTGAAGGATGAGGCGTGTTTTTGTGACCGGGTTGTCCGTGTTCTTGAAGGCAACGGCTGCCTCGGTGAAAGACAGCGGTTCGGAGAAGGCGCTGTTTCGGGAAAGGCGCTCGAAGACCTGCGAGCCGGAAGTCTCTTCGGCATGGAAGGAAACGCCGCAGGCCGCGTCGCGCTGCTTCTGAAGTTCCACCAGTTCCGGCCATGCTTCCCGTCTGGGAAACCACCTTGCCGCAGGCTGTTCATCGGATTCAAACTGATGCAGCACCGTCAGTATCTTTGCCGCTTCCGAAGCCGCCTGAAACACGGCTTTGACATCGCCGCCGGAAAATTTCTGATTCCAGTTGGCGATATAGGCGGCGGAATTCGTTTCCGGCATGGGCAGCGCAAGATGCGCGCCGGCCAGCATGGAAAACATTTCCGCGCGCATTTCTTCAAAGGCGTAGCTCTTGATGGTCTGCGCATTTTTCAGCTGACGGTTTTCCCGCGTTTCGTGCCCGGTGGCATGGAAGAACTCGTGCAGTTTGGCGGCGTAATATTCATCCGTACCGCTGAACCGTTCGGGATACGGCAGGGCCACCTCGTTTTTTTCCATGTTGAAGCAGGGATCGCCGCCGTAGTGCCTGACGTGAACGCCGGAGCTGGCGATGAAGCGTTCCACCATCTCATGCCGTTCAATCTGCGTCATGGCATGGGCGGGACGTTCCTTGGCGGGGAATCCCTCAATCTGGGCGGCATTGAAGACCGTGAAAGGATAGAAAAGCGTTTTGCGCTGAACGTCGGGAACGTCCTGCCCCCGGTCCTTCATTTCCTCGATGCGCCGGAGTTCTTCTTTAGTCAGGAATTTCCAGGCTCCGTTTTCTTCCACAATGTAGGCGACTTCCTCCGGCCGCAGCACCTTGACGCCCCGTTCGCCCTTGCGGATGTTCATTTGCAGTTCGGGGTGGGCGTTCTGAAAGCTCTGAAGCTGGTTGAAGGTCATCCACCGGTCATCGGCGTATCCCCTGACAATGGTTGTCAGCAGCAGCCGAACCAGGTTCGCCCCGCTGTACTCTCTGCCGGTCACGGGACAGAACGGCATTCCCACAGGAGTGTCGGAGGTCCAGCCCCGTTGCCAGTCCCCGGCTTTTTCCGCCAGGGAAAGCATGGTTTCAGCGATGCCGTTGACGAACTCTTCCTGGACTTCGCGGCTTATCTGAAAGCGGTTTTTTCTTTCGCGCGGCTGCTCACTCATGCGTTTTCCTCCCTTAGTTCCACGATGACGGAATCCTGTTCGTCGTGCGGATTGAGAAAGCCCGCCAGAACGGCGTCATCCCTGCTCATCAGGAAGGCCCCGGCGTCGAGCTGTCGTTCAATATGCCGGGGCGTAAGGGATACGCGCTCCTTTTCCCGGCAACGGACAGGGGAATCAAAGAGGCCGAAACTGTTGCGCGGAACGTCTTTCATGTCGAACTCCTTTCGGGTTGTTGAATTACCAGCGGCATCGTTTGCGCCAGAGGGTTTCGGTGTATCTGGTCTCCCGGCGTCTGCCCATGAACGCCGTGCGTATCGCTCTGAGACAGGCAAGAGGCGACATGCCGGAGCGTTGAACAAAGAACAGGGCCACAATGCCCAGGCAGGCAATGGCCGCCGTCCACCAGGACCAGTGGAACAGCCACAGAGCCAGGGGAAAGATGGCACGGGCGTCCAGAATGAAAATTTTCGGCGTGAGACCGGTATCCCGCCAGAGAACTTCACCGTTCATGAGGTTTCCTCCAGAGCGAGTGCGTGGGACGGACTGTTTTGCCTTGCCTTGCGCTCCGCCAGAATGGCCTGATAGATGTCCCTGCCTATGTGGCCTCCGGCATAGGCGAGTTCGGCGGCATCCTGTATGCGCTGGCCGGAGGAGGAAAGCAGTTCTTCGGCCTGCGGAATCAGACGTTCCAGGGGCGTGTTCAGCAGGGTTTCCCGGATTTCGGGTGTGAAGGCCAGATATTCGCGCAGCGCCGTGCGTCCGCTGTTGTCCGGCAACGGAACGAGACGCTGGGAAATGATGAGCCTGAGACTGGAAATGAGCGTCGCCGTGATTTGCAGCCTTTCCGCAATGGGAAAGACGTTGATGATGCGGGAAAGCGTTTCCGGCACGGAGCGCGTATGCACCGTGGAATAGGCGGCAACGCCTATTTCCGCGCTTTCTATCATGCCCCGGAGCGTATCGGGATCACGGCTTTCTCCGATAAGCACCACGTCCGGCGCCGTGCGCGTTGAGTTGCGCGTGGCCGTAAGAAACGATTTCAGATGTTCGGGAATGGTGCTTTGCGATACCGGACCTCCGGGGGTCGGTATGGCGTCAAAGTCGAATTCTATGGGGGATTCATAGGTGCTGACGTTGCGCCCGCCCTTTTCAATGATGCGTCGAAGAATGGCGGCGAGCAGCGTGCTTTTTCCACTTCCCATGACGCCAGTGACCAGAACCAGACCGTTGGACGGCATGGCATGGTCCAGAATTTCCTGTTCCACATGCAGGTCTTCCAGGGCCGGGGGCATGGAAGGAATGGCACGGAACACGATTTTGACGCCGGTGGAATAGCCGTCGGCCACCGGGGTGGCATTGCCGCGATAGCGGCGGCGTACACCTCGGCTTTCCTCGATTTCATGGGCAAAGTCATAGTCCGACTGGCCGGACTTGATGAGCGCGGCCACGGAATTGTTCCGGGTCAGGCGTTCCAGTGCGGACAGAAGTTCATCGGTCGTAATGGCCCGCTGCGTGACCATCCGCCATGTTCCGTTGAGGCGCATCCATGCCGGAAGCGCGGAACGCAGGCACAGGTCGGACATGCCGCAACGGGTTCCCCAGAGCAGCAGGTCGTTGATGCCCGCATAGTCCCAGCGGATACGCGGTTCACGAGGATACCAGCCGGGATTCGTCATGGTCACTTTCTCCCCTTTTTTACGGAAGGAGACGGGGCGACCGTGAAGGCGGACGGCGCGGTAATCCGATAGACGCGCTGGCCGATGTTCAGCTTGTTTCCGTTGTCCGTGGTGTGCATTCCCAGGTCGGAAGAGGCGGTTCTGATGCGGCTCAGAAGGTGCTGGGCCGTGAGCAGATGATACAGCATGGCTCCGCGATAGCTCCGCACCATCCGCGCCACGTTGTCCGCGTAAAGCTGATCCGCCTCTTTCAGCCCCTGCGTCCAGGCATCGCGCACGGCGCGTCGCCAGATGGCCCGCTCTTCGCTGCTTTGGGGCAGAACGGCGGGGTTAGGCTTTTCCGGTTCGGGGAAATCGTCCATCATCAGAAAGGTTCGCCAGTGAGGAACAACCGCGATGTACTGTGCCGGTTCAAGCATTTCATAAGTCGCTTTTGCTGCTGTCGCGGTTCCCGGCTCTTCAATCCGCATGGAGGCTCCGGCCCGTGCCAGAATCGGCGGCATGATGAGGGCTTCCCCCTGCGTCAGAACAAGCGGCGTGAAGTTGAAGGCGGCATCCATGATGGTACTGAATTCTTCGGTTCTGGCGGCAAGCTGTCGGTAGCGCCAGGCTATGGCCGTCTGAAACGTAACAAGCCGGGCCGCCTCCTTGATGGCTCTGGGGCGCATGAGCTTGACGGCGGTATGCTCTTTTTCACTGCCGCCTTTCATTTCCAGAAGTTCCGCCAGCTCGTCGGGATCGCCTTTGCGCGGTCCCGAAGCGGGGTCGGCGGGAACATGCACGGCCAGGTATTGCCCGTTGCCGTCTTCAGCATAGGAGGCGTCGTAGGGGGTGAAGGCATGGTCGTCGTTTGTTTTGTCCGCCGCTTTCGGCGCATTGACCGTGCCGGGGGGAACGGGCACGGGAGTCGTGGGGGCATTCTGCGGGCGCATTCCCGCGCACCCGGTCAGAGAGACGGCTGCGATGAAGGCCAGCAGAAGAGAAGTCGCCTTCCGGGAACCGAAAAGACGGAGCCGAAGCGCAGGGATGAGACGGGCGAACATCGTCATGAATGAAGCTCCTTACCGGTGGTTCTTGCCAGCGTGAGAACGCGGTTGATGGGGTCGAAGCGCACGGCGGCCTGAGGCTGTATCTGCCATGCGATGTCTTCCAGAAGTTCATGCGCGGGACGGTTCAGCCCATGCACCACCACGGTCATGACCTGTGCGGAGGGGGGTCCCGCTTCCCTGTAGCGAAAGCCGAGTTGCAGGCAGATTTCCTTGAGCGCTCCTTCCACGGGTCCCGTCCAGGTAATGGAGATAGGCAGATTCAGCGAAGGGTCGGAAGGCAGCAGCAGGGGCTGCAAGCCCTGTCCGCGCAGTCTGGCGATCATGGCGAGTTCCCCATGAGCCTGTTCTGCCGCGTGTCCCAGGGTGGTTGATACGAAATCGGCGGGCGGAGGAGCGGAAGACTGCTCCCTTCCCGCGCAGGCGGCAAGAAAAAGACAGCATAAGCACAGCATAAGGTTGCGGAACATGATGGACCTCCTTTATGGATGAAAAGACACACCCCGCCCGCCTTACGAGCGAGGAGAAACGACGCCGACTCCTTGCAGCAGCCAGCGACCGAACGGCAGGAAACGGCGGTTACGCAAAAGGGAAATGCGCCAGAGCGTCGTGAGGATTCCAAGAAGACATGGCAGAGAGATGAGACAGAGGGCGATGACGGACAGCATGGTTCGCTGCCATATAGCCGCCAGAGCGCAGAGAACGACGGGAGCGATAAAAAGCGGAACGCGCAGACGCAGCACCCTGATGACGCCGGGAATATCCGCGTCGTCGGCAATACCCCAGGCGGCAAGCAGCAGAGAAAAGTCCTGAGCAACCGCGTGTTGTTCCTGGGAAGAGCGATGACTGCGGAAAAAAGCGACACGGGCACAAAGTCTGTTCCGAAGAAGGGAACATTGCCGCCTGGACTCGCAAAGAGCGGTAACAAGAGCCGTGGTCGAGAGATACTTTTTCATAGGCGTCAGCTTCTGAAGTTATCCTGTGATACTCGTGAAGTCTGGGAAACTCCTGACGGCGATTGCGTCGGCATCGCGTGCCCGGAGCCGGGGCTGTTCCATTGCCTCGAAATGTCGCCGCGAAGTTCCCTTGCACCCTGCGCCCCGGAGCTGACGGTATTGGTGGAGGCGATAAAGATGCTCTTGACTCCGGCCTGGTCTTCCTTTTCTCCCAGCCCGTGGATTTGCTGACCTATCCAGCTGGTCACATGCTCCGGCAGGTAATGGATGAGGGAGAAGAACTTGTTGGCCGCCATGATGACGACGATGCCGAGGATGACCAGCATGGAGAACGTGCCGGTAATGCCGAGAATTTTGGTTTGTGCGGTTCCGGCGACGAACATCTCAAAGCTGGCTCCGAGAAGTCTGCCGAGGACATTCATGAGAATGACGGCGGCAAAGAATCCCGCCACCATCAGAGGAGGACGGATGATGATGGCAAGGAGAAGAAAATAGCCTCTTTTGCCGTGCTGACCGGCAGCGCCGTCTCCGTCGGGCAGCGCATGGGCGCACAGCCAGAGCGGGGCCGCGACCAGGGCTTCCACAATGAGGATGATCCAGCCCACCATGGCCGAAATCCAGCGAATGAAGGGAATGGCGGGCAGGTAGTAGGCCAGCGCCAGCCCGTACAGCAGAAGGGGAAGAAAAACGGCGAACAGGGCAAAGGAGATATACTTGTCCAGATTCGGAATGGCCTTGCCTACGAGGGGCAGCTCCTTGCCCATGGAGTGCGCCACATCCACGACGCCGAGAGCCGAGGCCAGCCCCCATGCCGTACCGATGAAGTAGTCCCCCACATTGGAAATCGCCATGATGGGGTCCTGGCTGGAGAGCTTTTCAACGGCAATGGGCAGAATGTTTGCGGCGACCAGCTGATTCAACGTGGCCCGCAGCCAGTTGGTCAGCTCGTCAAAGGCCCGGCCTTCATCCGTCACGGACGGCGTGGCCGTGATGTCCGTGATTCCCCTTCGGCTGGAATAGGCGGTCTTGATATAGTTTGCCACACGTTCCTTCGCGGCTTCATAGTCCTGCAGGCCGTGCGTCCAGGCATACAGTTCGGAGACGGTATATTGGTGCGGGCTGTAGGTGATGCCGGAGTACATGGCCTCGCGAACTTCCTGATTGATCCATGCTATGGACCAGTAGGAAGAACCGGCGATGAGCCAGCCGTACTGGGCGGAGTTTTCCTGGAAGTCTGCGAGCTTGCTTTGAAGCTGTCCCTGTCCGGCATAGCTTTGCAGTTCGGAAAGAATGGTCGCATTGACCTGATTTGCGGCACTGTGCAGCGCGCGGGGGTCAATGGAGGAAGACGGCGTTTCCGGGTCGGCAAGCTGCTGCGCCACAGAAGAAAGAGCGGAGATGGCCGTTCCTACGGCATTGACCTTGCCCCTGCACAGGGCATCGCTTTCATCCACACAGGAAACCTGAATGGAACCCGCATTGCCGTTGAAAAGGAACTGGTATTCTCCCCCGGAGCGGAACCAGTTGCTTTTGTAGTTCCATTCTCCGCCCGGCGAGATGTTCATGCCTCGACGCTCGTTCAGGTAATACTGGAGCGTCAAAGATTCCAGAGCGCCATTGGTAATGGCCGCATAGTGCGTGACGTTCTGGTCCGGTGCCTGTACGGTGATCTGACCGGCGTGTTCCACAAAGTAGTCGGTCCCCAGTTCCCAGACGAAATTGCCGAGGTTGATGGAAAAGCCGATGCAGGCCAGAATGGCCACCTGGAAGAGACTCAGCCCCTTGAAGATCGGAGCCAGAGCACCCATGGCCCCCACAAAACGCAGGGGCATCCACAGAGAGCTGAAACGCTTGCCGAAGGGTACGCCTTCATGCGCCGTTCCGGCCACGGCCAGAGCCATAACCCACAGGAACAGCGCGGAAATGACGGCCAGCGCCACCAGATTGAAGGCGCTGAAAATCTGGAGCATCAGCTCCGAAGCCTGCGAGCCTCCAAGACCGGCTCCCCAGGTATCCCATCCCTGTCCGAGGAAGGTGTCGAGAATCTGCTTGCTGGCATCCGTGGGCAGAAGAATTTCCGAGGTGGCAGGGAGTTCAGAGGCCATGGCGTCTTCCCCTTTCTTCATTGAGGGTGCTGTTGACTTTGTGCTCAATTGAGCTACATTTTCTAAAAACAGGAGGACAATCATGCCTGCCAACGATTATGTTCGCGCCCGCATTGACCCCGCCATCAAGAATGAGGCCGCCGCCGTACTGGCAACCATGGGGCTGACGGTATCCGATCTCTGCCGCATGGCGCTGACCAGAGTGGCTCATGAAAAGCGTCTGCCTTTCAGCGACGATATTCCCAATGCACTGACCCGTGAAACTATAGAGAAGGCGGAACGGGGAGAGGAAATATTTCACGCCAAGGATGCGGAAGATCTTTTCAGACAGTTGGGGATATAAGTGCGTAACTCCACTTTTACCGCTCAGTTTCGCCGTGATCTGAGAAAGGTGGAACATCGCGGCTACGATATGCAAAAGCTGAAAACGATAATCATGCTTTTGCTTAATGAGGAACCACTGCCTAAGCATTGTCGTGACCATGCCCTCAAAGGAGAGTGGAAACCATACCGGGAGTTGCATATAGAACCGGATTGGCTTCTTGTGTATAAAGTAAGCGAGAATGAGTGCGTTTTTTATCGTACCGGCACCCATGCCGATCTTTTTTCCTTGTAGCAGGCGCATGGCGGTCTCCTACTGCTGTGCGCCGACCATGCGGGCATAAAGGTCGTCCATGTCCCTGCCGGTGGTTCCTTCCATGCGGGAAAGGAAGTCCAGCGCCGCAATGACGGTCAGGCGGTCCATAAGCTCCATGTTTTTTCGGGCAAGCTCCATCTGAAAAGCCTGCATGACCGCCATTTCCCGCAACAGTCCGGCATCCGTGGCCGTGGCTATCTGGGCAAACCAGTTGGGGTTGCCTACGCGCATCTGTGAGAGCAGTTTGTAAAGCCCGACTTCCGAAAGTTTTCCGTCCACAATGCCGGGAGGAGTGCCGCTTCCTCCCGCTTCCGACCACTGATTCTGCGCCCATTCGGTCACGTCTTCCGGCAATGTGGGAGCGTGTAGCACGACGTGGTGGTTAAGCGCTTCGGTAACGGCGGCCAGACGTTCTTCATGAACCTTCCTTGCCGCTGCGTAGGTCTGCCCCGCCGGAGTTTCTTTCTGTGCGTCCGTGACCATGGGAAGCGGATGGGGATTGGCCAGAGTTTTGATGGATTCATGCGCCTGCGCCACCTGGTCTTCCGTAAGCGTGCTTTGGAGCGGAAAGAGCGCATCCAGACTTTCGGGTTCGGAAGGCTGGTCGTCGGCCAGAATACGGTGCAGAAATTCCACCGGCTTTGCGCCGGGTGTGTTGGCATAGGCGAACTGTTTTTCCCTCATGGTCGCATGAATTTCCTGCCCTGCCTGTGCGCCGAGCTGTATTCCCGCGCCCAGCGAGGTTGCGCCGCAAAGCCCTGAAGGCTGGGCCGCAGTGCCGTACAGATCTTCGGTTTTCATGGCTTCGCCTGCGACGGCCTGCCCCTTGATGGCGGCGACATTGCTTTCCTTGAGCGCGACCAGCGCCCGGACGACCGTTGCCGTTTCGCTTTTGATGGTACCGATGATATTCTGTGCGGCCAGCAGAATTTCCGAACGGATGGCCTGGGCTTCCGCAGCGGTATAGGCGTTGACGGCCTGAATCGTTTCAGATTTGGCCGCTGAAATCATGGCGTTGATGGAACCGCAGCCGCAGCCAGCGGCCCAGACCTGGACCGGAAACAGAACAAGCGCCAGGGTAAAAAAGAGCTTTTTCATTGTTCCTCCGCCAGTTCATTGGCAATTTCCAAAATGACGTTGACGACTTCATCGTCGGAATCGCTCCTGTCCTCCACCTGCCGTCTGCGTCGTTCCACTTCGGCCTTGGCCGAACCTCCGGGAAAACGTCGAGCCAGTCTGCGCAAGGCCTCGGATGGTCCCAGCCTTTGATAAAGGTGATTGCGGATAGTCACGTCTTCCGTGGTGGTGCTGAAGGCCCAGAGAGACTGGCCGCCTATGGTCAGGCTGAGGACAAGCTGCGACATGCCCGAACCTGTGCGGAACAGGGCTACGAGATTGGAGCCTGACTTGCCGGGCTTTCCCAGACGGGAAAGGGCATGACGGCAGGCCCCGTTCAGACCGAAGCGGAGACTCAGATTCTCAATGCTCTTTTCCGTGCCGGACCCCAGAATGACGACCGTGGTGGCCAGTTCGTCTGTGATGATTTTGGGAATATCGTCGATGGATTGCGTATAGAGACCGATGGAAAGGTTCCATTTGCGGCTTTCACGGGCCATGGTGGTCATATCCGCCTGCAACTGGCCGGAAACCGAGGTGTTTTTGGTGACGCGATGCGCTTCGTCGTAGCAAAGCCTTTTAGGGTCCTCCCGAATCGCCTCGATTCGCCCGGCATGATAGTCCCGGTAGGCTTCGGGCATGAGCTGCACATCCGCAGGCATCAGGAAGAAGCGTGAACCGAGGACGTGCCGGGCCAGCATATACATGACGGCGGACTGACGATCCGCCGTGGAACCGCCGCGCGGAG
Source organism: uncultured Mailhella sp. (assembly GCF_963931295.1). Classification (NCBI taxonomy): domain Bacteria; kingdom Pseudomonadati; phylum Thermodesulfobacteriota; class Desulfovibrionia; order Desulfovibrionales; family Desulfovibrionaceae; genus Mailhella; species uncultured Mailhella sp. The sequence goes on along the minus strand of NZ_OZ007001.1, from coordinate 1,157,704 downwards.
CCACTTCATCAAGGTCAAGGCTGACGATCTGAGCGTCGCCGAGGTCGAATTGCGTGGGTTCCTTCAGGATGACATAGGCGTCGATGGCATCCAGAAGGGAGCGCCAGACATTGAGGATGAGATTTTCGTCATAGGTGTTCTGGATACCTTTGTTCTGCCTGATTTGCGAGCCGACATCCGCCAGCAGAGGCACGGCGTAGCGCTGGGCCTGCAAGGCTTCATGGACATAGCCCCGTTCAAACAGTCCATCGACCACTTCCCACCAGGACGTGGAAGCGTCCCGGCGTATGCCTTCTTCCGTGATGAGGGCGTGCAGCTTCGGAAGCACGTTCGGCTGGTAAAGCCGGGGGTGATGGTTGTCGGAGAGTTCCTCATAGGCGAGATCAACCGCTCTGCCTATGAGTCCGGGAACGCCGTCTGCCGGAGCCGTGACATCCAGAGGCGTGGCCAGCAAAGACAGCAGATTGACCAGAAAGGCCTTGTGAGACGGCAGAGGTTTTCTGTTGCCGAGCGGCGTATCAAAGGGATTGATGGCATAGTCCGGCGTCATCCTGAGTCTGTGATAGGCCGCGAGATGTTTGCGGCCTTCAGGCAGGTTTTCCTTCAGCAGCGTTATCAGCCCGGAGCTGGACGGACCGACATCCACGATGGACAGCCACGGCAGACGTGACAGTCCGCTTTGAGTGACGAACGCGAAGTTGAAGGCATTGAGAAAAACGGACTTGCCGCCGCCCATGGGGGCAACGCCGAGGTCTATCCAGGCGGCCTGTTCCGAAGAGTTGGCCGCATACGGCATGATTTTACCGTCCTGGGTCCGGAACAGCAGGCTTCCTTCCCGCCACGGCGACGCTGGACGCAGCGGCAACATGCCAAGAGCGTCCTGCAAGGGCGCGGCGGTGATGGGAGCCGGACTTGCGGGCATCATGGCGGGAAGCGTCGCGGTAAAACCGAGAAGCGGGTCGCCTGTGGCTTCGGAAACATCCGCCGTTCCCCATCCCTGAACGGTTTTGGAAAGTTCCGCGACGCGCCGCCGAAGCAGCAGATGGGCTTCCTGCTCGGAATCCGTCACGCTGGCCCAGGTGCAGAAGCAGATGCGAAACCGGATGCAGCATACGCCTTCAAGGTCCAGCTCTTTCAGAGCATCGACGGCCTTATTGAACTTTTTGTTGTCCGAAGAGCTGAAGGCCAGAATGGCCGCAAGCAGGGGCCGGAGACCCATGTTCAGGCCTCCGTCTTCCAGCAGAAAGGAAATGCGGTACGGCAGTCGTTCATCACGCTTGGCAAGTACCCTGAAAAGTTCCTGAAACGGTTTCGGCGTCTGGGGCATGAGCGTCATGATGAGAGGCCCGAATATTCTGTCGCCGATGCGTATGGCGTTGCGGGAAATCAGTTCTCCCTCATGGGGCCAGAGTTGTGTCTTGAAATCCGGGTACAGCATGTTATGCAGTCTGTCCGCCCTGCTTGTGTCGGGGTCAGGCAGACGCAGCGGCAAGGAATCGCCGGGGATGAGAGGCCGCCAGTCCCGACCGGTCATGTCCGGGGAAATGCACAAGCGGATATCACGCAGAGCCTCATGGGCCGAAAGGGGATGCACCAGCAGGTCAACCTGACGGAAAGCGTCCATCACGCCGGTCAGAAAACCGTTATGGGCGTCATGCAGCGCAGCTACGGCGCGGGATACCTGCTGACAGCCCGGAATCGTCGGCACCTTGGACATGGCGGTATGGCGTTCCTTCAGGGCTGTTTTCCGCAGGGAATCCGGCAGAACGGCGGGCCTTGTCCAAAGAACGAGCCAGCAGGTTTCCAGAGCGCAGTAGCGTTGCAGCGTGGCTCCCCAGTCATCCAGCAGCGGGCCGATATGAAGGCCCAGATTCTGTGCCGTCAGCCGGGAAGGACGCAGAAGTTCGGTAATTCGGGAAGCGCTGCTTTCCGGGTCGTACTCAAAAACGACCTGAAGCAGGTGCCCCGGCTTGGAAAAGGAAGACTGGAATTTTTCCGTCAGACCGGAAACAATGCTCCCGTATTCTTCTACGCCCACATGCTTCAGGGAACCCTCAAGACGCAGAAGACTCACGAGACTTCCGTCGTCCGCCACCAGAACGTCGTCATCAACCGTTTCCAGTCGGCAGTAACCGTACACCGGTCCGGCGAAGACTTCAGAGATGGCGCGTATGCCGCAGTCTATGCCATTGACAAGTTTATCCAGCATCAGGATTCCCTCTTCAGAACGACCTGTTGAATCACCACCCCGCGCGGGGTGGTGGCCGTGGAGGCACGGCAGACAAGAACAGTGGCGATAAGACGCTGGGTGCTCTCCACCCCCTGGCTTGATTCGTAGGAAACGATCAGGGGAAACTCGATGCGCCATGTGGCTTTCCCGCTGACCAGCCCGGAGGCGATGATGACCGGGGCACCGGTGGCAACGGATGAGGCGGAAAGCCGTTTTTCCTGAATCATGTTCAGAATCCCGGAACTTTCCAGAGAGGAAAGGAAGGATTTGAACGTGTCGTCGTCGAAATTCGGTCTGACGGCTTCCAGCTTTTCGCGCCACTCCAGAAAGTTGAGCGACATGGCCCCAGTAATGGTGTCAGACACCCACGTCAGCAGCCCGCTCTGGGTAAGCAGCGGCTGGTCGAGAGGAACCAGAGGCGCGAGGCGCAAATCAGGCGTGGCGGCGAAATATCGGGGTTTCGGCTGATTCAGCAGAAGCAGCGCAATGACGGCCAGGCTGACCATCAGCGCCAGGCTCAGTCCCAGCGCGAGTTTCATGGCGCGATGAAACTGGGTTCTGTACCAGCCGAGACCTCCGATAACGGCAGACGCGTCCGGGGCCGGAGACGAGGCATGAGGTTCCATGCTCAGAGCCTGCCCCGGAGCTTCCGGCAGGGAAGATGTTTCCTTTTTTTTGAACATACTCATGCCTCGTCTCCTTTGAGGTTACAGGCCGAGATCACTCATGCCGGAGGTCTGATCGGCTCCGAAAAGCGTGGCCGAGCCGGAACCGAGGGTTTCTCCCAGACCGAGCAGCACGGCTCCGACCAGAATCTTGATAAGGCCGCCGGGATAGGTCGATTCGCCCTGGCGTTTGGTGGCCTTGTACATGTCCACGCAACCCCAGACGCCCATGCCTGCACCGGAGGCGTATCCGGCAAGGGTGACGCCCTTGGCGACGCCTTTGGCGTTTTCCGCCACATTTTCGCCGATTTCTCCGAAGGTGACGGCAGCCTGGACAATCTCAGGCATGAGGAGCCATACGGCGGCGACACCGATAACGGCGGCAGTACAGCGCAGCGGGGAAATGGAGAGCTGATGATTGATGAAGTTCATAGAGTCCTCCGTACTCAGCCAATGATGTTGGCGATGTATGTTTGCACGTCACCGCCTACCGTGGCCCCCAGGCCGCGCAGGAAAGTGACAAGGTTGACCGCGAGAATGCCTCCGAACAGATGGACAAGGCCCCGGCTGAGATTCATGCTCTGGTTCGGCGTGTCGCGTATGAGACACAGCCCCCGCGCAATGCCGATGACGCCGATGGAGGCAATGGCGTACACGGCGAACTGGATATAGATGGAACCGGGGGACGAAGGCGGGCTGTAGCTCAGGGCCTGTTCCGAGCTTTGGTTGAAAACCGTCATGGACAGAGAATCCATGAGCGCGGGAAGATTCAGCAGCAGAACGGCACAGATGAAGCTCCAGACCGCCGTGGAGCGGTTGAAGCGTTGTTTCCGGCTGACGGCCTGAACAAGAGAGACAACGGCAAAGACAATGCCGATGAGATAGGCAAGCCGGATGATGACGGGCCACCATTGCTGCAAATGCGGAATGACGTTGGCAACGTAATTTTCCATGGCGTCACCTGTCCTTGACGTTCATGACCAGAACGCCCACGGGAGTGCCGCTTTCGAGCCTGACGGTGGGAGGTCGGTCGAAGTTTCTTTCAAAGATTTTTCCGGCCTTCTCGCCGACCTTTCCGGCGGCAATCCATGCCTGATCGCTGACGCTGTAGGTGTTCCAGACCATCTGGTCGGTTACGTCGTTGCCGTAGCCGTAGATGGTACTCTGGGCACCGCTGTAGCGTTTGGCCGTACCCAGTCCTTCCAGAAACGCCGAGGCGACCAGACCGCCCCACCGGCTGAAGAAATGAGTGTCCACGGAACTGGCGACCGAGGCTTCCGAGGTGGTGGGATCAACGGCATAGGATTCCACCTGGATGGTTTCGCCGGAGGGCAGAATGATCCGATTGAAGGCCAGCACAAGGCGTTCGTCATGGCGCTGGAAAGAGCCTGTGAGGCGGGCATTTCTGTATGTGCCTGAGGTGACGGTCGCCAGCACGGCGGACGGAACATCGGAGTTCACTCCCACATCTATGATGGCGTACAACAGGTCGCCCGGTTTCACCGCAGGTCTGGAGGATGCAGCGACCGACGGCGTCCCGGAGGCAGGCTGTTTTTCGGACTCCTGCTGGCCGGTCTCATCCTGGAACTCCCGGACATAGGCGATTTGTCCCTGACCCACGGAAGCGCTGGCCAGCCTGGTGTCCAGTTCGGCCAGGTCATCCATCATCCTTTTGAGCATGGCGTTGTCCGTGCGCGGCGTCTGAACAGGCACGGTGCGTACCTGAGCAACCGGCGGAGGCGACGGAGGGGTATCCTGCTTCTTAATGACAACGGACTTTTTTTCTCCTATCGGCGTAGGAATGAAACTCGCACCGCTTTGAAGCGCCGCGTTGGCCTGTTGCGCGTCGTGTTCCTTCAACTTCTGGTTGTATTCCTCAGAGCCAACGCCGCCCGCCTGCCCGCTTACGGCTTCCGTTCTTGCCGATGCCATTTTTGAGGTGCCGGACGGTTTTTCCGGCGTGAACAGCAGAAACGAGGCAAGAACAATGACAACGGCGGCAGCCAGCCCCAACAGGCTGAAGAGTATGAATCGTCGCTTTTTTTCCGTGCTGGTGATAGCCATGTGTCCGCCTTATTTGAGAGTATTTTTCAGAAGGATGGTCTGCACGCTTCCTTCACGGGAAAGCATGATTCTTGTCGTGACGGGCAGCTCGTAACATTTGGTGGAGCCTGCCCCGTTGACGACGGCAGTCCATGCCGGCCACATCAGGCTGTGCGTGGTTCTGACGTAGTGTTTTCCGTTGTATTTCCAGGCCATCACGGCATCCGAATCCGGTTCGGAGCGAAGACGCACGGCATCATCCGGGGGGACGCGGTCAAGAAAGGACAGCATGGCGGAGCTGGCGGTTTCCTTGATGGTGCTGGTCAGGGGAATCGCAGCCTTCGGACCATGGTGGGCGAGCTGAATCAGCACCAGCGCGTCGGCTTTGCGTTCAGGAGCGCGGACGGAATCCGACTCAAGCCTGATGACCAGCGGAATGTCCCGATTTTCCAGAGTGACCACGAGGGTTGACGTGGCATAGCCCTGTATGGGCATGACATTGAGCAGATTGCCTTCCGGCAGTTCCGGGCGGAGAACCTGAAACGAGGAAGGCCCTCCGTTGGTCACGGAAGTAATGGGCCACGGCTGACCTGTGGAGTCATGAAAAACCAGAGATGTGGCGATGTTGGCCGTGGTAAATACCTTGACCGGCGCACGACCGGGTTCCAGCGTGACGCGCACCGTTCGGGTCCGCAGGTCGGGGGAAACGGGCAAAAGCGCTCGTTCACGCTGATCCGACCGTTTTCGGTATTCCTGTATGTGTTCCTTATCCAGCGGCATCATCTGCCGCAGACTTTCCTCAAAAAGCGCTTGCGCCTCCTGGGCCTTTTTCAGGTCCGAACCTGAGGGCGCGGTCGTTTTCTGTGTCGATTCTTCGGGCAAGGAGGCCGAGTCGGCGGATTGCCCGTGAACGGTCGCCATCGTTGCGGGGGAAAGAGGCGTCCGAGTTGCGGCGGAAGTCTCTGCCTGGGCGTCCCACGGCAGCGAAAGCAGAGCCAGTATTCCTAAAGAAATCAGTTGCTTCACGGTAGCTCCTTATGCGTATGTCGGTATGGCTGGGGATTCGGAATTTCTGCCGAACAGCAGTTCCGGGCGGTGAAAATAGGAAATCGGCGTATCAGCTTTGGAAGATGGGGACGTATAGCGTCGTTCCTGTACTTTCCGACGGTACTCAAGAAGAAAGGCCACAATGCTCCTGGTGTTATCCGCAGGAACATCTTCGGCAGCGGGAGCGCTGTGAATGGAGTGCAAATGCAGCCAGATGCCGAAAGCCATGGCCTCGTTGAAGGGAGCATCAAATTTTTCCGCAAAAGCCCGGAAGAGAGGACGCAGTCTTTCTTTTTCCGCTTTCTGCCGTTCCAGGATGCGTTTTTCTTGTTCCTCTCTTTCCTGCATGGCCTTTTGCACGCCGGGATCAGGACGCCGTCCCGAAGGAGAACCGGAAGAAAGGGCATCAAGCCATCGCTGCCCGCGAAGCCAGTTTCCAAGCTGGGGGATGAATCGTCCCTGTTCCCGGTGCCAGCTTTCCTGAACCATGCAATGCTGCAGAGCGGCGTGAAGTTCAGATACGGGAGGAAGCTGACCGCAACGGGCCAGACGGAACCAGGCAAGTCGGGCGAAGCCTTTTGCCTCTTTTTTGGGATAGAGATTCCATACGTTTTCAAAATCCTGTTCAGAAGAAATCCCACACCCCGCCGAAGGCGCAGAGAGATCCGTAGGCTGCGGAGTCTCTTCTGTCATTTTTGGGGGAAGGGGGGTGTTTTTTTCTTGTTTTTGTTTGTTAAAATTATTTATGTAGCCAGAACTTGACTTGTTGCAGGTAAAAACTCGTTCACTTATTTCAGAATTTGACTTGTCAGCGTTATTATTATGTTCAGGTCTTATAAGGTAATACACAGAAGAGCGGTAATGCTCCTTTCGTATGGTAATGAGATTTTCACGCACCAGTTCAGCAAGATAATTTTTTACACTGCTAATGCTGCAAGAAAGGCGAGAAGCAAGAGTGGCATGGGACGGCCAACAATGATCTTTTTCAGAAGCATAGTTGCACAGTAAGGCATACATGACCTTTGCTCCAAGTGTGATGCGCTTTTCCAAAATAAATTGTGGAAGAATAGGACCAAAAATTTTTCCTTTAGGCGCAAATGTCTCCATATGTCTTTCTCCCGGCCAAGGAAAAAGATACTTTTGCAGAGCTGAATATTGACAATAGACGGTAATTCAGCTATTGTTCTTTCAGATTCTTTTGAGAAAGAACAAATGTTCTGCAAGAAGCCGTTGGGGTGCCACCTGACGGCTTTTTGTTTTCCCAAAGCCTTTTTCATCCTCAAAACCTTGAGGCAGGTTGCGCTGAACTGCGCCTGTCGCATGACCTGCAAAGGATTGCTGGTGGCGCCCTGACAAAGCGGCGCTTGAGGAATCGCCGATCGGTCTGAAGGGATCTGAGGAACCTGAGCAGGCAGAGTGCTGTTTGCCGGAGGGATGGCAGAGGCTTCAACAGAAGACCTCTTCGCATATGAGACGCGGCAGAATTCTGGGCCGCTTCAGATGCGGAAGAAGCCTCCAGCGGTGCTTTTTCAGCACGGGAACAGGGCAGATTTTTTGAGGGAGCAGAGGGCGAAGAAGACGACTCCAGGAAGAGAAGACGGAGCCGTGAGAGAAGACAGGAAGAGAAAGGACGGTGTGAGAAGGGATACTTTCAGCGGGCAAAAACAGGACGGCGCGCCGAGAGCATGGGTTACAAAAGCGGGTTACAAGCACAGAGAGTTTTGGTGACATTTTATGCCCCTCAATGTGCTATAACTCATTGAAATATAATGGCGGTAGGCGCATGTAAAACGGCTTTCACGCCGTCAACGGCGGTTCAAATCCGCCTGGGGACGCCAAATTTGAGTACAATGAAGAACGCCAAGATGCATAACGTCTTGGCGTTCTTTGTTTTTTCTTTCCGGTATGGTTTCCCGAAGTCCAGCCTCGTCCGCTTGCATCCAAACATTTTATGGGTATATCCGTAGGTAGAAATGTGGTATGACATTTCTGATACCTACATGAATAACCGCGCGGAATCAAAAATATTTTTATCCATGTGGGTATCCCTTCGTCCAACGACAGCCAGGGAGTACCCATGCCTCTTACCGATACCCATATCCGCAGTCTGAAACCCGACCTGAGGCCCCGCAAGTATTTCGACGGCGGCGGTCTGTTTCTTTTCATTCCCACCAGTGGAAGCAAGCTCTGGAGAATGGCCTACCGTTTTGACGGAAAGAGCAAGCTGCTCAGTTTCGGGGAATATCCTACCGTATCTCTCAAGGATGCCAGAGAACGCCGCGAAGACGCGAAGCGTATGTTGTCCAGAGGCATCGACCCGTCAGACCATAAACGTCAGATGCGGCAGGCCAGAGCCACGGCGGAACGCGACAGTTTTCAGAATATCGCCAGAGAATGGCATGAAACCCGCATGTCAGAGTTTTCTGAAAAGCATCAGGGAACCGTCATGTACCGGCTGAAAACCTACATCTTTCCTCGCATCGGCAAAACGCATATCGCCAAGCTGGAAACACGGGATATCATGGACGTGGTCAAGTCTCTGGAGCAGAGGGGAAACTACGAGACCTCCCGGAGAGTGCTGCAAATCATCAATCAGGTGTTCCGTTATGCGGTCATCACAGGCCGGGCAAAGCACAATATCGCAGCCGATCTTCGGGGAGCCTTGAGGCCGAGAAAAACGGTCCACCGCGCGGCGGTGCTGGAACCGGAAAAAGTCGGTCAGCTTTTGCGGGATATCGACGCCTACGAAGGTTATTTTCCTCTGGTCTGTGCCTTGAAGCTGGCTCCGCTGGTTTTCACCCGTCCCACGGAACTGCGGGCTGCCCAATGGAAGGAATTTGACCTTGAGTCCGGGGAGTGGCGCATCCCTGCCGAACGCATGAAAATGCGCCGTCAGCATCTTGTTCCCTTATCCAGACAAGCGATATCCATTCTTCGGGAACTTCAGAAATATTCCGGGGAGGGAACATATCTTTTCCCTTCCATCCGCACGGAGGTACGGCCCATTTCCGATGCGACCATGCTCAATGCGCTCCGGCGCATGGGCTATCAGAAGCACGAAATGAGCGTGCATGGTTTTCGCTCCATCGCGTCCACGCTGCTCAACGAACTTGGTTATAACCGGGACTGGATAGAGCGGCAGCTTGCCCACGGAGAACAGGATGAAGTGCGGGCAGCATACAATTACGCAGAATACCTGCCGGAACGCAGAAAGATGATGCAGGATTGGGCGGATTATCTGGATGGACTGCGCCACGCAAAGCGGAAAGAAAGCGGAGATACGGTATGAAAGAGAACGCCATGACAGAACGGAATGTCTGTATCGTTATCGGGAAAACAGAGGATGAAACGCAGGTGACGGAAAACGACACTGGCTGGAGCGAAGAAGACAAGGACCGTATGAGACAATACGGCTATGACGACATGGATATCATCCGGGTATGGTATAGCTGAAACAGGTTTTACAGGAAACAGCGGTAGCGAGGACATTGGAAGTCCCTGCCGCTGTTTTTTGTTGTCCATTTTTTGACAACAGACTATGCTTTTTTCCATGATAGACCGGCAGATTATTACCCTAGGCAGAGTACGGCAGGCGTATGGCCTGACTGTCAGAGAAGGCGACATGCTTGTTCAGGCGCTCTGGCCTGACGCAGTTCAACCTCTGGAATTATGGCGCACAACATATGAATCCTGCTGGCAGGCATTTGTTGCTGGCAGTCACGCCGCATATGGAACGCAGATACCGGAATTTCCTTCAGGGCCGGAACTGGTGGCGGGCATTCAGACATATCTGCTTGGCTTTGATGTGATGGAATTTTTCAGAAAGATATCAACGCTTGTTCCTGTTACCTCCCTACAATATGGGTTGAATGTCATTCTTGAAGAATCCTTTGAAGATACGGCGTCTGTCTTTCCCAAGGAACGAGAATTTCTGTTCAGCAGTTTGAAAATACTGAGCACAACAGACATCTTCGCGCAGTATTCACCGGATTCACCTCTCTTTGATAAGCCGATATTCTCCATTCCCGCCTCAAGTTATCACTTTATTGCACATATCTTTGCTGATACTATAATGGTGGATAGGAGCGTCGCCATCAGGCAGCTTCGCTACTATCCCCTGCGCCGGGAAGTGAAAGGCATCACCCGTGCTCTTGTGGAAGCCGTTTTACAGACAGCTTCGCCGGAATCTTCCGTTGCCGATAAAGTGGCGGCAGTTCCCCTGTGTGAAAGGGCACCGCAGGATGAAAAATTTATTTTCCGTATTCCCGGAGCCGTCTGGCAAGGAAGGCCGGACGCCGCCGTCCGTGACGCCATGAAAGAAAAGTATCCTCTTTCGGTCATCGCTTATGTTCTTCTGTACTGGTGTGGTCCTCAAAAATCCGAGACCAGTCACAAAACCCCGCAGGGCAGAAAGACACATGTGGGACGTTTGCTTGCGGGCAAAGAGTACAGGGACGACAAATCCTATCGCAATTTGATGGATATGCTCCTCAAGGAAGCGGAGACATACACCATAGTCAAGGCGTGACCAGCCTGCTGTTTTCCCGTCTTTTTGAGAAGTTCCCGTTCTTTTCCCGTCCGATTCCCTCACGGGAATCTTTGGACGTGTGCCAGAGTCTCCTGAAATCCAAACAGATTCAGGAGATTTTTTTATGAAACAGCACCAACCGTCCATCCCCGCCCACGGCCTTTTGCGTCTTCCTCAGGTTCTCAGCATGATTCCCATAAGCAAGAGCGCATGGTGGGAAGGCTGTCGGACCGGGCGTTATCCCAAACCCGTGAAACTTGGTCCCAGAACCACGGTCTGGAGAGCAGAAGATATTGCCGCGTTCATCGAAAGTCTTGGCAGGCAGGGGGAAGAGCATGAGTAATCCCCTGCAAAATTTTCGGGACATCCTGACCGACAAGGGCTTGATTCCGTCTGACATCGAAGCGGACGGAAAACTGCATCGTTGTCCCACGCAGACCAGGCCGCATAAACAGAACGGCGCATACATCGCGCATGTTGACCCTCCTGCCACGCTCTGGTGGTGCAACTGGGAGAGCGGAGACCAGGGGACGTTTACTGAAATGGATCAGAGAACGTTCTCCCCGGCTGAAAAGGAAGCATGGCAGAAACGGCAACACAACATTCGTCATCAACGAGAGGAAGAATGTGCCCGCCGGTATGAAGCAGCGGCAAAACAGGCCCAGGGCGTCTTGGATGCATCTTTTCCCTGCTCGTCGGAACACACATATTTACGGCGTAAAGGCGTTCCCGCGCTTGGTGATATGCGTCAGACCCGGAGCGGTCTGCTGCTCCTTCCAGTCAGGGATATATCGGGAACCTTACAAAGCCTGCAATATATCGCCCCGGACGGGACAAAGCGTTTTCTCACGGGCGGCAAAGTACAGGGAGGACATTTCATTATTCCCGGCAAGTCGGAAAAGCCTCTAGCCCTTTGCGAAGGTTATGCTACGGGAGCAAGCATCCATCTAGCCGTCAACTGCACCGTATATGTGACGTTCTCAGCCAATAATCTGCCTGTCGTGGCCAATCTTGTGAGACACAGATTCCCGGAGGCTTCCATCCTTATTTGTGGTGACAATGATGAAGCAGGCCGCAGTAAAGGGCAGGAAGCTGCTCAAGCAGCACAGACTCGATTGGTCCTGCCCAAGTTTACCACCGGCGAGGGGAAAGACTTCAACGACCTGCATCAGAGTGAGGGGCTGGAGGAAGTTCTCCGTCAGGTGGAAGAGGCCATGCATACAGCTGCCCGTCCGTCTCTGATTTCTCTGGACATGGGGGAGTTTCTTTCCATGTCCATACCTGAACGGGGGTATCTTTTATCCCCCATTCTTCCGGTTCAAGGGATAGGCATCCTGTATGCTCCGCGCGGCATCGGCAAGACGTTTAGCCGTTGCCGTGGCTTCCGGCGGTGCGGTGTTCAACTGGCGTGCGCCGATGCCTAAACGAACGCTGTATGTGGATGGGGAAATGCCTGCCACATCCATGCAGAGTCGTCTTGCAGCGCTTGTCAGCGGTATGTCCGTTCCTCCGCATACGTTGAAAAACATGGCGCTCATCACACCGGACCTGCAACCTTGTCCCATGCCGGATTTGTCCACCGCCGGTGGGCAGGGCATGATTGAGCCTTTTCTGCAAGGTGTGGACATGGTGGTGCTGGACAACATTGCTACCTTGTGCCGCACCGGCAAGGAAAATGAATCGCAGTCCTGGCAGACCATGCAGGCATGGCTGCTGGAGTTGCGCCGCAGGGGTATGACCTTCCTGCTTATCCATCATGCCGGAAAATCCGGCGACCAGCGTGGCACCAGCGCCAGGGAAGATATTATGGACACGGTGATCAGCCTGCGCAGACCCAGGGAATACAGTATGGCCGAAGGAGCACGTTTTGAGGTCCACCTGACCAAGGCACGGGGCATATTGGGTGATGACGCCAAACCATTTGAGGCCAATCTTGTTACCGAAGGTAATGCGCTCCACTGGCAGGTCAGAGAGCTGGAAGACGTTGAACTGGAAAGCTTGAGACGACTTTTAAAAGAAGGCTACAGCATCCGCGACTGCGCAGAGGAAATGGGGAAATCCAAAGGGGCCATCCAGAGACTGAAAAAGAAATTGGAGGAACATTTCTGAAGGCTCATATGATCAGGTGTACCGCTGTACCGCCTCTTAAGCCGTGGTACAGCGGTACACTCGCAATATTCGATCCGTCAGTTATCCGGTGATGTCCGGTCAGGTCCGAATACGTCATCCCCTTTTGTACCGTTTGAACGGGAAAAGTGTACCGCTTTTCTGCCGCATCAGAAATGGTGCAGTCATGGATACAAGGAAGTTTCATCATGTCCTACCTCGTCCTCCATATGGATAAGTTCAAGAAAGAGGCCATACGCGGCATCCAGAGCCATAACCGGCGGGAACGGGAGAGTCACAGCAACCCCGATATTGACTACGGCAGGAGTACGGCGAACTACGAATTGCACGAATCCGCGTCGACAAACTATGCCGGGGCCATTCAGCGCCGCATTGACGCTCTTCAGTTGGCCAAAGCAGTGAGAAAGGACGCCGTGCGTATGTGCGGGCTTATCGTCACCTCGGACAGCGCCTTTTTTCAGAATCTTTCTTCAGAAGACGCCAGACGATTCTTTGAGGAGAGCAAAGCCTTTCTTACGGAGTTTGTAGGGGCGGAGAATGTCGTTTCCGCAATGGTTCACATGGATGAAAAGACGCCGCATATGCACTTTTTCCATGTGCCGGTCACGCAGGACGGGAGACTCAACGCCAACAAAATTTATACGCGTCAGAGTCTGCGAAAACTGCAATCCGAACTTCCCGCCTATCTGCAAAGCCGAGGTTTTGCCATTGAACGAGGCGTGGAGCAGACGCCCGGTTCCGCCAAAAAGCATCTGAATACCCGCGAGTTCAAACAGCAGAAAGAGGAACTGGCACGGCTGGCGCAGGAAGCTGCTGCCTTGATGCGTGATTCCTTGCAGTCACTTGGGATTCTGGGACAACGCGAAGAGGAATTGAAAAAGAGCATCGAAGCCTATGAGCGGCAGGCCGAGGAGGCGGAAAAAGTCCTTCGTGAAGACTCTTCCTTGCCGAAAGCCTCACTTTTCAATTATCCGTCTGTGCTGGAAAAAGCCTCCTTTATTATTGAAGAGCTGAAAAAGGCGCTTGCCGTCAAGCATCTTGTCCAGACAGAGAAGGAAATCCTGAAACGGGAAGTGGACTCGCTGCGTAAAAAACAGACACGCCTTGAAGCGGAATACACGACACACAGAAAGCAAAGTCATGAGGAAAAAGAGGCTCTGGAATTTCAGTTGAAGAAGATGGAGAGAATCATGGCCGGCTATCGGGAATTTTTGCTTCTGCCGGAAATCAGACCGCTGCATCTTGAATTTGTGGAGCGCAAATGTGCTGAACAGCTTCAGCGCCAGGAAGAGGGACTGCAGCGGCGGGAGCAGGACTCGCGGGACAGCGAGCATCGGCAGGCAATGACCGTCCGTGGCACGAGGATGCGCTAAGGCGTCGGGGAGAAATCTTCGCACAGACCGAAGATATAGCCCACTATGCTTCACTTCGTGAAGCGTGGGCGACCGTCCCGCTCGACCGGAAAGGCAAAACGCCAATTCGAGTCAGTGCGTTGGAGAAATACAGGGGAAAACACCATGAGTATCACCGTGACACAATTGAAAGATATCGACAGAACCTTGCCATGCTTACCCTCGGTTCCACCACACTGGATGGAAACGTGTCATAAGCGTGAAGTTGGCTGTTTTTACCTTGGAACGGACCAAAACGCCGCGCGGTATCAATTGACGAGGGCTTTTTTCTTACCTAAAAAAGAAAAGGAGGAAAAACAGTTGTCCTTGTCCCCTTTTCACGCCCTGTACAAAGCCCATAAGCTTTCAAACTACGCCTTTGGTCAGGACAGACTGACGGCTGTTTTCGCGTCTTCCAATATTGAAGTCTATCCCTACCAGATAGCAGCCGCGCGTTTTGCCTTGCGTTCACCGTATCTGAAAGGCGTTATTTTGTGTGACGAGGGTTCGTTGGGTAAAACGTATGAAGCCCTGTTGATCATCAGCCAGCTTTGGTATGAGGGCAAAGACCGGCTGTTGCTTGTTGTGCCCACTCCCTTGCTTTACCAATGGCGCGAGACCATTGATAAAAGTTTCTCTGTTCCCTGTTTTGCATTGGACTTGGCCACGGTTCATGACGTAAGCTACAATGGGGACGGCAATCCTTTTCTTCAGGATGGGATTGTTCTGACGACCTACGACATTGCGGCGCAAAATGTCGAATACATCGCCAAGGTGCAGTGGGACGCGGTTGTTTTTGAAGAAGCCCACCATCTTCGCCGGATATACGCGGACACCAACAAGACCGCCGCTGTTTTGAAAAACGCGGTCGGCAGAGCCTTCAAGATTCTGCTTACGGCCACGCCCATGCAGAACTCCATCATGGATCTGTACGGTCTGATTCATGTTATTGACGAGACGGTGTTTCCGGATGAAAAAGCGTTTTACGAGCGTTATTTCCGCAAGCCTGAAAACTATCCGGAACTGGCTGACAGAGTCGGCCCCTTCTGTTTTCGGACCACCAGACAGGAAGTAACGAACTACGTCAAGATTCCGGACCGCATTCCGATTACCGCTGAATTCACGCTCACTCCCAAAGAGCAGGAACTGTATGATCTGCTTGATAGGTATGTGCAAAAGGGGAGCAGGGTCGCATTCCCGAACATGGACCAGTACGATCTGGCGCTCCTGTTCTTTCGCACTTTTTCCTCCTCCACATTTGCTTTAGACAAACTGTTGCGCGGCGTAATTCGACGGATGGAATCCAGCGCTGAAATAAAGAGCGCGCATATTGCCGCTGAACTTTCCGAACTTCATCACATGCAGACTTTGGCCTCCTGCATCAAACAAAATGCCAAGGCTACAGAACTGCTTGCAGGCTTGAAGCAGGGCTTTGCCCGGCTCAAGGAACTGGGCGCAAAGCAGAAAGCCCTTATCTTCACCGAAAACCGGGCCACGCAGGATTTTTTGTTTTCCCTGCTGGATAACGGCCCGTACAAGGGCAGGGTGCTGACCTATCACGGCGGGAAAACCCGCGAGTATTCCATCATGAAACGCTTTCAGGATGAGGCGAAAATTCTCATTTCCACGGATATCGGGGCGGAAGGTTTCAATCTGGAATTCTGTTCCTTTGTTATCAACTACGATTTGCCGTACAATACGCTCACCCTTGAGCAGCGCATCAACCGTTGTCACCGACAGGGGCAGCAGTCGGACGTGATCATTCTCAATTTCCTGAACCGCAACAATTTTGCTGATGTGCGTACTCTGGAGCTGATCAACAAACGTATTCTGCAATTTTCCGGCATCTTCGGCATGTCGGATACGGTAATCGGCAACTTCAGCAATGATTCGGAAGGCAATTTTTCCAACATGCTCGCCAAGGCCCGGACCAGACAGGAGATAGAGCAGACCCATCAAAGCACATTGGAGCGGTTTGAAGCGCAGAACAAAGAGCTTGTAAGCCGGGCCGAACATTCGCTGTTCACTTCCTTCACCAGGGATATAGCGGAAAAGGTTTACATCACCCCGCGCTATATCGAAGCCAAGACAAAAGAGATTGAAGACGACCTGTGGTATGTCACTCGCTGGTTTTTTGCAGGAAAACAGGGCTTTCGTCTGGATGACGCAACCCGCACGGTTGCCGTTACGCATCTTCCGCCGCCCAAGGTATTCACCGGCAAGGCGTTGCGCCGCATGGAATATGGCATGGCCAAAGACTATCAGCCGCGCTCCGGCCGTCACACGGTCACCGGTTCTCTTGCAAGAGGTATCTTTGGAGAAATGTTCTGGCGCGGCATTCCGGAAAGCGGGAGCCTTGTTGTAGACGCGGATATTGAGCCGTGCGAACTTGCATTGTATGAAGTGCGGGTTCGGCCCAAGGGGAACTTTTGGGGCGGGTATGCCTTTTATCCGCTGACAGGGGAAACCCGTTCCGGCCGCGTGCTTTCCCATGACGAATGCGCCGCGCTCATGGCCTTACCGGTGCGTGACTTCTCTGTACGGGGCGAACCTGTGGGCAAACGTAACCGCCATTTGCGTCCTGCCGTGGAGCATAAGCTGGACAGACTCATTTCCGGCGATGATTTTATCCGCAAGGTGCTTACGGAAACCGATTCAGCGGAAAAAGAGGCCGTCAACGCTTTGAAAAACAAGGCGGCCGAGCGTAAAGTCGAGCTGATGCGCCGTCTTGAGGGGTTACGCTTCCAGGTGAAAACAGCCAGGGCCGCTTTGGACAAGGAGCTTTCGCGCATGGAGCGACTGTCCCTGCAACGCCGATGCAGCCGATTGACCGCAGAGTTGAGGCGGGCGGAACAACAACTGTCCGCTCAACACCGTCAACTGGACACGGAGCTCGAAGAACACATACAAGAGCTTTTGGCTGACGCGCAACTTGCCGCAACGATGGAACGTCTGTTTGTGGTACAGGTAAGCGGCACGGCATGATTTTCAGGAAAACCGGGTGATTTTATGGAAAAACTAGATAGTGTCGTCAAATTTAAAAGTATGTTATAATCTCTTCACTTACAATGAGGAGAGACCATATGGCGGCACATCGGAGGCATGATATTTCCGACAAGGTATGGGCAAATATTGAAAAACTTCTTCCCGGTTCCAAAGGCTCTGTCGGTCGTCCTTCCGCCGATAACCGATTGTTTATCAACACCGTCTTCTGGATACTGAGAACCGGGGCTCCGTGGCGGGATTTACCCCCCGATCTTGGCGACTGGAAAAATACACATCGCCGCTTCTGCCGATGGCGAGATCGGGGAGTTTGGGAGAAAATACTCGAAGCTCTCATTGTCGAACCTGATTTTGAATGGCTCATCATTGATGCCAGTCATTGCAAAGTACATCCCCATGCGGCGGGCGCTGCGGGAGGTAATGAGGCCATGAGCCGCACAAAAGGGGGCTCAACTCAAAAATACACCTGGCCGTGGATGCGCATGGTATGCCGGTCAGAGTTATTGTTACAGAAGGTACCCGAGCTGATTGCAAAGAGGCCTGTGCGTTGATTGACGGGTTGAGTGCCGGGGCACTTTTGGCTGATAGAGGCTACGATACGGAGAGTATTCTCCGCAAAGCAGGTGAATCCGGTTTCCAGGTTGTCATCCCGCCAAAGAGAAGTCGTAAAATATCACGCAACTATGACAGAGAGCTCTACAAAGTCAGGCATCTTGTCGAGAATGCTTTTCTCCATCTCAAGCGCTGGCGGGGAATTGCCACACGATATGCCAAAAGATGTGCATCTTTTCTTGCCGCCGTTCAAATCAGATGCATATCTTTGTGGGCAAACATAATTTGACGACACTATCTAGAAGGACTCTCCAAGAATATTGAACTGACCGAGCGCGAAAAGCTGGCTTCGGTTTTCCCGCAGTGCTTTGTGGAGGGCAAGCTGGATATCGACAAGCTGCTTTCACTCTGCGGCGAATACATCCTCAAGGATTTTGAGAAGTACGAATTTACCTGGAAGGGGAAAAGCGAGTGCCTGCGCCTGGCCCAGCAGCGTTCTACGGCAACGCTTCGTCCGTGTCCTGAAGAAAGCGTCAACTTCGACACCACGCAGAATCTGTATATTGAAGGCGACAACCTGGAAGTCTTAAAGCTGTTGCAGGCTTCGTATTTTAGGCAGGTGAAGATGATCTACATCGACCCGCCGTACAATACGGGCAACGATTTTGTGTACGAGGATGATTTTAAAGACCCGCTCGAACGCTACAGGGAAGTGACCAGCCAGACCACCAAAAGCAACCCTGAGGTCATGGGCCGCTTTCATACCAACTGGCTGAACATGATGTACCCGCGCTTGCGCCTGGCGGCGAATTTGTTGCGTGATGACGGGGTTATTTTTATTTCCATAGATGACCATGAAGTGCATAACTTGCGGAAGTTATGTGATGAAGTTTTTGGGGAAGAGAATTTTGTCGCCTGTCTCGTTTGGGAAAAAGGGCGAAAAAACGACGCCAAACTTTTTTCAGTTGGTCATGAGTACCTTCTCCTTTATGCAAAGAGTCTGTGTAGACTCCGGGAGCTTAAGACTATCTGGCGCGAAAACAAACCAGGAACAAAAGAAATTTGGGAGAAATATTTAAAACTTCGTGAAGAATATGGCACCGATGATGCTTCAATTGAAAAAGAACTACAACAATGGTTTTCGTCGTTACCAGCAAAACATCCTTCAAAAAAATGGAGTCGATATAAACGGGTTGATGCAAATGGCCCTTGGCGAGATCGTGATATTTCATGGCCCGGCGGCGGAGGTCCTCGCTATGATGTAATTCATCCTATAACTGGTAAAGCGTGCAAAGTGCCTGAGCGTGGCTGGATCTACTCGTCACCTCAAGAAATGCAACGACAAATTTCTCTGGGATTGGTCGAATTTCGTAAGGATGAAACAGATCCTCCATTCCGCAAGGCACATATACGCCCCGTGCATTCTGGAGATGAATTGGATTTAGTTAATGAAGAATCCAACGAAGAAGAACTAGCGACCCAAGTACGTGGAAGTTATTTCTATAAACAATCGCAGGTCGCTATTAAATATTTTAGAAAATTGCTGGGTGGAAAATTTTTCGATAACCCCAAAGATCATTTTGAACTTGCAAAACTTTTTGACTACGTTTGTGGTGATGATTCGAATGCGATAATTCTGGACTTTTTTTCTGGATCTGGAAGTACGGCCCATGCGGTGATGCAGCTCAATGCAGAAGACGGAGGCAAGCGTCGTTTTATTATGGTGCAGCTTCCGGAACTTTGTCCGGAAAGTTCGGAAGCGTTCAAGGCCGGATACAAAAATATCTGTGAAATAGGCAAGGAGCGCATTCGGCGGGCCGGTGCGAAGATACTTGAGAATATCGAACCTGCAAAGCAGCATGAAAAACAGATGACAAAACATGCGGAACAGCTTTCGCTTGTCCCTGATGGTGAAGATGCTTCAGGTAATTCTCCGTTGCCTGACACCGGTTTCAAGGTCTTCAAGCTGGATTCCTCCAATCTGAAAACCTGGGACAGCACGCCCTTCCCGGAAGATGATCTGCTTTCCATCAGCAACCGGCTGCACAATATGATCGACCGGATAAAGCCGGACCGGACCGATCTGGATGTAGTGTATGAAATCATGCTCAAGATGGGCGTTCCCCTGACGTACAACGTGTCGTCGGTGGATATTTCCGGCAAAACCGCCTGGTCTGTGGGGGATTTTCTGCTGCTTATCTGCCTGTCGGACGGTCTGACCGTGGAAATGGTCGAGGAAATGGCGGAGTACGCGCCGGGGCAAATCGTTCTGTCCGAAAACTCCCTGGCCGACGATACGGCTATGTCCAACGCCTTCTATATCCTGCGTGACAGGAATATTGAGCTGAAGTTAGTCTAAGTTTTTTGATAATTGTGTAAAAATAGTGACATTCTGTATCGTCTGGAATCTATTGCAAAGGGGACATGTAAATGATTCAAAGAATAAACGTAAAATGCCTCACTTGTGGTACCATTTCGACTCTGAGGATTGATATTGGTCACTCAAAAGAACAAAAACATGTATTTAACTGTTCTGGATGTGGTGAAGAGATAGAAATAAAGCTTGATTTATCGAATCCACCTAATGTTGGTTTCGATTTAGTTAATAATTGTGAATGCTGTGAGGAGGAAGGCATAATTGAAAATTTATCTTCGGAAAACCAAATTCCAGAAAGTTATAGGCATGATCCATTCTTTAGTCCCGGAATTTTTGCCGCTCAGCAATTGTTTGCCGAAATGAAAGAAAAAGGGGTAACATTAGATCGGAAAGAATATGAAAGAGGTGTGTCAGAAGCAGAAAGGATCTTGCGTCTTGATGACGAGTGGCCAAAAATTAAAAGGGCTTGGTCTCAATTCAATAAGAATAATATTACTCTTGCAGACAATATATCAAAACAAAATAGCATACAATATCCGGAGAGTGCTGCTGGTGCTCTTCACTGGATTTATGACTTTTGCGCAAGAACCCTTTGTAACGGTAGGATTCAATTACTCATCGATGCAAAAGAGAAAATTTATGAAATAGCAGAAAAGTATGAAGAAGAATTTGACAAATATTTAGTTTACCATAGTAGCAATGTAAAAAATAGGATTAGAAAGTATTATTCTATATTTGAAAGATTTTTTGATGCCTATTCTGAATATTCACAACTGTTCATAAGTTATAAGTTGAATAGACCTTTCATTAAAAGCGCTTTGTCTTCATATGATTTCGCTAAGACGCGTGACTTTTATGGATTTGCTTTTGAGGTCCTTGGTTCTGGTGCTGTTACTTTTGCAGCTATTCAAAATATTGAAGCAGGAATAGAATATGATACATTCGCCACAAAAGATTTTACATTAGATAATTATTTACAGATAGATAAAGTAAATAGAATAAAGTGCTTTGAGAGAATACCGGAATTTATCAATATTTATTCAGAATATAATGTTTCGATTCGTAACGGCTCTCATCATGCAACATTTGAATACGATCCAACAAAAAAAATAATATCGTACCAACCCAAAAAAGATCCCCAAAAAATATATACAATCGATTATTTTGACTACATAAACGGGTGTGTTGAATTATTGTTTTCATGTTCATCAATGGTTTGTATTGACATTTTACTTTTTATATTGGCTATGAAAAAGCAAAAAAGTAAAAAAAGTCGACATAGCTAACCAGGTAACCTAATTATTAAGTTAATACTTTAAGGATTTATATTTTAGACTGTCATGAAACTTAAGTTTATCAAACAATCTTTCCAGACAGCCGCCGTCAATGCTGTGGCTGATCTGTTCATCGGTCAGGAAAAGAAGACCGCCACCTTCTCTATTGTCCAGGGCGAACAGTTTTCCCTGCTGGAAAATCAGTACGGTATCGGCAATGCCCTGCTTATTGATGACGCCGCCATGCTCGCCAACATGCAGGCAGTGCAGAAACACAATACCCTGCCCATGACGCATGATCTGGAAGGCAGGCAGTTCAGCGTGGAAATGGAGACGGGAACCGGGAAAACCTACGTCTATACCAAAACCATCTTTGAGCTGCACAAGCGTTTCGGCTTCGCCAAGTTCATCATCGTGGTGCCGTCCGTGGCCATCCGCGAGGGGGGGTACAAATCTCTGCAAGTCACGCAGGAGCACTTCGGCGTTCTCTACAACCGTGTTCCGTGCCGTTATTTCATTTACAACAGCGCCCGTTTGTCCGATGTGCGCCAGTTCGCAACCAGCGCCAACATCGAAATCATGATCATCAACATCGACGCGTTTAAAAAGGCCGAGAACGTCATCAATCAGGTTCAGGACCGGCTCTCCGGCGAATCCGCCATGCGTTTTATCCGCGATACCCGGCCCATAGTGATCATTGACGAACCGCAGAGCGTGGACAACACGCCCAAGGCAAAGGAAGCTATTGCCTCGCTGAATCCGCTCTGCGTGCTGCGTTATTCCGCTACCCACCGGGAAAAAGTCAATCTGCTGTTTCGCCTGACGCCGGTTGACGCCTACCAGATGGGACTGGTGAAGCAGATCTGTGTGTTTTCCAACCAGGTGGCCCACGGATTCAACAAGCCGTACATCAAACTGCTTTCCGTAACCAAAGACGACAAGGGCTATCGGGCCAAAGTGGAAATGGACGTCGCCGCTAAAGACGGTAAGGTGTCCCGCAAAAACGTCACCATAAAACCGAATTCAGACTTGTTTGTCCTTTCCGGTCGGCGTGAGCTTTATGAAGGGTACACGGTGGCGGGCATCGACTGCACACCGGGATATGAATGTGTTGAATTCGGCAATACGGAATTTCTTAAACTAGGCCGGACCATCGGCGGCATTGATGAGAACATCGTCAAGCGGGCGCAGATTCGCCGCACTATTGAGACCCATTTTGACAAGGAATTGCGCCTTACGAAAAAGGGCATCAAGGTACTTTCTCTGTTCTTTATCGACGAGGTTAAAAAATACCGCACCCCGGAAGGCGGAAAAGGGCCTTATGCGGAAATGTTCGAGGAGTGTTACCACGAACTTTTGAATCTGCCGAAGTACGCCGAGCTTAAGGAGCGGTTCCGCAATCCGGTTGAAAAAGTGCATGACGGCTATTTTTCTCAGGACAAAAAGGGCCACTACAAGGACACCAGAGGCGATACCCAGGACGACACCAGCACCTACAACACCATCATGAAAGACAAGGAATGGCTGCTGTCTTTTAACTGTCCGCTGCGTTTCATTTTCTCGCATTCGGCTCTGAAAGAGGGATGGGACAACCCCAACGTTTTTCAAGTCTGCACGCTGATTGAGCAGAAATCTGTATTCACCTGTCGTCAGAAAGTCGGGCGCGGCCTGCGTTTGTGCGTGAACCAGGACGGCGAGCGCATTGACGACAAGGATATCAATCTGCTGCACGTCATGGCGAACGAGAGTTTTGCCGAATTTGCGGCCACGCTCCAGAAGGAAATCGAGGATGAAACCGGCCTGAAGTTCGGCGTTCTGCAACTGAGCCTGTTTACCGGGATGACGTACACGGATACCATTGAGGAACAAAAGACCATCACCCCGGAAGAAGTCGCGCAGATTGTCGCGCACCTCGAAAAACAGGGTTACATTTCACCCGAAGGTCGGGCGCAACCTGCGCTGCAGACCGCCGTTGAACAAGACAGCCTGGATTTGCCGAAGGAAGTGGCTGCGGCTACGGTGGAAGTCGCCAAAGCAATCACATCGGTTACCGCGGCAAGCACTGCCGCGGCCACGCCGGTGACAACCGCCGCCTTGAAAACCGCCCTGTGCGGCGCGACCTACACACGCACCGTACAGACGGAAAAGACCGTTTCCTATGAGGACGCCCAGGAATTGCTGAACCACTTGCACGCCAAGGGCTACACAGACAAAAACGGCAACATCAAGGATACCCTGAAAAATGCTCTGAAAACTGGGACTCTGGATCTGCCGAAAAAATTTGAGGCGGCGCGCGAACGCTTTGAATCCATCATCAGGAATGCGGACAGGCGTCCCCCTCTCCGCGACGCTTCCAAAGACGTGACGGTCAAGCTGAAGAAACAGGTCACGGCATCTCCGGAATTTCTGGAGCTATGGAACAAGATCAAGCAGAAAACCACATACAGAGTCAATATCGACAGCGCCGTACTGATCAGCCGGTGCGTCAAGGACCTGCAGGAGATGGATCCCATACCCTCGGCCCGGCTTGTCACGCAAAACGCGATCATTCATATCGAGTCAGCCGGGGTAAGCCATCAGGAAACGGGAATGCGGACCACGGATATCCAAGACAGCTACAGCAACATGCCGGATGTGCTGGCTGTCATCGGTGAACAGACCCTGACCAAGCGATCTACGGTCTGCGAAATCCTGCTTCAGAGCGGACGCTTGCAGGACTTGCGCAACAATCCGCAACTGTTCATCGAGCGCGCGGTGGAAATTATCCGCAATCGTCGCCATCAACTGGCCGTGGACGGCATCAGCTATCTCAAACTGGCCGGGCAGGAATATTATATTCAGGAAATTTTCGACAGCGAAGAGCTTATTGCCAACCTGGAAAAGAATGCCGTATCTGTCGAGCACAGCGTCTACGATCATATCATTTACGACAGCAGCACTGTGGAGCGTCCCTTTGCTTTGGCCTTGGACAACGATCCTGACGTGAAAATGTTTTTCAAAATCCCTCGCGCATTCAAAATTGAAACCCCCATCGGAACCTACAACCCGGACTGGGCCGTGTATCTGGATCGCGACGGCGAGAAAAAACTCTACTTCGTCCTGGAAACCAAGGGTGACACCAGCGTTTTCGGCCTGCGTACCCCGGAAGCCCTGAAAATCCACTGCGGCAGACAACACTTCAAGGCATTGGATAATGGCGTGGAGCTGCGGGTGGCAAAGGACTGGAAGGAGTTCAGGGTGGGAGTTTAGACGTGGATGAAAAGAGCTATTTAGACGATCTGCCGCAGCGAGACGCTGCACATGACATTGAAAAGGCCGCTATAAATGCTTTTGAAAATGCCATAACAGAGGCGGGACTGTTTGTTGTTCAGCAGCGTAATGATACGAATGATTATGGTACCGATATTCAGATTGAAGCTCGTATCGGGGCTTCAATGACGAACTTTCGCGTGCATGTACAGCTTAAGGGGACAGAATGCAAAGAAAACTCCGATGGAAGTGTAAGTATTTCCATTGATAGAAAAAATTTGAACTACCTTGTACGCCAGCCTCATTCTATTTATGTCTGTTATCACCTTCCATCAAAACGACTTCTGGTCCAAACCGCAGACGACACCTTACAGCAGTATGAACAAAAAAGCTCGAATTGGCGTACACAGAAATATATAACTATTAAATTTAAAGAATATTTTAGCGTTGTTTTTCAAAATAAGCTGCATAGTCTGGTTATGACAGACGGAAAATTTTTTATGGAACAGCGCTTTCAATGTATTACTACATCTCCAAAGCAACTTAATAAGATACTTAATACCGTCTCTAGTCCTATATATTTGTCGGGTGAGCCTCAGCGCGCATATCAAATACTTGTCGAAATGTTCAAAGCAGGTCAATACGATAAAATAAGTGACTCATTCCCCAAGTTTGATGCGGTGTTGGGTAAATATCCTGAGGCAATCGCATTGGCTTATATGGCAGAAATAAATCTGGGTATTGATGAGAACAGGTTTGATGTGAAACGTGTCCAAAAGGCTATCCCCTTATTTGAGGCTCTCCGTTCTAAACAGGGGCATCAACAAGGCGATCTCACATACTGCATTGGAAATGCCTATTCTATATTGCAGGACTATCAAAATGCGTTGTCTTCATATTTGCAGGCAATAACAGAATTCTCTCTTCCGGAAGACGCGCATGAAGCTGCTATGTGCTATAAAAACATAGGAGCTGTGCATAAATCCTTGGGTAATTCTACTGATGAACGGAAATCCTATGAAAAGTCTTTAGAGCTGGACCCCTATTTGCCTGAAGCTCATTTCGCAATGGGCGTGTGCCTGTACACTGAAGGAAAGTATCAGCCCGCACTTGAACACTTGGATAAAATCATTTGGGATGTGGACTCATTATCGCGTTCTTTATCTGTGAATGCATGGCGAATCCCCATATTGTTTAATTTAAAAGATTCGGCTGGAGCATTCAGGGAGATCAATACCCTACTGAGTCATGTCAGGATGTTTGAGTGGATATTGCCCTGGTGCGGCAAGTTCGTGTCGCAATTCGGGAAAGAATCTATAGAATCTATTCAGAAGTCATTGCTTTTTTGGAAGAAGTATCTTCGTGATTTTCCCGAAGACACAAAAGGAAAGTACGAATATCTCATATGTTCATGGCTACTTCACGAAGAGGATTTTCCCGTTGATCTAAATTTTGAAAGTTTTAAGCGGGAAATGCTGGAGTTGATGGATTCCGGCACCATTGATTCTGCATTTTTATGGGATCGCATTGGTCACTGGGCACAGACAGACGGTTTATGGGAACGAGCTGAAGACGCATACCGAAAGGCTTGCCAACAGGAACCGGATGAGTATGGTTATTGTCTTGGTGTAGTTTTAAATCATTTAGGAAAATATGCTGAAGCTCTTTCCATCTTGCTTCCCCAAGCTGAAATACATCAGCCGGATGAACTTAGCTGGTATCAGGTCGCGCGGGCATATGAAGGGCTTGGAAATATAGAAGGTTGTAGAAAAGCATATAAAAAGGCCATAAAAATCAATCCCGATTATACAGAAGTATGGTTTGAGTTTGGAGGAAGTCTTTGGAATTTAGGAGATCGGGATATGGCCTTCAAAATATGGGAAAATGCTATTGCACGATTTCCCAAGCATGAATCCGTCAAGATAGTAGAGCAATTTTTTGCAGGAGAGGGGCCTGCTTTTGGCAGTGTGAAGCAGCGAGACACCGACTGATTTCGGCAGTAAGTAGTGTAAGAAAAATTTTGTAACTTCTGAAAATGGAAGAGCATCCTCAAGTCGGTTAGCATTTTGTTCACACGCGAAATCCTTTTCAGACCTGAACCAGCAAGCTGTCTTATCAGGAAGGGAAGAAAAATTGGCGTCTGACGCCATCCCCCAAAAATTTTTGATTTAAGAGGTATTTTTGTAGGTATCTATGAATGGTAAGATATAAAAAATTAATAAATTAAATAGATTGTAATTGAAAATTTATCCGCCTGGGGACGCCAAAAAAATCAAGCACTTACATAAAAATGTAAGTGCTTTTTCGTTGTGGGGCAAATTTGCCCCATACTATGCCCCACAAAATTCGAGAAGTGACTTTCCCTCCCAAGAGTCGGTATTTCAGCCCCAGATGGATACCTGCTGGAGAGCTTTTACCTCTCAAATCAGGTTTCAATAACTGTACACCCAGCAGAACTTGACTCAGGCAAAATGAAAGGCTGCTCCTCCGCCAGAAGATGCACCCTTTGTGATACGCGAGGCGGTATTCTCTCTTTTCACCCGTTACCTTTTATAGAAGCGTAGGTCACCATATCAAGAAAATAGAGAAAAGTATCACCGTCTTCATCTTTCAGCAGAAAGACGCAGGTTTTTCCCGCTTTATCTACGAACACGTCTTCGTCATAGAAAAACAGGGGACCGGTATATTTTTCGTACTGTCTCTCAAGCTGAGTTCTGATGGTGTCGCCAGTGTCGGCGCTGTCCTCAAGGTGGAGAACATACTCTATCAGTTTGTTATTGAGAAAAGAGTAAAGAACGGTACACTTCTGTTCTCCTACCAGCTCCCGGGTAAGCATGACCTGAACAGGGATATTGAAAAGAAGGCTTGTGCTTTCTTCCATGAAGGGGTGGGCGATATGGCGTTCCCCAATGACCCGCTCAATGGATTCTCCCCATTTCGGGAAGTTTCCCAAAGGTGTTTCCCCCGCATGCCCGTAGGAAACAGTTGTCAATATTCCGGCAAAAAGTAAGTAAATAATACCGCATTTCATGCAACTTTCCCGGGATTCGGCGAGCTAAAGAAGAAAAAAACCGGGCACGGCGTCCTGTCCGGCGTGCCCGGTTTCATGCCTTAGAATGTCCACTTCAGCCCGGCGGACACGTTATATTCGCGGGTGAAGTGTTCGCCGTGTTCACGTTCGGCCTGCATGTAAAGACGGAGGTTGTCCGTGGCCTGCCAGTCTACGCCCACGCCATAGTAGCCGCGAGTACCTTCCAGGTCGGAGGTCATGCGGACGCCGTTGAGACGGGCTTCTTGTTCTCCCAGGAATTCATGGTTCAGGCCGGCCTTTACATAGGGCTGGATGTAGCGGGAGCCGTTGCCGCCATCCAGAGCGAACTTTTTGCCGAGCACGAGACCGGCGCGTCCGGTCAGGGAATCCATGTCTTTCTGGTCAATTTCCATGCCGTTGCTGGCCGTGAAGTCACCGCCTTTCACCCAGAAATAGGAAAGCTGGAGTTGCGGTTCCACGAACCAGTGGTCGCGTCCTCCGTTACTAAAGCCGAAGTCTATCCTGCGTCCGGCTTCCAGCGAAGCGCCAAGCCCGTAAGAAGAACGGTCGTCATGCACACTTGTGCCGTCACGCATCGTGGCACGGATTTCGTGATTATACCAGTCCATTGTGGCGGCGGCGTCCACATACCAGCCGTCGTAATGAACCCATGTGGAGTACAGGCCGCCTCCCATGCTGGTCAAATTGCCATGTCCGCCCCAACGCCCGTTGGTATGCTGGTCGGCATGGGCGCTGCGGAGCTGCATTCCTATAATCCAGTCATATTGTTCACCATCAGCAAGTAGCGTATCGTACCCGATGGAGCCTCCGTACAGGTTCTGGGTAAAGCTGGAACTTGCCAGTCCGTCGAGACGGGACTTGTCGGCGAAGCCGCGCACCCACAGGCCGGTCTGCGAGCCGTAGCGCACTTCGCCCAGACGCTTGCGCAGGTCGGTGAGCTGGCCGTACCACATGGCATAATGCCCGGCCAGACCGGAAAGTGAGGCTTCCGCTTCACCCGTCGGCGTGTCTGGGGCGATGCCGGAAGAGACACGTTTCAGATACCATTCCTGTCCGTCGTTGCCCGTCCGATCTGCCAGCTCGTAAAAATACAGCCCCTGCTCCACCTTGCCGTCTTTGTTGGACAGCGAGAACGAAGCGCTGCCTTCATGTTGTTGGACAATGAAGGAATTCATTGCTTCGCGATCCGCGCCCGTGCCGGTGGGAATTACCTCAATCTGATGCGTCCCCGATCCCTTGTCGATGATGATTTTGTCGGCCTTATCATTTTTGATGTCTGTATTGACCCGGAAAATACCGCCTTCACCGGTTAAGTTGTCCGCCGTCAGGGTGCGGAATCGGGAGGTTGTGGTCGGGACGTTGTCATAGGTCAGATTCACGATGCCGCCGTTCTGCATGACAAGCGTGGAGACCGGAGAGTCTCCTGTCATGTTCCAGCGCGCGCCGTTGGCGAAGGCTAAATCAATTTGGGGCTGTCCTAGCTAAGACTAGTGTTTAGCTTGTTTTATCCAATAAGTTAGCCGAGTTAGAAGTTGTTTATGGTTGCCTTCATTGAAGCGCCATTCGCATTCTTTGAGGAACCAGTAAAAGTGTTCTGGCTTGATACCGTTAAAACGACGTAAGTGTCTTTTGGCTTGATTCCAGAAATTTTCTATTCCATTGATATGATTATGGTGTTCTGCAAACTTCTGAGAATGATTGATACGATGATGATGGAATCCGTTGATATCCAAGGCGTTGTAAGCTGAAAATGTATCTGTATAGACTATACTGTCAGGTTCCACCTGTTCTTTGATGATGGGGAGAAGTGTTTCAGTACGGGCATCAGGAATGATTACTGTGTAGACTCTTTCGTTTCTCTTCAATAGACCAAAAACAGCTATTTTTCCGGCAGATCCCCGTCCTCGTTTACCTTTTCTTACACCTCCAAAGTAACTTTCATCGGCTTCTATTTCTCCGGACAGCCGATAGCTGGGGAGATGAGAAGCAATAAGACGTCGCAAGCGCATGAAATAGGATGTGGCAGTGTTACGGTTTACTCCTACCATCTCTCCGGCAGCCCTTGCCGTGGCACCGGCCACAAAAAACTTTATGAGTTCGGTCTGTTGCCGATTATTTAGGTTCAGGACTCATTAAATATAAAAGATGACAATGGCAGCGAGACAAATAGCCGAAAAGAACGTGTGGGCACAACGGTCATAACGCATGGCTATTCTGCGCCAATCCTTGAGTCGGCCGAACATGATTTCTATCTTGTGCCGCTGCTTATAAACCTCCTTGTCATAGGCCACCGGAGTTTTCCGGCTGTGTCTGCCGGGAATACACGGCGTGATTCCTTTACGGGACAAGGCATGACGAAACCAGTCGGCATCATAGCCTCTATCCGCCAGAAGCTCCCCGGCCTGCGGCAGAGTATCAAGCAGGACAGCAGCGCCTTTGTAGTCGCTCACCTGACCGCCGGACAGATGGAAGGCCAACGGTTGACCGAAGGCATTGCAGACAGCGTGGAGTTTTGAATTCAGGCCGCCTTTTGTGCGTCCGATACATCGGGAAAGGCCCCTTTTTTCAGCAAACTTGCTGCTGTCCTGTGTGCCTTGAGATGTGTGGCATCAATCATCAAGCGTGTTGTGGAGCCGTTTTGCTCAACAAGCTCCGCAAAAATCCTGTTAAAGACCCCCAATCGGCTCCAGCGGATAAAACGATTGTAGAGAGTTTTGTATGGTTCATACTCGCGCGGAGCATCGTTCCATTGCAGGCCGTGCTTGATGACATAGATAATGCCGCTGACGACACGCCTGTCATCGACTCTCGGAATGCCATGGGAACGAGGAAAGTAGCGTTTGATACGAGCAATCTGTTCATGAGAAAGATAAAAAAGTTCCTTCATGGCATCCTCCCTATGCCGACAATAAGAACTTTTTACCCTTTTGGCAATTAATGAGTCCTGAGCCTAGTCTGCTGCGTCTTTCATACATGCCGGTATCCTAGCTCTTTTTTCTTAGCTAGGACAGCCCCATCAATTTTGCTTCCCGTGTTTCCGAACTCGTTGACGCCGGTAAAATGGGAGTTGTCATTCAGAAGATTGACGGTGATAGTGTTTTCCGTGGCATTATTGTCAGTTACAAGGTCGGACTCGACTATCTTCACTGCAGAAGTCTTTCCGGCTATGATATTCCCGACAATGCTCACCACCGCATCAGTATCTTTCATGCTGTTGACACGGATGGTGGAACCTTCAACGGCATTCAGCGCCACGGCACCCGTAGAAGTAAAGCCTTTTTCATAAACAAGGTTGCTCCGCTTACGGGCCAGCGCTCCACCGATGGCTCCGGCAATATGATCGTATCCCGGAGTGGTGTCGGTGACCAGCGGTCCGAGGACATAAAGCGGAGCATTGTGGGTGAGCTTCTTGATGCTGAGAATCTGAGCCTCCACTTCGTTCAGGCTGACATGGCCGGGGCCTTCGATCATGCACTGCACACCTTTTTCCAGACCGCGTTTGGCCAGCTGTCCGAGCGTGATGACTTCCATCCACTGGGCGGCATCGCCGGAATCGCAGTTGGCTCCGGGACGGAGGCCGTCGCCGAGAGAGAGGGTCACGTTGTAGCGGCGGGCAATGTCGAGAATGCGGTCGAATTCCGTAAGAAGGGGATTTTCCTTGTCGTTATGCAGCATCCAGCGGGAAAGAATGCTGCCGCCACGGGAGACGATGCCCATGGTACGTCCGCCCTTGGCGCCCCATTCCGCGCCCTGGCGGGTCAGGCCGCAGTTCAGGGTCATGAAGTCCACCCCCTGTTCGGCCTGCTTTTCCACGTCGGCAAAAATGACTTCGGGATCAATGGTGGCGGGATCTTCGCCGCGGTCAATGTAAATCTGGGCCACGCCGTACATGGGAACCGTGCCGAGCGGCGCGGGGCAGGCATCCAGCATCTGCTGACGGATGGAGTCGAGGTCGCCGGCAATGGACAGATCCATCACGGTGTCGGCTCCGGCGTCCAGAGCGATCTTGAGTTTGCGCATTTCTCCCTTCACGCTGCAGTGGAAGGGGGACGTGCCGATGTTGGCGTTGATTTTTACCCGTGCAGGCTGTCCGACCAGAATGGGGCGGACATTTTTATGGTTGGGGTTGCCAAGAAGAACCATGGTACCGGCTTCTATGGCGGCACGGATTTCTGCTTCCGTCAGGCCTTCTTCTTCGCACAGGCGGGCCTTGTGCTGTTCGAACAGCTGAGCCAGAGCCTGGTTGCTTTCAAAAATGGACATACTGCCTCCCTGTCAGGAGTTCCTGTTTAAGCCGCAACATGTACGACCTTATGCTGTGGATGTCTAAACGACATCCGGTGCCCTGTTTCTGCACATCCGGAAACGGGGACCTTGGAAAGGAAAAAGGCCGGGAGCCGGAGAGGCACCGGCCTATCTGCTACTGCTTTTTTTCTATTTTGGCCCAGGAGTCCTTGAGCGTCACGGTGCGGTTGAACACGGGATGCTCCGCCGTGCCGTCGGGATCGGCACAGAAGTAGCCCACACGTTCAAACTGCACATGACTTCCCGCCGGCAGCGTGGCCAGATAGGGTTCCGCCATGGCGGTGACGATCTTTTCGAATTCGGGGTTGAAATAGTCGAGGAACGTCTTGCCTTCTTCAATATCGCTGTCGGTTTCCGTGGTGAACATCTGCTCGTAGAGGCGGAGTTCCGCAGGTACGGCGTGCCGCGCGCTTACCCAGTGCAGAGGCCTTTCACCTTGCGGCCGTCGGGGCTGGAGCCGCCGCGGGAGGACGGGTCGTGAGTGCAGTGCAGCTCAACTACGAACTGCGCATGAAGTTTGTGGCCCGTTCCTGAACAGATATTTACCATCAGCAGGCCGGATTTTCCGGCCTTTTTTTGGAGTTTTGCCATGCTGAGAGCCGGATTGGTCGGCGTGACGGGCTACACGGGAATGGAGCTTTCCCGTATTCTGGCCTCCCATCCTTCCATTAGACTGACTGCGGCTACTTCCCGACAGGATGCGGGCAAGCGGCTTGATGTCGTGTATCCTTTCCTGCAGGGACTGCCCGGTGCGGATGTGGTGCTTATGGAGCCTGAGGTGAAAGCCCTGGCCGAAGCCTGCGATGTGGTGTTTCTTGCCGTGCCTCATGGCGTGGCCATGGAAATCGGCGCGGATTTGTACGATGCGGGGGTGAAGGTCGTTGATCTGTCGGCGGACTTTCGTCTGCGGGATGCTGATGTTTATGAAGCATGGTACAAGCCCCATACCCGCAGGGAGCATATCGCTCATGCCGTGTACGGTCTGCCTGAACTCTATGCCGATGAGATACGTCAGGCCCGTCTGGTGGCCAATCCCGGCTGTTACCCCACGGCGTCCATACTCGGTCTCTATGCGGCGTTGAAGAATGGCATCATCCGCACCGACGACATTGTCATTGATGCCAAGTCCGGTACCACCGGAGCCGGCCGCAAGGCCGTGGTCAGCTCGCTGTTCTGTGAGGTGGCAGATTCTTTCCGTCCCTACAACATCGGTGGCAGACATCGCCATACTCCGGAGATTGAGCAGGAACTTTCCGTGGCAGCGGGGACGCCCGTCACCGTGTCGTTCAATCCTCATCTTCTGCCCATCAGCCGCGGTATTCTTGCCACCATCTACACCAAGCTGGCCAGTCCCCTGTCTCAGGCCGATGTGCAGGCGCTGTATGAGGATTTCTGGAAGGACAGTCCGTGGGTGAGAGTGATGCCTGCCGGCAAGCTTCCGGAGACCCGCAATGTGCGCGGTACGATGTTCTGTGACGTTGCGGTTACCGTGGATGAGCGTACGGGACGTCTCATCATCACCTCTGCCATAGATAATCTCTGTCGCGGAGCTTCCGGTCAGGCTGTGGCCAACGCCAATCTGCTGTTCGGGTTGCCGGTGGAAACCGGCCTCAATTTTGCTCCGCTGGTCCCGTAAGTAGCAGACAGTCAGAATGTTCGGGGCCTGTTCTTCTGTATGATATTCCTGTCTGAGAGAAGAACAGGCCCGTGTCTTTAAATCTGGTTCCGGCAGACGAGGGAAAAGCTCGGGAAGCGTTGTTTCTTGCGCATGCTCCGATATGGCAATCCTGTGTCGGATCGGTCGTTGTTTTTTGCGTGGCATCGGTGTATCCCCAAAGGTGCTGCGGAGTTTCGAGGAAATTCGTTCGGCAAGGTCGGAGGCGGCGGAGCGGTCGGAGAACAGATCTTCCGGTAGAGTCGCTATGGCTTTCGACCGGTGACGGGAAAAGGAGAGTTCACGTGTCCAGACGTATATTGCTTGTCGACGATGAGCAGGCATGGCTTGATATCCTTGCACTTCGCTTTTCCGAGTCGGGCTGGCAGACGGATATCGCCTCCGGAGGAGAAGAAGCCTGCAGGATTCTTCTCGAAAAGAGTTTTGACGTGATTCTCTGCGATATGTCCATGCCGGGTATGGACGGCGTGGAACTTCTCCAGAGACTTCGGATATCGGGGATCTCCACACCGTTCATCATCATGACGGGTGTAGGTACCATTCAGAGCGCCGTAAGAGCAACCAGGCTTGGTGCCTATGATTATGTGACCAAGCCGTTAAAAATGAAAACACTCCTGCCGCTGGTGCTGCGTGCGGCGGACTACGGATCCATGCAGCGCTCTCTGGGAAGTTCCCGCCGGGAAGAGGAGGAGGGCGTGCCTTCCATGATTCTGGGAGACAGTCCTGCCATGCACGATATCATGCGGATGCTTGATAAAATTTCCGGATCCAGTGTCAGTGTTCTTATTGAAGGCAGAAGCGGAACGGGGAAAAGTCTGCTGGCCAAGGTGATCCATGCGTCCAGTCCGCGCCGGAACAAAGCTTTTCTGACCATTGACTGCGGGGCACTTCCGGAAAGCCTGCTGGACAGCGAGTTGTTCGGCCATGTCCGGGGTGCGTTCACCGGTGCGGTTCAGTCTCGCCGCGGCCTGCTGGAGGAAGCACAGGGCGGTACCGTTTTTCTGGATGAGATAGGGGAGATGCCGCTGGGTATGCAGACAAAACTGCTGCATGCCATTCAGGAAAGGGAAGTTCGACCCGTGGGGGCCAATGCCTCTGTGCATATTGACGTGCGTTTTATTTCGGCCAGTAACCGTGATCTGAAGGAGGCCGTTCGTCAGGGGCTTTTCCGGGAGGATCTTTACTACAGGCTTGCGGTTCTGCCGATACGCATGCCCGATCTGCGGGAACGGAAAGAAGATATTATCCGTTTCATCGAGTACTTCATTCATAAGTACAATAGAAAACATAATAAAAATATCAGAGAGATAAGTCCTGCAGCGCTGGAGATTCTCATGGCGCAGCCGTGGCCCGGCAATATCCGTGAACTGGAAAACACCATGGAGAGGATAGTGCTGTTTACGGAAGGGCAGATCATCACCCCGTCATCTCTAGGCCCCCTGGAAAACCGTCTTGGTTCAGAGCCTCGTCCTCAGCCGTTGTCGAGCGCCCCCATCGCGTTGCATGAAGCAGCAAGAGAGGCGGAGCGGAAGGCTATTCTTCTGGCTCTGACACTTGCGGATGGTAACCGGACAAGGGCGGCAACCATGCTGGGGGTCAGTCGACGAACCCTTTACCATAAGATGGCCGACTGCGGTATTCCGTCGGCGGGAGAGGCTATACCAAAAGAGGAAGATCCAGAATAAATCGGGTTTCTCCTGGCTTTGACTCCGCCCGCAGCGTCCCATTGTGCATTTCCGCTATATTTCTGGCCACGTACAGTCCGATACCGAATCCCTGGCTTCCTTTTGTGCTGTAGAACAGGTCAAAGATACGGTCCATGTCGGACTCGGCGATCCCCGGGCCGTCATCCGCAATGATGATTCTTGCCGTGTCGGCTTCCTTCTGATGCCGGCTTTCTCCGGTTATTGTCAGGCGACCGGAATCTTTCATGCTGTCCAGAGCGTTGATGATGAGGTTCAGCACCACCTGTTCCAGCATGCCTCTGTCTCCCCGCACAGGAAGCCAGTCCGGCAAATGCGCATCAACATCCACTTTGCGCAACCGGGGATGCAGGAACAGTATGCATTCCTGCACGACTTCGGTCAGGTTGAGGCTTTCGCGTCGGATTTCAAGCGTCGGGGCAAGATTCAAGAGTCGCCGGATGGAACTTTCCGCCTTTTCGCCGTGTGCGAGAATGGCCTCCACCTGTGTGCCTCCCACCCCTTTTTCCGCAAGATACTCGGCGTTGGCCATGATGACTCCCAGCGGATTGTTGATCTCATGGGCCACTCCGGCCGCCATGCGGCCGATGATGGACATGCGGTCCGTTCTGGCCAGTTCCTGTTCCAGTATCCTCCGTGCCGTGATGTCACGCCAGAGGGTGCATACTCCGGGAGTTCCTCTTCCATCCAGCGTGGCCGGAAACGTCATGATTTCAAAATGGCGGGTCTGGCCGTTTTTCTCCGGCAGTACACATTCCCGGCGGCCGTATCGTCCTGCTCTGATATCCTGTGCCAGCTCTCCGAGGTGGGTTTCCGGCGCCAGAGAGTATCCGCACAGCTGCATGTCATAGGAGTTCAGAAGCTTCCGTGCCACGGGATTGGCATAAAGATACCCTCCGTGTTCATCCAGAAGAATGACGCCGTCCGGGGAGGCCTCCGTCAGTTCCCGATATCTGGTTTCCGACGCCCGCAGACTGTCCGTAGCCCTGGAAACCTTATACTGTAAGGAAACGTTCCAGATTATGATGATGGTAATAAGGCAGGCAACTCCCAGAGAAAAATAGATGATCGGCATCTTATATTGCTCCCAGAAGCTTTCTCTCCATACGGGAGCGCCCAGCCATTTTTCGCGCATCTCCATCAATGTTCCGTTGTTTTCCAGAGTGGTCAGAAAATCTGCAAGCCGGGCCGACAGGTGAATATTATGTTCCTCCGTCACCAGATACAGTTCCGTACGCTCCAGACTTCCTCCTTTGATGTTGATACCGGTAAGGCCTTTTTTCCAGGCAAGACTGGCCACGACTTCACCCAGATGGGTGATGTAGGCATCCACATCATGGTTTATAAGCATGTCCAGTGCCGACGGCATGTCGTCGGCTATGACAACGTCGGCCCCTGCATTCCGTGCAATATTTGCATATCGGCTGTCACTTTTTACAAAAGCGATGCTGTGTCCGGAAAAGTCGGATTCCGACCGGATATCCATGCTGACATCCGTAACGAAAATGCGGCGATTGAGGCTGAATCCGGTGGGAATGAACGTCAGTCTGGAGGTCTGCCCCGTGACTCGGGGAACCAGTACCGCCAGCTCTATCGTTCCCTTTTCCAGCTGTTCATACAATTCCACGGCACGACCAAAAGCAAACTCCTCTTCGATGTTCAGGGTGGAACAGATACCATGCACAAGCTCTACGGCAAGACCCTCTGGAGAGCCGTCCACCATGCTGGCAAGGGGTGGACGATCCCGAAGAACTCCGATGCGGATTTTTTTCTTTGCTTCCACGGGATCGGTCCGCTGATCCTGCGTCATCAGGCCGACGGCGCATATGACTGCGCAAAGAATGCAGCACAGGTAGAACGTAAATTTTTTCATCTTAAAAATACGGTACTCCTTTATGCATGAAAAAGCAGCCGTTGAAAGTGTGAAAAATGTTGCACACCAGGGCCTTTTTCATGCGTAAGAAACATTACATTTTTCTATGTCGCAAAAAGGGAACGCTGCATAATCTATAATAAATACAGTGAATTATATATTGGCATGTATTTTGCTTCACGATATGTGAATCTGACACCCGTCTCTATAATATTTTCAGGAGGCCTTATGAAATTACGTTATTTCCTATGCAGTCTCGCGGTAATGACCATGATACCGATAAACGGCAGCGCCTCGCCTACCATTTATCCGACAGGCGTTACGATGTATGACCCTGAAAGAAGTTTCAACGGGTATACGTTAATTGGACCTAGCTGGTGGAATTCCGGCCACAGCACCTATCTTGTCGATATGAACGGCGAGGTCATGAAAGAATGGCCGCAGCTTCTGGGGCATTCCGCAAAAATGCTTCCCAACGGTGTTGTTCAGGGCGAATACGGCAAGCGTAAAAATGCCCATATGGTTATTCTGGACTGGAATAACAAGATTCTTCGTCAGAACGACATTCCCATGAGTCACGACGCTCAAATGGAAGGCAGTCCCGTTGGCTACTATTTCCCCGATGCCAAGCCGCGTGCCGACGGCAGGCTTCTGCTGAATTCGCAGAACGGTCTGGCCAAGCCCGGCAATATTCCGGTGGACTTCCCCGTACAGGAAAATGCCATCTATGAAGTCGATGCCACCGGAAAGGTCGTATGGCAGTGGAAGATTTCGGAACACTTCAAGGAGCTGGGATTTTCGGAAGAAGGTATAAAGGCTCTCGGTGTTTATGACAGATACGACAGGCATCTCAGAGTTGAGGACAAGAATTCGGGGGCTACTCCGTATGGGCAGGCCAGCGCCAAGACCAGCTCAAAGGTCAATGAGGTAAAAAACAAAAAGGGCGTGGACTGGGCACATATCAACGCCGTTTCCTATGTGGGTAAAAACCGCTGGTATGACGAAGATCCTGTCAAGTATGCGGCTTTCAACCCGGACAATGTTCTCTTTTCCTCCCGCCATATGTCGATGATTGCCATCATCGACAAGAAAACGGGAAAGATTGTGTGGAAGCTCGGTCCGGACTTCAGCTCTACTGACGCCCTGCGTAAAATCGGACCCATCATCGGCCCCCACGGCAGCCATATCATTCCCAGCGGACTGCCTGGTGCCGGTAACCTGCTGGTATTCGACAACGGCGGATTCAGCGGCTACGGCAGGCCGGATCAGGACGCTCTGGACGGTGTCGGTGTCATGAAGCGCCATTACTCGAGAGTCCTGGAAATCAACCCCGTGACCCTAGAAGTTGTGTGGGAGTACTCCGCGCTGAAGGCCAAGATTGCCACGGATAATAACCCCAACATCTTTTTCAGTCCTCTCCAGGGCAATGTACAGCGTCTGCCCAACGGGAATACGCTTATCTGCGAGGCTGCGTACGGACGGGTTTTTGAAGTGACTCCCGATCTCGATACCGTGTGGGAATATGTTGATCCCAAGTGGAGAGATCTGGATAACTACAACGTGGTATTCCGCGCCTATCGTGTTCCTTACGACTGGGTTCCTCAGGCAAAGCATTCCAAGGAACGTGCGGTTGTTCCTCCGCGTCTGGAATTCTTCCGTCTGACGCCCGGGGAAAACGGAGGAACGGCGGTTCCCGTACTGATTGAAAAGTAGTGATGCATAACTGAAGAAAACCGGAGCCGGATCCTGTTTCATGTGACGGTTTGGCACATCTACGGGACGGCTCCGGTTGAGTCTTATGTCAGGAGAATATCATGATGTTGAATGCGCGCAGAAGAATGATTCCGGCAGCACTTCTTTTTTTTGTCTGTATGGCTGCTCCGGGGGTATCCCATGCCGATGTCATTAATCTGAACACGGCCACAAAGGCGGAACTCCTGGAGGCTCCCATTGATATGAACCGTGCCATGGTGACCAACCTGATCAAATACAGGGAAGAGCACGGACCTTTCCATTCGGTGGAAGACCTGCTGAAGGTCAAGGGTATCAATGATGCCCTGATACTCAGAATAGGCATATATAAGGATGAACACGGGGATATGGTGGTCGATCTTCCCGACGAAGATATGCCGGAAGGAATGACGGTACCCCTGTACTGATCAATACTGACCTGCCTGATTCTCTTCTGGAAATATGGGCAGTGCTGCCATAGTGAAAACGCGGGATCATGGTGCCGGAAGTGCCATGATCCCGCGTTTTGTTGTTTCATGCCGAGGTGCTGGAATGACGTCGGGGACGATTCCGCGTTTGCGGCAGATGATGTTCCCGGCGAACCGCCCGGACTGTGTCCGGGCCATCGTCGGAAAATATGTTAGATTTTGTTGGAGCTGCCGAGAACGTTGCGGATCTTGCGTTGTACCATATCCTTCACGGCCTCACGGGCGGGCTTCAGATAGGTGCGCGGATCGAAGGCTTCGGGATGCTCTGCCATGTACTTGCGAATGCTGGCCGTCATGGCGAGACGGATATCGGAGTCGATGTTGATTTTGCATACGCCGGACTTGGCGGCCTTGCGCAGCATTTCTTCGGGAACGCCCTTGGCGTTGCCGAGCTGTCCGCCGTACTGGTTGGCCATGGCCACGAATTCCTGCGGAACGCTGGAAGCGCCGTGCAGCACCAGCGGATAGCCGGGCATCATGGAAGAAATCTTGTCGAGGCGTTCAAAGTCGAGCTTGGCTTCACCCTTGAACTTGTATGCGCCGTGGCTGGTACCGATGGCAATGGCGAGAGAGTCGCAGCCGGAACGCTGGGCGAATTCCACGGCCTGATCGGGATCGGTATAAATGCTGTGATCGGAAGAGACGTGTTCTTCTATGCCGGCAAGGCGTCCGAGTTCTGCTTCAACCCATACACCCCGGTCGTGAGCGTACTCCACAACTTTTTTGGTAACAGCGATATTTTCCTCAAAGGGAAGGTGGGAACCGTCGATCATGACGGAGCTGAAACCGCCGTCGATGCAGGCCTTGCACAGTTCAAAGTCGGGACCGTGGTCGAGATGCACCACCACCGGAATGTCGGCTTCGATGAGAGCGGCTTCCACCAGCTTCATGATGTAAACCTGACCGGCATACTTGCGGGCACCGGCGGAAACCTGAAGTATCAGCGGCGAGCGTTCTTCCGCACCGGCCTGCATGATGCCCTGTATGATTTCCATGTTGTTGACGTTGAAGGCACCGATGGCATAGCCTTCTTTGTAGGCACGGTCGAACATCTCTTTAGGAGTGGTAATAGGCATGGCTTCCCTCCGGGGAGCGGGTAGCAGGTATCATGGAGAGGCGGATACGTTAAAATAATCCTCTCCGTTTCTTTGTTTCTTTTGTAGCCGCAGTGGCAATTTTTCGCAAGGGATGAAGGCGGAAAGGAGACTTCTTCTTTCCAATTATGATAGTATCTGGTCCCACAGACTGTTTTCATTAAGTTTTTTTGCGGTCTCCCTGTCGTTGAGATCGATATTCAGAGGTGTCAGGGTGGCAAAGCCCTGATGCAGCCAGCTTTTGTCGGAGCCTTCGTCCTCAAGGTGGAAGTGCTGGAAGGGATCTATCATCCAGTAGTACTCTCTGCCCCGCGGAGAGATGCGACGTTCATAGGAGTCCAGACATGCCCAGTCGGTACTGTGACGGCATACCTTGAGGCCTCGTATCTGATCTGCCGGACAATCAGGCAGATTGAAGTTATAGACGCGGTGCCGGGGAAGGTTGTTCCAGTCCAGTGCCGTGGCCATACGGGCCACAAGGTCGGCATGTGCCTGCGTGGCGCCGGCATGGGAGCAGTGGGAAACGGCCAGAGAGGGGAGGCCGTACATGGCTGCCTGGATGGCTGCGCCCACCGTGCCGGAGAAGAAAACATCCTGACCTGCGTTGGGGCCGAAGTTTATGCCGGAAATGACGAGATCCGGGTTGAATTCCGGCATAAGGCCGCGCAGGGCGAGAATGACGCAGTCTGCCGGAGTGCCGGAGACGGCGATACCTTCAAAAGGGCCGCCTTCTGTTTCATCAAGACGGACCCTGCGGGTAAGAATGGGACCGTGCACCGTCAGGCAGCACCCCGCCCCGGAGTGCTGTTCCGCCGGAGCAACGGCCCGGACATCGTGCCCTGCGCGAAGAAGCGCCGTGTAGAGCAGATGCAGGTTATGGCTGTATATACCGTCGTCATTACTGATCAGGATGCGCATGGTGGCTCCGTATGATACGGCGAAAGGCTTTGACAAGCTCTGCCGCGGCATATAGTTGAAAGAGAAAAGTGAAACATGGAGCGACGCTGTTATGCCGCCTGCCATGTTTTCTTGTATAGGACGGGAACCAAAAGTCAAATCCTCCAGAGGTGAATATGACGGAACACCGGAAGATCAGCGACCTGGCGGCCGGTGAGGAGATCGCTTCAAACTATCTTATTTCGCTGGCATCGCTTCAGCAGTCCCGGAACGGCCCATACTGGAGACTGGAGCTCAAGGATGCGAGCGGGGCACTGGAAGCCAAGATATGGAGCCCGCTCAGCCTTTCCTTTTCCTCGCTTGCTGCAGGACAGATGGTAAGGGTGGAAGGGCATGTTTCTCTGTATCGCGATCAGCTTCAGCTTACGGTGGACGGATTGCGTGTGCTTGATGATGAGGAAATCGCTTCTCTGCCCATGGAGGATTATCTTCTTTCCAGTGCCCGGCCTGCCAAAGATATGCTTGAGGATATCGAAAGTCTGTGCGATCGGGTGCTTACGCACAAGCCATGGAGAAAATTCCTGCGTTCCGTGCTTTCCGACAAGCGGATACGTCCGCTGCTGCTCCGGGCGCCGGCGGCAAAGTCCGTCCATCACGCCTACGCGGGTGGTCTTCTGGAACATATGCTTTCCGTGGCGGAAGTCTGCATGCTCATGGCTGACCACTATCAGGAACTGGACCGGCAGACGCTTCTTGCAGCCGCTCTTCTGCACGATATAGGCAAGATTGATGAGATGGGCGGAATCCTGGTAACGGAATATACGGATGAAGGGCGGCTCCTCGGCCATATAGTGCAGGGGCTTGTCATGCTTGAGCCTTTTCTGCAGAAATCCGGGCTTGCCCCGGAACTTGTCATGCACTTCAAGCATCTTATT
Organism: uncultured Mailhella sp.; assembly: GCF_963931295.1. Taxonomy (NCBI): domain Bacteria; kingdom Pseudomonadati; phylum Thermodesulfobacteriota; class Desulfovibrionia; order Desulfovibrionales; family Desulfovibrionaceae; genus Mailhella; species uncultured Mailhella sp. The sequence goes on along the minus strand of NZ_OZ007001.1, from coordinate 1,115,465 downwards.
GCCAGCCATCATGGAGAGCCGGAGTTCGGAGCCGTGCGTGAGCCTGCCACTCCGGAAGCATTTGTTCTGCATTATGCCGACAATATTGATGCCAAGCTGGCCCAGTGCCGGGGGATACTTCCTCCGCGCGGAGAAGGGGAAGGCATGACCTGGAGTTCCTATCAGAATTTCCTGGGGCGCAGCATCTGCCGTCCTGCCTGTACGCCTGAAACGGCCGTGGAGAAGAAGTCTTTGCGTCAGGAGAAAAAGGCGGAATCCCGTCAGCAGGAGGAAAGGCAGTGTTCGTTACTGTAGAAGGCGTGGAGGGTGCAGGCAAGAGCGCTCTGATGAAGCTGCTTGTCCGGGAACTGGAACGGCGTGGCATATCTTTTGTACGCACACGTGAACCGGGCGGTTGCGGACTGGGCATGAGTCTCCGGCCGCTTCTGCTTGATGTATCGAGTTCTCTGGACAGCCGTGCAGAGCTCTTTCTCTTCCTGGCCGACAGAGCTCAGCATGTGGCGGATACCATTCGTCCTGCCCTGAGTCGAGGGGATTGGGTATTGTGTGACCGGTATGCCGACTCCACCATTGCCTATCAGGGATACGGACGCGGTATGGATGTGGACTGGCTGCAGACCATTAATGATTATGCCACGGGCGGACTTTGGCCGGACAGAACGCTTCTGCTGGATCTTCCTGTGGAAAACGGACTGCAACGGGCTCTGATCCGTAACGGCCGTGAGGGACTGAGCCGGAGTGAAGGCCGTTTTGAGGCGGAGGAACGCGCGTTTCATCAGCGGATTCGCGATGGATTTCTTGAGCGTGCCGCACGGTGGCCGGAGCGTTTCCGTGTGCTTAATGCGGAGCATGCGCCCGAGGTGCTTCTTGGCGAAGCACTGTCGGCGCTGGATCTGCCCCTTTGATATTTCGCAGTTTGTGGCAGATGGAAGCCCCCGGTCATGAATTCATGACCGGGGGCTGTTTTCGGGAGATGGTATGACCGGCCGGGTAAAACTGTGCACGAAGTTCTTTTGTGCAGCGTTTCCGGGGGCGGAAAACGGGAGCATTCGGAGAGATTCAGCTCCGGATCATCGTGCTATTGGGCTTTGGAGTCCGGATCATTGGCGGCAAGCTTGGCCTCATAGGCTTCCAGCGATCCTTCACCGAGAAGCTTCCACAGAAAGTCATATCGCTCCACGGCAAGATTGCGCTCCTCGCTGATGGCCTGCTTTACTTCCTCGGCATAGAGCTCAAGCGTACGATCGGAAAGAGTTTCCAGTTCGCAGCGGCAGTAGTTGCAGAAGGCATCGTCTCCGCTGGCCTGAACGGCATGGGGATACCAGGCGGCAGCCTGCTGCAGAAATCCCGTTTCGGCCACGGCGATTTCCAGGGGCAGCGGGCGCTGGGTAAGAAGGGGAATGCGGTCATCCATGAGGGCATACTTTTCCGTCATGAGATTGCGGCCCTGGGCTGCCGCTTCTTCAAGATCCTGAAGATAGGACTCCAGCATGGGGACTCCGTGTACGCAATGGTTCATGCGGCGCATGATGCGGAACGTGTCCGGCCTGGTCTGATAGTCGCTGGTACCGCCTTCATTGGGCGTGGCGAGAAACATGGCCAGTTCCCGTTCTACAATTTCTCCGATCAGTTTTTCTTTTTGTTCTTCGAGGCTCATGACGAACTCCTTATGGTTTTTCCAGAGCAAGCGCACTCCGGCATATGTCCAGATTGCGGCGATAGCCTTCAATATCGCCGCCTGATGTATGACCGCAGCGGGCATAGCAGTCTATGGCAGCCTGCAGCGTGTCCGCAGCGTCCTGCCATTTTCCGGCAGCAGCCAGAGCGGTACCCAGATTCCCCATGGAAAAGGCCGTTTCCGGGTGATCGCCCAGCACCTTGCGACGTATGTTCAGTGCAGCCCGGTGGTAGGCAATGCCTTCCTCCTGTCGGTCTGTTTCCTCATGAATACGGCCAAGATTGTTCAAACATGTGGATACTTCCAGACTGTCCGGTCCAAGCTGTTTTTCCCAGAGCCGTTTTGCCTCTGTTGTCAGCTTTTCAGCCTCCGGCAGTTGCCGGGCCGTGTATTCTGTGAGGGACAGGGAAAAGAGAGAGGGGGCCATGCGCGGGTCGTCCGGCGAAAGATGTTCCTGAAGCAGCCGGTGGGCGTTTCTGTCGGTACTCAGACTCTGCTCCAGCTCGCCGCAGACAAGCTGGATTCTGGCCAGGGCGGTCATGGCCAGGGCCGTTTCTGCTCCCGGGGATTTTTCGAGAAGACGGCAGGCCTGTTCCAGTTCCCTGCGGGCTTCCGTGTTTTTTTCCTGCCGGAGCAGGATGATGCCGAGAGTATAGCGCAGGGTTCCTTCCTCTGCGGGGGCAAGTTCTGGATTTTGTGCCAGAAGACCGTGCAGTGCGTCTTCCGCCTGTGGGTCGGGAAGCTGTCTTGCCGCATTCAGAGCGGATCGGAAGTTGTCCATCAGTCCTCCATGACATTGCGGCTGCGGATTTCCGGGTCGCTGACGCCCATCTGCACGACGGGCCCGGCCGCCCACAGCCAGTTGTCCCGCATATCACACAATTCCTGTCGTCTGAGTTCTTCGATAACCAGCGTACACAGCTCTTCGACGGCCTGTGCTGCCTCCATTTCCATATTGAGGGAGCTCCACGGCGTGCCGGCAAGGGTATTGAGTGTGGATACGGTGCTCTGCCCCAGTATGGGCAGCGTTTCAGCCATACGGCCGGCCCACTTGTAGAAGGGCATGTATCGCCTGTTCAGCAGAAAGGCCATGGACAGCGCCGCCTCGGAGAAGCGGGCGGCGGCAAGCATGGCCGCCGTTGCGTTGCCGCGCTGGAGACAGCGTGGAAGATTGTATTGTCCGGCCTGTGCCATAATCATGCAGCGGGCTGCAATTTTTTTGCGGCGTACATCTTCGGGATAGTAGTCGAGCAGTTTTTTTCGTACTTCCGAAAATTCGCCGCCTGTATCCAGAAAGACGGCTCCGTTGGTACATGAACAGAGATGGTATTCGGGAATGCTCATCCATTCACGCCAGGTGACGGGAAGATGATCCAGCCCGAGGAATCGCCGGTAGAATCCGCGGAGAGGGAAGGGGCCTGTTCTGCCGATGCGTTTTTCCCTGCGCATGCGGGAAGGATGTCCCTGAAAGGACGGCGGCAGAGCTTCCATGGCGTGTTCTATCCGGTCGATTTCCGTATGAAAGAGCTCATCGGGTATCCACAGACAGAATGCGGGCCCCCAGTCGTGATCGCGGGAAATCTCGTCGTCCAGACCAAGGCATTCCGATCCTTCTCCGACCAGACCCGCTGCAGAACAGCTCATGATGTCGGGGAGAAGCTCCTTGAGCATGGGAAGCGAAGCGTCGAAAAAAGTCGGGAGAGAGAAAGGCCGTTGGAAGACATGAAAACCTCACAGTTCGGGAACACCGGCGGGGCCTTGATTCCCGGCGGGGCTGCAGTGCTCTGACAGCCCGAAAGAATGCGGTCGCCGGCAGGATAGGCTGTTCCTGCAGCGTGGGGCAGGGGTAACTCCGGCAAGCTGATGTGTTTTAGCATGGAGCGTTTGTCATTGCCATAGCCGATCGGCGGCATACGGGGAATTTCCTGAACAACTCCGGTGAAGTCGTCTGGTTCCACGGGCATGGTGTATGTTCTACATGGTTTCCGTTGAAGAATGGAAGGGAAACGGCTTCTGGTGGAACAATACACCATGCCCTGACATTACGAAGTGTTCTTCATATAGGTGCCTGCACGGTAACGGAAACTGGACCGAGCCATGCCGCAGCGCCTCGCTGCTTCCGAGGTGTTGATTTTACCGTCCTTCCACAGCGCGTATACGCGGGAGAAACAGGAGGGAAGGGGGCTGGGCTCTCTTCCGAAGCTGATGCCGCTTGTTTTTGCTGCTGCAATGCCTTCGGCCTGTCGTCTTCGGATGTTTTCCCGTTCGCTCTGGGCTACGAACGACAGTACCTGAAGAACGAGGTCGGCAATGAACGTGCCGAGAAGGTCCTCGTTCTGGTCTGTGCTTGATACACGGGCATATCCATAAGTCTGGGGCATATTGATTCTCCCTGCCGTTGACTTATAACCGGTCAGTCGGCATATCTGGTACGATGAACGAATTCTGCCTGTGTTCGTTTTCAGGAACAGAACGCTTTACGCCTTCTGCCATCCGCCCTGTGGATGCCGGGGCCGGGGGTGTGTCTTGCTTCTTTGCCTTTCGTCCTTCCCGTTGCCGTCTGAACTCGCTCAGGTATTTGGCGAGGGTCGGGGCCTTCACCTCAATACCCTTTTCGTGCAGGCGCTCGACAATCTCCTGTGTGTCGAAGCCGCGCTTCTTCATCCGCTCCAGCGTCGGGGCCAGAGCGAAGACGGCTTCCTTCACGGACATGGTTCGATTCCCGTCCAGCGTGACGGAAGCGGGTTTGAGAGCGGCAAACTCCTGTCTGATTTCCTTCAGCTGAGTCGCGGTAATGGTCATGGTGTGTTCTCCTGTATTTCGCCGGGGCCATGCCCCGGATGGGCGTTTTGTCTTCCCGGTCGAGCGGGACGGTCGCCCACGCTTCACGAAGTGAAGCATAGTGGGCTATATCTTCGGCCTGTGCGAAGATTCCCTCCCGACGCCTTACCTCATTCTCATGCCACGGGCGGAGCGCGCCTGCCGACGCTCCCTGTCCCGCGCCTCCTGCTCCTGCCGCTGCCGTTCCTCTTCCTGCTGGCGCTGGAGCTGTTCGGTGCGCTTGCGCTCCACGAACTCGATATGCAGCGGCCTTATTTCCGGCAGAAGCAAAAATTCCTGATAGCCTGCCATGATTCTCTTCATTTTCTTCAACTGCTTCTCCAGCTCCTCTTTTTCCTCATGGCTTTGTTTTCTGTGGGTCGTGTATCCCGCTTCAAGCCGCGTCAGTTTTCCGCGAAGGGTATCCACTTCCCGTTGCAGCGTTTCCTCCCTCTGCTGGACCAGGTGCTTGACGGCAAGCGCCTTTTTCAGTTCTTCAATGAGGGAAGAGGCTTTTTTTAGCACGGACGGATAATTGAAAAGAGAGGCTTTCGGCAGAGAGGAATCTTCACGAAGAACTTTTTCCGCCTCCTCGGACTGCCGCTCATATTCTTCAATGTTCTTTCTCAGCTCTTCTTCACGCTGTTCCAATGCGTTGATAAGCTGCCGTGAATTTCGGGAAGTCTCTTCGGATTCCTGAATCAGTTTTTCCAACGCTTCCTGTTGCTGCTTGAACTCGCGGGTATCCAGATGCTTTTTTGCGGAGCCTGGAGTCTGCTCCACGCCGCGTTCAATGTTGAAGCCCCGGCTTTGCAGGTAGGCGGGAAGCTCTGATTGCAGTTTCCGCAGACTCTGGCGGGTATAGATTTTGTTGGCGTTGAGCCTCCCGTCCGGCGTCACCGGCACATGAAGGAAATGCATGTGCGGCGTCTTTTCATCCATGTGAACCATTGCGGAAACGACATTTTCCGCGCCCACAAACTCCGTGAGAAAGGCTTTGCTCTCCTCAAAGAAACGCCTTGTTTCTTCCGGCGTGAGACCATCAAAAAACGCCTTGTCCGAGGTGACGATAAGCCCGCACATGCGCACGGCGTCCTTTCTCACGGCCTTGACCAGCAGGAGGTCGTCAATGCGGTTCTGAATGGCTTCGGCATAGTTCGATGCTGCGGCTTCGTGCAGCTCGTAGTTCGCCGCGCTTCTTTCGTAATCAATATCGGGGTTGCTGTGGCTCTCCCGTTCCCGCCGGTTGTGACTCTGGATGCCGCGTATGGCTTCCTTCTTGAATTTGTCCATATGGAGTACGAGATAGGACATGGCTCATGCTCCTGAGTTTCAACTTTTGTTTTTGACTGTCCCAAGTGTCCCAACTGTCCCATCACTTTGTTTTTCAATAGGTTGCGTGTGGGACACATGATAAATTATGTATTTGAGGACTGTCCCACTGTCCCAAAATTCAGACGTTGAATTGGGACACTTTTTTTGTGGGACACTTTCCAAATTTGCCGACTGTCCCACAATAACATATTGAATATATTATTATTGGGACAGTTGGGACACTTGGGACAGTGTTTTGGAACAAAGGTTATGAAGCAATCTCTTCTTCCTGAGGGAGGACAAGAACGTAACATTCCTGACGCCCCATGCCTGGAAGAGTTCTTCTGGATTTGAAACGTCCCGGACGTTCGGTCTGAAGCCATTGAGCATCGGAAAGAACCTTGATTGCGCGTCGTTCCGAATAGCCGCTGACGACTTCAGATTTGAAACTTTCCGGCAGAATCAGATACTCAGTCGTGCCGTTACGTGTGCGCTGAAACCCCACACGATTGATGCAGGTGGACGTTTGCGTATCCAAATCCTGAAAACGGCTTGCGCCGTGCTGTTCAATGAACAGCCGTACCGTGGAAAGGATGGCGGCATCCTCGGATGCTCCGGTACCGCCTCTTGCCGTAAGCCAGTCCCGGAAGCAGGTTTCGATGCAATTCAATACGTCCAGCTTTTCGGGAAGAATGCCCAGCCGCACGGCCAGCGTTCCGGCCATGCCGCACAGGGCGAAACGCATGGCCACACGTCGCACCTGCCCGTCAGCGCCTTCGGGGACAAGATGCCGGACGGCATCGGCCATTGCGGTGCCAATTTCCGCCCGAACGGTGTTCAGGGTTTCGACCTTCGTCAGCTTTTGCAGGAAATCATGCCCCGCATGGCCGTAATGTTCGGAAGCAAGTTGTTTGATGCGATTAGCCACGGCTCCGGCATCGGGCAGGCCGTGCAGACTGGTAAGCATGGACGAGTCCACAGGCAGGCCCACGAAACGCACTTCCTGCCCGCCTCTGGATTTCAGACCGTTCTCGGCCAGCTTGTCGGAAAGCCCAAGTTCGCCGCTGGAGAGAAAAAGCAGACGCCAGTTCTGGGAACGACGAATTCCGCCTTCACGGTTCGAGCGGCCTTTGCCCTGTCCGTTGGCCAGCATGTAGGCGCATTCGGCAAGAACACGTCCGTTGACCTGCCCCATTTCATCCAGAATCAGCACATTGTCGTTGTGCAGGGCGGCGATGCCTTCAAGCCCGTTGTCCGTAGCCCGCCAGCTTCGGACATGCTCAGGGCCGCCCCAGACGGAGGCGGCGATCTGCAAGGCCGTGGTCTTGCCGGAGGATGAGCCTCCCTCAAAGCTGAAGCCGCCGCCTTCCAGACCGGCAGGGCGAAGCAAAGGCCCGGCGAAGGCCGCACATAGCGCGAAACTGAGACGGGAGTTGCCGACGCACAATTCCGCTATCTCCCGCCAGCCTTCCAGCGTTCCAGATGTACGGTACAATCCGCCATGCTGCGAGGATTGCAGCACGGTGTCTTCTTCTGTTACGCCGTAAACGGTATCGGGAAGCACGTAGACGGATTCATGCCAGCCCGTGCGCAAAACACAGCGTATCCTTCTAAGGGGGCGGACTGTAGACAGAAATGCCGCCAGCTTCGACCGGGTGGAAGGATTGCCGAACCAGCCGCCGGAGGCCAGTATGCTGTACCAGTCGCTTCCCTGCCGGAACAGCATTTCCACGGGCATGGCCCATGCGTGCTTGTTGCCGTCCGGGTCAATCCATTCCAGCATCAGGCCCCATTCGTTGCCGTCCGCTCCCCGTGTCATGCCTTTGATCAGAAGAGGAGGGCCAAGCCGGATTTCCTGACTGTCTCCGTCCGATTTGGTCTCCAGCTTGTACAGCCCGGCGCGTCTGCCTTCCTTCACCAGAAAAAAGCCTTCCGGCATGGGGCAGTCGTCATCCTGTTTGCGTGCTGTTTCCACAACGGCACGGACGGCCTCAAGGGAGCTCAGCCGATGCAGATCGTTGAAATCCGTCGCCCTGCCTTCGTGAGCCGGGCAGACGGACAGCTTGCCGCCCACGGCCTGAGCCGCCAGAGAGGCCATTTTCTTGCCGGGATTCCCTTGTGTCTCCGTGTCGTTATCGGCACAGAGGATGATTTCACGCTTTGCATACCTCTCTCTGGCCATGACGGCCACGGCTTTCAGATTCCCGGCGTTGAAGGCCACAAGACAGGCATAACCGGTTGCCAGATGAAGACTGGTCGCTGTGGCATACCCCTCGGCAATCAGCAGGGGTCCGTCTTTCTTCCCGTCTCCGGCGGAAAGGGAAAAGAAGCCTCCCGCCGTGCGTCCTCCCTTGAGAAAGAACTTGTCCGTACCCTCGGCAGTTTGTTCCGGCAGGATGAATTGCAGACTTTGTATCCTGCCGGACTGGTTCAGAACAGGGATAATCAGACGCCCGTCTTTTGTCCGGCGCAGTCCTATGCAGGGGACTTGCTTCCTTTGCAGGTAAGGATGCCCGGCATCAGCGAGCAGGGCATGATTCCAGATGCTTGCGGCCAGCTTTGCGGCCGCCTGCCAGCGGCGGGTCTGCTCCGTTTCCTTGTCCGCCCGGATAGCCCTGAAGCGTTCGCGCAGAGCATCCCGCTCGGCGGCGGTCAGTTCTTTCTTAGGTTTGTATGTCCATGTCCCTTCGTCGCCAGTGCGCCAGTTCTTCCACCAGAGCGAGGCGGGCACATCGGAAAACGCCTTGTACGCTCCGTCCCTGCGATGCGGTCTGCCTTCCGTGCCGCAACGGTGCAGGCTCCCGTCCATTTCCACCTGCTCGACAATCAGTCCGGCTGCCCGGAGCTGCTCGGCAAAGGCTTGCTGAATATCCGCGCTCATGCTTCGCCTCCGGGATGGGCAGGCAGAAACTGCATACTATGAAAAAGACGGAGATTCATCGCTGGCTCCTGTAGCGGCGATCGCGTTTGGCGCTTTCCAGCGTTTCTATGGAACGGGAAGCAAAGAACTCGTCAAGGTCTGCCTTGTCATAAATGACGCGGGTGCCGAGTTTGGCATATCGAGGTCCTTTATGCTTGCAGCGCCAGACTTCAAGAGTGTTGGGCTGGATGCCGAGATAGGCAGCCGCTTCCTGAGTATTGAGTTTTTGTTTGGGAGTCATGATCATATCCTTCCTTCATGGGATTGTCCGCGTGAACTTATGTCAGGCGGTGTTTGAAGGAAGGATACCGGTCTTGAAAAAGAATAAAATTCCCGTTTCTGTGCCGGAGAAAAGAAAAAATCTCCGAGTTCTGTCTAAACTCGGAGATTTTTATGTTTGTTAAATAATTTCAAATTGTTAAAAAAATATTGAGTTGTGTGGGGTGCCGCAAAAAATCTTTCACAGAGCTGAGAGATTAGAGCGGAAATTCAGTATTCCCTGTCGCGCCCCGGACTTGTTTGAGCGTACTCACCCAGGGCAAGGCGAATTTCTTCCATAGCCCAGCCTGTCAAGTCAAAGGGAGTGTTGTTTTGGGCTTTTTTGGGGGTATGAAGCGCGTCCCGAATCGCAGGCTTGAGTTCGGGGAAGGAGTCAAGTTCCCGCAAAAATTCTTCCTGAATGTTGGTACGGGTATACTTTGTTCCCGGCTTGGCCTCGGCAATGAGTCGATTCACCAGAGGATAGAAAATACGCCGGACAGGCAGCTTGACGTTTTCCCGGCTTTCCAGGCTCTTTTCTCTGCCGGAAAGGGTTCGCTTTTTATTTTGGTATTCAACTTTTTCAGCGAGCAATCCCTGATTTTGCTCTGTGAGTTCATTCATTTTTGTCTGCTGTACCGAGAATGCGCCCTGTAGATTGGTGATGGTCTCTTCCAGATCGCGAATACGCGTTGCATAGGCAGAAAGAGCTTCCTGTCCATACTTTTTCAGAAGATATTCATAATCGGCAGCGTCAAGGCACAGACGTTGTTGGCCTATATACATGCTGAAAATATTCGCATCGCTAAGATTTGAGTCATACGCAAAAGCATACAGGCGTACGGGGACATTATATTGTTCCAGTTCAAGAAATGGTTCAGATGCTATAAAAATGGGAACTCCCTGCTTGCGAACAAAGTCTATCCGGTCTTCAGGGCTATTTATGCCGATATGCTGCATGGCCTGTTTGAATTCAATAACCTTGGGGAGAACAACTGGTTTTGACCATTGGAGCTTTGCGGATTGTCGAATGATAAGCAAGCCGACAACTCCGCAAATAATTCCAATAAAAATAAGATTGAGAAAGAATATTCCCTCACGCGATTCAATGAGAAGGGTAAACGCATTGACAGCCTGCTCAGAAATAGAGCCTTGTTTATGTACTTCATGGACGATCTTCAGAAATGTTTTCTTGTCCAGCCAATCGAGAATAAATGCTGTAACAGTAATACTGATAATATATGTACAAAATACCGCACATTTTTGTGCTACGCCACGCTGCAAAATGGTTAATTTTGTTGATGAAGGAAGCATGTGTTATTCCTGTTTACCTGTATCCAGTTCTTTTTCAATCTCTTCAACGCTCGGCAGACTTGTTTTGAATTCTTCAGGAATGGCCCGTGTCAGAGCATACTCAGAAACAGCCAAAGGCGTTGTTATATTTCGTAAAGCGTATTCAGCAAGGAGTTTGTTTTTGTTTTTGCATAGAATAAGACCAATAGTCGGGTTATCATATTCATGACGAAGTTCGTTGTCCACGGCAGAACAATAAAAATTGAGCTTCCCTGCATATTCGGGCTTGAATTCGCCTGCCTTTAGTTCAATAACAACATAACAGCGTAATTTGAGATGGTAAAACAAGAGGTCTAAAAAGAAATCCTCTCCAGCAACTTCAAGATGAACCTGCTTGCCTACATAGGAAAAGCCAGAACCAAGTTCGAGCAGAAATTCAGTAATATGCCTGACCAATTCCCGTTCGATTTCCCGTTCCTGAGCTTTTTCTCCCACGGAAAGGAAATCAAAAATGTACGGATCTTTCAGAACCTCGTAAGCCATATCCGACTGAGGAACAGGCAAATGGTCCTTGAAGTTGTTGACTTTTAGCGAGCTTGCCTGACGTTCGTATAAACGGCTTTCTATCTGCATGGTCAAAATTGCACGGGACCAGCCATGCTCTATAGCTTGCTGGCCGTACCAGAGGCGCGTGTTTTCCGTCTTGAGCTTGTTGATGAGCACCATGATATGTCCCCAGGGCAATTTTGCAGCAACTTGTTGCAAAATTTGGTGTTCACCAAAAATCTCAGCAGCTTGTCGCATGTAAGACAGATTACGCGGCGAAAATCCCTTCATGTCGGGAAAGGCAGTCCGCAGGTCATCAGCCAGTTTGCCGATGACTCCGGTACCCCATCCTTCCTGACGCTGTTGCTCAAGAATTTTACGGCCTATCTCCAGATAAAGGCCCACAAGCTCACTATTGGCCGCAAGCGTGGCCCGCATCCGGGCAGTGTGAACCTGATATTTCAGCTCTTCAAAAATTACATGATAATTTGTGGGGATGGGGTAATCTTTTGCCATACTCTGCTCCAGAATCAATTTTGCAGCAGTTTGCTGCAAAATTGTCGTGTAGAAGGTCAGCTGTCATTCTGGGCGGGAGAAACATGTTTTTTCTTGCTGCCTGCCTTCGATGCTGCTTGTCCTGTTTCTACCGTATCCTTATCTTCTTGAGAAGAGGGATGTATGGAACCAAACAGCACACCTGCCACACCGGAGGCCTTTTTCAACGCGTCATCATGCAAATGAGCGTAACGCTGTGTCATCTGCGGACTGGAATGGGTCAGCAGTTTTTGCAGCTCATACATGGAAATCTGCCCGGAATTTGCCAGCCATGAGGCAAATGAATGACGCAGACCATGCAGAGGGCGGAATGATTCGGGTAATCCGGCTTTCTCTTTCACCCTCCTGAGCATGTCCGTAATATTACCCCTTGGCTTGTCATCATACCGACCGGGAAAAACGTAAGGACTTTTGGTCTGCGGCAGAGCTGTCAGAATAGCCCGTGCCTGATCGTTCATGGGGATGATTTCTGTTTTGCCTTTCTTGGCGACTGACCCCCGCAATGTGATGAATCCCCGCTCAAAATCAAGGTCTTCCCATTGCAGGTTGAGAAGGGCGCTGCGGCGCATTCCGGTGAACAGCGCCAGGCGCACGAGAGATGCCAGCGTCTGGTCCGGCTCTTCGTCCAGTGCCTTCAGCAGGTTCTGGACTTGTTCGGGAGTAAGATTTTCCGTGACCCTGTTGTCCACCGTGGGCATGGTGATGCGGAGAGTGCCGGGAATGAAGTCGATATATCCTTTTTGCAAGGCGAAATTCAGTATGCGTTTGACCAGCGTCAGAACGTGCTTGACGGTCTGCGGAGACTTACCTGCTTTTTCCAGTTTGGCGCGGAGCTTGTCTATATCGTGGATGGTCAGTTCGGGAATGCTTTTCGTTCCCAGAGACGGAGCGATATGAAGGTTGAAGCGGATACGGTCATCCTTGATGGAACGATTGGAGCTTTTGGCTTCCTCGAACAGGCTCCACAATCTGTTGAAACTGTATCGTGATTCCTCGGCCATCTTTGCGGCTCGAACAGCAGCGCGTTTTTCCTCGTTGGAGGCATCTTTGCCCTCCATACGGAGTCCACGGATGCTGGAGGCTTTGGCGGCGGTCATGTTGTCGCGGTATTGTCCGCCGACTTTCTCCTCGATGAGCTTCCCCTGTTTGCGGTATCGAATGTAATAGACCTTTTCCAGTCCGTGCCCTGTTGAACGTGGAACTTCAACAAAGTACACCCCCGCATAGCCTACGACCGACTGTCTTTTTCTGCTTGCCATACTACCTTTGACCTTTTTTAGTGTGCTCTGCCCCACATATACGGGATAGAATGGGCTTTAATCCGTTGATAACGGCGGAAATAGCCGTTTTCATCTGCCCCACACTATGCCCCACAAACGGCATAAAGTCCAATCGAAGTCGGCGGCTTTTTGGCAGGATAAAAATTCAATAACTAGGTGAAATATATAATCTAATAAAAGTGGGGTAAAGTCGGTCAAAATGACCATCACGGCCTTTCACGCCGTCAACGGCGGTTCAAATCCGCCTGGGGACGCCAAATTTGAGTACAATGAAGAACGCTAAGATGCATAACGTCTTGGCGTTCTTTGTTTTTTCTTTCCGGTATGGTTTCCCGAAGTCCAGCCTCGTCCGCTTGCATCCAAACATTTTATGGGTATATCCGTAGGTAGAAATGTGGTATGACATTTCTGATACCTACATGAATAACCGCGCGGAATCAAAAATATTTTTATCCATGTGGGCATCTCTTCGTCCAACGACAGCCAAGGAGTACCCATGCCTCTTACCGATACCCATATCCGCAGTCTGAAGCCCGACCTGAGGCCCCGCAAATATTTCGACGGCGGAGGCCTGTTTCTTTTCATTCCCACCAGTGGAAGCAAGCTCTGGAGAATGGCCTACCGTTTTGACGGAAAGAGCAAGCTGCTCAGTTTCGGGGAATATCCAACTGTATCTCTCAAGGATGCCAGAGAACGCCGCGAAGAGGCGAAGCGTATGTTGTCCAGAGGTATCGACCCCTCAGACCATAAACGGCAGATACGACAGGCCAGAGCCATCGCGGAACGCGACAGCTTCCAGAATATCGCCAGAGAATGGCATGAAACCCGTATGGCGGAGTTTTCCGAAAAGCATCAGGGAACTGTCATGTACCGGCTGGAGACCTACATTTTTCCGGCCATCGGCAAGACGCATATCGCCAAACTTGAGACACGGGACGTTATGGAGGTCGTCAAGCCTCTGGAACAGAGGGGAAACTACGAGACTTCCCGGAGAGTATTGCAAATCATCAGTCAGGTGTTCCGCTATGCGGTCATCACGGGCCGGGCGAAACACAATGTCGCAGCCGATCTGCGGGGAGCCTTACGACCGCGAAAAACTGTTCACCGGGCGGCAGTGCTGGAACCGGAGAAAGTCGGTCAGCTTCTGCGGGATATCGACGCCTACGAAGGCTACTTCCCTCTGGTCTGTGCCTTGAAGTTGGCTCCGCTGGTCTTCACCCGTCCCACGGAACTGCGGGCTGCCCAGTGGAAGGAATTTGACCTTAAGTCCGGGGAATGGCGCATCCCTGCCGAACGCATGAAAATGCACCGTCAGCATCTTGTTCCCCTGTCCAGACAGGCAATATCCATTCTTCGGGAACTTCAGAAATATTCCGGGGAAGGAACATACCTTTTTCCCTCCATCCGCACGGAGGTACGGCCCATTTCCGATGCGACCATGCTTAATGCGCTTCGGCGCATGGGCTATCAGAAGCACGAAATGAGCGTGCATGGTTTTCGCTCCATCGCGTCTACATTGCTCAACGAGCTCGGTTATAACCGGGACTGGATCGAGCGGCAGCTTGCCCACGGGGAACAAGACGAAGTGCGGGCGGCATACAATTATGCGGAATATCTGCCTGAGCGTCGAAAGATGATGCAGGATTGGGCTGACTATCTGGACGGATTACGCAACACACAACATAAAAAAAGCAGGGAGGAGGCATGAAAGAGGACACCATGAGCGACCGTGATGCTCGTATCTCCATCGGAAAAATAGAAGGCGAGACACAGGTGACGAGCAACGAAACAGGCTGGAGCGAAGAAGAAAAGGACCGTATGAGACAATACGGCTATGACGACATGGATATCATTCGGGCGTGGTATAGCTGATAACGCCTGTTTTCGATAAACAGCGGTACGGAAGGTAGATGACAATTCCTGCCGCTGTTTTTTGTTGTCCATCTTTTGGCGACAGGGTATCCTTTCCTCCATGACAGACCGACAGAACATGACCATAGGCAGAGTGCGGCAGGCGTATGGACTGACCGCCAGAGAAGGCGAAATGCTTGTTCAGGCACTCTGGCCTGACGCCGTTCAGCCTCTGGGGCTATGGCACACGACCTATGAAAATTGCTGGCAGGCATTTGTTGCGGGCAGCCATGTCGCATATGGAACGCAGATGCCGGAATTTCCTTCAGTGCCAGACCCGGATGCGGGCATTCAGACATATTTGCTTGGCTTTGATGTGATGGAATTTTTCAGAAGGATATCGACAGTTGTTCCTCTTGACTCCCTGCGATATGGACTGGATGTTATTCTTGAGGAATCCTTTGAAGATACGGCGTCTGTCTTTCCCAAGGAACGAGAATTTCTGTTCAGCAATCTAGGCTCAGGACTCATTAATTGCCAAAAGGGTAAAAAGTTCTTATTGTCGGCATAGGGAGGATGCCATGAAGGAACTTTTTTATCTTTCTCATGAACAGATTGCTCGTATCAAACGCTACTTTCCTCGTTCCCACGGCATTCCGAGAGTCGATGACAGGCGTGTCGTCAGCGGCATTATCTATGTCATCAAGCATGGCCTGCAATGGAAAGATGCCCCGCGCGAGTATGGACCATACAAAACTCTCTACAATCGTTTTATCCGCTGGAGCCGATTGGGTGTCTTTAACAGGATTTTTGCGGAGCTTGTTGAACAAAACGGCTCCACAACACGCTTGATGATTGATACCACACATCTCAAGGCACACAGGACAGCAGCAAGTTTGCTGAAAAAAGGGGCCTTTCCCGATGTATCGGACGCACAAAAGGCGGCCTGAATTCAAAACTCCACGCTGTCTGCAATGCCTTCGGTCAACCGTTGGCCTTCCATCTGTCCGGCGGTCAGGTGAGCGACTACAAAGGCGCTGCTGTCCTGCTTGATACTCTGCCGCAGGCCAGGGAGCTTCTGGCGGATAGAGGCTATGATGCCGACTGGTTTCGTCATGCCTTGTCCCGTAAAGGAATCACGCCGTGTATTCCTGGCAGACACAGCCGAAAAACTCCGGTGGTCTATGACAAGGAGGTTTATAAGCAGCGGCACAAGATAGAAATCATGTTCGGCCGACTCAAGGATTGGCGCAGAATAGCCATGCGTTATGACCGTTGTGCACACACGTTCTTTTCGGCCATTTGTCTCGCTGCCATTGTCATCTTTTATATTTAATGAGTCCTGAACCTAGAGAGACTGAAAACAGAAGACATCTTCGAGCAGTATTCACCGGACTCGCCTCTCTTTGAGAAGCCGATATTCTCCATTCCCGCCTCAAGTTATCACTTCATTGCGCATATCTTTACCGATACCATAATGGTGGACAGGGACGCCGCCATCAGGCAGCTCCGCCATTATCCCCTGCGCCGGGAAGTAAAAGGCATCACCCGCGCCCTTGTGGAATCCCTTTTACGGGCAGCTCCGCCGGAATCGTCCGTTGCCGACAAAGCGGCGGCAGTTCCCCTGTGTGAAAGGTCGCCACAGGATGGAAAACTCGTTTTTCGTATTCCCGGAGCCGTTTGGGAAGGAAGGCCGGATGCGGCTGTCCGTGACGCCATGAAAGAAAAGTATCCTCTTTCGGTCATCGCTTATGTTCTTCTGTACTGGTGTGGTCCTCAAAAATCCGAGACCAGTCACAAAACCCCGCAGGGCAGAAAGACACATGTGGGACGTTTGCTTGCGGGCAAAGAGTACAGGGACGACAAATCCTATCGCAATTTGATGGATATGCTCCTCAAGGAAGCGGAGACATACACCATAGTCAAGGCGTGACCAGCCTGCTGTTTTCCCGTCTTTTTGAGAAGTTCCCGTTCTTTTCCCGTCCGATTCCCTCACGGGAATCTTTGGACGTGTGCCAGAGTCTCCTGAAATCCAAACAGATTCAGGAGATTTTTTTATGAAACAGCACCAACCGTCCATCCCCGCCCACGGCCTTTTGCGTCTTCCTCAGGTTCTCAGCATGATTCCCATAAGCAAGAGCGCATGGTGGGAAGGCTGTCGGACCGGGCGTTATCCCAAACCCGTGAAACTTGGTCCCAGAACCACGGTCTGGAGAGCAGAAGATATTGCCGCGTTCATCGAAAGTCTTGGCAGGCAGGGGGAAGAGCATGAGTAATCCCCTGCAAAATTTTCGGGACATCCTGACCGACAAGGGCTTGATTCCGTCTGACATCGAAGCGGACGGAAAACTGCATCGTTGTCCCACGCAGACCAGGCCGCATAAACAGAACGGCGCATACATCGCGCATGTTGACCCTCCTGCCACGCTCTGGTGGTGCAACTGGGAGAGCGGAGACCAGGGGACGTTTACTGAAATGGATCAGAGAACGTTCTCCCCGGCTGAAAAGGAAGCATGGCAGAAACGGCAACACAACATTCGTCATCAACGAGAGGAAGAATGTGCCCGCCGGTATGAAGCAGCGGCAAAACAGGCCCAGGGCGTCTTGGATGCATCTTTTCCCTGCTCGTCGGAACACACATATTTACGGCGTAAAGGCGTTCCCGCGCTTGGTGATATGCGTCAGACCCGGAGCGGTCTGCTGCTCCTTCCAGTCAGGGATATATCGGGAACCTTACAAAGCCTGCAATATATCGCCCCGGACGGGACAAAGCGTTTTCTCACGGGCGGCAAAGTACAGGGAGGACATTTCATTATTCCCGGCAAGTCGGAAAAGCCTCTAGCCCTTTGCGAAGGTTATGCTACGGGAGCAAGCATCCATCTAGCCGTCAACTGCACCGTATATGTGACGTTCTCAGCCAATAATCTGCCTGTCGTGGCCAATCTTGTGAGACACAGATTCCCGGAGGCTTCCATCCTTATTTGTGGTGACAATGATGAAGCAGGCCGCAGTAAAGGGCAGGAAGCTGCTCAAGCAGCACAGACTCGATTGGTCCTGCCCAAGTTTACCACCGGCGAGGGGAAAGACTTCAACGACCTGCATCAGAGTGAGGGGCTGGAGGAAGTTCTCCGTCAGGTGGAAGAGGCCATGCATACAGCTGCCCGTCCGTCTCTGATTTCTCTGGACATGGGGGAGTTTCTTTCCATGTCCATACCTGAACGGGGGTATCTTTTATCCCCCATTCTTCCGGTTCAAGGGATAGGCATCCTGTATGCTCCGCGCGGCATCGGCAAGACGTTTGCCGCCCTGAGCATAGCCGTTGCCGTGGCTTCCGGCGGTGCGGTGTTCAACTGGCGTGCGCCGATGCCTAAACGAACGCTGTATGTGGATGGGGAAATGCCTGCCACATCCATGCAGAGTCGTCTTGCAGCGCTTGTCAGCGGTATGTCCGTTCCTCCGCATACGTTGAAAAACATGGCGCTCATCACACCGGACCTGCAACCCTGTCCCATGCCGGATTTGTCCACTGCCGGTGGGCAGACCATGATTGAGCCTTTTCTGCAAGGTGTGGACATGGTGGTGCTGGACAACATTGCTACCTTGTGCCGCACCGGCAAGGAAAATGAATCGCAGTCCTGGCAGACCATGCAGGCATGGCTGCTGGAGTTGCGCCGCAGGGGTATGACCGTCCTGCTTATCCATCATGCCGGAAAATCCGGCGACCAGCGCGGCACCAGCGCCAGGGAAGACATTATGGACACGGTGATCAGCCTGCGCAGACCCAGGGAATACAGTATGGCCGAAGGTGCACGTTTTGAGGTCCACCTGACCAAGGCACGGGGCATATTGGGTGATGACGCCAAGCCGTTTGAGGCCAATCTGGTTACCGAAGGTAATGCGCTGCATTGGCAGGTCAGAGAGCTGGAAGACGTTGAACTGGAAAGCTTGAGACGACTTTTAAAAGAAGGCTACAGCATCCGCGACTGCGCTGAGGAAATGGGGAAATCCAAGGGGGCCATCCAGAGGCTGAAAAAGAAATTGGAGGAACATTTCTGAAGGCTCACATGGTCAGGTGTACCGCTGTACCGCCTCTTAAGCCGTGGTACAGCGGTACACCCGCAATATTCGATCCGTCAGTTATCCGGTGAAGTCCGATCAGGTCCGAATACGTCATCCCCTTTTGT
Organism: uncultured Mailhella sp.; assembly: GCF_963931295.1. Classification (NCBI taxonomy): domain Bacteria; kingdom Pseudomonadati; phylum Thermodesulfobacteriota; class Desulfovibrionia; order Desulfovibrionales; family Desulfovibrionaceae; genus Mailhella; species uncultured Mailhella sp. The sequence continues at coordinate 1,096,766 of NZ_OZ007001.1, read as the reverse complement.
ACCGCTTGAACGGGAAAAGTGTACCGCTTTTCTGCCGCATCAGAAATGGTGCAGTCATGGATACAAGGAAGTTTCATCATGTCCTACCTCGTCCTCCATATGGATAAGTTCAAGAAAGAGGCCATACGCGGCATCCAGAGCCATAACCGGCGGGAACGGGAGAGCCACAGCAACCCCGATATTGACTACGACAGAAGCTCAGCGAATTACGAACTGCACGAATCCGCGTCGACAAACTATACCGAGGCCATTCAGCGCCGCATTGACGCTCTTCAGTTGGCCAAAGCCGTAAGAAAGGACGCCGTGCGCATGTGCGGGCTTATCGTTACCTCCGACAGCACCTTTTTTCAGAGCCTTTCTCCAGAGAATACCCGGCGATTCTTTGAGGAGAGCAAAGCCTTTCTTATGGACTTTGTAGGGGCGGAGAATGTCGTTTCCGCAATGGTTCACATGGATGAAAAGACGCCGCATATGCACTTTTTCCATGTGCCGGTCACGCAGGACGGGAGACTCAACGCCAACAAAATTTATACGCGTCAGAGTTTGCGAAAACTGCAATCCGAACTTCCCGCCTATCTGCAAAGCCGAGGTTTTGCCATTGAACGAGGCGTGGAGCAGACGCCCGGTTCCGCCAAAAAGCATCTGGATACCCGCGAGTTCAAACAACAGAAGGAGGAACTGGCACGGCTGGCGCAGGAAGCCGCTGTGCTGATGCGGGATTCTCTGCGGTCACTTGGGATTCTGGGGCAACGCGAAGAGGAATTGAAAAAGAGCATCGAAGCGTATGAGCGGCAGGCCGAGGAGGCGGAAAAAGTCCTTCGGGATGAGTATTCCTTGCCGAAAGCCTCACTTTTCAATTATCCGTCTGTGCTGGAAAAAGCCTCCTTTATTATTGAAGAGCTGAAAAAGGCGCTTGCCGTCAAGCATCTTGTCCAGACAGAGAAGGAAATCCTGAAACGGGAAGTGGACTCGCTGCGCAAAAAACAGACACGCCTTGAAGCGGAATACACGTCTCACAGGAAACAAAGTCATGAGGAAAAAGAGGCTCTGGCATCTCAGTTGAAGAAAATGAAGAGAATCATGGCCGGCTATCGGGAATTTCTGCTTTTGCCGGAAATCAGACCGCTGCATCTTGAGTTTGTGGAGCGCAAGCGGGCCGAACAGCTCAAGCACCAGGAAGAGGAACGGCAACGGCGGGAGAATGAAGCGCGGGACAGCGAGCGTCAGCAGGCAATGACTGCACGTGGCTTGAAGATGTGCTAGGGGGTCGGCGGAAAATCTTCGCACAGGTCGAAGATATAGCCCACTATGCTTCACTTCGTGAAGCGTGGGCGATCGTCCCGCTCGACCCGGAAGGCAAAATACCGTCAAAGAGGACATTTTGTCTGACATAGGTGTGCATAAAAATCGAGGCGTTGCCATTCGCAAGAGGCTTGACAAGCTGCATGAGGTGTTCGTAGTTCTTTTATGCAATGTGGGATATTGGTGAGAAGATCGTTGCGTTATTCAAGCGGCGATAAAAATTGCCTAAGTAATTTTGGGAATTAGATATCCCAAAACAGCAATTTTAATGATGCACGGAGCTGTACGCCCCCGACACAGGAGAGATCTATGCCGTTTCAAGCTATATCTATCAAGAAAATAGTGAATGGAATTCTGGAAAGGGATTATGTACTGCCTGCGATACAAAGACATTTTGTATGGAAGCCGGATCAAATCATTAATCTGTTTGATAGCATTTTGCGGGGGTATCCCATTGGCTCTTTTCTATTCTGGCGAATCAAGACCGAACATGTTAATGATTTTCAGTATTATGATTTCATTACGGATTTTAATGTTAAGGACAATTCAAACGACAAAATTGTTCCTAGTGGTGAAAAGGAAATAACGGCCGTTCTTGATGGTCAGCAGAGGCTGACTGCTCTACTGATCGGTCTGAGGGGTAGTTATACCTATAAAACGCCATACCTGCGGCAGGATCATCCCCAAGCCTATCAGAAAAGGGAACTTTACCTTAATTTGGCAAAACCGAAAGAAGACGAAAGCCATGGGCTTGCATTTTTGACGGAAAAGGAAGCGAAAGAGGGGCGCAGGGAAGGCAAGTTATGGTATAAAATAGGTCGCCTCCTTACAGAAGAGCCCAGTGAATTTATGTTGAGCGAGGAAGGGGATAGCCTGCCGTTGGAAGTTAAAAAAACTGCATTTCGACGGATAACAGAATTTTCCCAATGCCTCAACTTAGATATTATAAATTATTATGTAGAAGAAGAACAGGATATCGATAAAGTATTGAGCATCTTTATCCGTGTAAACAGTGGTGGTACAGTTCTTTCTTACTCCGATCTTTTGCTGTCTACAGCAACAGCGCTTTGGACTGAATATGATGCCCGTGAGGAAATTGAAAACATCACCCATGAATTTGCATCATATAAGGCAGGATTTAAGATTTCAAGTGATTTTGTTATGAAGGCTTGCCTTACTCTTTCAGATCTTGACGTAAAATTTATTGTGAAAAATTTTAACCGCGTTAATATGCAAAAAATTGAAGCGGAGTGGGAAAAAATTAAAGATGCAATTCTTTGTACTATGAGATTTGCTATAGGCTATGGTTATAATCAAGATACTATTTCATCCTACAATGCTCTTTTACCCATAGCCTATTATATTAAAAGTAAAGACATAGCAGAGAAGTTCGACCACGCTGCAAAATACAAGAAGTCGCGCGAAGACGCCATAACATGGTTGCGCCGTGCCCTCTTGATGAAAGTTTTTGGCGGTAGCTCTGATACAGTGATTTCGCGATACCGCGACGTCCTTTCCAAATCCCAAAGCGAGAATTTCCCTTTGAAAGAAATCGAGAGCAGCTTTAAGGATATTGCTATTACATCACAGGATATTGATGAAATATTTGAAGATACGCGTTATGACAGAGAAGCGTTTTACGTCCTGCATGAAATTTTTGGAAGGGAATACAATACCGATGTAGACATGGATCATCTCTATCCAAAATCCTTGTTTACACAACGGAATATGAGAACCTGGGGGTTCACGACGAGGGAGAGTCAAGAGGAAGTTCAGGACTTGGTGAATAGCTTGGCAAATTTGCGCCTTGCCGGTCATGGCGAAAATATTGAGAAAAGTGCCATGAAGTTTGAAGCCTGGGTGCAAGGTCTCTCAAAAGTGCAGAGGGAAGCTCTTCTGATTCCAGCCATGAAGGATTATGGACCCGAAAATTTCGTTGAGTTTTGCAAAAAAAGAACAGTTCTCATGAAGGACAGGCTGAAGAGGAATCTTACTGTTCAGTCACGCTCCAACAAGAATTTAAAAAAACATTAATTTTTATGGGTGTTAGATACAACCTGGCTATAAAAGGCTAATAAATTCATCAGATTGCCATTGGATTTTTATCCATTCGGGGACGCCACAGAAAAAATCAACGCCTTGTGAGAAATCACAAGGCGTTTTGCATATATGCCCTCCGGCAGTTTTGGTTATGCCGTCCCTGTGCCGAAGGAGTCCAGAACATGGTTTTTCATCAGGAGACCTTCTCTTGAGGAATGTTTGTTTTAAGCAGGTGTTCCACCACCTGCCCGATGCCGCTGTCTCCCGGAGCCGAAAGACTTTCGCTCTGGCCCGTGTACAGACTCGCGCTCTTCGTATAGCGGTCCGTGGTGGTCGCCCGATAATGTCCCATGAGAACCTGGGCGGCATTCAGACCTAAACTCACGAACGTGATGGTTGCACTCTTATGCTGGATGGCATGAAAACCGAAGGGCTTCACATGGGCCTTCCGGCAGAGACGCTCCATGAAGTGAATGCGCCGGGTGAACGGCTTCCCCGGAAATGTGTCGTTCTGAAAATACATGAACACATTGTCTACCTTGCATGGGCGGGCATCCCGCCACCACTTGGGCGCCTTGACCAGTTCCGAGTGCATTCGGAGCCGGCGCACTCGTTCCATTCCATTGTCCGAGTCGTTGTCGGTCAGCCTGATTTTTTCTTTCTGAAGTTTTACATCGTTCCACGTCCGCCGGGAGATTTTACTTCTGTTGGAGTACATCTTTTGATAAAAAATTAGGATTTATATATTCTTTACTATTTGTAATTATTGATTAATTTAAAAATTACTCTCTTAAAGTAATGAGGACTCATCTCCCTTGGCTCCGGCAACAATAGTCGGTATAAAACGTTTGATTTTGACAATGCGCCAATGTAATTTCTGGGGGTAGAAGAAAAGGAATTTGCGGCCATGTGTCCGTGGTTAGGCGTTTCCAGAGACTTTAGTTTTTACTGAAAACATAATGAACGAACACGTAGATTAGAAAGATGACTGACGGTCGATGACATTTATAAATATTTCTATGTAAATGATGAGACAGTCTATATTGAATCAAACAACAAGTTATTCCAATTGCATTGAGCGTTGATGGATTTTATACAAGATGAATTGGATGATTGGAGTTTGTCCGGTGGTGCATCTTATAGATCTGACAAACCGGAAATAGAGCAGCAAGGGGCAAGTATGGCCGAATTGATTCACGATAAGATAAAACGATCCATTCAGACAGCTGAAGGACTGTATTATCGCCTGATATTACTGGTAGGGAAGACTGGATCTGGCAAAACAGGCGTTCTGCGGAAAGTTGCTGAAGAGTTCGGTTCATCCGTTGTTAACGTCAACTTGGTGCTTTCAGGAGAACTGTTAGAACTGACGGTAAAGCAGCGGTCTCTTCGGATTCCGGGCATCCTCGATCAGCTCGTGGAACAGATGCAATCACCTGTGCTGCTGGATAATCTCGAAATCCTCTTTGACAAGAACCTCCGGCAGGATCCTTTGCGGTTGTTGCAGTCCATCTCAAGAAAAAGAACTGTAGTGGCTTCATGGAATGGAGTCATAACATCTGGGAGGCTGTTGTACGCCGAAAACGGTCATCCTGAGTACCGCAACTATGACTCGGTCGATGCGCTTATTGTGAGCATGGATGGTACGTATACATTGGATTCGGTAAAAGAAAATAGAGAGGCAGAATAAACATGAAATACGGAGACCTTATCCAATTCGACCCGATCGAGTCGGTTGTTCAGTTGCGTGACGCGGACAAATCGAGTGCCGCACATACACTCGTGAGCACCTATGTTATTTCTGAGGAAATGGCTGAACGGCTCATCCAGCTTGTCATTCCTCAGTTGCAGTTCGATATGCCGGTCGATAACAAGGGCTTGTTGGTTGTTGGTAACTACGGCACAGGTAAGTCGCATTTGATGTCGGTGGTCTCCAGTCTTGCCGCAGACGCCTCTTTGTTGGAAGAACTGAACCACACGGGTGTCCGCGATGCGGCATCTCAAATTGCTGGTAGATTCAAGGTAATTCGTACTGAAATTGGTGCCACTACTATGTCTTTGCGTGACATTCTGGTGGCCGAGCTGGAAGAAGGTCTTGATAAGCTTGAGGTGGACTATGAGTTCCCCGAAGCCGGAACCATCACAAGCCATAAACGGGCCTTTGAAGATATGATGGCCAAGTTCGGCGAAGTGTTTCCCGAACATGGTCTGTTATTGGTGGTCGATGAGTTGCTCGACTACCTGCGCACGCGCAAGGATCAGGAACTGATACTCGACCTCAACTTTCTGCGCGAGATAGGCGAAGTATGCAAGGACCTACGCTTCCGTTTCATGGCTGGCGTTCAGGAAGCCATCTTCGATAGCCCGCGTTTTGCTTTTGTCGCCGACAGCATTCGTCGGGTGAAGGATCGTTTCGAGCAAGTTCTCATTGCTCGTAGTGACGTGAAATTTGTCGTAGCCGAGCGTCTGCTTAAAAAGACTACCGCACAACAAGCCCAAATCCGTGACTATTTGATGCCTTTTGCCAAATACTATGATGGACTCAATGAGCGTATGGATGAGTTTGTTCGGCTCTTTCCAGTGCATCCCGATTACATAGATACTTTTGAACGGGTCACCGTGGTGGAAAAGCGCGAGGTGCTCAAGACTTTGTCTATGAGCATGAAAGCTATTCTCGGTAAGGATGTGCCGCAGGACGAACCTGGCCTGATCGCCTTCGACAGCTACTGGAATACTCTTAAGCAGAATCCTTCTTTTCGTGCGATTCCTGAGATCCGGGCAGTCATTGATTGCAGCCAGGTGCTGGAATCCCGGATCGAAAACGCCATTACTCGTAAACAGTACAAGCCGATGGCGTTGAGACTGATCCATGCTCTGTCCGTTCACCGGCTCACTACTGGTGACATCTATGCCCCCATGGGAGCGACTGCCGAAGAGCTGCGTGATCGCCTTTTCCTGTTCGATCCGTTGATCGCAGAGCTGGGTGGTGATGAACCTGATAAGGACCTGCAGACCCATGTGGAAACGGTCCTGCGTGAGATACTCAAAACGGTCAGCGGACAGTTTATCTCCTTTAATGCCGATAATCGCCAGTTTTATCTCGATCTCAAAAAGACTGACGATTTCGATGCGTTGATCGAGAAAAGGGCTGAGAGCCTGGACCAGGCCCAGCTCGACCGTTTTTATTACGAGGCTCTCAAGCGGGTCATGGAATGCCAGGATGTGACGTATGTCACCGGTTACAAAATCTGGCAGCATGAACTGGTCTGGCAGGAGCACAATACGACTCGTACCGGATACCTCTTTTTTGGTGCTCCCAACGAGCGTTCCACCGCTGTGCCACAGCGGGATTTTTACCTTTATTTCCTCCAGCCCAATGACCCGCCACGCTTTAAGGATGATAAGGCCAGTGACGAACTCTTTTTCCGCCTGAAAACTACAGATGAGGAATTCCAGATTACGCTGAAGAACTACGCGGCAGCGCTGGACCTTGCAGCTACTTCATCGGGCCACGCTAAGGCCACCTATGAATCAAAGGCCAACGGTTTTCTGAGGAAGCTGGTTCATTGGCTACAGCAGCACATGAGTGATGCCTTTGACGTCACATATCAGGGGCGTACCAAGTCGATGACCGAATGGGCCAAGGGGAAATCTATCCGAGAGCTGTCTGGTCTGTCGCCCCATGAGACCATCAACTTCCGTGACCTGGTCAACACCATCGCCGGAGTCTGTTTAGCTCCTAATTTCGAGAATCAGGCTCCAGAATATCCTTTCTTTTCAATCCTGATTACCGATAAAAATCGTGCTCAGGCCGCGCAGGAGGCTCTGCGGACCATCGCCGGACAGCATCGTACCAAGCAGGCAACTGCCGTGCTGGATGCCCTTGATCTGCTTGATGGTGAAAAAATTGCTCCCTGCAAGTCGAAGTATGCCCAGTTCATCCTTAATGTCGTCAAGGCCAAGGGGTACGGTCAGGTTGTCAACCGTAGTGAGATTATTCAGGACGACCACGGGCTGGAATACATGAACCCAGGAGGTTTTCGTCTGGAACCCGAATGGGTGAGCGTGCTGGTAGCAGCTCTGGTCTATTCTGGGGATGTCGTGTTTGCCATCCCAGGTAAAAAATTCGATGCCACCGGCTTACAGCAATTGGCTGCAACCAGTATGGATGAGCTGACGCGATTTAAACACTTGGAGCAACCCAAAGAATGGAATTTGCCTGCAATTAAGGTTCTGTTTGAACTGCTCGGCATGACACCGGGCATGGCCCAGCTTGTTACCCAGGGAAAGGACGAGCCTGTGCAAAACATGCAGCAGGCGGTAAGCATGATCGTCAAGCGTATCGTCATGACTCAGCAGACCCTGCGTGAGGGGCTTTCCTTCTGGGGGGTGGATCTGCTCGTGACTACAGATTTGGCTAGCCAGGTCAGCGGACTGGACGGTGCCAAGGTGTTTTTTGAATCGCTGCAGGGGTACTCTACTACGGGTAAGTTGAAAAATTTCCGCTACAGCGTTTCCGAAGTGCTGGCTCATGAAAAGGCTGTGAAATCACTTGATGAGTTGGATACCTTGCATGAGTTTATCATGAATTTCAGCCCGACAGTGTCATGGCTCTCCACAGCAGAGGCCGTGTTGCCTCCCGAACATGAATGGGTGGACCGCATGAAAACTATCCGGCAGGATGTGCTGGATATTCTCAAGCAGATCAATGTGACCAAGCTGCGTAGTCAGTCCAAAAGCATCGGGGACAAACTGCAAGGACTGAAAAAGGATTACATCACTATCTACATTAGCCTTCACACCAAAGCCCGACTTGGTGTGAACGACGATAAGCGTAAGGCTGGATTGCTTAATGATCAGCGGCTGCAGACACTGCTCAAGCTGGCCGGTATCGACCTGATGCCCAGGCAGCAGCTCAATGATTACCAGACTCGTCTGGCTGGACTGAAAAGTTGTTTTGCCCTGACCAATCAGGACCTCGAAAAATCGCCCATTTGTCCCCATTGTGGATTCCGGCCTTCGATGGAACATTGTATATCGGCTGGCTCACAGGTGATAGATCAGATGGATGCCCAACTCGACACTATGGTGAAGGCCTGGACATCTACCATCCTCAGCAATCTGGAAGATCCGATCACCCAAGCCAATATGGATCTTTTGAAGATCGATGACCGCGATAGGCTGGAAGACTTTATGAAGTCCAGGGAACTGCCCATGCCGCTGGACAGTAATTTTGTTTATGCTTTGAAGGAAGTGCTTTCTGGACTGGTCAAAGTCACTGTCAAGGCACGTGAGTTGCAACAAGCTCTGCAGGCTGCCGACGGTCCGGCCACTCCGGCAGAGATGAAGAAACGTTTTGAAGCATACCTTGATCAGCTCACCAAAGGCAAGGACCAGGCCAAGGTGCGGATAGTCATGGAATAAGAGCGACTAGGCTGAGACATCAGACGAAAGACAAGGATTATGAAGATGAAAGAACTCAGTTTGTTTAACACTTTGCCTGAAGCACCTCAGAAGCCCTGCGACCCGGTGATCTGTCTCGGCATGACGTTTGAAAATGATGAGGCACGTCGCGCCTATTTCACTGAGAAACTGCGCAAAAAGCTCCAGGATCCAGAATTCCGCAAGATTGAAGGCTTTCCCATAGGCAGCGATGAGGACATCCTGACTTTAAGTGATCCGCCGTACTATACAGCCTGTCCGAATCCGTGGATTGCTGACTTCATTGCTGAGTGGGAAGCCCAGAAGCCGAAGCAGCCTGAAGGTTATCACTATCACCGTGAACCCTTTGCGGCTGATGTCAGCGAGGGGAAGAACGATCCCATCTACAACGCACATTCCTACCATACCAAGGTGCCGCACAAGGCCATCATGCGCTATATTCTCCATTACACAGAGCCGGGGGATATCGTGTTCGATGGCTTTTGTGGAACCGGTATGACGGGAGTTGCCGCGCAGATGTGCGGGGATCGTGAAGTTGTTTTGTCTCTTGGGTACCAGGTGAAACCTGATGGAACCATTTTGAAGGAAGAGAGCGATGAAGATGGCAAAAAAATTTGGCGGCCATTTTCAAAACTTGGTATACGTAAAGCAATTCTTAATGATCTCTCACCGGCAGCGACTTTCATTGCTTACAATTACAATACTCCCGTAGATGTGAAAAAAATCGACAAAGAAGCAAAACGCGTTTTGAACGAGGTAGAAAAAGAATGCGGTTGGATGTATCAGACTGCACATTATGAGACAAAAACCGTCAAAGGAATTACCAAGACGGTCAAAACAATTGGAACTATTAATTATACTGTATGGTCTGATGTATTCATTTGTCCGGAATGCTCTCGGGAGTTAGTGTTCTGGGATGTTGCTGTAGATAGTATTGCTGGTGTGGTACGTGATACATTTCCCTGTCCGCACTGCGGTGCAACGCTAACTAAACGCGGAATGGAACGTTCTTGGATAACAAAATACGATGCTGCTATTAAGCAGACTATCCGACAGGCTAAACAGGTTCCTGTACTTATCAATTACTCTGTGCTCAACGAAAGCACAGGCAGAAGTAAACGCTTTGATAAGACTCCAGATGCCGATGATATAGCTTTAATTCAAAAAATTGAATCAATGGAAATTCCTTATTGGTTTCCAACAAATGAACTTCAAGATGGATTTAATACACGTCAACCTAAAGTATCACATGGTTTAACTCATGTTCATCATTTTTATACAAAAAGAAATTTATGGGTAATAGCATCATTATGGAATCACTTTTCTTTTAAGTTTGAGTTAACAAATTTTCTTTCTAGAAATTTAACAAAAATGAATAGATTTATTATTAATAAATATAATCCAACTGGACGGATTAATGGGCCTATGACTGGGACTCTTTATATTCCAAGTGAACAGGTAGAACAGTCTACATTTTCTCTCTTTCGAGAAAAATTAATCAAAAAAGGGTGGAAAATTTCTGGAAATATAATATCTACCCAGAGTTCTTCTGATATTCATAGTATAGAATCTAACTCAGTTGATTATCTTTTTTTTGATCCTCCATTTGGAGCAAATATTAACTACTCGGAGCTAAATACTATATGGGAAGGATGGCTTCGTGTTTCAACAAACTCACTCCCTGAAGCCGTCGAAAATGATATTCAACAAAAGACATTGCAAGATTATAAAAGAATAATGCTAAATTGTTTTTTAGAGGCATATCGAGTTTTAAAACCTGGCAAGTGGATAACTGTTGAATTTTCAAATACTCGTGCAAGTGTTTGGAATAGTATACAGTCTGCTATTTCAGATGCAGGATTTATTATCTCTAACACATCAATATTAGATAAAAAACATGGTGGAATAAAATCAATGAGTTATTCCACAGCCGTCAAACAAGATCTTGTTATCTCAGCTTATAAACCTAATGGAGGTTTTGAAGATCGTTTTCAGAAAGAGGTACAAAACGAAGAAGGTGTTTGGGATTTTGTCCGTACTCACTTGAAATATCTACCAGTTACGAAGCAACAAGGAGCCTCGTTACAATTTGTTTTGGAACGGGATCCACGAATTTTGTTTGACCAAATGGTCGCCTATTATGTCCGCAAGGGTTACCCAGTTCCGCTCTCCAGCCAAGATTTTCAGGTTGGTCTTGCACAGCGCTTTGCAGAGCGGGATGGTATGTATTTTTTGGCAGAACAGGTTGCGGAATATGATCGTAAGAAGATGACATCGAGTGAATTGCAGCAGATGTCCATGTTTGTCTCTGATGAGGCATCCGCCATTCAGTGGCTCCGTCAGCTCATCAAGGAAAAGCCTCAGACTTTTTCTGACATCAACCCGCAATTCATGCAGCAACTGGGAGGTTGGAGTAAAAACGAGTCTCAACTCGATCTGCGCGAACTGTTGAACCAGAACTTCCTCTGTTACGATGGCAAAGGCCCAGTGCCCGAGCAGATACACGCCTACCTTTCCACCAACTGGAAAGAGCTGCGTAATCTGTCCAAGGATGATCCGACCCTGGTCGCCAAGGCTCGTGACCGCTGGTATGTGCCCGATCCCCGCAAGGCGGGAGACCTGGAGAAGCTGCGCGAAAAGGCGTTGCTCAAAGAGTTCGAGGAATACAAAGAGGCAAAAAAGAAGCTCAAGGTATTTCGTCTGGAGGCAGTCCGTGCTGGCTTTAAGAAAGCCTGGCAGGAACGCGATTATGCCGTTATCATTGCCGTGGCTGAAAAACTTCCTACCAATGTCATGGAAGAAGATCCCAAGTTGCTCATGTGGTATGACCAGGCAGTAACCAGGATGGGAGGGGAATAAGGATGCTCAAAGAATTACGCATACAGAACTTCAAAGGTTGGAAGGATACCGGACCTATTCGTCTGGCTCCCATTTCGTTGTTTTTCGGTGCCAACAGCTCCGGTAAATCCAGCATAGGACAGTTTCTGATTATGCTGAAGCAGACCGTTGAATCACCGGATCGAAAAGCTGTATTTTATCCCGGAGGGAAGAACTCTGCTGTTCAGCTTGGCTCCTATCAGGAAATGGTTTTTCATCGTGATCCGAAAAACAAAATTGCTTTTGACTACAGGTGGTCATTGCTGGAGAGCTTGAAGTTTAAAGACCCTTTGTCAGGAGAGACTTTTTCTGGAGACGAATTGGATTTTAGTGCCGAGATTGAATTAAGCGACGCCATGAAGAATTTGCTCCAGGTCGCAAAATTCAAATATCGCCTTCTTAATAATGATACACAGACACTTTCCATTGATTTTTTAAGAAAATCTGACAAAGGTGAATATACTGCATCAACAGAGCAATATACGCTTGTCAGAAAGAAAATGAGAGCTTGGTCTCCCAAAGATGTTGTTCGATTTTATGGTTTCCCTGACGAGGTAGTTGCCTATTATCAAAATGCTGAGTTCGTTCAGTCTTTAAATCTTGCGCATGAAAAATTATTTAGCTCAATTTATTATCTTGGGCCACTAAGAACAAAGGCGGAAAGGCTTTATACTTGGAGTGGTATCGCTCCAGAAAGTGTTGGTTTTGCAGGTGAAAATACCATTGCAGCAATTCTGGCGGCACGAGACCGAAAAATTAGTTTAGGTTACAAAAGGCCGACAAAGCCGTTTGAGGAAATTATTGCCCTCAAGCTTAAAGAAATGGGACTTATCGAAGAGTTTAAGGTCAGCCCTATATCTCAACAGCGGCAGGACTATGAGGTTAAGGTTCGCACAAAAGGATCAGAGGATTGGGTGAACCTTCCAGACGTCGGTTTTGGCATTTCGCAAGTTCTGCCGGTTCTTGTGCAGTGCTTTTATGCTCCTGCGGGCTCGATCATCCTTATGGAGCAGCCGGAAATTCACCTGCACCCAAGCGCACAGTCTGCGCTGGCCGATGTGATGATCGACGTGATCAATTCCAGAGAAAATGGAAACGATAGAAACATTCAACTAGTTATTGAAACCCATTCTGAGCATTTCCTGCGCCGGTTGCAGAGGCGAATTGCCGAAGATGCTATTTCACAAGAAGACGTATCTGTTTATTTCGCTAATAATTCTAAGACGCCTGCGACACTTGAACCTCTACAAATTGACATATTCGGTAATATTAAAAACTGGCCGGAAAATTTTTTTGGTGATGAAATGGGTGACATCACCGAACAAGCTAAAGCTGCCTTGAAAAAAAGGATACAACAGAACACATGAAAGCTGGGGTTAGTCAAATGAGTTTTCCAGATAAATGTCTTGTGGACACAAATGTTCCAAAGATGGCGAATCGTGCAACTTCCTCTGACGGCATTCCTGAAGAATTAGTTGATTGTGTACTTGCCTGCGTTAATGCAATAGAGCACGTTATTAAAAAACGTGGGTTAGTTATTGATGCCGGTGACGAAATCTTCAATGAATACCGGCAACAGCTTTCCCTGAAAGGTCAGCCGGGACTCGGGGATTCTTTCATGAAGTGGGTTCATGATAATCGCTGGAGCCTACCTGATTCTGACAGGGTAACTATCTCCAAGGACGGCGACTCCTATAAACAATTTCCAAAGCATGAAGGATTGGTAAATTTCGATATATCGGATCGAAAGTTTGTTGCCGTCGCAAATGCTCACCCTGAGAAACCGCCGATTCTGCAATCCACAGATTGCAAATGGTGGGGCTGGAAAGATGCTTTGAAGGAAGCCGGTATTACCGTTCATTTTCTCTGTCCTGAATATGTCAAAACCAAATATGAGGAGAAGATCGGGTCGTGAACGATAATTTTTTCAAGTTTCCTTCCACTCCGCATCTGGCAGCGTTGACTGGTGTCGATATCCGAGATGATAAGGTGCTTTCGGAATCGGAACGTTTTGATTTCCTACGGCATAGTCTTGTTGTCGAAGAAAAGGTAGATGGCGCAAATCTGGGAATCTCTTTTGATTCGGAAGGAAATATTCGAGCTCAGAACCGAGGAGCATATCTGTACCTGCCTGGAACAGGACAGTGGAAAAAACTTGGCGACTGGCTGCCCCCCCGGATCGATATGCTGTTTGAGGTTCTTTCCGACAAGTTCATACTTTTCGGAGAATGGTGCTATGCCCAGCACTCGATTTTTTATGATCAGTTGCCTGATTGGTTCCTTGGTTTCGATATTTATGATAAACGGGTTGGCAGGTTTCTTTCTTCGGAACGCAGGGATGCGCTTTTAAGGGAAATGTGCATTTCCCAAGTTCCTATTGTTGCACGCGGGCGCTTCACTTATCCAGAAATTCAAAAACTCCTATCTGTTTCAAAATTTAGCGATCAGCCTGCGGAAGGAATCTATCTTCGAGTTGATCAAGGAGACTGGCTGTCTCAACGGGCTAAACTGGTTCGACCGGCGTTTATCCAAGCTGTAGAGACGCACTGGACGCGCTCCGCCATCAGGCCGAATCGGTTGAGCTCGGAGTTGCAAGGATGAAGTCTCACCTCAGCAGTCAGAGTTGGCAATACAGCACAGTTCATAACAGCGCCTGCAAGGTCATTGAAGAGAAGTCCTTGTGGGGTCAGACTGTGTGCCGCATCTGGTTGCCGAATCAGAACGCATTGGTGCTCGTGCCCCGTTCAGCGTTACGGTCGCTGAGTGCCGACTTGCGGCCGGAGATTGAGATCGGACGCATTGCCTATGTGGCAGCCGCAGCCAAGGTGGCCGAAGTGCTGGAAGGAGCCAGCAGCACAGCCGACGGTCATGTGCTGCTGGCTCCCATGGAGTCCAACGTCATTCCTCTGCCTCATCAGATCCATGCCTTGTCCCGTGCGGTCTCAGGCGACCGCGTGCGTTACCTGCTGGCCGACGAGGTGGGCTTGGGTAAGACCATAGAGGCCGGTCTGATCATGCGCGAACTCAAACTGCGCGGACTGGTTCGGCGAATTCTGATTGTTGTTCCCAAAGGCATTGCTTCCCAGTGGGTGGTGGAAATGCAGACTCACTTCAACGAGCATTTCCAGCTTGTGCTGGGCGACGACATCGGCACGCTGCAACGTATGGCCTCAGGGACGAATCAGTGCAACTCGGCCTGGTCGATGTTCGATCAGGTCATCGTCTCTTTGGATTCGGTCAAGCCCATGGACAAGCGGCGCGGCTGGACAGCCGAGCGCATAGCCGACTACAACCGCAGCCGATTTGAGGAACTGATCACCGCCGGATGGGACATGGTGGTGGTGGATGAAGCTCATCGTCTGGGGGGCAGCACAGACCATGTTGCCCGTTATAAACTCGGTAAGGGCTTGGCCGAAGCCGCGCCCTATTTGTTGCTCCTTTCGGCCACTCCCCACCAAGGCAAGACCGATGCCTTTCATCGCCTGATGAACCTGCTGGATGAAGATGCCTTTCCAGACATGGCCAGTGTTTCCCGAGCGCGGGTGGCCCCGTATATCATCCGTACCGAAAAGCGCAAGGCCGTTGATGCCGACGGCAAGCCGCTCTTTAAACCTCGGCGGACACAGATGGCTCCGGTGACTTGGGAGAGTCGTCATCATCTGCAGCAACTTCTTTATGAAGCGGTGACCGACTATGTACGCGAGGGCTACAATCAGGCTCTACGCGAGAAAAAGCGCCATATAGGCTTTTTGATGCTCCTGATGCAGCGTCTGGTTGTTTCCAGCACCAGAGCTATCCGTACTACCTTGGAGCGTCGGCTTACGGCAATCAAAGAGAGCAAACATCAGGCCGGTATGCGTATGGCGGAGCTGAAAAACAGCGCGGAAGGCTCAGAAAGCGTAGATGATGAAATGGTCGAGCTCTACGATATGGACGGCCAGGAACTGCTTGATGAGCTGTTGAAGTCCCGGGTCTCGGCTCTTCAGAGTGAAGGCATCTATGTGGAGAGCCTGCTCGACGCTGCGGTTCGCTGCGAACAGGCTGGACCGGATGCCAAGGCTGAAGCTTTGATCAATTGGATTTACGATCTTCAGGCCGAGGAAAGCGAGCCGGACCTGAAGGTGCTGATTTTCACTGAGTTCGTGCCGACCCAGCAGATGTTGAAAGAATTCTTGGAGGCCCGGGGAATTTCGGTCGTCACCCTGAATGGATCCATGGATATGGAGGAACGCAAGCAGGTCCAGGAAGCCTTCAGCAAATCGTACCGCGTGCTGGTCTCCACCGATGCGGGTGGAGAAGGGCTGAACCTGCAGTTCGCCCATATCATTATCAATTACGACATTCCTTGGAATCCGATGAGGCTGGAGCAGCGAATCGGCCGTGTGGACCGTATCGGACAGCCCAAGACGGTACGGGCAATCAACTTTGTATTTGAGGAGTCGGTCGAGTTTCGTGTCCGTGAAGTGCTGGAGCAGAAACTCTCGGTCATTTTCGAAGAGTTCGGTATTGACAAGACCGGCGATGTTCTCGACTCTGCCCAGGCCGGTGAGATGTTCGAGGATGTGTTCGCCTCGGCCATTATGAATCCTGATGGCATTGAGACATCCGTGGAGCACACGGTGGCCCGGCTTCGCAATGAGATTCAGCAAGCTCATGATGCCTCCGCCGTCTATGATATTTCAGAAACACCGGATATACAGGTAGCTGAGCGTCTGCGTTCTCATCCGCTGCCTTATTGGGTGGAGCGGATGACCGTGGGGTATCTCAATTCTCACGGCGGTTCGGCAATCCGTAAGCGCTCCTGGTGGGATCTGAGCTGGCCGGGCGGTCAAGAGTATCACAAGGTTGTGTTCAGCGCACGGGAAGCAAATCGTCTGCCCGATGCAACTCTGCTCAATCTTGAAAATAGCCGTGTCCGTGGGCTGGCCCTAAATCTGCCGCAGATCGCGGCTGGCCAGCCTTTGCCTTGTGTACGCGTGAGTGGATTGCCGGACAGTATTTCCGGGCTCTGGGGGCTCTTTGAAATTCGTCTTCAGGCCGGGATGCATCATAAGACACAACTTTTGCACATTCCCATGGTGCGGCGGGGATATGTTAGTGTGTTCCTGAGTGGAGAAGGCAAATTGTTTTTACCCACAGCCCGGCATATCTGGGATGCACTGCAGACAGCGGACATTCAGGTGCAGGCCAGTCTCAGTCAGGACGAGTCTCTTGTCGTTTATGAGCGGTTGCAGACATTGGCTGAACAGGCCGGACAGGAGAAGTTTGATGCATTACAGCATGCGCATCTTGTGTCTGTAGCTCGCGAGGAGGAACGCGGCATCATTTCCTTTGCCTCGCGACGCAAGGCCATTGAGCGGGTGGGCTTGCCGGAGGTGCGGCAATTCAGAGCGTCTCGTTGCGATGCTGACGAATCTGATTGGCTGCGGGCTTTGCAGGAAGCGCGACAGATTGTGCCGGAAATCCGGCCGCTGCTGATGCTGCAGATTATCAAGGGGGGCGTTTAATGAGGAGTTGGCGAGACGCCATTCTGAACAATTTTGTACCGAACGTCAGCAAGTTGACTTTGGTGGCAGACCCGGATTGTCTGCTGACCGAGGAGAAACTGGTGTTGGATCTTCACGGGAGAGGCTTCGATCTCATCGAGTTCAGAGACCCTGTCGAATTCAGATATGCCTATGAGTCCAAGTACCGTTTAATCTGGGATCGGGGGGAACACACAGATTTGGTGGTGGTTCTCCGCCTGCAGGATGCTGATCTGGAGTTCTTGCCATACGATCTGCTCCAGGCAGGCCGAAAGCTGTCATTTAACCTGGGGGACATCTTTCCTAATCTGAGCTATCCGGTTATCGAGAAGATCGACCGGAGCATGTTGGACGCGGTATTTGATGCCCAGTGCAAGGATACGCCGGAACGCATGGGTGACAACGCCACCAAGGATTTTATTCTCCGTCATGTATTCGGCATCGCAGCGGAATTGATTGACGACGAAGTAAAGTTGCTCCGTGCTTTGCTTCACCTGCACTACAGTAATCTTCAAGTCCCACAGATTCTGGCAGAACGACTCATCCAAGTTCTCGAAGTTCATGGTGGGTTCAAATCCTGGCCGCTTTCTGAAATCGTTTCAGACGATGAGGCCTTTTTTGCCTTTTTGCAGGAACGCTGGCCGATTTTTCTTTCCATGATCGGCAGTGATTTTGTACGGGAAGATTCGCCGGAATACGGCCTCAAGTATCACGGACCGGCTTATCTGCCGTTCGACCATCAGGACATCAAAGTCTACATCGACAATCTGTTTCTGGAGGGAAAACTCACTCCTGTCGAGGCAAAAGGTATTGAATTGGATGCCGGGGCCTGGATTCGAAGCGGCATTGTCACGTCCGACCCGGACGATGACGCACTCCGGATTTCACGCCTGTTTGATCTTGCTGAAAGGAATCTGCCCAATGCGGAAGCTCTCTATTCGGATTGGATTGTCTTTGCATTGAAATGGGCTGAACTTTCTTCATTGGTTCACTGTGACGGCAGCATCGAGTATCAGACCAGGCTCAGAGAAATCGGAGATGAACTGAACTCGACATTTGCAGCTTGGCTGACGGAGCAATATACCGGTTTGATCAGCTTGCCGCCGACAAATCCAGCCATGCTGCACCACGTACCTCGCCGCCTGGCAAGGGACATTGAGTCCTCCGGCAGCAAACGAGTCGCTCTAATCGTGGTCGATGGCCTGGCTTTGGACCAGTGGGTGACCATTCGTCAGCTTCTGCAAAGGCAAGATGCCAATCTTGTTATGCGTGAATCCGCGACCTTCGCTTGGATTCCGACGCTGACCTCAGTGTCGCGGCAGGCTATCTTCTCAGGCAAGCCGCCGCTCTATTTCCCGTCATCCATCAATTCGACCAACAGCGAAGAGAAGCTCTGGAAGCAGTTCTGGGAAGGATATGACCTATCCCGGTTCGATGTAGCCTACCAGCGAGGCCTTGGAGATGGTAATGCTGGGGAAGTTTTGGATTCGGTAATCCTCCCGGGGAAGACCAAGGTAGTGGGGTTGATCGTTGACAAGGTCGACAAAATCATGCACGGCATGCAACTCGGCTCTGCCGGGATGCACAACCAGATAAAACAATGGTGCAGTGCTGGATTCCTTTCCAAGATGGTCGGCCAACTATTGGATTACGGTTATGATGTTTGGCTGACATCCGATCACGGCAATATTCAATGTGAAGGTAAAGGGCGTCCATCTGAAGGGGGGATAGCTGAAACTCGTGGCGAGCGGGTTCGTGTCTATCCTTCGTCGGAACTTCGTGCTCGGGTGGCTGAGGCCTTTCCGTTTGCCCATGAATGGTCTCCGGTTGGGTTGCCCTCAGATTATTTTCCCCTGGTGGCCGGTGGTCATGATGCATTCCTGAATCCGGGATGTAGCATCGTGGGGCATGGCGGTGTATCTATTGAAGAAGTCATTGTGCCCGTTGTGAAGTTTGAAAGGAGAACACGGTGAGGGGAACACGGCATGAATCTATCGGCATTAAGCAGGTAATCCGTTTTGAGTGGATGCAGAAGACAGCCAATCTGCTGATGGCAGGACTTGACGCAAAAACTATCCGTCAGGAGTTGCATGAATTTCTCGCGGATAGAAAAGGCAATGGCTCAGAAGGTACACGAAGCAATCAGACGCGGACCTTCGTCGTCAACAACCTGATGAAGATCTGGGTATCCCCTGACCCCGAGTTGATCCCGTTCCGGGATGCCTCACTGGCTTTTTTGCGGAAAAATCCGTCTATGGCTCTGGCGGTTCATTGGGGGATGGTTTCGGTGGTCTATCCCTTCTGGTTCAATGTGGCCCGCCAGATCGGCCGATTGCTGGCCTTACAGGATCAACTGACACAGACTCAGATCATCAACCGCCTGAAGGAACAGTATGGCGACCGGCAAACCGTCAGCCGTTATGGTCGGTTCGTCATTCGTTCCTTTGTCGCCTGGGAAGTCCTAAAGGATTCCCAGATCAAAGGCTGCTATGAGAAAACTGCTCCGGTGAGCATTATCGAACCAGACTTGGCCATCCTGATGCTCGAATCAGCCCTTTTGGCCACCCCTGAGGCCAAGGGGGCAATGGTGTTGCTCCTGAACAGTCCGGCTTTTTTTCCATTTCGGTTGCTTATGATGACCGGGGATTTTGTATCTCAGCATAATGGCCGAATTGAGATGGTTCGCTACGGGCTGGACGACGAGTTACTAAAATTGAAGGGCAGCTAAATCATGGAGGGGCGTGACGGCAGAAAATTTTGCTATATTGTTTTCCTCCTTTTTGATACCTGTCAGCCTACCAAAAATTTATCCTATGTATAAAAAGGCCAATCCCCAACAGGGGGGCGAGGCAGGATGCCGGTGCAGCAATGGATTTTTTCATGGCAGGAGGGGGAGCAGCCCACGAGGGAACAGGTGGACGAGGCTGTGGATATTTTTCTGGGTCACATGGGGCTGACCGGGCATCAGACCGTGTACGCTCTGCATTATGATACCGATAACTACCATCTTCACATTGCGGTGAACCGCATGAATGAGGAAACGGGAAAAGTTATTCAGCCACACAAAGGATTTGATATTGATGCGGCGCACAGGCTTCTTGCGCTCATTGAACACAGACAGGGATGGAAACCGCAGGAAAAAGCCCAATATGTCGTGCTGGAAAACGGTGAACTGGCCCGGAGAAAGAGCGGCAAGGAAATAAAATTTCGACAGGCCGCCTTGGACGTTGAACACGCCACGGGGGAGAAGTCTGCTCAGCGTATCGCA
The DNA here is from genome assembly GCF_963931295.1 of uncultured Mailhella sp. Lineage (NCBI taxonomy): Bacteria > Pseudomonadati > Thermodesulfobacteriota > Desulfovibrionia > Desulfovibrionales > Desulfovibrionaceae > Mailhella > uncultured Mailhella sp. The sequence goes on along the minus strand of NZ_OZ007001.1, from coordinate 1,076,312 downwards.
CAGGAGCGGGGCATGACATCATACGGGACGCAGACTCATGGGAAGACATGCACCGGAAGCCGGCAAAAGTCGATCTCCGTTTTGAGAAAAAGGGGGCCGGCGCGGTCATTTTTGTGGGAGACATTGCCGTGAAGGCTTCTTTCGTTTCGCGGTCACTCTCAATCGTGACCGTCGCAGATAGGCGCACGCGAGATTCTTGATATGGCTATGGTAGGTACATCTGCTACTCTGCTGGCTAAACGCTGGGAAAGCGCATTGCTTGTCAATGTGGATAACGACACGTTGGCGCGCCTGATGGCAAATAAGGAGGTCATGGATGCACTTATGAAAATCGAAGGCTTCCGCAGTTTGAACGAAGGTATCAAGACGATTATTGCGAAGTCTGAGGCCGTAAAAAAGACAAAGAAAACTGGTGATGATCTGCCGCCGGAAAAGAAGCGTGAGCTGACCCAGGAAGAGAAAGAGTATAAAGGTAAGCGTAAGCAGATTCAAGAAAAACTCATTAAATTCGCCACGCGTATCCCGGTGTTCATGTATCTTACTGATTACCGTGAGCAGTGCTTGAAGGATGTCATTACCCAGCTGGAGCCGGAACTGTTCCAGCGTGTGACTGGGCTGGCAGTAAAAGAATTTGATCTGCTTGTGTCCCTCGGTGTTTTCACCGATGCCCTTATGCACGATACCGTTAGACACCAGTCTCTGCTATACCGGCATAGACCTGCACGAAGGTGAAAAGCGCGGCGGTTGGGATACGGTCATCACGAGAGAGGAGTTCAAGAACGTGTTTGGATAACACAGGTACTTTTCTCCTTAAAATTTATAGCCTTCTCGCATAAAAGAGATAGCGTTTGCGTAGAAACGTAACTATGATGCACCGAAGATTTCCTGTACATCCATGCCCGCAGAAATATTTTTGAAAACGTAGATATTTTTGTGGGTATGATTGCTTGATGGTATATATTAAATATATTAATTCAATATATTATATTGTAAAATTTATCCGCCTGGGGACGCCAACAACAAATGATAAGCTCAGTTTTTGGGTTACAAAAATTGGGTTGCAATTTTTCCTCAGGAGGCCTTCTCTTGAGGAATTTTTGTTTTAAGCGTTTTTCCCAGTGAATCCTCTCAGAAAAACACGGCGCAGCGTCCTTTGCGGATGCTGCGCCGTAAACAATATGATTTTAATATGTTGAGGCTGTTAGCGGCCCGTGAGCATTTCCTGTTCTTTCGGATACCGCGCCCCGACGATGGTGATCTGATCTAGGCGACGGCGGATGTCGTCCAGTTCGTCGGGGGAGAGGGAGAGGTCGGCGGCCCCCAGATTTTCTTCAAGACGCGCAACGGTTTTAGTGCCGGGAATAGGTACGATATTCGGCCCTTGAGCCAGCAGCCAGGCCAAAGCCATGCGCGCGGGCGTGGTGTGACGTTTGTCCGCCATATTCTGAACAAGTTCCGCAATGTTCACATTATGTTGCAGATTTTGAGGGTTGAACCGCGGAATGGCGCTGCGAAAGTCGTCGGGGCCGAAGGTTGAATCTTTGTTGAAGCGGCCGGCAAGCATGCCTTTGCCCAGCGGGCTGAACGGCACAAAGCCGATGCCGAGCTCTTCCAGCGCAGGCAGGAGCTCTTTTTCCGGTTCCCGATACCACATGGAATATTCGCTCTGTACCGCGGTGAGCGGACAGACGGCATGCGCGCGTCGGACCGTCTGCACGCTGGCTTCCGAGAGTCCCCAGCCGCGTATTTTCCCTTCCTTGATGAGAGCGGCCATGGTGTCGGCCACCTCTTCAATGGGGGTGTCGGGATCGACTCGGTGCTGGTAGTAAAGATCAATATAATCCGTGCCCAGCCTCTGAAGAGATCCTTCCAGCGCCTTTCGGATGTGCGCCGGACGACTCGAAAGCGTGACGGGACGATTATGAGCGTCGTTTTGTCCGTGTTCAAAATCAAAGCCGAACTTGGTGGCGATGACGACCTTTTCCCGGAAGGGCCGCAAGGCTTCCCCAAGCAGGGATTCATTGCTGAAAGGGCCGTAGGCTTCCGCCGTATCAAAGAACGTGACCCCCATATCCACGGCTTTTCTGATGAGGGATATGGATGCATCTTTGGGAAGATAGGGCGGATAGCTTTGCGTCAGTCCCATGCAGCCGTAGCCGATGGCCGATACTTTCAGCCCCTGTTCTCCCAGCGTTCTGTATTTCATGGTTCGTTCCTTCGCTGCACGGCCCATGCCCGGAGACGGATGCCTGCGGACACGGGCTGTGCGTTCGTTATTTGTCTGCAAGGGTGTTGTGCTTGTCCCTGAGTTCAACAGGCACGGCTTCCAGAAGGATGCGGTCGGAGATCATGTCCTTGGTGGTGTGGAAATACTTCTGGAAATGCGGCGTGTTGCGATGAGTCTGATAGGCCGCTTCATCGACGTACATTTCAAAGAAGGTCATCTTCGTCGGATCGCTCTTATCGGCTGCGGCATAAATGGCGATGACGCCGGGTTCCACGCGCAGGGCGGCTTCCATTTCTTTCTTCACGGAGTCCAGGAAGGCAGGGAGCTGATCTTTTTTGATCTGCAAATGGGCGATGCGGATGGAAGACGCCTGTGCATCCTTTCTGACGTCGGCGTAGTCGGCCGGAGTATTGTACCTGTCCCGAAGTTCGACGGGCACGAGTTCCAGAAGCACGCGGTCGGAGATCATGTCCTTGGTGGTATGGAAATACTTCTGGAAATGCGGCGTGTCGCGGTGGAGCTGATAGGCGTTTTCGTCCTTGTACATTTCAAAGAAGACCATGTTGGCCGGATTGTTCGTATCAGCCGCGGCATAGATGGCGAAAACGCCGGGTTCCACGCGCAGCGCGGCCTCCATTTCTTCTTTGACGGAGGAGGTGAAGGCGGAAAGCTGATCCTGCCTGATTTGCAGGTGCGCCATGCGGATGGATGTCGGCTCCGCGGCATGGACCTGTTCTTCGGCAAGGCAGAGGGCCAGAATTGCCAGGACTGTGAAGCGTATGATGGAGCGCAGTTTCATAAGAAATCCTCGCGGCGGAACGGATCGCCGTGATTCGTTCCGCAGGTTTGCCCGGTTGCGGAAAGGCGTTTTCCGCAACGGAGGGGAATCAGGAATGTTTTTTCTCGGAAAGAAGGACGCCGCCGACGCCTACATTGTCCGGGAGGTTTTCTTTGAGGAAGACATAGAAGGAGGCTTTGGGCATGTTCATGATGCGTGCCGCGGATTTTGTGAATTCCTCGACCAGCTGTTTCTTCTGATCCTTGTTCAAGGACGCGGCTTCAAGCGTGATGACGGGCATATGTTTTCTCCGGAAGTCGAGAAAGAATAAGGAATTACAGGCTGGCACCGAGGGCTCTTGCCGCAGCAGGATAGGCCGTGCCTTCGATATCCTTGCGGGCAAAAACATGCCTGGCCAGCACCACGCCCTGATCTTCCCAGGGAAGATACTGCTGGAGGACTTTATACTGCGCCATGACGGCATCCATGTTCCAGTCCGTATTGCTGCCGCAGGTGACCAGCATGGCCGTTTTCATGCGATGTTTTCTCAGCTCTTCGCGTCGGGGCATCATGCGGTCTATGACCGTCTTCAACTGCGCGGTCATGTTGTAGTAATAGAGCGGCGTAACCAGCACGAGCATGTCTGCGGAGAGCACTTCGGGAAGAATTTTCTGCATGGCGTCCTGCTGAATGCATTCGCCGTTATGTTCGCTGCAGTAGTAGCAGGCCCGGCAGGGGCCGACTTTTTCAAAGGCGGTGTCGAAGCGGACGACGGTGTGCCCTTTGGACGAAGCGCCGGCGATGAACTCGTCGGCCAGAAGAGCAGAGGTGCCCTGACGATGAGGGCTTCCGGTAAGCATGACGATTTTCATGGGATTTCCTTTGTTGTCGGTGAGAAGCAGATCGGCGGCGGAGGCGATGGTCGCGGGAGTCAGAGCAAGGGCCAGAGAGCCGCTTAATACTTTCAGCATGAAGCGTCGGGTTATGACGACGCCCGCCCCGTCTGCCGTGCGTTCTGCCTTGTTTTCAGAGGGGATCGGCGTTTTTTGAAGAGAATGAAGGTTGTTCATACAGAGTCACCTGCGCGGCATGGAAGAGATGCATTGTTTCCGGAGTGTTCAGGGCAGCTTGTTGTAGTCTTCGTCGCTCACGGGTTCATGCCAGTCGCTCCTGGTGTTTTCGCCCGGCACTTCCACGGCGATATGCACGAACCAGCTGTCTTTTGCCGCGCCGTGCCAGTGCTTGACGCCCGCGGGAATGTGAACTACGTCGCCGGGATTGAGCTCGCGGGCTTCCTTGCCCCATTCCTGATACCAGCCGCGTCCGGCAGTGCAGAGCAGAATCTGTCCGCCGCCTCTGGTGGCCTGATGCGTATGCCAGTTGTTGCGGCATCCGGGTTCAAAGGTCACGTTGCCGATGGCGACGCCTTCCGTGGAGAGCATGTTCAGATAGCTGTTGCCGACAAAATAGCGGGCATAGGCGGTGTTGGCTCCGCCGCGCTCGAACACGCCGGAAACGGCCGTTTCGGCGTTGTCTCTGGCGTCGCCGAAGGCCTTCTTCACTTCTTTGGTGACGGCTTCGGCGAGAGCGGCGTGGTTTTCCGGCGTAAGATGAATTTGATCGGGGCCCTGAGCAAAGGGCACGACGGTGGAGGCGTCAAGGAAGAGTGCGCCCGCCGATTCCGCCATGGGCTGAAGAATGCCGGGCAGAGCCTCGCTTTTGGCGAGAGAACCTTCAAAGAAATCGGCGTAGGGACTCGAGGTCAGATTGAGCTTGGGAGGACAGACGATCAGCACCTGAGGAGCCGGGAACTTCGTCCGCTGCTGCCACTCTCCCTTTTTGACGATGGAAATAAGTTCCGTCAGGCTGGCCGCGATGTCCGAGGCGCTCTGGTTGCGATCCTTGCGGAAATCGTTCGTGCCCAGCATGATGACGACCATGTCGAGAGGCATGTGGGAGGAGAGCGCCGCCGGCAGATAGGCGGCTCCGTTCATGCCCGCTCCGGGAATGACGCCGGTGCCGGAGCGTTCCGGGCTGTCGATGCGCGTGGTGCGGCCGGAAAGACCTTCCACCACCACCTCATAATCGGAACCGAGCAGCGCGGCCATTCTGCCGGGCCAGGCCGTATCGAGGGGCAGTCGGCCGACGACGGCCTGAGCGTCTTCAACGTAGCCGAAGGTATTGGAGTCGCCGAAGACCATGATGCGTTTTTTGTTCTCCGCCGCTCCTGACGCGGCGGCAAAAATCGTCATGAGCAGGCAGCACAGTGCGGTGATGAATATCGTCTTTTTCATGAGTCCTCCTCTTGTCGTGATCTTTATTCCTTATCTTTGGATATATTGGCCGCATCTTGTTCTCAAAAGAGCATTTTTTATCAAAAAGTTGCCTTTTTTTGTCACCGCCTTCTCACAAGCACCAAGGTATGATAGAAAGAGCGTAATTCTCTCTTGAAAGAACAACAGCCGACAAGGAGATGCCCTATGGACAGCGACAGACAGGAACGCGTTGCGAGGATTAATCGGAAGCTGAGAGAGGTGATTCTGCGACACATGGAGACGCCGGATGCGCGGCCGTCCGCAGTCAAAGGGCTGACGCTGGTGCGCCGGGACGAGACCAACAGTTCGGAACGCTGCTTTGAAAAACCTCTGGCTTCCGTTGTGGTTCAGGGCAGCAAGCAGTCCACCATAGGCATGCAGGAATATGTGCTTCGTGAAAATCAGTGTCTTGTTTCCGCGGTGGATATGCCGAGCATCTCCTACGCTGTTGACCCGAGTTCGGAAACGCCGTTTCTTTCCTTGTTTTTTTATCTGGATAAAAAAATATTCACCGAGTTGATCTCGGAAATGGACCCGGAAGAGAGGCCCGCCTTTCATGCCGGACTGGGCGTTTCCGTGGCCGATGCCGAACCGGATTTTCTGGAGGCGCTGCTCAGGCTGGCAGAACTTCTGGACAAGCCGAAACAGATAGCCGTGCGTGCGCCCATCATCATGCGGGAGCTTCATTATCTCTTGCTTATCGGTCCGCAGGGAAGCACGTTGCAGGGCCTGTACACCAGCGGTTCGCAGGACAGTCAGATAGTGCAGGCCATTTCCATCATGAAAAAGAATATTGCCGGTCCGTTGCGTATGGATGCCCTGGCAAAGCAGGTCAGCATGTCCATATCGAGCCTGCATCGTCATTTTAAAAGTATTACGGGTTTCAGCCCGTTGCAGTACCATAAGCAGCTGCGGCTCTATGAAGCGCAGAGGCTCATGCTTGTGGAGAACGAGCGGGCCGCCGCTGCCGCGCTGGCCGTGGGCTATGAGAGCGTGACGCAGTTCAACAGGGAATATAAGCGCATGTTCGGCGAGCCGCCGCATCGCGACATCACGCTTCGGCGCAGCTTTGCGGGATGACAGCGGGCGGATTCCGGAGACGAGCGAAATGTTTTCGGGAGGCGGAGGAGTCGTGGAAGACGGCTCCTCTCTTTTTTTTGTGACGAGATTTCAAGCCGTATCGGCGTTCGGGCGAAATACGCGGTCGCCGCGCCGCAGGCATGATACAAAGGTCTGCCTGAACGATGTTCAGACAGGCCTTTGTCGGGTGCGCGGAGCGGAGAGAAGGCTCCGCACGTTTTTATGACGGCGATTTGTTATCCGGCGAGAAATCCCAGTCTGCGCAGCCATGCGTCCACGTCCGCCCGCGCCTGTCCGACTCTTGATCCGCGCACTTCAAAGCCTTCCAGCATCCGGGCCTCGGGGCAAAGCCGTTGAAGATCCCGTTCGCTGCGTCCGAAGCGGCTTCCCTCATGCGTGCAGAAGGGGACGATGGTTTTGCGGCCGAGCGGCTGGCGTTCAAGCAGGGTGAAGAACGGCATGGGCAGGGTTCCCCACCAGTTTGGATAGCCGATGAAGACGGTGTCGTATGCTTCAAGATTCGGGATGCCGGTGCTGATGTCCGGTCTGGCATTCCGCCGCTGTTCCTGCTGCGCCTGATCCACGACGGCGTCGTAGTCGGAAGGATAAGGACTGACGGTTTTAAGTTCCAGCATGTCCCCGCCGATTTTGCTGTGGATGTATTCGGCAAGGGTGCGGGTATTGCCGGAATGCGAGAAATACAGAATAAGCATGTTTTCTCCTTGTTTTTCTGCTGCCGATGCGGAGGATGCCTGAAAAAGCGAAGGTGCGGCGCAAAGGGTCATCATTCCTGCGGAGGCGTATTTCAGGAAGTTGCGTCTGGAAAGAAGATGGAAGTGTTTGGTTGCCTGCTTCATGTCAAGGGCCTTTGCCTTGCGGGTTATCGGGGGGAGCTTGGCTGTTCGTCAATTTCCAGACGTACGGAAACGTCTCCCTGCATTCGGGCAAGGCCGTCCATGCCGGACACTACGCGTCCCAGCGGCACAAGCCCTTCGGAATGCCTGAAGTCCCGGTAGAATACGGAAAGATTGCCCCACGGCGCATAGTAGGCAAACGTTCCCACTGAAGGATCGCAGCTTGAAGGAGAGCTTTCCGTGTTCAGCTTTTCGGAAAGGTAGCTGATTTTTTCCATGCCGCTGTAGTCTTCAAACGTCACGGTCATGGGCAGCCTGGAAAGCAGATCCCGCACAGCAGGATGATCGTCCAGCTCGACGACGGCCTGCTCTCCGGCAAACAGCATCCTTATTTTTTTCGCCTGCGTTTCTTCCGCCGTGCAGATGGTCGACAATCCCAGGCACAGCAGGGAGCAGCTCAGGAGAAGAATACTTTTTTTCATGGCATGACCCGCATGTTTTTCAAGTTTTTGTCAAAAAATGACGTGAGTTTGCTGACGGCCTGCTCGACAAACTTCGGCACATCGTACAGATCGATATGCGTCGCGCCGTCAACGACAAAGAGTTCTCTGGGCTCCTTGGCTCTGCTGTAGGCGTCTTCGCTGAAATGTTTGGTGTCGGCGAGGCTGCCCACGATCAGAAGAATGGGGCGGGGCGAAACGGTGTCGAGGTATTGGAAGGCGTCGAACGCGGCCAGTCTGTCGAGGCTTTGCACGGCCATTTTGTTGACGGACGTGGGGTAGGCGCAGCGTTCGGTTCTGTAATATTCGGAGGCCTCCTTCATGATGACGGGCGTATGTTCGTCGATTTCCTCCGGAGAGTTGGGCACATAGCCGACGTACAGGGGCTCTTCGCCGTTGGCTTCCCTTGTTCTTTGTTCCGCCGCCGTTTTCAGGGAGCTGAGCAGGGCGCTGTTCTTCCCCCGGGGCGGAAAACCGTCCCTGACCCAGTCGCCGGTATTCCAGGAGCTGATGCCGGCGGCGGCCTTGATGCGGATGTCCGTCTGAACGGCGCTCATGGTATAACCGCCGCCTGCGCATATGCCCACGGCTCCGATGCGTTCTCTGTCCACGAAGGGGAGCGTCGTCAGATAGTCCACCGCGGCGCGGATGTCTTCCACGCGGGAGGCCGGATCTTCCAGGTAACGCGGCATGCCCTCGCTTTCTCCATGATGGGAAGCGTCAAAGGCAATGGTCACGTAGCCTTTTTGGGAAAGATTCCAGGCATACAGCGAGGCCACCTGTTCCTTGACGCCGCCGCCGGGATGCGTGACCACCACGGCGGGATAGCTTGCGTTCTCGTCAAAGCCTTCGGGATGGAAGACCAGAGCGGCGACGCGCAGCCCGGTTTTGAGGAAGGTCGTCTTTGTTCCTTCGTAATAATGGGTGTCGGTCATGAAGCCCATGCGTTTCCTCCGGTTGTGGAGTGATGCTGTTGTGCTGGAAAGATGGTGTGCTTTTTCGCGTGATCTGGTTTGCGTTACAGGCTCATGCGCAGAATCCGGACGACGTCCCGTTCATCCAGCGGCACGTAGGCATTGCTCAGAGAGCCGATGCGGACGGCCTTTTCGGCCATCGTCTCGAACATGGCGTCGTCTATGCCGAATTCCGTCAGTGTGGAGGGCAGGCCGATGCTCTTGAAGAACGCCTCCGTGGCGTCGATGCCGCGGTTGGCCAGTGCATATTTGTCTTCTTCTCTGCGGAATCCCCAGACATTGGCGGCGTAGTCGCAGAACTTGTCCACCGTGTCGTCGGAAAGAATGTAGCGCATCCACTTCGGCGTCAGAACGGCGAGCCCGGCTCCGTGGGTGATGTCGTAGAGGGCGCTGAGCTCGTGCTCGATGTAGTGGCAGCTCCAGGCAAAGTTTTTTCCGGCGGAGCCCAGACCGTTCAGCGCCAGCGTGCTGGCCCACATGAGCTGCGCCCTTGCCTCGTAGTTGGATGGCTGCTCCAGGGCGAGGGGAGCGCAGGCGATGACGGTCCGCAGAAGTCCTTCATTGATGGCGTCGGGCACAAGGGCCGGTTCGCGGTCGAAATAGTTTTCGATCACGTGCGACATGATGTCCGCGGCGCCGGAGGCCGTCTGGAAGGGGGGAACGGTATAGGTGTTTTCCGGATTGAGCACAGCCACTTTGGGCAGAAGCAGCGGGGAGAAGAACGGCAGTTTTTCCCCGGTCTCGTCGTTGGAGATAACGGCGACGGCGTCCATTTCGCTGCCTGTGGCGGCAATGGTCAGCACGACGGCCACGGGAAGAGCTCGGGTCAAGTTGTTCATGTCCAGCAGAAGATCCCAAGCGTCGCCGTCATGGCATGCCGCTGCGGCAATGGCCTTGGAACAGTCGATGGTGCTTCCGCCGCCCACGGCCAGGATCATGTCGATGCCTTCCTTTTTGCAGATGGCGGCGCCTTCGCGGACGCTTTCAATTTTCGGGTTGGGAGCTATACCGCCAAGCTCGAATATTTCAAAGTCGTTCAGCAAAGCCTTCAGTCTGTCATAAAGCCCGGTTTTCTTGATACTGCCGCCGCCATAGGTCAGAAGAATTTTTCTGCCGTAGGCTTTCAATTTTTCGGGAAGCTGGCTTTCCTGTCCCGCACCGAACAAAATATCGGTAGTTACGCAGAATTCAAAGTTTTTCATGAGTTGTTCCTTTATGCGCTGATAAGTTCATACTGATCGCTGCCCATGCCGAGCTCCATGCCGAGGTCGTTGCGGAAATAAACTTTGGCTTGTTCAGAAGATCCGGCGACGGGGACAGGTCCGGCGGCTGCGGCTCCGACAGGCAGAAGGCTTTCGTTGACGAAATTTCGCGTGAAACGCTCATGGCAATGCTTCTGAAACATGGTGCAAAGACCGGGGGAATCATCATCCTTGCGGATCATGCTTTCAGGCCGGTTCCGTTCAGCCATGCGTCCATGTCGTCGGAGAGCGAAGATCCGCCGCTGTAGCGAACGGAAAGGGCTTCCAGAATTCTGGAGGACGGGCAGAGCTTGGCAATGTCCGTGACGCTCTGCCCCAGACGTCCGCCGCCGTGGCTTACGAAGGGGACGATGGTCTTGCCGGAAAAATCGTACTGCTCCAGAAAGGAGGCGATGGGCATGGGAATGGAGGCCCACCAGTTGGGATAGCCCAGGAAAACCGTCTTGTAGCGCGCCATGTCGGCGATGCGGGTTTTCAGTTTCGGCCTTGCCGCGCGTTCCTGATCGCGTTTTGCCTGGTCCAGACAGGTGTTGTAGTTTTCGGAATAGGGCGTGACCGGTTCGATTTCCACGAGGTCTCCGCCGATTTTCTGATGCAGCAGCCGTGCGATGCCGCGGGTGTTGCCCGACCACGAAAAATACGCAATCAGCGTGTCGGAAGGCGCGGCATGAGCCGGTCGAAAGAGGCCGTTGACGGCGAGAGCGCCGAGAGTCATGACGGACATGGTCAGAAAACGACGGCGGGAAAAAGAGATAATCATCATAATTCTCCTGAAAGGTTCAGCGGTTGTTCTGCAAATGCCGTGAAGCGAGCTGCTCGGGCCCGGGGGAACGTCAGTCCGCGTTGCGGGCAAGGCGGAATCCGAGATTGAACGTCCTGTTTTCCGGCGGATACGCAGCTCTGTAAGCAGAGCGAAGATGACGCCCAAAATCATTCCAGCCTCCTCCCCGGTTGACCCGGTAGGTTCCGGAATCGGCTCCGGCAGGATTGACGACGCTCTCATCGCCGTAGGCGCCGTACCAGTCCCAGCACCATTCCCAGACGTTGCCGTGCATGTCGTACAGTCCCCAGGCGTTGGGCGCGAAGCTGCCCGCAGGAATGGTACGGCTGCGGTAGCGGCCGCTGGGATAGCCGTCGTAAGGATACGTGCCGTAATAGTTCGCCTGATCGACCGTGACGTTTTCCCCCGTGGAAAAAGGCGTGTTCGTCCCCGCCCGGCAGGCGTATTCCCATTCCGCTTCCGTCGGGAGCCGGTAGCCGTTCGCGCTGCGGTTCCACGTCACGGTTCTGGCGTCTCCACGGCCGCTGATGACGTAGGCCGGCGTCAGGTTTTCGGCAACGCTTCTGGCGTTGCAGTACGCCACGGCATCGTGCCAGCTGACATTTTCCACCGGCAGGTCATCGCCCTGGAACCGGCTGGGATTGTTTCCCATGAGTTCCCTGTACTCCTCCTGCGTCACTTCCCGGCTGCCCATGTAAAAGGAAGACAGCACGACATGATGGCGTACCTCATCTTTCTCCCGGCGATTTTCCGAGGTCGGACTTCCCACTTCAAAGTCCCCGCCCTGAATGAGGACAAGCTCGGTTGCGGCCTGAACCTGGGATGCCGACATTATGGCGCTCAGACAAAGGGCTGTGATGAAGAAAAATTTCATGCATTGCTCCTTACCTTGCAGAGAGTGTGTTTGAAGGTTCCATGGTTTTTGAAGCATTGGAAACGGGAACAAGAGCTTTGCATCGCCTGCCGAAGAGAATCAGGGGGCGATTCCATGTGCGGAGAAAAAACGATGCCGTCATCCGCAGGAAAGAACGCGGCATGTTCGCTTTGCAGCCCTTGAATCATGAAAGCGTGAAGCGCGGCAGCGAACGTCGATGGAAGGCGCGGGCCTCGCTGTACGGTACCGTGTGGAAACGCTCTTTTCTGATTTGCAGAATAGATGAGGGCGACAAGAGGATGAAGATGCATTTGTGGCAAAAAATTGCCTGATTTTGTCAAAGGGCATAAAGGGAAAAAATAACGTGCGGCAAGGAACTGTGCATACAGAAGAACGCCTTTTCCGCGAACGGCGAGTTTCCTTCCTGGTTGCGAGTCTGGCGGAGAAGGGCGCTGCGGAGGGCTCGGGAGAGGCCGAAACGGCAGCGCTCCCGTTCAGGGGCACGGCAGACAGGGGCGAAGGCAAAGGAAAGAAGAACGCGCGCTCGTGCTGTTGTGCGGCGAGGGAGCGCCGCGGCCATGCGCGGAGGCAAAGGAAAGAGGGCGGGAGGCGTCCGGCCGTTCCGGCACAGTGCTTCCGGGAAAATCGTCTTCCGTTTTCACCGTCCGGAGATTGCCGCGCGGCGGGGAAGACGACGGCCCGCATGGAGGGCGAGCCGCAGGTTACGGGAAGCAGAATTTTTGTATCTTGTTGGCATATGTCTCTATTTTTTATTTGACAAAAAATAAAAGGTCAGGCAGGTATAGCCCGAGGTAAAGATTATGGCTCTATTTTTCGAACGGCTTGTTCGCCGGAACTTTCGTTTCGGACGAATGTTTTGCTCCCAGGCGCGTCACATGCGCAGGGAGTCTATGCCCGTTCGCTAGATAGAAGCCTGCTTTTTCTCCTGCGCCTGGGAGTCTTCGTGCGTTCTCCGGAAGGTATTCCGGTTTCTTTTCCTTTTTTCCGCAAGGAACGCATTCCATGATTCGTCTCGAAGACGTCTGCAAGGTGTTCGCAGGCGCGCAGGGCCCCGTGGAGGCCGTCAAACATGTCCATCTGACCATCAAAAGCGGCGAAATATTCGGCATCATCGGCTTTTCCGGCGCGGGAAAGTCCACCTTGCTTCGCTGCATCAATCTTCTGGAACGTCCCACGTCGGGCAGAGTGCTGTTCGACGATATTGATCTCACGCAGCTGAGCTCCGCGGAAGTGCGCGCCGTGCGTCGCCGCATCGGCATGATCTTCCAGCAGTTCAATCTGTTCAGCTCCCGCACGGTCTTCGGCAATGTGGCCTTTCCCCTCGCCGGACGCGGCCTCTCCAAAGACGCCGTGGCCGCTCGTGTGCGGGAACTTCTTGAACTCGTAGGCCTTTCAGGCCGGGAAGACGACTACCCCTCCCAGCTTTCCGGCGGTCAGAAGCAGCGCGTGGCCATCGCCCGCGCGCTTGCCAGCGAGCCCGAAGTGCTGCTCTGCGACGAAGCCACCAGCGCGCTTGATCCCCAGACCACCCAGTCCATTCTTCAGCTTCTGCGCGAACTGAACCGCAAGCTGGGGCTGACCATAGTCCTCATCACCCACGAAATGCAGGTCATCAAGGAAATCTGTCATCACGTCGCCGTCATGGAAAACGGCGCCGTGGTGGAACAGGGCGACGTCTTTTCCGTTTTCGCCAATCCGCAGCAGCCCGTGACCCGCAACTTCATGGAAATGACGTCTCATGTGGCCGGATTCCGCCGTCTTCTGAACGAGAAATCGCCGCTTCTGGAACTGAAGCCGGGACAGTGCATTCTCAGTCTCCGCTACCTTGAGCGCAACGTCTGCAGCGCGCTGGTCTCCTATCTTTCCCGCACCTACGGCGTGGATCTGAACATTATTTTCGGCAATGTCGAAATGATCGACGGGCATCCTCTGGGAGGCTTGATCGTCATTGCCGAGGGAAAGGAGAACTCCATCCGGGAATGTATTGATTATCTTGAACATATTCATGTAGGCGTGGAGGTGCTTCTCAATGCTTGATCTGCTCGTCGAATATTTTCCCTATACCATGAAGTCGCTGCCCATGCTCTGGCGCAGCACGGTGGAAACCCTGCAGATGACGCTCTGGTCCGGAAGCATATCCTTTGTTCTGGGGCTTGCGCTCGGCGTCCTGCTCATCGTCACCCGGCGGGGCGGGATTCTCGAGAACCGTCTGATCTACGAAGTGCTGGACAAGACCATCAATCTGTTCCGCTCCATTCCGTTCATCATCCTGCTGTTCTGCCTTCTGCCTTTGACCCGTCTCATTTCCGGCACGGCCATCGGCGTGCAGGGCTCCATCGTGCCCCTCGTGTTCGGCACCGTGCCCTTTCTCGCCAGACAGATGGAATCGGCGCTGAGCGAGGTCAGTCCCGGCCTCGTGGAGGCGGCGCAGTCCATGGGCTGCGGCAGGCTCGACATCATTTGCCGGGTGTATCTTCGCGAAAGCATTCCCGCCATCGCCCGCGGCGTGACGATCACGCTCATCAGTCTCATAGGCCTGACGGCCATGGCCGGAGCCGTGGGCGCGGGCGGACTCGGCAACTTCGCCTATGTCTATGGTCAGCAGCGCAGCCGCATGGACATCATTTATTCCACGGTCATCGTGCTTGTCGCCATAGTCACGGTCATTCAGCTTCTGGGGAGCCTTGTGGCCCGCATCAGCAAACACTAATCACAGCAGCCAACACTGAGGTTTATCATGAATATTTCCGCCGTCATCAAGTCGTCCGTGCTTTTTTTCGCTCTTCTGGCCGCCCCGGTTTCCGCATTCGCGGAGCAGGTGGTGAAAATCGGTCTCACCGGCGCGGTGTATGAAGAAATCTGGGCTCCCGTGGCCGAAACCATGGCCAGGGAGGGCGTCAAGCTCGAATACGTGCAGTTTTCCAATTTTTCCCTGCCCAATCAGGCGCTGGCCAGCGGGGAAGTGGATCTCAACGCCTTTCAGCATCACGCGTTTCTGCGGAACGAGATCAGGAACAACGGCTATGAGATTGCTTCCATAGGGGACACGTTCATTGTGGCCATGAATCTGTATTCCAATAAGATCAAGTCGGTAAGCGAGCTCAGGGACGGCGACAAGGTGGCCGTGCCCAATGACGCCACCAACGAAGGACGCGCCCTGAAACTGCTGGACGCGGCCGGAGTGCTGAAGCTCAGAAAAGGGGCGGGCGCGTCTCCCGAGCTGTCCGACATCGAATCCACCTGCGTGGACCTTGATTTCGTGGAGATGGACGCCAACCTGATCGTTTCCACGCTGCCCGACGTGGCGCTGGCGGCCGTCAACGGAAACTATGCGCTGGACAGCGGCCTCACCGCCGACGAGGCCATCTTCAAGGAACCTAAGTATGACGACGACAGCTACACCTGCCTCATTGCCAGCCGCGCCGCGGACGCGCAGAACCCCGTGTACCGGCGCATCGTGGAAGCGTATCAGTCGCAGGCGGTCATCGACGTATTCAACACCACGTTTGCCGGTTTCTTTGTGCCGGCCTGGAAATAGGAGCACATCATGCGTGAACTTTACGACATCATCCGCGACAAGGATCGCGTTCTTTTGGAAAACATTCCCGAAGCGGCCCTGTCCGACACGCTGGGCCGTCGCCGCGGAACCGCGCAGGCGCTGGTATATCCCCTGTCCACGGAAGAGGTGAGCGCCGTCATGCGCTTTGCCTGGGAAAACCGCATTCCCGTGACCCCGCGCGGCGCGGGAACCAATCTCGTGGGCTCCACGGTGCCCGGCGGGGGCATCATTCTCGATCTTTCCCGCATGAACCGCATTCTGGACATAGATCCCGCAACGTTTACCGCCACGGTGGAACCCGGCGTGCTGCTGAAGGATTTTCAGGCTAGGGTGGAATCTCTGGGACTGTTCTATCCTCCGGATCCGGGCGAGAAGGCCTCGACTCTCGGCGGCAACATTTCCACCAACGCCGGGGGCATGAGGGCCGTGAAATACGGCGTCACCCGCGACTACGTGCGCGGGCTCACCGTGGTTCTGGCCAACGGCGACGTCGTGGAGCTGGGAAGCAGGAACGTCAAGGACGCCAGCGGTCTGGATCTCAGGCAGCTTGTCGTCGGTTCGGAAGGCACGCTGGCCGTGATCACGCGCTGCCTCCTGCGCCTGGTGGGCAAGCCGGAATATTCTCTTACGGCGCTGGTTCCCTTTGCCGGTCTCGATGACGGCATCCGGACGGTTCCCGCGATTCTTCAGGCCGGTCTGAATCCCACGGCCGTGGAATTCGTGGAGCGCAGCGTGGTGGAGCTCGGCGAGCGCTTCACGGGCATCAGCTACCCCTGTCCGCAGGCCGCAGCCTACATTCTGCTCACCTTCGACGGGCACAGGAACGACATTGAAGACCGCGTGGAGCGCGTGCGCGAACTGGTGCTCGCCCACGGCGCGCTGGATTTTATTCCGCTCGGCGATCCGGCCCGGGCGGCGGAGATCTGGAGCGTGCGCGGCTGCCTGGTGAAGGCGGTGGAAGCCATCTCCGAACAGGAACCGGTGGACATCGTCGTGCCCATCGACAAGATTGCGGATTTCGTGTCCTACGTTCATGAAGTGGAGCAGGAAACCGGCATTCGGATGGTCGCGTTCGGTCATGCCGGAGACGGCAACGTGCATCTTTGCGTGATGCGCGGCGAGCGTTCCGACGATGAGTGGAGCACGGAACTTGCTTCCTGCATGAAGAGGATATACGCAGAGGCGTTTCGTCTGGGCGGACTGACGTCCGGCGAACACGGCATTGGCCTGAGCAAGCGCCCGTATTATCTGTCGCATGCGTCTGATGTTGAACTCGCCGTGCAGCGTCGCATCAAGAACGCGCTGGACGAGCGTCACATTCTCAACGATCATAAATCGTATCTGGCCTGAGGTGCATCATGCAGAAACTTTCCAACAGAACCGCCGGTTTTACGGATTCCGTCATCCGCCGCATGACCCGCGTATCCCTGGAATTCGGAGCCATCAATCTTTCGCAGGGCTTTCCGGACTTCGATCCGCCCAGGCCCATCCTCGACCGTCTGGCCGAGGTGGCCGCCCAGGGCCCGCATCAGTATTCGGTGACGTGGGGCGCGCAGAACTTCCGCGAAGCGCTCGCGGCCAAGCAGTCCCGCTTCATGGGGCGCCCCATTGATCCCGACACCGAGATCGTCGTCACCTGCGGAAGCACCGAAGCCATGATGGCCGCCATGCTGACCGTGACCAATCCCGGCGACAAGGTCGTGGTTTTTTCGCCCTTTTATGAGAACTACGGCGCGGACGCCGTGCTTTCCGGCGCGGAGCCCATCTACGTGCCGCTGGAGCCCCCGACCTTCCGCTTTGATCCCGAAAAGCTCGAAGACGCCTT
The DNA here is from genome assembly GCF_963931295.1 of uncultured Mailhella sp. Lineage (NCBI taxonomy): Bacteria > Pseudomonadati > Thermodesulfobacteriota > Desulfovibrionia > Desulfovibrionales > Desulfovibrionaceae > Mailhella > uncultured Mailhella sp. The sequence continues at coordinate 1,059,262 of NZ_OZ007001.1, read as the reverse complement.
CCGGCAGAAGCCCAAGGCCATCATTCTGTGCAATCCCTCCAACCCGTGCGGCAAGGTGTTCACCCGCGAGGAGCTGGAGATCATAGCCGCCCTTGCGCGCAAATACGACGTCTACGTCATCACCGACGAGGTGTATGAACATATCGTCTATGCGCCGCACCGGCACGTGTACATGGCGTCTCTGCCAGGCATGGCCGAGCGCACCATTTCGTGCAGTTCGCTGTCCAAGACCTATTCGATTACGGGATGGCGTCTCGGATACATCATTGCCTCGCCCGAAATCGTGGATCATGCCAGAAAGGTGCATGATTTTCTCACCGTCGGCGCGGCGTCGCCGCTGCAGGAGGCGGCCGTGACCGGACTGCGCTTCGGGGACGACTACTATCGTGAGCTCACGGCGCTGTACACGGAGAAGAAAAATCTGTTCATGCAGGGCCTGGATGATCTGAAGATTCCGCACACCGATCCTGAAGGGGCGTACTATGTGCTCTTGGACATCTCGGAGTTCGGCTTTGAGAGCGACGTCGTCTTCTGCGAAAAGCTTGCCGAACATGTGGGCGTGGGCGCCGTGCCGGGATCGAGCTTTTTCAAGGAACCGGAAAACCGGTACATCCGCCTGCACTTTGCCAAGAGGAAGGATACGCTTGAGGCGGCTCTGGAACGCCTGGGCGACATGCGTAAAAAGATGTCGGGCCTGAAAGGCTGACGCGCCTGAGACGGACGGTTCTTCGTCCTTTTCGGCAGAAGACGCGCTCCTCCCTGATTTTCGGGGGGAGCGCGTCAACGTTTTTTGAAGGGAAGTGCTTTTTCGTCCGGCAAGGAGCGCGGTGACGGTCGTGCGACTTCGGAACGAGGGCAGGAAAGCAGGCGTCCCTGCGTCTGGGCCGTCCGCCAGGATGCGACCCGTGCACCGCCGCCTTCGGAAAAGCCCGGCCTCAGGCGCTGGCCGTCCGCCGTGAGGGCCACCGGAGTCGAAAAGCGGAGCGGCATGACGAAGGGCGAAAGCGCGGAAGGCTTTCGCTGGCAGCATGTCCCCCGCCGCGTTCCTGAAGAGTTGGATGCGCTCATGTGGATGCGTTTTCCGCGCTGCCGCCCGAGGTGTGGTCCCTTTGCCTGAGATGCCCGGTGTCCGGATCTGCGGCATGAAAAAAGCCCTTCTGCCGGGGCGGAAGGGCTGTATTCAGGTAATCGGGTCTATTTCCCGAGATAGCCGCCGTCCACGGGAATGACGGCTCCGGTGATGTAGTCGGCGGCGCTGCTGGCGAGGAACACGGCAAGTCCGCCCAGATCCTGTCCGGTGCCCCAGCGCTTCATGGGAATGCGGCTGGTGATTTCCTTGTACTGCGCGGGATTCTTTTCCTGCATGTCGGCGGTCAGCTTGGTGACCATGTAGCCGGGAGCGATGGCGTTGACGTTGACGCCGCGGCTGGCCCATTCGTTGGACAGAGCCTTGGTCAGCTGGGCGACGGCGCCCTTGCTGGAAGCGTAGGCCGGAACCATTTCGCTGCCGAAGAAGGACGTCATGGACGCCATGTTGATGATGCGCCCGTAGCCCTGCGCCAGCATGTCGCGTCCGGCGAGCTGGGAGAGCGCGAACACGGCGTTGAGATTGATGTCCAGAATCAGCTTCCACCTCGACAGCGGAAACTCTTCGGCCTTGGCCCGGTACTGGATGCCCGCGCCGTTGAACAGCACGTCGATGCGGCCGCCGCAGCATTCCTTCATGGCTTCGTAGTCGGCGGGAAGCTGATCCAGCTTGCTCAGATCGCAGCTGACGTAGGTGATCTTGCGGTCCTTTTCAAGGCCCTTGGCGGCTTCGGCGAGGTTCGGCGCGATGTCCACGAGGCAGACGTTGGCTCCGGCTTCGTAGTAGGCGGCTGCTATGTCGTGGCAGAGGCCGTTGGCCCCGCCGGTGACGACCACATGTTTTCCTTTCAGGTTCAGTTCCATGACGATGCTCCTTGTGGGATGGTATGGTTGTGGTTCAGATGTCGCCTTTGAGGCTCCATTCCTGAATCTGTTCGCTGTCGTGCCCGAACAGCATGACGGCGTCGTAGTGTTTCTGCATGTCTCTCAGGCGCTGAAGGTTGGCGAGAAAGTCCTCGGTGCCCTTGTTGATGGGGCCGCCGGGAGGCGTGGAGGTTTCCCAGGTTTCCTTCGTGTACACGGCGTCGCTGGTGGCGATGACGTTGCCGAGAGTGCGGGTTTTGACGATGAGTCCCGTCACGCCGGGCGTGTGCGCCTTCTGAATGAAGAGCGTGAGATCGGGAGCGAGCTCGGTTGTTTCGCGGATGGGCCTGTACACCACGCCCTCCACGTCGAACAGGCTCTTGATGTACGCGCTGTGTTCCTCACCCGTGAACACGCTGAAACAGGCGCTTTGCAGCTCGGTTTCGGCCACGATGACGTTTTTGATGGCTTTCGTGCCCTGGAAGTAGCGCAGGCCTCCCACGTGGTCGAAGTGCAGATGGGAGAGGATGATCATGTCGATGTCGGAACATTTCAGTCCGTGAAGACTCAGAGCCTGCTCGATGGAAACGAAGCTGCCGACGGGATAGACGCTGTTGATGGCTTCGCCGTATTCCCACCGGCTGTAGGGACTGTTGCCGGTGTCGTAGAGAATGTTGCCGAGCCTGGGATGCCGGATCAGCAGGGCGCTGACCGGGGAGCGGTACATTCTGCTCTCGTCGCATCCGGCCACGATGCGGAAATACTGGCAGTCGAGGTGCCCGAGAGGGAGCACGTTCAGGGTGGGTTCGTTCATGCTGTTCTCCTTGGATGGTGAAGCATGTCCGGCGCAAAGACCGGAAGTGGGGACTTAAAAAAAGGCCCGATTCAACTCGATGGAAGGAAGGAGCTGAAAGCGGGCCTGCGGTTCGACGCAACGGCGCGTCCGTGGCATGGACGGCCAGTCGAACCCCCTAAGGGAAAACGGTTGAAGGTTGGCTTACGCGGGAATGTCTATCTGCCGGAAGCGTTCCTGCGCATTGCGCAGGGCGTGAACGATGCTGCTTGTGATGGCGAGGTGGATGTGCGTCTGAATTTTTTCCAGAAGCGGCTCCAGCGGATCATCGAAGCAGTAGCCGAACAGCAGATCGTTGATGTAGTCGGACGTGAGCGAGCTTATGGTGTTGAAATGGCACTGCACGATGCAGTGGGATTTCTTATTAATAAGAAGCTGGCAGGATAATATGCTGTATGCGAAATTGGCAGCCGTCTCCTTTGGGGGTTGAGCATATCCACCAATCAGTATGCACGATTCCGAAGTATGACTCATAGAGAGTGCTCCTTGCATGGTTTTGGCATGTGGTGCTTTTTGCCGATAGAAGCTGGATGCAAGGATAAGCTTTCGGACAGAGATATGCAACAGTTGGTTTTTATATCGTACGCGAATCACTGAAAAGTCAGCGACTGTTATCCTGTTGGAGATAAAAGGTAAGGGGTGAAACGCAGAAGGGATTGATCAGTGGACAAGGCCTTTTTTCAGCAGCTCTTCCGTGAAGTAGGTCATGATGATCTTGGCGCCGGCGCGGCGTATGCCGAGAAGAGATTCCAGAATGACGGCCTCTTCGTCAATCCAGCCGTTCTGGGCGGCGGCGCGGATCATGGCGTATTCGCCGCTGACCTGATAGGCCGCCACGGGCACGTCGAAGCGTTCGGAAACTCTGGTTATCATGTCCAGATAGGGGCCGGCGGGCTTGACCATGATGATGTCCGCGCCTTCGCGGATGTCGGCGGCGGCTTCGCGCAGGCCGTCGGTGACGAGGGCGGGATCCATCTGATAGGATCGGCGGTCGCCGAAGTGCGGGGAGGATTCGGCGGCGTCGCGGAAGGGGCCGTAGTAGGCGGAGGCGTACTTGACCGCGTAGGACATGATGGGAAGATCGACGAAGCCCGCCTTGTCCAGCGTTTCGCGGATGGCGAGAATGCGTCCGTCCATCATGTCGGAGGGGGCGATCATGTCCGAGCCTGCCTGCGCGTGGCTCAGGGCCGTGCGGGCGATGAGCTCGCGCGTGGGATCGTTGAGCACGTGGCCGGTTCTGTCGCCTTCGGCCAGAAGCCCGCAGTGGCCGTGCGAGGTGTATTCGCAGAGGCACACGTCGGTGACGACCTGAAGGTCGGGCCAGTGCTTTTTCAGGCGGCGCACGGCGCGCTGAATGATGCCGTTTTCCGCATAGGCTTCGCTGCCCTTTTCGTCCTTTGAGGCCGGAATGCCGAAGAGCATGAGCGATCTGAGACCGGCGTCCACGGCTTCTCCCACCTGCCGTTCGAGCTGATCTATCGACATCTGATACATGCCGGGCAGGGAGGCAATGGGCTTGCGGAAGTCTTTGTCGTCGCTGTCCACCACGATGTAGCCCATCATGAGGTCAGCGGCGCGGAGGGTGACCTCTTCCATCATTTCACGAATGACGGTGTTGCGGCGCAGGCGGCGTCCCCGAAAAAAGTTCTGCATGTGATGTACTCCGTAAGTTTATGCCGTTGCCAGCCCTATGCGGCGGCGAAGTTCGTTGTTCTGCATGGCTATTTCGTTCTTATCCTGGCTTTTCAGGTCCTTGACGGCATAGTCAAGGCCCAGCTGCTCATATTTCGGCGCGCCGAAGGAGTGGAACGGAAGCAGTTCGTAGTCGTCGAGACCGGTGTTTTTGAGAAAGTCGGCTATGGCATTGAGCTCTTCTCTGTCGTCATTGATGCCGGGAATAACCGGTGTGCGGACAATAAGTTCGACATTGGGAAAGGCCTTTTTCAGATGAAGCAGGTTTTCCTTGATGACGGCATTGTCGACTCCGGTGTACTTTTTGTGCTTTTCGGGAGAGAAGAACTTCATGTCTGCGTAAATGAGACTGCACTGTGCCGCCACGAGAGCCACCTTTTCCCAGGATGCGAACAGGGTGGTTTCTATGGCGGTATGGATGCCGTATCGGCGGAACCTGGCCAGAAGTTCGGCAACGAATTCGGCCTGCATGAGCGGTTCGCCGCCGCTCACGGTGACGCCGCCGTCGCTTCTCCAGGCAAGGGGCTGATTGCGTATGCGGGAGTACAGTTCGTCGACGGTGACGGCCTCTCCGTACACGTGCATGGCCTTGGCGTAACAGTGTTTGACGCAGCTCATGCAGAGAGAGCATTTTGAAGGATCGCGTTCAATGCGTCCGTCTTCAGCCCGGGACAGCGCTCCGTGTGGACATACTTTCAGGCATACGCCGCAGCCTATGCATTTTTTTGCCCGCCAGCCGATTTGGGGAAGGGGACTTTGTGATTCTGGATTGGAGCACCATATGCAGTGGAGCGGACAGCCTTTCATGAATACGGTATCCCGTACTCCAGGACCGTCATGTACGGAGAACTTCTGAATATTGAATATGCGTCCTTTATTGCCGGTGTATTCCATGACTGTTCCTTTTTTTGACTTACTGCAGTTTCATAAAGAGAATGCAGATGAGAGGGACAACGCCTGCTGACAGAATCACCATACTTACGGCAAAGTGTGATATCAGCACCTTGTACGAGGTTCTGGTAGGAGACCAGTCGTTGAGAAATATGAGCGAAGAGGCTGCGGAGGCCGCAGGAGTCGTGGTGGAGAATCCGTAGGCAAAACAGAGTATGATGACCAGAAGTGCAGGGTCGCATCCGGCGGCAAGAGCGAACTGGACGATGAGTGGAGTTACGACAGCCGCCAGCACGAGGTTGTGCATGAGCTGAGTGAGCAGCGTCATGACGACGAAGGTGATGATGATGAATTCGAAGGAAGACAGGTGGCTGAGAACGGGCATGCAGTACTGGACGATGATGTTGGTGATGCCGACGTCGGGGTTGGACATGGCGCTCGATACGGGCATGCAGCCGGTGTACATGATGATGACTTCCCAGCCGATTTTGCCATTGTTGGCGATATCCGAAAAGTCGAGAATGGGCTTTTTGCCGATGCGGAACAGCGTCAGCAGGCCGAACACGACCACGAGGCAGCCGGTCATGCCGAATTTACGCAGAATGGAAGTAATCAGCCATTCCTGCGGCATGATGCTCGGAAGCGCCATGATGGAGATAAAGAATATGATGGAGAGGAAAGCGATTTTTTCCTGGAGCGTCAGCTTCTGATTGCGGTAGGAGGAAAATTTTTCTTCCGTAATTTCATAGAGAAGATCCACATTCACCTTGAATACGAATCTCATCATGAGAATATATATGATCAGAACGACAAGCGTGATGGGAATATTGATGGCCGCATATTCAAAGAAATTTATGGAATATTCGCCGTGGGTGACGGATTCCAGAATGCCGAGGGACAGCAGAGAATGCGACTTTATGGGAAGAGCCGTAAAGCCCATCTGCGCGGCAACACCTATGCCCAGCACCATGAAGGCGGGAAAGGTATCACCTTTCTTGTAGCCTACGTCTTTGCATACGGTGTACAGAATGGTCCAGGGAATGAGCATGGCCGGATAGCTGTAGGTGAGCATGGCCATGACATAAGAGGAAAGAAGAAAGAGTGTAATGAGCGTCCATGGACGGCCGACAATGATTTTACGGCTGAGGAACCAGTAGGCGATCCGTTCGCATATGCCCGCCTTCTCGAGATAGATGACAAGCACGAGCATCAGGAAGACGAATACCGTGATATTATTGCCGAAACCGCCGGCAATAATCTTGTTCATGCTTTCCAGCCCCGTCAGATTCAGGGCAATGATGGAAAGAAAACTCGGCCAGATGAACCCTATGCTGATCCATGCGTACAAAAGGCCTATGAAAATGCCGAGAACATGCATTCCGATAGGTTCCAGAGGCGGGAAAGGCGGCAGGTAACCAAATCCGAACATGAAGAAGATGCAGATGGCGGATTTGACTATGTACTTCCAGTCATAAGTGTTGGCGGCTGTTGTCATGGCGTTTCTCTGTTGTCTTTTTACTTGTGGACTCTCCTGTCGCAGGGCAGGAGAGTCCGTGACAGATTACATCATTTCATGTTCCGTACGAGCGATGATTTCACCCTGCATGCTGGGGCTCAGTTCTACGAAGTAGGCACTGTAGCCTGCCACACGCACGATGAGGTTCTTGTAGTCTTCGGGATGTTCTCTGGCCTTCAGCAGCACTTCCTTGTTGTAAATGCCTATCTGGACATGCCAGAGCTTGAGGTCCACGAAGTTGCGGATAAGATTCATGAGGTCGGTCGTTCCCTTTTCTCCGCTGACGACCTGAGGATTGAGCTTGAGGTTGAGCAGACGGGCACAGCTGTTGGGATAGACCCTGCTTGTGCTGTTGGCAATGGACATCATGGTGCACAGCGGACCGTTGATATCGGCTCCCTGCGTGGGAGAAATGCCTTCGGACAGGAAGGTATGCGCGTGGCGTCCGTTAGGCGTGGCCCAGGTTTTGTTGCCGAGGCCCACATGAGAGGTCACGGGCACGTACTTGACGTACTTTTCTCCGAATACGGACGTGTAGTGATGAACCAGCGTCATGATCATGGCGTCGAGGTTGCGGGCAACAGTATCGGCATAGGGGTCGTTGTTGCCGTACTTGGGCGCATTGAGCACCAGCTGCCGCAGAGGTTCCTGCCCCTCAAAGTCGTTGTTTACGGCAGAGAGCAGTTCGTCGAGGGAGAGAATGTGGTCGTCGTACACCAGCTTTTTGATGGCACAGAGTGATTCTGCACAAGTTCCGAAGCCGTTGAAGTTGACGTTGCCGGTATCGTGGTGATTCCCGCCGGGAATGAGGCACTGATGGATGTCAGTGAGATTCTTCATGCAGACGTCGCTCTGGGAAGACATGAAGGGAGCTGCCAGACACTGCTTGTTGGTCAGTTCCAGAGCTGACATGCGCTTCATGAAGTGACGAACATAAAAGTCGATGCATTCCCGCAGGTTGGAAACGATATCCTCGTAGCTTTTGATGTCCTTTCTGGCGACGGAGGGCGTCATGAGCTTTTCGTACTTGGGACCGAAGTGAGCCTTGCCGTCGTTGAGGGCCATTTCCAGAGCGGCAGCGAGGTTGATGTTGCCGCCCAGTGACAGGTACGTGTCTATGTTGGGCATGCGGATTTCGGTGCAGCCGGCGGCGGAGTAGTCGCGGGCCTGATCGATGCTCGCACCGTTCACGAGAAGCTGGGTGATGATGGCTTCGTCGTTGAAGAACTTGGGGAAGCCGCAGCCTTCCTTGACGAGTTCGGCGGCGGCGTGCAGCAGTTCGTGCGGCGTGCCGGAGTGAACGCGCAGGGAGACTTCCGGATAGTGGAGGGGAAATTCCTTCTTGGAGCGGATGATGAGATAGGTCATCTCATTGGTGGCGTCTCTGCCGTACTTGTCCACGCCGCCGATGGTGCAGTTTTCAAAGTGGGCGTAGCCTTCCCAGTAGTTGCCGGCGTTGGTGGCGCTGAAGGGAACCACCTGGGCAATCTTCAGCCACATGGCTTCCAGCAGTTCAAGGGCGAAGTCTTCGGTGAGGTTGCCTTCCTTGAGATCCTTCACGTAGATGGGGTTCATGTACTGATCGAAGCGGTGCAGGGCCACGCCGCCGCTGATCTGCTGTTCCACGCGGTAGGCCACCTGAGCGAACCAGTGGGCCTGCATGGCTTCCCAGAAGTTGCGGGCAGGGTAGGCGGGCACATGTTCGCAGTTGGAGGCAATGGTTTCCAGTTCCTTTTTGCGCACGGGATCCTTTTCTTCGGCGGCCAGTTCGCGCGCCTTTTCGGCGTAGCGGCGGGCGTAGATGAGCATGCCTTCGTAGCATTCGATCACGGCCTGGAGGAAGGGAATCTTGTCGTAGTGGTTGTGGACGAGATCGTTCTGCAGTTCGGCGAGACGCTGTTCGGCTTCGGCCTTGAGCGCCAGCACGCCCTTGTAGATGATCTTGTCGAACACGCCGCTCCAGTTCAGGGTGGAGTTGATGTTCGAGTTGTCCTGCATGAGGCCGGTGGCGCCGTAGTCGTCGTCGCCGTAGATGATGTCGCGGGTTTCCTTGGGCAGCAGGGTCAGATAGTGTTCATGGGCGGTTTTGCCCTTCCAGTAGGGAACCACCTTTTCCATGAACACTTCCATGTCTTCGGTGCGCACGGCGTAGGCGTCCTTCTTCTGGGTGGCGGGCATGCCCTTGGGGAACCAGCCGCAGCGAAGTTCGGGATACAGAGGGGAAATTCTGCCGGGGCCGCCGACCGTGCCGACCAGAAGTTCGCCTTCCTGAATGACGACGCCGATGTGCTCCATGACGTAGCGTATGGCCTTGCCCCAGCGCAGAACCAGCGGATACTGTTCGGTCTGCTTCATGGATTCCGTGAACAGCACGGCGCGTTCGATATCCAGCTTGGGACGTCCGCTTCTGATGATTTCCAGGGCCTTGTTCGTGCGGGCGCGGGGGCTGGACTGACCTCTGCCGTCGGCGAGTCGCTGTTCCTGGCCGGTCATGCAACAAGTGGTGTCACAAATACTCATGGCAATCTCCTTAAAAAACAAAAAGCCCGGACGCACATATCTGACATATGTGTTCCAGGCTGCTTTGTTTTGCCTTGCGGAGTCTTTTTGGTGAAAGTCCGAGCAAAACACCCAGTAAATTGTTGCCGCCATCGACTGTCGATCAGGATGCGGCAAGAGCGTTGTCTGAACGACGGCGCTGCAAGCAGGACTGCCGCCTTCAAGACAAAAAAGCCAGCACACCACATTCTTCATGTGATGAACTGGCAATGTCGGCCCCAGGCCGGTACACTCTATGAGGAGTGCCCACTGAAAGGCCACCAACTTCTGAAAGGCACCTTAGCTGTTTTCAGAAGGCTTGTCAATATTTTCCCAAAAAAAATTAAACCTCATGCCTGAAAATGGAGAGTGGAGAGGATGAAAGGGCTTTTTCAGGGAGAAAGAGGGGAAAAACGACGAAAGAATGGCAAAAATAATAAAAAATACAAGGTATTGTTGAAAGAGAAGAGAATGAATCAAATTGTGATAAAAAGAACAGTATGAGGCGACAGCTTCTGATTCTTGTAGAGGTGCGTGACGTGCGCGTGCATTCAGAAACCGGTGCTGTTTTTTCCGTGCAGCGGTTGCATTCGCTGCGCGCCCTGTTTCGGATCGTCTGAGCTTGTCTTTGCCGCGCGTCTGTCGCATGAGTCGGGCAGGCGGCGAGTCTTCGTCGGGGAGCTGAAACACGGCCGTTTCGCGGGAAGTTCTTCCGTTCGATGGCCTGATTCATCCTTAATTTGTCTTTCATGCATTTTCTTCACAGGGAAGCTCTTTCACCAGTCAATGGAGATTGCTGCGTTCCCGAGAGCTGCGTCTTGTTTTCCGGGTGAAAGGGCGATCCGCAGCGGAAAGAAAGAACCGTCCGCATGCGGACGGTTCTTCCGGCAGAGGTAATTAAGAAAGGCTGATGTTCAGAAGCTTTTCGGCGTTCTTATAGAAGAATTTTTCCTTGTGCTCCTGAGAGAGGCGGAAACGTTCGATATCGTGAACGGCCTGCTTCAGATGATAGCAGGGCCAGGCGGAACCGTAGAGAATGCGTTCGCCGTCGAGCCACTGCATGGCCTCGCCGAACATCTGATTGCCGGGAGCCGTGGGGTTCAGCATGTAGATGTCGGGCAGCAGCCACACGTTCCTGTTGGTGATGGCCACCTGGAAGATCATGGGAATCCACGGATAGCAGCCGTGGGCGACGACGATTTGAAGATGAGGAAAGTCGTTGGCCACGTGCTGCACGGTGCAGGGATCGGAATACTCCAGCGTGCCCTGGAAGAAGCTCAGGGTCAGAACCATGGGAATGCCCGCTTTTTCGCAGCGGGCGTACAGAGGATAGAGCACGTTGGCGTCGGCCTTTCTGGGCGGCATGGCGTAGGCGGGCTCCATGGCGATGCCCTTGATGCCGCCTTCGATGCAGCGTTCCAGCTCGTCGAGCGTGGCGGAAACGCCGCGGGTAATGTCGAGGCTGCCGAAGGGAATGATCTTGTCGGGGAACTCGCGCGCCATGTCGAGCACGTCGTCATTGGGAACGGAGGCGGCGTCGTTGGGCACCTGCCTGCCTATGACCACGCCCCTGGATATGCCGGCGTCTTCCATTTCCTTCCAGAACAGATCGAGATCTTTTTTCCGAGCGGCCTCGCTCGGCATGCCGTGATGCTTCTGAGGGATTTTTTCATTGCAGGCGGGATTGAAGATGCCGAGATTCTTGAATCCCTTGTACGGCGGACGAAGACGAAAGTCGAAAATCATGGCGATTCCTCCATAAGGCAGAGCAACGGTTAATCAACCAGCGGCACTTGAGGAATCCCATATTGAAGAAGCCTTGAAGCTTCAGCCGATGGGAGTTCAATCCTGAGAGCAGAGGGGCGCTCACGGCAGGAGACAAAAGTCCGAAAAGAACAGTTCATTTAATATTGGTTGCCCGTTTTTTGTCAACCGACGAACGCATGTTAATACCGCTCGTGCGGCGATATGCACTTTTCACAAACAAAAAAACTCGCAGGCATGAAAAGATTCGGCATCGCTGACTGTGCAAGTTTTGCGATTGTTGTTCTGTTCTTGATATCGCCTTGTTTTTACGAAAACTTTTTAGCAAGGCTCAAACAGTGAAAGGCTTTTGTTGCCATGTTGCGCGTTGCTGCCGGCAGGTGGAACAACGCAAGGCATGGTGTTTTCTTTGGTACTGTAGTGCTTCTACACTCCATTACGTGAGGGCGTGTCTGCGGAGCATGTGTGCGCTGCGGATTTGCGCCCTTCGACGCCCGGGTGTATGACGACAGAGCTCAGGCATGACGACAAGAGGATGCGTCGTGTGCGACGAATGTTGTCATCGTTCCGCTGCTCGTACACCGTGGTTGAGTGGCTGGCGTGCGCGGGAACAGTACGCTTTTCTGCTCGGCGGAGGGGGCAACAGCGGAGGTGTGCGAGCGAAAGACGCAGAGGCCCGTCAGGTCAGAGAGGCTGCCTTCTGCCGACGCATTAAACGAAAACGGGAGAGGATATTGCTATTCTCTCCCGTGTCATTCAGGTTCAGACCCGATGCGGACTAAGTCCGCGTCGAATTAGAACAGGTACTGGAAGGTAAGAGCGGTGCTCCAGCCGTCCTTGTCGGTCTCGTTGCCCGCAGCCCACTCGGCATGGTCGCCCTTGCTGTAGTCGGTGATCATGTAGGCGAGTTCGAGGCAGGCGGTCAGGTTCTTGTAGATCTGGTAGGTGCTGGCCAGGTTGAATTCAACAACGTTGTCGTTGTCGGTCATGTACTTGTAGGGGTTCTCTTCGAGGGACCACTGGTTCTTGTCGTTGGTGCCCTGGAACCAGGTGACGGTGAACTTGTGGGTCAGATCCTGCAGGAAGCTGACGTCTTCGATACCGGCCTGGAGGCCCCAGGTGCCGGAGATGTTGTGACGAACGGTGGTGTCGAACAGGCCGAATTCACCAGCGGAGTAACCGATGGTGGGATGGAAACGACCGGCCCAGGCAGGAATCCAGCCCTGGCCCTTGTAGTCGGCGTCGCTGTCGTCACCGGAGCCGTACCAGCCGCCGAAGATCGGGGTGCCGTAGGCGGTCTTGTAGGAAGCCTTGGCCTGCACATACCAGCCGCTGCGGTCCTGATAGTTGGTGCCGTTGCTGGCAGCGTCATAACTAACCATGCCGTAAGCGCCGGAGACCTTCAGCACGAAGGGATCGAAGTAGCTCATCACGAAGTTGGTGCCGGCCCAGAAGGCATTGCCGTCAGCAAGAATCTTGGTGCCGTCGGGAGTGCTCAGCTCGTTGCCAGCGCCGTAGCCAGGCCAAGTGATTGTACCATCTTCATCCATGGAAGCGGAATCGTTCCACACGCCGTCGGAAGCGTCGAGAGAAGCGTACATCACATAAGGAGTGAAGGAGAAGCCGTCGAACTTGAAGGCGGCCGTAGCGGCGAAGAAGTCGGACTTGTTGGACTGGTCGGTGTCGTAGGTGTTGATGCTGTCGTAGGCACCGCGCAGCCAGAAGGCGGTAAGGTCGAGCCAGTCGGTCACAGGAGCGGTCACGACGATACCGTCGCGGCCCTGCCAGCCGGGATGCATGATGGCGTTCTTGCCGAAGGCGTCTTCAGGCAGACCAACGAGCTGACGGCCCATGCGAACCTTCACGACAGTCTGGGGGATCACCCAGTCAATGTAAGCCTGACGCATGCCGACCTTGGTGCTGTTGCCGGAAGTATCGGAGCCCCAGTCGTAGGTGGTGGTGCTGTCAACGCCGGTGCCGACCTGAACCTGGAAGTAGCCGGACAGGTTTTCATTGGCGGTAAGGGTCATGCCGAGACGCAGACGCTGACCAGCCTGATCGAAGTTCTGGCCGGTGCCGACGCGTTCGCCGGTAACGAAGTTGAACAGATACTGGCCGTCCATCTTAAGATCAACAGCGGAAGCAGGGGCAGACGCGGCAAAAACGAGGCCGGCAGCCAGAAGAAGCGTAGTAAGCTTTTTCATTGTAGTCATTCCTTTGAAAAAAGTGGTTTGTAACACCGATATGGAAAATCCCTCTTTTTCCATGAGCGGAGCTTAGAATTAACTCGTTATTTAAGCAATAAAAAAATGTTAACAAAGTAATAATTTTACGATAAATAAAAATAAATATTATTTTATTTCAGTATGTTGAGTCGGTATAAAAATTTGAAACACCTTAGAATTTCGGTCGTGAGGGCTCAAAAAGAAGATTATTATAACTATGAGAAATATCACGAGTTATTTTTTTAGGGGCAAAACGGCAAAACAGCGGGAGCAAAGGGATTCGGGCTTTGCAGTTGCCTTTCAGAGGGGAAAGATGGCGTCTTTTTGCCTTTGAAGCGGGAAAAAGGCCCTGTGTGTTTAAATTTTTGTTCTGAGGGTGTAGGCACGTTTTGCGCCAGATTGCCGCGCTCCGACCGACTTGCGGCAGGGTGGGCGGAACGCCGGGACTCTTCCTTTGGTCGCAACTTTTCCTTTGCCGTATTTTGCGGTAGCACATGCAGGACGTTATTCATTATTAAGGAAGGTGTTATGAGCAAGGAATATGATCCGCGCATGCACACGGCCGAGCACGCGCTGAGCGGCGTGCTTATCCGCCGTTACGGCTGCCCTCGTTGTTTTTCCACCCACATCAATGCGAACAAATCCAAGGTGGATTTTCATTTTCCGCACGACCTGTCGCCCGAGGACGCAAGCAGCATTGCCGACGAGGTGAACAGAGAACTTGCCCGCGATCTGCCCGTGACAGCCCGGAACATGGCCCGCGAGGAAGCGGCAAAGATGTTCAACCTGTCGCGTCTGCCCGAAAGCGCAGGTGACACGCTGCGCATTGTGTACATCGGCGATCCCGATTCGCCGGAAGGCGCGCTGGATGCCTGTCCCTGCATCGGGGAGCATGTGGCTCACACCGCGGAATGCGGGAAGTTTGTGTGGGTGTCGCATGAGTGGAAGCCCGACGACGGCGGCGTGCTGCGCATCCGTTTCAAGCTGGAACGCTAGCGGTACCTGCGGCAATCATGACGTGCATCTGCTCCGTCCAACCGCCCGCATGGTCTTTTTCGGCAGAAAAATCTGAGTCGCTTTGAGCGAGTGGAAAACGCTGGGACACTTCAAACGCTGCGTCGTTCGGCGCAGGCGCTGATCGTCCTCGGTCGGGCTTCGGTACAAGAGCGGAACGCCGGGAAGCTCTGTGTTGGGAGAGACGCAGAGGTTTTTTTTCGCAACCATTGGCGTCAGCACGGCTGACGAAGCTTTTGAAAAGTCGTGTTCGGAACACCCGGGCACGACTTTTTTATTGTTGCAGGCGGCAACGCCTGAGGGAGCATTCGAAGACGCGGATTCGGGAACTTCACGGCGCGGCAGGCGAAATGCCGACCTGGGAAAGAGCAGGGGATGCGGCGCTCATGCAGGACGGCAACATTCTCAGCGCTACCTGCGACAATTGCTCCTGCCCCGACGTTTTGTGACTCAGTGTTGCGTGCCCTTATTGATCATTCTGAAATATAAGATTTTTATATTTTGGGCGTGGTCGTCCTAATCATGGACAATAAGAAAAAAGTTTTTTCAAAAAGAATAGGAAAAAAAGAAAAATTAAGTTGACATTGAAATTCATTTTCACTAATGTCGATTTCAACGAGAGACGCCGGAAAAGGACGCCCCGCCAAAGCCGCCGTGCACAGACTGCGTGTCGGCGGGCGCGGAAGGGGAGCGACGGTCGAAAAAAAAGTCGTCGGGTCCGTGTCTTTGCAAGAAGCGCGGAAAGTCGACCGCAGACCGGAGCAATGACGGAAGAGTTCCGTCTGTCTGGAAAAGGGCGCTCCCTGGTTCTTTGAAAATTTCAGAGAGTTCGCAACGACAGGTTCAGGACAAGGTTTTGACCTCCCCCCCCCCGGCCGTCTGACGATGGCTTGACCCGGCAAGCGCCGGAGTCGTCAGGCGGCAAAATTTCCGCAGGTTCGCCTGCTCAATATTGGAATACGACCGGGTCGTGTTCCGTGCTGAGGGTAACCCTCAGTCTCCTGGTGCGGCGAGGGCCGTTCCCCGCGGTGGGGAACGGCCCGAGGAGCCCACGCATGTTTGCCATAACAGCATGAGGCGATCCGAGCGCTTCATGCCTCCATAAAGAACGTCGAGAACTCCGAGGCGACGTTCCGTGCCGGACCACGCGGGTGTTCCGGCAAAATTTCTGCCGTGCGGCAGGAGTACGAACGTTTCTGTTCGTCAACACATTCGCCATACTTTTCGGGAAAAACAGGTGCCCCGAAAAGTTCTCCTCCGCATTGCCGGCATGCACGCCATGACATGTCGGCAAAATTTGCTCTGGGGCCGCAAGGCTCCAGTCTCCTCCCCCCCCCAGGCCGGACGTTCGGCTCACAGCGAAGGTCCGGCAAAATTTCTGTCCTGCATCCATCCCGCGCGTGCGGGGTGCGTACTCCTGGTCGAGCACGGCGGAGAGGGGCGGTATGCTCTCCGCCGTGCAAAAAAACGCGAACTCATCTTCCCTCCGGGACAGGGATCGCCGGTTTCCGACACGGGGTCGGGAACCGGCCACTGCCCTAGAGTCTCTGTTTCGGAGGTTTTTCTGGAGAAAGCCATGAAGATTCTCATTGTGTATGGTTCCACGACGGGCAATACCGCGGGTATTGCCGAAGCTCTCGCCGAACGCATCGGAAACGCCGGTCACGACGTCACGCTGCTGAACGCTGCCGACGCGTCGGCCGAAGGACTGTGCAACGGCTACGACGCCGCACTGTTCGGCTGCTCGGCCTGGGGCACGGACGAGGTGGAAATGCAGGACGACTTCAACACTCTGTTCGAGAATTTCGACGCCATCGGCGCAAGCGGCAAGAAGGCGGCCTGTTTTGCCAGCGGCGACAGCAGTTTTGAGCATTTCTGCGGCGCGGTGGACGTGATTGAAAACCGGCTTTCCGGCCTGGGCGCCGTGATTATGGAAGAGGGCCTCAAGGTGGACGGCGACTATTCCGGCAACAAGGATGACGTGGACGCCTGGTGCGACCGCATCATTGAGGATCTGTAAAGACAAGAGTCTGTGTTGATCGGGTCATCCGGGCGCGCCGACGCCCGGATGACCCGCCTGAACATGAGGATTCAGGCTGCGGCGAGTACCGTCCGAAAAGTTTCAAGACCTGAAATGCCGAAGCGTATTTTCCGCGTTGCCGAAGCCGCGGGGAAAAGCCCGGAGGAAATGTTCAAGAGAAAAAGCAGCGGCGAGAGAGTATCCGGAAAAAGAACCGACTTGTGACCGAGTCGGTTCTTTTTTTCGTGGAAGTGCTGAGAAAATCCGCCGGAGGAGCCGGGACGAAGCGTTTGCCGACCCGGTGAGACAGCCGCAGCGTTTTGTGGAGGATGAAATAGTTGCCGTTTTTTAGGAGGCGCGGGCCGCGCACGTCCGGCGTCATGACGCGCGGAGCTGCGCCTTGCACCAGGCCTGCGCGTCGTCGCAACATGGCGGGCATGGCATTGTCCGGACTGCGCCGCATTTTTGCCTGTGGGAAGGCGGGCGGCACGGGAGAAAACGGCGCAGGGCGAGATTCTCGCGCCGCATCGTTTCGGACACGCGTCTTTTGGCAGACGGGGCGGAATCCGGCGGGAAATCTGCCCCGCGGGGGATCATTGATGCAGCGGCGTTCGGAACGGGGCGTGCCCCGTTCCGGATCAGACTTTCTGATGCAGCACCGGAATCAGCCTTTTTTCCACGGCCTTTTTCATGAGCGCGGCGTCGAGCGGCATGGCGGCGAACAGTTCCAGCGCGAGAATGGCCTGATGAATGAGCATGCCGAGGCCGTTCATGGTCTGATGTCCGCGTTTTTCCGCTTCCTTCAGAAGTTCGGTCTTGAGCGGCCGGTAGATGACATCGCACACCGGCGCGGAGGCGGGCAGGGCGTCGAGAAAACGGAAGTCGGCAAACTGCGAGGGAACGCCCTTCATGCCGAGCGGCGTGCAGTTGATGAACAGATCCGCTTCGGTCAGCGTCCGTTCAAAGTCCGGGCTGCCGAGGGCGACCACATGCACGCGGGCCGAGGAGCGGGCGAGTTCTTCGGCCTTGGCCGGGGTGCGGCAGCACACGGCAATGGACTTGGCTTCCGCCGCGGCAAGCTTGAGCACCACGGAGCGGGCAGCCCCTCCGGCGCCGTACACGGCAATCTTTTTTCCTTCCGGCCGGATGCCTTCATTGAGCAGGGAGCTGAGGAATCCCGCGCCGTCGGTGTTGTGACCGTGAAAAAGTCCGTCGCGGATAACCACGGTGTTCACGGAGTGGTACATGCGCGCGTCGTCGGAGAGCGTGTTCATGAGAGGCACGAGATCTGTCTTGTGCGGCATGGTGGCGTTGAAGCCCGCAAGGTTCATGCCGGGAGCGCCGGGCAGCCAGGCCGCCACGGTTCCGGCGGGAACGAGGATGCGGCCGTAGGTGCAGTAGAGGCCGAGTTCGTCCAGCATGGCCTGCTGAATGAGCGGGGAGAGGCTGTGTTCGATGGGATCGCCGATGACGGCCAGTTTCTTTCCGTTCAGAATGCTGCTCATGGAAGACTCCGGGGCTCAGACGTGGGAATTGCTGCGGCGGTAATGCCGCAGTACCTGGAGAATACGGCGCTTCAGGGTGCGCGGGCTGCCGTGATTGGGAACGGTCACGTCGGCGTGACGTCGGTACAGGGCAAGTCGGGCGGCATAGAGGCGGAAGAGCTTGTCTCTGTCGTCCTGCACAAGCGGGCGATCCTTCAGCGTGGTGGAGCGGAGAATGCGGGAAGGATGGCGGTCGATGAAGACGACAAGGCCGTTTTTGGAAAGTTCCTTCATGTTTTCTTCGCGCAGAATCATGCCTCCGCCCGTGGATATGACGGCCCCCTGCACGGCGGCGGCTTCCCGGGCACAGGCGGATTCGATGTCCCGGAAGCCCGACTCGCCGTCTGCGGCAAAGATGTCCGGAATGGAGCGGCCCGTCTTTTTTTCGATCATGACGTCGGTGTCGAGAAGCGGCAGGCGCAGTCTTTTTGCGAGCTTTCTGCCGAAGGTGCTCTTGCCGCAGCCGGAAAGTCCTATGAGCACGAGATTTTTCATGCGAGCACTCCCGGCAGTTCGGTGAGGGCCAGCGCGCAGGCGGCCTCGATGACGGGCACGGCGCGCGAAAGAATGCAGGGATCGTGCCTGCCGGTGATGATGAGCTTTGCGGCCTCGCTGGTGTTCATGTTGACGGTCTCCTGCTCTTTGCCGATGGAGGGCGTGGGCTTGACGACCACGGTGAACACGACGGGCATGCCGTTGGAAATGCCGCCGTTGATGCCGCCGTTGTTGTTGGTGCGGGTGCGGAAGGGAGTGCCCGGCGTGAGAGAGTCGTTGGCCTCGCTTCCGCGCATGGAAGCGAAGTCGAAGCCCGCGCCGAAGGCCAGGCCCTTGACCGCGGGCACGGCAAACATGTGCCGTGCGATGAGGGTTTCGATGTTTTCATCGAAGTCCGGGCTGCCGAGTCCGGCGGGAACGTTGAGCGCAAAGCACTGGATGAGTCCGCCCACGGAATCGCCGTCGCCTCGGGCGTCGAGAATGGCCTGCTGCATGGCTTCGCCGCGCGCGTCGTCGATGACGGGCAGGGGCTTGCGGGCCGCGGCCCGCAGAGCCTCGGCATCGGGAGTGGCGAGATCGAGGGGGGCGTCATCGATGCCCGCAATGCTTTTGACGCGCGCGAGCACTTCCACGCCCCGGGCGCGCAGGGCCAGCTTGGCCACGGCTCCGGCAAAGACCAGCGGAGCCGTGAGGCGGCCGGAAAAGTGACCGCCGCCGCGGTAGTCCTCAAAACCGCGGTAGCGCAGATGAGCGGTGAAGTCCGCGTGGCCGGGACGGGCGAGCCAGCGGGTGGCGGCGTAGTCGCGGGAGCGGGTGTCGGTGTTTTCTATCACGCCGCAAAGGGGCGTGCCGCAGGCCTTGCCCTCGAACACGCCGCTCAGGATGCGCACTTCGTCCTTTTCATTCCTTGCCGTGGCAAGCGGCGATTTGCCGGGCGCGCGGCGCGCCATTTCGGCGCGGATGAAGTCCTCGTCGATGTCGAGTCCCGAGGGGACGCCCTGAAGCACGACGCCGATGGCCGGGCCGTGGGATTCGCCGAACAGGCTGTAACGCATTATTGTAGTCCTTTTTTCAGCCCCATACGGGCCGACTGGAGAGCCACCTTGCGGGCTTCTTCGTGAATTTTCTTTTTTTCCTCGCCTTCCTTCCACCACCAGCGGGCCTTGTGCAGAATGAGGTCCACATCGCCCGCGGCGGCCAGCGAAAGCAGATTGCGGTACTGGCGCGTCATGGCCTGACTGTGGGGATTGGCCTCGAAAAGCCAGGTGAACAGCGCGCCGTCTTCCATGAGCTGCTTTTCCGAGGAGTTCATGCGCCGCAGGAAGGAGGGCGTTATGTACGGCAGGAGCGCGGGGTCTTCCGCCGTCATGGCGAAATACACCGCGCTCGTGATGAAGTTCATGCCCTGAATCTTGGCTTCCGCGATGTCGTGTTCTTCGGCCGTGGCGCGGAAGGTCACGCAGCCGAAGCCCTGAAACAGGCTCTCCACAAAACATGTGTCCTCTTCCGAGGCCCGCCTGCCGGGCACGATGGTCACGCGCAGTTCCAAGTCCTGCGCGGGCACGGGCCCGAAGAGCGGATGCGTGCCCACCACCGGCCCGTCCCACAGACTTTCCATGTGCTGCATGGGCAGTTCCTTTACCGAGGTGATGTCGGCAAGGATGGCGCTTTTCTCCATGAAGGGGCGAAGCAGGGCGACGGTGTCGGCTATGGCCGTGGCCGGTATGCACAAAAGCACCAGGCGCGCACCCCGACAGGCCTCCTGCACGGCCTGCTCCTCAAAGGGCAGATCGAGACCTGCGGGGGCAAGTTCCGGATTGCGGCCGAATCGCTCCATGAGCATGGAGCCCATGCGGCCGCGGCACCCTACAATGACGATGCGTTCGCTCATGCAAGGGCGCTCCACACGTTCCAGAATTCGGGGAAGGACTTGCACACCACGGCGGGATCGTCCACCACGACGCGCTGCCCCCGGCCGAGGCCGAGCAGCGACGCGGACATGGCGATGCGGTGATCGTTGTAGGCGTGAAATACCGTGCCTTCGGGAATGGAAGGCGTATCCGGCGCAAGGCCGCGCACGACAAGATAATCCGCTCCTTCCTCCACGGACGCGCCGATGCGGGAAAGTTCCGCGGCGCAGGCGGAAATGCGGTCGCATTCCTTGAGGCGGAGGTGGGCGATGTTTTCCATGCGCGTTTCGCCTTCGGCATAGGCCGCCGTCATGGCCACGGTGGGCACGAGATCGGGGCAGGCGCCCATGTCCACGGTGATGCCGTGCATCTTCGAGGGACTCACGAGAATGCCGTCGCCGCGCACGTCGATGGACGCGCCCATGTCCCGCAGAATGCTCAGGATGGCGCGGTCGCCCTGCAAGGAGTCGGGGCGAAGCCCCGTCACGAGCACGGGCTCGCGGCCCACGGCTCCGGCGGCAAGAAGGTACGAGGCTCCGGACCAGTCGCCTTCCACGCGGTATTCGCCGCTTTTGTAGCTGCCGGGATGCACGGTGATGCGAAGCTCTCCGGGCCGCGCTTCCTGAACGCTTTTCCACGGCACGCGCTTCCATGCGCCGCCCGCCAGCGTTTCCACCTCAAAGGCGATGCCGAAGTCTTCCAGCACCTGCAGCGTGAGTCCCACGTAGGGCCAGGAGACCACCTTTTTGCCCGTGAGAGAAATGCGCAGCGGCGAGGGGCAGAAGGGCGCGGCCAGAAGCAGGCCGGAAAGAAACTGACTCGATTCGTCCACGCTCATGTCCACGTCGCCGCCGGCAAGGCCGTCCGTGGAAAGCACGAGGGGCGGATAGCCTTCCTTTTCCTCAAAGGTCACGCGAGCGCCGAGCGCCTGAAGGGCCTTGGCGAGCGCGCCGATGGGGCGTTCGTGCATTCTCGGAACGCCGTGAATGCGGAACGAGCCGCGACCGGCGGCCAGCACGGCGGTGAGCAGGCGGCAGGTGGTGCCCGATTCGCCCACGTTGCAGTCGGCGGGCTCGTCAATTCCGCCGACCGGGCCTTTCTCCATGCCCTGCACGCGCCAGTTTCCGTCGCCGAGATCCTCCATGACGGCCCCTGCGGTGTGGAGAATGTCGCGCGTGCGCTCAAGATCGGCGCTGGAGAGCGCGTGGCGCACCAGCGACGAGCCGTGTGCGAGCGCGGCCGCAATGAGCGTGCGGTGGGAGACGGATTTGGATGCGGGGGCCTGAAGCGTTATCATGAATCAGAATCCTGTGGTGTTGGCGGTTGAATCGAGACGCGGTCCTTCGGGATAGCAGCCGAGCACGCGCAGAGACGTGCAGCAGGCGGCAAGATCGCGGATGAGATCGGCGCGGCGGGAGGCGGTGAGATCGCATTCCACGTCGGCAAAGAAAATGTAGTCCCAGCACCGGCCCTTCAGCGGACGGGATTCGAGCTTGGTCATGTTCACCTTGTGCGCGGAGAACACGTTGAGCACGTCGCAGAGCGTGCCGGCCTTGTTCTTCACCGTGAAGAGCAGCGACGACTTGAAGTTGTCGGCGTCGGTTTCGTGCGGGCTTCCGGCAGGGACTTCACCCGCGCGGATGAGCACGAAGCGCGTCCAGTTGGCGGCGTCGTCCTGAATGTTGTCGGCAAGGGAGCCCATGCCCAGCTTTTCGGCCATGCTGCGGTGACCTATGGACGCGGCTCCCGCTTCCTGCGAGGCCTTCCATGCGGCGGCGGCCGTGGAGTCCACGGAAACGAGCCTTGCTCCGGGCAGATGGGCGCGCAGCCAGGTGGCGCACTGGCCGAGCGGCTGCGCGTGCGAGTACACGGTTTTCACGTTGTCGAGCGACGTTTCCCGGCTGAGCAGGCTGTTGGCGATGCGGGAATAGAATTCGGCCTGAATGTTCACCTCGTACTGAGAGAACAGGTCGAAGCTCTGGGTGATGGTGCCGTGAATGGAATTTTCCAGCGGAATGACGCCCGCGTCGAACTGGCCGAGGCTCACGCCGCGGAAAATTTCATGGAAGTCGCGGCAGGGCACGAAGGTCATGGATTCGCCGAGAAAGTCCATGGCCGCGAAGTAGGAGAACGTGCCTTCCGGGCCGAGATAGGCCACGGCGCACGGTTTTTGCAGAGAACGGGAAGCGGAGAGCACGGCGCGCCAGATGGAAAGGATGTGCTCCGTCTTCAGCGGACCGGGGTTGCGTTTGGCGAGCCCTTCCAGAAGCCTGGCCTCCCTGGCCGGATCGAACACCTTGCCCGACACCTGTCTCTTGGCCTGTCCGACGGCCACGCTCAGGCCTGCCCGCCGGTTCAGAAGCTCAAGAAGCTGGGAGTCCACGTCGTCAATCTGCCTGCGCAGGTCTGCGAGGCCCGGAATCTGGAAAGGCTCTGCCATACTCTATTTCTCCTGAATGTCTTCCTTGATGCGCATGCCGAAGTGACGTCCGGCCTCGTCGGTGCGACAGAGCACCTTGTCGCCGGGCTTGAGCGTCACCACGCTCACGGGGGTTCCGTCGGGAGCGGTCAGCCGTATGGTTTCGGCGTTCTGAAGGAACACGGCGCCCGTCTTGTCCCCGACCTTCGCCTCCACGAGCAGCATGGGACGCACTTCAATCTTCACTCTTCCGGCGGTGGCGATGCTGGTGGCTCCCGTGTAGTCCACGACGAGCATCTGCGTTCCGGCGGTCACTTCCGAAAGGTAGGTCGTGGCGTCGCCGGGCAGACGAACGTAGGCGTGAACCGCGCCCGCGTTCACGCGGAAGGGGCGGGATGCCACGTATTCGTTGTGTTCCGTTTCGGCGTGAACCAGGAAGGTGAAGGCGCTGGAATTGCCTACCAGCATGCCCTGACCGCGGTGCAGCATGGACATGGTGTCGATGCACACGCGGTGTCCGAGTCCGGCGGGCTCCACGCGGACGATTTCGGCTTCCTCCAGGTCTTCGTGTTCCCGGCTGATCTTGCAGCGCGACACGATTTCCTTGAGGTCGCCGATGGCTTCGGGCAACACCACGATGCCCTGCACGCCGCGCTGAAGAATGCCGGACGCAAGCACGGCTTCCTCCAGCGTTCCGGCTTCGGCCGTCACGTTGTCGCACTGGGCGAGCAGGTTTTCCACGGGAATGATCTCCCATCCCCGGGCGAGAACCACCTGCTTCCCCGAACGGAGCGAGTCGCGGATCTGTTCTTCGTCGGCCTTGGAGGTCATGGCGCAGGAGGGCATGTCCTCTTCCGCAATGACGGGAGTGCGGGAGAGCACGGACACGGATTCCACCTTGTCGGCGGGAACGATGACCCCGTCCACGCCGGATTCCAGCGCGAGAGTCACGTCGTTCTTGCTGAAGGGCACGCTTTTGAAATAGATGTTCATGGACGATCCTTCAAAAGGGTTAGTCTTCGCCCACGATGGCCATGGCGTCGTCCACGGAGGCGTTCGAGTGAACGAGGGCGTTCATGGCGCGCATGAGATCCACGCGGCGGGGATGTTCAAACACGTTGCGGCCGATGGAAACGCCCGCGCCGCCGGCCTGCAGGGAATCGTACACCATCTGCAGGAGCTTGCGCGTGGAGTCGATGCGTTCGCCGCCGGCAATGACCACGGGCGCGCAGCAGCATTCGGTGACGCGCTGGAAGGTTTCGGGGCTGCCGGTGTAGGAGACCTTCACGATGTCGGCGCCGAGTTCCGCGCCAACGCGGGCGCAGTGGGCCACCACGTCGGTGGCGAAGCTGTCGCGGATGAGACCGCCGCGGCCGTAGAGCATCATGAGCAGCGGCACGCCCCAGCGGTTGCAGTGATCGGCAATGACGCCCGCGGTGTTGAGCATTTCGCGTTCGTTGGGATCGCCGAGGTTGATGTGGACGGACACGGCGTCCGCGCCGAGGCGGATGGCTTCTTCCACGGTGCCGGTGAGCACCTTGGTGTTGCCGTTGGGGGAGAGCTCCGTGGAGGCGGTGATGTGCATGATGAGGCCGAGGTCGGCGTTGGCGTCGGCGCAGCCGGAGGCGCGGATGAGACCCTTGTGCATGAGCACGGCGTTGGCGCCGCCTTCATTCATGTCGTCCACGGCCTTGCGGATGTCCACCAGACCGTCGGGCGCGCCGATGGTCATGCCGTGATCCATGGGCACGATGATGGTGCGTTTGGTGTCGGGGTTGAAGATGCGGGTCAGTCTTTTCTTGGTGCCGAGTTCCATGGGGCGTTCCTTCTTTTTGAACGTTGTGGGCTGCGTGGCGGCTGTAGCATACAAAAAGGGCCGCCGGCTTGTTTCGCCTGCGGCCCGAAGTTTGCAAACTGAGGATGTCAGCAACTCTTCCGACCACAGGGCCCGGTAAAATAAAAGTAAAAACCAAAGGTAAAGCCGTTGGTTTCAAACTGGGCGGTGGCGGAATACAGAGTATGCATGACAAACAACCATTGAAAGTTTAAGAATTTACTAATCCCAGAGAAAGAAATCTGTCAACAGGAAAATGGCGGGAGACGAAAACTTTTTCGTCTTATTTTTCGCCCATCATTTCCAGGGCCTCTTCCACGGTGGCGTTGCCGTGAACCATGGCTCGCAGGGCCTTGAGCAGTTCCACGCGGCGCGGATGCTCGAACACGTTGCGGCCCACGGAAAGACCGGAACCGCCCGCCTGCAGCGATCCGTACACCATTTCCAGCAGCTTGCGCGTGGAATCGAGCTTGGGGCCGCCTGCAATGAGCACGGGCACGCCGCAGTCTTCCACCACGTCGGCGAAGGTTTCGGGATCGCCGGTGTAGGGCACCTTCACGATGTCCGCGCCGAGTTCCGCGCCCACGCGGGCGCAGTGGGCGATGTTGCGCGGATCATAGCTGTCCACGTCGTGACCGCGCGCGTACACCATCATGAGCAGCGGCATGCCCCACAGGCTGCATTCCTTGGCGATTCTGCCGGCGTCGGCCATCATGAGGCTTTCGTCGTCGTCGCCGAGGTTGATGTGAATGGACACCGCGTCCGCGCCGAGGCGCACGGCCTCTTCCACGTCGCCCACGAGCATCTTCTTGTTGGGGCGGCGCGAAAGGCTGGTGGACGCCGAAATGTGCATGATGAAGCCGAGGCGCATGTGGGATTCGTAGTCGGCCTTGTGAATGAGACCTTTGTGCAGAAGCACGGCGTCGGCCATGCCTTCGTCCATGTCGTGAATGGCCTTGGCCATGTCGCGCAGACCGCGGGGCGCGCCGTCGGACATGCCGTGATCCATGGGAACGATGATGGCGCGGCCGGTTTTGGGATTGATGATGCGATTGAATCTTCTGAGAGAGCCGACTTCCATGAGAGGTACCTCTTTGCAGGCATTCCGGCGGTTACGAAAAAAGCCGCCGGCTTTTGATTATGCCTGCGGCTTTATATTCCTGTGTGACGGAAGAGATCAGCACAGCTCGCCGCTTGGCCGGAAATAATACGCATAGCACCAGCAACCGAAGCTGCTGGCGTAGGTAAAATAGCCGAAGCGGAACGCGCTGAACATGATGTGCCAACCTTTTTTCTCTCATAGCTCCGGTCTGGAATCGCTGTCAAGCGGGGAAGCAATCTTTTTGTCTCGTCGTTCATAATTAATGATCGAATGTTGCGTCATGGGCGTCTGCGGAGGCGGACTTGCTTTCCGCAAGGCCGCGCTGCGCCTCGAT
Organism: uncultured Mailhella sp.; assembly: GCF_963931295.1. Taxonomy (NCBI): domain Bacteria; kingdom Pseudomonadati; phylum Thermodesulfobacteriota; class Desulfovibrionia; order Desulfovibrionales; family Desulfovibrionaceae; genus Mailhella; species uncultured Mailhella sp. Next base: position 1,033,161 of record NZ_OZ007001.1, on the reverse strand, counting down.
TTTTGCCCGGAACGAAAAAATCTGCATGATATTTTGCACAGACGCCGATACTTTTTTGTATATGAATGCGCTTTTTCCGGTCATGCCGTGCAATATCATGACTCATACAGAAAAAAGATGACACGGCTGATGCAAAATTGTTTTATACCTGATCCGTCGGCCTTCATGATCCGGAAAGTTGCGGCAGACGCATCCTTTCCGGAAAAAATTTTTCCGACGCCGTTGACAAACGGAGCGCTCTTGCATACACAGAAGGAAAGTTCACCATTCACGTTCAGGAGTCTTCCATGTCCGCAGCCGTTTTCACCATGTCCTTCGCCGGTCAGTGGTGGTGGCGTATCTTTTCTTCAGGGAGAGGATGCGGTCTTGACGTCTGAGTAATGGTGCAGATTCGGAAGCAATAAATGCCGTTCCCTCTCCGGGGAGCGGCATTTTTTTATTAACTCACACTGAGGATTATCGACATGACAACCAAGACATCGCCCATTCGAGTGCGTCAGAGCGTCCGCTGGCTCCCGGCGGACATGGACACGCCCATCAGTCTTTTCCTGGACATGGCCCGGGACAGGGACGGCATTCTTCTGGAAAGCGCGGAAGTGGACGGGCGATGGGGTCGCTACAGCGTGCTTGCCTGCGACATGGCCCTGTACCTCATTTGCCGCGAAGGAAAGCTCGAATGCCGCACGGAAGACGAACGCCTTGCGCGTCTTGCCGCCTTCAACGGCATGAACTTCGTGGAAGGGCTTCGCTCGGTCATGCGTTCGCTGGAAATTCTGCCCGATCCGCAGGCCGCGGATCTGCCGCCCATCACGCGTTCTTTGTGCGGCTATCTGGGCTACGGCATGGCGTCGCTCTTTCATCCGAAGCTCGCCCCCGTCATGAAGCCGGAAGACGCGGAATGCGTGCTCTGCCTGCCCGGAACGCTGCTGCTTTTCGATCACATGTACAATCGACTGGCGCAGGTAAGTCTCGGCGAACACAGGGATCTGGGCCGCAGCGGATCGTTTTCCCGTCAGGTTTCGACGCATCCAGACAAGTCGGATGTGCTGGCCGAACCCGGCGAGGCCGGATTCCAGGCGGCCGTGGAACGCATACGGGAAATGCTGCGCATGGGCGAAGCCATTCAGGTGGTGCCTTCGGTGCGCTTCAGCATGCCGTTCGACGGCGACCCCTTCACCCTGTACCGCCGCATGCGCAGTGAAAACGCGTCGCCGTACATGTTCTTCATGCGCCTGCCGGGCATCACGCTGTTCGGCTCTTCGCCGGAAGTCATGGTGCGCTGCGAGAACGGCAGACTGCTTTCCGCTCCCATTGCCGGAACCAGACGCCGCGGCGCGACCGTGGCCGAAGACGAAGCCCTGGCCGAGGAGCTCATCGCCGACCCCAAGGAGCGCGCCGAGCACATGATGCTCGTGGATCTCGGCCGCAACGATCTCGGCAGACTCGCGCGCCCGGGCACCGTGGAAGTGGAGAAGCTCATGATGGTGGAACGTTTTTCCCACGTCATGCATCTCACGAGCCGCGTCACCGCGGAACTTGAGGACGGTCTCGACGCCGTGGACGTGCTTGCAGCCACGTTCCCGGCGGGCACGGTGAGCGGCGCGCCCAAGATTCGCGCCATGGAAATCATTGCCGAAACCGAACCCTGTCCGCGCGGACCCTACGCAGGCTGCATCGGCTGGCTCGGTCTGGACAGAGACGGCGTAAACCTCGACACGGGCATCACCATCCGCAGCATGTGGGTGCGCGATCATCGCCTGTACTGGCAGGCCGGAGCCGGCATCGTTCACGATTCCGTGCCGGCCCTGGAATGGAAGGAGGTTTGCAACAAATCGGCCATCATGCGTCAGGCCTGTTTCACCACGGGAGAGTTCCATGTTCCTGCTCATCGATAACTACGATTCCTTTACCTACAATCTTGTTCAGGCCTTCTGCCGTCTGGGACACCGTCCCCGCGTGGTCAAGAATGACGATCCCGGTCTGGTGGCCATGGCCAACGATCCTTCGCTGCGCATGGTGTGCATTTCCCCCGGACCGGGGCATCCTTCGCAGGCCGGATACTGCCTCGACTTTCTGAAGCAGCTCAGTCCCCGCATTCCGGTGCTCGGCGTGTGCCTCGGGCATCAGATTCTCGGCCTCTATGCGGGTGCGGACGTCGTGCCCGGCCCCGTGGTCATGCACGGCAGAACTTCGGAAATCGTGCATGACGGCAAGGGGCTGTATCGCGGCATGCCCAATCCCATGGTGGTGGGCCGCTACCATTCCCTGGTGGTGCGCGTGGACGACGAGCACCCCAACGAGCTGCTTTCGGTGTCCGCCCGCGGGCCGCAGGGCGAAGTGATGTCCATGCGCTTCAAGGATCGCCCGTGGGTGGGCGTGCAGTATCATCCCGAATCCATCCTCACGCCCGACGGTCTGCGTCTTCTGGAAAACTTCCCGGGCAGCCTGCTGCCCACGGTTCACGCCGCGCCCACCATCAGTTCCATTCTGGAATCCGTGTCCCGCGGCAGGGACATGACCGACGAGGAATGCGACGTGGCCTTCGGCTCCATGCTCGACGGCACCATGACCCCCGCTCAGGCCGGAGCCCTGCTCATGGGCCTGCGCATGAAGGGCGAAAAGCCCGCCGAACTGGCCGCGGCCATCCGCATCATGCTGGCGCGCTCCGTGAAGGTGACGGGCATTCCGGCAAAGTGCATCGACATCGTGGGCACGGGCGGCGACGGCAAGCGTTCGTTCAACTGTTCCACGGCCACGTCGCTCACGCTGGCGGGCATGGGCTACCGCATGCTCAAGCACGGCAACCGCGCCGTGTCTTCCACCTCCGGCGCAGCCGACGCTCTGGAAGGACTCGGTCTGCCGCTGGAAAAGGATCCCGAAGCCATCGTGGAGATGCTGAAGGAACGCAATTTCGCCTTCCAGTTTGCGCCGTACTTCCACCCGGCCTTCGCCAACGTGGGGCCGGTGCGCAAGCAGCTCGGCATGCGCACCATGTTCAACATGCTGGGCCCCATGCTTAATCCGGCCTGCCCCGACTATCTCATGATGGGCGTGGGCGATCCTAATCAGGTGGATCTCATTGCGGCCACGCTGCAGAAGCGTCCCTTCCACAAGGTGGCGGTGTTCAACGGCGCGGGCGGCTACGACGAACTGACCACCATGGGCAAAACGCGCGTCATTCTCATTACCGACGGCAAGATGGATGAAATGATGTTTGATCCTGCGCTCTACGGCTTCGAGCCCTGCGAGCCCGAGGACGTGGAAGTGAAGAACAAGGAAGAAGCCGCGGCGGTGCTGAAGGAACTTCTGGCCGGACGCGGCCCCCGGGCCATGCGCGACATGATGACGGTGAACGCGGCGTTTGCCATCTACATGCTGGAAGACGACAAGAGCATGGAAGAGTGCGTGGAGCTGGCCCGCAAGGGCGTGGCCGAAGGCGCGGGCATGAGGGTGCTGGCATGACTGGACTTGAGCGTTTTGTGGAGGCCAAGCGGGCGGAGATAGCCGGGCTTGAGCGCCTCGGGGAGGACAATCTGCATCCGTGGAAGGGCGGCAGGCCTTCGTTTCGCGGTGCGCTTGAAAACGGAGGGGCCGGGCCTCTTTCCGTGGTGGCGGAGTACAAGCGGGCCTCTCCCTCGCGCGGCGTGATCTGCGAAACGCTGGAGCCCGAAGACGTGGCCCTGCAGTACGCAAAGGCCGGGGCGGGCGCGATTTCCGTGCTCACCGAAGAGCGGTATTTTCACGGCTCGCTGTCGTACCTTTTCCGCATGGCCTCGGCCATGCAGCGGGAAGGCTTGGCGGTTCCCATGCTGCGCAAGGATTTTATTTTTCATCCGCTGCAGGTGGCGGCGGCGCTTTCCACGCCGGCGTCGGCGCTGCTGCTCATCGTTCGCCTCACGCCGGACGCCGGTCTTCTTCGCGAGCTGCGCGAGCAGGCCGAGGCGGGCGGCATGGAGACGGTGGTCGAGGTGTTCGACGCGCGCGACGTGGCGCTGGCACGCGAGAGCGGGGCGAACATCATTCAGGTGAACGCGCGCGATCTTGCTTCACTTGCGGTGGACAGAAGGGCCTGTCTCGCGCTGGCAGCGGCGTGCCCTCCTCAGGAGGGAGAACTCTGGATTGCGGCAAGCGGCATGAGCTGCCGTTCCGACCTGGAAGAGGCCGCGAAGGCCGGATTCCGGGCCGCGCTCGTGGGCTCCGCGCTCATGGAACACGGTCGTCCGGGGGAGGCGCTGCGCGCTCTTCTTGGCGGGGAGGCGGCGCATGCGGATTAAAATCTGCGGCATGAGCGAGCAGCGTCTCATCGACGAGGCGGCCGCGCTCGGCGTGGAGTTCTGCGGCTTCGTGTTTTACGAGCCGAGCCCGCGCAACGTGTCGCCGAGGCTGGTTGCGTCTCTGGACACGCACGGCATGAAGCGCGTGGGCGTGTTCGTTCGTCAGAGCGCGGAGGAAACAGAGCGCATCGCAAGCGAAGCCGGGCTGGATTTCGTACAGCTGCACGGCGGCCAGAGCGCGGCGTTTGCCGGGCGCTTTCCGGCAGAAAGGGTGATCCGCGTGCTCTGGCCGGGGAAATATTCGTCCGTGCAGGCGCTTCAGCAGGACATCGACGCCTTTGCCGACACCTGCGGCATGTACCTGCTCGACGCGGGCATGGGCAGCGGCCGGGAGCTCGACTGGCAGAGTCTTGCCGATCTTTCGTTTCCGCATCCGTGGTTTCTTTCCGGCGGACTCGGGCCGGACAACGTGGCAAGAGCGCTTTCGGCCTGTTCTCCGGACGGGCTCGACTTCAACTCCAAACTGGAATCCTCCCCGGGCAGAAAGAGCGGGGAACTCATGGAAAAGGCCGTGGCGGCGGTTCGCGCATGCGCAAGTGGCGCGTCGGACTGCGGCAGAGGCGCGGCAGACAGCAGAAAAGGTGACAGGCTATGAAAAAAGGATACTTCGGCGATTTCGGCGGGCGTTTCGTGCCCGAGCTGCTCATGCCGCCCCTCATGGAACTTGAGGAGGCCATGAAGGACATTCTGCCTTCCGAAGCGTTTCGGAACGGGCTTGACGATCTGTTGAAGAACTACGCCGGGCGCGAGACTCCGCTCACCTTCTGCCCCGGGCTTTCGGCAAAGCTGGGCTTTGAGGTGTGGCTCAAGCGCGAGGATCTGCTGCACACCGGCGCGCACAAGATCAACAACACGCTGGGACAGGCGCTTCTGGCCAGGCACATGGGCAAGACCTCGCTCATTGCGGAAACCGGCGCCGGTCAGCACGGCGTGGCCACGGCGGCCGCGGCGGCGCGCCTCGGCATGAAGTGCACGGTGTACATGGGCGCGGAAGACGCGGAGCGGCAGTCCGCCAACGTGCGGCGCATGCGTCTGCTCGGCGCGGACGTGGTGGCCGTGGAGAGCGGCTCCCGCACGCTCAAGGACGCCATCAACGCGGCGCTCCGGGCCTGGATTTCCCTTCAGGAAACCACGCATTACTGCTTCGGCACGGCGGCCGGGCCGTATCCGTTCCCGGATCTCGTGCGGGAATTTCAGAGCGTCATCGGCCGCGAGGCCCGCGCGCAGATGCTGGAGCGCACGGGCAGCCTTCCCGACTACGTGGTGGCGGCCGTGGGCGGCGGTTCCAACGCCATCGGCATGTTCACGGCCTTCGTGCCCGACGAGTCGGTGAAGATCATCGGCGTGGAGGCGGGCGGCACGGGCGAGCCCGGCTGCATGCATTCTGCGGCCATCAATCTCGGACGCCCCGGCGTGCTGCACGGCGAGTACACCATGCTGCTTCAGGACGACGACGGGCAGATTCTGCCTTCCGGCTCCATTTCCGCGGGACTGGACTACCCCGGCGTGGGCCCGGAACACGCCCATCTTGCGGCCGTGGGACGCGTGAAGTACGGCGTGGCCTACGATCACGAAGCGCTTTCGGCCTTCCAGGAGCTCTGCCGCGTGGAAGGCATTCTGCCCGCGCTGGAATCCTCCCATGCGCTGGCCTACGTTCTGGCGCACGCCGGGGAATTTGCTCCCGGCAGCCGCGTGCTGGTGAACCTTTCCGGCCGCGGCGACAAGGACATGGACATTGTGGAAAAGGCGCTGAACCTCTGATTTTCGGCGGCACGGCCGCGAAGGAACAATAGTATGCATCTGCTGGAAAAAAAGTTACGCGACGCTTCGGCCGAAGGACGCACGGCGCTCATTCCCTTTGTGACGGCGGGATATCCCTCGCCGGACGCCTTCTGGAACGTCATTGAAGAGCTGGACGAAAGCGGCGCGGACGTCATTGAAATCGGCGTTCCGTTTTCCGATCCCGTGGCCGACGGTCCCGTGGTGGAGGCGGCGTCCGTGGAGGCGCTGAAAAACGGCGTCACGCTGCGCCGTATCATGGAAGGGCTGCGCGAGCGCAAGGGCAGGTTCAAGGCCGGGCTGGTGCTCATGGGCTACATGAATCCGTTTTTGCAGTACGGTCTCGACAAGCTGGCGACGGAGGCGCAGGACGTGGGAGTTCACGGTCTCATCGTGCCCGATCTTCCCTACGACGAGGCGGGCGACATGCGCGCGGCGCTTTCGGCGCACGGACTGGCTCTCATTCCTCTGGTGGGGCCGAACACCTCCGAGGAGCGCATGAAGCTTTACGCCGACGTGTCGGAAGGCTACGTGTACGTGGTGTCCGTCATGGGCACCACGGGCGAGCGCGCGAGCCTGCCGCCGGAAGTGCCGGAGGTGCTCTCCCGCGTGCGCAGGGTGTTTTCTCTTCCGGTGGCGCTCGGCTTCGGCCTGCGCGTTCCGGAACAGCTCGACGCGCTGCCGAAGGACATCCGGCCGGACGCAGCAGTGTTCGGCAGTTCGCTCCTCAGGCACATTGCGGCGGGCAAGGCCCCTGCGGACTTCATCAAAACGTGGAAGTCCGCCCGGTAGGGCTTTCCTGCGTTCAGGAATGCGCCCGCCTTCGCCGCAAGGGGCGGACGGTCTGAAAAGAGAAGCGTTCTGCGCCCGGCGCTCCGTGATGTCCTGCCTTTTCGGAGGACAGGCGGATTGCCGGGCGTTTTTTGAGGCATGGGCAGGATTTTCGCGCGGATGCCTGCCGGACAACGAAGAGATGAGCCCGCCTACGCGGGCGCGGAGCAGCATGATCGTAAGCGTTAGCCGGAGAACGGACATTCCGGCCTTTTACGCGGACTGGTTTTTCCGCAGACTGGAGGAAGGATTCGCGCTGGTGCGCAATCCCGTGAATCCGAGCCGGGTGAGCCGGGTGAACCTGTCGCCCGATGCGACGGACGGCTTCGTGTTCTGGACAAAGAATCCCTCGCCCATGCTGAACCGGCTCTCGCGCCTCCGGGACTACGCGTATTATTTTCAGGTGACGCTCAACGCCTACGGCCGGGACGCGGAATCCGGCGTGCCTTCCAAGCGGGACGTGATCATTCCGGCGTTTCGGCGTCTTTCCGAGCTGGCGGGGCGGGAGCGGGTGATCTGGCGCTATGATCCCGTGTTCTTCAGCTCCGCGTACACGATGGAACATCACGTCCGCTACTTCGAGAGGCTGGCCGCGCTGCTTGCGCCGTGGACGGAAAAGTGCGTCGTCAGCTTTCTGGACGTCTATCGGAACACGCGGCGGAACATGGCGTCGCTTGGTCTGCGGGACGCGTCGATGGAGGAGCGGCGGGCGCTTGCGTCGGCCTTGGCCGAGATTGCCCGGTCGCACGATCTCACGCTGGAGGCCTGTGCGGAAGACATGGATTTGGGCGAATTTTGCATAGGACGCGCCCGCTGCGTAGATGCCGATCTGCTCGGCAGGCTGCGCGGGGTGACGCTGAAGGCAAAGAAGGACCCTAATCAGCGCCCGGCCTGCGGCTGCGCGGAGAGCGTGGACATCGGCGCCTACGACACCTGTCTGCACGGCTGCCGCTACTGCTACGCCTGCGCCGGACGATCGGGCGCGCCCGCGGGGGCGGGCAGGCACGAAGCCTGCTCGCCGTTTCTCGTGGGGCACAGCGAACCCGGGGACGTGGTTGTGGAAAGAGCGGGGACAGCCTGCGGGGACAGGCAGCTTTTTTTGTGACGCGCGGCGGAAGCTTTGGCCTGCTAGGGCTGCGGACGCGCCGTCGTGGCCAGAACGGCGTTCAGCCTCGCGTCGAGATCCTTTCCGGCCATGGCGCGCACGGCGGAGAGGAAATGCTCCAGAGGCAGCCCCGGACCCGCGGGCGTCGGCGCGAAGGAGCCGGGAAGCACGAGCGTTTCCTGCCGGAGCGCCGCGCTGTTCATGACGTTCTCGTCGGTGCTCAGCAGCGCCGCCGGCGTCTGACACTGGAAGGTCGCCTGCACGAGCCGCCCCTGAGGCGTGTCCCAGAGCCGGAACACCAGCATGGAGCCGGGAGGCGTGCTGTCTCTGGGGAAGGGCGTGTTGTTCCAGTGCAGGCCGAGCAGGCCCGCCACGTTGACGATGTTGGTGTCGTGCCCGGAAAAGATGACCAGCTTTGCCCTGTTGACTTCGCCCAGCGGCGAGGTTCCGGCCAGCGCTTCCGCCATGAAGAGCAGCAGCGGCAGGCCTTCCTGCCGGGCGATGGCGGGAAAGCGCTGAAGGGCGTTCTGCACGCGGGTATGCACGGGCAGAAGGTGCAGGGCCGTGGAAGGATTCACCATGATTTCGCCGTCTGCGGGAGCGACGGGGGCGGGCGTCCAGCGCGGACGGGCGGGAAGCGTCACCACGCCCGGCTTGTCGCTGCGGGGCGCAAGAATGATCTGCCTCGCCTTCTGCTCCACGGGCGTGCCGGGCCCGGCAGGCTGCGTCACGGGCGTCGCGGCGGGAATCATCTGGGAGCGCACCGGCCATTCCAGACTTTCAAGCAGCAGAATTTCCGCCGTGGTGGAAGCCAGCGCCAGACCGCCGCGCAGGGAAACGCCTTCGCGGGAGCCCGGCTTGGGGTATTGCAGCAGCGTGGGCATGTCGCTCAGCGTGCAGAAAGGCTGCCCCGGCTCGCACAGCTGCAAAGAAGCCGGGCCGAGCAGCGCGGAGAGTTCCGCCACGCGCCTGTCCATGTCGACGCGAACGTCGGCGAGGTCTTCTTCCAGTTCCGATTTTTCTTCGCTGGTGAGGGCGGGTGAGGCCATGAGACCGCCTCGCACGGGATGAAACACGGGATCGTGCCCGCTGCGGCTTGAGAGCGTCTTCATGCCGCAGCCCGGAGCCAGCCCTTCCAGCATGGCCGCGGCCGTGGCCAGGGTGCGCTGTTCGTTGTCGGCATAGATCAGCACGCTGCCTGCGGGCGGACATTCCGAGGCCGGAAGCAGCCCGTCGAAGGCCAGGGATTCGCGCAGCCCGGTCCATTCTCCCTCGATGAGCTCCGCTCCGCGTTCCGTGAGATTGCCCGGAGCCGTGTTCCATGCGGGCCAGCCGCGGGAACTCCATGACTCCAGCGTGGAGGGCGACTGCGTGGGCGAACGCACGCCGTGGCGGCTCAGCGCCACCACCTTGAGCAGTCTGGGCGAATCCTGAGCAAGGGCGTCCGGAAGAGGCGAACAGAAAAGAACACCCGCCAGAGCGGCAGTGACAATAAAAACGCGGCGCATGATCGGCTCCTTTTCCTGTTTTGGAAAAAGTATGGCATGCGCCGTGACGGCGGGCAAGGATTTTTAGTTTTTAGAGTGTGTTAGAGTAATGCTGACGCGCCTTGCCGCACTGCTTGAGGCCCGTTGCCGGGCATGCTGCCGGGCCGGGCGGGAATCTTTGCCGCGCGGGCGAAGAACACAACCATGTTGCAGCGGAGGCTCTGGCGTCGGTGTGAAGCGCTGCCCGGACGGTCGGCGCGAAACGGAAAGTCGAGCGCTCCGCGCGAAACGCCGTGTTCGGCCACTGGGGGGAGGCGCCGAAGCGCGCTGTTTGAAGAGCAGTGTCCGGCGACCTCTTTGAAGCTCAGGGGGAGGGACGGCCCGATGCAAAGCGCCGAGACGGCGCTCTGCGCTCATTGCGTCTGCGCCGGAAAGGCATCCGCCTGACGACCCTGGTTCAAAGATCCTTTGCCGCGCGGACGGCCCGTTTTCCGTTTACGGGCGAATTACAGTCCGCGGGAAGGGTCGCGGCGTTCCTCCACCTCGGGGAAGAAGTCCGGATCGTCCTTGTGCTCCTTGGACACGTAAAAGGAACAGAAGCACGCGCCGTACTCGGCAATGTCGGCGTCCCGGTACACGCAGGGGCAGATGATGTCGCTGTCCTGCTGCTTGTCGGCGCAGGCCAGACGGCAGGGGCAGCACATGTAGCCGTAGCGCTCCTTGTTGGCCAGCAGACTTTCCGCCGTGCCAAGACAGTGATCGTGATCGGCGTGAAGATAGTATCCCTTGGATTCAGCTCCCTTCGCCAGATGTTCAAGCAGTTGTTCCGGAGTCATGAATCAGTGCCTCCTGCATGAGCTGTTTGCGGAATCCCACAATCACCTTGCCGCCCGGCACGAGAATGGTGGGAAAAGTTCCGCGGGGATTGTAGGTACGCACTTTTTCCATGAGATCGGAACGCTGCGAGCCTGCATATTCGTCAAGATAGATGACGATGTAATCGACATTATTGGCGTCAAGAAACTTTCTCGTGTTCTTGCAGTGCTGACATGTAGTGAGGGCGTACATGATGGGCTTTTCGGAAATGGGATTCATTCCGAGCTGGTAGAGCTCCTGATCGCCCTTGAGTTCCTCCTCTTTCGGATTGTCGGAGTCCGGTTCGGAGGTCTTTTTCCTGCGCAGAACAAGAACCGCAATGAGAACGATGACGACAACGGCGGCGGCTATGAGGGCGACGGTAGAGTTCATGGGATGGTCTCCTTACAGAGGATGCTTCGCCTGAAGGCGAATGAAAAAAGTATGCTCTTTTTGTGAAAAAAAGCCAGAGGCAACGGCTTTCGTTCCGCAAAAAAAGCGAAAGCCGATATTTTCGTCAGTGTTTTCCGCGGGTTTTGTCGGGGCGGCGTTCCTGATCCCGGGCCGGTGGTCTACTCTCGTTTCTCCGGGGGCGATCGTTGTCCCGGCGGCGGGGAGAGGGACGGCGCGTCTCGTTGTCGCGCTCTTCGGAGAAGGCGCGGCCGCGCTCGGCCGGAAATCGGCGGCCGGAGTATTCGCGTCCGCGTTCAGGCGCAGGGCGGCGATGGTCGCGCCGCTCGTTCGAGAATCGTCCCGGTTCGCGCTCGCTTCTGCCGGAACGATGGGGCGGCTCCAGAGAAAGGATGATTGCCCGAGACTTCATGTCCTTTTCGCGCGTGGGCCAGGCTTCGCAGAGCGCGCCGGGCGGCAGGTGCGACGAGGCGGGTATGAGGGCGAGACCGAGGGGCGAACAGGCGTAGCGGGCGCGTCCGGGATAGCCGGGAACCACGAAGGCGTCGGAAACGATGCGGGCGGACAAGGGGCGTCCTTTGGGCTGCGGCTGTTCGTCGGAAAAGTGTTCCATGTCCTCTTCGCGGAGCTTGCGCAGCAGAAGGAAGGACAGACTGATGGAATCCTTGTCGAGTCCGGCGCGGGCGGAAAGTTCGCGCAGCGCGGCGGGCGCGTGTTCGGCGGGCGCGTTCACATGGCACCAGGCCGTGGTTCTCCTGTTCAGCATGGGGCAGCGACCCGCATGGGGGCAGGGCGCGAGAGGCTCGAACAGGGGCGGCAGACCGAAGTCGTCCATGTCGTCGTCCCAGTCGTCATCGACGTCCTCGCGGCGGCCTGCCTGCTCCTCGCGCAGGGCAAAGGCCGTGAGATCGCCGTATTCCGGCTCTTCATCCACGCCGCCGAGCGCGCTCTTGCGCAGGTGCGACACGAGGCGTCCGCCCTGACGAGTGCCGGGCTCCACGGAAAGAATGAGGCCGTCTTCGCAGAGAATCTCGGCCGCGCTTTCCAAGAGTTCGCGCATTCTGTCGCCTATCTGATGGCCGGGTCTGGCGCGACGTTCCTCCATTTCGTTGAGCACGTTGCCCATGCACGCCATCCAAAGGGAGCCGGGCTTCGCGTAGAGGCGGCGCGGAGCCTGCGTGACCGACGAGCGCATGGTGCGGATGATCCAGGGGCTTTCCGGATCCAGCGCGGCGCGCATGCCCTCAAAGATGTTCCGGCCCAGTTCCAGAATGTGCGGCGTGGTGTCGCTGGCCACCAGCGTGACGGGGCGGGCGCGCAGATCGGGGCGCGAGAGCCACAGCGCGAGCGGAAGCGTGAGCGGGCCGCTGCCCATGTCGAGGATGAGCGGTTCGTCGGGAATGCGGCCGAAATCGAGTCCGGGCAGCAGCGCGGAGAGGCGCACGAGGTTCCAGGGCAGAAAATAGCGCAGATAGGCCGAGGTCAGGCGGGGGGAAGTCCAGTAGGGGCGGCTCAGACCGTCGCGTTCCGTGGTGAGCAGCGCGGAAAGATCGCGGCAGGCCATGGCGAGGTCGCGTTTCTGGGAACCGTTCATGGGCATGACGCGGTCGAGAACGAGGAACAGCTGTTCCAGCCCGCGCCGGGCGAAGCTGTCGGGAGCGGAAAAGAGAGGTGTGATCATGGAAAATCCTGTGCGGAAAAAGGCTGCCGGGACGTTGCTGAGAGGGTGGCGTAATCCGGGGGGAAATGCAAGGCGAAAATGAACGAAAAAAGGCGGGACCCGCGCGTTGCGGATCCCGCCCTGCGGACGGAAGGTTGGAGCGCCTAGCCGGGATAGCGGCCGGTGCGGGCCATTTCCTGCAGGTTGGCGATGCGCTCTTCCATGGGAGGATGCGTGCTGAACATGCGGCGCATGGCGTCTCCCGAGAGCGGCGACACGATGAACATGTTTTCCGTGGCCGGATTGGCCTGCATGGCAATGTGCCTGCTGTAGGCGTCGAGATTGTTCAGGGCTCCGGCGAGGGCCAGCGGATCGCCGCAGTATTCGGCGCCCGCGGCGTCGGCCATGTATTCGCGGCGGCGGGAAATGGCCATCTGAATGAGGGTGGCGGCCAGCGGGCCGAGAATCATCATGGCGATGGCGGCCAGCGGATTGCTGTTGCCTTCCTCGTCGCGCGAACCGCCGAAGATCATGGAGAACTGCAGCATGTTGGCGATGGCCGTGATGGCGGAACCAAGCACGCCGGCCACGGTCTGAATGAGGATGTCGCGGTGGGCGATGTGGGCCATTTCATGGGCGAGCACGCCGCGGAGCTGTTCCGGCGGCAGCAGGCGCATGATGCCGTCCGTCACGGCGATGACGCCGTGTTCCGGATCGCGACCCGTGGCAAAGGCGTTGGGGGCCTCCTGCGGAACGATGAACAGCCGGGGCTTGGGCACGCCCGCGCGTCCGGCGAGCTCTTCCACTATCTGATGCACCATGGGCGCGTCTTCCGGGGAAAGTTCCTGCGCCCGGTACATGGAAAGCACGATTTTGTCGGAGAACCAGAAGCTTCCGATGTTCATGATGACGGCGAGCACGAGGGCGATGACGATGCCCTGTCTGCCGCCGAGGGCGCTGCCCATGACGATGAGCACGGCGGAAAGGCCGGCCATGAGCAGTAAGGTCTTGAGTTGGCTGGTCATAGTTTCTCCTGATGTTGTGGTCGCAAGGCCATGGGGAAAGGATAACCATGCTTCGACGCCCTGCCAAGGGCGGAATGCTTGCAAATTGTTGCAGCGGGACCCGTCTCTCCGGGCTCCGGGACTGCCGCAATGGCGATCCGGGGAAGGCGCGCTCCGGCCCGGGCGCAGAAATCCGCCGCGGCAGGGCATGGCGCGGTCGCGGGGCGCGTCTGCGGAAGATTCTTAGTCGACGTCGAAAGGCATGGCGGTCACCTTGCCCCGGCAGAAGACCAGGCTTTCCTTCCAGCCTTCGGCCGCGGCGCAGCGGGCCAGCTCGTCGAAGTTCCAGGCCACCTGTTCGGTGGCGTGGCTGTCCGACGCGAAGGTGACGGGCAGGCCGAGCTCACGGGCGAGTCGGCGGATCTTCGGGCCGGGGTAGATTTCCTGACAGGGCTTGCGCAGACCGGCGGAGGAAATTTCCATGGCCATGCCCGCGTCGCGCACGGCCGTGAGCGCGTCGCCCACAAGATCCATGCTTGCGGGAATCTCCAGCCAGCGGCGGAAGTCCTCCACGGAGAATATCTTGATGAGGTCGGGATGCGCGACGATGTTGAAGAGCCTTGTTTCGGCCATGGTCTTCATGGTGCGGTAGTACTTCTCGTAAAGGGCGCAGCGCTCTTCGAAGGAGAGCGGCTCCCAGTCGGAGGCGGCGGAGTCGAAGCCCCAGTGATCGAGAAAATGAATGCCGCCGATGAGGTAGTCGTAGTGATGTTCCGAGGTCATGGCGCGCAGGTAGGGCACTTCGTTTTCCAGCCAGTCCACCTCAAGGCCGAGCAGCACGGTGACGCCTCTGGGGGCCTGTTCTTCCTTCAGGGCCGACACTTCGGCCAGATAGTCGTTGAAGGTGGCGGCGAGATGATCGCGGTATTCCGAGGGATAGTCGTATCCCGCGGGCCGCGGAGAATGTTCGGAAAAACCCTGCACGACAAGGCCTCTGGCCTGTCCGGCGTCGAACATCTGCCGGACGCTGTCGCGCGCGTGGGAATGATTGGTGTGGGTGTGAAGATCGACTCGTATCATGGCGTTTTCCTGACGAAACAAAGGTTGAACGGGGGAGAGCATAGCCCATGTGCCTGCCGCCCGCAACGAGAACCGGCGGGGAAATTCGGAAAAGTCCGGCAAAAGCGGCGAGTTGGAGCGGGCAGCGGGCCGGGGGCGGGGCAAAAGCAGTCGTGCGTCTTTTTTTTGCCGCGCCGTAGCGGAACGCCGGACGTGCAGGCGGGGCGGCAGACAGCCACGGTGCGCGGGGTTGAGGGGGAAGAAGCGCTCGGGCCTTGGCGGGGAGGCAGAACTGGCGCGGACGCCCGGTACCCTCCGGTATGCGCGCAGCCGGGCGGTCGATGCGTCTTTTTCGCCCCCGCTTTTCAGCGGAAACGGTCGACCGAAAGGGAACGCCGTTTCCCATCGGGACTCTTGCGCAAACAGCCGCTTGAGGATATGGTAAACAGGCATTGTTCGCCCGCAGGGCATTCCTCAGCACAGGAGAGCGTCATGGACTTCCTTTTCTTCTTCGTCGGCATCATTGCGGTGATCTGCGCCCTTACCTATATCAAGAAAACGTCTCCCAACAGACATCATTGATTGGTGAAAAACGGCGGAAGAGGCCTCGCCTGTTCCGCTTTCTTTCCGCGTTCCGGCAGAACGGCGGTTCCGCCGTCTTGTGTGACGTCCGCGCTCAAGAGCGTCGGGCGTTTTTCTTTTCGTTTTTCGGCGCGTCGTGAGCGCGTCCGGGCCCACGGAAGCATCCATGCTGCACATTGTTCTGTATCATCCTGAAATTCCGCCGAACACCGGCAACATCGCCAGACTGTGCGCAGGCACGGGCACGCGTCTTCATCTCATAGAGCCGCTCGGCTTCTCCATCGACGACAGACATCTGCGCCGCGCAGGGCTCGATTACTGGCCCCATGTGGATGTGACCGCGTGGCCTTCGCTGGAAGCCTATCTTCGCGCCGACGGCGCAGGCCGCAGACTGGTGGCCACGAGCGCCAGACGCGGCGCAGGCGTGCATCGCTTCGCGTTTTCCGACAGGGACAGTCTGCTTTTCGGGCCGGAATCCTCCGGACTTCCCGCCGAAGTGCAGGCCGCGGCGCAGGAACACGTGCGCATTCCCATCCGAAACTGCATCCGCAGCCTCAACCTGTCCACCTCGGCGGGCATTGTGCTCTACATGGCGCTCGCCTCGCTCGGCGGTCTCGATAACTGGCCCGCGCAGTGAAAGCGTATCGCCGCGGCTACTTCTGCGGCTGCGGCGGCAGGCACACGGCCTTCATCTGACGCAGATATTCCTCGTTTCTGGCCAGGTAGAAGGACAGCGGGGCGGCAAAGTTGCGGCCCACCAGACCGTCCACCAGAAGCTGACTCACTTCCTTTTCCAGCATGAGAATCTGCTGCATGCGCAGCAGCACCTGCCGTTCGCTGTCGGAAAAGCGCCGCAGCATGATGTCGAGCGCATAGTTGGCCCGGGGCTGATAGAACCAGAAGTACATGAGATCGAGGGCGTTGATGATCATGTCGAGCCACAGCTGCGGATCGACGGCCTTCACGATGCGGGGCAGCGTTTCGGGGCGTCCGAGCAGGGCCATGACGTTCTTCTCGGGGAAGAGTTCCTCAAGCCTGCCGTAGAGCGCGAGCGATTCGTGCAGACGGCTGCGGTAGTCGGCCATGCGCCGGCGGATGTTGCGGCCTCTGTCCACAATGCCGTCCACCACGCCGATGACCGTGTCCGACGCGAGCTTGACCACGAACACCGCGGCGGCCGCCAGCGTTTCCGGACTGCCGCCGGCAAGGGTGATCATGAGCATGAGCGCCGCGTGGAAGAGCAGCGCAAGAGGAAGCGAGAGCAGAATGCAGAAGATGTCCGAAAGAATGCTCTTGCTTGAAAAGCCCCGCAGCAGATGGGTGGCCACCTTGTACGCGCCGCAGCCTCCCATGAGTATGGAATAGGTGAGCAGGGGAGCGTTCACGGCGTTGACGCCCATGCCCTGTTCGAGAATGCGGCAGCGGAGTATGGGTTCGAGCAGCACCACGGAAAGCCCGTTGTACATGAGGGACACGTACAGACTCGACCAGCTCACGTAGCTTTTCCAGTGCAGCACGGAGGAGCGGTGCAGTCCGCCGCTGCCGAGCACGGCCTGCAGAATGTTGCGCAGCCCGGAAATGAGGAACCAGAGCGGCGCGCCGATCCAGGCGAGCAGGCCCGTCTGCGTGAACAGGAAGGACAAAAACGCGGGAATGAAGCCCACCACCATGCAGAGCGCGTTGGAGAAGCCGGTGTTGAGGTAGTGGCTTTTTTCCAGCAGACTTTCGCTGCGGGGCTTGGCGGGCATGAAGCCGTTGGTCATGTTCGCGTCCGTGCCGCCGAGAGTGATGATGTTGCCCCGCGTGGAGCTCACGTCGGCGGTGGCGATGGAGCAGTCGCCGTGATTGCAGACCACGGTGTTTTCCGAAACGGGCGTCCATTCGGTGTGGCTGTCCTGCCGGAAATGGCGGAAGCCCGGAATGCGCCGCAGCAGGCATTCCAGACGGGAGGATTCTTCGCCCGGGGCGTCGGAACTGTAGGTGACCTGTTCGAGCAGCTCGGTGCGCAGCGGCAGCAGAAGATGCGCGGAGCGGCGCGGATCGTTCAGCTCTCTGCGGGCGCGCAGGGGCAGGGTTTCGGGATAGGCGAGGCCCATGCCGTAGCGGTGGCCGGGGCGGCTCGTGGAATCGGTGCCCATGGTGGCGCGCAGCTTGGCTGTCTGATAGTAGCCGCAGAGCACGGGAATGTTCTGAAGAATGATGCGCAGCTTGCGCACGCGGGGAGACTTGGGCGCGTCGGCGGAGTGCAGGGTGGCGCTGCCGCGCGGGGTGCTGAATCCTTCCTGTTCGGAAACCTCGGGCAGGGCTCCGGCGTCCCGGAGCATGCCGATGATGATCTGCTTGAGCCGCGGCACGCTGCCTTCGTTGATGGCGCGCTGCAGCTCGTTGATGGACTGCAGATGTTCCAGATCGCCGTTCTGCCAGTCCTTGAGATTGAAGAGCTCCAGATGCGTGATGCGGCCCTGGCAGTCCCAGAGCAGATTGAGCACGTCTTCGGCGGAGAGCCGCGCCAGATTCAGGGTGATGCGGCAGCCGCTCTTGAGATCGCACAGCCGCGTGAGCAGGTGCAGCGGCGTCTGATTGAGCAGCTCCGGACAGTCGGCGGACTCGCAGGCGTTCTGGAGCGCGGAAGTTTCGGGAAAGAGTTCGGGATCGTTCAGTCTGGCAATCACGGTTTCGGTGGTGAACTTGTCCAGAGTGTCGAGTTCGTGCATGAAGCCGAGGCTCTCTTCCGCGGAAACGTCGGGAGAGGCGAGTAGGGAGCGAATGTGCCGGGCGCGCTTCTCCAGTACAGGAAATAGCTTTTTATGAATGAATTCGGCAAGGTGCAGCAGCGATGCCTGACCGTGTCCCACAAAGAGCATGAATTCGTGGGCATCCAGCGCTTCGGGCGTTTCGTGGAGCATGGGCTCAAGGCGGAAGCGTTCGATGCGGTTCCAGTATTCGAGCAGGCGCAGGATGCGCTTTTCCAGCCAGCGTGTGGCGGCGCGGCCTTCGTTCATGAGCGTGGACATGGCCGGAGTGGAAAGAAAGGCGATGAAGTCTTCGTCGTTGGTGAAGCCGCGCGGTATCCAGATGAGATCGACCAGCCGTCCGAGGTAGGGCGCGTGGAAGAGCAGGCCTATGCGCACGGTGATGCCCATGATGCGCGCGGCGCGTATGAGTTCGCTTGCGGCCTCGGGGGAAACGTAGTTGTAGTAGATGACGGTAAGGGAGCGTATGCCCTTGAGCCAGGCGTCCATGATGAGGTGCGTGGCGTTCTTGCGGCCCTTGGTGTTGGCGTCGTGAACATGGTTGTCGAACACGGCCTGGTTCCAGTCCTCGGGCATTTCCAGCATGAAGTAGCGGTGCAGGAGCCGGCGCACCACGACGTGACGGCCGCTGGCCGCCTGACGAAAGTCATGGGCAAGACGGAGCTGGGTTTCAAAATCGCCGTGGGAGCGCACGAGCTCCTTCATGAGCTGCACGAGCACACGGCCCGTGTTGATGCGCAGAGACGTGCGCGCCATGACGAGCACTTCGTCGCGCAGGGCGGCAAGCGCTTCGATTCTGTCGTCGGCCCGGCCCTGGGAGAGGGTGTCGAGCAGCCGCAGCACCGAGGAGGCCATGCGCAGCTCCACGGGCACGGCGAGTTCCATGATGCCGGAAGGACTGAGCTGCGGCATGAGGCTGGGCAGGCCTTTCTGGCTTTTCGTCACGGTGCGGTTGATCATGGCAAGAAGCTGATAGTCCTGGGGATCGAAGCGGAGAGAGCGATGTGTCATGACGGTACCTGCGGCATAAAAAAATGGGTTTCCATAGTAGTACGACGGGCGTCGGGGCGCAAGCCGCAGGTCGGAGCGTCCGGCAAAAAGGCGGGAAAAATTGCAGTGCTTCGCTGTGAAACATGAGAGTTTTACAGAAGAAATCGGGGCGTTATACAGACCTGCTTGACAGATTTTTTTCCGGATGAGATATTAGGCCCCCTATGAGACGTGTACGGAAGACGACAGACGCTTTGAAGCGTGTCGCGCTTCCGTCGTTTTCCTCCGTTCCCGAGGTCCTCTGAAGAATGGACTTTCGGCTTGCCTTGCGCATCGGAGCCGCGCCCCGTTCCGGGAGTGATCGCGGCGGACAGAGGAAAAAAGGGCGATTTCCGCTCCACGCAGCCAGGATCGCAGACGGATCGGCCGCGTGACTTCATCTCAACCCGGAGTCTGCATGACATCATCTTCCTACCGAAGTCTGATGGCAGTGTGCGGAGCGTGGCTTTTGTGCCTGTTCCTCGCCTTGCCGTCGGCTTATGGCCAGGATGCCTCTTTCCAGTCGGGCGTGGCCTCGTGGTACGGCCCCTGGCATCATGGAAAGTCAACCGCTACGGGTGAAGCCTTCGACATGTTCGCCATGACGGCGGCGCATCGCACGCTTCCCCTCGGCACACTGGTCAAAGTGGAACACAAGGCCACCGGCAAAAGCGTCATCGTGCGCATCAACGACCGCGGGCCTTATTCCAAAAACAGAATTATCGACTTGTCGTTTGCGGCCGCCGACAGTCTCGGCCTTTCCGAGACGGGCGTTTCCCGAGTGACCCTCCAGATCGTCGGCGACAGCGAGGGTCATCCGCTGCTGAGTTCTCAGGCCTTTTTCGTCAAACTGGCGGAAACGCAGGTGTCTTCCGACGCCGTGGCCCAGCAGCTGCGCCGCCTTATCCGCCTGGGCCTGTACGACGCGGCCTCCCTGCTGCATACGCGCGACGGCCTGATGGCCATCGGCCCGTACGCAAGCTTCCAGGAATCGCAGGATGCGCTGGTGCGCGTGGCCACCACCCACCCCGGAGCCAGCATCATGCTTGCGGAGAAAAACTCCATGTCCCCGGCCGTTCAGGCCGTGGCCGAAAGGTAGCTTCGCCCCCGGAAAAGGCGAACCGACCTCGCGGCGCGTGAGAAACGCCGCCACACGATGCGCTTGCCCCCGAGCTTCAGGCCCGGGGGCTTTTTTATGCCCTGCGGCCCGGGGCCTGCCTCGCGGCGGCTTTTTGTGCGGCGGAGCGCGGCTTGTTCTCTGCGCGGCTCTCTCAAAAAAGCGGAGTCGCGGCACTCTTGCGCGCGTTTTTGCCAGGACTCGACAGTGTTTTCGTGCCGCATGTCGTGCCGAAGAGCAAGGATTTTTTTGCCTTCAGCCGGGCGGCTTCTGACCGGCGGACAGGCTATCATGGACGGTATTAAATAGTAATGATAATCTTTACTATTTACAAAAATTGTCGACCGTGTCATGTTCTCCTCAAAGGCGTCATGAGAATTTTCTCACACGGCACCTCATGGTGCGCAACCAAGGAGCAAGCTTATGGCTGATGAGAACGACTATCTGACTACCAGTACCGGTGCGCCTGTGGCCGACAACAATCATGCGCTGACTGCCGGCCCCCGCGGTCCCATGCTGATGCAGGACGTCTGGTTTCAGGAAAAACTGGCTCACTTCGACCGGGAGGTCATTCCGGAGCGGCGCATGCACGCCAAGGGCTCCGGGGCCTACGGAACCTTTACGGTGACGCACGACGTCACGAAGTACACGAAGGCCTCGCTTTTTGCCGAGGTGGGCAAGAAAACGGAAGTGTTCGCGCGTTTTTCCACGGTGGCGGGCGAGCGCGGCGCGGCGGACGCGGAGCGCGACATCCGAGGCTTTGCCGTGAAGTTCTACACGGATCAGGGCAACTGGGACATGGTGGGCAACAACACGCCGGTGTTTTTCCTGCGCGATCCGCTCAAGTTCCCGGATCTCAATCACGTGGTCAAGCGCAATCCGCGCACCAACATGCACAGCGCCGCGGACAACTGGGATTTCTGGACGCTGCTTCCCGAAGCTCTGCATCAGATCACCGTGGTCATGAGCGATCGCGGCATTCCGGCGTCGTACCGGCACATGCACGGTTTCGGCAGCCATACCTACAGCCTCATCAATGCGGAAAACAAGCGCTTCTGGGTCAAGTTCCACTTCAAGACGCAGCAGGGCATCAAGAACCTTACGGACGCCGAGGCCGAAGCGCTCATCGGTAGGGACAGGGACAGCCATCAGCGCGATCTGTACGAGCACATTGAAAAGGGCGATTTCCCCCGCTGGACGCTGTATTTCCAGGTCATGCCGGAAGAAGACGCGGAAAAGCTGCCCTATCATCCGTTCGATCTGACGAAGGTCTGGTACCACAAAGACTATCCGCTCATCGAAGTGGGCGTGCTGGAGCTGAACCGCAACCCTGAAAACTATTTTGCCGAGGTGGAACAGGCGGCCTTCAATCCCGCGAATCTGGTGCCCGGCATCGGCGTTTCGCCGGACAAGATGCTTCAGGGGCGGCTGTTCTCCTACGGCGACGCGCAGCGCTACCGTCTGGGCGTCAATCACAACATGATTCCGGTGAACAGGCCCCGCTGCCCGTATCACAGCTTCCACCGCGACGGCGCCATGCGCGTGGACGGCAATTACGGCAGTTACACGAGCTACGAGCCCAACAGCGCGGGGGCCTGGCGCGAGCAGCCGGAATTTGCGGAACCGCCGCTCAGGATCAGCGGCGACGCGGCCCGCTGGGACTATCCCTGCGACGACGCCGATTATTTCGAGCAGCCCGGCAAACTGTTCCGTCTGATGTCGCCGGAACAGCAGGAAGCGCTTTTCGGCAACACGGCAAGGTCTCTGGGCGACGCGCCCAGGGAAATCAAGCTGCGTCACATCCGCCACTGCTTCAAGGCTGATCCGGCGTACGGCATCGGCGTGGCCCGGGCCTGCGGCATTCCGGAAAGCGAAATCTAGTGAGTGAATATTCCGGCGGTTCCATCCTCCCGGGAAACATCGGAAATAAGGAAAGGCAGGCGCGCCGAACGGCATGCCTGCCTTTGTGTTTTTTCGGCGCAAGGCATTTTTGCAGTCTGCGCGCTTGCAGAAGCAAGACGGTGAGTTGGGGGCGTCCGGGCAGGCGCAGGGGGGAGCGTCCGCCTGTGTCGCGGGGCGCGGCGTCTAAAACGCCTCGTGTCGAAGCGTTCGGCGCGGCGTTGCGAGGGAAGCCGCGCGTCTTCCTCTCCGCGCGCTCAGTCGCTCGGGGGGATGCGCAGGCGGACAGGGAGCCAAAGCGTCAGAAAAGTTCCCGCGCCAGCGCTTCGGCCGCGCGATGCGCGCTGCCGGGCCTGCCGCAGCGTTCGCGGAGCTCTTCCAGGTCGCGCACGATGCTCTCCAGCTTTTCGAGGTGTTCGAGCCAGTCTGCCACGCGTCGCGCCATGGGTTCGGGGTCGGCGTCCTTTTCGATGTGCTCGGGAAACACGGTGCGGTTCATGATGAGGTTGGTCAGGCTGATCCACTTCACCTTGATGACGCGCAGGGCAATCTGATACGAGAGCGGGGACACCTTGTAGGCCACCAGCGTGGGCACGCCCGCAAGGCCCGTTTCCAGCGTGGCCGTGCCCGATGCCGCAAGAATGCACTGAAACGAGCGCATGAGGCGGTAGCGGTCTGCGCCGTCGTGCATCACGAGGGGCGCGTTGCAGTGCCAGAGCGAGCGCAGATGCTCTTCGGAAAAGTTCGAGGAGCGTATGCAGTGAAATTCCAGATCGGGAAACTTCTTCGTTAGCAGCGCGGCCGCGCCCGCAAAGGCCGGCATGAGGGAATCCACTTCCTTGCGGCGGCTGCCGGGCATGAGCCCTATGCGGTGCGGAACGGGGGAGACGTCCTTGATGGACGCGTAATCCACAAGATCCACCAGCGGATTGCCCACATAGGTCACGTCCATGCCGTGGGCGCGGTAGAAATCCACCTCAAAGGGCAGGATGGAGAAAATGCGGCGCACGTGTTCCTTCAGGAATTTCACGCGGCCCGTGCGCCAGGCCCACACCTTGGGCGGAATGAAATAATAGACGGGAATGTTCAGGGCACGGGCTATCTTCGCCACGCGGAAGTTAAATTCCGGCGCGTCGATGAGCAGCACGGCGTCCGGCCGGATGCGTTCCATTTCCCGGCGGATGCGGCGCAGAAGTCCGAAGATGCGCGGCAGACTGGTCAGCACTTCCACAATGCCCATGACGGAAAGCTCTTCCACGCGCAGCAGATTTTCCTGACCGGCGCGGGCCAGATTGTCGCCGCCCATGCCCACGACGCGCAGCGCGTCCTTCGGCGTGATTTCGCGCAGAGCGGCAAGCAGCGCGCCGCCCTGAAGGTCGCCGGAAATTTCACCGGCATTGATCCACAGTGTCTTCATGGGAAACCTCGTGATCTGTCCCGGCGAAGCGCTTCAGGGCAGGGTAGAAGGCGTTGATGAGCGCTCCGGCCGCCAGCGTGAACGCGAGGCGGAAGCCGAGCAGGCCCCACAGGCTGCCGCCCACGAGGGTGAGCAGCAGCGTGTCTTCGATGAGGGAGTGGGAAAGCCCGAGCAGGGAGATGGCGCAGAGCGCGTCCTGACGGGAAAGCGTGCCCTGCTGGGCGTTCTTGATGAGTATGCCGCTGCCGTAGAGCAGACCCATGGTGAAGCCGATGACCACGATGGACACGGCCTTGGGGGAAACGCCGAGCAGGCGCAGCGCCGGGCCGAGCAGACGCCCCATCCAGTCGGAAATGTGGAACACGTCGAGAAAGCGCTGCAGCAGCATGACGGCGCAGATGATGACGTACATTTCAGCCAGCGTTTTTACTTGCTGAATCAGCCAGTCGCTCCAGGAAGTGGTGGCCCCGGCGGAAAGCAGAATGGCGGCCGGCTGCTGAAGCAGGCCGAAGCCGTCGAGAACAAGATGCAGCAGAAAGGCGGCGAGAATGCCCGAGCCGAGGCGCAGGAAAAACTGAAACGGCATGGACACGCCGCATTGTCCGGCGATGCGTACTTCGAGAATGAGGCTGTGCGCAATGAGCACCAGCACGCCGAATACCGTTGTCTGGGCGACGGTGAGGTCGGGAAGCTGCGGCGCAAGGGAAATGAGCACCATGAGGCCGGAATACATGCTCACCAGAATACAGGAGATCCAGGCGAGACTGAGCTCCGCGGGCAGGCCGACGAGATCCATGACCGGACGCATGGGCAGCGAGATCCAGGGAATGAGACCGCTTTCTTCCAGAATCTTCACGAGCACGACGATGGGAATGAGAAAGCGGAAAATGCCGAGGGCGACTCTGTGACCGTCGCGCCAGCAGTCCGACAGGTGTTTCAGAAGAGCGTTCATGATGCCATCCGTGCGTGAGGGCGGGCCGGAAAAGAGGGCGGAGCGCCGTGGGGAGAAGGGGGCGTTTTGTTCGGAACGAGCCGGGAGCCGGCGGGAAGCGGGCGTATTTGCGGACGCCTGCGGAAAGGCTTGCGTTCCTGCACCGGAGAAAGAAGGTTGCCCGCCGGGGAAAGGGCGCTGCGGCGCGGCAAAGGGCGGGGGGAGGGAAAGAGTTTTTTGCGGAGCACATCCGCGATCCGGGCGGGGCGTTTGCATCGTCCCCGCCCGGAAGGCGTTTATTTTTCGCGGTCGAGATAGCCGTAGCGGGCGGACACGCCGTCGGTGCGGCTCACGATGCGGTCGGCCACTTCGTCCACGGTGTCGGGCGTGACGATGCCGAGATCGCGCACGAGATAGTATTCCATGGAGCCTTCGGAAAGGGCGAGGGTCCAGACCACGGCGTACACGGAGCCCACGCCGGGACGGGAGGGAAATTCCGCCGCCGTGGAAAGCAGAATGCGGAACTTGGCCTCGCGCGGAGGATTGGCGGGATTGGAGCTGTTGATTTTTTTCTGCAGGCTGTTGAAGAGCGCCACGCCGATGCTGTCGTCGCCTTCAAATTCCACAACGACGGGGGTGCGGCGCTCCGCCTTGCGGGGTGCGTCGTCGGCCGCAAAGGCGGCGGAGCTCATGCACAGGCAGGCGAGCAGGGCCGATGCGGCAAAAAAACGAAGAGCTTTCATGCAATCTCCCTCGGCTGAAGGTCAGCCGTGTGGGCGCGGCAGCGCCGCGCGATGTGAGCCGGGGGCTCCGGCAAAAAGCGTTAGAAACCTTCTTCCAGCGGCGGCCAGATCAGGGCGAGTTCCGGCTGCGGAGCCTGCGGACGGCTCGACGGCTCAAGGAGCACGCGGCGGCCGTCGAGGCGCAGACGGTCTTCGGCCAGCCACTGCAGAGCCTGCACGTAGATGCGGTGCTCGAACACGTGAATGCGATTGAGCAGCGCTTCGTCGTCTTCGTCCTGACGCAGGGGAAGCGTGGCCTGAACGATGATGGGCCCGCCGTCCATGACGGGATCCACGATGTGAACGGTGCAGCCGCTGAACTTGGCGCCGTACTGCCAGGCGTCGCGCGCGCCGTGCGTGCCGGGGAAGGCGGGGAGCACGGCGGGGTGAATGTTCAGCACGCGGCCGGGAAAGGCGTCGAGAAACACGGGCGTGACGAGGCGCATGTAGCCCGCAAGAGCCACGGTGTCCACGCCGGCGGCAGTAAGTTCCTCCACCATGCGTCTGTCGAAGGTTTCGCGGTCGGGAAAGGTTTTGTGATCGAGGCACAGATGCGCGATGCCGTGCCGCTCGGCGCGGTCGAGCACCGGCGCGCCCGGGCGGTTCGCAATGATGATGCGGATGTCCGCATCGAGCCTGCCTGCTTCCGCGGCGTCGATCATGGCCTGGGCGTTGGTTCCGCTGCCCGAGGCGAGAATGCCGAGCTTGAGGGTCATGCGCGCTCCTTGTGCGCAAAGGCCGCGCACACGGCGTCCACCATTGCGGGAATGGTGAAGGATTCCGACTGAATGTCGGGCTCGAGGCCCAGCGAACGCATGGTTTCCGCCGTCACGGGGCCGATGGCGGCAAAATGCACGCCCGGGTGCTTCTTCAGCTCGTCGAGCGGAATGGAGGCAAGAAAATTGCGCACCGTGGAGGAGGAGCCGAAGGTCACGCAGTCGAGCGTGCCCGCTTCGAGCGCTTCCATGACCTTGTCGCGGTTTTCCTCGGAGGGCACGTTTTCATAGGCGGCAATGACGTCCACGTCGGCTCCGGCTTCGCGCAGCGCGCGGGGCAGCACGTCGCGGGCTTCCCTGGCGCGGGGCAGCAGCACCTTCTGTCCCTTCATGCCGAGTTCGAGCATGGCCTGCGCCACGCCTTCCGCCACGTAGGAGGAGGGGACGAGGTCGGGGCGAATGCCCATTTCTTCCACGGCCTTCGCCGTGGCCGGGCCGATGGCGGCCACCTTCACGGAGCCGAGGGCGCGGGCGTCGAGATTGAGCGCGGAGAGGCGCTGCCGGAAGAAGCGCACGCCGTTCACCGAGGTGAACACCACCCAGCCGTAGCGGGAAAGATGACTCACGGCTTCGTCGAGTTCGGCATAGTCGGGCATGGGCACGATCTTGATGGTGGGGAACTGAATGACGCGCGCGCCTTTTTCCGCCAGAAGCGCGGCGCTGCCGCTGGCCTGCTCGCGCGCCCTCGTGACCACCACGGTGCGGCCGAAGAGGGGCTTTTTCTCGAACCAGTCGAGCTTGTCCTTGAGGCGCACCACGTCGCCCACCACGATGATGGAAGGATTGGTGAAGCCTTCGCGCACGGCGGCGTCCGGCAGATCGGCCAGGGTGGAGGCGAGGGAACGCTGCCTGTCGGTAGTGCCCCAGTACACCAGAGCCGCGGGAGTATTCCCGTCCATGCCGGATTCGATGAGCTTGGCCGCGATGTCGGGCAGGTTCTTCATGCCCATGAGAAAGACCAGTGTGGAGGCGCTGCGGGCGAGAGCCTTCCAGTCGTGCACGGAGCCGGGCTTGGTGGGATCTTCGTGACCGGTGATGATGGTGACGGAGGACGACCAGGCTCGGTGCGTGAGCGGAATGCCCGCGTAGGCCGGACCGGCAATGGAACTGGAAATGCCGGGAATTTCCTCAAAGGGAACGCCCGCGTCCACGAGTTCCTCGGCCTCTTCGCCGCCGCGTCCGAAGATGTAGGGATCGCCGCCCTTGAGGCGCGCAACAACCTTGCCCTCCTTCGCCTTGGCGATGAGCAGCTTGTTGATGTCGCCCTGTTTCATGGCGTGATTGCCGGCGATTTTGCCTACATAGATGAGTTCGGCATCGGGCCGGGCCAGGGCGAGGAGTTCCTCGCTGGAAAGATAGTCGTACACCACGACGTCCGCTTCAGAAAGAACCTTTCTGCCTTTGCAGGTGAGCAGGCCGGGATCGCCGGGGCCTGCGCCGATGAGATAAACGTACATCCGTCCTCCGGGTCTTGAATTCAGGCGCAGTGTACTTATTAATAGGATGGTGAGCAAGACTTTCCTCGGCGGGCCTCTCTGCGCGTTGTCACCTTGTGAAAGTTCTTGTGGGCGCAGACTTGTTTTTTTGCGCTTTGTGAGGTAATCTTCATCAGCTTTCCTCCGGTGCATCCTTGCGCCGGTCCGGCCGCCCCGGCAATAGCTCTCGCCGGGAAATATGTGGAATAATTCCACATATTTTTATCCATAGAACGGCGATGCGGCGGGCGGTTTGGAAGCGTGGTGCGGAAATGTGGCCGGGGCAGATTGCCCCTGTCAGGATGCAAGTTGGCGGACAACGCGACAGGAGACAACCATGAGCATCTTTTTCTACTGTTTGGCCTATGTGGCGGTTATAGCCTTCGTGGCCGTGGCTCTGATGAGAATCATCGGCTATCTCAAGAAACCTCAGCATCTGCGCTGGGAACTGTATCCCGTGGCGCATGAAGACCCTGAAAAGGTCGAATACGGCGGCAGCTACCTTGAAAACACCGAATGGTGGAAGGACAAGTATCGCAGCTGCATGGTCGGCGCTCTCAAGGGCTTCCTCATTGAAGCTCTGTTCCTCAAGGCCGTGTGGGAACACAACCGCACTCTCTGGGTGCGCACGTATCCCTTCCACATCGGTCTGTACCTTCTCATCGGCGCCATGGGCATGACCATTCTTTCCGCCCTCGGCATGCTCGCCGGCGCCGACGGCTTCGTGACCTTCTGCACCGTGATCACCGTGATCTGCGACGTGTTCGGCTTTGCCGGCATCCTGTTCGGCTCCATCGGCCTCATTCAGCGCCGTCTGTGCGACAAGGGTCTGCGCAAGTACACCACCAACGAACACTTCTTCAACCTCGGTCTGTTCGGCGTGTACGGCCTGTTCGGCCTCATGCTGTGCCTCGGTCACGGCGTGTACGACTTCGCCCTCATGGGCAACAGCTTCATCTATGGCATGTTCACCTTCACTGCCATGGAACTGACTCCCCTCTACGTTCTCTATCTGCTGATCGGCTTCTTCATGTTCTTCTGGGTGCCCTACAGCTTCCTGGGCCACCTCTTCATGAAGTACTTCACCTGGCACGACATCCGCTGGGGCGATGCTCCCACCATCAACAACCCCAAGCTTCAGAAGCAGCTTGCCAACAACCTGAACCTGCCCGTCAGCTGGCGTGCCCCGCATGTTCAGGGTGACGGCAAGAAGACCTGGGCTGAGGTTGCCACTTCCAACCCCGAGAAGCAGAACTAAGGAGCTCCATACATGAAAACTTCGCAGGAACTTACCTTTAATGATCTGTCGAGGGAAGAAGGGCTGCTCACCACGGTTGATGTGAATACCCTTCGTCCCATGCCCGTGGACTACCAGACCTTCCCCTGGAAGGTCATCACCGACGAGCAGAAGAAGCAGTACTGCTGCCTGCTCGACGACATCAACGTTCTGCTCATTCCCGTGCCTCAGACCAAGGCCGAGGAAGAAGAGATCGTCAATCGCTTCCTCGACGGCGTGCGCAAGCTGTTCACTCCCGAGAACAACTGGACCTGCCTCGCCATGCTCGACACCACCATGGACTACTGCGCGCAGTGCAACTCCTGCTCCGAGGCCTGCCATCTGTACGAGATGTCCAACGAGCATGAAATGTATCGTCCGAACTTCCGCTCCGAGCTGTTCCGCCGCATCTACAAGCAGTATGTGAAGAAGGAACCCCTCGCCAAGTGGCGTTACGGCGACACCGAACTCAACTGGAAGACCGTGGTGCGTCTGGCCGAACTCTCCTACCGCTGCAACCTGTGCCGCCGCTGCGCTCAGGTTTGCCCCATCGGCGTGGACAACGGCCTCGTCGCCCGCGAACTGCGCAAGCTCTTCAGCCAGGAATTCGGCTGGAACCCCCGCGAACTGCATGAAAAGGGCACCAAGCTGCAGCTCGAAGTCGGTTCCTCCACCGGCATGAATCCCTCCGTGGTTCAGGAAACCGTGGAATTCATCGACGAAGACTACGTCGAAACCACGGAATACGAATTCAAGACCCCCTGGGACGTGCCGAACGCCGACATTCTGCTCATCCACAATGCCGGTGAAATGCTCGCCTGGCCCGACAACATCGCGGCCTTCTCCCTGATCTTCGAAGCCGCCGGTCTGTCCTGGACCCTGAGCTCCGAAATCGCCGGCTACGACTCCGTGAACTACGGCGTGTTCTACGACGACGTGCAGGCCGCCCGCGTGGCCATCAAGCACGCCGAAGCCGCCAAGAAGCTCGGCGTCAAGAAGATCGTGCTTGGCGAATGCGGTCACGCCCACAAGGCCCTCACCGTCATTGCCGACCGCATCCTGCCGCCCGACCTGAACATCCCCCGCGAAAGCTGCTTCCCGGTGCTGCGCGACATCGTGCTCGGCGGTCGCCTCAAGCTCGACCCCAGCCGCAACAACTTCCCCGTCACCCTGCACGACCCCTGCAACCTGGTTCGTCTCATGGGCGTGGTGAAGCCTCAGCGCGACGTTCTGCACGCCATCTGCCCGCAGTTCCGTGAAATGACGCCCCACGGCGTGGAAAACTACTGCTGCGGCGGCGGTTCCGGTTTCGCCATCATGACGCGCAACAACATCAACGAATGGCGCATGAACATCACCGGCCGTAAAAAGATGGAACAGATCTGCGGCGCCTTCAAGGACTGCCTCGGTCCTGAAGTCAAGAAGTACATCTGCGCTCCCTGCTCCAACTGCAAGGGCCAGATCCGCGAACTGCTCGAACAGAACAATCTGCTTGAGAAGAACGGCATGCAGTACGGCGGCCTTGTCGAACTCATCGTCAATGCCATGACCGACGTGAAGCCCGGCTTCATCAAGTGGGAAGAAGAATAAGAACAACGGCGGGAGGAAGAGCGATCTTCCTCCCCTGAGAACGACAGGACGGAGGCTCCGGCTTCCGTCCTGTTTTTTTAATCCGCTGGGAAAACGTCAGCCGGGCATGACGCGTGAAACATCGTCCGGGCAGGGGCGGCGTACACTGACGGCAGTGAAGTCTCGGAGCGGGCAGGGCGTCCGGCGGCTCCGGTGCGTCGCAGGATTGTTCTTTCATGGAGATTCGTCCGGGGAAGCAGAGGCGGCGGAAGGGCAGGGCGGCAGAGTCTGCGCGCATTCACGGAGAATGCGTTGTCTGGAGGGCCCGATGTTCGCGCAGGGCCGGGAGAGGCGAGCTCAGCAGCGCGGGAGTTCGACGACAACGGTTCGCATGGGGTCTGAACCGTATGCAAGCCGGTACGGAGTCGGAAATTGGACCTTTCAGCAGGCTGATTTCCGGCTTTTTGCCATTTCATGACGGTGCGGCCGCAAGGAATTGCGGGAAAAGGCCGTGCCGTGGCGTCCGGGCGGAGTCGGCGCGGCTTCGAGCGCGGGAAGCGCTCGTCAGTCGAGCTCAACTGCCGGGGGCTTCGGAAGCATTCGGAGACTGCCGGAGATGGCTGCTCCGGTCTCCGCGCGGCGCGCGTGACGTGACGGGGACGGACAGCGGAACCGGAAAAAGGCGGACGCGACAGCGACGCTCCGCCGCGGGGAGCGCAAATCGTTTTGTTCCCGTCTGGACAAGGCGAAATAGCCAGAGTATAACTCTGCTCAGTTTACCGGCGATCAATCTGCAACCTGCGCGCCGCGCCAAACGCGAGCCCGAGGAGGAATTATGGACTTTTTCTGGACGTGCTTCATGGTCGGGCTGGGCTGGTGCTTCGGCGGCGTTGTCGGCGGGGCCACGGGCATAGGCACCATCATGGTGGCCATGCCCCTCATGACGGCGGTGCTTTCGCCGGGCGACGCCGTGCTGGTTTCCTGCCTCACGGGTTTGTACGGCACTGTTCATCTTTCCTACTCCTACCGCAAGTCGTGCTGCTGGCGGGAGATCCGTGATCTTGTCGTCGGCGCGGTGCCGGGCTGTTTTCTCGGCGCGCTGGTGCTGCGCGTGGCTTCCATGCAGACCCTTCAGCTCATGGTCTGCGCCATGCTCGCCTGCTTCATCGCCATGCAGTGCTTTCACAAGGCGGCTTCGTACCGACTGCCGGATTCCACGCTCATCGGCATTGCTGCCGGTTTCGCCTGCGGTTTCGTGAGTGGTTCCGTGGCCATGGTGGGGGCTCCGCTCGGCATTTACGTGCTCATGAAGCACTGGTCGGCCGACAGGGCGCGCGGCAACATGAGCGTGTTCTACGTGTTCACCAGCGTGGCCTCCGTGCTTTCGCAGGCCTTTGCCGGATTGTACACCATGACGCTGTTTCAGGTGTCGCTCGCGGGCGTGGCGGGATGTTTCCTGGGACAGATTGCGGGCGTGCGTCTCGGCCGCCGCATCAATCAGCAGCTTTTTCAGCGCATCGTGCTGGGATTTCTGGCGCTCGCCGCGGTGATTCTTTTTGCTCGTGCCATGGGATGGTAATATTTCCGCGTTATGCTTTGCGCGAAAAGGCTTGTTCGGCTCTTCCCAACGGCCTTTTTCGTGATTATGGTATTGGTGACTGTAACCGCTCCGTTTCGGGGCGGATGGTCGATAACTCAGCCCATAAGGAATGAACATGAACAAATGGAAAACTTTCGCCCTCTGCGCGGCCTGCCTCGCCACGCTCTCCTTCTCCATGCCTGACTATGCGGATGCCGCACGTCTCGGCGGCGGGCGAAGCTTCGGCAGTTCCTCCATCATGAGCCGGCCGGCCACGCCTCCTTCCGGCGCTTTCCGCGGAGGCTCCTCCTCGGTGCAGCGTCAGGCCCCCATGGCCAGCACGGCCAACGGCGGCGCCGCCACCATGGCCCGCAACAATACCGGTCTTCTCGGCGGCCTGTTCGGCGGCCTTCTTGCCGGCACTCTGCTGGGCTCCCTGTTCGGCGGCCACGGCATGGGCGGCGGCATGCTGGGCGGCGTGCTCAATCTGATAATTCTCGGCCTGCTCGTGTACTTCGGCGTGCGCATGTTCCGTCGCTTCCGCGGCGGCCAGGCCTCTTCCGACAACAACGATCGTCAGGCCTACCGCTACGACGCTCCCCGTGACTACGAAGCGCCTCGTCAGGCCTCTCAGGGCGGCGCATGGGACAATCTTCGCTCCGAACAGCCGGTTCAGCAGGCTGCGGAAGCGCAGAACGACGTGGTTCTGCCCGCCGACTTCGATCAGGACGAATTCCTGCGCGGAGCCAAGGCGGCCTACACGCGCCTCCAGGCTTCGTGGGATCGCCGCGACCTTGACGACATCGCCAACTTCGCCACCGAAGACGTCATGCGCGAACTGCGCGAGCAGGCGAAGCAGGATCCGAATCCCGGCAAGACCGAAATTCTGCTGGTGAACGCCTCCGTCATCGAGGTGCGCGACGAGGGCGACCTGCGCCGCGTGGCCGTGTACTTCGACGTGCTCATGCGCGAAGATCAGCGCGCCGCCCGTCCCGAACAGGTGCGGGAAGTCTGGCACTTCGTGTGCTCCCGCGCCGAGGGCGACAGCTGGAAGCTCGACGGCATTCAGCAGCTTGCCTGAACTTGAAAAAAACGGACGCCCCGCCTCCGGGCGTCCGGATTCGGCCGGTTCCTCCATCATGGGGGGCCGGTCTTTTTTTTGTGCTCTTGCGGTACGGCCTCACGCCTTGGCGCGGAAAAGAAGCATGCCGGGAGTGCCCCTGTCGCGGCGCTCCGGCGCGAAGGGCACGCGATTTTCCCTTCCTGCGCCCGGGAAGATATGATTTTTGACCGCACGGGCAATCCGCGCATCCTCCGGGCGGAAAAGGCGTCCTTTTCAGCGTTATTATCAATGTTTTTGCATGATTACTCATGCCGCTCATGGTTGCATCCGATGCCTTATCATGCGCGTTCTGCTAGTGTGAGCCCTGTTCCGGGATAATCCGGGACAAGAAACATGGAGAGCGTGTCATGAAGAGAATGCTTTCGATTCTGGCTTTTCTGGCGCTGTCGATTCCTTCGGCGGCCTGTGCGGAATGGGCTCTGGTGCGCGGATCGGGAAATGTCGGCGCTTTTGAGTCCACGGCCCGTCCCACGGTGGCGGTCAAGACCTCGCCCGATTTCTCGGCCGTGGCGCAGGGCAAAATGACGGTCATGCTTTCCACCGACCGTGAACTGCCCCGTTCCGAGCCGGGCGTGGTGTGGTACAGCCTGAGCGCAAAGAGCGGCGCTCAGCTTGCCGTGGCGCTCGCCGACGCGGGCTCGAAGTACTGGTATCCGGGCATCATGTCCACCAATCTGGAATTTCTGCCCGTGCTGTACACCTGCGGCGGAGACAGGCCCGAAACCGTCACCCAGCGTGTGTTCGTCCGCCCCGTGCAGCTTGATCCCTGGATGCCCGCCTTTGCCGAACGCGGCATGGGCTGGACGGCCGGCGTCATGGTCAGCCAGTACGAATGGATAGTGAACAACGGCGAGAGCAAGCTGCTCGTGGAATACCGCGAACCGCTGGCCACCGAACGCTGCCCCATCGTGGAAGACGCCGAACTCAAGGCATTCGTGCAGCGCGCCGACACGGCCTTTTCAGCCAGATTCGGGGAAAACGGCGACATTTCTGCCGACATGGTGCGGCCCTACGCCTGGGGGGATTCCGGCGTATCGTCCAGACTGCTGAGCACGGTGCTCGGCTCTACCATGGATAATCCTTCGTAACGGCAGCCCCGTGCGTCTGTCCTTGTGGCAGCGCGAGGCGGCATCTGCCGCCGCAGGGCATGGTCCCCGCTTTTCCGCTCTGCGGAGAAGATCCCTGCAGGACAGGCGCACGGCCCCGGGCCGGACTCCGACGCGGCGTCGGGAGTCCGGCTTTTTTTTGCGTCGTCCCCTTGACTTGCCGTCTCTCCGCCTTATGTGACTCTTGGGCCCGAACGCTGTCGGGCCCTTTCTTCAGCGATGACCGCACGGCGGCGTCTGCCGCGCGTTCGGAAACATATCAGGAGGCCATGTCATGGCGGAAACCACTCATCAGTTTCGCGCGGAAACGTGCAAGCTGCTCAATATTCTTACGCACTCTCTGTACACCAACCACGAAATCTTCCTTCGCGAGCTGCTCTCCAACGCTTCGGACGCCCTGGAAAAGGTGCGCTTTCTTCAGAGCACCGGCGGCGAGGTGCGCGATCCGGAACTGCCGTTGGAAATCACCATCACCACGGACAAGGATAATCACGTCATCACCGTTGCCGATACCGGCATAGGCATGACCGAACAGGAAATGATCGACAACCTGGGCACCATTGCGCGTTCCGGTTCCGAACAGTTCCTGAAGGAGCGCGAGGCGGAAAAGGCCGCAGGCAAGCCCGCCGAAGAAGCGAAGGCCGAAGGTGAGAAGTCCGACGAGGACAAGGACGACGAGGAAAAGCCCGCTGACGCCGAAGAACCCATCGTGGAGCACGACGACAGCAAGCCAGACGACGCGGCTCAGATCATCGGTCGTTTCGGCATCGGCTTCTATTCGGTGTTCATGGTGGCCAAAAAGGTGGAAGTGACCTCCGTTTCCGCCACGGGCGACGGCACGCCGCACGTCTGGACTTCCGACGGCACGGGCAGCTTCACCATCCGCGCGCTGGAAGGAACGGAGGCCGAAGGCCTGAAGCGCGGCACCAGCATCAAGATCTACCTTCGCGACGACGCCCACGAGTACGAGGAAAAATATCGTCTTGAAGGAGTCATCCGCAAGCATTCCAACTTCCTGCCCTTCGCCATTCAGCTCGACGGCGAGCGCGTCAACACCACGGCGGCTCTGTGGCGCGAGCCCAAGTTCTCCATCACGAAGGAACAGTACAACGAGTTCTACAAGTTCCTTACCTTCGATCAGAAGGAACCGCTCGACGTCATTCACTTCTCTGTGGACGCGCCCGTGCAGTTCAACTGCCTGCTGTACATTCCCGGCACGGCGGTGGACGTCTTCGACGAGCGCAAGGACGAATGGGGCCCCGATCTGTACGTTCGCCGCGTGCTCATCGACCGTCACAACAAGGAGCTTCTGCCCAACTATTTCGCGTTCATGAAGGGCGTGGTGGACACCGAAGATCTGCCGCTCAACATTTCCCGCGAAACGCTTCAGGAAAACGTGGTGCTGCGCAAGATAAGCCAGACCATCACCCGGCAGCTGCTCACTCATTTCGAGCGCATGGCCAAGAGCGATCCTGAAAAGTACGAGGCCATGTGGAAGCTGCACGGCAAGTACATCAAGTTCGGCTTCGACAGCTATCAGTACCGCGACCGCGTGGCTCCGCTGCTGCGCTACTACTCCACGGCGCAGGACGACAAGCTCACCAGCCTCGACGACTACATTTCCCGCATGAAGCCCGATCAGAAGGAAATCTGGTACGTGTCGGCTCCGTCCATCGAGGCGGCCAAGGTGAATCCTCATCTCGGCCAGTTCCGCCGCAAGGGCCTGGAAGTTTTGTACCTCACCGATCCGGTGGACGAGTTCGCGCTGGAAGCCATCATGGAATACCAGAAGCATCCGTTCAAGTCCGTGGAGCTGGTCGAAGCCGGCGCGCTTGACGCCTTCCCGGACGTGGAGAACGC
This sequence comes from uncultured Mailhella sp., assembly GCF_963931295.1. Lineage (NCBI taxonomy): Bacteria > Pseudomonadati > Thermodesulfobacteriota > Desulfovibrionia > Desulfovibrionales > Desulfovibrionaceae > Mailhella > uncultured Mailhella sp. The sequence goes on along the minus strand of NZ_OZ007001.1, from coordinate 997,362 downwards.
CGAGCCCAGACCCGAGCCGCTTTCCGAGGAGGAAAAGCCGGAACTCGACGCGCTCATCAGTGCGGTGAAGACCATTCTCGGCGATCAGGTGAAGGACGTGCGCGCGGCCTCGCGCCCCATCGACGCGGCGGCTTGTCTCGTTTCGCCCGAGGGCGTAAGCTCTTCCATGGAAAAGCTCATGCGCGTCATGCAGAAGAGCGAAGGCATTCCGAAGAAGATTCTCGAACTCAATCCCGATCACGCTCTGGTGCGCTCGCTCATGCGCATCTGCAAGGAAGGAGCCGAGGACGAGACCTTCAAGGACATGGTGAACGCCCTGTTCGATTCCACGCTTCTGCTCGACGGCTACATGAACGAGCCCTTCGCCATGGCGGAACGCAGCATGCGTCTGCTTCGTCAGGCCGCGGGCTGGTATTCTGATCTGCGCAAATAAACGCAAGGAGAGCGCCCATGTACTACGACCTCGTCATCCATGTGGACGACAATGATCCCGCCCGTCTCAATCTGGCCTTCAACAACGTGGCCAACTACAAGGCCGCGCTGCCCGGCGAAGACTTCCGTGTGGTCATGGTGGCCAACGGACCGGCGGTGCAGCTCTTTACCCGCGCCAACGCAGCTCTTGCCGAACGCGGCGCGAAGCTCATGGCCGAAGGTCTTTCCATCAGACTGTGCAACAACGCGCTGAAGTCGTTCAGCGTGGCCCGCGAAGATCTGTGGGAAGGCTGCGAAGTCGTGCCTGCGGGCGTGGTGGAAATCGTGAAGCTGCAGCGCGAGGGCTTTGCCCTGCTGCGTCCGTAGTTTTTAGCAGACAACGGCGCGCGATGTTTCGGAAAGAAGCTTTGCGCGCCGAAACAAAGAGGCGGAACGCGTGAGCGTTCCGCCTCTTTTGCGTCTGCGAGCAGGCAGCGCTCTTTACGGAGAGAAAAACGCCGTTCGGAACAGAAAAAATTCCGGACGGCGTTTTTGGGTTAAAACAGGCGGCGCGCATCAGGGCTGAGCGCTTTGCAGGGAAAAGTGCGCGATGACGGACGAGGGCAGTTCGTGCAGCGGGGCAAGGTCGGAAGTCACGCGGCCCATGGGAATGACCTTCATGGTAAGATTCGGCCGCGAGCTCTGGGCGTAGAAGATGGCCACGCTGTTGTTCTGCGGGCAGTAAGTGATGTCGCCGTCGTCAAAGCGCAGTCTTCCTTCTTCCGAGGTGGGGATTTCCCGGTCGAGGCCGCCGTAGTATTCACGGCCGCCGTACTGCACCATGGGTATCGAAAGCGGCAGTCGGCGCATAAATTCCCCGGCGACGGGACTGTTGTCGAGCACGGCGGAAAGTTCGACGTCGTTGATGCGGATGACGATGTTCCGCGCGGAGGAAGCGGCCACGCCGAGCTCCTGCAGCCATGACGCGAGTTTTGGTTCCGCGTCTCTGGCTTCGGAGCCGAGCATGTCGAATATGGGGAGCACTTGCGCCTTCGGACAGTATTCCGTCACCACGCGGGCGCTGCGTCCCGGGCCGTACCCGTCGTGCGTGCAGAAGGGAAGGATGGTTTTTCCTTCGAGAGGATGTTCGGAAAGGAAGGTTGCCATGGGCTGCGGAATGGAATTGCTCCAGATGGGAAAGCCGAGATAGATGGTGTCGTAGTCGTTCAGATTTGCCTGAAGGGGCAGAAGGGGAGGAAGATAGCCGGTGCTTCGCTCCTGCCTTGCCTGTTCCACCACGGCGTGAAAGTCGTCGGGATAGGGTTCGACGGTTTTTATTTCCGCCAGGGACGCGCCGGTGAGACGGCTCAGGGCTTCGGCCGTCAGACGGGTGTTTCCCGAGAGCGAATAGAAGAGAATGAGGCTTCGGCCGGAGTCTGGCGAGGCGGGAGCGCCGGAGCAGGGCGAGGCAAGAGTAAAGGTGAGCAGGGCTCCAAGCAGCGTGGCGAGTATGTCCTTCATGCAGTGTGCTCCTTGAATGTTGGAGATGATGGACTCTTTTGCGTGCGGGAAAAGGTGGCAAGGGGCGGATCAGTCTTCCTTCAGATAGCCGAGATCCTTCAGCCAGGCGCGCACTCTGCCTTCGGCGTCGCGCACGTCGTTTCGATAGACGGAAAGCGCGTCGCGGACAGTGGCATGCAGGGGAAGGGCCTTGAGATCGTTTATGGTGTTGGCCGGGCCGCTGGTGCCGTGCGTGCAGAAGGGCACGATGGTTTTTCCCCTGAAATCGTGCTGTTCCAGAAAGCTGAAGACCGGCATGGGCATGGTTCCCACCCAGTTGGGAAAGCCCACGAAGACGACGTCGTAACGACTCATGTCGGAGATGGTTTCCTTTAGCTTCGGCCTCGCATGTTCCCTGAGTTCCTGTCTGGCCTGCTCCACGGCGGTGTCGAAGTCGGGGCCGTAGCGGCGCACGGGACGTATTTCAAAGAGTTCTCCGCCGGTCATGCGCTGAATGTCGCGGGCGATGAGACGGGTGTTTCCTGAGAGGGAAAAGTAGGCGATGAGCATGCGCGAAGAGTCTGCGTGCTTTGAAGAACTGCTTTGAGGCGCGGCCGACGCCGTGCCGCAGAAAACGAAAAAGAACGCCAGAAGAACGAAGAGAGGGGACGTAAGGGGTTTTGGATAATGCATGGTTCCTCCCGGATGCATGTTCCGCCGGATGCGCTCCGGTTGAAAGCAGCCGGGGAGAAGCGTCGGCGGAAAGAGATCCGCTTCTTATTTATGCATAACGGGAGGGCGCGACGGCGAACAGCTGCAATTCTCGCATCTTCTTGCCTGTTTCTCGCAGATTGTTTTGTTACGGGCAACGCAGATGCGGTCTCTTCGGGCAAAAGCGTGGGGCGGCCTGTTGCTTCTGCAACGATCGGGCAAAAAATAGAGAGTATCGTAGCTGGCTGAGCGCTGCGCCTCCCGGTACCATGCCTTCATGCTCATCGAAAAACCGGAGGATTTCTCTATGAACAAGTTGATCCTGTCCATGGCCCTGACTCTCGCTGCCCTCTGTGCTCTGCCCGGGCAGAGCGACGCTGCCGAAATCGGCAAGTCGCAGACCATTCTGCGCAACGGCGAGTTCCCGACCGCCAAGGGGGCGGATCAGTTTTTCACCGGCAGCGTGCGCGTTGAACAGCTCTATCCCGCCAACAACGACATGCGCTCCAGCGTGGGCGTGGTCACCTTTGAACCGGGCGCGCGTTCCAACTGGCATATTCATCCGGTGGGGCAGGCGCTCATCGTCACGTCCGGCGTGGGCCTCACGCAGGAGTGGGGCAAGCCCATTCAGGTCATCCGTGCGGGCGACGTGGTCATTTGTCCCGTCAATGTCAAGCACTGGCACGGCGCAGCGCCGAACAGCGCCATGACGCACATTTCCATTTGCGAAGAAAAGGAACCGGGCAAGGTCGTGGTCTGGATGGAAAAGGTCACCGACGAACAGTACAACGCCAGGTAATTGTCTGATTCCGCAGTAGTGAGCGGTCATCCCCGTCCTGCGGCAAGTCCCGGGGCGGGGTGTTTTTCTTGTGTCGCAGCCTGCATGCCGCGGCATTTTTGAGCGAACGGCATGCTCGGCCCTGTGCGTACCGAGGCGCGATGCGTCCTGCTTAGTCGCCTCTGAACACAGCAGAGGGAGGCGGCGGAGCCTTGCGCGCGTTGTCTGCGCCGAGCGAAGCAGATCGCGGTCGCGCCGGGCAAGGCAACGTTCGTTCATCAGACTCATTCGTAAACAAAGGAGAATTTTTTATGGCAGAGAACACCATGAAGGCCGGCGTGCTCGTCGGTCCCGGCGAGGTGCGGATCATGGACGTGCCCGTCCCGGACATGGCTCCGGGCATGATGCGCATTCGCGTGAGCGCCTGCGGCGTGTGCGGCAGCGATATCCATATGTGGAAGGCAGGCAAGGGCTGGAGCAGTCAGCCGCCGGAACACTTCATCATGGGACACGAATTCTGCGGCACGGTGACCGATCCCGGCGACAGCGATTTTCGCGCAGGCGAGCGCGTCACGTTCTGGGCCAACCTGTACTGCGGCGAATGCGACATGTGCCGCTCGGGCAGAGAACAGCTCTGCCGCGCCGTGAACGGCACGAACTACATCGGCTTCGTGTGCAACGGCGGCTATGCGGAATACTTCGTCGGCAAGGCCATGAACGCCTATCGGCTGCCCGATTCGGTGTCGGACGTGGCCGCGGGCCTCATTGATCCGCTCATGGTGGCCTATCACGCGGTGCGTCGTTCGGGGCTGAAGCTGCACGACAAGGTGCTTGTCGTGGGCAGCGGCATCATTGCCCAGCTCATCGGCGGTCTGGCGAAGAAGGCCGGAGCCTCGCTGCTCGTCATGTCCCGCATCGACGATCGGCAGACGGGCAAGGCGCGTGAAATCGGCGATTTCGACGCCTACGTGTACGGCAACGCGCCGGACAGGGCCGAAAGAATGCTGGAGCTTTCCGAGGGCGGCTTCGACGTGGTTTTTGAGGCCGTGGGTTCCGGCGACTCGCTGGCGGCCTGTCTGGACGGCGTGAAGCCCGGCGGAGAGGTGGTCATGATAGGCAATTCCGTCGCGCCCACGGTGCCTTTCGAGCTGAACCGGGCAGTGCTGCATGAAGTGAGGCTCACCGGCAGCGTGTCCTGCACGCGCCGGGAATTTGAGGAAACCATTGATCTCATTGCCCGCGGCATTATTGATCCTGAAAAGTACGTCACCGACGTTCTGCCGCTGGAAGAACTTCAGCATGCGCTGGAAATGCAGGTGTCCTCCGAGGGACGCGTGCTGAAAACGGTGATCCGCCCGTAGCGGGCCGCCGGGGAGGTGCGACATGAAGAAAAGAAATCTGGGGCGCAGCGGCCTGGAAGTTTCGGCCGTAGGCATGGGCTGCATGGGCTTTTCGCACGGCTACGGGGCCGTCCCTTCGGAAGAGGAGGCCGTGCGGCTCATACGCCGAGCCTTTGAGCTCGGCTGCACCTTTTTCGATACCGCGGAAGGATACGGGCCCTTTGTGAACGAGGAACTTGTGGGGCGGGCCGTGGAGCCTTTTCGCGACCGCATCGTGCTGGCGACGAAGTTTTCGCCGTTTGCGCTGCCCGGTCAGAACATGCCCGAGGGCAAGCTCAGCCGAAGCGGGGTGCGCAGTGCCGTGGAGGATTCGCTGCGCCGTCTGCGCACGGACTACATCGACCTTTACTATGAGCACCGCGTTCCCGACGACGAAACCGTGGAAGATGTGGCGTTCTGGATGGGCGAGCTGATCGCGGAGGGCAAGATACGCGGCTGGGGACAGTCGCAGTCCACGGAATCGCAGATACGCCGGGCCCATGCGGTCACGCCGCTTGCGGCCGTGCAGAGTGAGTATTCCATCATGGAGCGGATGTTTGAAAAGGACGTCATTCCCGCCTGCGCCGAGCTCGGCATCGGCTTTGTGGCGTTTTCGCCGCTGGCCAGCGGTTTTCTCAGCGGCAGGTGCGCCGTGAACGCCGTGTATCAGGGCGACGACGTGCGCCGCGTCATCACCCGTTTCGAGCCCGGGAACATGGCGGCCAACGAGCCGATTCTGACGCTGCTCCGACGCGTTGCCGAAGACAAGGGAGCCACGCCCGCACAGATTTCGCTGGCCTGGATGCTGCATGGTCGGGATTTTGTGGTTCCCATTCCGGGCATGCGTCGGGAAGAGCGCATTGTGGAGAACCTCGGCGCGGCGGACGTGGAACTTTCCGACGAGGAGTTCGAGGCTCTGGAGCGCGCGCTTTCGGGCATGGTCGTACACGGCAACAGAACGGACGAGGATATCGAACGGCTGGGCTCGGTGAGGGCCAGGTAGCCGGACGGCGGCGTTCGCCGAGGAGGGAGTCGGGGGCGAGCATGCGCGGAGCGGGGCAGGAAGGCGCCCGGCCTGTGCGGTGGCGCCGGTGAGGCGTTCCGTTCACGCCGCCTCGGGCAGAATCGGGCAAGAACTCAAGAGAAATGTATCTGGCGGCCTGGGCATGGCCTGATATGATTGAGGCACAAACAACAAAAAGACGCCGCGGCTCATATTTGCCGGGCAAGGGAGTTTTTATGAAGAAAGCCGTTACTCTGGGTGCGATGATTGTTGCGGGCCTGATGCTGTCTTCCGCCGTGGCCCTTGCCGCTCCGGATCAGAGCGCAGGACGCGTGGACGCGACGGCGCGGAACATGCAGAAGTTTCTCGGAAGCACAACGTCGTCTCTGGCGGCCACGGATCCCGATCTTGCCGCCATGCGCGACAGGCTCCTCTACGGCGAGATCATGGATCACGGCACGCTGAGCGACAAGCAGCGCATGCTCGTCACGCTGGTGGTGCTGACCGCCGGTCAGACGCTGGACGACTTCAAGACGCAGGTGAACGCCGCGCTGCGCGTGGGCGCAACGCCCGTGGAAATTCGGGAAGCGCTGTATCAGTGCGCGCCCTACATCGGCTTTCCCCGCACGGAAGCGGCCGTGAAGCTGATGAACGAAGTGTTTGCGGAACACAAGATCGCCCTGCCTCTGGAAAAGCAGAGCACCGTGACGGAGCAGACCCGCTACGCCGACGGTCTGGCGGTGCAGAAGTCCATTTTCGGCGAGGGCATCGACAAAATGCACGAGGCTGCCACCGAGGATCAGAAGGCCGTGGTGCAGAACTATCTTTCCGCCTTCTGCTTCGGCGACATCTACACCCGCAAGGGGCTGGATCTGAAGACCCGCGAACTTCTCACCTTTTCCATCATCAGCGCCTTCGGCGGATGCGATTCTCAGGTGCGTTCCCATGTGCAGGGCAACATTGCCGTGGGCAACACCCGCGAGAATCTGATCGATGCGCTCGCGCAGAGCCTGCCCTACATGGGCTTCCCGCGCACGCTGAACGCGCTGGCCTGCGTGAACGCCGTGGCTCCGGCCGCGGGCAAGTAGCTTTTTCCGACAAAAGGCGTTTTTCGCCTGACTGAGGATCCCGCAGTTGAGCGGGATGGTCTTGGTCTGCACGTTTTTTCCGTCGGGCGCAGAGCCCGGCGTCATGAACAGGAGACGATTGTGAGCAACTCTGATGATCGCCGCGTGTCGGCAGACATGTGTTCTCTTGAGGTCGGCGTCGCGTCGAGACGCGTTTTTCTGAAGACTCTTGCGCTGGGGGCCGCCGCGCTGGCCGCGCCCGCGCTGTTTTCCACGCGGGCCCTGGCCGCGGAAGCGGGAGGCAAGGTGCTGATCGTGTATTTTTCTCATAGCGGCAACACGCGTCGTCTTGCGGGATTCATTCACGATCGCGTGGGCGGCGACATGGTGGAACTGAAAACCGTGAAGCCCTATTCCGAAGACTATGATACCGTGGTGGACGAGGCGAAGAAGGAGCAGGAGGCGAACGCCCGCCCGGCCGTTGCCACGGAACTGCCTTCGCTGGACGGCTATGACACGGTGTTCATCGGCTATCCGAACTGGTGGGGCACGCTGCCCATGCCGTTCTTCACGCTGCTTGAAAAGTACGATCTCGGCAATCGGACCGTCATTCCGTTCTGCACCCACGAGGGCAGCCGCTTCGGACGCAGCGAGAGAGATCTCAAAGCGCTGTGCCCGCAGGCCCGCATGCTTGAGGGCTTCGAGGTGCGCGGCTCCCGCGTGTCCGGCGCAGCCGACGACGTGAACGAATGGCTGAGCGGTCTGGGCTTCAAAACGGCCGGGTAAACGCGGGCTTTCCGCTTCTGTGGGGGGAGCGGAGAGCGTAGCATTGCGAAAGGGCGGCTTTCAGGGCCGCCCTTTGTCGTGGTGGTAGGGATAACTCTTCGATTTCGTGCTTTGCGACTTGTCGCGGGCTTGGTACGTTCGGCGCTTTTGCCTTGAGCTCTGCCCCGCCTGTGGGGACAGCGTTTGAACTTTTTGTTTTGCGCGTTGTTCGTTGCGTGTTTTTGCTTCGGGCTTCGTTTTTTCCGCGGGCGGCCTCTTGGCAGGCGCAAGTTATTTATCCCGGGCGCATCGTTGGATTACGAGCGTCGCTTGTCCTCGCGGTTTTTGTCGTCGGCGCGGCGGGCGCGTCGTTTTGGCGTCGGGGCTTGAGGTTCCGACGCGATCTGCGTGGCCGCGCCTTCGTCAGGAGAGGCCGGACAAGGTTCTGCGGCGATTCATGTCGCGCAGCGGCGGCTCGCCGAACACCCGTTTGTATTCTCTGTTGAACTGCGTCACGCTTTCGTAGCCCACGCTGAGCGCCGCGCTGGAAGCGCGTTCGTGCTCTACCAGCATGAGGCGCTGGGCCTCGTACAGGCGAAGCTGCTTCTGATACTGCAGCGGGCTCAGCCCCGTGAGCAGCTTGAAGTGACGGTGCAGATTGGATGCGGACATGTTCACCTGCCTGGCCAGCGATTCCACCTTCAGCGGATTTCTGTAGTTTTCCCGTATCCAGCTGATGGCCTGCATGACCTGATGATTCTGCGTGCCCGGCGTGTTCAGACGGCGCAGCAGCGGGCCGTGCGGACTGATGAGCAGAAGATAGTGCAGTTCGCGCAGCATCATGGGCGCGCGGACGGGAATCTGTTCGGGCTTTTCCAGAAGCTCGATAAGCCGCAGAAACATTTCCATGATGTCGACGTCGGCGTCGGCCACGGAAACGCCTGCGCTTTCTTCGTCGCTTTCGGGCAGCGCGTCCTTCATTTCCAGGGCCAGGGAGGAGAGCATTTTTTTGTTCAGATAGAGGTAGGCGAAGAGAAACGGATGGTCGTGCGTGGGATTGACCAGGTAGGACGCAATGGGCATGTCCACGCCCGCCACGACGGTCTGGTTCTCCGTATAGACAAATTCCTGCCCGGCCATGATCGAATGCTTCGTGCCCTGCACCACGAGTCCGACGAGGGGCTTTTCAAAGCACTGTTCCGGCGCTCCGCTGTCTTCGCGGCGGACGAGGTGAAAGCCCTCCACGGCCGTGGCAAAGATTCGGGGAGACTCCAGATAGCGGAGCATGTTTTTCTTCAGCGATTCCTGAATTTGCCTGATCCGTTGCAGCTGTTCCGACATGGGCCATGACCTCCGCCAGAGTAAAAAAATGTTTTCCGGCCCGCGGGCGCTGGACGCGCAGACCGGTCGTGAGCCCGACGCGTTTTTCGGTTGCTTCATCGTCGAGCCGAAGGAACAATGTTCCCGTCCGGCGTTTCACATGCCGTCCCGGCGCGCCCGACGCAGACTTTGCGTTGCCGGAGCTCTTTCGGCGGGCGCGCCTCGTTGCGACGGCAAGATAGCCTCCTGACTTCGGCGGCCCTTTTCCGGCGGGAGAGGGGATCCGCGTCGGCGTCCGCACCGCGCCTGAGCCCGGCGTAATTTTTCCGCGGGGCCCCGCGCCTTCGCAGCGCTCCGCTAGGCCTGCCGGGCGGCCAGCGCTTCCCACCAGCGGGGAAATTCCGGCAGAGGTCGCGTCAGGGACACGACGTCGCCGATGATCGGCGTGACCAGACGGAACGCCTTTCCCTGCGAGGCGGTCGTCACGCGGCGGAACGGTTCGTCCCAGGGGTGACAGGCCAGGGCGAACTTGCCGACGTGTGCGGGCAGCAGCGCCTTTGCGCCCAGATCCTGCGCCGCCTGCACGGCCTCTTCCGGCGTCATGTGGATGTACTTCCAGCGCTCGTTGTACTGTCCGCAGTCGAGCAGCGCGAGATCCGGCGCGCCGAGCTTTTTTCCGATGTCGGCGAAGTGGGGGCCGTAGCCGCTGTCTCCGCTGAAGAAGACGCGGCAGCCCGGCGCTTCCAGCATGAAGCCGGTCCACAGTGTCTTGTTCTGCGTGAGGGTGCGGCCGGAATAGTGGCTGGCCGTGACGAAGCGGATGCGAACGCCGTTCAGGTCGATGTCGTCGCCCCAGTCGGCCTCGCGGATGCGCTCGCGCTCAAAGCCCCAGCGCCGAAAATGCGCGCCCGTGCCGAGTCCGCACGCGACAAGGCCGATGCGTTTTTTCAGCGCCGTGACCGTGGGGTAGTCCAGGTGATCCCAGTGATCGTGGGAGATGAGCAGGGCGTCGATGTCGGGCATGTCGCGCACCGTGCAGGGCGTGGCTCCGGCAAAGGCCCGAGTGCTGAACGAGACCGGCGCGGCGTGATCGCTGAACACCGGATCGATGAGCAGGCGTTTGCCGCCCATCTGGAGGAAAAAGCTGGAATGCCCGAGCCAGACCACGAAGTTTTCGGCGCGGTCTCGCGAGAGAAGGTCGGGCTTTTGGGAGGGAACCGGCGCGCTCGGCGCGGGATTGGGGCGCTCTTCCACGAGAGAGCGGAGCAGCGCGCCCGCAAAGGTGCTGTCGTCGCTGAGCACGGGGCGCTCAATGAGATTGTGGAAGGCTCCGTCGGCATAGTGCGGCGAGCGCAGAATGCGGCGCATATCTTCGCCTTCGGGCAGGGCTCCGAACTGTTCCTGACGCAGAAAGGCGAACACGCCGCCTGCGCCTGCCGCAACGGCGGCTCCCGCCATCATGCCGAGAAAGGCGCGTCGTTTCATAGCGAGCGCTCTCCCTGAAGGCGCAGTCCTTTGCCGAGGCGGTGGGCTTTTTCGGGGAAGGGCGTGTTGCGTATGGAGCCTTCGGTCCACACGCCGGGAGCGACGATGCGTCCGGCGTCGGTCCAGCCGAGATAGTCCAGCAGCACTTCGTAGTGCGTGAGCATGGGGCTTTCGTCGCGCCTTGAGTTGTTGGCGTAGGTCATGAGGAGCACGGCCTGCTTCGGCGTGTGGATGGAGCCGTTTATGGCGTAGAAACGGTCGATGACGGCCTTGAGCTGGGCGGATATGCCGAAGTAGTACATGGGCGTGACAAAGGCCACGAGATCGGCGGGAACGATGTGCTCGCGCACGAGACTGAAGTCGTCGTCATCGAACACGCAGGGGCCGTCCATGCCGCAGCTGTTGCAGGCGATGCAGGGATGAACGCTTTTCTGCGCGGCGTCGAAGCGGAACACGTCGTGCCCGGCTTCCTGCGCGCCTTTGATGAAGTGATCGGCCAGCGTGTTGGAATTGCCGTGTTCCCTCGGGCTGCCGGTGAGAACGAGAATCTTCATCTTTTTCTCCTTGTCAGGTTCTGCGCCGCGCGCTTCGGAAAGGGAAGACGCCGCGCCGGAGAGAAGCAGACCTCCGACGGCCGTGGCCATGAGAGAGCGTTTGAGAAAGTCTCGCCGGTTCATGAATCCTCCGTGCGTCGGCGACGGGGGCGGTCGCCCGCGTTGTTTCACTGACGATAACGTTCACGGCACGGTCAGAATAGATACTATTCTTTCGATTAATTGCCTGATTCTGTCAGGGCGTGGAGAATTGCGGAAGTTTTGCCGTTTAAAAGGAAAACGCCGTCTCTGAGGCGGCGTTTTCTGCTCAGGAGGAGCGTTCCGCCGTCGTTTTGGGAACGCGAGGCGGAACGCCGAAAGTGCGGAATTATCCGGCGGCGGATTCCTTTTGGGCAAGGCATTCGTCGTATTCCCTGCGCAGGGTTTCCACGAGTTCGTGAACGGAAACGATGCTCTTCACGCGGGCCACGTTGGCTCCGCAGAACACGAAGCCCTTGTCGAGATTGCCCTTCATGGCGTTGATGAGCGCCGAGGAAATGCAGTAGGGCGTGGTGCTCGGATCGCAGGTCTTGATGCAGTGGAACACGCACTTGAAGGGCTTTCGCTTGCCTTCGCGCGCGGCCTCGATGAAGGAATTGTTCAGGGCGCGGCCGGGCATGCCCACCGGGCTGTGGATGATGGTCACGTCTTCTTCTTTGGCGTCCACGTAGGCCTGCTTGAAGCGGATGTCCGCGTCGCATTCGTCCGTGGCCACGAAGCGGGTGGCCATCTGCACGCCGGAGGCGCCGAGCGAGAGCATTCTGGCGATGTCCGCGCCGCTGAACACGCCGCCGCCCGCAATCACGGGAATGGCGCGTCCGGCCTTGTCTTCCAGAGCCTTGGCGGCGTCGACCACGCCGGAGACCAGGTGTTCGAGGGAGAAGGCCTCGTCGAAGATGTGCTCTTCGGAAAAGCCGAGATGACCGCCGGCCTTGGGGCCTTCGAGCACGAAGGCGTCGGGAATGAGGCCGGTTTTGTGCATCCACTTTTTGGCGATGAGCGTGGCGGCGCGGCCGGAAGACACGATGGGCACGAGCTTGGTGCGGAATTCTTCCTTTTTCTGGGCGCAGGCGTCGAGAAAGATTTTCGGCAGATCCATGGGCAGACCGGCGCCGGAGAAAATGACGTCGGCGCGCGCTTCGACGGAGGCGCGCACCATTTCGGCAAAGGTGGTGAGCGCGACCATGATGTTCACGCCGATGATGCCTTTGGTGGCGGCGCGGGCCTTTTCGATTTCGCGGCGCAGGGCGCGGACGTTGGCTTCCACGGGATTCGAGGCCACGTCGGGTTCGCGCATGCCGACCATGGCTCCGGCGATGACGCCGATGCCGCCTTCGTTGGCCACGGCGGACGCCAGTTTGGAAAGAGATATGCCGACGCCCATGCCGCCCTGAACGATGGGCGTGCGGGCGACCAGATCACCGATTTTCAACGCGGGGAAAGACATGAAAAACCTTACCTCCGGTCTCCGACGAAGGAGACGGAACTGTTCGTTCGTTATAATAAAGGGCTCTTCCTGGAGAGCGGCGCTATAGTAAAACCCGTTTTCTTTTATGACAAGGGGGGAAGAAAAATAACAGTTATTACCGGATAAGCGTTAAAAGTCGTCAGTTCAAAGGGTTAGTTATAAAATCGCCGTTATTTTCAAAACAAGAGGGGAAAAATTTTTTCGGCGCTTTAAACAGTCGTTCCGGCGAGACGGTTCGGGAAAAAGCGCCCGCGGAAGGCTTTGTTGCATGAATGTGACAACGAAGTCTCTTTTGTGTCGGATCGGCGCGGGCGGCGGAACAAAAAAATAACGTCGTCCGGGCGGGAAAAAAGACGCGTGCCAGCCGGGGAACGCAAGGAAAACTGACGGGTTCGAGGGAGATTTCGGCGGCTGTGGACTCTTTGCCTGTTTTGGCGTAAGGAAGAAAACCATGCCGGGGGCGCGGCCCGCGGCTCAACGGAAAAACAGGATATGCGTGTGAAATCGTCCTATGCGGAAACGCTGGCCTTCGACGACGCCGGTCTGGCCAGTCAGCTTTTCGGCCCCCTGAACGCCCATCTGGAACTGATATCCGACGCTTCCGGCGCGGATCTGCAGACGCGGGGCACGGAACTTACCGTGAGCGACCCGCGTCCGGCGCAGCGGGAACTGCTGCTCAATCTTTTTACGCAGGGGTACGGACTTCTGCGCAGCGGGCATACGCTGCGGGGCGAAGATCTTCTTCAGGGCTATGAGGAGCTTCTGCGCAATCCCCATGCCGACATCAGCAAGATGTTCCGCGAGGCGAGCGTCATCGTGTCTCCGCGCAAGAGCATCGTGGCGCGCAACACGGCGCAGCGGCAGTACATGGAGCTTCTGCGCCGCAACGAGCTTGTGTTCGCCACCGGCCCCGCGGGCACGGGCAAGACCTATCTGGCCGTGGCCATGGCCATTTCCATGCTTGCCGCGAAGCGCGTGAAGAAAATAGTGCTCACCAGGCCTGCGGTTGAGGCCGGAGAAAAGCTCGGCTTTCTGCCCGGCGACATGGAAGACAAGGTGAATCCCTACCTGCGCCCCCTCTACGACGCGCTCAGCGACATGCTCGGGCCGCAGGGCTTTGCCCAGAAGCAGGAGGCCGGAGTCATCGAAGTGGCCCCGCTGGCCTTCATGCGCGGCCGCACGCTCAACGACGCCTTCCTCATTCTCGACGAAGCGCAGAACACCACCCGCGAACAGATGAAGATGTTTCTCACCCGCATGGGCTTCGGTTCCCGCGTGGTGGTCACCGGCGACGTGACGCAGATAGACCTTCCTCCCGTGAACAGGGCCTTTCTGAGGGAAGGGGAAAAGGAAGGGGAAACCCGTTCCGGACTCGTGCATGCGCTGAAGGTGCTCGAAGGCGTGCGGGGCGTGGCCTTCCACCATTTCCACAGCTCCGACGTGGTTCGCCATCCGCTGGTGGGCCGTATCGTGGAAGCTTACGATATTTATGAAAAAAACTAGGAAGATATCTCCGGTAAGCGTTTCCCAGCTCTGGGGACATTCCCGTTCCATGTTCATGCACCATCACCACGACTGGGGACTTTTGTCTCTGGCGGCGGCACTGGTGTTCATTTCTCTTCTGTGCGCCATCCAGCCCGGCAGAACGGCCCGCGTGGTGTATCCCGCCGGAGAGATCGCCGCGCACGACGTGGTTTCCGACAGGGATCTGCTCGTCGAGGATCCGCAGGCCACGCAGCTGCGCCGCGATCGGGCGCTGGCGCTCCAGCCCATGGTCTTCGACATCGACAAGAAGGCCATCGAGAGCTTCCGGGAGGAAAGTCTCGGTCTCATCGACGAAATCAACAAGCGCGGGCTGGACAACGCCGGTCTGGAAAACGTGCGCCGCGCCTTCAACGAACGGCATCTCTCCGACGTCTCGGCCGCTGCCTTCCGGCAGCTGACGGCCTCCTACGTGCAGGAATATCTTCTGGGCACGCTCATTCCGTGGATGGAGTCCACGCTGTCCAACGGCGTCATTGCCGACATGCGTCAGATAGCCAACACCGACAACGCCGTCATCGTGCGCGATCTGGACAGCGGCACGGAAGTGCTGCGCACGCAGGCCGGAGGCCTCAAGGATCTGCGTTCGTTCCAGGTGGCGCTGGGACGAAAACTGCGCGCCGAGGACAAGCTCAGTTCCCGCGCCAAGGTCGTGCTTCAGGAAGTCATGCCGCTCATGGTGGTGCCTTCACTCGCCGTGAATCAGGAAGTGACCAGTCAGCGCAACGAGGAAATGCTCGCCGCCGTGGAGCCCGTGTTCTACAAGGTGCAGCCCGGCGAAGTGCTGGTGCGCGCCGGCGACATGGTGACCCACGAACAGCAGATAAAGCTGCAGGCGCTCTTCCGCGCCACCCCCGGCGTGGTGGACTGGCACGTGTTCGGCGGCTGCGTGGTGCTGGGACTTTTCCTGCTGCTCGGCCTGTTCATCACGCCGAGCGGCAACAAGGGCACGGTGCTGCGCACCAAGGATCAGAACCTCATTGCGCTGCTGCTCGTGTTTTTCGGCGGCACGGCGTGGTGTACCATGTACGTTCTGGTGGAGGCGGCTTCGGCCTCCACGGCGCACGTGCTGGCCTTCGCCTTTCCGGTGGCGGGCGGCACGGGCATGGCCGCGCTTATTTTCGCCGCGCGCCGCTACTGCACCGTGGGGCTCGTGCTCTCGTTCTTCGCCACGGTCATTTTCCGCGGCGAAATCGCGCTGTTCTTCTTCTATTTCATGTCGTCCATGACCAACACCTGGCTTGTGCTGCGGGCGCAGAACAGGCAGGACGTGGTCTGGGGCAGCGTTCCGCTGCTCATCTGGATGCTCATGACCGGCGTCGGCGCGGCGCTGTTCATCCATCTGGAATGGGCGCAGCTTCCCTTCCTGCTGCTCGCGCTCATCTGCAACGCCGTGGGTTCGCTGTTTCTGCTCTTCGCTCTCAGCCCCGTGCTGGAAATGCTCATGGGCTACACCACCCGCTTCCGCATGATGGAGCTCATGAATCTGGAACATCCGCTGCTTCAGGAACTCATGATGACGGTGCCCGGCACGTATCATCACTCGCTGGTGGTCTCCAACCTCGTGGAGGCCGGAGCCGCGGCCATCGGAGCCAACAGCCTGCTGTGCAAGGTGGGCGCGCTCTATCACGACATCGGCAAGATTTCCCGCCCCGAATATTTCGTGGAAAATCAGTTCGGCGGCCCCAATCCGCACGACAAGCTCTCGCCCGCCATGAGCGCGCTCATCCTCTTCTCCCACGTCAAGCAGGGCGCGGAACTTGCGGAGGAATATCACCTCGGCCGCGAGATCACCGACATCATCGTGCAGCATCACGGCACGCGCGGAGCCATGTATTTTTACAACAAGGCTCAGCAGATGGGCGAAAATCCGCGCCTTCAGGACTATTCCTATCCCGGCCCGCGCCCGCAGAGCAAGGAAGCCGCCATCGTCATGCTGGCCGACTCCGTGGAGGCGTCGAGCCGCACGCTGGTCGATCCCACGCCCGCCCGCATCCGGGCCCACGTCACCAAGATAGTGAAGGGCGTGTACGCCGAAGGGCAGCTCGATGAATCCGACCTGACCTTCCGCGACCTGAACAAGCTCATCGACAGCTTCGTGCGCGGCATCACGGGACTTTTTCATCAGCGCATCGCCTACCCCGAGGAAAAGCCCGATCCCCACAAGAACGGCCGCAAAAACGAGGAGTGCCGCAAGGACGAAGCCGAGGAGCTGCGTCCGGAATGGGTGATCGAACCCGGCCGCGCGAAGGAAAAGCGGGAGAAGGGCGCGCAGACGGAGCGCGCGGCGGAGCAGGGCGCCTGCGGCAGTGCCGCGGAATGCGCCAGGCCCTGCGACCGCGGAGCGACCGCCAAGGCTGCCCCGGAAGGCAACGCAACTTCCGGCGGCACGGCGTCGGGCAGCGCAGCGGCGGGCCATGCGCCGTCGTGCGACGCCCCGGCCCCCGGCAATGAATCGGCCCCCGGCGATGCCGCCGCGGGCGAAGCTGCGGCGACCGACGGAGAAAGTGCGGACAGCCCGGAGAAGGACGCATGAGCTCTTTGACCGGCCTCAGTGTGGAAATGCGCCGTCCGTGCCGCTTCTGCCGGCGGGAATGGCTCTCGTGGCTTGCCGCCATGCGTGCAGCCGCAGCCGAAGCGGGCATGCTGCCCGGGCAGATGAACGGGCCCCGCGCGGCCGAACAGTCGAGCGTTGCCCCGGAAGAGCTTCCCGTACAGCTCATCGTGGCGGGCGACGGCGACATCGCTTCCGTGAATCTCCGCAATCTCGGCTGCTTTGGCCCCACCAACATTTTGAGCTTTCCCGGCGAAGCGGGCGAGCTCGGCACGCTTTTTCTCAGCGCCGACACGCTGGAGCGCGAATGCGTGCTCTACGGTCAGGACCCGGAAACGCACGCGAAACGCCTGCTCGCGCACGGCATGGGACACATTTCGGGTTTCGATCACGGCCCGGAGATGGACGCGTTCTGCGAGTATCTGGAAGAATCCTGTCCGCTTCCGGCAGAGACGCGGGAATAGACTCTTGACGTTCAGCCCCGCGTAGTACAAGCTGAAAAATCCTTTTCGACATCAGACGGACGCTTCTTCCGCAAGGGGGAAGGCGTCCGCATACATCATACATACCGGAGACATTATGACCAGAATACAGAATGAACACCGTTGCGGCTGGGTGGCGCTCATGGGCCCGCCCAATGCCGGAAAGTCCACGCTGCTCAACGCTCTGCTGGGTCAGAAGATCAGCATTGTGACCTCCAAGCCGCAGACCACGCGCAGCCGCGTGGTGGGCATCATGTCGGAACCGGGCGCGCAGGTCATTTTCATGGACACCCCCGGCGTGAACCACTCGCGTCAGCAGCAGCGCGGTCATCTGAGCAAGATGATGAGTCAGGCCGCGTGGCAGAGCATGGCCGCCGCCCACGCCGTGATGCTGGTGCTCGACTCCGAGCTCTACATCCGCAGACCGGAATTTCTCGAACGCGACATCCAGTCGCTGCGCGACGCGCTGGCGGAAGACGAGCGCCCGCTGCTCGTGGTGGTGAACAAGGTCGATCTGTTCCATGACAAGTCCCGCATGCTGCCGCTTCTGGTGACGCTTCAGGAATATTTCCCGAAGGCGGAAATCTTCCCCATGTCGGCCCTGACCAAGGACGGACTCGACGATCTCAAGAAGATCATCGTGAACATGATGCCTGAGGGCGACTCCCAGTTCCCGGAGGATCAGCTTTCCACCGCGCCCACGCGCTTTCTCGCCGCGGAAATCGTGCGCGAAAAGGTGTTTGAGCGGCTGCGTCAGGAAGTGCCGTACACCACCGCCGTGGACATCGAAGCTTGGGAGGAGGATCCGGAACGCGATCTCACCGTCATTCACGCGGTGATCTTCGTGCAGCGTCCTTCGCACAAGGCCATGGTCATCGGTCGTGCGGGAGCCACCATCAAGGAAATCGGCACGGAGGCCCGGCGCGACATTCAGAAGCTCATCGGCGGCAAGGTTCATCTGCAGCTGTGGGTGAAGGTGAAGGACAACTGGGCCGAGGACACCGAACTGCTCCACGACCTCGGATTTGAAAACGAATAACGGATTTCAGGGTCGCCTCCGGGCGGCCCTTTTTTCCGAAGATTGCGCCTCAGGGGCAAAGGATTGAACATGACATTGCTGGAAGAACGCTGGAGAGGAGTGCTGGACGGCATGGCCGAAGCCGTGCGCAGGGCCGGACGCGAACAGGGAAGCGTGCGCCTTGTGGCGGTGTCGAAATTTCATCCCGCGTCGGACATCGCCGAGCTCTGCCGTCTCGGCCAGAAGGATTTCGGAGAAAACTACATTCAGGAAGCCCGCGCCAAGCAGGCGGAACTTGCGGATCTCGACATCCGCTGGCACGCCATAGGCCCGGTGCAGACCAACAAGGCCAAGGACGTGGCCGGCCGCTTTGCGCTGCTGCACACGCTCGATCGCGAAGAGCTCGCGCGCGCCCTGTCGCGTCGTCTGCCGGAAGGCGCAACGCAGGACGCGCTCATTCAGGTGAACATCGGCGAGGAGCCGCAGAAATCCGGCGTGCATCCCGCCGATCTGGCCGGACTTTTCGAGCAGCTTCTGCAGGATGATCTCATAAGCGCCGAAGGGCCCGGACTCCGGGTGCTCGGCCTCATGTGCCTGCCGCCCCGCTGCGGCGAGGGCGAGGCCGCGAGACCGTACTTTGCGCGTCTGCGAGAACTGCGCGACGACATGGTGCGTCGTTTCGGCCTGCCGCTGCCCGAGCTTTCCATGGGCATGTCCGGCGACTATCACGAAGCCGTGGAGGAAGGAGCCACCATCATCCGCGTGGGCACGGAAATTTTCGGCCCGCGTCCGGTGAAGATGTAGGGCTGTGCCGGGGCGCGGCGATCCGCCGGGCTGCCGCTTCGTGAACGAATGAAAAAAACGCCGTTCGGACGATGTGTCCGGGCGGCGTTTGGTGTTTTGGAAAGACGGGGCGGCGTCGGGGCCTTTTGCCTGGGCGCTCGATGCGGGAGACGAAGGGAACTTCCCGGGCGCGTGGATTCTGCCGCAGCCGGACGGCGGCGCTGCCGCCGGAGCCGGGCATGCTCGGGACTGTTTGAGACCCCGCCGGGCGCGGACGCGCGGAAAACATCCCAATTGAGGGAGGGACGCGTCCGCAGGCCTGCCCGAAAGGGCGGGCAGGCGTCAGAGCTCCAGCGAGCGAGCGAAGCAGGAAATGAGAATGGCTCCGGCCTGCGCCACGTTGAGGGAGTCGAACTCGCGCCGGAAGGGGATGCACAGGCTGCATTCGCAGTGCTTGAGCACGCCGGGGCGCACGCCCTTGTCTTCGTTGCCGAGCACCAGCAGGGCGGGCAGCGGCAGCTTTTCCGTGAGCGGATTCACGCTGTTGTCCACCTTCTGCGCAGCGCAGGTCACGAATCCGGCCTCCCGGGCTTCCTTCACCGCGCGGGAAAGATTGACCACCTGCGTGATGGGCAGGCGTTCCAGCGCGCCAGCGGCGGAACGACGGGCGCCGGGGCCGAGAAAGGCGCTGTTGTGCTTCGGCAGAATGAGTCCGGCGCCGCCCATGGCAAAGAGCGTGCGGGCCAGCGTGCCCACGTTGCCGGGATCCTGCACCTGATCGAGCGCCACCATGAGCGGCAGAGGCGCGTGCGCGGCCTGTTCCAGAAAGGTTTCCCACGGCGTGAACGCGGCGTCGCGCAGGCGCGCAATGACGCCCTGATGTCCCGCATGGGCGGCCATGCGCGAGAGCGTGTCGTCGTTCACGAGGGAGAAGCGCACGCCGTACTCACGACACAGATCAAGCAGCCGGGAACTTTCGGCGCTGGCGCGTCCCTTGCGCACATACACCATGTCCACCTTCTCCGGCTCGCGTTCCAGAAGCTCCAGCACGGGCTTCATGCCCGGCAAAAAATTTTCCATATCTTTGTCAGTCGTCGTCATTATAAGTTATTTCCGCTGGATAACGTTAAAAAATCGGGCATGGGGCGGTCACGGCCGATTGAATCTCCGCCCTTTTCAAGGTATTCTTGCCCCTTATTGGGAGCAGGTCGCGGGAAACATTCCTGTTTCTTTTCCCCGGTCGCCCGCCTGTTCTGGAAAGCCGACGTGTTTCCGGTCTGCGGGCATGTGTTTTTTTCGGCCTTCGGGGCATGTTTTTGGCAACGTGCTCTCTGGCTGGTATCCTGCTTTTGTTCGAGATGCAAGTCCACATGATGGAGCGCTGACATGAAAATTGGCAAACTGTGCTGCCTTCCCCTTGCGGGAATGGCAGTGCTGATGATGCTTTCCGCCTGCGGCAAACAGCAGACGGTGGAATCCCCGGACCTGCTGGCTTCCCAAGCCCGGCAGGAAGCCGTGGATCTGGGTTCTCTTTCCTCCCTCACTTCCGCGGAGAAAAAGGCGTATTCCAGCACCTCCAAGCTGGACAAAAATCTGAGCCCGGGCATGGAACGGCAGGTGCGTTATCACTTCGTGAAGTACTCGCGCGAACGCCGGGGAACCATGGAAAACTTCCTGCGAAACAGCATTCCCTATCTGAACTACACCAAGAGCGTGTTCCGTTCCCGCGGACTCCCCGAAGATCTCGCCTATCTCGCCTATCTGGAAAGCGGATACAATCCCATGGCCGTGTCCCGCTCCAACGCCGTGGGCATGTGGCAGTTCATTTCCTCCACGGGCCGTTCCTACGGCCTGCGTCAGGACTGGTGGATGGACGAACGTCGCGATCCGTACCGCTCCACCGAAGCGGCGGCAAGCTACCTCGCCCGCCTCTACGACATTTTCCACGACTGGCATCTCGCCGTGGCTTCCTACAACGGCGGCGAAGGCAAGATAGGCCGCGCCAAGGAAGCGACGGGTGCCAATAAGCTCCACGAGATCATTCAGAAAAACGACACCCTCGACTACAAGCTCCAGCTTCGCGAGGAAACGGCGCTCTACGTGCCCCGCTTCCTTGCCATTTCCAAGATCATGCGCAACGCCGAAACGCTGGGACTTCAGCCTTCCTCGCCCGACGACGAGCATCCCGTGCTGCTTCCCGTGTCTCCGGTATCGGTCAGATCCGCCACCGACCTTGTGGAGCTGAGCCGTCGCCTCGGCATGAACTGGAAGGAATTTCAGGCCTATAATCCGCATTTTCTGCGCTCCATCTCTCCTGCGGGACGCACGTCCACCGCGTACGTGCCGCGCAACAAGGAAGCTCTTGCCAGACGCGTGCTGAGCGGCACGGTTTCCGGAGCCGGCTGGCGCTACTACACCGTGCGCCGCGGCGACACCTACGCCAAGGTGAGCTCCCGCACCGGCGTGCCCGCTTCCGTCATCAGGCAGCTCAATCCCGGATCGCTGAAGCGCGGCAGTCAGCTGCGGTTGCCCGCCAACGGCAGGAACCTGCCCGCCGTCGTGCCCGCCGCGCCTTCGCGCGACACGGCCATCGCTTCCAATTCCGGCCGTCGCACGTCCGTGAGCGCGTCCAAGGGCGGCGATCACGCCTCCAGCGCGCTGGCCGAGCTCAAGGGACGTCGTGCCTCCGTGCGCAGCGTGCCCGCCACCTACAAGGTGCAGAGCGGCGACACGCTCACGGCCATCGCCCGCAAGTACGACATGGATCTCGACGATCTGTACGCGGCCAACGGCGGAGCCGACAAGCTGGACACCCTGAGAGTCGGACAGGTCATTCGTCTTTCGGCGCCCGTCGCCGTGGCGTCCAAGTCCGCGCCCGCAAGGCGCTCCGCGCCGAGCCTCGCCTCGCACACGGTGCAGTCCGGCGAAACCGCCTACGCCATTTCGCGCAAGTACAACATCACCTTTGCCGAACTTGCCGCCGTCAACGGCGGCGCGGAGGCCCTCGGCAGTCTCTCTCCCGGCCAGGTGCTGAAGATTCCCGCCGGAAAGACCACCGCCGTGGCGCAGAACAACACGCGTCAGGCCTCTCCCGCGCGGCGTGTTCAGACGCAGGCTCCCGCGCGAAAGAGCGCGAGCAGCATTGCCGAATACAGCGTGCAGAACGGGGAAACTCTGTGGAGCATTTCCCGCAAGTTCAATATGAAGCCCATGGAGCTCCTGGCTCTCAACGGCATGGATCAGTCCACCCGCGTCAAGGTGGGCGATACCGTCAAGGTCATTCGCAATAAGTAGGAGCAGAGGTGAAGCATGGGATTTTTCTCCGCCGTTAAAAAGTTTTTCTCCGGAGGCGGTCATGCCGGAGAGGCCGACGCCGCCAGAACCGAGGCTCCCAGAGACGAGGCGGCGCAGGCTGCCGCGGAAAAGTCGGCCGAATCTGCGCAGGAAGACGCGACGTCTTCAGCAGCGCAGGAGCCGACGGCGCAGGAACCGTCTGTAGGAGCTCCGGCCTCGGAAAAAGCGCCGGAAGCGCAGGAGGACGAATCTGCGGCGACGGCAGAAGAAGAGCCTTCCAGGGAGAAGGCTGGCACCGAAGTCGAAGAGATGACGGAGCCTGCCGAAGCTGCGGAAGTTTCAAAAGATCCGACGCCCGATGCCGCGCCGGAAAAGACGGTTGAAGAGCCGAAGGCTGAGGATGCGGCCCGGGCGCAGGATGAGGATGCCTCTGCCGCTGCGCCGGCGGCGCGTTCCGAAGAGGAAGAAGCCCTCACGCTGGCTTTGCGTCAGGCGGAGCCCAAGCTCTCCGCGTGGCTGGCCGTGGTGCTGGACGGCGTGGAGGAGGCGGACGAGCTTCTGTGGAAGCGCCTTGCCTTTCTGCTCCGCGCGCTGGAAACTCCGGAAAACGAAGCCCGCGAGTTTCTGGACGACTTCCGCGGCTGGCTCGACCGCATGGAATATCATTGGCTGGAGGACTTCAGGTCGGAACTTCAGTATCGTCTGGCCCTTGCCCTCGACATGGAGGACGAGGAAGATGAACGCGACCGGCTGTTTGCCAAGCTGCAGAACGGTCTTGCGCGCACCCGCGCCCGCTTCGGACAGGGGCTTTCCGCGCTTATGGCCGGGCATACCGAGCTCACCGCGGAATTCTGGGATGAAATGGAAGAGCTGTTCATCATGGCCGACATGGGCGCGGAGCCCTCGCTGGCCCTGGTGCGTCGCCTGAAGGATCGTGCCCGCGCGGAGGGCGTGACCACGCCCGACGGGCTCATGCCGCTGCTGGAACAGGAAGTGGAGGCCATTTTCAAAACGCCCCGGCGCATCTCCGCGGTGCATCCGCCGGAAGTCATTCTCATGGTGGGCGTGAACGGCGTGGGCAAGACCACCACCATCGCCAAGCTGGCCTATCGGGCCAAGATGCAGGGCAAGAAGGTGCTCATTGCCGCGGCCGACACCTTCCGTGCGGCGGCTGTGGAACAGCTCGAAGTGTGGGCCCGGCGCATCGGCGCGGACTTCCACGCCAAGGGCATGGGGGCCGATCCTGCGGCCGTGGCCTTTGAGGCCATGGACAAGGCCATGCAGGGCGGCTACGACGTGCTGTTCATCGACACGGCCGGACGTCTGCACACCAAGTCCAACCTCATGGACGAACTGCACAAGATTCGCATGGTGGTGGAACGCAAGCTCCCCGGAGCGCCGCACCGCACCATTCTCGTCATCGACGCCACCACGGGCCAGAACGCGCTTCAGCAGACCAAAATGTTCAAGGACACGAGCGGCGTGAACGAAATCATCCTCACCAAGCTCGACGGCACGGCCAAGGGCGGCGTGGCGCTGGCCGTGGCCAGTCAGTTCGAGCTGCCCATCACCTTTGTGGGCCTCGGCGAAAAAATGGAGGATCTGCGTCCGTTCGATCCGCACGACTTTGCGCGTGCGCTGCTCGGCAGAGACGAATAGTCCTGCCTGGGCAATTGCCGACTTCAACGCGCTGAAAGCGATGACGGGAGGGGGGGGGATGATTCCCCCCCCTTTTTTTTGCCCTGCGGCGGGGCGAGTCGTTGATGGGGGTAGCTCCGGGCGGGCATGATTCGTTCGCAGACTTTTGGCGGCAGATTTCGCGCGTGGCGCGCCGTTGGACGCGGCAGACGCGTTGGTGGCGGCTTTCGGATGGCGCGACGGGAACGTGTTCGGGCAAGGCTTTGGGAAGCGCGTTTGCGGGAGGTGCGGGGCGACGCGACGATGTATCGACGGAGGCGACGGCGCAAGATACCGGGCGTTGCGAGCGGAGGGACTGCGGCAGGCGGGTTGCTTTGTGGGCGACTCGCTCATGGTTGGAAGTGCCGCAGAGCGTCTCCGGCCTGCGGAGAAGGGAGAGACGGGCGTTCTGCCGGGCAGGAGCAGCATGAGCGGCGGGGAAACCGCGATTTCTGCAAAAACGGCGGCAAGGGCGCAGTCGTGAGGACGTCTGTAATGCGCGGGCGGCGAAAAGCGTCGGCGCAAGGTGTCGCACGAAGGCCGACGGCGCAACGAAGGCGGTCAGGAAGAAGATCAGAAAGGCGACACAACGAAGAGGGCGCAGGAAAGGCGGTGCCGCGAAGCCCCTCAGCGGCAAGAGCGGGCAGGAAAAGTCGCCCGGTGCGCGGGCTGTGCTCCCTGATTCTCGGCGCAGTGCGGCAGCTCTGGCATCGCCGTGCGCGGGGCGCAAAAAAAACGCGGCGTTCCTTTTGGGGAAGCGCCGCGTTTCTGCTTTGCCGTCGGCGAAGCGTTATTTGGCCCGCAGCCAGAATTCGGCCACGTTCACGTCCAGATCGTCGTCGAGATCCGCCACGCTGAACTTGAGGGTGCGGCTTTCGATGGGCTTGTCGTTTTCGTCCAGGAGCTTGATGACCATGGTGTGCTGTCGTCCCGTGGCTTCGCCGGTGCCGCTGTCGTCTTCCAGCAGGAACACGGGCTCCTTGTCGTCGATGAACACTTCCACGGCTTCCAGCGCCGGATGTTCCTGGCCGTCCTGACCGGTGAAGGCGTAGTTGCCGAGCGAAAGCTTGTAGGTCTTGCCCTGCACGTAGCACCACGCGCCGAGACCGATGAGCAGCAGAACAAGCACGCAGTTGACGAGAACATGCTTGAGAATGACGCGTCTGCGGTTGGGGAGCTCTCTCATGCGGCACCTCCGGATTCGCCGCGCAGGGCGGCGCGGGCGCGTTCCTTGTCGGCATGGCGACGCCAGGCGTGCAGCACCAGGGCGAGGGAAATGATGGCGTAGCACACGAACACGCGGAAGTATTCGCCGATCTGCGCGTCGCCCACCAGATACTTGCCCGCCATGGGCGACACCACGAACATGAGGTGGAAGAGCAGCACGCCCGTGAACACGTTGACGATGGACGCGCGCGCCACGGTGGCTCCGCCCACGAGCAGGGAGGCGATGGCGAACACGCCGGCCTGTTCGTGACTGTTGTAGGTGTTCAGAGTTCCCACGTTCTGCAGGAAGATGATCTGACCGTAGGCGGCGAGCACGGTGGAGATGACGATGGAAATGATGCGGGTGCGCATGACCGGAATGCCTGCGGCGTGGGCCACGGAAAGATCCTGACCTGTGGCGCGCATGTCCTGTCCGAGCTTGGTGCGGCGGAACCACACGATGAACAGGCAGAACACGGCGATGAGCAGGAACGTGGCGAGCGGCACGTGTATGCCCATGATGTCGAGCTCGATGGCGTTGTCGAGCGAGCCGCGGATGTTGTCGAGATTGGTCACGTTGCGGATGCCGTAGCCGCGGGAGAGCACGAGTTCGGGGTTCAGGATGGGCACGAGGCTGCCGAATCCGTAGAGCACCGCGAGCTGATACACGCCGTTCATGAAGAAGCCGAGAATGTACGAGGTGACCATTTCGCGGCCGCGGGCCTTGTTGAGCACCACGCCGCACATCCAGCCGAAGAGGATGGCGAGCGGGGTGGCGATGAGGGCGGCGAGGGTCATGCCGTACAGGCCGGAGACGTTCCAGTCGCTGATGAAGATGAGTCCTATCTGACCGGCCATGGCGCCGAGCACCATGCCGAAGTTGAGGCCCATGCCCGCCATGATGGGAATGAGCAGCGAGAGCACGAGGAAGGAGTTTCTGGCGAGTCTGGTGAGCATTTCCTGAATCAGGTACTCGGCCGTGAACTGGGAATAGTAGATGCCGATGGCGCTCACCAGCAGAAAGACGATGGGCACGGCGTTGCGCATGCAGAAGAGTGTGACGGCATTGCCGCCGGACGAGCTTTTCATGATCTTACCTTTGTCACACGGGTCAGGGCGTAGAGAATCATGCCGTTGGACACGATGATGCGGATGACTTCGGACATGTCGGTCTGCAGCATGCTGTTGATGACCGAAGGAGTCATGGTCAGTATGCCCTGGAAGAGGAACGTGCCCACGATAACGTTGATGATGGAGGCCTTTTTCACGGAAGCGCCTCCGATGAGCAGGGCGGCCACGGCCGGGAAGGCCATCATGAACGGGCCCATGTAGAGCTGAATGAAGCCGAAGCTCTGCTCATAGACGATGATGCCGAGCGCGCCGAGCCAGGTGGAGAGAATGACCGAAAGGGTGCGCATGCGGTTGATGTTCACGCCGCTTGCGCGGGCGTAGTCGGGGTTGGAGCCCACGGTGGTCATGGCCGTGCCGGTGCGGGTGCGCATGAAGATCCACATGAGGCCGCACAGCAGCAGGAAGAACAGGAACATGCCGGTGGGGAAGTAGAAGGATTCGCCGATGTTGAAGGCGGCGATGTCGCTGATGGCGCGCTGCCAGAACTCTTCCACCGACACGGTGGTGCGCAGGCCCACGCCCGCGTAGCCCCACACCATGTTCGAGCTGGAATAGGGCAGCACGAGCCACATGATGCACATGAACGCCACGGAGGAGAAGCCCACGTAGGTGGCGATCATCATTTCTTCGCCCTTGACCTTGTTGAGCAGCAGTCCGTATCCCCAGCCGAGAATCACGGCGATGGGCGTGGCGATGGCCATGGCCGCGAACACGCCGGGAATGCCTCTGGCTTCGAGTTCCACGCTGGTGACCGCGCCGAGCAGCCCGGCGATGATGCCGAGCGGCAGGCCGAAGTTGAGTCCGCAGCCGGACTGCACCATGGGCACCATGGCGAGCACGAGCACGCCGTTCATGCCGAAGCGCACGAGCGTGTCGCTGAGGGCGGCGTCCACGGGCACGCCCACGAAGGGAGCCACCAGAAACAGGATTGCCAGAAACACCGCAATGAGAATGCGGGGCCATCCGGCTTCTTCGATGAATTTCTTGATGCGGTTCATGCGCTTGCCGCCTCCGTACCGTTGGAATTGTCTGTGGCGGCCTTTTCGGCCTCGGCGGAGCCTGCGCCCATGAGCAGATAGCCGAAGGCTTCGGAAGGCGTGCTCGCAGGCAGAATGCCCGCCACGGCTCCCTTGTCGATGATGGCGATGCGGTCGCAGACGGAACGCAGTTCCTCAAGTTCGGAGGAAACGACCACCACGGTCATGCCGTGTTCGCGGTTGTAGCGTTTCAGGGTGTCGAGCACCACTTTTTTCGCGCCCACGTCGATGCCGCGGGTGGGCTCGGCCACGAAGAGCAGCTTTGGTCTGATTTCAAAGGCCTTGGCGAGGCACACCTTCTGCTGATTGCCGCCGGAAAGTTCCTGCACGAGCTGCTTTTCGCCGGTGCATTTGATTTCCAGATCGCGGATGTATTTGCGGGCGCATTCGGCAATGGCCTGTTCGTCGCGAATCTTCAGCGGGCCGAAGTTCTTGAGAAAGCGTTTCTGCGTCTGGAGCGAGGTGAAGATGATGTTCCAGGCAATGGATTCCTCAAGCAGAAGGCCGACGCCGCGCCGATCTTCGGACACGGCGGAAATGCCCATGGAAAGCGGCGAGACGGGATTGTTGAGCTCCACGTTTTTGCCGTGAAAGGTGACCTTTCCTCCTGCGGGATGCAGGCCCATGATGCCGTTGGCGATGCCGAGCTTGCCCTGACCGGCCATGCCGCCGATGCCGAGAATTTCGCCCTCAAACACGGTGAGGTTCACGTCGCGCACGGTTTCGCCGGGCATGTCCACCCAGAGGTGTTCAATGTCCATGACGACCTTGCCGGAGAGCTCCCGCGCTTCCTCGACGCCTTCGGAGCGGTCGATTTTGCGTCCCACCATGGCGCTTGCTATCTGACGCACGCTGGTTTCGGCGGGCGTGGTCTGGAGCACCACCTCGCCGTCGCGCAGAATGACGATGTCGTCGCACACGCTCATGACTTCCTGGAGGCGGTGTGAGATGAAGATGATGGAAATGCCCTGCGCGGCCAGACGGCGCATGGAGTCGAGCAGAATGTCGGCTTCGCTTTCGGTGAGCACGGCGGTGGGTTCGTCGAGCACGAGCAGGCGGGTGCCCTTTTTGTCGATCTCGCGGGCGATTTCCGTGAACTGTTTGTAGCCCACGGGCAGTTCGGAAATGGGGGTGGAGCTGTCGAGCTCGATGTTGAGTCTGGCGATGGCGTCGTCAGCGCGGCGCGTCATGGACGCGCGGTCGAGGGTGGTGAGACGGTCGCCGAAGGCTTCCACCAGCGGATTGTACACCAGCGTTTCGCGGTTGAGCACGATGTTTTCCGCCACGGTGAACCCGGGAATGAGGGAGAATTCCTGATGCACCATGCCGATGCCGGCATTGAGCGCGTCCATGGGACTGCGGAAGTTCACTTCCTTTCCGTCTATCAGAATTTTTCCTTCATAGCCGCCGGTTTCCTGAATGACGCGCATGCCGAAAAGGATGTTCATCAGGGTGGACTTGCCCGCCCCGTTTTCTCCGACAAGGCCGAGGATGCGTCCTTTGCCGAGGGTGAAGTTGACGTTTTTGAGCACCCGGTTGGAAAAGTACGCCTTGCCGACGCCTTCTACGCGGAGCAATGGTTCTTCTGCGCCCATAGGACCTCTTTTGCTAAGGATGTGTCTCCCGCCGACGTTGTGGATCGGGAAAAAGGAGAAAGATGGGGGAGACGTGATGGATGGCGCGTTTCAGAAAAAACGCAGAGAAGAGCTTAGCACAAAAAAATAAAAACGGCAAAAGCCTTTCCCCTGCCCGGGCGGAAGGCATGATGAAATCTTGTAACGCATTGAATGAGTTACGTTTTACACGAGCGCAATTCGAGCGCAAAAGCAGTGGAACGAACGATACAAAAAGGGAAGGCCGAAGCCTTCCCCTGCGAAGCGTTACTTGATCTTCTTGTACTTGTCGGGCACGGGCACTTCGGTCATGTGCATGTAGCCCTTGCCGAAGATGTACAGGTCTTCAAAGACCAGCACATGGTTCTTCTTTTCCTTGCCGGTGGCCACGTCCATGTAGTAGCCGCCGCTCCAGGTGGAGCCGGGGGTGGCGGCGTTGTAGGCTTCAAACACGTCTTCCTTCTTGAAGTGACGGCGGAAGCTGCGGCCGCCGGTCACGCCTTCCTTGGCGTACTTGATGGCGAGTTCGCCGAGACCGAGGGAGTTGGTGAAGCCGTAGGAGTAGGTCCAGGTGCCCATGCGGCCGGCGGCGCCCTTGGCGATGACGGTGTCTTCCACGCGCTTCAGGATGGCGGGGAAGTTGCCGGACACGTCGGCAAGATCAATGCCGAGCGCGCCGGGATAGCCCATGAGGGGAGAGGGCAGGTCGGCTTCGATGAAGTAGCCGCCCTTGTCTTCGGTGAGGCGCTTGAGCAGAGGCTCGGTGTGGGCGTCGTTGGTGCAGAAGAAGGCGGTCTTGGGGCCGAGCTTGTCGAGCCACTGGGGAACCTGTTCGAGAATGTACTGCTGGGCGCCGGCCACGCCGACGTCGGAGGTGGGATCGGGAGCGCTCATGAAGTGGAAGTTCACGCCGAGGTCCTTGCAGGCGACTTCCATGATGTTGCGGCGGCGGGAGAGCAGCTCGTAGCTCATGTGACGGGGGAAGGAAATGTGGACGAAATCGGTTACGCCGAGCTTCTTGGCGGCGGCGATGATGAGATAGCCGCGGGAAATGTTGTCGGCGTTGATGGCGAGGTCGGCGGCGCTTTCGATGACGTTCGGATCTTCATGGGCCTCGCCCACGAGGAGCATGATGTCGGGACGCTTTTCGCGGATGCGCTGGAAGGCGGCGGTGGTGCCGGGAATGCCCTGATTGACGATGACGGCCTTCATGTCGGGATCGTCGGCAAAGGAAACGATCTGCGAAATGGTGGTTTCCATTTCAGTCATGAAGTTGTCGGGGTAGGTGATGTGCTTGATCATGCCGCCGTTGGCGACGTCTCCATACTTTTTAATGAGTGCTTCGGCTCCGCGCAGGTCGTCTTCCGACTGGGAAACCGTGCCCGTGCAGATGCCGATGTGAATTTTGGCAGGCTCCGCGGCGGAAGCCTGTGTGGCGAAGGCCATCAGTCCCAGACACATGGCTGCGAGAAAACGTTTCACCTTTCATTCCCTCCTTGAGAAATAGGCGACCGGTCTTTTAGACCAATTATGTTCCAGCTTATACCCATATCGCGGAAGATGTCAAAAAGGAAAAAAACAAGGCGGAACCGTGAACCGCGGCGCAGGGAATTTTGAATTTTCGATGGCGTCCGGCGGGCGGGAACGCCGCGGAGCGTCCGGCGCGGCGGATGAGAAAAGGCGTTGCAGGGCAGCCTTGGAAGACGAGGATGCTCGGAAGATGGGGGCTCAGTCGTGAAGCGGGAAGGAGAGGCGGGGGAAAATAGGCGGGGGAGAGAAGAGAGCGGAGACGGGAAGAGGAAGCTTGAAGGCGGTGGAAGAAACGTGAAGCGCGCCGCGCGGGCGGGAGGCCGCCACGCCGCGGGGAAGCCTTCCTCGTGCCGCTCGTCATGCCGGGTAAAAAAGGCGGCCCGCGCAGGCGACGGACGCGGAGATCGTCCGGGGAGCGCGGGCCGCCGGAAGGGGTTAGTCAAGCGGCGAGAGGAACTTCTTGCACGCTTCGTTGTCGGTTTCGTCCCACCAGGCGAAGCCGAGCTTGTCGAGATTGGCGTAGAACTCGTCGCACTGTTCGGGCGCGACCTCGAAGCCGCAGGCCACGCGGCCGTATTCCGCGCCGTGGTTGCGGTAGTGGAACATGGTCACGTTGAAGTTCGTGCCGAGCGTTTCCAGGAACTGCAGGAGCGCGCCCGTGCGTTCCGGGAACTGGAAGCTCAGGATGTGCTCGTTCTTCACGATGCTGGGAGCGCGGCCGCCGATCATGTAGCGCACGTGGCTCTTGGCGAAGGTGTTTCTGGTCATGTTGGTCACGTTGTAGCCGGCCTCGCGCAGACCGGTGATGATGCGTTCAAGCTCGTCCATGCCTTCGGTGAGGCGCAGCGAGGTGAATATTTCGGCCTGCGAGGGATCGGAGAAGCGGTAGTTGAATTCCGTGACCATGCGGTTGCCGAGCTTGCGGCACAGATCGAGGAATGCGCCCTTTCTTTCGGGAATGGTGACGGAAATGATGCCTTCGCGCTGTTCGCCCACTTCGCAGCGTTCGGAAACGAAGCGCAGGGTGTGGAAGTTCATGTTCGCGCCCGAGAGAACGGCGGCCATGCGCGCGTCCCTGATGTCGTGGCTTGCGGCGTACTTCTTGAGACCGGCCAGCGAGAGAGCGCCGGAAGGTTCGGCAATGGCGCGGGTGTCGTCGAAGATGTCCTTGAGCGCGGCGCAGATTTCGTCGTTGGAGCAGGTGATGATTTCGTCGAGGTTCTCGCGCAGCACGCGGAAGGTTTCGTCGCCGATGCGCTTCACGGCCACGCCGTCGGCAAACAGGGAAACACGGTCGAGGGTGACGGGCTCGCCCGCCTCCCACGCGGCCTTGAGGCAGGCGGAGCCCTTGGCTTCCACGCCGATGACCTTCACCTGCGGCAGAATCTGCTTGATGTACACGGCGATGCCCGCGGCGAGTCCGCCGCCGCCCACCTGAACGAACACGTGCGTGAGACGGCTGTCCTGTTCCAGCAGTTCGCGGGCGATGGTGCCCTGACCGGCAATGACGTCGGAATCGTCGTAGGGGGGAATGAGGGTGAGGCCCTCTTCTTTGGCGAGGCGCATGGATTCGGCGTAGGCCTCGTCGAAGCTGTTGCCGAAGAGCACTACGTTGCCGCCGAAGCGGCGCACGGCGTCCACCTTGATGTCGGGCGTGGTCTTGGGCATGACGATGGTGGCCTTCACGCCGAGTCTGGCGCCGGAGAGGGCGCAGCCCTGCGCGTGGTTGCCCGCGGACGCGGCAATGATGCCGCGCTTTTTGGCTTCTTCGGGGAGTCTGGCTATTTTATTGTAGGCCCCGCGCAGCTTGAACGAATGCACGGGCTGAAGATCTTCGCGCTTGAGGCTCACGCGGCAGCCCACGCGCTCCGAAAGCTTTTCCATGTATTCGAGCGGGGTCACGCGGGCCACGTCGTACACGGGGGAAAGAAGTATTTTGCGCAGGTATTCTGCAGGGGTGGGATGTTCTGTGGACATCGGGGCGTTCTCCTGTGCACGTCTTGCGGCGTGCCGTTTATTTTCCGGCGTTCTGTTCGCAGGATTTTCCGGGCTTGCGCAGGGCGTGCAACTCGTCGCGTGCGTCTTCCCAGGTGGGTTCATGGAACACGGTTTCCCGGCGGGGCGTGACTTCCACCATATGCGTCTGACCGTTCACTGTCACGCGCACGCTGATGCGCTGCCCTTCCTCGCTCGCGCGGCAGGCCCGCGGCGAATAGGAGGCCACGAGCGCGGCGGCTTCGCGCAGGGAGTCTTCGTCCCAGGGGCGGCTGCGGCGGCCGAGGGCGATGGGGCCGGGGAAGCCCGCCACCTTGAAGTGAACGTCGCCTTCGCGGAGGAGTCCGGCATAGGCTTCGTTGTCGAACTTGTGGCGGCCTATGGTGAGCCAGCAGTCGTCGTGCCAGAACTGGCGGCCCACGTCGGCAAGCCGAAAGTCGTTCACGTCGGGGCTGGCGAGGCGGGAGAGCACGGGCCAGAAGCGGCGGGTGTTTTCCTTTTCCGTGAGCTTGCAGCCGCCTCCGGGCGTGGGAATTTCGGTGATGTGGAACTGTTCGGCAAGGGCGAGCTGTTCCTTGCGGCCGCGCCCGTTCATGCCGAGCAGGCGGGAGCGGTCGATGAGGCCCGATTCCTCGGGAGCCGTGGGGTCAAGCAGCCTGGCAGAGAGCGGACGCACGAGAATGTCGCGCACGTCTGCGTCGCGGCGGATGACGTTGAGCGTGTCGCGTCGCTGCGACATGGGGCGCTGTCCCAGCACTTCGCCGGAAACGATGAACGTTGCGCCGTATTCGGCCATGCGTTCCCTGGCGAGGCGCATCATGAGAATCTTGCAGTCCACGCAGGGATTCATGGCGCTGCCGAAGCCGTGTTCCGGGCCGCGGCGGAGCATGTCCACAAACGGCGCGGAAGCGTCGATGGCGTCGATGTCGAGTCCGTAGATCTCCTGCCAGTGTTCCACGCGGCCGGGATGGCCGAAAAAGGGCGAATAGAAGTGCAGGCACTTGATGGTCCTGCCTTGTTCCATGAGCAGCCGGGCGGCGAGAATACTGTCCAGTCCCCCGGAAAAAAGAGCTATGCCGTCATAATTTTTCATGACTCTTTAGATAGATGGTATGCGGCGCGCTGGCAAGTGTTTCTCTTGCCCCCCGCCCGCCCTTTTGCTAATGTTCCTGTCTTGAGGCGTTTCCCCCAGGGGAAAGGCCGCTTCCGCACGACGGCGCTTCTGCTCGAAAGGGCAGGGCTTCGTTTCGTGCGGCAATACGCTCTTACTTCAGGAGATGTCATCCATGGCGAAAAAGCCTCTTGTTTCCGCGGAAGATGCCCGCCGCGAAGCGCTCAAGACAGCCCTCAGCACCATCGAAAGAAAGTATGGTCAGGGCGCGGTCATGAAGCTGTCCGACGGGGCGCACGTGCATGTGCCGGTCATTCCCACCGGTTCCCTCGGCCTCGATCTGGCGCTGGGCATCGGCGGCGTGCCGCGCGGCCGCGTGACCGAAATCTACGGCCCCGAATCTTCGGGCAAGACGACGCTCACGCTGCACATCATTGCGGAATGCCAGAAGCTGGGCGGCGTGGCCGCCTTCATCGACGCGGAACACGCCCTGGATGTTTCCTATGCCGCGAGACTCGGCGTCAAGACCGACGAGCTGCTCATTTCCCAGCCCGATCACGGCGAGCAGGCCCTCGACATCGCCGACATGCTGGTGCGCTCCGGCGCGGTGGACATCGTGGTCATCGACTCCGTGGCCGCCCTCATTCCGCAGGCCGAACTCGACGGCGCCATGGGCGAAACCCAAGTGGGCAGTCAGGCGCGCCTCATGTCGCACGCCATGAGAAAGCTCACCGGCACCATTCACAAGTCGCGCACCTGCGTGATCTTCATCAACCAGATACGCATGAAGATCGGTCAGATGGGCTACGGCAGCCCCGAAACCACCACCGGCGGCAACGCGCTCAAGTTCTACAGCTCCGTGCGCATGGACATCCGCCGCGTGCAGACCCTGAAGGATCGCGACGAGGCCTACGGTTCCCTCACCCGCGTGAAGGTGGTGAAGAACAAGATGGCTCCGCCCTTCCGCGAAGCCAAGTTCGACATCATCTGGGGCACGGGCATTTCCCGCGCGGGCGAAATTCTCGACATGGCCGTGGACGCGGGCATTGTGGACAAGAGCGGCGCGTGGTACGCCTACGGCGACGAAAAGCTTGGCCAGGGCCGCGAACGCGTGCGCGACATGCTCAACGAGAACATCGCCCTGCGCGATGAAATCGAGGCCAAGGTCAAGGAGCATCTCGGCATGAACGCCGACGGCGTTCCCGCAGCCGCGCCCGTGGAGAGCGAAGGCCTTCCCGGCGACGAGGACAGCTACGACGAAAGCTACTAGCCATGTTTCGCCGGACGCTCCGCCGAAAGCGGGGCGCTCCGGCGTTGTTTTCCGGCAGAGCCTTTCAGCGCGATGAGCCTGAAAAGCCGCTCCTGCGCGGAAGACGGGGCGGGGAAAATTTTCCCGGGGAATGTTTTCCGGCCCGTTCATCACGAAAACTTGCGGGGGAAGAGCGCTCTTCCCCCGTCTTTATGAGAATGAGAGGTCACGGTATGGCTCAATCGGAAGAACATATGCTCACTGCCAAGGAAATACGTCGAAAGTTTTTGGACTTTTTTGCAAAGAACGGACATGCCATAGTGCCTTCTTCGTCCCTTGTGCCCAAGGACGACCCCACGCTGCTCTTCACCAACGCCGGCATGGTGCAGTTCAAGAAGCTCTATCTCGGTCAGGAACGCCGTTCCTACCGCTGCGCCGCCACCTCGCAGAAGTGCCTGCGCGTTTCCGGCAAGCACAACGACCTTGAAAACGTGGGCCGCACCGCCCGCCATCACACCTTCTTCGAGATGCTGGGCAACTTCTCCTTCGCCTACTACTTCAAGCGCGAAGCCATCACCTTCGCGTGGAAGTTCGTGACCGAGGAACTGCATCTGCCCGCCGAAAAGCTCTACGTCACCGTGTACGAAAACGACGACGAAGCCTACAACCTGTGGCAGGAAATTGCGGGCATGCCCGCCGATCACATCACCCGCATGGGCGAGAAGGACAACTTCTGGACCATGGGCGACACCGGTCCCTGCGGCCCCTGCTCGGAAATCTACATCGATCAGGGCGAGGACATGTCCTGCGGTCCCAACTGCGGCATCGGCAAGTGCGACTGCGACCGCTTCCTTGAAATCTGGAACCTCGTGTTCACGCAGTACGATCAGAAGGAACCCGGCGTGCGCGTGCCGCTGGAACATCCCAACATCGATACCGGCATGGGCCTCGAACGCATCGCCGCCGTGTGCCAGGGCAAGCGCTCCAACTTCGACTGCGACCTCTTCCAGGACATCATTCAGTACGCGGCTTCCATCGCCGGCGTGAAGTACAGCTTCTCCGCGCCCGACACCAACGACGTGGACACCGCGCTGCGCGTCATCGCCGACCACAGCCGCGCCGCCGCCTTCATGATCGCCGACGGCATTCTGCCTTCCAACGAAGGCCGCGGCTACGTGCTGCGCCGTCTCATCCGCCGCGCGCTGCGCTTCGGCACGCTCATGGGTCTGCACGAGGCATTCCTCTACAAGACCGTGGGCAAGGTGGTGGAAGTCATGGGCGACGACTATCCCGAACTTCGCGAGCACGCCGACTTCATTTCCCGCGTGGTGTTCGAGGAAGAAAACCGCTTCCGCGTGACCCTCGACAAGGGCCTCGCCCTGCTCGACAGCGAACTTGAAGCGCTCTCCGCGGCCGGCAAGACCGTGATTCCCGGCGACGTGGCCTTCCGCCTGAACGACACCTACGGTTTCCCGCTCGACATTGTGTCCGACGTGGCCTACAAGCGCGGCTTCACCGTGGACGAGGAAGGCTTTGCCGAAAAGATGCAGGAACAGCGCGCCCGCGCCCGCGCGGCGTGGAAGGGTTCCGGCGAAAAGGACCTGGCGGCCCGTTTCCGCGGTCTGCTTGAGGAAGGCATGCAGTCGGAATTCGTGGGCTACGACACGCTGAAGACGAAGAGCCGCATCGTGGCGCTTCTCGACGAAGACGCCCTGCCCGTGGAAAAGCTGGAAACCGGCGCCAAGGGCTACGTGGTGACCGGTCATACGCCGTTCTACGGCGCGTCCGGCGGCCAGAGCGGCGACACCGGCGCCCTGACCACGGAAGAGGGCAAGGCCCGCGTGACCGATACGCTCAAGCCCATGCCCACCCTGACCGTGGAACAGATTGAAGTGACCGAAGGCGTCATTCGCTCCGAGCAGGAAGTGGATATGGAAGTGACCGAAGGCGACCGCATCGCCGCGGCGCGCAACCATTCCTGCACGCATCTGCTTCAGGCGGCCCTGCGCAAGGTGCTGGGCAGCCATGTGCATCAGGCGGGCTCTTCCGTGGGCCCCGACCATCTGCGTTTCGACTTCACGCACATCGCCGCCATGACCGACGAGGAAATCGCCGCCGTGGAACGCGAAGTGAACGCCATGATCATGGCCGACTACCCCGTGACCACCCGCGAGATGGATCACGACGAAGCCGTGAAGTCCGGCGCCATGGCGCTGTTCAATGAAAAGTACGGCGACAAGGTGCGCGTGGTCAGCATGGGAGCCGAAGGCGCCGAGCCCTGCTCCATGGAACTTTGCGGCGGCACGCATCTTTCCCGCACCGGTCAGGCGGGCTGCTTCGTCATTCTTTCCGAAGGCGGCGTGGCCGCCGGCGTGCGTCGCATCGAAGCGGCCACCGGCTGGAACGCCTACAACATCATGAACGAGCGCCGCAGCGAACTCAACGCCCTCGGCGCGCTGCTCAAGGTGCGCTCTTCCGATCTCGCCTCCCGCGTGGAAGCCATGCAGAAGGAAATCAAGACCCTGCGCAAGGAACTCGACAAGGCGCAGGCCGCGAGCCGCGGCGACGTGATGTCCGCCGTGGAAGAGCTTGCCGGCGTGAAGGTGCTGGCCGTGAAGGCCGGTGCCGTGAACGTGAAGGCGCTGCGCGAAATGATGGACGACGTGCGCTCCAAGATGCCTTCCGGCGTGGCCTGCCTCGTGTCGGAAGACAACGGCAAGGCGCAGATGATTCTCTACGTGTCCAAGGACCTGCACGACCGCTTCACCGCGCCCGCGCTCATCCGCGACGTGGCCGCGGCCATCGGCGGTTCCGGCGGCGGCCGTCCCGACCAGGCGCAGGCGGGCGGCAGCAATCCTGAAGGCATCGACGAAGCCTTCAGGATTCTGAAGCAGAAGATCGCCGGTTAGTTTGTGTTGACGGAAGGGAAGGGGGATGCTCCTTCCCTTCTTTTTTCGCTCTGCGGCAGGTTCCGGCAACATGGTCGGAGCTTCGGCGGACGCGGGCGTTTGCGCATGTCGCGCTGGGTTCGCGACTCACATCGTCTGTTCGGCGTCGGGGCCTGCCGGGCGGAGCGCGGATGAATCATGGTCAGGAGAGGAACATGCCGGAACTGCCCGAAGTGGAAACCGTGGCGCGCACGCTTGCGCCGCAGGTGTGCGGACGGCGCATTGCGGCCGTGGACGTGCTGAACGCCGGAACGTGGCAGGGAGAGGCGGACGCGGAGCGCGTGGCGGCCGGGCGATTTGTGGCGACGGGAACGGGAAGGCGCGGCAAGCTGTTGCTGCTTTATCTTTCCCGCGAGGCGGACGTGCTGCCTGCCTCGTGCCCGGAGACGGAGATTCCCGCGCCGGAGAGCGCGTCGTGCTGGCCGCTCTGCTACACGGCCCGCGGAGCGGAGCGCGGCCGTCCTTCGCTGGACGGAAGGGAGCCGGGCGACATAACGGCGCTGGCCTTTCATCTGCGCATGACGGGCAGGCTCTTCGTCTATCCTGCCGGAACGCCGCCGGAAAAGCACACAAGGGTGATATTCACGCTGGACGACGGCAGGCTTCTCTTTTTTGACGACACGCGCAAGTTCGGTCAGGTGCGGGCGCTCTCGCCCCGCGAGATGGAACGCTGGTCCTTCTGGCGGGAGCTCGGGCCGGAGCCTCTGGAAATGTCGGACGAAGCCTTTGCCGAACGCTTTTCTTCCGGGCGGGCGGTGAAGGCGCTCCTGCTCGATCAGTCCGTGGTGGCGGGCGTGGGCAACATCTATGCCGACGAGAGTCTCTTTCGCGCAGGCATTCGGCCGGACGCGCCGGGAAAGTCGCTTTCGCCGGAACGGCTGGCGCGTCTGCACCGGGCGCTTGTGGAGGTGCTGCTCGAATCCATCCGCGACTGCGGCAGCTCCATTCGGGACTACCGCACGGCCCGCGGCGACGTGGGCGCGTTTCAGAACCGTTTTCGCGTGTACGGCAGAGCGGGGGAGAAGTGCGTTTCCTGCGGACGGGCTCTGGCGTCGGGGCGCGTGGCGGGAAGAATGTCCGTGTGGTGCCCAAGGTGTCAGAAGCGCTGAGCGGCGCTCGGCAAAAGAGACCGGCGGCCAGGCTCAGAGGCAGGACTCAGGGCCTGGCGCAGAATGTGCGGCGCAGCGCCGGCCACGCAGGTCAGAGAGCTGCGATTTCGGGCGCAGGGCGGGAAAAGCGACGGCGGACGCGGGCGCAGGCTCGGCCGCCAGGCTGCCGAAAGATCAGGAAAGCGGATGGAACTGATGCACCGTGGCCTTCTGCACGGGCTTTTCCTCCGGCTTTTTCTTGGGAGTCCTGCGCCGCCAGGGGCGCATGTCCTCGATGCGGGGCTTCTCGACTTCGGCCTTCTTGAGAGCCTCCCGCTCTTCCCATTTCACGTTGAACAGCTGATTCTTGCCGCGCACGGCCTGAATGAGGGAAAGCACGATGACGGCTTCTTCCCATTCGCGGGAAGCGTCGAAGTCCTGAACGCGCTGCATGTACTTGTTCCACAGCGCCATGAGGGAAGCCTCATCCATGGCGTTGAGCTGGCGGGCCATTTTGAGCAGCATTTTTTCCATTGTTGTCCTCGCGGTTGAACTGGTCTTGCTTATACCCTGCAAGCGCGGCGCGGGCAAATGAATTCTGACGGCCCGCGCGCCGCCCCCCTGCCGGAGGGGCAATTTGCCCGCACTCGATTTTTATGATAAAAACGTAAACTCCCCAAGGAACGACGCCGCAAGGCGCGTTTCCGCGCTGCGCGGATGAGAACCGCAAGGCGCGTTCTTCCAACATCTTTATCGCCGAGGCGGAGTTGACATGAGCGATCTGAAAGATATGTACCGCACCATTGTGGCGGACGGGTTCCCCGACACCATGACCATCACGCTGGGAGACAGCGTGCTCACCTATCGCAAGCGCACCTGGGAAATGGGCGGCGAAGTGCGCGGACTGCGTTATGGCGAAAACCCCGATCAGCCCGCTGCGCTCTATGAATTCGTGGAAGGCGAAAACAAAGTGGCCGATCTCAAGTGGCGCGCTCCCCATCAGGGCATTGTTTCCGCGCTCACCGAAGAGCAGATGGTGCAGTCCGGCAAGCATCCGGGCAAGACCAATCTCACCGACGTGGACAACGCCTGCAACATTCTTCAGTATCTCACGAAGAAGCCCGCAGCCGCCATTTTGAAGCACAACAATCCCTGCGGCGCGGCCTGGGCCGACACCCTCTTCGACGCGCTGAACAACGCCTTCTGGTGCGACCGCATTGCCGCTTTCGGCGGCGCGGTGGTGGTGAACCGTCCGCTCGACATGAAGTGCGCCGAACTCATCGCCTCCCAGTATTTTGAAGTGGTGGCCGCGCCCGCCTTTGAAGAAGGCGTGGTGGACGTGCTCAAGGGCCGCAAGAATCTGCGCATCTTCGAGCTGCCCGGCCTTGCGCATCTCGACGAGCTGCGCGGCATTCCCATGCTCGACTTCAAGAGCCTCACCGACGGCGGCATCGTGATGCAGAAGTCCTTCGTCAACCGCATCAGCAGCGTGGACGACTTCATGCCCGCCACCGGCACGAAGAAGGACGGCACCGTGTTCACGGCCCGCAAGCCCACGGAACAGGAAGCAGAAGACCTGCTCTTTGCCTGGGCCGTGGAATCGGGCGTGACCTCCAACTCCGTGATCTTTGCGCGCAACGGCGCCACGGTGGCCATCGGCACCGGCGAACAGGATCGCGTGGGCTGTGCGGAACTCGCCATTCACAAGGCCTACACCAAGCATGCCGACGTGCTTTCCTTCAAGCGCACCGGTCTTTCCCTGTACGAGCTTCAGCAGAAGGCCCTTTCCGACGCCGAAGCCGCGGCCACGCTTGAAGAGATCAACCGCGAGACCCGGGAAAGCAAGGGCGGCCTCATCGGTTCCGTGGTGGTGTCCGACGGTTTCTTCCCCTTCCGTGACGGCGTGGACGTCGTCATGGCGCAGGGCGTGACGGCCATTGCCCAGCCCGGCGGCTCCATACGCGACTGGGAAGTGGTGCAGGCCTGCAACGAGCACGAACCGCAGGTGGCCATGGTGTTCACCGGCCAGCGCTCCTTCAAGCACTGATGAATCATAATGCCGGGGAGGCGCGAGCTTTCCCGGCATTGTCATGGATGCCTCTCTTCACGCGCCCTTCTGCGACCGGGGAAGCGTGACCTCTGTTTTCATCCGTGGCGGGCCGCAGCAGGAATTTTTCGGAGCCCCGTCGAGAGCGGGAAGACCTCCGTTTTCGACTTTCTCCGTGCAGGACGCGCGCAGCGCGCAAGATTTGTCCGCCGGGGCGGTCTGACCATTTTTGCCTTTCAGGACTGGAGACATGGCATCGCATATTGTGCAGAATCCCTCTGCGGGCTGTATTGTGGAATTCATGCAGGGAAACGAACCCCAGATAGCGTGGGTGATGGAGGAACAGAAGGGCAAACTCCGTCTTTTCCTGCCCAACAGGCGTGAGACCACGCTTTCTCCGTCGCGCATTCTGCCCTGGGCCGGCCCGTCGTATCCTTCCCAGCAGAGCAAGGACGACGTGGTGGACATTCTGAACAGGCACAGGGAGCGCCGGGAGCGTCTCGCTTCCGAAGTCGCGCCCGTGGAACTGTGGGAAATGGCGCAGGGCGAAATGGACAAGGCGCCTGCCGAATGGTTTGCGGAGCTCGGCTACACGAATCCCGACGCCGACGCCGTGGCGGCCTGCGGACGGGCGCTTCTGCAGTGCAAGACGCATTTTCGCTTCCAGCCGCCGGAATTTGAAATTTACGATGCGGCCACGGTGGAATCCCGCCGTCAGGCCGAAGAGGCCGCGCGCGTGCGCGAAGCCATGGTGTGCGGCGGCGCGGACTGGTTCCGCCGTCTGTGGGAGGCTCGCATCGGCCGTCATCCCGCGCCCGATCTTTCCACCGCGCCGGACGAGGCTGTGCGCCACCGTCTGGAGCGCATGCTCCGCGCCCGCATGATCGATCCCGAAACCGTGGAGGACGAAGCGCTGTGGAAGCAGGTGTCCAAGGGCCTGCCCGACGATCCGCACCTGGCGCTGCTGCTGGCCATGACCTGGGGCCTTGTGCCGGAACACTACAACTTCTGGCTCGACCGCGCGGACTATGCGGCGGGCACGGCCTGGGAAGAGCCCTTTGCCGGAGAGACGCAGGCGCTCATCGACGCCGTGACCAGGGGCGACGACATGCCCCCGGCCGAAGATTCGGTCTTCATAAGCATCGACAGCGCCACCACCCGCGACATCGACGACGCCTTCCGCATCTTTGCGGCAGAGGACGGCGGCTGGGACGTGGAAGTGGCGCTGGCCTGTCCCGCCTGGTTCTGGGATTTCGACAGCCCGCTCGGCAAGGCCGTCTTTCATCGTGCGACAAGCATTTATCTGCCGGAAGGCAACTGCCACATGATGCCCGAAGCTCTCGGCGAGGGCGCGTTCAGCCTGTTTGAAGGGGAGGCGCGTCCCGCGCTCGTGGTGGGCGCTCACGTGTCGCCGGGCGGCGCGCTCGGCGAAGGTTCGTTTCGCTTCTCCACGATAAAAATTGCAAAAAATCTCAATTATCCCGACTGCGAGGCCGTGCTTGACGGCGAAGACAACGCCGCCGCGCCCTTTGCGGAGCAGCTTCGTCTCGCCTCGGCCATGAGCGACGTGAGACTGGCGTACCGCGTGGACCACGGAGCGGTCATCATCGAGCGCCCGGAAATCGACTTCACGCTGGAGGGCGAGGGCGCCGACGTGCAGGTGAAGCTCAAGCAGACGCCCGCCGCGCCGAGGGCGCAGCTTCTGGTGGCGGAACTCATGGTGGTGGCCAACGCCGCGCTTGCCGAGTGGGCCGTGAAGAACGACGTGCCGCTTCTTTTCCGCACGCAGGACGTGGCCGTGCCCAGAGAATACGCCGGAGTGTGGAAGAGCGCTCCCGACATCGCCCGCGTGGTGCGCATTCTGGTGGCGGCCTCTCTCGATGTTTCGCCGCGTCCGCACGCGGGCATGGGGCTTTCGGCCTACAGTCCCGTGACGTCGCCTCTGCGCCGCTTCACCGATCTCGTGAACGAAGCGCAGCTTCTGAGCGTGGTGACCCGCGGCGAGGCGCGCTGGTCCCGCGAGGAGCTTTCCGACATGCTCATGCATCTTTCCATCCGGCTTGAGGCGGCGGGACAGGTGCAGCGCTTCCGTCCGCGCTACTGGAAGTATCTCTACATTCAGCAGCAGGCCCGCCTGCACGGCGACGAATGCTGCTGGAAGGCGGAAGTCGCCGAGGAAAACGACATGTGGGTCAGCGTGAGCCTGCCGGAAATTCAGCTCGGTCTGCGCGGCAAGCGTTCGCTGTTCGGCGAGAAGGTGTTTCCCGGTCAGCAGCTTCATGTGCGCCTTGGCAAGGTGAATCCGCTGCGCAATGAGGCCGTCATTCTCGACGTGCGCGAATATTGAGCCGGTTGCGCCCCGCAATACTCTGAGGTATGATAAAAAAACAGAGACTCTCTTTCCGGATCTTCCAAGGAGAAGGCATGTCGTCAGCCCGAACGGTTGCTTCCCTTGTCTCATGCTGCGCGCTTCTGGCCTTTGTCGGCTTTTCGCAGACGGCCTGCGCGCCCAGACAGAACACGACGCTGCCGGCCCCTCAGGCCGCGCAGAATGACGCAGGCGCCGGGGATCTCGATTCTCAGCTTGCCATAGATCATGAACTTTTTCTGGCCGCCACCTCGCCGGGAACGCTGGTGGAAAGTGATTCGCTCAGCGTTTCGGAGCTGGCGGAACATCGCGCCATGTACGGCGATTCCCTGGAGCTGAGCTCCGATTTGTCGTCGCTTCAGCTTCCCGGAGGCATGCTTCAGCTTGAAAGGGGCGGAAACGTATCCGGCCCCGTGAGCCGCGGTCCCGCGCCGGGAAGCGCCGAGGCCCGTCGGCTGGCCGAAAGAAACACCAGAGAAGCGCTCTGTTCCGCCGGAGAAACGGTGTGCATTACCTCTCCCTACGGAGTGCGCCGCTCTTCCCGCCGCTCGCACAAGGGCATCGACATCCGCGCGCCTCTGGGCTCGCCCATCATGGCGTTCCGCAGCGGCATGGTGCGCTGCGCCGAATATCACAGCAGCTACGGCTACATGGTGGAAATTCAGCAGGACGACGGCATCGTCGCGCGCTACGCGCACATGAGTCAGATGCTCGTCCGCAAGGGAGACAGAGTGGAGCCCGGCCTCATGATAGGCCGCGTGGGCTCCACCGGGCGTTCCACCGGGCCGCACCTGCACTTTGAACTCATTCACGACAACAGGCAGATGAATCCCATGACGTATCTGCCCACGCCCAAGCAGGTGGTCGTCAAGGGCACGGAGGCCGATGCCGCCGCCGCCAGAAAGGCGCTGGCCAAATCCGGCCATTCCAAGTCCAAGCTGAAGAAGGCCTCGTCCAGAAGTTCCAAAAAGGTGACCTCGACCAAGAAAAGCTCTTCCAAGAAGTCGGTGAAGTCGTCGAAAAAGACGTCGAGCCGGAAGACGGCGGTCAAGAAGACAAGTTCCTCCAAGAAGGTCGCGGCAAAGAAGACGAGTTCCAAAACGACGACGAAGTCGAGCTCTTCGAGCAGAAGTTCCTCGAAGAAGTGACGGCGTCTGAAAG
Source organism: uncultured Mailhella sp. (assembly GCF_963931295.1). Classification (NCBI taxonomy): domain Bacteria; kingdom Pseudomonadati; phylum Thermodesulfobacteriota; class Desulfovibrionia; order Desulfovibrionales; family Desulfovibrionaceae; genus Mailhella; species uncultured Mailhella sp. The sequence continues at coordinate 953,048 of NZ_OZ007001.1, read as the reverse complement.
ATGCTTTGAAGACGGCGCGGGGGCGCGCGGGGCTGCGGCTCCGGTAGCCTCCGCGTCGTTTTTTCCTGGTTGAACACGGGTTGCATGACGTTGTTCCGATGGAGCGCAGGGAAGGAACGCTTTGCGCGGCTCGCCGACAACGGGCGTTGCCGACGGCGGAGTTTCCGGCGGGGCTGCGGGAACGGAGCATTCCTCCGAGTCCTCTCCGAGGAAGCTGTCCCGGGCGCTCGACCGAAGACGTGTTTTTCCGATGCACTGACTTTCGAAGAACGCAGATTTCCGGTCGGCTGCTCCGTCAGCGAATCCTGTTCCCGGAGCAGGGCCGGCGAACATCCGCAGCGTCGGCGCAAGCGCCTCCGCGCCGAACGCGGCAGGCCTGCAGGAACCATGTCAGGGAACGGCCGATGCCGTTCCTTTTTCATTTAAACGCTCTCCGTCGAAACAGATGCGCCCCGGTCTCGCCGGGGCTTTTGTTGTTTAATCGGTCGGCACGGCCGTTTTTCCGGCAGGGGAGGGCGTGCGCGTCCTCGCTTCGTCCGGCCTCTTCAAGTCGTCTCCGCTTTTTCTCATGGTGCGACAGATTATTACAATATCCCTCTCACGGGCCCGACGGTAGGTTGGATCTGAAAACGATATGACGTCGTTTTCCATCTCTATCACAAGGAGGTCCCATGCACCTTACCCCGCGAGAAATCGAGAAACTCATGGTGCTGTCCATGGCTGAAGTGGCGCAGCGCCGCAGGGAAAAAGGGCTGAAGCTCAATCATCCCGAAGCCGTGGCCGTCATCACCGCCACGGCGCTTGAGGGCGCAAGAGCCGGAAAGACCGTGGAAGAAGTGATGAACGACGCCCGCAAGGCGCTCACCCGCGACGAGGTCATGGAAGGCGTGCCCGAAATGATTCCCTTCGTTCAGCTGGAAGCCGTGTTCACGGACGGCAGTCGTCTGGTCACGGTACACGATCCCATAAGCTGAGCCGTCGTTTCCACGTCAGCGTTTCTCCCATCTCACGCCGAGGCCGCAGGTCCCGGCACAACACAGGCAGGCAGCATATGGCAGATTCGCCCAAGGCTCCCGTCGGCGGATGCATTTTCGCCGCCGACCCCATCACGTTCAACGAGTCCCGGCCTTCCATCACCCTCAAGGTGCGCAATACCGGCGACCGTCCCATTCAGGTTGGTTCCCATTTTCACTTCTTCGAGGTCAACCGCGCGCTGGAATTCGATCGCGCCGCCGCCTACGGCATGCGCCTGAACATTCCTTCCACCACGGCCATCCGCTTTGAACCCGGCGACGAAAAAACGGTGTCCCTCGTGCCCTACGACGGACTTTCCAGCGTGTACGGATTCAACAACCTCGTGGACGCCTGGACCGGAGACGCGCACGCAAGAGCCGTCAAGATCGACAGGGCCATAGCCCTCGGCTTCAAAAGCGCGAAGCTCTGAGATGCAGAAATATCCGGGCGTCCGCCCCGCCGGGCTCCCTCCCGGGAACGCGTCGCTTCACGCATTGCGGTGCGAAAACGCGTCCGGCTCCCGGCGACGTCATCTTTTCCGCATGACCATGCTCTAACCCAAGGACTGCGACATGCCCCAGATTTCAAGACAGGAATATTCCAGCCTGTACGGCCCCACCGTGGGCGACAAGATCAGGCTCGGAGACACGGATCTCTATGTGGAAATTGAAAAAGACCTGCGCGGCTACGGCGACGAGGTCATTTACGGCGGCGGCAAGACGCTGCGCGCAGGCGAGGGCGGCGACTCCCGCTCCGTGCGCGACAACGGCGTGCTTGACCTCGTCATCACCAACGCAACCATCATCGATGCCGTGCAGGGCGTCATCAAGGCCGACGTGGGCATCCGCGACGGCCGCATCGTGGGCATAGGCAAGGCAGGCAATCCCGCCGTCATGGACAACGTGGATCCGCATCTCGTGGTGGGCAACGCCACCGACGCCATTTCCGGAGAGCATCTCATCCTCACCGCCGGCGGCATCGACGCCCATGTGCATCTCGTGTGCCCGCAGCAGGCACAGACCGCCATTTCCAACGGCATCACCACCTTCTTCGGCGGCGGCATCGGCCCCTCCGACGGCACCAACGGCACCACCATCACGCCCGGCGCGTGGAACATTCACCGCATCATGGAAGCCGCCGAAGCCCTGCCCGTGAACCTCGGCATTCTCGGCAAGGGCCACGCCTACAACGAAGAGCCCCTGCGCGAGCAGATCGAAGCCGGCGCCTGCGGCTTCAAGATCCACGAGGACTGGGGCGCCATGCCCGCCATCATCCGCGCGGCGCTTTCCGTGGCCGACAAGATGGATGTGCAGGTCTCCATCCACACCGACACCCTGAACGAAGCCGGTTACGTGGAAGACACCATCGCCGCCATGGAAGGCCGGGTAATCCACACCTTCCACACCGAAGGCGCGGGCGGCGGTCACGCGCCGGACATCATCCGCGTGGCCGGGCAGCCCAACGTGCTGCCGAGCTCCACCAACCCCACGCTGCCTTTCGGCGTCAACTCGCAGGCCGAGCTCTTCGACATGATCATGGTCTGCCACAACCTCAATCACAACGTGCCCTCCGACGTTTCCTTCGCGGAGAGCCGCGTGCGTCCGGAAACCATCGCCGCCGAAAACGTGCTGCACGACATGGGCGCGATTTCCTGCATCGCGAGCGACTCCCAGGCCATGGGCCGCGTGGGCGAAAACTGGATACGCGCCATCCAGACGGCCAGCGCCATGAAGGCCGCCCGCGGCAAGCTCCCCGAAGACTCCGCGGACAACGACAACTTCCGCGTGCTGCGCTACGTGGCCAAGGTGACCATCAATCCGGCCATCATTCAGGGCGTCTCCCACCTCATCGGCTCCGTGGAAACCGGCAAGGTGGCCGATCTCGTGCTCTGGCAGCCGGCCTTCTTCGGCGCCAAGCCCTACATGGTCATCAAGGGCGGGGCCATTGCCTGGTCCGCCATGGGCGATCCCAACGCCTCGCTGCCTACGCCGCAGCCGGTCATCTACCGGCCCATGTTCGGCTCGCTCGGGCGCTGCCTCCAGTCCACGCGCTACACCTTCACCTCGCAGGCCGCCATGGATCGCGGCATCGGCGAGCAGCTCGGGCTGAAGAGTCATCTTGCCGCCGTCCACGGCATTCGCAGCCTCACCAAACAGTGCATGGTGCGAAACAATCTTACGCCTCACATCGAGGTCAATCCCGAAACCTTCGCCGTCATGGTGGATGGAAAGCACGTCACCGTGCCGCCCGTCCAGAACGCGAGCCTCGCGCAGCTGTACTTCTTCAGCTGACGCATCTGCAAACGGCAGGCCTCGGCAAAAAGCGCATCCGGGCGCGGCCGGGACCTGTTGATTCACGGCAGAGCGGCCTTTCGTAAAAAGGCCCGGCAACATCCGGCCGGACGGCGGAGAAATTCCAGCGTCCGGCCGGACGCGCCCGGAGAACAGAGGGTCGGCAACGGCCCGGTTACGGAAAACGCTATGGGGGCATTTGTGGAAATCATTGAAAAGGTACTGGGCAACAGGGCCGACGCGGACTGGGCCGGACGGCTTCGCGACGCGAACATCGACTATCTGGAACTCTCCCAGTGGGACGCGCAGAAGAATCGGCTGCGCAAGGAAACGCTCGGTGGGCGCGTCATGGCCGTGGCGCTGGAGCGCGGAGAGTCCCTGCGCGACGGCGACGTGCTGGACTGGGATGAAAAGCAGCGCTGCGCCGTGGTGTGCCGCATACGCCTCTGCCCGGTGATGGCCGTGGATCTCTCCGGTCTTGCCGCGTTCGGCGAGGAGGATGCCGTTTCCTGCGCGGTGAAGCTCGGCCACGCGCTCGGGAATCAGCACTGGCCCGCCGTGGTGAAGAAGGGCGTGGTCTATGTTCCCATGACGGCGGATGAAAAGGTCATGAGCGCCGTCATGGACACGCACGCCATTGCCGGCGTGACCTACGCCTTTCTTTCCGGAGAGAGCGTGTACGAAGCGCTTTCCGGCGAGGAGGCGCGGCTGTTGTTCGGCGGCGCGGAGAGTCCGCTTTCCGGGCACGAGCATCATCACGGACATCATCATTCCTGAGGAAACGGGGTGAGCGCGGTGGACATTCTTTCTCTTGTGCATCTCATGCAGTTCGGCGACTCCATGCTGCCCACGGGCGCGTTTGCCTTTTCCGGGGCTCTGGAGGCGGCGGCGCAGACGGGCGTGGTGCGCGACGCGCGCACGCTTCAGCAGTACGTGGTGTCGGCGCTCAGACAGGCGTCCACGGGCGACGCGGTGGGCCTCGCCTTTGCCCTGCGCGCGCTGTGCGACGACGCGGCAAGCGCGGGAGCGCCGGTAAGCGACGCCGCTCTGGCGAGGCTCGGCGTGATCGACCTTGCCCTGTACCGCCGCAAGCTGCCCGAGGAATTCAGGGACATGATGACGAAAACAGGGCTCAAGCTGGCCCAGCTCGGCGCGGAAACCACGAAGTCGCCGCTGCTTTCGCGCTGGCTTTCCCGGATAACCACGGGCTGCACGCCCGGTTCCTACCCCGTGTCGCTGGCGGCGCTCTTTGCCGCCACGGCCTTTGCCGACGCGCCCCTGCGCGGTGCGGACGGCGCGGAAACGCAGGCCGTGCTTGAGGAAGGGCTCACCGTTTATTTCTACGGCGTGGCCATGGGACTGCTGAACGCGGCGCTGCGCCTCATGCGCGTGACGCATCTGGAAACGCAGGCCGTGCTGTACCGCAGTTCGGAGCTGTTCGAACCGCTGTGCGCGCGGGCGCTGGCCACCCCGCTTGACCGCATGACGGGCTATGCCCCCATGACGGAAATTCTTTCCGCCGTCCATGCCGGGGCGCGGGTTCGTCTTTTTATGAGCTGAAGAGGAGAGACTCCATGAAAAAAATTACCCGTATCGGCGTCGGCGGCCCGGTGGGCTCGGGCAAGACGGCCGTCATCGAGGCCGTGGTGCCCGTGCTCATGAAGCGCGGCGTGCGCCCGCTCATCATCACCAACGACGTGGTGACCACCGAAGACGCCAAGCACGTGCAGCGCGAACTTGCCGGAGTGCTCGACGCCGAACGCATCGTGGGCGTGGAAACGGGCGCCTGCCCGCACACCGCCATCCGCGAGGATCCCAGCATGAACCTCGCCGCCGTGGAGGAGCTGGAGAGACGCTTTCCCGACAGCGATGTGGTGTTCATCGAAAGCGGCGGCGACAATCTTACGCTGACGTTCAGTCCGGCGCTGGCCGACTTCTTCATCTACGTCATCGACGTGGCCGCCGGGGACAAGATTCCGCGCAAGAGCGGCCCGGGCGTGTGCCATTCCGACATTCTGGTCATCAACAAGGAAGACCTTGCGCCGTACGTGGGCGCGAGTCTGGAAGTCATGGACCGCGATTCCCGCCTCATGCGCGGCGATCGTCCCTTCATCTTCACGAACTGCATGACCGGTCACAACATCGACGTGCTGGCCGACTGGATCATGCGCGACGCTCTCTTCGATCTGCCGGACCGTCCGGCGCAGGAGACGTCCGGCGCGGCGAACGAGGCGGCCCATGCGTGAGATAAGCTGCGTCGATACCGGCGCGCCTGCGCCCGACTGTTCGAGCTTTCAGGCGGCGCGGCAGGCGCTTGCGGACATGGATCGCAGCGCGGCGGAGCTTGATCCGTACCGCGACGAGCCGCCGCAGATGAAGAGCGGCTCCGTGGGCAAGCTGGGCTATCTGCGTCTGGACTTTCGCCGCGACGAGAATCTCGGCCGCACCGTGCTGGCCGATCTGGACCGCCGCGCGCCCATGATCGCACAGAAGGCGCTGTACTGGGAGGAGTCGCAGCCGGACATGGCCTGCGTGATCACCATCACGTCCACGGGCTGCGTGGTGCAGGGCGACCGCATGGCGCTGGATGTTCACGCGCGCCGAAACTCACGCGCGCTCGTGACCACGCAGAGCGCCACGAAGGTTCACGTCATGGATCACAATCACGCCTGCCAGCTTCAGCGTTTCCATCTGGAGGAAGGGAGCTGGCTGGAATACGTGCCCGATCCGCTCATTCTTCACCGCCATTCGCGCTATGTGCAGGATACCTGGGTCACGCTGCCGGAATCGGCCTGCTTTCTCTACGGGGAAATGCTGGTTCCGGGCAGGCGCTGGCATCACCGGGAGGAGCTTTTCGGCTTTGATCTCTACTCGGCGGGCTTTCACGTCTGCCGCAGCGACGACGAGGCTCCGCTTTTCGAGGAGCGTCTCGTGCTGGAGCCGGACGGAACGAACTTCTGCAGCGCCGCGGTCATGGACGGTTTCGAGGTGTTCGGAAGCATGTTTGCGCTGGTTCCCGAAACGCTTGCGGACGCTCTTGTGCGCGACGCCGGCGCGGCCGTGACCGACGATCTTGCCTGGGGCGCGCTTCGTCTGCCGGAACACGCCGGAGCGGCGTTCAGGGTGCTCGGGCACGGCGTGGAGAGCGTGCGCAGGAAAATGAGGGAATTCCATTCGCTGGTGCGGGAAAGGGCGCTCGGCAGGCCGCTGCCGCCCGACTTTCTCTGGCGCTGACGGAATACGCGGAAACAAGGAGGTGGCGGACAATGACGGCCAACGGATGCGTCGCCGGGCAGGGAAGCTGTCCGGCGGTTTCGGTGCTCGGAACGCTGTTGCGCGGAGCCGGGCAGGTGATGTTTCAGAACTCCCCGTGGACGGGACTGCTCTTTCTCTGCGGCATTGCCTGGGGCGCGTGGAATGCGGGCAGACCGGAAATATTCTTCGGCGCGCTTCTGGGCCTTGCCGCGGGCACGGCGACGGGCTGCCTGCTCGGCGCTCCCCGCAGTGACGTGCGTGCGGGCCTGCACGGCTACAACGGCATTCTCGTGGGCTGCGCGCTGCCCGTGTTTCTGGAAGGCGGAGCCGTGTGCTGGCTGCTCATTGCGCTCGGAGCCATGTTTTCCACCGTCATCATGCTGGCGGTGTCGCGGGTGTTCGCCTCGTGGAAGGTCTCGGCCATGACGGGGCCGTTCGTGTTCGCCACCTGGTTCATTCTTCTGGCGTCCTACAGCTTTGCGGGCTTCGACGCCGTCGCGCTGCCGCATCCGGCGCTGCCCGCGCTTCCGCACGACGCCGTGTCGCTCTTCAGCGCGGAAGCCTTCTTCATTTCCAGTCTTGTCGGCGTCTCCCAGGTCTTTCTCATCAACGACCCCGTGACGGGAGCGCTGTTTCTGATCGGTCTGGCCCTCTCTTCGCCTTCCGCCGCGCTGTTCGGCTGGGGCGGCTCGCTCGCAGCCATGACCGCGGCGCTGCTGCTCGGGGCGGACGGCGCGTCCGTGGGCGCGGGCCTCTATCAGTTCAGCGCCGTGCTCACGGCCATAGGCATGGGCACGACCTTCTATCGGCCCGGCGGAAGGGTGATTCTCTACACTCTTCTGGCCACGGTGTTCACCGTGGTGGCGCAGGGCGCGCTCAACGCGGCGCTCGCGCCTCTCGGCATTCCCACGCTCACCTTTCCCTTCGTCGTCGCCGCGTGGCTCTTTCTGCTGCCGCACGTCGTTCTTGCCGGAACGAGAGGCGGCGACGACTCACCTTCAGCCTGACGGGAGTCTTTCATGTACACAGTCGATTCGGGAGATACCGCGTTCATTCTGCTCTGTACGGCGCTGGTCTGCCTCATGACTCCGGGTCTCGCCTTCTTCTACGGCGGACTCGTGCGGCGCAAGAACGTGCTCACCATCATGATGCAGAGTTTCATTTCCATGGGCGTCATCGCCGTCATCTGGATCTTCGGCGGCTTCAGTCTGGCCTTCGGACCGGACGTCGGCGGCGTCATCGGCGACATCACCTATCACTTTGCTCTGGACAAGGTGGGAGCCGCGCCGAGCTCCGACTACGCCACCACGGTTCCCTTCCTGCTGTTCTTCGCCTATCAGCTCATGTTCGCCATCATCACGCCCGCGCTCATCACGGGCGCCTTTGCCGGACGATTCAATTTTCGCGGCTACCTGCAGTTTCTCGTGCTGTGGATGATCTTCGTCTATATTCCGGCCTGTCACTGGATCTGGGGCGGCGGATTCCTGGCCGGACTCGGCGTGGTGGACTTTGCCGGCGGCATAGTGGTGCATGTGAACGCCGGTTTTGCGGCGCTCGCCACCGTGTTCTTTCTCGGTCGCCGCGACGACGTGGCTCCGGGGTCGCATCCCGAGCCCAACAATCTGCCGCTCGTGGCCGTGGGCGCGGGTCTGCTGTGGTTCGGCTGGTTCGGCTTCAATGCGGGCGGAGCCTACGCCGGCGACGGACTCGCCGCCTACGCCTTCACCAACACCACCATAGCCGGTTCCATCGCCATGCTGGTGTGGATGTTCCTCGACTGGCACGGCGCGAAGCGTCCTTCCTTCTCCGGCGTGCTGGTGGGCGCGGTGGCCGGCCTTGCCACCATCACCCCCTGCGCGGGCTACGTGTCCCCGTGGGCGGCCATCATCATCGGCGCGGCCGGAGCCGTGGTGTGCTACTACGCCAAGTGCGTGCAGGCCAGACTGCATTTCGACGACGCGCTGGAAGTCTGGCGCGCCCACGGCATGGGCGGTCTCACCGGATCGCTCCTTGTCGGCGTGTTTGCGTCCACGGCCATCAACACCGTGCATGCAGGCGTGGAACAGTTCTTCCTCCAGCTTCTGGGCATCGTGGTTGTGGCCGCATGGTCGTTCGGCGCGACCTGGGTCATCCTCAAGGTCATCAGCCATTTCGGCCCCATCCGCGTGAGCTACGAGCAGGAACTTGAAGGTCTCGACGAGGCCCTGCACGGCGAATCGGCCTACCGGCTTTGATCGAAGGCGCGGCGCGTCCCTGCGGCGCGTCGCCTTCCGGTCGGCGCAGGCTTCGGTCGGAGTTATTGGGCATGGAATCGGGTTGACAATTCGGCATAAAGTTCGGATGCTCTGCCCTCTGGAGTGAATCAATGGATGCAGTTCTCTTTGTTGCGGCGGGCGGCGCGCTCGGCGCGTTGTGCCGCTATTTCACGGGCATGGCGGCAGCGGCCGTGTTCGGGCCCTTCTTTCCCGTGGGCACGCTCATCGTCAATATCGTCGGCTGCTTCGTCATCGGCAGCGTGTACGCTTCCCAGCCTTCCGGGCTGCTCGGGGAATTCATTCTTCAGGGCTTCTGCGGCGCGCTCACCACGTTTTCCACCTTTTCTCTGGACAGTTTCCGGCTTTTTCAGCAGGGCTGTGCGCTCAGAGCTGCCGCCAACGTGCTTTTGAACATGGTGCTCGGGCTCGGAGCCGCGGCGCTCGGTCTGTCGCTCTTCAGCGTGGCGTAGCCGCGGAAGCGGACGGAAATCCGGCTCGCGGCGTCTTTCCCGCGGAGGAGAGAAGGAAACGGGCGGTCGGAGACACGCGGAACATCAACAACAATCCGATGAACGCAGGAAAAGAAACATGTCGCAGTTTGCAAGACAGGTGACGGCGGTGCTGTTCGGCGGCGCGCTCGGCGCAGTGTGCCGCGTGGAGGCGGGCAGAGCCGTCATGAGCGTTGTGGGCGGAGTTTTTCCTCTGGGCATACTTTGCGTCAACATGCTGGGTTCGTTTCTGTTGGGGCTGCTCATGGGCGCGGCCTCGCGGACGAAGCACGGCTATCCCACGGCAACGGCCTTTCTGGCCACCGGATTTTTCGGCGGGTTCACCACGTTTTCTTCGTTTGCCCTTGATACGGTCACGCTCTGGGGAGCGGGGCACGCCGCGTTTGCCGTGCTCAACGTGGGTCTGAACGCCGCGCTCTGCATCGTGCTTGCGGGCCTCGGCTGGACGATTGCCGCGCCCCGGAGGGAGAACAAGGCGTGAGAACCTGGAGCGTGTACCTTCTGCGCTGCGCCGACGGCACGCTGTACTGCGGCGCGAGCGTGGACGTGGCGCGCCGCGTGGCCATGCACAACGGTCTCCTTGCCGGAGGGGCGAAGTACACCCGGGGGCGTCGGCCGGTGACGCTGCTGGCCTGCACAGGCGGCATGACGCGGCAGGAGGCGCTTTGCCTTGAGCGAACGGTGAAACGGCTGCCCCGGGCGCGGAAGCAGGACGCGCTGCTTGGAGCCTGTTCTTCGGAGAACAGGACGTGAGGCCTCTTTTTCGGAAGAGGCCTTTTTCATGCCGTTTTCGCAGCCGCCTGTTTTGTCTGCGGAAAAGGCGCAGAGAGCGCCTCCGCGCACTTGACCGCAAAGACGCGCGGGAATATGCTCTAGCCTCCCTCAAAAGCAGCGCAAAGGCTGCTTCAGAAATTTATTCAAGGGTGTCATATGCGTAAAATCCTTCATCTTTTCCATAGCGTCCGCGTGGCGGCGCTTCTGGTGCTTGCTCTGGCGTTCGCCGTGCAGTGCCAGGCCGCAACCATGGTGGACATCTACGGCCCCGGTCAGAATCAGATCAAGCTGTCCATGGCGTCTCCGCTTACCGCTCCCGGTCAGCGCGCCACGGCGCTGGGCTCGGAACTGAACGACGCCATTGTGGCCGACCTCAATTTTCTGCCGTTCATGCAGCTCATTCCTTCCTCGGCCGTGCTCGGCGGCACGGTGCTCACCGCCTGGCAGGGAGCCGACGTGGATTTCCGCCGCTTTCAGATTGCTGGCGCCGATCTTCTGGTCACGGCGCACTGGCCTTCCGGCGACAGGGAAAATTCCACTGTGGAACTGCGCGTATTTGAAACCTATTCGGGCAAATTCGTGTTCGGCAACGCCTATTCCGGCGTGACCCACGCCGAAGTGCCCAACGTGGCCGACCGCTTCTGCGACGACCTCATGGCCGCCCTCACCGGCGCGCGCGGCTTCTTCAGCAGCTCCCTCGCCTTCGTGAAGGGCAACGGCAAAAAGCGCGACGTGTGGGTGGTGCGCGCCACCGGCCGCGATCTGCGTCAGGTCACCAACATTCCCGGCTCCGCCATGTCTCCTTCGTGGTCGCCCGATGGCCGCTACGTGGTCTTCAGTCATCTCGACGACAGCACCCACGCCCTCGGCGTGTGGGATCGCCTGAACAACACGGTCAAGCGCGTGCGCTTCCCTGGCAATACCGTCATCGGTCCCTGCTTTTTGCCGGACAACCGCGTGGCCGTGAGCCTTTCCACCGGTCATTATCCCGACATCTTCCTGCTGAACCGTCAGTTCAAGCGCGAGCGTCCGCTGGAACAGAGCGCGGCCATCAACGTGTCGCCTTCCTTCGACGCCTCCGGCACCAAGATGGCGTTCACCTCCAGCCGTCTCGGCAGCCCGCAGGTCTTCCTGAAGGACTTCTCCACCGGATCCGTGACCCGCGTGAGCATGGACGGCTCCTACAACTCCGAGCCCTGCATCAGCCCCGACGGCACGCTCATCGCCTACACCAAGGCCACGCCTTCGGGCTTCCGCATCTTTGTTCATGACATGATGACAGGTTCGGATCAGCAGATTTCCTTCGGGCCCGGCAGAGACGAACAGCCCGCCTTCGCCCCCGACAGCTATTTTGTGGCGTTTACTTCCACCAGAAGCGGCACTTCCCAGATTTATCTGACCACCCGCCACGGCGGCGAGGCCAAGCATGTGCCTACGGGACCGGGCAATGCCTCGTTCCCGAGCTGGGGAAAGTAAAATATTTTAAATTTATGGGCGAAATCCCCCCCTTGCGAGCTTGACATCCCCAAGGGCGAGGGTAATATGCCGTTCTGCCCGATAAGTGCAGTTTTCTTTCTTCGCTCGATGATAAGAGGGAACGAGCGGGGAGAGAGAAATATTATGACTTAACTCTCAGGAGGAGTTATCATGAAGTCTCTGAAGTCTTTTGGCCTGGTTATGGTTCTCGCTCTGGCTCTCGGCATGGGCGCCGGCTGCGCTAAGAAGAACGCTGAAGTGGAAAACGTGGAACCCGCTCCCGTGGCTTCCTCTTCTTCCGCCCTTGACGCTGCTGCTCAGCAGATCACCGACGGTGTCGTGTACTTCGATTTCGACAAGTATGACATCAAGGCTGAATATCGCGACATGCTGCAGCAGAAGGCTGAACTCATGAAGCAGTATCCTTCCATCCGCGTGCGCATTGAAGGCAACTGCGACGAACGCGGCACCCAGGAATACAACCTCGCCCTCGGCGAACGTCGTGCCCGCGCTGCCTATGAATACATGATCCGCCTCGGCGTGCCTGCCGACCAGCTCGACATCATCTCCTACGGCAAGGAACGTCCCGCCGTTGAAGGTACCGGTGAAGCTGTGTGGGCCAAGAACCGTCGTGACGAATTCAACGTCATCGCCCGCTAGTTTCAGCTGATTTTCGGCTGCCCTGTGTCCTCTACAGGGCAGCCGTTTTTTATTTTCGGGGCGTGGCGCAGGGGTAGCGCGTCTGCTTTGGGAGCAGAAAGTCGCTGGTTCAAATCCAGTCGCCCCGACCATTTCGGAGTTGTGACCGTGTGTCGCGACTCTTTTTTTATTTGTCGGCAGACGCGATGGCGTCGTGTCGAATCCTGCGGAAGGGGAGCGTCTGTCGCCCTCTTCTGTGCGTTTTGGAGCGAGAGGGCATACGGTAGTCATGAGTCTGGAAGCCGCGGTGCCGTTTTGCCGGAAGCGAGAGGGCAAGCAGCGGCATTGTCTCGGATGCAGGCCTGGGAAATGTTCGACAACAGAAGGCTCTCGCCTGTTTTACAGGAAATTTTCTGCTCCGTGCAGAGAATGGCAGGTCGGACTTGTCGAAAAATCCGAGCTTGACGTGCGACGGCCGGCCTGAAGTCAGCAAGTACTGCTGCGGCGTCCTGCGGCGGCGGGGCTGAAAAACGAAGGCTGCGCAGCTCTTCGCGGCCAGGAAAGAAAAATTTTTTTCAGGCTTGTTCTCTCCCGACGCGAATTGCGGCAGAACGACGGGCGCGAAAATGAGGTCTGTCGTTCCGGCATGTTTTTTTTTACATCTGCTTGACAACGGATTCCCTATTACGGAAAAGTAGAGCGTGACGAAGCATTATTCCGCTCATCAAAAACAGGAGGATATCATGTCTGTTTTTTCTAATATTGTCTGCTGCATCAGCCTTTCCGAAAACCCTGACGACGTGGCGCAGTACGTCAACGACATCACCCGTCAGAACGAAGCCAAGCTGATTCTCGTTCACGTGACCGCCGACAACGAAGCCATTCTGCGTCGCACCGGAAGCAAGAACATGGTGGAAAAGCTCATCGAAGAAAGCCGCAAGGCCAACGAAGAGGCGTTCACCGAGTATGTGAGCAAGCACTTCGCCGGTCTCGACACCACCATCGTGCTGACCGAAGGCAAGGTGGAAGAGGAACTGCTCAAGGTCATCGACAAGTACTGCGCCGATCTCATTGTCATCGGCAGCATGTCCACCAAGGGCCTGTTCGGTTCTCTGTTCAACAAGCCTTCCGAAAGCATCATCGGCAAGACCCGCATTCCCGTCATGGTGATCCCCAACGATCTCAGCCTGGAATGCACGCCTGAATTCTAATCGGCGTTTTATTGCAGTGCAAAGGCCCGTCTGCATCAGCAGGCGGGCCTTTTGCGTATGGAGATGCAGCGGGACGAAAGCATGTCGGTTGCAGTCGGAACGAATGCCCGGGGGCAAAGGGGAAGGGATGCAGTCGGAAGGCGGACGCGGAGTGAGGGCGCAAGGCAAAGGCGGGAAGGCGCACGAAGCCTGCGGGAGCTCGGCGTCGTCGGGCGGAATATTTGGGAGCCTGCTCTTTACGGGGATGAGGGGGCATGAGGAACCAGGGGAAAAAGGCGGCATGCGCAGGCCGTGCCGGGAGAAGGATGATACCGGGGAGCGGATTGACCTTTGCGTCGTCGCGTCCAGAGAGCGCGGCCGGAAAGATCGCGCGACGGCAGAAGGGGCGGCAGGAGAAAATGAGCGTGGAAGAAAGAAGGGGGAGGAGTGCCGAGGCCTCGAAAGCTGGGATGAGGAAGAGAGGGCGTGTGGCGCGTCCGCTCTGCGGGGACGAATCGAGATCGTGAGAGAAAGGGGCGATAAAAAAGCGGCACGAGCGCGGAGGAGAAACGTTGGTGCGGACAAAAGCGGCCTTGTCAGAGCAGGAGGCACATCCATGGCGCGGCATCAGCCAGAAAAGTACGGGAGCGACGACAGGAGAGCGGCAGACGTGCGGGGAGAAACGTCTGCGAAGTCACGCTTTCGGCGCAAGGGATAGCATCCCTTCATAGCGGAGCCAACAGCTCGCGCAGTCAGAAGCGATGTTTCCGTCGTGCGCAGGACAAGGCTGCGCAATCTCGGAGAGATTTTGTCTTTTCATGCGATGGAGGCGCAAAAATATTTTGGCGGCAGTGAACCGGCAAATGCATTTTTCTGAAAAGGCGCGCAGAGCTCCGGAACTGCACAGAGAACCGAAGTTGTTCAGAGTCGGGCCGCGCGGATCTTCTGCATTGAGGCGGAGCCTTTGCATCTGAACTCGCCTGCAAGCGCCGAGTCGTGATCCTCGGCAGTGTTTGCAGGGGCATCATTCGAGTCGCAGTGCGGGAAGGAAGACGGCAAGGCGGGGACGAAGTGCGGACGACGGATAAAGGACGACGGGACTCGGTGAGAACGGCGAATGCCCGCTGGAAAAGAGGCGGAAAAGTCGTGCACGACAGGCAGAGCAGCATGATGACGCGGGGGAGACTCACGTCGCGAAAAGTCCGGCGTCTGCCGGGCGAAGGATAAAAAACGGCCTGCGCATGTTGACGCAGGCCGCAGTATCGCCGCAGAGGCGGCGCATAATCAGTGCTTCCAGCGGAAAACGAATTCCTGTTCCACGTCAGGATGCAGGCTCAGATGCACGGGGCAGCTGTGCGCGCAGTGCTCGATGGCGGCCTTCTGGCGATCGGTGTATTCACGGTCGGGCATGTCGAACACGACTTCTATTTTGCCGATGCGGCGGGGATTGGCGCTCATGACCTTGGTGATGGAAATTTCCGTGCCGGTCACGTCCACGTCGTGCTGTTTGGCGTAAATGCCGATGATGGTCATGGCGCAGGCGGCCAGAGCCGTGGAGCACAGATCGGTGGGGGAAAAGGCCTCGCCCTTGCCCTGATTGTCCACGGGGGCGTCGGTGACGATGGTGGTTCCGCTGGCAAGATGCGTGCATTCGACGCGCAGGTCGCCGAGATATTTGGCTTTCATGTTGGCCATGAGCGAACTCCTTTGCTTGGTGCGGGACGCCGGAGCGTCCGACAGCTGCGGTTGATTTGGAGCAAGCAATAGCGGCATACGCGCGTTTAGTCAACGCTGCGGCCTGAAACGGGACTCTTTTCAATGGGGCGCAGCACGCGGCAGGGATTGCCCGCCGCCACCACTCGCGCGGGAATGCTGTGCGTGACCACGCTGCCTGCGCCGATGACGGCTCCGTCGCCGATGTTGACGCCCGGCAGAACGGTGACGTGTCCGCCGAACCATACGTCGTCGCCCACGGTGACGGGTTTTGCCCATTCCACGCCTGCGGCGCGCTCCCGGGCGTCCAGCGGATGCACGGCGGTGTAGATGCCGCACTGCGGCCCGATGAAGCAGTTTTTCCCGAAGGTGACGGGGGCGCAGTCGAGCACCACGAGTCCGTAGTTGGCAAAGAAGTTTTCGCCAAGCTCGATGTTGAAGCCGTAATCACAGCGAAAGCCGGGCTCTATGAGGAAGTTTTCTCCCGTGCGGCCGAGAATGCGTCTGAGTTTTTCCCTGCGCTCTTCCAGCTTTGAAGGAAGAATGGAGTCGCACAGAACGCAGGCGTCCACGCAGGCGCGGTGCAGATGTATGAGCTCTTCATCCAGCACGCTGTAGGGGAGGCCGGCGATCATTTTTTCCCGTTCTGTCATGTCGTTCTCCGCAAAAGAGAAGGCCGGAGCTTGCGCCCCGGCCTTCGAGTTCTTTGGCCTGTCAGGGAAATCCCTGCTTATTTCTTCTTGGCTACCAGTTCTTCAGAAATGCTGGCCGGCACTTTTTCGTAGTGGTCGAACTGCATGCTGAAGGTGGCGCGGCCCTGAGTGCGGGAGCGCAGGTCGGTAGCGTAGCCGAACATTTCGGACAGCGGCACGAAGCAGCTGATAACCTGGGCGCCGGCGCGGGCTTCCATGGCCTGCACCTTGCCGCGACGACCGTTGAGGTCGCCCATGACGTCGCCGAGGTAGTCTTCGGGAGTCACCACTTCCACGCTCATGATGGGTTCCAGCAGCACGGGGCTGGCCTTGCGCATGGCGTCCTTGATGGCCATGGAGCCGGTCACGTAGAAGGCCTGTTCGGAGGAGTCCACTTCGTGGTAGGAACCGAACACGAGGTTGACCTTCACGTCGACGGCGGGATAGCCGGCAAGCACGCCGCTCTTCAGGGCGTCCTGAATACCCTTGTCGATGGCGGGGATGTATTCCTTGGGAATGACGCCGCCGGTGATGGAGTTGATGAACTCGTAGCCCTTGCCAGGATTCGGCTCGATCTCGATGACGGCGTGACCGTACTGACCGCGACCGCCGGACTGCTTGGCGTACTTGGTGTCGGACTTGGAGGGTTTGGTGATGGTTTCGCGATACGCCACCTGAGGCTTGCCCACGTTGGCGTTCACGTTGAATTCACGGGTGAGGCGGTCGACGATGATGTCGAGGTGCAGCTCGCCCATGCCGGCGATGAGGGTCTGACCGGTTTCCTCGTCGCCCGTCACGCGGAAGGAAGGATCTTCCTTGGAGAGCTTGTTGAGGGCGGCGGACAGAGCGTCGCGGTCGGCCTTGGTCTTGGGTTCGATGGCGACCTGGATGACGGGATCCGGGATGTCCAGGGATTCCAGAACCACGGGAGCGTCGTCGTGGCAGAGGGTGTCGCCGGTGGAGACGTTCTTGAGGCCCACGAGAGCGACGATGTCGCCGGCGCCGGCCCACTTGATTTCTTCACGCTTGTTGGCGTGCATGCGCACGATACGGCCGATGCGTTCGGTCTTGCCGGAGGTGGAGTTCAGCACGGACATGCCGGGTTCCACATAGCCGGAGTACACGCGGAAGAAGGAGAGGTGGCCGATGTAGGGGTCGGCGGCCAGCTTGAACACGAGGCCGGCCAGAGGAGCCTTGTCGTCGGCGGGGCAGGCCACTTCTTCGCCGGTGTTGGGATTCGTGCCCTTCATCTGCTCGATGTCGAGCGGAGAAGGCAGGTAGTCCACGATGGCGTCGAGCAGGGGCTGCACGCCCACGTTGCGGAAGGCGGTGCCGCACAGCACGGGCACGATGGTCTGGGCGATGGTGGCCTTGCGGATGCAGTAACGCAGATCCTCTTCGGAAAGCGTACCTTCTTCGAGGTACTTTTCCATCATGGCTTCGTCTTCTTCGGCCACGGCTTCCATCATTTCCAGGCGCTTTTCCTCATAGAGATCCATGAGGTCGGCGGGAATTTCCTCTTCCCAGAACTTGGAGCCCTTGCTGTCCTTGTCGAACATGATGGCCTTGCCCTTGATGAGGTCCACCACGCCGCGGAATTCGTCTTCGTGGCCGATGGGCAGCTGCAGCATGACGGGGTTGGCCTTCAGACGATCATGGATGGTCTGCACGGAATGGAAGAAGTCGGCGCCGATTCTGTCCATCTTGTTGATGAAGCAGATGCGGGGCACGTTGTAGCGGTTGGCCTGACGCCACACCGTTTCAGACTGGGGTTCCACGCCGTTCACGCCGTCGAACACGGCCACGGCACCGTCGAGCACGCGCAGGGAACGTTCCACTTCAATGGTGAAGTCCACGTGTCCGGGGGTGTCGATGATGTTGATGGTGCGGCCCTTCCACTGGCAGTGGGTGGCGGCGGAAGTGATGGTGATGCCGCGTTCCTTTTCCTGTTCCATCCAGTCCATGGTGGACTCGCCTTCGTGCGTTTCACCAATCTTGTGGTTCACGCCGGTGTAGAAAAGGATGCGTTCGGTGGTCGTCGTCTTGCCGGCGTCAATATGGGCCATGATGCCGATATTGCGCAGATCCTTGATTTCAAAGGTACGGTTCGACATGGCGGCCTACCAGCGGAAATGAGCGAAAGCCTTGTTGGCTTCGGCCATGCGGTGGGTGTCTTCCTTCTTCTTCACGGAACCACCACGGTTGTTGAAGGCGTCGATGAGTTCGGCGGAGAGCTTGGCGATCATGCCCTTTTCGCCGCGGGCGCGGGAATAGGTGATGAGCCAGCGCAGAGCCAGGGAGATCTGGCGTTCGGGACGCACTTCGACGGGCACCTGATAGTTGGCGCCGCCGACGCGACGGGACTTGACTTCAACGTGGGGCTTCACGTTTTCCACAGCCTTCTCGAAAGCGTGCAGAGCGTCTTCACCGGTCTTTTCGCCGAGGATTTCAAGCGAACGGTAGAAGATGGTTTCCGCGGGGCCCTTCTTGCCGTCGTACATGAGACGGTTCACGAAGCGGGCCACGAGGCGGCTGTTGTAAATAGGATCGGGCAAGATTTCCCTTTTTGCAATGGGACCTTTGCGGG
Source organism: uncultured Mailhella sp. (assembly GCF_963931295.1). NCBI lineage: Bacteria > Pseudomonadati > Thermodesulfobacteriota > Desulfovibrionia > Desulfovibrionales > Desulfovibrionaceae > Mailhella > uncultured Mailhella sp. Next base: position 934,653 of record NZ_OZ007001.1, on the reverse strand, counting down.
GCATGGTGATTCCTCCGTAAACAAGTTGGAATGGCCTTCAGAACCACTGAGAGACCATAAAAATGGAGCGTTCGCTCTAGGATCAGTTCTTGGGACGCTTGGCGCCGTACTTGGAACGACGCTGACGGCGATCCTGCACGCCGGAGGTGTCCAGGGTACCACGAACGATGTGGTAACGGACACCGGGAAGGTCCTTCACACGGCCGCCGCGGATCATCACGACGGAGTGTTCCTGAAGGTTGTGGCCTTCGCCGGGGATGTAAGCCGAAACTTCGATGCCGTTGGTCAGGCGCACACGGGCGACCTTACGAAGAGCGGAGTTAGGCTTCTTGGGGGTGGTGGTGTACACGCGGGTGCACACGCCGCGGCGCTGGGGGCATTCCTGCAGGGCCGGGGTCTTCTTTCTCTTCACCACCTTCTTCCGTTCGATACGGATAAGCTGCTGAATAGTAGGCATGTGTTCCTCCAAAATAAAAACACAAAGTTAGGCCAAAGAACGATATCAAATATCTTTGAATGATTAATTTGTCAAGAAATTTTCTCCGGGCTTTTCTGCGCCGCGCGTTTTCGGCGGGCGGATTGTTTTCACGGGGCGGGCGATCTCGTCTCTCCCGCCGACGGAGTCCGAAAAAGCGACGAATCGCCTTTGCCGGGGAAGAAGGATGCGGCGCGCATTCATGATTTTTTGCGGTCTCGGGAAAGGATGCGGGCTTTCGCGTGTCTTGCATGACCGTAGGCGGAGGCGACTTCGTTTACCGTTTCGTCGGGGCGGAGGAGGGGCGGTGTCTCCTTCGTTTTTCGGCCCGGCAGAACGGAGAGGCAGAAGTTCGGACTTTTCCGTTGCCGACGGGGAAGGGCGGCCATCTCCCGCGTCGTGCCGTTCGGCGACGTCCTTGGTGGCTGCATCGCGCGGGGCGGCAGCGTCGGCGAAGTGTGCGGCATGCAGGCGGCGCTCTGGGAGGAGGGCGGAGCGATCTGCCCGCTGCGCGCGGGCTTTTCGGAGGGCCCCCGCAGGCGTGCAACCTTTTTCGGCGCAATGCGTTTCTGCGGTGCAGCGGGGGAGCGACGGCGAGGCTCCCTGTCCCGTTGACAGGGCGGACGCTCGCGTTTACCCCAGAGAGAAATGAAGTTTTCAGGAGGCCGCATGGATATTTCTTCCTCGTTTCACGATCCGGCGCTGTGCCGCGCCCTGCTTGACCGGCTCTCGGAAGAGCTCGACGCCCTGGGCAGAGGCGTGCGCTTCATGGAAGTGTGCGGCACGCATACGGTGTCCATTTTCCGCAGCGGTCTCCGTTCCCTGCTGCCCGCGGGGCTGGAGCATCTTTCCGGCCCGGGCTGTCCGGTCTGCGTCACGCACGACTCCGAGGTGGCGGCTTTCATCCGCGCCGCGGAAAAGCCGAACGTCATCGTGGCCACGTTCGGCGATCTTCTGCGCGTGCCCGGGCCCGACGGCCGCTCCCTCAAGCACGCCATGGCCGAGGGCGCGCGCGTGCAGGTGGTCTATTCGCCGCTCGACGCCGTGAAGCTTGCGGCTGATCATCCCGGCGACACGGTGGTGTTTCCGGCCGTGGGCTTTGAAACCACGGCCCCCGTCATTGCCGGAGCGCTGATGAGCGCCCGCAGCATGGGGCTTTCCAATTTCTGCATCATTCCGTGCAACAAGCTGGTGCCTCCGGCCATGCGTGCCCTGCTGGAAAAAGACGACGCGCACCGCATCGACGCCTTTCTTCTGCCCGGTCACGTGGCCGTGGTGCTGGGACTTGCGCCTTTTGAATTTCTGGCGAAGGAGTTCGGCAGACCTTCCGTGGTGGGCGGATTCGAGCCTGCCGACATTCTTTCCGCGCTCTGCCTCATGCTCGACATGCTGCGCCGCGGCCGCCCGGAAGTGGGCAACACCTACGTGCGCGCCGTGAGCCCCGAAGGCAGTCCGCAGGCAAGGCGCGTCATGGACACGGTGTTCCGCGTGGCGGACGCCCGCTGGCGCGGCCTCGGCGACATTCCGAAAAGCGGTCTCGCCCTGCGCGACGAGTGGAGCGAATTTAACGCCCTGGAACGACTCGGCATCGAACTCGGCGAAACGGGGCACATTCCCGGCTGCCGCTGCGGCGACATCCTTCGCGGGGCGCTCTCGCCGGATCAGTGTCCGCTGTTCGGCAAGGTGTGTACGCCGCAGAATCCCACCGGCCCGTGCATGGTTTCCACCGAGGGAAGCTGCGCGGCCTGGTATCGCTACCGCGGCGCGTAGAGAACACGTTTGCGCGAAGAAGGTCGGCGACCCCTTGACGCGGGCGCGTTTTTTCGCTAAGGATGAACCCATGAACACGAACGCTTCCAGAACTTTTACCGGCATGTGGTGGTGGCCCTGCTAAAGGGGCCGGGTTCTGGAGTATTATCAGAAGTAAAATATGAGAACCGCGGTCGGAGTAACGGCCGCGGTTTTTTATAGCCGGAAGAGGAAAGGCCGTACTCCGCGACAGAAGGAGTAAGTCATGAGCGTTTCCGAATCCAGCAAGACTTGTGCCCAGGCTTTTGAAACCGGTTTCTTCGGCCCCTACGGCGGTCAGTTCGTTCCCGAGTCCCTCAAGAAGGTGCTGGACGAAGTCAACGACGCCTTCATTAAATATCGCGACGATCCCGAATTCAAGGCTGAGCTCGCCGATCTGTTCACCCACTACTGCGGGCGTCCTTCGCCCATCTTCCACTGCCGCAATCTGAGCCGCGAACTCGGCGGCGCGCAGATCTATCTGAAGCGCGAAGACCTGAACCATCTCGGCGCGCACAAGATCAACAATACCCTCGGTCAGGTGCTGCTTGCCAAGCGCATGGGCAAAAAACGCCTGGTGGCGGAAACCGGCGCCGGCCAGCACGGCGTGGCCACGGCCGCCACGGCCGCGCTCTTCGGCATGGAGTGCGTCGTGTACATGGGCGAGGAGGACATGCATCGGCAGGCCCTCAACGTGTTCCGCATGCGCATGATGGGCGCCGAAGTGCGTCCGGCCATGAGCGGTCAGCGCACCCTCAAGGAGGCCGTGGACGAGGCGCTCGACTGCTTCGTCAACGATCCGAGCATGTTCTATGTGCTCGGTTCCGCCGTGGGCCCGCATCCCTACCCCGTCATGGTGCGTCATTTCCAGTCCATCATCGGCCGCGAGGCCCGCGCCCAGAGCATTGAGCAGATTGGGCGGCTTCCCGACTACGCCGTGGCGTGCGTGGGCGGCGGCTCCAACTCCATCGGCATGTTCGCGGGCTTCCTCGACGACGCGGAAGTCAAGCTCGTGGGCGTGGAACCCGGCGGCAAGGGCATGGGCTACGGCCAGCACGCCGCGAGCCTCTGCAAGGGCACGCCCGGCATTCTGCACGGCTTCAACGGCTACCTGCTTCAGGACGAGAACGGCGGAGTGGCTCCGGTGTATTCCATTTCCGCAGGTCTCGACTATCCCGGCGTGGGCCCGGAACACTGCCAGCTCAAGGACTCCGGCCGCGCCGAATACGTGACCGTAACCGACGAAGAGGCCGTGAACGCGTTCCTCACGCTGTCGCGCAAGGAAGGCATCATTCCCGCGCTGGAATCCTCTCACGCCTTGGCCCATGCCATGCGCCTGGCTCCCACCCTGGACAAGGACAAGATCATCATGGTCTGCCTCTCCGGCCGCGGCGACAAGGACGTGACCCAGATTGCCGAACTTCTGAAGGGCAAAATGTAGAAATTTTGTTTGAATAGAAAACAGGGGGCGATGCCGCAGGGCGTCGCCCCTTTGTCGTATAGGAAGGCACGAATGGGTGGGCAATGTCCAGCGAGGCCGGAAGTCTGGATCGTTGAGCCGTCGCGCCCTGACATGCGCAAAAAAGGCGGAGCGAGCTGGTCGTTCCGCCTTTTGCGTTCAGATTTGAGGAAAGGCTACAGCATGAACAGGGAGAGCGAGGGGATGAAGGCAATGCTGAACCATACCGCGAGCAGGGCAAACAGGTAGTGCGGCACGTATTTCAGCAATCGGTTGTAGGGAATGTCCGTGACGGTGCTGACGACGAAGAGGTTCAGACCGAAGGGAGGCGTGATGAAGCCGATGGCCGTGCCCACAAGAACGACCATGGCGAACTGGATGGGATTGATGCCCGCGGCCGCGGCCACGGGGGCCAGAATGGGAGCGAAGATGGTTACCACGGGCACCGATTCGAGCACCATGCCCGCGATGAAGATGATGCCCATGGAGCAGAGCAGAACGCCCATATAGCCCATGCCGCCGAATACCTCGTTCATGACCCTGGCGATGCCGAGAGCGGAGAGCACCTGCTGCATGGCCATGGAAACGGCCACGAGGGGAGCGACCATGCCCACCATCTTGCCGGAGTTGAACAGCACTTCCGGCAGCTGACGCAGACTGAGTTCGCGGGTGATGAGCAGGCCGGCGAAGAAGCAGAAGCCCACGCACATGGCGGCCGATTCGGTGGGCGAGAAAGCGCCGCTGGAAATGCCGTACATGATGACGAAGATGGCGATGAAGCCGAGATAGGCCTGGCATCCGGTTTTGATCACGCGGGTGGGACTGAAGGAGATAAGGGTGCCCCATTTGTTTTTCCATGCCATGAAGAAGCACACGGCCATCATGCCGAAGATCATGAGCAGACCGGGCACGACGCCCGCGGTGAACAGATCGTTGATGGAAAGGTTGGTCAGAAATCCGTAGGTGATGAACAGGATGGAGGGCGGAATGATGATGCCCACGGTGCCGCCGGCGGCGATGGTGACGGCGGAGAATTCCTTGTTGTAGCCGTCGTCCTTCATCTGGGGATACATGATGGCGCCGATGGTGGCGGCGGTGGCGGCGTTGGAGCCGGAAATGGCGGCAAAGGCGCCGCACGCGCCGAGGGTGGCCATGCCGAAGCCGCCGCGCATCCAGCCGAGGCAGGCGTGGGCGAAGGCGGTGAGCTTGCGGGCGATGCCTGCGGCGTTGATGAGGTCGCCGGTGAGGATGAACAGAGGCATGGCGAGCAGTGCGAAGGCGTTGAGTCCCTCAAACAGCGTGACGCCGAAGTTGGAAAGCGGCATGTCGATGACGAGGCTCACGCCGACGGACCAGAGGCCGATGACCAGCAGCACGGGGGAGCCGATGAGAAAGAGAAGCACACAGGCAAGGCTGATGAGCGCAATCATGATGTCCCCCTAAACAGTGGCCTTGCGGCTTTTTTGCGAGCGTATTGTGGAAAGGAAGTTCCGCGTGTCCTGAACGAGATTCTGGGTGACGCGGTAGAGAATCAGCGCCCAGCCGAGCGGCGTGACGGCGATGAAGTACCAGGTCATGATTTCCGTGCCCAGCACCATGGAAAAGTTGTCGCGGTTGATCTGCACCTGTTCAATAGTCACCCAGATGACCACGACGGAAAGAACAACCCATGCGAGATAGTCTATGACTTCACACAGATATTTCATTCTCGGCCCCATGGAGGCGCGCAGGGCCTCAAAACGCAGATGGGAACGCACCTTGGCATTGTAGGAGGCGCCTATCCACGCGAGAATGAGGAAGAGATAAATGGGAATCTGCACGCTCCAGGCGGCCTGGGAATTGAAAAGAAAACGTTTGGTGACTTCCTCGAAGATGATGGCGGCCATCATGAAGTAGGAAATAATGATGATGATCCGTTCGATGTTGTCATCCAGATATTTGAGCACGCGTTTGATGTTCATACGCTCTTTGTTCTCCGTGACGGCCTTCCCGGCGGGCGGGAAGGCCGCGTCTTAGGGACTAGTTCTTCCACCAGCGGCGGGGTTCCACCGTATCGGCGCGCATATCGACGGGAATTTCGCGCGCAACGTTGTAGATTTCCGTATAGACGTCGATGTCGCCGGCCATCTTGTTGAGGCGTTCGCGCCAGGTTTCCCAGGGCTTGGGGTTGGTCTTGGGCGAGGCCATCTCTTCGCACTTCTTCTTTTCTTCGGCGCTGAAGAGGGAAACGCGCACGCCGCCCTTGGCGAATTCCGTGCCTTCCACAGGGGGCATGGTGGCGCCCGTGAAGTTCACCATGGTGGCTTCGTTGAGGCCCTGGATGTAGGACTGCGTATAGTAGGCCGATTCCATGACCATTTCCTGAGACTGTGCGTCCAGCTTGTCGAAGACCTTGGCGGACATGGCGGTGTGCATGGTTCCGGGGAAGAATTCCAGACCCACCATCTGGGAGGTGACGCCCACCATGTTGGCCATGGGAATGGCGTTGGCGATGCTCTCCTGACCGTCGATGAGGCCCTGACGCAGGGCGTCGTAGGTTTCTTCCCAGGCCACGGGCACGGGGTTGAGACCGAGCAGCTTCATGGTGATGATGCCGAGCTGCGTGCCGGTGGAGCGGTTCTTGGTGCCCTGCAGCTGATCAATGGAGGTGATGAGGGGAGCGTCCTTGAACTTGAGGCCCATGAACAGGTTGCGCATTTCCACGCCGGAGAACAGGAAGTGAATGCCGTGACGCTTGCGGAGAGGCTCGCGCAGCAGACGGTTGCTGGCGGGAGAGTAGAGGAAATGATAGATGGAGGCGCGGCTCGGGAACATGTAGGCGAAGTCGAGCACGTTGTAGTAGGGGGCGGAGCCGGAAGCGTTCTGCGTGGCGCCGCCGAAGATGTCGATGATGCCCTGCTGGCACTTGGACACGCCGTTGGCTTCCGTGGAGATCTGGTTCGCGCCGATGTATTCGATGCGGATGGCGCCGTCGGAACGTTCTTCCAGATCGCGGCAGAAGTCGAGGAAGCCGATGCGGTTCATGAGCAGCATTCTGGCGTCCTTGTCGGCGCCGCCGAACTTCAGATTGTACTTGGCGGGCGTCTTGAAGCGCTTTTCATAGACGCTGTTGGCGGCCTTCGCCAGGCGGGGAGCCGTGATGACGCCGGCCATGGCCGCGGCGGCCAGAACGGTGGAGGTGACACCGAACATGCTGGAAATTTTCATGAAGTCTCTGCGGGAAACCTGCATGCGCTGTCTGATGTCCTGAGATTCGACGTCCTTGTTCCGGTTCATGGTAACTCCTTGGATGGGTGGGGTTGAGGGCTGTCAGCCCTGATATGCGTCACGACCGCCGACGATGGTTGTCAGCACCTTGATGTCCTTGATCTCTTCGCCGGGCACGCTCAGAGGATTGCGGTCAAGAACGACAAAGTCGGCATACTTGCCGGGTCTGATGGAGCCTTTGCAGTGTTCTTCAAAGTTGAGGAAGGCGGCGTCTATGGTGACGGCCTTGAGAGCGCGCCACGCACTGAGCGCCTGATGGCGTCCGCGCACGGTTCCGGCGCGGGAGGTGCGCGTGACGGCAAGACCTACCTGCACCAGCGGATCAACGGGCAGGATGGGGCTGTCGGTGTGAAGGTTGAAGCGAAGTCCCAGGCGGGCGGCGTCGCCCAGCGGACAGAAGTTTTCTACGCGTTCCCTGCCGACTTCCTGTTCGTGAATGTGATCCCAGTAGTAGAGGGGCGCGGTGAAGAAGCAGGGATACACGCCCGCCATGACCATGCGCATGAGCTGCTTCTGCGTGGCGTACTGGGAATGGATGATGAGATGCCGGGCGTCGGGGCGGGGGGCCAGGCGCTGAAGGTTTTCGTAGGCGGTGAGCACGGTTTCTATGCCCGCGTCGCCGTTGGCGTGGATGGCTATCTGCCAGCCTCTGAGATGCATGGGCAGAATGAGTCGCGTGAGGGCTTCGGGCGTGTAGAGGTATTCGCCGTAGAAGTCGCCTTCGCCTTCGCGCTTCAGGGTGTAGGGGCGGCTGAAGTAGCCGGTGTGGGCGCGCGGATCGCCGTCGGCCCACAGCTTGGCCGCGCCGAGCGTGACCATGCCGCAGCCTGAAAGATCGGTTCCTGCCCGGCATACGGGGTAGGGATCCAGCTTTTCCAGACAGTTGGCGCGCACGAAGAGCACGGCGCGCAGGGGCAGGGAGCCGTCGCGGGCGCAGTCGAGGAAAAGTTTGGTCACTTCATAGCCCATTTCCGCGTCCATGGGCGAGAAGGCCGGGCCGCCCTGTGCCGTGGTGATGCCGGCGGCCGCGTACACGCGGCTTTCGGCAAGCAGCGCCTGCTTCATCTCTTCGCGCGAGTAGGGCGGAATGAGACGACGCACAAGCGTCTGTGCCGGAATGCCTTCCAGAACGCCGTTGGGCGTGCCGTCGGGATAGCGGCCGATGATGCCGCCGGCGGGATCGGGCGTGTCGCGGGTGATGCCGGCCAGGGCCAGCGCGCGGGAGTTCACGTAGCCGGTGTGTCCGCTCACATGGCGCATGAAAATGGGATACTGCGTGGATACTTCGTCCAGTTCCCGGGCGGTGGGAAAGCGTTTGCCTTCCATGAACTGCTCGTCGAAGCTGTGCCCGATGATCCATTCGTTGGGGCGATCTTCCGCAGCTTTTTTCCGCAGCCTGTTCAGCAGTTCCGTCATGGTGGTCACGGCCAGATCCGCGCCGAACAGACGGTTCATGCCGCCGGAGGGAAAGTGACTGTGGCCGTCGATGAAGCCGGGAAGCAGGGTGTGCCCCTGAAGATCGCGTATCTGCGCGTCGGGCATGGCGGATTTCATGTCGGCCAGCGAGCCCGCGCCCGCGATCAGTCCGCCGTCGACGGCAACGGCTTCCGCAAAGGGAACGGCGTCATCCATGGTGAGGATGTTTCCGTTGGTGAAAATGTATCTGGACATGGTCCTCTCCTTTTTATGCCGGGGAATTATTTCAGGGTGGTCCTGTTTCTTGCAAAGAGAATGAGGGCGGCGTCTGCAGCCATGATGCCGATTTCGAGAACAATGAAGGCAATGGAGCCGAAGGAGTCGTACACCATGACGGGAATGACGGAGCCGAGGGCGCTGCACAGGTAGTAGATGCAGAGATACATGCTGTTGGTCATGCCCTTGTCATAGGCGGAGGCTCTGTTCACCATGCCGGGGGAGTTTCCGTAGATGATGGCAAAGCCTACGCTCGCGCCCAGCATGGCCGCGCAGGAGGCGACCATGCTCGGAGCGGCGAACAGGGGCAGGAAGAGAAAGAACACGACCGTGGCGGCGAGAAGAAGATTCCATTCGCCCCGCAGCATCTTGAGCAGACGGCGGCTTCCCATGGTCACGCAGGCGCTGACGATGCCGCAGATGTACACGAGTCCCACGGTGCTTTCGGAAATGGCGCTGTCGAGATGGCGGAGGTGGAAGGGGAGAAAGTTGAGCACCGCGGAATAACCGAAAATGCACACGGGGCCTATAAGCAGCACGGGCAGCAGCTTTTTGTCGCAGAGAAAGTCGAGCACGGCGGAAGGCGTAAATTCGTGACTTCCGATTTTTTCCGCATCGGCGATGAGCAGGGCGGGAAATACGGCCAGAAGCTGCATGACGCCGAACGACACAAGCGTGACGCCGGTGGAGAACGCGGAACACAGAACGCCTGCAAGAATGCGTCCGCCGTAGGCTCCGACCATGGTCATGGCGGCGTAGGTGGCCATTCTGGTCTGGAGCGTCCGGCCGGAGTACATGACCCCGAGCCGGGTGGTCAGGCAGAGAAGAATGGCGGGCAGCAGAATGCCCTGAATGGTGCGGAAGAACAGCGCAGGGGCAAAGCTGCCGGAGATTCCGGCAAGGCAGAGCGATGCGCCGGCTCCGATGAGGGCCAGCATCAGCAGGCGGGTCAGGGTGAGGAAGTGAAGCAGCTTTCCATAAAGGAAGGGAGCAACGGCAAAGGGGAGAATGGTCACCGTCATCATGAGACTGGCGACCGGCTGGGACACATGAGCTTCCGTTGCCACGGTGGCCAGAAGAGGCTGCGGGCAATAGAATCCCATGAACGTCAGCACGGTGACCAGGAGCAGTGCGGCGTATTCCCCGTTGCCGGAGACGGCGAGCTTTTCTTTGAGGACTGCATTCATATCCGCGACCCTGAAGAGGTTGAACATGGTATTTGTGAATTCTCAAGCAAATATCATGCCAAATAAAAAATATGCATTGCTTTTCAATGGATAGATGATCTTTTCTCAGTATGCGCCGCGTGATTTTCTTCGTACTTTCCAAAGTGCAAATGAAAAAGCTCGCAAAACGAAAGGTTGAGACGGGCGCGAAGGGCGTCCTGGCTTGCGCATTTGCAAAAATAAAACCGGATGTCGGGAAATTTTTCGGATGATGCGGTGAGTCGAGGCCGGGAGACGGCGTTCCGTTTTTGGAAGGAAGGCAGAAGCCCGACGGTGGTTTGCAGAAATGAACGGTGAACGAAGCCGTGCGTTTTTTTCAGACTCGGCGTGTGATTTTTGAGGGTTGCGACAAGTGCGAGAGTGGGCGCACGTGGATTCTGCCAGTCGGCCTTCCGGGGAGGCAGGAAAAGAGGCGCGCCGATAAAAGCCCTGTTTTCATTTGCGCAAAAGAGGCCGTTTTCCGTTGTGCGGCAGGGGAAGACGATCGGACTTTGGTTCTCCGGCGTACGATTTGCAATCGTGCAAGTTTGCGAGCGGGAGCGACAGCGCTAGTGAAAGGAAGAGAAAACAGCTTTTTAAAGAAATAAATATCAAATAGTTATCTTGAATAGTCGGCGAGTCTCTTTGTCGCCCGGTTCTTTGAGACATGAGAGTTCCGCGTGGAGGCAGTCGTGCTGTGATTTTACAACGAGCTGTTTTTTCTAAAGAAAATCATGTTGGCATGATTCTTGATAGGTGAGGAGGAAAAAGTGAGGCAACGTCATGTCCATCATAGATTTTCGTTACAGACCATCGACTAGGGAGTCTCTGGACAGTTTCATCAAGCATCCCGTGTACAGAGACTACATCAAGCGTACTCCCTTTGCCTCCACGCCGGACAAGAGCCTTGAGGCCTGCGTGGAGGAACTGCGGAGCCTTGGCGTGGAAAAGGCCGTGTACACCGGTCGCGACTGCGAGAGCACGTACAACTACCCGCCGTCCAACGATCTGGTGCTGGAGTGCATGAAGGCTTATCCTGACCTGTTCATCGGCTTTTACGGATTCGATCCGCACAAGAAGATGGACGCCGTGCGCGAGTTCCGCCGCGCCGTGGAAAAGGACGGCATGCGCGGGGCGTCCATTGAGCCCTGCATGGCGCATCTGCGTTCCGACGACGCCCTTTACTATCCTCTCTACACGGTGTGCTGCGAGCTGAACGTTCCCGTCATCATCACAGCTGGGCTGTCTCCGTACATGCCCGGCGTGTCCATGGATCCCATGCATCCCGTGTACATCGACAACGTGGCCCGCGACTTTCCCGACCTGCGCATACTCATCAGCCATGGCGGATATCCGTGGATGCTCGAAGCCGTGGCCGTGACGCAGCGCAACGCCAACGTGTATCTGGATTTCTCCACCTGCGTGGGCAAGCCGCAGTCGCAGACGCTCATCGACGCCGCAGCGTCGGTCATTTCCCGCAAGGTGCTGTTTGCCAGCGCCAATCCTTTCGTCAACGTGACCCGCGCCGTCGAGGCGTTCCGTGCGCTGCCCTTCAGCCCCGAGGTCATGGAACGGATTTCCGTCGCCAACGGCCGGGAATTCCTCGGCCTTTGACGGAGCTTCCGGCGTTGCGCAGAAAGCGCGCCGAGGCTCCGGACAACGAAGAATCGCTTTTGCCGTGTCCCGTCATCATGGAAAATTTCAACGAAGAACGAGCCAACTTTTGAGGAGCATAGCCATGTCCTGCTGTGAAAATCTGGCGTATTCCGGCCAGGAACAGACCATTCTCGACCGCATCGCGGGCAAGAAGGATCCCAACGAACTCAAGCACCCCCGACTCTACAAGCTGATAAGCGTGTTCGACGGGAAAAAGCCGTTCATCGATGTGGAACGCGCCCGTCTGTTCACGGAATCCATGAAGGAAACCGAAGGGGAAATGCTGGTGCTGCGCTGGGCCAAGGCGCTCAAGCACATGGGCGAGAACATGACCGTCTATATCGACGACGATCAGCTCATCGTGGGCCGCATGGGCCATCAGGGTTCCCGCTACGGCATTCTCTATCCCGAACTCGACGGCGACTATCAGGCTTCCGCGCTGAAGGAACTGCCTGAAGACCCGGCTTCGCCCTTCGAGGTGACCGCCGAAGACGCCAAGGTGGTGGAAGACCTCATCACTCCCTATTGGAAGGACAAGACTTTCCATCAGGATCTGAACAAGCGTCTGCCCAAGGACTCTCATCGCCTGGCCTATGCCGACGAAGGCGGCTATCAGTCCCGCTACATCTGCTGCGAAACGGCATCTAACCGTTCCAGCCTCCAGTGGTGCCTCGACTACGAGCGCCTGTTCAAGCTCGGCTACAAGGGCATCAAGGAAGAGGCGCTCGCCAAACTGGCCGCGCTTGATCCCGACGATCCGCTGGATCAGTGCGAAAAGCGGCCCTATCTGGAAGCCATGGTGCTCGTGAGCGACGGCATCATCGCCTGGGCGCACCGTTACGCGGCCAAGGCCCGCGAGCTTGCGGCCGCGGAAAAGGATCCCAAGCGCCGCGAAGAGCTCCTGCAGATCGCCGCAAACTGCGACTGGGTTCCCGAAAATCCGCCCCGCACCTTCTATGAGGCGCTCCAGTCCCACTGGTTCGTGCAGGCATTTGCCCGCCTTGAGCAGAAGATCAGCTCGAACCCCACCAACGGCCGCATGGATCAGCTTTTCTGGCCGTACTACGAAAAGGACGTGCGCGAAGGCCGCCTCGACGAAGACAGAGCCGTGGAACTTCTGCAGTGCATGTGGGTGAACATGGCCCAGTGCCTCGATCTGGCCATCACGCCCTACAACAAGGCCACGCATGAAGGCTATTCGCACTGGGAGGCCGTGACCATCGGAGGACAGACCAGAGACGGCCGCGACGCCACCAACGAGCTCACCTACGTGGTGCTCCGTTCCAAGCGGGAATGCCCTCTGCACTATCCCGACCTTGCGGCCCGCATCCACGCCCGCTGCCCCGAACGCTATCTCTACGAGGTGGCCGAAACCATCAAGCAGGGCTGCGGCTTCCCCAAGCTGCTGAACGACGAGGAAATCATTCCTCTGCATCTGGCCAAGGGCGCGCCCCTGGCGGACATCTTCGACTACGCCGCGTCGGGCTGCGCGGAAATCCGCATGCCCCGCGTGGACACCTACACCAGCGGACACGCGCAGTTCAGCCTCGGCGCGGCGGTGGAGCTCACCCTGTACAACGGCCGCATGAAGAAGTACGGCGACGAGCTGCTCACCCTGGAAACCGGCGACGTGCTCACCTTCGACACCTGGGAAAAGTTCTGGAACGCGTATGTGAAGCAGCAGATGTTCATCATCCGTCACGCGTTCCTGCAGCAGTACCACATCATCAAGACCCGCGCGGAACATTTTGCCACGCCCATTTCCGACTCCCTGCACGTGCTCGCCATGCGCGACTGCGTGGATCTGCATCAGGATCATCAGTACGAGGGCGGCCTGAACCTCGGCTACTTTGAATGCCTCGGCTACAGCACGGCCATCGACTCCCTCGCCGCCATCAAGAAGGTAGTGTACGAGGACGGTACGCTTTCCATGCAGGAAGTGCTGGACGCGCTCGCCTGCGACTTCGTGGGCAAGGAAGACGTGCAGGCCATTCTGGCCAACGCGCCCAAGTACGGCAACGACGACGAGTACGCCGACAGCATTGGTCTGGAAATAGATCGCCTTGCTCAGGAATTCAGCGCCAAGTATGCGTCCAGACTGGGCATCCGCTGCGATTTCCGCATGGTTCCCTTCACTTCGCACGTGCCGTTCGGACGCGTGGTTTCCGCCACTCCCAACGGACGCAAGGCCTGGACGCCGCTCTCCGACGGCTCTTCCGCCTCGCACGGCGCGGACATCAACGGTCCCACCGCCGTTCTGCGTTCCAACTTCAACACCAAGAACTACAACATGAGCCAGCGCGCCGCGCGTCTTCTCAACGTGAAGTTCTCGCCCAAGTGCCTTGAAGGCGAAAGCGGCACCCGCAAGCTCGTGGATTTCATCCGCGTGTTCTGCGACCTTCGTCTGTGGCACGTGCAGTTCAACGTCATCAATCGTGAGACGCTCATTCAGGCGCAGCAGCATCCCGAGCTGTACAAGGGGCTCATCGTCCGCATTGCCGGCTACAGCGCCTACTTCACCGAACTGTCCCGCGATCTGCAGAACGATCTGATCGCCAGAACGGAACACGACAAGATGTAGCCTTCCTTTCCGACCGGCCCGGAGCGGAAGTTCCGGGCCGTATTTTTTTCAGGAGACGTCATGAGCCCCACGCTTGGAACGGTTTTCAACATTCAGAAGTTTTCCATCCATGACGGCCCGGGCATCCGCACCCTGGTGTTTTTCAAGGGCTGTCCTTTGCGCTGCCGGTGGTGCTGCAATCCGGAATCTCAGTCGCCTTTGCCGGAACACGGATACAATCCCGAAAAATGCTTCGGCTGCGGCCGCTGCGTGGCACGCTGTTCCCGCGGAGTGCTCAGTCTGAACGAGGAACGCAGGCTGGAAATACGGCGCGATCTGTGCCACGGCGAGTGTCCGGACTGCGCCAAAGTCTGTCCGGACAAGGCGCTGGTGTTCTACGGCAGGCCCTACACCGTGGCCGAAGTAATGAAGGTCGTGGAGCAGGACGCGCTGTTCTACACCCGGTCCGGCGGCGGCCTGACCGTCAGCGGCGGTGAGCCGCTCATGCAGCCCGAGTTTCTGCACGACCTGTGCGCGGAAGCCAGGCGGAGAAGAATCGACGTGGCCATGGAAACCAGCGGCTACGCGCCCGAGGACGTGTTCCTTTCGGCCATGCCGCTCATCGGTCACCTGCTCATGGACGTCAAGCATCTGGACGATGACGTGCATCGGCGCGTCACCGGCGTTTCCAACCGGCTCATTCTTTCCAATCTCCAGGCGCTTCGACGGGAATTTCCTCATCTTTCGCTGAGAATACGCACGCCCGTCATTCCCGGCGTCAACGATTCCGAAGACAATCTGAAGGCTACGGCCGAGCTGGCCCGCTCTCTGGGCGCGGAATACGAGCTGTTGCCCTATCACAGCATGGGGCGCTCCAAGTACGCCTCGCTCGGACGCCCCTATCCCATGGGTGACGTTCAGCTTTCCAAGGAAGCGTTTGCCGCTTTGCAAAACTGCGTGTCTTCGCTATAATTTTCTACCTCGGGGGAGTTATGGATCAGGGACAGAATACCGCGTCGTACAGGCGGCCTTCTCATCTGCGCAGGCGCATCAGCCGCATCTCCTCTTTCCGGCCCCGTCTGCTCATGGACAGGGCGCTGTACTTCACCGAATCCATGCAGAGCACGGAAGGACAGCCCCTGCCGCTGCGCTGGGCCCGCGCGCTCACCCACGTGCTCGAGCATGTTCCGGTGGATCTGTCCTCCGACGAGCTGCTGGCCGGTTCCTTCGGTCCCGGCCGCTACGGCATTTTTTATCCCGAGCTCGACAACGCCTTTGTGGAAGGCAAAAACTTTGCGCCGGAAGACTTCTTCCTTTCCGAAGGCGACATGGATCTCGTGCGCGACAAGGTGATGCCGTACTGGCACGGCCGCACCTATCAGGAGCATTTCTACGCCGAGCTGCCCGAAGAGCTCAGAAATCTGCTGTACGTTGACGACGACCCCGCGCATCCGGCCTTCATCGTTCAGGAAACGGCCACGGTGCGCCATTCCCTGCAGTGGGCTCTGGATTACGGCAAGGTCATCCGTCGCGGATTCCGGGGCATTGCCGAGGACGCCGAACGCCTGAGGGCGCAGTGTGCCTCGGATTCGCAGCGCGATTTCTACACGGCGGTCATGGAAATCTGCCGGGGCATACGGCTGTTTGCCGAACGCTTTGCCGTGCTGGCCGAGGAACAGGCCCTGGCCGCGAATACGGAAGATCAGCAGAAGAACCGTCTGGAGCTGGCCGAACGCTGCCGCCGCGTGCCGTGGGAGCCGGCCGAAACCTTCATCGACGCGCTTCAGTCTCAGTGGTTTACGCAGATGGTTTCCCGCATGGAGGCGGAGTTCGGCGGTAACGTGAGCAACGGCCGCATGGATCAGTATCTCTGGCCTCTGTACCGGCAGGACGTCGGTTCCGGCATGCTTACGGAACAGAAGGCGCGGGAGTATCTCGACGATCTGTGGTGTCACATCGCTCAGTTCGTGCGCCTCAAGCCGTCGCCCACGGGCGCCAAGCTCTACGAGGATCTCGCGCACTGGGAGCTGACCACGCTGGGCGGACAGCTCGCCGGCGGCGGAGACGCCACCAACGAACTTTCGTTTCTCATTCTGCGCTCGGCGTCGGAATTTCCCCTCGACTATCCGTATCTCGGGGTGCGCATTCACAAGAACACGCCGCCGGACTTCATCCGCGAAGTGTGCCGGGCCACGCAGAAGAAGGGCAGCAGTCCGGTGCTGTTCAACGACGAAACCATCATCGCCAGACAGCAGGCCAACGGAGCCACGGCGGAAGAGGCGCGCGACTACTGCGGCAGCGGCTACTCCGAGGCGAGACTCATCAATCGGGACACCTATTTCGTCGGGGCCGCCTGGCTGAATCTGCCCGCCGTGCTCGAAATGGCCCTGAACGACGGATTCTGTTCGCCGAGTCCGAATCGTCGCACGGGACTTGCCACGGGCTCCGCCGCCGACATACGCAGCTTCGACGAGCTCATGAAGCGGTTCCGCGCGCAGCTTCTGCACATTCTCGATCTGGCCTTTCAGCAGCAGGCCATTCTTGAGCGGCTGCGTCCGCTGCACATGGCCTCGCCGCTGCTTTCCAGCCTGCACGACCTGTGCATGAAGCACGGGGTGGACATGTCCGTGGGCGTGGTGCCGGAAGGCCGCAGCATCGGCGGATTTCTCGGCGTGATAGGTTTTGCCACGGTGGTGGACTCGCTGGCCGCTCTCCGCACGCTGGTGTTTGAGAAAAGGCTTTTTTCCCTCCCGCGCATGCTGGAAATGCTGGCCGCCAATTTCGAAGGATACGAAGACGTGCGCCAGCTTTGCCTGAACTGTCCGAAATACGGCAACGGCATTGACTGGGTGGACGAAATTGGACGGAAGATTGACCGCTTTCTTCTTGTCCGCGCCCGCAGCGAGGTGAACAGCTACGGCGGCCGCGGAGAAATATTCTATGTGCCAGTGAAGGCGCACATTGCCATGGGACGGGTTTCCGGGGCCACGGCCGACGGCCGTTTCGCGGGCACTAATTTCTCCTTCGGCGTGACGCCGTCCCACATTGTGAGCAGCATGGGGCCGACCGTGGCGCTGAGTTCGGAGGTGGCGGCGCAGAATCCAGACATTCCGTCTCTGGGCGCGCGGGTCATGTTTGCCACGCTGCTGCCCGGCCAGGTGTGCGGTTCCACCGGGCTCGACACGCTCGCTTCCGTGATTCAGACATGGTGCAGGCAGTCGCACTGGTTTTTGCGCTTTCAGGTTCTAAGCCCTGCAGAATTGACGTTGTTGCGCAACTCCCCTTATGAGTACAATAGTTTGTTTCTCAATATTCCGAGCTTCAACGCTCAGGGATACTCCTTCCCCTCAGCGGCGTTCACCTACAAATGTCCGCTCCAGAGCGCCCGATAGCAGGCGGCGTTGCCATGACGAAATCCATCAGAGAAGAAAAGCTCCCCGTATCCTCGCTGTCCTTCCTTCCCCTTGAGGAAATACGGACCTTTACCGAGGCTCTTTCCGTGGGCGTGCTGCTTGTTGACGCCGAAGGCGTTCTTTATCACGTCAATCAGGCGGCGCAGCTGCTGCATCAGGGCAGCAGCATTCCCAGAGCGGGATTTCCTCTCGCGGATTTCAGTCCGCACGACTGGGTGGAAGTGAAAAAAGTGCTGGCCACGGGCATTCCGCAGGTCTGCTCCCTGCTGCGCCTGCCCATGGCCACCGTGCTGGTGAGCCGCATGCCCGTCAGGCACAACGGCGGAACGGCTGGCGTCATCACCATGATGCAGGACATCAACAATTTCAACGCCGTGGTGCATGAGTTTCCCGAGTATCAGAACATCGTGCGCGAATTTGAAACCGTGGTCGATCAGTTCGAGGACGTCTTTCTCTCGCTGAACCGCCGCGGCGAGGTGCGTCACGTCAACTCCGCCTATGAAAAACTCATCCTGCTGGGCCGTCAGGGGCTGGTGGGCCGGCACATCGAGGATATTCAGCGCTCTCCCCGCAATCTGGTTTCGCTCTTCAAGCAGGCGAGCGAGTCCAGAAAGCGCGTGACCATGCCGGTCGCGCTTCCCACGGGACAGGTCTTTCAGGGCTGCGCCACGCCTTCGTTCGACGATTCGGGCAATCTGTTCCGCGTGATGCTCCAGCTCAAGCATCCGGCTCCCTCCCCCGCGGAGCCGGAAACGAAGACGTCGGTTTCCGCCGCGCCCAAGCCCAGCCTGCCTTCGGCCGAACTGCAGAGACTGTGCAACGCCTCGGGCTTTACCATCCACAGCTCCGTCATGAATCAGGTGGTGCAGCAGGCGCTCAAGGTGAGCAAGACCAGCTCGTGCGTGCTTATCACCGGAGAATCCGGCGTGGGCAAGACCATGCTTGCCTCGCTCATCCACAACAACAGCAGCCGCAGTTCCCGCCCCTTCGTGGTCATCAACTGCGGAGCCATTCCCGAACAGCTTCTGGAAAGCGAACTCTTCGGCTACGAGAAAGGCGCGTTCACCGGCGCAAGCGCCCACGGCAAGATGGGCCTTATCGAAACAGCGGACAAGGGCATGCTTTTTCTGGACGAAATCGGCGAGTTGCAATACAGTCTTCAGTCAAAGCTCCTGGAAGTATTTGAAAAAAAATCTTTCATCCGTGTGGGCGGCACAAAGAGGACGTCGGTGGACATCCGCATTCTTGCCGCCACCAACAAGAATCTGGCCGAGGAGGTGGAAAAGGGGAATTTCCGGCGGGATCTGTTTTACCGGCTCAACGTCATTCCTCTCGTCATTCCGCCCCTGCGCGAACGGCCGGAAGACGTGCGGGCCATGATCGATCAGCTCATCGAGCAGTACAATACGCAGAACAGCGCCTCCAAGAAAATGTCTCCCGAGCTTTTGCACTGGCTTTTGCGGTATCCGTTCCGGGGCAACATGCGGGAGCTCATCAACATCATGGAATGGCTGCTCGTGATGAGCGAAGGCGATACGCTGGGGCTGCACGATCTGCCCGCCAGGCTGCAGCAGGAATACCAGCTGACGGAGCAGGCGCGGGTGGAACATGTGTCTCTGCCGGACATCACGCAGCCCGCCGGCTCGTCGGCCCGGCTTACGGAGCTGCCGGAGCTGGAGGATGGCAGGCTCTCGCTCAAGGATGCCCTGGCCGCCTTTGAAAAGAGCTATCTTGAGCGGGCCATGGAGCGTTACGGGTCCATCCAGGCGGTTTCGGAAGCGCTCGACGTTCATTTTTCCACGCTCTGGCGCAAGCTCGTCAAATATCATCTGGTGCAGAAACATGCTGCGCAGGAGAAAAAATATGTCCCATGAATCCTTGCGCTGCCTCGTCAGCGGAATCCAGCATTTTTCCCCCTGTCCGGGACACGGACTGCGCACCACGATTTTCTTTGCCGGATGCCCGCTGCGCTGCTTCTGGTGCTGCAACCCGGAATGCCGCCTGAACCGCCCCGTGCTCGTTTGCAATACGGAAAAGTGCATAGGTCAGTCCCTGTGTGGTCACTGCCTGGATTCCTGTTCGAGTTCCGCCATCTACAGCAGCAAGAACGCCATACGCGTGGCCCGCGACCGCTGCGTCAACTGCGGAGAATGCGTTTCCCGCTGCCCGTCCGGAGCGCTGTTCATGAGCAGCCGCCTCATGAGCCCGGAGGAAATCATGGAGGACGTGCTCAAGGACAAGGACTACGTCATGAACGGGGGCGGCATTACGCTTTCCGGGGGCGAGCCCATGATGCATCCGCAGGAAGCGGCCGCGCTCATGCGCCTTGCGCATGCCGAGGGACTGCACACCGCCATGGAAACCTGCGGATTTTTCGATCTCGATGCCCCGCACACCATCGCCGCCCTGCGGGAAACGGACCTGCTGTTTTTCAGCATTCAGCACAGCGATCCTCTGGCCCACCGCCGGGGAACAGGCGTGGACAATTCCCGCATTCTCTGCAACTTCGAGCGCATCGTGGCGGAATTTCCGCAGCTGGAAATCAACAGCCGCACCCTGATTGTTCCCGACTTCAACGACGACGACACCACCATGCGCAACATCGCCCGCATCGTGAAGCGCACCGGCTCGTTCTTTCACATTCTTGAGGTTTTTTCCCCGATCTGTCAGGACAAGTACGCCCAGATGGGGCTGCCTTTCAGCTACGGACAGCTGGCTTTGCCGCAGGAAAGACTGGAAGCCATTGTGGACATCTTTCAGGAAGAGGGGCTGTCCGTGGAAATTCACTGATCCTTTTGCAAGCTCGCCCTTCCGGCTGCCCGGGCGTCGGCGGTTCTGTTTTGCGAATATGCAAATGAGGGAGAAGAAATCGGGGCTTGCTTATACTAATACGCTGAAAAATAAAATAAATTTTTATATGGCACGGAACGTGCAGAACACGGGGCATGGTTTGCATATCAACGCAGGAGGAAATCATGCTGCAGCTACAGTTCAAACCGGAACTTCATTACTTCGACACCTGCCGTGAATTCGCGGAACAGTTCCGCATTTCGGCCGACGATATCATCCTGACCAACAAGTACATCTACGAGCCCTTTTTCGGCTCCATGAATCTGCCGGCGTCGGTCGTGTATCAGGAGGCGTTCGGAGCGGGCGAACCTTCCGACGTCATGGTGAACGCCATTCTTGAGAGCATAGAAGGCAAGAGCTGCCGCCGCGTCATTGCCGTGGGCGGGGGCACCATCATCGACATCGCCAAGGTGCTGGCCGTGGCTCCGGAAGGCGCCCGTGTGGACGATCTGTACCGCGACATGGCCAATCTTTCCGCGCGGCGCGAGCTGATCATTCTGCCCACGACCTGCGGAACGGGCAGCGAAGTGACCAATATTTCCATTCTCAACAGAACGACGCTGGGAACCAAGATGGGCCTGGTGTCTCCCGCCATGTTCGCCTCGAAGGCCGTGCTTGTGCCCGAGCTGCTTTCCAGTCTGCCTTACGGCGTATTTGCCACAAGTTCCATCGACGCGCTGGTGCATGCCGTGGAGTCGGCGCTTTCACCCCGCGCCACGCCCTACACCCACATTTTCAGCGTGAAGGCCATGGAAATGATTCTGCGCGGCTATCAGGTCATCCGCCGCGACGGCCCGCAGGCCCGCGAGTCGCTCATGAAGGACTTTCTCATTGCCAGCAACTTTGCGGGACTGGCCTTCGGCACGGCAGGATGCGCCGCCGTGCATGCGCTGAGCTATCCGCTCGGCGGCACCTATCACGTGCCGCACGGCGAGTCCAACTATTCGGTGTTCGTGGCGGTGCTGAAGGCCTACCGAGCCGTCAGGAACGATGGTCGTCTTGCGGAGCTGGAAGCGTTTCTGGCGTCGCTGCTCGACTGCGGAAAGGACGAAGCGTTCGACAGGCTCGGCGATCTGCTGTCGGCCATTCTTCCGCTGAAGCGTCTGCGTGAATACGGCATGACGGAAACCGACGTTCCCGCATTTGCCTCCAGCGTGCTTGCCACGCAGCAGAGACTTCTGCGCAACAACTACGTGCCGCTCTCGGAAGAGCAGATCGCGGCCGTGTACGCTTCGCGTCTGTAAGGAACGTCGCTCTTCGACATCCCGCCCCATTCGGAGCGCCGCGGAAAGGCCGCTCCGTTTGTTCGACATTGCTCCAGGTTCGTGCGACGCCCGGACTCCCTCCCGAGAAGGGCGGGGGCCCGGGCGTTTCCCTTTGCCCGGATTTGTGCTAGGGTTGCGCCCTGCATGTGACTTTCCGCCGCGCGTTCGGGGCGGAAGGTCCGGGCCTTTCGGGCCTGAATTTTCTTTGTTTTTCCAAGGGCCAGCCATGAAGATTCTTCTCGACAGCGGAAGCGGCGGCAGAGCGTCGCAGCGGCTTATCGCCGATGTTTTTCTCCGGCATTTTGACAACGGCATTCTGCGCCGCATGGACGATGCGGCCCTGCTTGATCTGAAGGGGCCCGTGGCCATGAGCACCGACGGCTACACCGTGACGCCGCTGTTTTTCCCGGGCGGCAGCATCGGCTCTCTGGCGGTACACGGTACGGTGAACGACGTGTCCATGCTGGGCGCGCGTCCCCGGTATCTTTCCTGCGCCTTCATCATAGAGGAAGGGCTGGAGCTCGACGTGCTTGAGCGCGTGGTGGAAGACATGGCCCGCGCCGCGAAAAAGGCTGGCGTGGACATCGTGACCGGCGACACCAAGGTGGTTCCCAGGGGCGCGTGCGACAAGATGTTCATCACTACGGCGGGCGTGGGGGAAGTGATCGCCTCGCCTGCGCCTTCCGGACATGCGGCCCGCCCCGGCGACGCCGTGCTCGTGAGCGGTTCCATGGGCGATCATGGGCTGACCGTCATGGCAAGACGCGACGGCCTTTCCTTTGCCGGGGACGCAGCGAGCGACAGCGCGCCACTGAACCGCATGGTGGAGCGGCTCATCACGGAAGTGGGCGACATTCACGTGCTGCGCGATCCCACGCGCGGCGGCCTTGCCACCACGCTCAACGAAATAGCCGAGCAGTCCGGCGTGGGCTGCGTGGTGGAGGAGAGCGCCGTGCCCGTGCATGACAGCGTGCGCGCAGGCTGCGACGTGCTTGGTCTGGACCCGCTCTATCTTGCCAATGAGGGCAAGCTCATCTGCATTCTGCCCGGGGAAAAGGCGCAGGCGGCGCTCGAGGTGATGAAGTCGTGCGAATTCGGCGCCGAGGCCGCGATCATCGGCAGCATTACGGCTGCGGAAAAGCCCCGCGTGGAACTGCGCACCTTTATGGGCGGCTCAAGACTTCTTTCCATGCTGGAAGGGGCGCAGCTGCCCCGCATCTGCTGAGGTCGTCATGCGCATCGCCGTCTGGAACACCGCGTTTCTCGGAGATTCCGTTCTTACGTTGCCGCTCATCCGCGTGCTCAAGGCCGCCTGGCCCGACGCGGAGCTGGATTTCTACGTGCGCGGCGGACTGGCCTCCCTGTACGAGGCTCAGCCCGAGATTTCCCGCGTGTTCTCCTGCGACAAGCGCGGAAAGGACAAGGGCCTGGCCGCAATGTTTCGCGAGGGACGCGGCATTGCGGGGCGCGCCTACGACATCTGGGTGGACGCGCATCTCAGCCTTCGCAGTTCGTACATGGCGTGGGCCAGCCGCGCGCCGGTGCGCGTGGGCTATGCCGAGGCCGCGCTTTCGCGCTTCGTCTTTACGCGCCGCATCGGCCGCCGTTTCCATGAACTTCAGGAAATAGAACGTCTGCTGCTTCTCGCGGAAGCTCTGGACGTGCCCCGCGCAGTGCTGAACGACGAAACGTTGCGCTGGCCCGAGCTTTCGCTGCCGCCCCGCGCCGTGGAAGAGGCAGGGGCGCTGCTTTCGCCGCTGCCCGAGGGCAAAACCATAGGTCTGCATCCCGGTTCGGTGTGGCCTACCAAGCGCTGGACTCCGGAAGGCTTTGCCTTTATCCTGCGCCGGGCGCTGGAGCAGAACGTGAACGTCGTGCTTCTGGCGGGCCCCGGCGAAGAGGAAACCGCCGCGAAGGTGCGGAGTCTTGCGGGCGTTCGCGGGGACGAGCCCCGGTTTCTCGACCTTTCGGGCAGAACGTCGCTGCTTTCTCTGGCCGCCGTGCTGGGCCGTCTGGACGACTACGTGACCAACGATTCCGGCCCCATGCATCTTGCCTGGGCGCAGCACACGCCGGTGACGGCGCTGTTCGGCCCCACGGTGCAGGCGCTCGGCTTTGCGCCGCGCGGAGGGGAGAGCACCGTCATTGAGACGGAGCTTTCCTGCCGTCCCTGCGGACTGCACGGACACAAGACGTGTCCGAAGGGGCACTTTGCCTGCATGAAGAACATCGACCCCGAAGCCGTGTGGCGCGACGTGGAGCGCAAACTCGCGGCCCGGACACAGGAATAAGCCATGTCTTCACCCAAGAACAGGCCGCTGCCGCAGAGTCTCGGCCTGCCCTTCACCGGCGCGGACAGTCACGCGCATCTCGACGACGAGCGACTGCTGCCCGATCTTTCCGGCATGCTGGAACGCGCCGCCTCTTCCGGCGTGTCGCTCATTGTTCACATGTTTCTTCAGCACGAGCGCTACGCGGCGAACCGCAGCGCGATTCTCGATGCCGCGGCCGCGCTGACGAAGGCCCCGGACATCTGCTTTGTGCGCGGCCTGCATCCCGAAGACGTGCTCACCGCCGACGAGGAGGAATGGGAACACCTTGTCGATGCGGTGAAAAACGATCCGCTGGTGCGGGCCATCGGGGAAATAGGGCTGGATTATCATTACGAGGAAGGCTATTCTCCGTCCGCGCTTCAGGAGCCGTGGTTCCGCAGACAGCTTCGGCTGGCGAAGGAACTGGACAAGCCCGTGGTCATTCATGCCCGCGACGCGTGGGACAAGATGTTCGCCATTCTCGACGAAGAGGACATGCCGGGCAGGCCGCTGCTCTGGCACTGTTTCGGCGGCGACGCGGCGAGGGCGAAGCAGATCATGGATCGCGGATGGCACATCGCCTTCGGCGGGGCGTCCACATTCAAGGCCAACGGCGAGGTGCGCGAGGCGCTGCACGCCGTGCTGCCGGAGCGGCTCATGCTGGAAACGGACTGTCCCTATCTGGCGCCCGTGCCGTGGCGCGGCAAGACCAATGAACCGGCGCTTTGCGTGTTTACGGCGGAACGTCTGGCCGGAGAGCTCGGCATGAGCGCGGCGGAACTCTGGACGCTTGCGGGCGACAATGCCCGGCGTTTCTTCGGCATGTAGCGAAGGCGCGTGCGTTTTGCCTGCCTTGTGGGCGGCGAAGGGCGGATGTTCCGCCTTGGCCCGGGCCGGGCTAAGCACCGCATGCTGCTCGGGCGCGTGCGGATTCTAACGTCGGCGCGGCGGCCTGCGGCCGGGCGTAAAGAGGCGCTCTCTCAGGGCGCGGCAACGCGGGCGGCCGAAATGTCGGGCCGGGATCTGAGTTTGGAATCAATGAGGACGGCTGAGTCGGAAGGAGCGCCGTCCGAAAAGCGAACGTTCCTTCCGGAGCGGTTTTTCAGGAGACAAGGATGGGCAAGCCCGGATTTCACTGCATTACGTTCGGCTGTCAGATGAACGTCAACGATTCCCAGTGGGTGGAGCGCGCGCTCATGCGGCTCGGCTTTGAGGAAAAGCCGCTGGAAGAGGCCGACGTGGTGTTTCTCAACACCTGCTCCGTGCGCGAGAAGCCGGAACAGAAGGTGTACAGCGCGCTCGGCCGCGTGCAGCGGGCCAATCCGCGCGCCGTGGTGGGCGTGGCCGGATGCGTGGCCCAGCAGCTCGGCGAAGAGCTCATGCGTCGTCACCCGCAGGTGCGTCTGGTGGCGGGCAGCGACGGCGTGGCCTCCGTGCCCGGAGCCTTCGTGCGTCTGCTGAACGAGCCCAGGCTGAAACTTTCCTTCCTTGACTTCACCGACGTGTTTCCCGATCGTGATCCCTGCCTGGTGGACGCGGCGGGCCGCCCTGAACAGGACGGCGTCACGCCCGTGGCCTACGTGAACATCATGCAGGGCTGCGACAACTTCTGCGCCTACTGCATCGTGCCTTACACGCGCGGCCCCCGCAAGTCGCGCTCCACGAAGGCCGTGATCGACGAATGCCGCGCCTGGGTGGCGCGCGGCGCAGGCGACATCACGCTGCTCGGTCAGAACGTCAACGTGTTCGGCAACGACAAGAGCGGCGACGGCACCAGCTTCCCCGAGCTGCTGCGTCAGGTGGCGGCCATTCCGGGACTGCGGCGCATTCGTTTCGTGTCGGCGCATCCTCGCGATTTTTCTCAGGAAACCATCGACATGTTCGCCGAACTTCCGCAGCTTTGCCCGAGGCTGCATCTGCCGCTTCAGTCCGGTTCCGACTCCATGCTGAAAAAGATGGGCCGCGGCTACGACATGGAGCGCTATCTTTCCGTGGTGGAGGCGCTGCGAAAGGCAAGACCCGACATTGCGCTTTCCACGGATCTCATCGTGGGCTTCCCTTCCGAAACGGAGGAGGAATTTGAAGACACGCTGAAGGCCATAGACAGCTGCGGCTTCATGTCGAGCTTTTCCTTCTGCTATTCCGACAGGCCGGGCACGCGCGCATCGGCCATGCCGTTCAAGATTCCGCACGAAGTGCAGCTTGAGAGACTTGACCGGCTCCAGAGCCTTCAGAACGAGCGCGCCGAAGCGTGGCTGCGCACCCGCGTGGGACTTGAGACCGACGTGCTGCTCGAAGGACCGAGCCATCGGCAGGAAGAGGGCGGCAACGAATGGCAGGGCCGCGATCCCTGGGGCGACATGGTGAACGTGAGCATGCCGCAGGGCGAAGGGCGTCCCGGGCAGTTCGTGGACGTGAAGATAGACAAGGCCCTGAAGCATTCGCTCAAGGCTTCTCCCGTGCGCTGAGGTTCCGAAAAGAGTCTTTCGTTCCCTCGCTTGTGCTGAGGGGAAATATTTGAGCCGCGGCGATGGGCGGCAAGTCATGAAAAAACAGGAAAGGGCGACGGAGTTTCACTCCGTCGCCCTTTTGTCGTGTCTGAACAGGGGCGCAGGATGCAAAGCGCCCCCGCTTCGTTGCAGAAAATGCGGGGAGTGCTGTGCATGCGGCGTGCCTTTTGCGCGGACGCCGCAAAAGTCCGGCGTCCGGCTGAGGGCTGCGCGCGTTATTTCTTCTGATTCCGTTTGTCATGCATTCTTTTTTCATAAAGCTTTCCGGAGGTGAGTCCGGCAAGCAGTCCCATGGTGGAGCCGAACACGATGCCTTCCGCCGTGTTCACGAATCCGAGGAGCACGGCAAAGATGCCGACGGAACTGCCGATAAGGAAACCGCGAAGAATAAAAGGACTCATACAGAACCTCATGGCGTGCTTTTCATCGCCGTATTAAGAGAAAGGAGATTGCCATAATCTACGTTCGTCCGGACTTTTGTCAATGCGCGTTCAGATTTCCCCTTCCGATCGCGCCGAAAAGGTCGATTCCTGCGGAAGCGCCGGGCGGAACGTTCACAGTCAGGAGGAGAGCTCATGAATATCCTGCGAGCCTGCGGCGCTGCGCTGCTGTGTCTTTCTCTTGTCGCCTGCGATGAGGACGGAAAAAAGTCGTCCGCCGGGGCGAGCCTTCCGCCGCCGCTCGTGAAGGCGGTGAAACTCGAACGCATGGACGTGCCACTCTACGCCACATTCATGGGACAGACCACGGGCAGCCGTTCCGCCGCGGTGAAGCCGCAGGTGTCGGGCATTCTTGAGAAGCGGCTGTTTCAGGAAGGCGCGTTCGTGAAGCAGGGAACCGTGCTTTTCGAGATAGACGAAGCTCCCTACCGGGCCGCGCTGCTTCAGGCGGAAGGACAGCTCGCCGACGCCGCAAGCACGCTCGACAACGCCCGCAAGGAATACGACCGCGTGCAGAAGCTCTACGCCTCCAACGCCGTGAGCCGTCAGGAGCGCGACAGCGCCTACGCCGCCTGGCGCGGCGCGCAGGGCCGGCGCGAATCGGCGCAGGCCGCGGTGAACGACGCGCGCATCCGCCTCGGCTACTGCCGCGTGACGGCGCCCTTTTCCGGCTACACGAGCCGCGAAGTCACCCGCACGGGCAATCTGGTGGGCACGGACAGCACGCTGACCTACCTCAATCAGAGCGATCCCATGGATGTGGAATTCTCCGTGCCGAGCGTGGAACTTTTTTCCATGCGCGACATGGAATCGCAGGGCAGGGCGGTGAGCTACGGCGAGGGGTCGAGCGCGGATCTGCGTCTTCTGGAAGGCGTATCCTACGACCGGCAGGGTTCGGTGATCTTTCTCGACACGCAGGTGGACTCCTCCACGAGCGCGGTGCGCGCGAAGGCCCGTTTTCCCAATCCCGAAGGCAAGCTTCTGCCCGGGCAGTTCGTGCTTGTGCGCGTGGGCGGGGCACGACTTGTCGGCGCGCTCATGATTCCGCAGGAGGCGCTCATGCAGACGGAAAAGGGCACGGCCGTCTATGTGCTGGACGAGGCCGACAGAGCCTCGCTTGCTCCCGTGACGCTGGGCCCGGCCTTCGGCAGTTTCTTTCTTCTGGAAGAGGGGCTCAAACCCGGGCAGCGCATTGTGGTGCAGGGACAGAACAAGGTGACGCCGGGCAGCGCCGTGCATGCCGAGCTCATGATCCAGCGCCCGGAACCCGATCCGCTCGACACGCCGGATTCCTCGCAGCCCGCCGTCACGGGAGGCGGCGTGGAAGACGCTCCCGCTCCCGTTAGGGAGGCAGGCCATGAGTGACGATTCGCAGAACAAAAGCAAGGTTTCCGCTTCTTCGCCCGTGTCCGGAGCCGCGCCGGTTTCTTCCCGCGCGGGCTTTTTCCTGCGCAGGCCCGTGCTTTCCATGGTGCTTTCCGTGTTCATCGTGCTGGCCGGACTTCTGTCCATACGGGCGCTGCCCGTGGCGCAGTATCCCGATCTCATTCCGCCCACCATCACGGTGAACGCGCAGTATCCCGGCGCAAGTCCCGAGGTCATCGCCCAGACCGTGGCCACGCCCATCGAGGAGCAGATCAACGGCGTGTCCGACATGATCTACATGAGCTCGGTGAGCTCTTCCAGCGGCTCGATGCAGATTTCCGTCACCTTCGCCGTGGGCACGGATCCCGACGTGGCGCAGGTGAACGTGAACAACCGCGTGCAGGCGGCCACGCCCATGCTGCCGGAAATCGTGAGGCAGTACGGCGTCACCGTGGACACCTTTTCTCCCGCCATTCTGGAAATCGTGGCGCTGTATTCCAAGGGCGGCATGTACGACGCCACCTATCTCAGCAACTACGCGCTCGTGAACCTGCTCGACGGGCTCAAGCGCGTGCCCGGCGTGGGACAGGCGCAGATCATAGGCAGCCGCGATCACGCCATGCGCATCTGGCTAGATCCGCCGCGCATGGCGGAGCTCGGCGTGAGCACGAGCGACATTTCGCAGGCCGTGAGCGATCAGAACGCGCAGTATTCGCTGGGCAGCGTGGGCAGTCAGCCCGGCTCCGACGCGCTGACCATGACGTGGCAGATTCAGGGCGAGGGGCGTCTTGTGACGGCGGAGCAGTTCGGCGACATCATACTCCGCGCCTCGCCGGAAGGCGGCGTGCTGCGCCTGCGCGACGTGGGCCGCGTGGAGCTCGGCGCGGAAAGCTACAACTTTGCCTGCGCCATCGACGGAGCCACCGCCATTCCGCTGGCCATATTCCTGGCGCCGGGCAGCAACGCGTTGAACACCGCCGAACGCGTGGCCGCCTACATGGAGGAGCAGTCCCGGTATTTTCCCGAGGGGCTCGGCTACGTGGTTCCCTACGACACCACCATTTTCGTGCGCCTCTCCGTGGAAGAGGTGGTGCGCACGCTGCTGGAAGCCATGCTGCTCGTGTTTGCCGTGGTGTATCTTTTTCTGCAGGACTGGCGGGCCACGCTCATTCCCTGTTTGGCCGTGCCCATCGCGCTGGTGGGCACGTTTGCGGGCGTGTATCTTCTGGATTTTTCCATCAACACGCTCACGCTCTTTGCGCTGGTTCTGGCCATCGGCATGGTGGTGGACGACGCCATCGTGGTGCTGGAAAACGTGGAGCGCGTGCTGCGTACCGAGGGGCTCGACGTGGCGGGAGCCACGGCCGTGGCCATGAACGAAGTGACATCGGCCGTGGTCGCCATCGTGTTCGTGCTCTGTTCGGTGTTCATTCCCGTGGGCTTTCTCGGCGGTCTGGCGGGCGTCATGTACCGGCAGTTTGCCGTGACCATCGCCATTGCCGTGGTGATTTCCGGCGTGGTGGCCCTCACGCTCACGCCCGCGCTGTGCCTCCAGCTTCTGAAAAAGGAACGTCGGGAGCCGTGGGCTCCGTTTCGCTGGTTCAACCGCTTCTTTGACGCCGTCACCGAGGGATTCTCGCATCTTGTGCTGTTCTTTCTGCGGCACGGGCTGATTTCCTGCGGCATTCTTGTGGCGCTCTGCCTCGGCACGGCGTGGCTGTTCACGCGGGTGCCCACCACGCTGGTGCCGGAAGAGGATCAGGGCTCGCTCATGTGTACCATTTCCCTGCCCGAAGGGTCGGCGCTGCCCAAAACGCGCGAGCTCGTTACCAGCGTGAGCGAGGCCGTGCGGAAGCTGCCTGCCGTGGCGCACGTTTTGAGTCTGTCCGGCTACGATCTGGTGAACAGCACGCTGGATGCGAGCGCAGGCACGCTGTTCATTCAGCTGAAGCCCTGGGACGAGCGAGAAAAGCCGGGCCTCGGCGTGGCCGACACGCTGCGCGAAATCTACGCGCTCGGTCTGCGCGAGAGCCGCGGCCTGGTGCTGCCCTTCAATCCGCCTCCCATCATGGGCATGAGCAATACCGGCGGTTTCGACATGGAAATTCAAACCACCTCGGGCACGCCGGCGCAGCTTGCCGCCGTGGCCGACCGCTTTGCCGCGGAAGCCTCGAAGATGCCGGAACTTGCGGGCGTGAACAGCGCCTTCAGCGTGGATTCGCCGCGTCTTTTCGTGCATCTGGACAGGGAAAAGGCCGTCATGTCCGGCGCGGACTGCGGGCAGGTGTACAACATGCTCGGCGCAACCCTCGGCTCCACCTACATCAACGACTTCAACCTGTCGGGCCGCACCTTCAAGGTCATGATGCAGGCCGACGCCCCGTACCGCAGCCTGCCGGACAGCATGCGTTCGCTCTACGTGACCGCGTCGGACGGCAGTCAGATTCCGCTCACCTCGCTTGTGACGGTGCAGACCAGCAGCGGGCCGTCCACGGTTTCGCACTTCAACGGACTTCTGTCCGCCAAGATCACGGGCAATCCCGCGGCGGGCGCAAGCTCCGGGCAGGCCATCGCGGCGCTGGAAAAGGCGGCGGCCTCGCTCCCGCAGGGCTATTCCTACGCCTGGTCGGGCGTGACGTATCAGGAAGTGGAAACCGGCGGCACGGATTTCGGCGTGCTCGGCCTGAGCCTGCTCATGATCTTTCTCATTCTTGCCGCGCAGTATGAACGCTGGACGCTGCCGCTCGCCGTGATTTCGGCCGTGCCCTTTGCGGTCTTCGGCGCCATTCTTGGCAACTGGCTCGTGGGACTCAGCAACGACATCTACACGCAGGTGGCCATCATCACGCTGCTCGGCCTGGCCTGCAAGAACGCCATTCTCATTATCGAGTTCGCGGTGGAGCTGCACGATCAGGGGCGCGACCTGGAAGAGGCCGCCGTGGAGGCCGCAAGGCTCCGGTTCCGGCCCATCATCATGACGTCCATCGCCTTCATCCTGGGCTGTCTGCCTCTGGCTTTCAGTTCCGGCGCGGGCGCGGCAAGCCGCGTGTCCATCGGCGTGAGCGTGGTGTGCGGCATGCTGGCGGCCACGGTGCTGGCTCCGCTGCTCGTGCCCTATTTCTTCGTGCTGGTCATGCGCATTTCGGAAAAGATTTCCGGCATGTTCAAATCGGAGGCCCGGTGAGGCGCGCCGAAAACGTCGGCTTCGGCGGCCGATTCGGTCTAAGAGCGGGGATGGCGGCGCAGGTTGCGTCCCCCATGTTGAGGAACGATTCACGGGCGAACCCCGCCCGCCAGGGAGGAAACGTCATGCGGATCATGCTTTCGCTGCTGATGGCGGCGTTGTTCTTTTCAGGATGTTCCTTTGCGCCGGACTATCATCGGCCGGAGCAGGATCTGCCGTCCTCCTGGGAGCGGGACGAGTCGAAACCCCGGCCGGGCGAGCTTTCCCGGGAGTGGTGGCGGCGCTTCAACGACGAGGCGCTGAATGATCTTGTGTCGCGGGCGCTCGCGCAGAACAGGAATCTGGAACAGAGTCTGGCCCGGGTGGACAGCGCCCGTGCCGCGCTCGGACTGGCCCGGGCCGGGCTTTTTCCGCAGATTTCGGCGCAGGGGAGCGGAGAGCGGGCCAGGGCGAGTCTGGACACGTCGGCTTCCTACGGTCTTGTGCGCGAGCTCGGCGCCTTGGAGAACCGCGTAGACGCTCTGGACGGGCAGGGCGCAAGGAGCGTTTCTGCGCCCTCGCGCGTGGATTCTCTGTGGAGCGGCGCGGTGCAGGCCGCGTGGGAGCTCGACATCTGGGGCCGGTACCGCAACGCGGCGGACGCGGCGCGGGAGAATCTGCTCTCGGCGGAAGACGCGGCGCAGGCCATGGAACTTTCGCTGGCGGGGCAGGTGTGTTCGGCCTATTTCGACATGCTGAACTACCGCGAGCAGCGGGATCTGACCGAGCGCACGCTGAAGGTTCGGGAGAGTTCCGCCGCGCTTTACGAAAAGCAGTACGCCGCAGGAGCCATCAGCGAGCTCGACATCCTCAACGTGCGTACGCAGGTGGATTCTTTGAAGGACAGTCTGGCGCAGGCGAAAACCCGTCTGGAACAGGCCGAGGGCGCGCTTCTGCTGCTCACCGGCGCAACGCCGGAGGAAATTTTTTCCGGCAGGGCGAAGAGGGGAACGCCGCTCGCTGCGCTTCCCGCCGCGCCACAGCTTCCCGTGGGGCTGCCTTCGGAACTTCTGACCCGCAGGCCGGACATCCGTTCCGCCGAAGCCTCGCTTCGCGCCGCGCATTTTCAGGTGGGCGAGGCGCGGGCCGCGTTTTTTCCGTCCATCAGCCTGACGGGCAGTCTTGGCACGTCGAGCACGGAGCTGGACAGGCTGTTTTCCGGCACGGCGGGCACATGGAATTTCGGCGGCGGCGTGTCGCTGCCGATATTCACGTTCGGCCGCACCGTGAGCGGCGTGCGTCAGGCGGAGGCCGCCGTTCGGGCCGCGGCCGCGGCCTACGAGCTTTCCGTGCAGCAGGCGTTCAGCGACATTCGTTCCGCGCTTGCCGCGCAGAAGGGCTCGGCGGACAGCGTGAAAAGCCTTGCCGACGCCGCCGCGCGCATGGAAAAGGCCGCAGAGCTGGCCAGAGTGCGCTACGAGTCCGGGTATTCTCCCTACCTCGACGTGCTGGAAGCGGAACGCACGCTGTACGCGTCGCAGATGCAGCTTGCCGCAGGCCGCGCGGCGCAGCTTTCCGCCGTGGCGCAGGTCTGCGTGGCGCTCGGCGGCGGCTGGTGAGGCCCCGGGCCGCGACAACCGGAACGACTTGCGGGCGCGAAAGGCTGCCCGCAGGACAGGCATGGTGCTTGAGCTTTTTCTGCGCAGCAGAATGCGGGCGGAGCGTGATTGAGTTTTGCAGCAAAGCAGGCAGCGTCGAGGGGGGTCGGTTTTTGATGTGAGCAGGGCGAGAACGAGGGCGCTGTTTGTTTCCGGCGGCGCAGGGCATGAAAAACGGCGTTCCGTTTTCGGAACGCCGTTCGATTATCCCTGTCCGGCCGCGGAGTCGTGAGAAGCGGCGGATGGTTTTTCCTTGGTCTTCCAGCGGTCGTGCATCCAGAACCACTGCTCCGGTCGTTCGCGTATGAAGCTTTCGATGGCCTGAGTGTAGAACAGTGCGGCGGCCTTCACCTGTTCGTCGCGGCTGCCTTCCAGTGTGGCGGTGTCGAGCGGCTCCTTGAGATGAAAGACGTAATGATCCTTTTCCCTCACGAGCACCACGGGCCATACCAGCGCCTTGGCCCGCACGGCCAGCAGCGCAGGGCCCATGTTCACCGCCGCGGTTTCGTTGAGAAAGGGCAGAAATTCCGCTTCTGAAGACGAGGTGTTGTGATCCACGAGAAAGGCAACGATGCCCTTCTTGTGCAGCGCGCGGATGACGCTCATGGCCGCGTTGCGGTGACCTATCATGTCGGCCCCGGTGGCCTCGCGGCAGGAGGCGATGAAGGCCTGCACGGCTTCGTCGTGATATCGGCGCACCACCACCATGCGCGGTCTCGGCGGCGCATAGAGCTGTCCGAGCATGGAGGCGAGCAGTTCCCAGGAGCCGAAATGCGCAGTGGCCGCCACAATGGGGCGGTCGCATTCGCGCAGTTTCTGCATGAGCTCGGGCGAGGCTATGCGCAGTCTCGGCGAATTCATGCCGAACTTGCCGGTGAGAAGAATTTCCAGAAAGGCGCGGCCGGTGTGGCAGAAGCTGGCTTTGGCCGTTTCTTCCGCCTTCTCCCGGGACATGCCGAGATGCTTCATGATGTTGTTTACGGCAAGATTGCGGCGCGAAGGCAGAAAGCGCCAGATGAGGCGGCCCGTGAGATTGCCGAGCACGGCCGTGCCGGGAAAGCCGAAAAGACGCAGCACATGTCCCGCTCCGCAGAGCAGGTGAAAACGCAGACGCTCGCCGCCCGTCATGCCGTGACTCCCGGAATGAGCCCCACGGCCAGCTGTTGCAGCTCCTTGTCCAGACGTTCTCTGGCGCGCGCCAGCGTGGTGTGTTCGAGGTCCGGCACTTCCTTTGTGCCTTCTCCCCATGCGCGGCCGAAACGTATGATCACGCGGGAAAAGGGCAGCGGAATCTGAAATTTGTCCCAGGTGGGGCAGCGCAGGGCGTGTTTGACGTAAATGCGCACCGGCATGATGCGCGCATTGGTGCGGTTGGCCAGAAAAAGCGGGCCTTCCTTGCTCTTGTGGCGCGGACCGGCAGGGCCGTCCACGGTAATGCAGGCGTGAACCTGTTCGTGCTTCATCATGCGGGCGAGGCTGAGCAGCGCGCGCACGCCGCCGCGGGTGCTGGAGCCGCGCACGGCGCCCACGTTGTTGGAGGCAAGAATGCGGGCAAGCATGTCGCCGTCGCTGCTGGGGCTGACGATGGACACCACGCGAAGCTGGCGCGCCATGGGAATGAGGGAAAACAGCTCGTCGTGCCAGAGGCAGAAGATGAGTCGTTCTCCTCTGGCGTGAACGGCGTCCACTTCCGCGCGGTTTTCCTCACGAATGCGGAGGGTGGCGCAGATGGCGGTGTACAGATGGGAGAACAGCGCGGAAGTAAGGGCTGGGGGCAGATGCATGAGTTCGGTTCTGGCCTTGTTTCTTTATTAAAAGGAAAAAGGTATCCGCTGCGGCGAATGGTCTTGACGGATGGTATGATAGCCCACATTATCCCGATGTGCCAGTGGAGAAAGACGACTTTTTTCGGGGCGGAGCCCCGCAGGAGGAGAGAGTGGCGGAAGGCATCAGACTGAACAAGGCGCTCGCGGATGCGGGAGTGTGCTCGCGCCGCAGTGCCGACGAGCTTGTGTTTGCCGGAAGAGTTCGCGTGAACGGCATTGTGGCGGAAAGCCCCGGCGTGCGGGTG
Source organism: uncultured Mailhella sp. (assembly GCF_963931295.1). NCBI lineage: Bacteria > Pseudomonadati > Thermodesulfobacteriota > Desulfovibrionia > Desulfovibrionales > Desulfovibrionaceae > Mailhella > uncultured Mailhella sp. The sequence continues at coordinate 899,504 of NZ_OZ007001.1, read as the reverse complement.
CAGCCCGGCGACGAGGTGTCGGTGGACGGGCGTCCCGTGAGGCTGAAGGAGGAGAGTCGGCAGCCCTGCTGGCTCATGCTCAACAAGCCCGTGCGCATCGTGTCCACGGCGAGCGATCCGGAAGGACGCGAAACCGTGCTCGATCTCGTGCCCGAGCCGTGGCGGCGTCGGCGGCTGTTTCCCGTGGGGCGTCTCGACTTTTTTTCGGAAGGGCTGCTTCTGCTTACCGACGACGGAGAACTGGCGCACCGTCTGACCCATCCGCGCTGGCATCTTTCCAAGGTGTACCATGTGCTTGTGCGTCCGGAACGGGGCGAGGCTTCGGTGTCGGCGGCGCTTTCTCTCATGCGCCGCGGCATGACGCTTGCCGAAGGCGACAGGCTCGCGCCCGTGGAGGTGCGGGTGCTGCCTTCGTCGCTGCGGGGCGTGCTTTTGGAAATGGTGCTGCATCAGGGCCTGAACCGGCAGATTCGCCGCATGTGCCGCGATGTGGATTTTACCGTGCTGCGCCTGAAAAGAGTGCAGGAAGGGCCGCTGCAGCTGGGAAGTCTGGCTCCGGGAAGAGTGCGTCCGCTCTCTGAGGCCGAGGTGTCGGCGCTGCGCCGCGCCGTGGGACTGGAGACGGGCGCAAAACGCAGATGATGTTTCGCGCCCCGGCGGCGGCCCCTGCGGAAGGCATGTTTTGCCTCGCAGGCCCGGAGCGCGGGGCGTTTTGACGATGTTTCGTGATGTTTCGGAAGTTCGGATGCAGCGTGCGTCGGCTTCCGTCGGCGGGGTGCGATGCCTCGGTGAAAAGGCGGCCCGGGCCGCGCGTGCAGTGGCAGCCGCGTTGCGGCGCGCCCGTAAAAGAAACGACAGTGATGTTTGAGGTGACTTATGGATATTCGTTTTCAGACCGGCGGTCCTTCCCAGTGGAAGGCGGATGTGGTCGTCACGTTTGTTTTTGAAGGCGAAGGCGTGGAAGAAGCCTGCTCTGCGCTTGCTCAGAGTGCTGTCTGGCTCAGCATTGCGCCCGCGTGGCGCGATTTTCACGGCGGCAGGGATGAGTCCGTCATGTTCTACGGACCGCAGGCCATGGAGATTTCCCGCGTGCTGGGCGTGGGACTCGGCAAGGCCGGCAAGGCGGACATGACCGCGTTCCGCTATGCGGTGGGCAAGGCTGTTCGCCGCTGCCGCGACTATGATCTCGCCACCGTGGGGCTTGACGGCGCGTCGCTGGCCCGCGTGGCCGAAAAGCTGGGCGTGAGCTTCGATGCGCTGGTGCGCGAGGCCGTGATTGCCGCGTATCTTGCGCTGTACCGCTACGATCGCTGGAAGAGCGAGAAGAGCCCGCACGCCGATCCCCGCTGGCTGGCCCTGATGCTGGAAGGCGAATACGTGGAGAACGACGTGCGCGCTCAGGCGAGAATGGCCGAGGCGGAAGCGCGGGGCATCATGCTTGCGCGCGACGCGGCCAACGATCCGGCCAATGTCATGACGCCCTCGGCCTTTGCGCAGAAGGCCGAAGCCGTGGCGTCGAAGTACGGCATGAAGGCGCTCGTGCTCGGTCCCGACGCACTTGCCGCCGAAGGCATGAACGCCTATCTGGCCGTGGCCCGCGGTTCGTCCGAGGAGCCCCGCATGGTGGTGGTGGAATATGCGCCCCGCGGTTCGGAAGGGCAGAAGCCCGTGGTGCTCGTGGGCAAGGGCCTCTGCTTTGATTCCGGCGGCATCAGCCTCAAGCCCGCCAAGGGCATGGAGGAAATGAAGGGCGACATGTCCGGCGCGGCGGCGGTGCTCGGCGTCATGGAGGCGCTCGGTCAGCTTGCGCCTTCGCTGGAGCCGAAGCGTCCCGTGGTGGGCATCATGGCCTGCGCGGAGAACATGCCCGGCGGCCACGCCACCCGCCCCGGCGACATCGTGATCGCCAAAAACGGCAAGTCCGTGGAAATCGTGAACACCGACGCCGAAGGCCGACTGGTGCTCGCCGACGCCCTGGCCTGGGCGCAGGAAAAATACGAGCCCTTCCGTCTGGTGGATATCGCCACGCTCACCGGAGCCTGCGCCGTGGCGCTCGGCCCCGACTCGGCCGGACTCTTCGCTTCGGACGACGATCTGGCCGATCTGCTGCACAAGGCCGGCATGGCGCTTGGCGAACGCAACTGGCGTCTGCCCCTCTGGACGGCCATGGGACTTGAGGGCCTCAAGAGTTCCTGCGCCGACATGGCGAATTCCGGCCGTCGCGAAGGCGGAGTCATAAACGCCGCCGTGTTTCTTCAGCAGTTCGTGCGTGAAGGAGTGTGCTGGGCGCACATCGACATGGCCGCCGCGGACAACGGAGAGAGTCCGATCAACGCCAAGGGCGAAACGGGATTCGGCGTGCGCACGCTGCTGAGCGCCGTGTGGGACGACGACAAGGACATGCTTCAGTAAAAATATAGGGCGACGCGCAAAGGCGTCGCGTTTATGAGCGTCGAGGCGGCTCTTTCCGCAGGGAAGGGCCGCCCGCGCGTCATGAGGGCGGCCGCAGGCGATGTCTGTCGCATCTTTGCGGGCGAGGTTTGCGCGGCGTTGTTCGCGCGGCAACACAAGACAGGCGGGCAGGAAGCCCGGCACAGGAGATCAGGGGTGAGCCGTATAAGCAAGCTCAGTTACGCGCAGCAGGTGTGCGTGAAGGCCGCAGGCAAGGCCATGCAGTCCACGGGCATGCTGCATCCGGGCGCGCGCGTGGGCGTGGCCGTATCGGGCGGCGTGGACAGTTTCGTGCTGCTCAAGGTGCTGCAGATCAGGCAGCGCATCGTGCCTTTTCCTTTTGAAATTATGGCGCTGCATCTCAATCCCGGCTTTGATCCGACCAATCACGCGCCGCTTGCCGAATGGCTGGCCAGGGAGGGCATTGCCGGGCATCTCGAAGTCACGGATTACGGCCCCCGCGGCCACTCCGACGAGAATCTGCGCAATTCCGCATGCTTCTACTGCGCAAGGCTGCGCAGAAAGCGCCTCTTCGCCCTGTGCCGCGAGTATCACCTCACTCATCTGGCCTTCGGGCACAACAACGACGATCTGGTGACCAATTTCCTCATGAATCTGGTGCAGACCGGCAAGGTGGCGGGCATGAGCATGAACGAGCCGTTTTTCGGCGGCGCGCTTCAGGTCATCCGCCCGCTCATGCTGCTCTCCAAGGCGGAAATCGTGCGCGCGGCGAGGCAGTGGGAACTGCCGGTGTTTTCTAACCCCTGCCCGTCGGCGGGCAAGACGCGCCGCGCCGACATGATGGACGTGCTCGACGCCATGTGCACGGGCAGCAAGGTGCGGCGCAAGAACATATTCAACGGTCTCGCCCGCTGGCAGTGGGAACAGAACCGTCTCTCTGCCGACACGATTGACGGAAACGCCGGGGGCGGCATAGAGTAGGCAGAACTTTGCGGGACCGTCCCGCCAACGCCTGCGGCGTATCGGCTGCCGGCAGGCTTTCCGTGACTTTGAGGAACTATTGCTGAATACAAGAGGCTCCCATGTTTCAGATTATCGATCAGTCGCTGTTTGAACTCATCAACGTGTCGGCTCATAATGCGGTGTTCAATTTCTTCATGCCCCTGTTTTCTCAGGTGTGGCTCATGTGGGTGGGCGCGCTCGTGTGCGTGATCGCCTACGCCGTGCACTGCTGGCGCAGCTCTCTGGAGCCGGTGGGGCGCGTGCTCATGCTGGTGCTGCTCATGGGCCTCTCCGTGGGCGTGACCGACCTTACCACCAGCGCGCTGAAGTCTTCCATCGACAGGGAGCGTCCCTGTCAGGTGCTCATGGACACCAATTATTATGACGCGGCAACCGATCAGTGGCTGGTCATAGACGAAAACACCACTGAAACCGCCGGTCTCGGCGGCTCCATGCCTTCCTCGCCGTCTGCGGCCTGCATGGCTGTGGCCGTGGTGCTTTCCCTGCTGTTCTACCGTTCCAACCCCTGGGTGTACCTTCTGCCGTTCTGCGTGGGCTTCTCGCAGGTGTACGTGGGCAAGAACTATCCGTTCGATGTGGTGGTCGGATGGCTCATCGGGCTGGTGTCCGTTATTGCCGTATGGTGGATATGTCATTTGATTATCATACGTTTTTCCTCGCATAGACGGCTCGGTTAGCAACAAAAACAAAAAAAATTAAAATTTCCGGAAAGAATCGCTTGACTTCTCCGGCGATTCTGGTAGTTCTCTTTCTCACCGATGGGCTATCGTTCAATTGGCAGGACGTCGGATTCTGGCTCCGATAATCAAGGTTCGAGTCCTTGTAGCCCAGCCACGGTAAACACCGTGTCCCCATCGTCTAGCCGGCCCAGGACAGCGGCCTTTCACGCCGTCAACGGCGGTTCAAATCCGCCTGGGGACGCCAAATGAAATCAACGCCTTGTGAGTGATCGCAAGGCGTTTTTTTTTAAAACCAAATTAAACCAACCTTTGAAGGGCGGTCCTGACTTTGCTGTACGGGTTCTCGAAGTCCAGAGTCGTCCGCTTGCATCCAAACATGTTATGGATATGTCCGCAGGTAGAAATGTGGCATGACATCGCACGGAAAAAAATATTTTTTCCTATGACATATTCTCGTCCAACGAGGGCGTGCCAGGCCTCTTGCCGATACCCTGTCCCTAGTCTGAAATCCGACATCAGGCCCCGCGGGTATTTTGGCGACGACCTGTCTCTCTTTATTCCCACCACAGAAATCAACCTCTGGGGAATGGCCTACCGCTTTGACGGACAGAGCAAATTGCCCAGTTTCGGGGAATATCCTGCCGTAGTACTTAAGGATGCCGAAGAGCGCCGAGAAGACGCGAATCGCATGGTGTCCAGAGGCATCAACCCGTCAGATCACAAACCATAGTTGCAGCAGGCGGGGGAGGTGGAAAAGTTCTGCGGGCGGGACTTCCTTGCCGAAAGCTCACTCTTTAATTGTCCGTCCGCACTGGACGAAATTCTCCTTTATTCTTGAAGAGCTGAAAAGGCGTTTGTCGTCAAGCATCATGTCCAGACAGAGAAAGCAGGCCTGCAACGGAAAGTGAACTAGCTGCGCAAGAAACAGACACGCTTCGGAATACAAGCCTCACAGAAAACAAAGTCATGAGGAAAAAGAGGCACAGGAATCTCAGTTGAAGAAAATGAAGAGAATCATGGAGTTCGGAAATTTTTGCTTCAGGGGGAAATAAGGCCGCTGCATTTTGCAGTGTGTGGAGCGCAGACGTGCCGAACAGCACCAGCCCAAAGAAGAGAAACGGCAGCAGCGATGGGAACAGAAAGCGCGTGACGAAGAGCGTCGGCAGGCAATGACAGCTCGCGGGAGGCGCTAAGGCGCAATCGGAAAATCTTCGCACAGGCCGAAGATATAGCCCACTATGCTTCACTTCGTGAAGCGTGGGCGATCTCCCGCTCGACCGGAAAGGCAAACCGCCAATCCGGGGCATAGCCCCGGCAAACACAGGAAGACCATCATGGCTATCACCTCCACTCAGTGAAGGAGATCAGACAGGATTTCGCCACTCTCAACCTTGCTTCCGTCACTCTGGAGGGGAGTAGAACTATGTTCGTAAAAGAAGACGTCTTCGTTCTGGTCTCGACGCTGGAGCGTATAAGAAAGCGCGGTTTTGGGGTACAGGAGCTCGTCGAACGGCTGTACGAAAAAGGCATTATGGTAAAGCCCCAAACTCTGACCAAATACCTAAGTGAGTTCAGACAGCGGAAGGAAAAGAAGAGAGACCCCCCGTCCCATCTTGAAAAAACGGTGACGTCCGCTTCTTCTGCGCCATCATCCACGAATCAGATAGATGCAACGGTGAATTTGTTCAGCTGGACATGCCTGACAGGATACGGATAACCCTTATTTGTTGAGAGGCAAAGAAGGGCAATAGCCGGTCGTTCAGGAGGTCGGCTTCGGTAAGGTTTTTTTTGTGGTATAGAGTTTGGTTGTCGCCCACTTCGAGTAGTTGTCCACGAAGGTTTACTGATAAATGCGTCCCACGCCTTTAGTCGTACCGACATAAAACGTGTCCTAGCTGTCGAGATAGCCGGGATGATGGCTTTCAAGCTCTCCCGATGCCTCGTCATCCCGCTCTTTACGCTCTAGATCTGTACCTGCGCTTCAGGCTGCACCAGCCCCTACTTAGTGGACATCTTTTCCAGCGACGTCAGGCCTTGCTTCATGATGCAAGATTATGTCGCAGCCAGATGGACCGTACCACGGACGGCGAAGCAAAGATGTCACTTTTACGCAACTCGTTCTGGCTCTAAGTTGTTCATGAGGCGAAAAGACTGTGGCAAATTCCACAACGGCCTGGTCTGCCGCTTCTTCCACCCGGTTTTTCAGGTGTGGCTTTCTGTGGCTGACCTCAAAGAGCGCTTCCTCCCCGCCTGCATCACGGGCAGCCTGCTACCTGTAAAAAGTATCCCTATCCTCCATGATACAACAGGCTTTGGAGATGTTGCCCAACTCGGCGGCAAGATTGAGAAGCCCGGTCTTGTGTTTGATGACGTTTTGGTTGAAACTTTCCATCCGAACTTCGTTGGTCATGGTGCCCGGTTGATGTTTTTTTGTACGTCCATCAAAACGGAGTTTTCTTTGCAAGAGGCTACTGTCAGGTCGAGTCGAAATTAGTTTCCCTTAGTTAAAACGGTGGAGTGTTATTGCCTCGTGTTATTTAAAAGACAGATTCTTTCCGTGCTTCCGTACAGCTTCGTTACACTGTTATTTGGGCTAAAATCCATTGTCCTCCATTTTCCAAAATATAGATTATAAGTTCAAAACAGTGCTCATTTTTTGGTCGCTAGTCTGGGGTTGCATCCTCGACTTTTTATCGTTTTCTTTCTAAGCTCAAACGGTAAACAAAGAGGTATCCTCCATGCCGAATGAACTTTTCGTTGCGCTTTCTACTTTTGCAGATGAAGTTTCTACCAAGCTGAACTTAGTTGGAACGTCAGGAGAGCCTGAGGAGCAGCTTCGCGCTCCGTTTGAAAAGTTTATCCAGACGGCTGGAAATGTTTTTGGGATGAAGGTTGTCCCTATGGGAGAGGTGCGCGTAAAGAATATAGGCAAACCCGACTATGCGATTCACTCCAATGGCTCTCTCTGTGGTTATGTAGAAGTTAAACGAGTTGGCAAAGGCGCTGACCCCACCACCTATCAGGGACACGACAAATCCCAGTGGGAGCGATTTAAAACTCTTCCGTGCATACTTTACACTGATGGTAATGAATGGGGTCTTTTTCAGAGAGGCGAAAGAACATCTTCTATTGTTCGCATGAGCGGTAACATTAAGGCCGAAGGTGCTCGTGCTGTAACACTTAATAACGCCGTAGCCTTGGAGCCTATACTCCGTAGTTTTCTTACATGGAATCCTATAGTTCCTAACGACGCGCAAGAGCTTGCCAAACTGCTGGCTCCGATTTGCCGTCTTCTTCGTTTAGAGGTCGCGGAATCTCTTGAAGATGAAAACTCTGCCTTCCACTATCTCTACCGAGAATGGCAGACCACGTTGTTCCCTGGTCAAAGCCAGGAGCGCTTCGCCGATGCTTATGCGCAGACTGTCACCTTTGCGCTTCTGCTTGCCAATGCAGAAGACGGAAATGTTCTTGATCTGCGCTCGGCGGTGACGAGTTTAAATAGTGGGCACGCACTTCTTTCCAAAGCTCTCAAAGTTTTTACCGACAACCTTAATGAAGACGAGCTTCCTTTTTCTCTTGGGCTGCTACAGCGTACTATAGATGCTATTCCTCGTACGGGATGGAGAAATTCCGGTAGAGACCCGTGGCTTTATTTCTACGAAGATTTTCTTGCGGAATATGATCCTCAGCTGCGAAAAGATTCTGGCTCCTACTATACTCCGGTGGAAGTTGTGCGGGCGATGATTCGCCTGACAGAAAGCGTTTTGAAAGAACGAATGAATATGCTAGAGGGGTTCGCAGATTCTAGAGTCAGAACGCTTGATCCAGCCGTAGGCACCGGAACTTTTCTGTTGGGCATAGTATCTCAGACTCTTGAAGAAATAGCTTCAACCATGGGAGCAGGAGCAACCTCAACGGGTGCTAATATGCTGAAAGATCTGCTCCATGGATTTGAGCTTCAAGTTGGCCCATATTCAGTTGCCCAGTTGAGACTCAGTCGTGCATTGGAAAACTATGGTGCCTCCATGGCCAATAGAGGGCCTAATATTTTTCTGACTGACACGCTGGAGTCGCCAGATGTGACTCCTCAGTTCCCCTCTCTGCTTTCCCGAGAGCTTTCTGAACAGCATCAAAAGGCCTTGGAAATAAAAAAGGCCAAGCCAATCCTGATTTGTCTCGGAAATCCTCCCTACGATCGACATGCTGCGTTCAATGGGGCGAATCGAAAGGAAACAGGGGGATGGATACGTTGGGGAAATGAAGACGAAGATGGCCTATATGATCCTGAAAATGCCCTTCTGGAAGATTTTGCCAAGCCTGTGAGAGATGCCGGACAGGGAGGACAGCTTAAGAACTTGTACAACCTGTATGTGTATTTCTGGCGTTGGGCTATGTGGAAAGTCTTTGAACAGGGAGATCAGGATGCTCCCGGCATTGTCTCCTTCATAACTGCCTCGTCGTTTCTAGAAGGAGCGGCTTTCTTAGGGATGAGAGAGCAGATGCGCCGGCAATGCGATGAAATATGGATCATCGACTTGGGGGGAGAAGGACGCGGAGCAAGAACTGAAGAAAATGTGTTCAACATTCAGACTCCGGTGTGCATTACGTTGGCTGTTCGCTATGGCCGTACAGATGCCAACTCACCAGCCTCCGTTCACTATGCCCGAATCACAGGTACGAAAAATGAAAAGCTGAATACCTTGGAACGTATTACAGCTTTTGATTCTCTGGCATGGGATGACTGTCCTACAGACTGGCAGTCTAAAATGGTTCCTGATGGACAGGGGGAATATTTTACTTATCCTCTTCTCCAAGATCTTTTTCCATGGCAGCAGTCGGGAGTCAAAGCTGGCCGGACATGGGTTATAGGCTCTGATAAAAATTTGCTGGAAAAGCGTTGGAATACCATTTTCCAAACGGAAGACATTGAAGAGCGCAGAAGACAATTCAAAGATTCGCCCCCTTCTACAGGAGGATGTAATATTGATGCCAGTCCCAAAGGACTTTTTACCTCTGAAACGCTCGATCCGATAGCAAAACCTGGAGCTCTTACATACGAAAAGATTGTTCCATACGGATATCGTTCGTTTGACAGAGAGTATATCATTGCAGATGCACGTTGTCTTGATAGACATAGTCCAGCATTATGGAAGACTTTTGGACCAAATCAATTTTATTTTGCTACACAGTTTCCACGAGCAATTAGTTTTGGTCCTGCACTTACATTTTCTGCATTTATTCCTGATCTTAATTATTTTTGTAATCGAGGATCCAAAGATATTATTCCTATGTATCGTGATGCATCTGCTACACAGGCCAATATTGTCGGAGGGTTGATAGATATTCTTATAGAGCAATATAATATAAATGTGACAGCAGAAGATTTTTCAGCATATGTGTATGCCGTTTTAGCACATAACGGTTTTACCGAAACTTTTCATGATGAACTTGAAAGCAAGGAGATCCGTGTTCCTCTTACAAAGGATGCAATTCTTTTTTCTCGTGCTGTTGAGATTGGTCGAAAATTAATATGGCTGCATAGTTATGGAGAACGCATGATACCCCAAGGTCAATCTCGCGGAAAGATTGCTGTAGGTTTGGCAAAATGTGTTGCATCTGTTTCACTCGATAAGTTTCCTGATGATTTTAGTTATGATGAAAGCATGAATACTCTATGCGTTGGCGAAGGAAAGTTTGCCCCTGTAAGGCCTGAAGTTTTTAATTTCGAGGTGTCGGGACTCAAAGTTGTCTCATCTTGGCTCAAGTATCGTACTAAGGGTACAAATAAAAAATCTTCGCCGCTGGACGATATTCGACCGGAAAGCTGGACCTTGGAATATACCAAGGAGTTACTGAATCTGCTATGGATTTTGGAAGCTACATTGGCAAGCTATCCAGAACAGAAAGCTCTTCTCGAAGAGATTCTTGAAGGTCCTCTCTTCATAGCGTCTGAACTCCCCGATGTACCGGAAGAGATGCGGGAAGCTCCGCAGTTCGGTCGAAGACGGACTCGTATGAAGCAAGCTTCTTTGATATAAAAGACTCTCAAAATTGGATGTCGTATGGCAAAGAACAATAACGATTTCTTTGACAAAAAGAAAATTTGGTCGGAAGTGAAAGATAGCCTCTTGGCGTGCTATCTTAGACCTTATTTTCAGAAAATATTGATGACCAGAAAGCCAGTTTTCTATATCGATTGCTTCGCAGGTAAAGGTAAATTCAACGATGGGAATGATGGAAGCCCACTTATTGCTTTGAAGACTAGAGAAGCGAGCCTACAAACTTCGTTAGTTAGTAATAATTTTAAAAAAATCGATATGTGTTTTATTGATTTGAGATATGGAGAAGAATTACAAAAGAATACTAATTTTTATAGAAAGGATGGATATATTCAAATTGTTTCTGGAAAATATGAAGAGAAGATTTTAGACCTGCTTCGTGATAAAGCAGGGTATAATATTTTTCTTTATATTGATCCTTATGGCATTAAAGCATTGGATGCTGGCTTATTCAGTCAATTTTCCTCTTATAATTTTGCCAGTTTCGAGATGCTTGTTAACTTCAATTCCTTTGGTTTTTTTAGAGCAGCCTGTAGAGTTTTGAATGTTGATTGGAGTGGGGACGAAGCTTTCCGTGATATCGACGATCTTATCGTGGAATATGATCCGACAAAAATAGACGCCACAAAAGAATCAGAAGCGTTGCTGACGAGAATCGCTGGCGGCGATTATTGGAAAGCTATTGCAAAGGACTATAGAGATAGAAAGATTACGGGTTATCAGGCGGAAAAGAGGCTGTCCTCTGAGTATAAGAAAAGGTTGAGCACAAACTTTGAGTATGTGCTGGACTTGCCTATTCGCATGAAGGCCGGTCAACAGCCCAAATACCGCATGGTTCATGTTAGCAATCATGAAGATGCTTGTTTTCTCATGGCTCAAAATATGCTCAAAAGAACGGATGAAATTTATACGCATATTCAGAAAGAGAGCCAAGGTTCTCTTCTTGAAGGAAATTCTGGTATTGTTCCCAAAAGTGATGGTGCGTGGATTTCTAAAGAGGACCTCATAAAAGCAATTAAATCTTATTTGGAGTGTATCGAAATCGAAATTAATATAACAAAATTTATAGCAGGATTTATTAGTAAAACAGGTATATTGTGCAATCTTAAGAATATTTATTCCATTTTGACAGAACTGCAGACACAAGAATATCTTGAAATTAGGCGCACACCTTCTATAACGAAAACTGGAAAGCCGTCTAAATTTTGGGAAGAAAAGAAAGGACAAGAAGCTATCCTGAAGAGAGTGATTCAATGAAAAAGGTGAAAGGGTACATACAAAGAAAATCCATGCTTTACATGACAGGTGTTGAGTATGGAGATTATACAATGAATCATGTTCTTGGTTGTGCTCATGGATGCAAATATCCCTGCTATGCTTTCATGCTTAAAAAACGCTTTGGCCAGGTTAAAAGCTATGAAGAATGGCTCAAGCCTTATCTTGTTTCAAACACTCTTGAAATTCTTGAGAACGAAATCCCTCGATTAAAAAAATCTATAAAGTCTGTACATCTATGTTTTACCACCGATCCGTTTATGGTCGGCTATGACGAGATAGTATCCATGAGTCTTGAGTCAATAAATCTATTAAATAGCTATAATGTAAAATGTACAGTACTCACAAAAGGGATATTACCAATAGATCTAGCGTCTTTTTCGTCAAGAAATGAGTATGGAATAACTTTAGTATCACTTGATGAAGATTATAGAAAAGAAATGGAACCGTGGACTGCTACATATGAAGATCGTCTTTCAGCGCTAAAGAAATTGCATGATAAAGGATACAAAACATGGGTAAGTATTGAACCATATCCAACACCAAATATTATACAGCAAAACCTGTATGATATTTTGGAGAAAATTTCATTTGTCGATAAAATTATTTTTGGAAAAACAAATTATAGCAAGACAGTAACTTCATTCAAAAAAAATAAGGATTTTTATAATATTGAAGCCAATAAAGTTATAGAGTTTTGCAAAAGTAGAAAAATTGAGTTTCATATAAAAGAAAAGACATTGAATTAATAGCTCTCCGTGGTCTGACAAAATAAAGTTCGACAAGCGTAGACTATGTTTTGGGAAAATTTTAATAATTTCTAAAGATTATTTTAAATTGATAGGTTGGCTTGATTTTTGTCACAAAAAGAACGGAGTATTATCATATCCAATACAGCGGCAAATGTGGGCCTACACGAGGCTATCATTGAAAAAGACTTTTGGGTTTGTTTTATGCTGGACTACCTCTTTCATAAAAGCCCATGGGGAGAACATTTCGCTTTCAAAGGTGGTACGAGTCTGTCCAAAGCTTACCATGCCATTAAGCGTTTCTCCGAAGATATAGATCTTATCCTTGACTGGCGCTGCTAGGTTATGAGCTTACTGAGCCTTGGAACGAACGTAGTCGTACCAAGCAGAGCCTATTTAATAAGGAAGTAAATCAGCTCACGGCGAAACTTCTTAAGATGGACTTTTTAACTCGGATGAATGGGGATCTGGGCAAACTTATCGGTTGCCAAAATTGCCTATCTATTGCTGAGGATATCGATAATAAAGACTGTGAGCAAACCGTCATATTTCGCTACCCAAAAGCGTTTACTGTTGATAGTATTCTGCCGGAAATACGACTTGAATTCGTCGCGCTGGCAGTATGGACACCACTAGAGGAAAAACGATAACACCTATCATTGGCAAACAGGCCAGAAAACTCTCCCATGCCTATGCGATATGCTCGACATTACTACGATTTGTACTGTCTTTATAATTCTCCATACCGAGATACTATTTTTTCATCGCTAGACCTTCTCAAGCAGGTAAGCGAATTTAAAAACAAGTTTTATTATAATTCGTGGGCAGGATACTCTGAAGCTTAGCCTAGAACATTAAAACTGCCCCCTTCTGCGCATAATCTGGAACGGCTTTGGAAAGACTACCAAGTTATGCGCGCCATGATTTATGGAAAGTATCCAGCCTTTGAGGAACTTATGGAAGCTATGGCTAATATCGAAGCCGAGATAAACAGCTTGCTAGCAGAGAAGCCATTAAGAAGCGTCTGACTTGTGAGTAACCAACGAAGATGTTTTGGTAAAAAACAAGACCGGCGATTCTGCTAAGGCAGTCCAACCTCGTTCGCCAAATATTTTTGGAAAGTGGGTAGATTTGTGGGTATTTTTCTAACTGAAAACATCTATCTTCAATAATTCCAATTGACTACTACTTATAAAAATATCCGCCTGGGGACGCCAAATGAAATCAACGCCTTGTGAGTAATCGCAAGGCGTTTTTTTTGTTAATCTCCTAAGGGGGATGGCAGTATTGTCCGACATCCCCCGCTGATGGAGCATGAGATGCCGCTGAAGAAAACACTTTTCTGTGTGGTGTGGCAGGCCGCGGAGTCACGGCGTCTAAGAAACTTCACTCCGGCTCGTCACGTTCAGCCCCGCGCCCGGCGTCCGTCGTGCGCTTCCGAAGACGAAAAAAGATCTCCTGTCGCAGCATCCAGTGTGCTTGCGGCAGGAGATCTTTGGTATTCGCTATTCCTTGCGTCGTCTCTGAATAAGACGGAGACGGGCGGCAGGCGGCGCAAAGCGCCTCGGCGTTGTTATTCCTTCAGGGCATCGACGCGGGCAATGCTGCTGCAGTCCTCGTCGGCATAGTTCGAGGCGCTGCGGAACAGCGCCGTGGCGCATTCGGCTAGCGGCATGTGCAGTTCGGGATGTTCCGAAGCGCATTTCATGGCTATTTCCATGTCCTTGAGCATGAGGCCGAGGGTAAAGAGCGGCGCGTAGTCTCCCTGCACCATGCGTCCGAAATTGCGGGAAAACTGCGTGGAGCCTCCGGCGCTTTCCTTCGTCACTTCCGCAAGGGTCTGCATGTCCAGCCCGAGCGCCCGTGCAAAACGATAGAATTCCCCGACGGCCGCCAGATTCACGGCCCCCAGCAGATTGGTCATGGCCTTGATGGTCTTGCCCGTGCCCACGGCTCCCAGCCGGAACACCTTTTCCGTCATGGCGGAAAGCACGGGAGATGCGTCGTCGAAATCCTCATCCTTTCCCGCGCCGAGAACCACCAGCGTTCCTGCCACGGCCTTCGGCCTGGCTCCGGTAATGGGCGCATCCAGCACGCGCACGCCCAGAGGGCGGCACAGTTCTTCAACCCTGCGCACGGCTCCGGGCGTGCAGGAACTCATCTCCAGCACGAGGCATCCGCGCTTCACGGACTGCCGGAATTCCTCGCTTTCATAAATATCGAGCACGGCCCTGTCGTCGGGAACCACGCTGACGACGAAATCCGCCCCCGAAACCATGTCTTTCACGGAAGACTTCATGACGGCTCCGTGCCTCGCGGCCTCTTCCGGTCCGGCGGCGCTGCGATGCACCATGACGCGCACCTCATGACCGGCGTTCAGAAGATTGATCGCCATGGGCAGACCCATGCTGCCGAGTCCGAAAAACGATACAACAGCCATAACGCATTCTCCTACAAAATGCCCATCACGGCCCACCAGGCCATGCCCGCGGTGGCGAGGAACGCCACGTTGATGACGAACTTGATGGTCATGATGGACACAAAATCCTTCACGCGGATGAGCCCGAGAGAAAAGGCCACAAGATACACGGCCGTTTCATACGGGAACCATAGCTGCGCCGTGCCCTGATAGAAAATGTAGAACATGGGCTCCAGATTGAAGTTCAGGTCCTGACAAATCTGGGCGAACGGCAGGCCGAAGGAGGCCAGCACGGCAAGCGGCGTCATGAGGAAGTTCAGAAGCACGCCGGAAAGATAGGTGGCGCAGAGGAACGTGGTCTGACTCACGTTCTGCAGCATGGGCACGATGCTCACCGACACGTACTGGCCGAAGCCCACCGCGCTGCCCGCCGAACCTATGCCCATGCAGGCGATGATGAAGAACAGCACCGAGAACTGCACGTCCTTCAGATCCTGCTGCGTTCCCACGTTGACGCCGGGCAGGTAGAGAATCATGGGCGCAAAGATGAAGCCGTACACCATGTTGATGTGGTGATACTGATGCGTGAAGAGAAAGACGACCAGCGCGACCAGAACGACGATGATTTTCCATTCCTTCACGCTGAGGCGTCCGAGGGAGGCGAGGGCTTCTTCAAACTTTTCCCTGCCGCTCAGCGGAGACGACGGGCGGCAGTAGCGGCCGATGGCCGCGACTACCAGATAGTTGCCCACAAGAAACACCGCGTTGTCCGCGAAGAACCGGGGATAGGAGGGAACAATGTTCGCCACGGGTGCGGCGGCGCTGTAGAGAATGGAAATGAAATCGGGAGAGTAGATGAAGTAGTTGGCATCCATGTAGAAGATGACCGTGGCCACCATGAGGCCCGCCGAAGCGCGGCTTCTGCCGAGGTTGAGGGCCTCGCAGATGCCGTAGGCCACCACGATGACGGCAATGCACGCCATGGTTCCTTGGAGGAACACTCTGGCGACAAGAGCCAGCGTGGCCATGGCAAGCACCAGCTTCATATAGCTGCCGTTGGTGTGAATGGCCGCGTAGTAGGCCATGCGCTTGAGAATGGTGGTCTTCTGCACGATGGAAACGATGATGAGCGCGCCGAGCGTCATCCATGCGGGATCGGCCGTCCACGGCCCGAGCACGGCCTTCAGCGGCACTATGCCCGACAGGCCGTACATGAACATCATGATGAGCGAAACGACCAGATTGTCGGTCAGCTCCATGGCGTAGCCCATGACGCCCCACAGCGTGATGGCCAGAAACACCTTGATGTTCCAGGTGAACGCCTCGCTTTCGGGAAGCAGAAGCAGAGAAAGAGGAAGAAGAAAATTAACAGCCCATTTGATGTTGGTCACGCGACCGGAAGATTCAGACATAAGAACACTCCACGGTCGGCATCAGGCGTCGGCACGGGCGCAGAGTCCGTGCGAAAGAGCCGCTGCAAGGCTGAGATTGCCGCGAATGAGCGCAGAAAGGGAAGTCTGGCCCGCCGTCCAGGCCACGAACACCGCAAGCATGGCCATGAGGCCGCGGGGACGCGACAGGGCGTCGAGAGCGTCCGCCACAGCGCTGGGCGACGCCTCCACCTTGGTCGCGCAGACGAAAAATTCCGAAGGCTCCGTGGAAAGGGCGGAAAAACGTTCCGCGCAGTCTTTGGGAATGCCGTTCCACGGCATGCCGAACGCCTTTGCCGTGCGGGCGCTTTCCTTGTCGGCCCAGGCCATGACTTCGGCAAAATCCCTGTTTCCGCCGTGCAGCGCGGCGTCGAAGCTGCGTACCTCGCGCGCATAGCGTTCCAGATAAAAGGGTTCCTTGCCCTGCGGCGTCTGCTTCGTGCTGAGGAAGTTGTCCGTAACGCGTTCCGTAATCACAAAATAATGATCGCCGCAGCTAAGAAAGTCCTTGCCGTCCAGCGTGGGAAGAGGGCAGGAGGCCGTGATTCCCTGATCGGCCAGCACGCGGGAAATATGAATGTGATGCCGGAGACCTTCAAAATTTCCCCCGGTCTTCAGGCTGTAGTCCGGTCCGAGATGCCAGACTCCCGTGGCAATGGCCGCTCCGGTGTCTTTGGCTTCCTGAATCGTTCTGCCTTCGAGTCCCCAGTTTTTGAGAAGTTCATGGAGATTTTCTTTCATTTCGTCGTCTCCCGGATACAAAACGAGCCGGAAAAGAGTTCCCCTCCCTCTCATTCTCCGGCTCTGATGGATTATAAGTTCTGAATATTTTCGTAAGAAACGGAGTTGTCAGGCTGCATGCCCTCAAAGTTCATGGCCTTGTAGTCCGTTCTGTCCAGGGTCATGCGCAGGGCAAAGGGTCTTGCGTCCTTGTCCAGCGGATCCATGACGAGTCTGCGTCCCAGCGTTTCCATGAGGTCGCATTCGGCATAGACGCAGCCTTCCACGTCGTGCGGGAGCGAATTGCTGATGCAGTCGCCCGCCACGTTGAACACGGCCGCCCGTCCGCCGCCGAGCGTTCCATCCACGCCGTTGGGCAGGCATTCGATATATTCAGGATGTCCCGTGCCGTCGCAGAGCATGTCGATGACGTCCTGCGCCATCATCTGCGTGGAGTACAGGGCAAAGGCTCTCAGGCCCATGGCCGCATAGCGGGTGGCCGTGCGCGACATGTCGTAGGGAGAGAACAGCGGCATCTGGCCTTCGCGGGGCGTGTGCATGGGCGGCCAGCCTGCGCAGTGAATCTGTTCGCCCTGACCGAGCAGGCAGGAAAGATTCATGGGATTCAGATGCTCGCCGCACTGCAGTCCGCCGATCTTGCCGATCTTGGTGTCGAAAACCTGCATGGTGCTGCCGTTGCCGCAGGCCCAGATGATCTTTTCGCATCCGGGAGGCGACATCTTGCGGTGCTTGCCCATGAGATTGCCCTTGTTGTCGAACCAGAACTGCGTGAGGTACAGGGTGGTTCCGTCGCCTTCCGTGGCGGAAATGCACACGAAAATGTTGTTGCGTCTGGCCGCTTCGCTTATCTGACGCATTTCCGGGCTGCCGTAGGTGAGCGCATTCTGATGCAGCTTCATGAGGAACTTGTGGCCGAACGACGGGGCGCCCATCCAGATCCACCAGGGGTAGCCGGGCAGAAACGCTTCGGGAAAGTCGATGAGCTCGGCTCCGTTGCGACCGGCCTCGTCGATGAGCGCGCAGGCTTTTTCCACGGACGCCTTCAGATTGAGAAAGACGGGCGCGGCCTGCACGGCGGCAACTTTGACGGTGGGAAAGATCATACTGCCTCCTATTTGGTGCATTTAAAGAATTCCGATGAAAGTCCAGTAGGCAAAACCAACAGTAACGAGGAACAGAGTGTTGAGAATCAGTTTGATTCCCATAATGAGCGTGAAGTCGTTCAGCTTCATGACTCCCATGGAAAACGCCACAAGGTACACCGCGGTTTCGTAGGGGAACAGCAGCTGCTGCGTTCCATGGAAGAAGGAGGATATCATGGTGTTGAGGTTGAATCCGAGCGACTGACAAATCTGGGCGATGGGAGCGCCGAAGGTTGCAATTTCCGCAAGCGGCGTCATGAAGAAGTTGGCGAACACGGCGATGGCATACACGATGCTCATGAATATTTTTTCAGAAACGCCGTTCAGCCACGGAGAAATGATGACGGACAGGGAAGAGGCAACGTTGATGGACTGCGCCACGGTTCCGATGCCGAGACACGCGACGATGAAGAATATGGAGGAATAATTGATGTTTTTGATGTCGTTGTTTGTTCCTATGTTGACATAGGGAAGATAGAATATGATGGCGGTGAAAATAAACCCGTACACCATGGGAATGTGATGGATCTGATAGGTGAGCAGAAAGATGACGAGCGCCGAAAGTATGATGCAGATATACTTTTCGTCTCTGGTCATGGGGGGAAGGGCTTCAAGATTTTTTCTCATGGCCGCCTTTCCCTCGATGGGCTCCTTAGGAGCCATGAACTTTCCTATGACCAGGGCAAAGAGCAGGATCTCGAAAACAAAGACCCAGTTGTTCATGAAAAATTCGGGATAACTCGTGGAAATGGGCGCGACTTTTGCGGATTCGCTGTACAAAAGCGCGATGAAGTCGGGAGAATAGACGAAGAAGTTGGCATCGCGGTAGGCGGTGACCGCCATGAGCATGATGCCCGCCGACGCCCGGCTCTTGCCGAGATGAAGCGCGGTGCAGAGGCCGAAGGCCACCATCATGACGCTGACGGAAGCCATGGTGCCGGTGAGGAAAATGCGCGCCAGAACGGAAATGATGGTGACGGCGAAAATGATTCCCATGTAGCTGCCGCCGACACGAATGACGGTGTGATACGTCATGCGCTGCAGGAGCGTTGTTCTCTGTACGATGGTGACGATGAGAAGCGCCGCCAGCGTGATCCAGGGAATGTCGCTTTTCCACGAACCCAAAATTGTACTTAAAGGAACAAGACCGCTTGCGGCATAAGCAAAGATAAGGAATATGGATACAATGAAATTACTTGTAACATCCACTGCAAACATGAGAATTGCAGCAAAGGTGATGTACAGGAAGAGTTTTATGGTGGAAGTGATGCCCGTGCTGTCCGGAATGGCAAAGCATATCAGCGGAAAGATGAGGCAGAAAAGAAGTTTCAGAAGCCGTTTTTTTTCTTCGGATCCTGTGCCTGCCTGAGCGCCTGACGACATAATTCACTCCTTCGTCATAAGGATATGGAGGAGAAGGCCACAATGTTGTGTCTGCCTGCAAGGAAGCCTGTTCCGCCGGTGGGAGCGGCCAGCGGAACAGGCTTTTTTATCAGACGTTCCGGGAATTACAGACGGCAGGCGGCGTCGTAGCCGTTGCGGATGGCGTGACGGACGTTCTTCGGGCCTTCGGCGCAGTCGCCGGCAAGCCAGAAGGTGGGAGCGCAGTCGCGGAAGGCTTCGGCCTGATCCTGAAGCGCGCGGGTGCCGAGGGCGATGACCACGGTGTCGGCTTCCAGGAAGCGGACGCCGTCGGGCGTTTCCACTTCCACGCCCTTGTCGGTGATTTTCTTGCAGCAGGCCTTGGTCAGATAGGAGACGTGCTCGTTGGTGTCGATTTTTTCCACCAGCACGATGCGCTGCGTGTAGCCCGTGCGGCGGGCGATGAATTCATCCATTTCCACCATGGTGACGTCGCGGCCGGCTTCGGCAAGGTGCAGAGCGCATTCGCAGCCGGTGTCGCCCGCGCCCACGATGACCACCTTCTGCCCCACGGCGTCGCGATTCACGAAGGCCTGCGTGGCCAGCATCACGTTCTTGCCGTCGATGCCCGGAATTTTGGGCAGGGCGGGCACGGAACCCGTGCAGGCGATGACCACGTCGGGGTAGGCGGCTTCGATGAGTTCGGGGGTGGCTTCCGTGTTCAGGAACACCTTGATGCCGAGCTGACCCACGCGATGGATGAGCCAGTTCTTGAATTCCATGAGCGGATACTTGAAGGACACGTAGTCGGCAAAGGAAATCTGACCGCCGAGGTGATCGCTCTTTTCATAGAGGCGCACTTCGTGACCGCGTTCGGCCGCGGTGATGGCGGCCTGCATGCCGGCGGGGCCGCCGCCGATGATGGACACGACCTTCTTTTCGGTGGCCGGAGGAATGATGTCGGTTTCAATGCCGATGCGGGGGTTCACGGAGCAGGCGTAGCGCTTCACCACGTCTCTGGTGAAGCCGGTGATGCCGCCGCCGAAGACGCGGGCGTTCTTTTCATCGAGGCAGTTGAAGCACTTGATGCAGGGACGGATTTCTTCGCGCTTGCCGAGGCGGGCCTTGTTGGCCCATTCGGGATCGGCAATGACGGTGCGGGCCATGGCCACGGCGTCGCAGTGACCTTCGGCGATCATGCGTTCGGCGTCTTCAGGATCGGTGATGCTGCCCACGATGATGACGGGGATCTTGATGCCGTGCTTTTTCGCCGCCACGCCCATGTATTCGTTGGGGCACTTGGGCATGAATTCGGAGGGGAACATTTCGGGACGGCTGCGCAGCACGCCGCGGTTGCCGCGGGAGAAGTGGACGAGATCGATCTTGTCTTCGATCATCTTGATGAACTCGCACGCTTCATCGATTTCCAGTCCGCCGGGCTGACCTTCGGTGCCGGAAATGCGGTATTCCAGCAGGAAGTCGGGGCCCACGCGCTTGCGGATTCTGTCCAGCACCATGATGGGGAAGCGGGCGCGGTTTTCCAGGCTGCCGCCCCACTTGTCCTTGCGGTGGTTTTCCGCGGGGGAGAGGAATTCGCCGAGCAGCCACTGATGCGCGCCGTGCACGAGGCACATCTTGAAGCCGGCGTTTTGCAGGTAGTGGCAGGTTTCGGCAAAGTGATCGGCCACCTCGTCCATCTGCTCTTCGGTGATTTCATCCACGACCTGACCGTTGGGGAGCACGCAGCCGGAAGGAGCAATGGGGTTTCTGCCTCCGTTGACCGTGGGGAAGGCATATTTGCCGCCGTGCTCGATTTCAATGGAGGCGATGGCGCCGGCCTGATGAATGGCGTCGGTCATCTGGGTGAGATAGGGCAGGTTGTTGATGTCCTGCAGGTTCACGTTGTGGAAGTGAGAACGCCCGCGATCCTGATCAACGGCCGCTTCGCCGAGCGTCACGCAGGCCGCGCCGCCGAGAGCTCTGTTGCGGAAATGCGCGATGGACTCGGGACGGATGTAGCCTTCGGGCGTGATGAAGTGCATGGCCTGCGCCGTGGGCGCGGTCCAGATGCGGTTTCTGAAGCGGATCTTTCCAACCTGAAGAGGTTCAAAAAGATGGGGATAGGCACGGATCATGGCATACTCCTGTATAGCCGGCGGTATGGCCGGGAATTTGCTTTTACCGGAATAAAAGCAAAAAGCATGCCATTTTTAAATATTTAGGAATATCAATGAGATAAAAGATTATTTAACGATATTTCGTGTATTTTTCACTAAATGCCGTGTCAATGTTTCACCATATTTTGTGAATCGTAACGGATGCCCAGTTTCTGCATGCGGGCGCGCAGGGTGTTGGGATGCACGTCGAGCAGCTCGGCGGCTCCGCCCCTGCCGCTGATCTTTCCGCCGGAGCGCTCCAGCGCCCGGAGGATGTGTCGCGTCACGGCTTCGTTGAGTGTTTCAAATCGTTCGGAAACGGAGGGTGCGCCCCAGGAAACGGCAACAGGAGCCGAGGCCTGCTCCTGCGGCATGAACCGGGCCGTCGGAGAAATCACCAGCGGACGGCGCATGTCGCCCATCCAGAGAATGACGGCACGTTCCACGGCGTTGCTGAGCTCCCGCAGATTGCCGGGCCACGGGTAGGCCAGCAGGTCCCTCATGTTTTCCGGGGAGGGCTCGGGCAGGTTCTGCACGCAGTATTCGGAACATTTTCGGGCGATGAAAAACCGTATCAGCACGGGAATGTCTTCCGGACGACGACGCAGCGGAGGAATGGCAATGGGAAACACGCTGAGGCGGAAGTACAGATCGGAGCGGAAGCTGCCGCTTTGCACCATCTTGTCGAGATTTCTGTGCGTGGCGGCAATGATGCGCACGTCGATGCGCCGCTCCTCGTCGCCGCCCACGCGCTCCAGCACGCCTTCCTGAAGCACGCGCAGAAGCCTGGTCTGCGCCGGAAGCGAAAGTTCGCCCACTTCGTCAAGCAGCAGCATGCCCCTGTGCGCGCGCTCGAAAAAGCCCTTGCGGGAAGCGACCGCGCCGGTAAACGCTCCCTTTTCATGGCCGAAAAGTTCGCTTTCCATGAGCGATTCCGGCAGGCTGCCGCAGTTCATCTTGATGAAGGGCGCATCCAGGCGTCCGGAAGAGCGGTACAGGGTTTCCGCCACGGCTTCCTTGCCGGTGCCGGTTTCTCCGAGAAGCAGCACGGGGCAGTCCTGACGGGAGACCTGCCATATCATTTCGCACACCTGATGCATGCCCGGAAGCTGCACCAGCGGAAGATACCGCCCCGGCTCCTCCCGCTTTTTCCCCGCGGCTTTCAAAGAAACATGACGTCCGAAATACCGCATGAGATCGTCGAGAAGCGCAAAGGCGGCGTTCACGTGCCCTGCGTGAAACACGTTCTCTCCGCGGTGCTCAAGAACGATGAGCGAGAGAGAAACAATCAGGCGTTGCGCCATCACCGCCCGGATGATGAGCGCGGAAAACCTGCGTTCGGGAAAGAGTCTGTGAATCACGCCGAGGGTGATGCCGTGATCGTCCTGATCGCCGAGACGCACCACCCGCTCGGGCCCGTGACTCAGGGCCAGCAGCTGTTCGGGCGTGCTGTTCAGAGCCACTTTGCGCATGCCCGTGATTTCGGGAAACAGGAACATGCGCTCTTCCCCCTGTCGCTCCGTGGCTGCCGTGACCAGAATGTATTCAACGGGAAAGTATTTCTTCAATATCCGGTGAAGTTCCGCCATGCCCTCGGACAGAGGCATGTCCTTCTGGAAGAACTGCGCCATCTCGTTGAAAAGAGGCCGAAACGACGCATCCGGCGCATCAGGAGGAAAAAGAAAAGTAAGCATGGCATCCTCGGCGGTGTTTCCTTAATCCATGATAATTTTTCATGTGCCTGTCAATGCATTCCTCTTGTGGCGCATGAACATATGTATTTTCTCTGATGGCAGAGATGTTTTTCTGTCTTTATGGACAACAACAGGGGGAAAAGGGAAGATTTTTTCGATGTTGTGCATGAGTTTGGTGAAGAAATGGGCGATATTTTCCATGCGTCATACGTTAATATTTTTTCAAGGCAATAGATGCCATGCATCGTCAGCAAAGGGCAAGTTCGCCGCTTCGCGAGTTTGCGAGGGGGGAGGCATGGCTGTGAGGCTCTGGCATCATGATGGAAGGCAGACGCCTTGGGGGGGGATCACGCGGCGGCGAGATGATGCGGGGCCCCTTGCAGCACTGGCGGGCAGAGAGCGGCGATTCGGCAGGAAGCTATGAGCGCTTTGGGGGCTGATCGAAAGGCGAGGGGCGTCTTTCCCCGGCGCGGAGAAAGAGCGAGGCGTGGGAACGCCATGTGCGCGACAGCGTGGCCAGGCGGAAGCTTGTCCAGGCGAACAGGAAAAAGACCGCGCCGTAGTCCAGAAGAAAGAGAGCGGCGTTTTCGCTCCACAGCATGAAGGAACTCTGCATGGTCAGCGGAAAGGTCAGTTCTCTCTGAAAAAAGGCGTGCAGGCCGTACAAGGCAAGGGCGACGCTTAGGCCGGAGGAGGTCAGCCGATAGCCGAGCGGACGAGGCGCGGCAGAAAAGCGCGCAAACGGGGCGCAGAATCGCCTGCCGTAAACGCCGAGATGGACGGCTGCGAGAAGGAAGCACCAGTGGGCGCAGAAGACGTGGATGGTTCTTGCGGAGAGCCCGCCCTTGAGTCCGAGAAAGGCGAACACCGCTCGGGAAATGGGCACGGCGCTTGCCAGCGTGCCGAGCAGCGTCAGAAGAAGCAGGGCGTTCAGCGCGAGCCGAACGGCCCTCGTGACGTTGTACCGGCCCTTGAGCAGCGATTTGTACCAGACGCGGTTGAGCCATGCATGCAGAAGAAGCGTGAAGGTCAGCAGCACGCCCAGCCACTCATGAACCGCGCCGCCGGTATGGGGAGCGGCCATGAGCAGAAGAAACAGCAGAAGGAGCACAAGATCCGTGAGAACGGTTGCGGGCATGTTCATCGTTGACTCCGGGGCGCGACGGCCGACGGGAAAGCTGTCCTTCCCGGAAGCCGGATTCGGGAAATATTCTATTCTGATGATCAGAATAGACGACGCCCGCAGGAGGATGAAGATGCATTTGTGGCAAAAACTTGCCTGATATTGTCAGTCGGGGAAAGGAAGGGGGCACGGACGCCGCATGTCGTCGAGCAGGCCGGACGCGCGGCTGCCGGTCCGTCCTCTTCCCGTCGCGGGAGAGGCTGGGAAAGCCGCCGCCGCTCTCGCCGCGCCCGGCGCTTGTGCGGAGGCCTTCCGGCAAGTCCGCACAAGGGAGTGTGCCGTCAGGCCAGACGCTGCAGAAGAAAGGCCATGTTTCGGCCGAGATTTCTCATGTTGTCGAGGCCTTCCGCATCGCTCAGCACGTCGCCGGGCATTTGCCCGTAGGCCATGTTCCAGTAGGTGGAGCCGACCACGAACATTTCATGATTGAGAAAAAAGTGATTCATGGCGTCCACCGCCGCAAGTGCTCCGCCGCGCCGCACTGCGGCCACGGCCGCGCCCGCCTTGTGCCTGAGCAGGCCGGGGCGCATGTCGGCCACCACGGCCGCGCGCTCAAGAAAGGCCTTCATTCTGGCGGAAACATCGGCCGAATAGACCGGCGAGCCGAGAAGAATGCCGTCGGCCTTCGTCATGAGGTCGAAAAGTTCGTTGAAGTCGTCCTGACCGAACACGCAGGAGCCCGTCTTCGCGCAGGAAAAGCAGGCGCGGCAGGGTTCGATGGTGTGATCGGCCAGCTGAATCAGGCTCGTTTCCATGCCTGCGTCTTCCAGTCCTTTGAACACTTCCCGCATGAGCAGGGCCGTGTTGCCGTCTTTTCTTGAGCTTCCGTTGATGCCCAGTATCTTCATGATGTTCTCCGTTGTCGTTGGGAAGGCCGCTCCGTCGCTCTGTCATGCGCGGACGAGCTCGATGCCTTCCTTGCCGCCCAGATTGCGGCTGTACAGTTTTTCTTCCGGATTGTTCCAGTGTTCGTGAACGCCGAGATTGCTCACGACGCCGCCGAAGCCGTCGCGGTAGATCGTGCCGGAAGGCGGCGAAGCGATGAGCGCGGCTTCGTGCAGATAGTTTTCCATGCCGCGATAGTGCCGAAGAAGGGCGTTGTGCTCGCGCATGACGGGTTCGTTGACCAGAAAATCCGCGCCCACGGAATCTATCGCTACGGGATCCTGAGAGAAAAACAGGCTGGAACAGAAGTTTCCGTTGAACGGCGGCTGCCGCCAGAGCGCCTT
This sequence comes from uncultured Mailhella sp., assembly GCF_963931295.1. Taxonomy (NCBI): domain Bacteria; kingdom Pseudomonadati; phylum Thermodesulfobacteriota; class Desulfovibrionia; order Desulfovibrionales; family Desulfovibrionaceae; genus Mailhella; species uncultured Mailhella sp. The sequence goes on along the minus strand of NZ_OZ007001.1, from coordinate 873,950 downwards.
TTCCCGCGTGATGTTCACGCTTTCTCCCGGGGCGGTGATCAGACCGTCGAGCATGCAGAGCACGGTTTTGCCGCCGAGATGACGATTCGCCGTCAGATCCGCAAGCACGGCGTAGTCGCCCATGCGGCTCGACGACACCAGAGCATGGAGTCCCGCGGCCTGCGGCGCGCGCATGCGGTCGGCGTTGAGGATGCTGCCGAAATGATTTTTTCCGCACAGCGTCATGCCGTAGCAGTGCCCTTTCAGGCTGGCCAGATTGATGAGGTATGTCGTTTCCGTGACGCACGCGGGCAGATAGTTGACCGCTCCGGCAATATCCCGGGACCAGCGCACGGGACAGTGCCTGTCCGGCAGGGCGTCCAGCGGGCCGTTCGGATCGCGATGCCGGAAGAGCACGCCCGTCAGAGGGCCGGAGGAACACATCCGTCGCATGTACTCGGGAATGACGCGCCCTGCGTCGTACACCGTTATGTCCTGCGGCGCAACGCCGGCGTCTTCGATCAGGGACAGCAGCAGCGCCCTGAGCAGCACGGGGCTTGTGTAGCTTTCGTGGGTTCTGCCGTGCGGGTCGTCCGAATAGGCTCCGGCTCCGTTCATGTTGGCCTTGACGGCAAGCCGCTGCCCCGGAGCGCAGCCGCCGCTTCTTCCCCGCGATTCGTTGTGATGCCGGAACAGGGTCTGCCATCCGGCAACGGCGTCGGACGTTCCGGCCAGCGCGGCGATGCCCGAACGCACCATGGCGAGCACGGCGGATTCGGAAAAATGTTCCGGCTGCCACCAGTAGCCCTGCCCGTCCCAGCGGACGGCGGAAGGATCGCGCGTCCAGACCACGCGCCCGGGAAACACGCCGACGCCCGTGCCGCAGGGGGCGTGCGCGGGAAAGGGCGATATTTCCCGCCCGGACGCGGCACGTCCGGGCAGAAGGGATGAGCCGGTGCAGACGCCCGCCGTCATGATGCCGCCTTTCAAAAAATCTCTTCGTGTCATGGCCATGGTTTTCTCCCTGAAAGCGACGCCGCAACGCGTCGGCCTTGCCTGCCGGGCGGCGCGTCGTTTTTTCCCGTCCGGCGGCGGACGCCTGCGCATAGTCCGCGTCGGAGGAGAAACTGCCTGTGTTGTCCGGCAACGCCTCGGACGGCGGCGCGCGTTTTCCGAACGGTCGTCCGGCGTTTGCTTTCATGATAAAACGCTGGAGAAGCAATAGCAAATAGTTATAGCGAATACGTTGACATAGTTTTTTATGCATGGATTATGTTCGGCTGAAAACGAGGGTAACAGCATGGAATTCCGTACGTTGCGCTCCTTTCTCGCCGTGGCGCGGGAGCAGAGCATTTCCGGCGCGGCCAGATCGTTGAACATCACGCAGCCGAGCCTTTCCCGGCAGATCATGGAACTCGAAGAGGAAATGGGCGTGAAGCTTTTGGAGCGCGGCAGCCGGAAGGTGACGCTGACGCGTCAGGGCATGCTGCTCTGCAAGCGCGCCGGGCAGATCATGGATCTCGTGCAGCAGACGCGGGAGGAAGTGACCGCCGCCGAAGAGGAAGTGTCGGGCGTGCTGCACATCGGCGCGGGGGAAACGCAGGCCTTTCGGACGCTGGCTGCGGCCGTGCGCGAACTTATGGCGCGGCATCCCGGAGTACGGTATCATCTTTACAGCGGCAATGCGGCCGACGTGGCGGAACGTCTGGACAAGGGCCTGCTGGATTTCGGCGTGTTCATCGAGCCGCACGACGTGACGAAATATCATTATCTGCGGCTGCCGCTTGCCGACCGGTGGGGAGTGCTCATGCGCCGGGACAGCCCTCTGGCCTCGCACGACGCCGTGCGCGCGGAGGATTTGTGGAATCTGCCGCTCATCTGTTCCCGTCAGGCGCTGGCCGGAGGACAGCTCTTGAGCTGGCTGCGCGTTCCTGCGGACAAGCTTTCCATCGTCGGCACGTACAATCTGCTGTTCAACGCCGCGATGATGGCGGAGGCTGGCACGGGATACGTTATTTGCCTCGACGGAATTGTGAACACGGCGGGAGATTCGGCGCTGTGCTTTCGTCCGCTGACGCCGACGCTGAAATCTTATGTGGACGTCGTGTGGAAAAAGAATCAGCTCTTTTCGAGAGCCGCGGATCTGCTTCTTGCCGAGCTGCGCGAGAGAGCCTGAGAAGGCGGAAAGCTGCGCCGCGCCGGAAAACGAACAAGGCGGACTCCCTTCGTTTTGTGGATGGGGAGTCCGCCTTGTTGTTCTCCTGTGCGCCGACCGGCCGCGGCGAGGAGCGCTTTGCAGCTTGAACGCCGTTGCGGAAGATGCGGCGCAAGGGCGCGCGGCTACTTCTGGAGCGGGGCGATTTTCGAGTAGCCGTTCCAGGCGAAGAGCGGACGTTCCTGATCGTCGGCGTACACGTTTTCCACGTTGCAGATGTAGAAGTAGTGATCGCCCACATCGACGAATTCCCGCAGACGGCACTGAATGGCCGCCGCGCTGTGAACGGGAATCTGAATGTCGCAGTCGGGCAGGCTCTTGAGTTCGATGCCGAAGTCCCGGGCCTTGCTTTTCGTTCTGCCGGTGGAGCAGCCGCACTGCATGACCTGTTTGGCCAGCGCTTCGCCCGGAATGGTCAGCACCACGTTTTTGTTGGCTCTCACGGTTTCTCCGGTGTAGGAGGGCTTCATCATGGCGAAGCCGATGACGGCCGGTTCAATGCTGAGATAAGTCCACCAGGACACCGCCGCGAGATTGGTCACGCCCTCTGCGTTGCGGGAACAGATGAGCGTTACCGGATTGGGCGAGGTCACCTTTGCCACATCGAGAAGAGGAATGGGTTTCATGTCTGCTCCTTGCATGGGTTTTCTGTTGAAAGTCGGGGTGAACGAGGCGGGAATCAGGCGTTTTTCCCCATGGCTTCGGCCGTGGCGAGCGCCTTGTGCCCCGCCATGTCGCCCGCGTCGTTCACGCCGGTGACGAACAGACGGCCTCTGTCTTTCCAGCCTTTGAAGCCGAGCATCTGCCGATAGGCTTCCGCCGGTCCGGCAAAGGACCGCAGAAACAGGCTTTCGCCGCACATGAGCAGCATGGCCTCCCGAACCGGCATGTCGCGCAGCTTCTGTTTTTTGGAATAGGGATAGAGCCTGTCCATGACGCACTTGATGTGACCGCTGAAGTTGTACCAGTAGAGCGGACTGCAGAACACCAGCATGTCCGCCTTTTCCAGCAGCGGCCAGAGCTTTTCAAAGTTGTCTTCCAAAACGCAGGGGCGTCCGGTGCTCCAGCAGCCTTCGCAGTGCAGGCACGCGCTCATGCGTTCCCGCCCCGCGGCAAACACGTTCACGTCGTGCCCGGCTTCGCGCGCGCCCTTGACGAAGGCTTCCGCCAGCACGTCGCTGTTGCCGCCCTGCCTTGCGCTTCCGGTAATGACCAGAATGTTCTTTTTCTTGCCCGAGGCGGGCGTGGAGAAGGATTCCACCTTCACGGACGAGGTGGAGGACACGTGCCGGTACAGCGCATGACCCGCCGCCGCAAGCAGGGCGGCTCCCGCGCCGAAGAAGAGGTTGCGCCGCGAAAGGATCTTTTTGCCGTTGGGGGAAGAATTCGTGTCGCTCATGGCAGGTTCCGTTTACAGGGAGGTTTTGAAGCGGCGGCTGACCATGGCTTCCAGCTCTTCATCCGAGCAGGAGCGCAGCACGTCGTCGATGTCTTCCAGCACGCGCCGCCTGGCTTCGGCGTCCTTGTTGGAAAAGCGGTAGTTGAGCGGGTTCAGGTAATGCACGCCGTCGTAAAAGACGTCTATGGTCAGTTCGGAAAGAAAGGTCTGCAGCTCCTCGAGTTTTTCGCGCTCCGAAGCCTCGATGAATTCCCCGCGCGCGGCCATGTCCGCGAGGGGCGTGTGGGGAAAAACCGTCATGCCCGTGGTGGTGATGAGCTGCGGATGCACCTGATTGAACATGGCGGCCGTGGCGCTGCCGCTGGAGCGGCCCTTTCCCTTGCCGCCCATGCCGAGAATGTAGAAAGTGGTGTAGGTAAGACCGGCCTCGTCGAGGCGCAGCAGCTGCTCCACGATTTCGGCGGCGGTCTGCCCCTTGTTCATGAGCGCAAGCACGCTGTCGTCGCCGTTTTCCGTGCCGATGTAGAGATGCGTGAGGCCCATGTCGCGCAGTTCGCGCAGCTCTTCGTCGCTCTTGTGTCCGATGTCGGCAATGCGGCTCTGCATGCTCACGCGCTGGAAGTGAGGCACGAGCCTGCGCAGCACGCGCAGGTACGCCCGCAGCTTTTCCGTGGGCAGGGCGAAAGGATTGGAGCCGGTCATGTACACGGGCGTGTGGTCGGAGAACATGGGCCGCAGGGAAAAAATCTCGTGTTCGAGATCATTCTCCGTGACCGCCATGAAAGGATAGCCGCGCGACACGTAGCAGAAGTGACATTTATTGTAGGTGCAGCCCTGGGTGGCGCGCAGGAGCAGGGAACGGGCTTCCTGCGGCGGGCGCATGGCTGGTTCCGTGAACGTCATGAGAAGACTCCGTGAAGGTTGAAGCTTTTGTCTGTATAAATTTTTAGTGATTACTAAATAAATGTCAAGACGCGCAGCGCGAAGAATGTGGCGATGAGGCTTCAAGACGACGGGCAAAGAAGGCGCGGAGGAAGGGGGGGAGTGAGGGGCGGGGTTCCTCTTCTGCGTGTCGGGCTCGATCCCGCGGAGAGCGCCGCAGACTGCGGGCGGCTTTTCCCGATGCCGGAGGGGAAAATTGGCGCGGGCGGGCAGAGTCGTTGACGCCTCTCCCCCGACGCATGCCGGAGAGCATCCGCGAGGCGCGTTGCCGAAGCTGGGCAACATGACCCGCACGGCGCGCGAACTTCGCATTCGCGCAGACGCTGTACAGGAAGGTGGCCGTCTGCGGTTTTTCCGGACCGTTCGAGAAGCGCTGAGTCGTCGCCCCGGATTGCCGCGGAACGGGGATGAAGATGCGGGCAAAAACGACGGTCCGAAAGTTCGGACCGTCGTTGTCTCTGGAACGGTGACCGGGGAAGGCCGAGAAGAATGCCCGGCGCAGAAGACGTGCGCTGCACGCGGCGCAGATGCTTTTGCTCTGTGTTTCATCAAGGGAGGCGGACGGCACGGAAAAACAGGGCGTGCGATTCATTTCGTGAGACGTGCGCGTGTTGAGCGTCCGAAATCGCTGCGCCGAGTCCGGCTCGGAAATAAGGACGAGGCCCGGCAGAAACAGGGGCCGCGCTCCGCGCAGGCGCACGCGTGCGCACAGTGCTTCCGAAACCGATACGCCGCGTTGGCTGAAACAACGGACTGCGCTCAGTGCAGGAGCGTGCGTCGTGCTCTCCCGGGGAGGGCGTCGCGAGCGCTTCGGGGCTTGAGCGTCGTGCTTCGCTAAGGACGTTCTTGACCGCCTCGAAGCGGCACTCCGCGCTTGTCGTCGGCCTTTCTCCCCAAACGTGGGGCGGCCCCTGGCGGGCGCAGCCTTGCAATCAGGCCGTCCGCAACGGCAGTCGCCGTCCACGCACGGAGCCGTTCCCCGCAGGGTAAAAAAAAAGCCCCGCAACACATGTTTGCAGGACCTTGAATGGCGAAGCGGATGGGACTTGAACCCACGACCTCCGGCGTGACAGGCCGGCGTTCTAACCAACTGAACTACCGCTCCAAATATGGAGTGGGCAAAAACCCTTTTAAACAAAAGTGGCGAAGCGGATGGGACTTGAACCCACGACCTCCGGCGTGACAGGCCGGCGTTCTAACCAACTGAACTACCGCTCCACTTTTCGCATGGTGGGCAGTACAGGACTTGAACCTGTGACCCCCGCCGTGTGAAGGCGATGCTCTACCAACTGAGCTAACTGCCCATGCGCAGGTATGTGTTTATGGAAAATGCCCCCTTCTGTCAACAGAAAATTTGCCCTCTTCGCGATTTTTTTTGAAAAAAGTGCGAGTGTAATATTTAATATACTGATATTACTTATTTTTATTGTTTTTATGCAAAACTTGCCGCGGCGTTGCACGGCAGACCTTTCGGCAGCGGGCTTTTGAGCGTCGGGTGCCGCGGCCTCTGACCCGATAGAAGCGGGCGCGCCGGGCAGGTCTGGTGCAGCCGATGAACAACAGCGCTGAGCTATGGCCTCTTTGCGGAAGCGGAGGGAAGAGCGTCTTTCAGGAAAGGTGTTTTTGCCGTTCACGGGATTCTGCCGGAACTGCGCGGCAGCGTGGCGCATCCTCCGGAACTGAATGCTTCAAGCTCCTTTTACGACGCTTCTGAAGGAAGACGCGGGCGGCCCGCCGAAGAAGCCTGTCTGCGCCTCAGAGGCGCGCCGTGAGGGAAGAAACAAAGAGCTGTCCACGAAGACCGTGAACAGCTCTGAAAAGGCGGATTCTCCCGCCCCAAAAGCCTGCGCTGCGCAGGGCGCGTCAGCGCTGGTTGTCCGTCCGGAGAAGACCGCGCTTTTTCAGCTCGATTTCCAGACAGGCGAGCGCTGCGGGCGTGACGCCGGAAATGCGTCCGGCCTGCCCCAGCGTGAGGGGACGAATGGCGTTCAGCTTTTCCTGAATTTCCCGCGACAGTCCGGAAATGCCTGTGTAGTCCATGTCTTCGGGCAGGCGTATGGCTTCCTGACGCGCCGCTCGGCGCACGAGTTCGTCCTGAAGTTCCAGATAGCCGGAGTAGCGCAGAATGATTTCCGTTTCCTGAAGCACGTCGTCGGGGGCGCTGTCCAGTTCCGGCAGGAACACGGAAAGGCGGCGCAGCGGAAGCTGCGGACGGCGGCCGAGATCGGCCAGCGTGACGGCCTGCGTGGGGCAGGGCTCGCCGAGTTCGGCAAAGGCGGCCTGCGTGGCGGCGTCGGGGGTGAGGCGCACGGAGGTCAGCTTGTCCATGAGCGCGTGCAGGCTCTGCTGCCTGTCGCGGAAGACGCGCCACTGCTCGTCGCCCACAAGGCCGATGTCGCGGCCGCGCGGGGTGAGGCGGGCGTCGGCGTTGTCTTCGCGCAGCAGAAGGCGGTATTCCGCGCGCGAGGTGAACATGCGGAACGGCTCGTTGGTGCCCTTGGTGACCAGTTCGTCGGCCAGCACGGCCATGTAGGCTTCGCTTCTGGCGGGCAGGAAAGGTTCGCGGCCTCTGATTTTGGCGTCCATGTTGAGCGCGGCCCACAGGCCCTGCGCGGCGGCTTCCTCGTAGCCGGAGGTGCCGTTGATCTGACCGGCGAGCCACAGGCCGTCCACCTTGCGGGTTTCAAAGGTGGGACGCAGCTGCACGGGATTCACGTAGTCGTACTCGATGGCGTAGCCCGGACGCACGATTTTGGCGTGTTCCAGACCGCGGATGGAGTTGACCATCTTTTCCTGAATGTCCAGTGGCAGGCTGGTGGAAATGCCGTTGGCGTAATATTCTTCGCGGTTCAGACCTTCGGGTTCGATGAAGACGTGATGGCGTTCGCGTTCGGGGAAGCGGGCCACCTTGTCCTCCACGGAAGGGCAGTAGCGCGCGCCCACGCCGGTGATGACGCCGGTGAAGAGAGGCGAGCGGTCCATGCCGGAGCGGATGATGTCGTGGGTGTGTTCGTTGGTCCAGGTGATGAAGCAGGGCACCTGCGGCAGCACCGGGCCGGGGCCGCTGAAGCTGAAGCCCTGCGGCGGATTGTCGCCGTACTGGGCTTCCATGGCGTCGAAGTCGATGGAGCTTGCCAGAAGGCGCGGTGTGGTGCCGGTCTTGAGACGGCCGAGGGTGAGGCCGAGCGAGCGCAGGGAATCGGAAAGGCTCATGGCGGCGGAGTCGCCGAAGCGGCCGGCGCTGTAATGCACGAGGCCCACGTGGACGAGGCCGCACAGGAAGGTGCCCGTGGTGAGCAGCACGTGATCGGCGAGAAATTCCTTGCCGAGCCGGGTGCGCACGCCGACGACTTTGCCGTTTTCCGCAAGAATGTCGGTAACCATGTCCTGCCAGATGGTGAGGCCTTCCTGCGCGAACATGTCGCGCTTGACCGCGGCAAGATAGGATTCGCGGTCTATCTGGGCGCGGCGGGCGCGCACGGCCGGGCCCTTGCTGGCGTTCAGAATGCGGAACTGAATGCCGGCTTCGTCGGCCCATTTGCCCATGCAGCCGCCGAGGGCGTCGATTTCGCGCACCAGATGCCCCTTGGCCAGGCCGCCGATGGCGGGATTGCAGGAAAGATGACCGATGCGGTCCACGTTGCTGGTGACGACGAGCACGTTGTGGCCCAGACGGGCGAGCGCCATGGCCGCTTCACAGCCGGCGTGTCCGGCCCCGACGACGATGCAGGAATAATGTGTCATGGTGATAAGAAATCTGGAGGTTGAACAGGGCCCGCCTTTGCTGCGGCGGATGGAGAAAAACGCGTCCGGGGCGATTTTTGGCGTTCGGGCGATCAGTCCTGAGCGCTGGCGCCGCTCCATGATCCGGCAGAGTCGGAATCGGCCTTGCCGGACAGTCGGCTGCGGAGGCTGCGGCACCGCGGGGGAACGTTGCCGAGGGAGGAACGTTTGCGGCGCACGGGTCCGCCGTGTTCGGAAGGCGAGGCCGATTCCTCTGCGGGCAGGGCGCTGCGAAGCGCGTTTGCCGCTCCGGTACGCGTGAGGCCGCGCTGCCGGATCACCGGAGGCGGCCTCATGACGAAAAAGCGGAAGCCGCCTCGCGCCGCCGGAAAGGGGCAAAGCGAAGCGACTTCCGCTGACGGATCAGTTTTCGTAGAAGGAGCGCAGGGTCTGGCTTCTCACCGGATGGCGGAGCTTGCGCAGGGCCTTGGCTTCGATCTGACGTATGCGTTCGCGGGTGACGTTGAAGAGCTTGCCCACTTCCTCAAGGGTGTGGTCGGACTTTTCGCCGATGCCGAAACGCTTGCGCAGCACCTGTTCCTCGCGGGGAGTGAGGTCGGCGAGCACGGAGGCGATCTGTTCGGAGAGCTTGGTGTTCACCACTTCCTCGGCGGGGGCCACGGCCTTCTTGTCCTCGATGAAATCGCCGAGGCTGGAATCCTCTTCGTCGCCGATGGGGGTTTCGAGGGAGATGGGTTCCTTGGCGATTTTGAGCACCTTCTTGACCTTGTCCACGGGATAGTCCATGCGTTCGGCGATTTCCTCGGGAGTGGGATCGCGGCCGAGCTCCTGCACCAGATAGCGCGAGGTGCGGATGAGCTTGTTGATGGTTTCTATCATGTGGACGGGAATGCGGATGGTGCGGGCCTGATCGGCGATGGCGCGGGTGATGGCCTGCCGGATCCACCAGGTGGCGTAGGTGGAGAACTTGTAGCCGCGCTGATACTCGAACTTGTCCACGGCCTTCATGAGGCCGATGTTGCCTTCCTGAATGAGATCGAGGAACTGGAGTCCGCGGTTGGTGTACTTCTTGGCGATGCTCACCACGAGGCGCAGGTTGGAACGGATGAGTTCCTGCTTGGCGCGCATGGAGGCGGACATGCCGCGACGGATGCGCCACAGCACTTCTTCGAGGTCTTCCACGTTGTGGCAGCACTTTTCGCGCAGGCGCTGAAGGCTTTCGATCTTGCCCATGATGAGTTCCTTGTAGGAAAACATCTTGTCCACGCTCATGTCGAGTTCCGCGGCCACGTCCTGCATGGAGCGGGTGCGGTTGTCGAGAGCTTCAAAGAGGGCCTGCAGTTCTTCCTGCGTCTTGCCGGTGGTGGCCGCGTAGGCGTCGAGTTCGCGCTGATAGTTCTTCATCTGGCGCACGTAGTCCTCCACGGTTTCCACGATGCGGTCGATGAGGGTTTTTTCCAGCTTGATTTCGCGCAGACGGGAAACCACTTCCTCCTTGTACTGGAGAATTTCCTTCTGCGTGGAGGCCACGCGGCGCTCCAGCGTGCAGCAGGCGTCGAGCTTCTGATAGATCTTGTGCTTCTTCTTGTAGATGGCCTTGATCTCGTCGAGAAGCAGGATGACGCGCTGACGCTGATTCATTTCGTCTTCGGTGGGATCGTCTTCCTCGATGGTCTTGACCACGTCCTTGAGCTTGATGCGGTTCTGCTTGAGGTCTTCGCCCACGTTGATGAGTTCTTCCACGGCCACGGGCACTTCCACCAGGGCGTAGAGCACGTCTTCTTCGCCGGTTTCGATCTTCTTGGCGATGACGACTTCTCCGTCGCGGTCGAGCAGCGGCACCGCGCCCATTTCGCGCAGGTACATGCGCACGGGATCGGTGTTGCGGGCGGCGAAGTCGCCGGAATCGTCGGCGGAAAGATCGAGGGGAAATTCCAGCGCGCCGTCGTCGGTCTCGTCGAACACGATGTCCACGGGATCGTTTTCCGCGTCGGCGTGGTTGACGACTATGGACTTGCCTTCCTTTTCGGAATCGACAATGGCGATGTCCATCTGATCGAACATCGCAATGATTTCCTCGAAGTTTTCGGGCGTGCTCATCTCCGCGGGGACAGATTTGCTGACTTCCTCGAACGTGAGGTAGCCCGCAGACTTGCCCTTGGCGATAAGAGCCTTGACCTGCTGGATTTCTTTAAGATTATTGGTCACTACGCCTCCCTCGCGCTTCAAGAAGCGCGCGCATGTATTCCCGTTGTGTTTCCTGGCTGGCCGTTCCCTGGCGAAGGGCCGCCACCACGGAAGCCATGTGTGATGTCTTCTGCAAGTTGATAAGCATTTGTCGAATGGCGTTCAGTTCGCCTTCCTCGTCGTTGAGCGGGGGGGCTTCCTGGCCCCGGCATCGGATCCAGAAGGTTTTTTCCTTCGGATCCAGGTCGTCAAAGGCCTGCTCGGAGCAGGCGGCGGCCAGCTTGTCCCAGAGCTTGAGCGCCCAGGGTTCCCGCAGGGCAAGATCGGCGCCGGCGGCCTGAAGATCGGGCAGCCTGTGCGGATAGCGCACCGCGAACGTCATGATTTCCCTGTCGCGGCTGATGGAGCGGGGCGCCGTGCTGCGCCGCTCCTGCGCGCGGGGCGCGGCGGCGCTGCGTCGTTCCAGAACGCCTCCGCGAAGATCGGCTTCGGAGAGGCCGAGTCCGGCGGCAAGGTCTGCCGCAAAGCGGTGAAAAAGTTCCGGCATGTCCACCTGCGAGAGAAAGTGCCTCGCCCATTCCACGGCGTCGCGCGGGGCCATGCCGCGCAGCACGGAAATGCAGAATTCAAGCCCGTCCTGGGCGTGGGCGCGCAGATCCTCCACGGCGTCCGCGCCGAAGCTGTGAAGCATGCTGTCGATGTCGTTGTCGTCGGGGAACAGAACTACTTTGCACGAAAGTCCGCGCGAGAGCAGCATTTCGCAGGAGCGGAAGGCCGCCTTGCGTCCGGCGTTGTCGCCGTCGAACATGAGTTCGAGGCTTGAGCTGAAGCCGGAAAGCCGCTTGATCTGATCCGGGGTGAGCGCCGTGCCGAGCACGCCCACGGCCTGCGTGTAGCCGTACTGGTGCAGGGTGATGACGTCCATGTAGCCCTCGGTGAGAATGACGCTCTTCTTCACGGCAATGGAGGGCCGGGCCTGAAAGAGGCCGAACAGATGCTCGCCCTTCTTGTAGATGGGCGAATCGCTGCTGTTGATGTACTTGGCGTCGTCGTCTCTGGCGAGCGCGGGAAGAATGCGCCCGCCGAAGGCTATGGCCTGTCCGGAAAGGTTGCGGATGGGGAACATGAGCCGGTTGCGGAAGCGGTCGAAGGTGCGTCCGCCCTGACTCTTGGACTGCAGGCCGCATTCCGCGGCGGTGCTCAGATTGAATCCCGCGCGGCGCAGCGTGTCGCCGAGATCCTGCCACGAATCCATGCTCCAGCCGAGGCCGAACTTTTCCACGAGCTCGGGCGAGATGCCCCGCTCGCCGATGTAGTCGCGGCAGGCCGCGGCGGTCGGCGAGGACAGATTGCTGTGAAAATGCGAGGCGGCGAGTTCGTGCATCTTGAGCATGTCGCGCTTCTGGGAGCGCTGTTCCCGGGCTTTGGGATCGGCGCGATAGGAGTCGAGGCGCACGCCCGCCTCTTCGGCGAGGGCGGCGAGGGTTTCCTTGAAGTCGAGGCCGTTGAGGCGTCCGTAGAAGTCGAAGATGTCGCCGGAGGCCTGGCAGCCGAAGCAGTAGAAGGTTCCCTGTTCCTCGTTGATGGAGAAGGAGGGCTTGGTCTCCTGATGGAACGGGCAGGGCGCGACAAGACGGGAGCCTGCGGGATGCAGCTCCACGTATCGCCTTGCCATGTCGGCGAGGCTGAGGCGCGACTTGATTGCCTGTATCACATCATTGTTTTTCATGACGATAAGCCCGTGTCTTAGCGGAACAGAACCTGAGTCATGCCGTCGCCGCCCTGATCTTCGGGCGCGGTGTGGTAGGAAGCCACGCCGGGGAAGGTGCGCAGAAGTTCATGCACGGCCTTGCGCAGCGCGCCGGTTCCGCGTCCGTGAACGATTTCCACGCCTTCCACGCCGGAAAGCAGGGAGCGGTCGAGAAACTGTTCGAGTTCCGCTAAAGCTAAATCAGCACGTTTCCCCCTCAAGTCAAGACGCAGAAAGGAAACTGGTCTCGAAACTCTGGCGGTCACGGTTCCCCTGGGCGCGGAAGGCGCGCCGGAGGCGGGCTGAAGATCGGAAAGCGGGGCCCACATGGTCACGCCGTTCAGGTCTATCTTGCCCTTGCCGTTCTTCTCGTCGAGTTCGCGCAGCACGGCCTTGCGGTTCCACATGCGGTGCAGCACTTCGCCGCCCACGGTGAAGGCGGAAGGATCGGCCGCAGGCTTTTCCTCCTCCATGTCGCGCGCGGAACGGGCGAGATCGGCCCGGAGCTTCGACATCTCCTTCTGGGCCTGCTTGGCCGTGGCCTTGCCGCTCTTGTAGTCGCGCATGAGCTCCTGCGACATCTTGCGCACTTCCTCGTCGAGTCTCTGACGTTCCTTTTCCAGCTTCTGCTGGAGAGACTCGCGCTTGTCGCGCATGCGGCGCTCCTCGTCCCTGAGGCGGGCGAGTTCCTCTTCCCGCTGCCGGGCGAGCTCGTTGAGCCTGTCCATGACGGCGCTTGCGTCGTCGCCGTCCATGAGCAGATAGTGCTCCGCGCGCTTGAGCACGGATTCGGGCAGACCGTGTTCGCGGGCCACGTCGAGGGCCTGGCTGGCGCCCACCTGATCGTAGGCCAGGTGGAAGAGCGGCTTCTTGGTGGACGGATCGAACAGCACGGAGGCCGCGCGCACGCCGTCGTGGGTGAGCGCGTAGCTCTTGAGCGCGGGAAAGTGCGTGGCCGTCACGGTGTAGGCGCCCTTTTCGAGCATGCCGTCGAGCACGGCCTGCGCAAGGGCCGCGCCCTGCGAGGGGTCGGTGCCGGAACCGAATTCGTCGAGCAGCACCAGGGAATGGCCGTCGAGGCTTTCCCAGATGGAGGCGAGATGATGAATCTGACCGGTGAAGGTGGACACGTGATCGTCGAGACTCTGCTCGTCGCCGATGAAGGCATGGACGCGGTTCCAGTAGGGGAGGGTGGCTCCGCCGTCCACGGGAACCGGCAGACCTGCGAGGGTCATGAGCGTGATGAGTCCGAGGGTCTTGAGCGCCACGGTCTTGCCGCCGGCGTTGCCGCCGCTGATGACGAGCACGCGGTCGCCTTCGCGAAGCATGAGGTCGGCGGGCTCGATGCGGCGCGGACCGGCATAATTCTTGTCTGCGGCGTGACGGACGGCCTCAAGCACGAGCAGCGGATGCCTTGCGCCCGGGAGACTGAGCAGGGCGTTTTCCTCCAGCGGCACGCAGCGGCCGCTGAGGGCCGCGCCGAGGGCGCACTTGGCCTGACCGAGATCGATTTCCACGAGCAGCTTCCACGCGGCTTCGACCTGCGGCATTTCCTGAACAAGCAGGTCGGCGATCATGCGCATGACCTTGCGCTCTTCCTCGCGTTCCTGCTGTTTGAGTTCCTGAAGGCGGTTGTTCTGCTCCACCAGGAACATGGGCTCGAAATAGAGCGTTTCGCCTGTGTTGGAATAGTCGTGAATGATGCCCTGAATGCGTCCCTTGAAGTTGGCCTTGAGCGGCAGCACGTAGCGGTCGGACGAGAGGGTCATGTAGTCGTCCTGAAGGTAGCGGCCGATGTTGTACTTTTCGGCGAACTCCTTGACGCGGCGCAGGCAGTTCTGATGGATGCCGCGCAGCTCTCCGCGCACGAGCAGAAGTCCGGGAGAGCTTTCATCTTTAAGGTAGCCGTCGTCGCTCACGCAGCGCATCAGCGCGGAAAGGGAAAGTTCTGGCATGGGGAGCTCGCAGGCGAGGGCGTCGAGCAGGGGGCGTCTGGACGCTCCCGCGTGAATGCTTTCGGCGGCGCGGCGCGCGAGCCCGAGGGTTTCCTTGAGGGCCCACAGGCCGTCCATGTCGAGCATGGGATCGGCATGCGTGCGCACGTGCGCGAGAAGGCCGGAAATGTCGGGAAACGACACCGGAGAAAAATCCCCTTCGGCCAGCCAGGAGCGCGTCTCGTCGTAGCGAAGCTGGGCGTCGCGCACGGCCTGCGCGTCGTTCATGGGGCGCAGGAGAAGAGCGGCTTCCTTTCCCGCCTCGGAGAGGCAGAAGTCGGAAAGTCGTTCAAGCACGCGGGGAAATTCGAGAGCGTGAAGAGTCCTGTCGTCCATACGATCAGCGGGCCTGCTGGAGACGGGCCTTCACGGCGGCGCTCACGGCCTTGCCGTCCACACGGCCCTTGTATTCGGCCATGATGGCGCTGATGGCGCGGCCCATGTTCTTCATGCCGCCTTCAAGCAGCGGAGCCACGGTTTTTTCCACCACTTCGGCGAGCTCCTCGTCGGAGAGCTGCGCGGGCAGGTAGGACTGAAGCACGGCGGCTTCGGCGGCTTCCTTGTCGGCCAGATCGGCGCGACCGGCGGCGTTGTACTGCTCGATGGAATCCTGACGCTGCTTGACCTCGCGCAGAAGCACGTCCATGTAGTCGTCGTCCTCAAGGGGACGCATGAGCTCGACCTGACGGTTCTTGGCCGCGGTTTTCAGCAGGCGCAGCGTGCCGAGCTTAACCTGATCCTTGGCCTTGTAGGCCTGGATATAGTCCTTGTCTATCTGTTCAGCGATACTCATAGCAGTCATCTTCATCCGTCGCGAAGGGAACTTCGCGGAAAGAAGGACGACGGCGAAGCCTTGCGGCCGCACCGTCATGAAATGGCAAAAGAGCCGGAAATCAGCCTGCTGAAAGGTCCAATTTCCGGCTCCGTACCGGCTTGCATACGGTTCAGAACCCATGCGAACCGTTGTCGTCGAAGATTAACCCATGTTCACCTTGCGCATCTTCTTCATGAGGCGCTTGCGGGCAGCGGCCTTCTTCTTCTTGCGCATGACGCTGGGCTTTTCGTAATGCTGACGCTTCTTCATTTCAGAAAGAACGCCGGCCTTTTCCACCTGCTTCTTGAAGCGACGCAGGGCAATGTCGAAATTGTAATCGTCTTCGTTGAGAAAAACTCCGGGCACAGAAATCACCCCCTTTTCAGCGAATCTCTTGTTCCGTCCGATCCGCCAGCTCAGGGAGTGAACCGAAAGGAAAAACGGAAATGTGTCCCTTGCGGGAAACAGGTCTGCGGGGCATGCCGCAGACAGGTCTCCTCAGCGCAGGGAGAGATGTAAACTAAAACAGTTTGCGACAAAAAGCAAGCCCCCGGGGTGCCTCACTCCGGGGAAACCTGCAAAAAAAGTAAAAAATTAACGCTGCACCTGCCTCGGAACCTCCCCGCGGAGAGCTTTTTTGACGCGTACTCTTTCCGGAAGAGGAGGGCAAGGCGCCGCGGCTCTTTCCAGAGATGCCGGTTTTTTCTGCCGCAGGGCGGGATGTTCCGCAAAGGGCAGACCGAAGAGAGCGCCGCAGATTGCGGAATATCATCCCTGAGGGGAAGGCTGCCGCACGGGCGCGCTCTTCGATGAAGAGCCGGTTTAGTGCCCCTTGTGCTCGCCGTTTCTGGCATCTCTGATTGCGCGGGCGAAGGCCAGCGTGATGCCGATGGCGAGAATGAGGATTACCGAGTAGAGCACGCCGAAAAAGATGGCGTAGTCGGGCTGCCACAGAGGCAGATCCCAGGGGAAGGGGCCATGTCCATTTTCACCATGAATAAGCATGAAGACTCCTTGAGCGGCTGGCGGCCGGATATCCCGAGGGCCGGGATACGGACCGTCCTACTACTGTATCTGCTTTTTCAGATTAATGCCAGCCCTGAATTTCACGACCTTGCCGGCGGGAATGGTGATGGTTTCGCCGGTGCGGGGATTGTGGCCCTTGCGTTCCTTGCGTTCTTCCACAACAAGCGAGCCGAAGCCCGGAAGGGAGAGCTTGCCGTCGGAAGCGAGCGCTTCCTGAATGGCTTCGAGCAGGGCGTTCAGGGACTGTTCCGCGCTGCTCTTGCTGATGGAGGCCTGTTCGGCGATCTTGGCGATGAGTTCGGCCTTGGTCATGATTGCTCCTTTCTGCCGTGCGGCAGAGGTGAGAGGAAAATGAGGGATGCGGTTTTCTTTTTGGTACACGTTTCCTGCCCATCGTCAAGAGAGACGGGGCGCTCAGGCGTGATTTTTTCCTGAAAAAAGCGCGTCCGCCAACGCCTGGAACTGCGGGACGGAGAGCGTTTCCGGCCGCTGGGCGGGATCGATGCCGAGACCTGCGAGCGCTTCGAGCACGAAGGACTGCGGCAGGGCGCGGCGCAGTATGCCCTGAAGCTGTTTTCTCCGCTGCTGGAAGCACAGCTTGATGAGACGGGAAAGCGCTTCGGGATGGCGGGGCCTGCGTTCTTCCGGCAGGGGCTCGAAGACGACCACGGCGGAATCGACCTTGGGCGGCGGGGAAAAGGCCGCAGGGCCGATGACGAAGCCTTTGCGCGCGGCGACAAAGCTCTGAATCCACACGCTGAGCGCGCCGTAGTCCCTGGAACCGGGCTTGGCGGTGAGCCGGTCGCCGACTTCCTTCTGCACCATGAACACGGCGCGGGCGAGGCGGGGCGCGCGGCTGACGATGTCCCACATGAGCGGCGAAGCCACGTTGTAGGGGAGATTTCCCGCGATTTTCCACGGGCCTTCCAGCGATTCCCACGGATAGGTCAGGGCGTCGCCCGCCACGACCTCAAGACCGGGCAGAGGCCTTGCCGCGTGTTCGGCGGCGTAGTGATCGTCCTTTTCCAGCAGCAGAAGCCTGCTCCACGGCAGGGGACGCAGCAGCGCGGTGAGCGCGCCGGGGCCGGGACCGATTTCCATGATCTGATCGCCCTCTTCCGGGCGCAGCAGATCCACGATGCGCTGAACCACGCGTTCGTCGCGCAGAAAGTGCTGCCCGAGGCTTTTTTTGGCTCTGGCTGCGGTGAAGAGATTGATGTCGCTCATGTTGTCCTGCGTGAAAGGTTGACAAAAGGCGTCCGAACCGGACGCGGGGCCGAGAGTATGCTGCAAAAGAGCGGACGGTCAAGCCCCGGAACGCAGCCGGGGAAGGACGCCTTGCCGGAAGCGGACGATTCGGACGCCTGTCTGCCCCTTTGCCGTAGAAGAGCGGGCGGCGTCGCAGCCTTGGTGCGGACACCCCATGAGCGTTCCCGTTCCGGGGCCGTTTCCCGGGCGAAGCGCCGCTGAGGTTTTTCAAAGACTTTCCGGGCGGGGCCGCTCTTTGCGGAACGGGCCCGTGAACAGAACGCGGACGCTGCGACCTCGCGTGCGGGCGGAATGCCGATGTTCCGTCTCAACGCTTCGGAGGAACGTCGTTCCGGCCGGGGTGCGCTGTCGTTTGCTGCGCGTCTTTGAGGATTGTTTTCATTCCGCGGCTGTTTTCCGGACGAAGCATCATGGCTGCTTCTCAAAAGGGCTCGCCGACGCTTGCGGCGGACCTTCGGAAGAAGCGTTTTTGCGGAGCGGCCGACGCCCCGGGCTCCGCGCCGCCTCGGGCCGCCGGAAGAAGCGCGGTTTTCGCGGCGGCCCGGGACTTGCTCCTACATGGAGTCGTAATGCTTGAAGCGCAGCGTGAATCCGGCGCGGCCCTGGGTTGCGGAGCGCAGCGCGGTGGAGAAGCCGAAGAGCTTGCGCATGGGAGCCATGCCCGAGAGATAGCGCATGCCGCCCCGCTCGCCGAGTTCCTCGACCTTGCCGCCGCAGTTCTGGAACAGGCTGATGGACGCGCCGAGCGCCTCTTCCGGCGCCACGATTTCCACGCTCATGATGGGTTCGAGCACCGTGGGACGGGCTTTTTCCATGGCGTCGCGCACGGCCATGGCGGCGGCCATGCGGCAGCCCGCCGCGGTGGCTCCTTCCTTGCGGATGAAGGTCACGACGATGTTGACGTCCTGCACCGGATAGCCGGTCTGGGGGCCGGAGAGCAGGCTGTCGGAAATGCCCTGAAGCACTTCATCGACGAGAATCTTGGGAATGGCGTCCTTCGGGTCGGCGGGATGCGCGACGTTCTCGGCAAGTGAGAGAGAATTGCCCTTGTCGCGTCCGGCCGGGGACATGGTGAGCACGACTTCGCCTATGTGATGCACCGTGCCGAGTTCGCGATCGAACAGGCCGCGGCCCTCGCCTTCGGCGCGCACGGTTTCGCGCGCCACCACCTGCGGCTGTCCGGCGCGCGGGCTGATGCCGTATTCGCGGCGCATGCGCTCCATCACCACGTCGAGATGCAGTTCGCCCATGCCCGAAATGATGCGGTCGCCCGAGCCTTCGTCCTGCGTCACGCCGAGCGTGGGATCTTCCGCGCAGTAGCGGGCGAGCGCTTCGTCCAGCGTTTTGCCTTCGTCGGCGTTGCGCGGTTCGAGCGCCATGGAAATGACGGGCTTCACCTCTTCCAGATTCTCCAGCAGAATGTCGAGACCCGGAGCGGCCATGGTGTCGCCCGTGCGGGCGGAGCGCAGGCCGAGCACGGCAATGATGTCGCCCGACGAGGCCTCGGCAAGCTGTTCCTGCTGATCGGCGTCCATGCGGAACATGCGCGACACGCGCTCTTCCTTGTTCAGGGCCGTGTTGCGCACCACGTCGCCGTCCTTCAGGCGGCCCGAATACACGCGCACGAGCGCAGTCTTGCGGCCGCCTTCCATGAGCACCTTGAACACCAGTCCGCAGAAGGGCGCGTCGGGGCTCACGTCGAGCACCTTTTCCTCCTTGCCGTCAACGGTGGTGCCGTGCGGGGCGGGCACGTCCAGCGGCGAGGGCAGGTAGCGGCCCACGGCGTCGAGCAGAGGCTGCACGCCCGCGTTCTTCAGCGCCGAGCCCGCCAGCACGGGCGTCACCTTGCGCGCAAGCGTCGACCGCTTGAGCGCCGCATGAATGTCGTCTTCGGAAAAGCGCTCCTCAAGGTAGAGCTCCATGAACGCGTCGTCGTTCTCGCCCAGCGTTTCCAGCAGCTTGTCCCGCCACAGAAGCGCCTCTTCCTTTTCGCTTTCCTCAAGCGGCAGCACTTCCATGTTCTGCCCCTGCGAGTCTTCGTCGAACACGAGCTTCTTCATGGCGATCACGTCGGCCACGGCGTAGAAGTCCGGGCCTTCGCCGAGCGGCACGGTCACGGGCGCGGGATTCGCCCCGAGCCTCGCGTGCAGCGCGTCGAGCACGGCGGCAAAGTTTGCGCCCACGCGGTCCATCTTGTTCACGAAGGCGATCTTGGGCACGCCGAACGACTCCGACTGCCGCCACACCGTTTCCGACTGCGGCTCCACGCCGCCCACCGCGCAGAATACGCCCACCGCGCCGTCGAGCACGCGCAGCGAACGTTCCACTTCAATGGTGAAGTCCACGTGTCCTGGAGTGTCGATGAGGTTCAGGGTCCAGTCCTTCCAGTGACAGGTGGAGGCGGCCGCCGCAATGGTGATGCCGCGTTCCTGCTCTTCGGGCATGAAGTCCATGGTGGCCGTGCCGTCATGCACTTCGCCCATGCGGTGAATCTTGCGCGTGTAAAACAGAATGCGTTCGCTGAGCGTGGTCTTGCCTGCGTCGATGTGGGCGATGATGCCGATGTTGCGCAGGTTTTTCATGGTGTCCTGCCTCATGACTGGTTCTCCTGGACAAGAAAGGCGGAAAGGGTGCGGGTTCGGAAAAATTCGGGAGAGGGCCCGGGCCAGCAGGCTTCCATGCCCGGCCCCGCGACGAGGGGCGCGGCGCAGCCTGAAGGAACGTCGCCCTGCGTGAACACGGCGCGAAGTTCCGGCGCTGGAGCGTCGATGAGTTCGGCGTCGGGATGCAGCCAGAGAAGCCGTTTTCTGATCTCTTCCGGCAGCGGGCCTTCCTCGGCGCCGAGGGCGAGAATGCGCGGCGCGGGAGCGTCGCGGAACACGCGCAGTCCGTCGGCCGCGGCGCGGTGCAGCAGATCCTTCTGTCCCGAGGTGAGCGGGCCGCTTCCCGGAAACATCGCCACGCGGCCGTCGGGCGAAGCTGCGCGCAGATCTTCGTAGAGATCGGCGGCGCAGTCGTCGTCGAGCACGAAGGAGTCCTCGATGCCGGAAAGTTCCAGCGCCGTGGCCACGGCCGGAGCAAAGGGCGCGGGCGAAACGACGATGATGCGGTCAACGCCCGCGATGATTGCCGGAACGAGCGCGGCAAGAAGACGCGCCGGCGAGGCGAAGCCTTCCGCCGCCACGGCCAGAACCCACGAGGCCGGACGCGAGCGCTCGGTACGGGCAAAGCCCGCGCGCGGACTTTCCACGGTCACGGAACGTTCGCCCTGATCCGGCTTCCAGCGGTGGAAGGCAAAGGCGATGGCCGTCTTGAGCAGGGCCCGAAGATGGGCGGGCGTGCCTTCGTAGGCGTCGGCGTACAGGTCGTCGTCCGGCCGGAAGCTCTCCAGCCAGGCGGGAAGGTCGGTAATGGGGCTCATGTGCAATCTCCCTTTCCTTTAAGGGGTACGTTTCTCTCTCCCGCTCGTCAAATGAAATGTTGGGGCGGAGCGCGGGCGCGCGCCTTTGCGGAAAAATAAAGGAAAACTGGAGCAGCTTTGTCCGCCGCCCGGTCTGACGGAAAGGAAATACGTTGCGTTTTGGTGGGATCGGCTCTATCGTGTTCCGCATGTTCCATCCCAATCGGAGGCTCCCATGCAAAAGATTCGCGTGCTGACCACGGCGGCGCTCGCCCTTGTCACATTTTTGTCCGGCGGCGGCGTGATGAAGGCCGTCAGCGCGGAAAACGACTACGATTCCCTGCGCCGCTTCAGCCAGATTCTGGACATGGTGGAGCAGTACTATGTTAATGATGTTTCTCAGAAGGAACTGCTCGACGGCGCGCTCAAGGGCATGCTGCAGAACCTGGATCCTCATTCCACGCTCATGTCGGAAAAGGAATTTCAGGAAATGCAGGAGAACACCAGCGGCGAATTCTTCGGCGTGGGCGTGGAAATCACCATGGAGAACGGTCAGGTCATGGTGGTGAGCCCCATCGAGGACACGCCCGGCTACAAGGCCGGTCTGCGCGCGGGCGATGCCATCATTGCCGTGGACGGTCAGTACACCATGGAAATGTCGCTCACCGAAGTAGTTTCCAAAATGCGCGGCAAGCGCGGCACTACGGTGGAACTGCAGGTGCTGCACAAGAACAGCTCCCGCCCCGTGACCATGAAGATCAAGCGCGACGCCATTCCGCTCATCAGCGTGAAGTCGCGCGAGCTTGAGCCCGGCTACTGGTGGATTCGTCTCACGCGCTTCAGCGGACACACCGCGCAGGAACTTGCCGAAGCCGTGTCCAAGGCCAGAGCCAGGGGCGCGCTCAAGGGCGTGGTGCTCGATCTGCGCAACAACCCCGGCGGACTTCTCGATCAGAGCGTCGAGGTGGCCGATCAGTTTCTCAAGGACGGCGTCATCGTGTCCATGCGCGGCCGCGATCCGTCTTCCGAGCGCACCTTCAAGGCGCACGCCCAGCCCGACGACGTGGATTGTCCGCTCGTGGTGCTGGTGAATTCCGGTTCCGCCTCGGCTTCCGAAATCGTGGCCGGCGCGCTGCGCGATCAGAAGCGGGCCCTTATTCTCGGCGAGCGCACGTTCGGCAAGGGCTCGGTGCAGAATCTCATTCCGCTGGCCGACGGCGCGGGTCTCAAGCTCACCGTGGCCCGCTATTACACGCCTTCGGGCAAGTCCATTCAGGCCGAGGGCATTACGCCCGACTTCGAGGTGGCCTGGGAGGCTCCCCGCGAGGACGCCGCAGAACCCGCGCTGCTCCTGCGCGAAAAGGATCTGCGCGGCCATCTGGAACAGAAGGACGAAAAGGCGGGACCCCGCAAGGATGAGGAAAAGACGGGCGACGCCGAAGACATGAGCGCCATGCTCGCAAGAGACAATCAGCTTCGTCTGGCTCTTCAGTTCGTGAAGACGCTGCCGGTGCTGAAGACTCTCAAAAATTAGCGTTTCGCCTCCGTCTTTCCGCGCGGGAAGGCGGAGGCTTTTTCTGCCCCGGGCCGCTTCGGCCGGAACAGGGGAAGGGCTTTTGACCGCGTTCCCGGGGAAGCAATGCGCGCCTGCCGCCATGTCGGGCGCGCATGACATGTTTCGTTCGACGGGTCTGCGCTCCGGCCCGCGGACGTATCGGCGCGACCGCCCGGCGCGGCGCTCCGAAAGGGCCGCGTGCCCGTTTTTTCCCCGGGGGCGGTCGTGCATCCGCCCCGCAACGTCAGGACGGAGGAATTCATGCTTCAG
The DNA here is from genome assembly GCF_963931295.1 of uncultured Mailhella sp. NCBI lineage: Bacteria > Pseudomonadati > Thermodesulfobacteriota > Desulfovibrionia > Desulfovibrionales > Desulfovibrionaceae > Mailhella > uncultured Mailhella sp. Next base: position 851,406 of record NZ_OZ007001.1, on the reverse strand, counting down.
CAAACCCTTTCCATCATCAAGCCCGACGCCGTGTCCCGCAATCTGCAGGGCGAGATTCTGGCCATGATCCAGAAGAGCGGCCTGCGCATCGTGGCCATGAAGATGATCCGGCTCACCCGCGCTCAGGCGGAAGCCTTTTACGAAGTACACAAGGAACGTCCCTTCTACGCGGATCTCGTGGAATACATGATTTCCGGCCCCGTGGTCTGCTCGGTGCTGGAAGGGGAAGACGCCATCGCCTCCTATCGCGCGCTCATGGGAGCCACCAATCCCGCCGCCGCGGCGGAAGGCACCATCCGCAAGCTCTACGCCCAGAGCGTTCAGGCCAACGCCGTTCACGGCTCCGACGCTCCCGAAACCGCCGCTCGGGAAATCGCCTTCTTCTTCAGCCGGACGGAAATCGTGGGCTGAGCCATGAAGAGAATCGGTTGCATAGGCTGCGGCAACATGGGCGGAGGCGTGCTCAAGGGACTTGTCCCGCACGACTTTGAACTGCTCGGCCACGATCACACCCGCGCCAAGGTGGAAGGCATAGGCCCCGAAGGCCGCGTGACCTTCGTGGAAACGCCGCTGGAACTTGCGCAGCGTTCCGACATCGTCATTCTTGCGGTGAAGCCCTATCAGATGGAAGCCATGCTGGAAGAAATCCGCCCCGCGCTGGACGAATCCAAGGTGGTGGTGTCGCTTGCGGCCGCCTTCTCGCAGGAAAAGCTGCGCCTGGGCGTGGAAAACCGCTGCCCCGTAGTGCGCTGCATGCCCAATCTGCCCGTGGTCGTGGGGAAGGGCGTGTTCGCCCTCTGTTTCGACGATCCCAAGCTGGACAAGGCCGCGGCCGACGAGCTGCTGACCATGTTCCGGCTCATGGGCATTGCCGTGGTGCTGCCCGAAGCGCAGTTTCCGGCGTTCTCCTCGCTGGTGGGCTGCGGTCCGGCCTTCGTGCTGCTGTTCATGGAAGGACTGCTCAATGCGGGCATCACCATGGGCCTCAAGGCCGGCGTCTCCCGCGAGCTCATCGCCGCCATGGTGGAAGGCACGGCCCGCCTTGCCCTGGAGAGCGGCGAAAGCTTTGCCGATCTGCGCGTGAAGGTGTGCTCGCCCTCCGGCACCACGATCCGCGGCGTGAACCACATGGAACGCTGCGCCGTGCCCGGTCACGTGACCGACGCCGTGCTCGAAGCCCTGAAACGCGATCAGGAAATGGCCGCGGGCAAATAACGTTCTTGCGATTTCTCCGGTCTGCCGGGCGCGGACCGGAGAAACGCGGCCGACGCGAAAACGCGTCAGTGCCGCCTCATGCGCCCTCATCTTTTTTCTCAGCGCCGGGAATGTTCCCGGCGTTTTTCGCCGAGGTTCTCCATGCAGATGCCCGACAGAAGAATGTTCTTCCAGATAAACTGGGGGCTTGTCTTCATCACCATCCTGCTGTTCGCCGTGGGCATGGTGAACCTGTATTCCGCGAGCGGCTCCCGCATCGAAGGCGGTTTCGTGCTTTCGCCCTTTTATCAGCGTCAGCTCGTGTGGGGGCTGATCGGACTTTGCGTCATGGTGACGTGCATGCTCATCGACTACCGGCGCATCGAACGACTGGCGGTGCCGTGCTACGTCATTGTACTCATTCTGCTCATGCTGGTGCCCATCGTGGGCAAAACCGTGTACGGCGCCAAGCGCTGGATAGATCTCGGCGTCATGAACCTGCAGCCGAGCGAGCTGGCCAAGTTCGCCGTGCTCATGATGGGCGCCAAGGCCCTCTGCCGCGACGGGGAGTCGCTGGGCTGGAAAAGACTCGGGCAGGTGCTCGCCATCGGCGTGGTTCCCTTTCTGTTCATCGCCAAGCAGCCCGACCTCGGCTCCGGGCTCACCGTGCTGGTGCTGCTCGGCGGCATGGTGCTCTTTCACGGCGTGAAGTGGAAGGTGCTGCGCGTGTGTCTCGTGGTCATTCCGCTGCTCATGCCGCTCGGCTGGTTCGTGCTGCACGACTATCAGCAGGAGCGCATTCTGACGTTCCTCGACCCCACGCGCGATCCCCGCGGTGCGGGATATCACATCATTCAGTCGCAGATAGCCATCGGTTCGGGCGAGATGTTCGGCAAGGGGTTTCTGGCGGGCACGCAGAGTCAGCTGCGCTTCCTGCCGGAAAAGCACACCGACTTCGCCATTGCCGTGTTCGGCGAGGAATGGGGGTTCGCGGGCTGCATGACGCTGGTCACGCTGTTCTGCCTGTTCCTCATGGCCATGTACAGCACGGTGCGCGACGCCAAGGACCGCTTCGGCAGCACGCTGGCCGCGGGCATATTCTTCTACTTCTTCTGGCAGATCATCGTGAACATCGGCATGGTGGTGGGGCTCATGCCCGTGGTGGGCATGCCGCTGCCGTTCATCAGCTACGGCGGCACGGCGCTGGTGGTGAACTGCGCCCTTGTGGGCATCGTGCTCAGCATTTCCATGCGCCGTTTCGTGTTCAAGAGCTAGTTGCAGGAGCGGGGCTTTCAGGCGGCGATGAGTCGCGCGTTCAGAACGGCTGCACCTTGCCTGTTCGAAGGTGTGCCCGGAAAAGCTCGGTATTCTGCTGCTCCTGCCTTGCGTAGAGGTTTCTGCAAAAATCAAAGAACAGAAGTGGTTCGGGATGCGCGCCTGTTCGGGGCTGTACACCGCCGAAAAGCGCAATCAAGGCTTCCGGGGCTTCCTTCATCGACTCGTTCCGTCAAGCAGGGCAGGGAACATGCGCAAGCGTGGGCCGGGGGAAGAGGGAAGGGCCGCTCCGCCGCACGGGGAAAAACGAAAAGCTCACGGCCTCTTCAAAACTCTGTTCCATCTCCCCTCACGTGTGAGAAAAAAACAATCTTGACACTGCGCCGCCGGTTGCCCGACGAAGAGGGCCGCCGTGCAGGGCTTTTTCATCAGGAGATCGCTTCCTGCATCGTTGTTCTTCAGGGAATTCCCGACGATTCCGTCGTGAGGTCCATCGGTGCATCATTGCTCTTTGGGGAAATGGCAGCGGCGGATCAGGGGCTGGGCGGTTGTCCGTCTTCATCTCTGATACGGGTATTTTTTTGCGCTCCGCGCTTGGCCGGGAGCTCGGTGCTGTTTCTGTTTTGGGGGAGGGGGCGGAAAGCAGCGGTGCAGACGTGCGTCGGGATGCGTGCATGGCAGGGCCTGCTGCCGGCGGAGGCGCAACCGCGGCTTCCGAATTTTTCCGCATAACTTCGTGCAATCGAGTGGGGCAGGTCAGTGGCTCCACGCAAAAGCCACAGGTCTGCGGCCCCGCCGCGGGCTTTGCCGCCGCTTCGCTTCGTGCCCACAGCACCGTGCATCGGCCTTTTCGGCAAGGATCTTTGCCGGAATGAGGCGTGACCCCGGAGAGAATTGTGTCAGTTTTGTGACAATTGCCCGGCTGCGCGAGTTTTTTCCCGACTGAGGAAAAAATACAGGCGTTTTCGACGACTTTTCCTGCAATAACAAGGTATATCAACGAAAAACAGAGGGTATTTCAGTATCGTGAAAAAAAGATCGATCAGAATTTTATTTATTTTTTCCCGGGGCGAAATACGGGAGGATTCTGAAATGCAAACGGCTTTTGTTCGTGTTTCGGAAGACGCGCGTCTCCTTCAAAGACAAAAGAAAGAGGCTTTCCGGTATGATATGACCTGTTCGCATATTTTGTAACTTTTTGTGCAAAAGACGTGGCGGAACCTGTTTATTTCTTGAAAAAAAAGTGTATCGGCTTTGACAAAGTGCGGAAAACGGGGTAGCTAAAAAAAATGATTCTACTCCCAATAATTCAGGAGCGCAGAACTTTGGGGGCTTAGAATGCAATGGTAGAGTGGCCCCTTTTTACAGCTTCGGTTGGAGGTTCTCGGAATGATCAACATCGACATAACCCTCCTGATTCAGTTGGTGAACTTTTTGATCGCCCTGGCGATCATCAATTACCTTATCGTGCGCCCGGTGCGCGGTGTCATTGCCCGCCGCAACTCGCAGAACGATGAACTGAGAGGAGCCGCCGCCTCCCTGGAAGGCGAGGCCGGGCTCAAGATGGAAGGTTACAACGCCCGCATCGAAAAGGCCCGCGCGGAAGTGGCGGCTGTGCGCAAGAGCATGAAGGCTGCCGCGGAACAAACCGCTCAGGCCCGTTTGAACGAGGCGGGCGACGAGGCCCGCGCCATCCACAGAGCCGCCGCCGAGCGCGTCCGCACGGAGAGCGCGGAAGCCAGGCGCGAGCTCGACGGCAGGGTGGGCGATTTTGTTCAGGTGGCTCTCAAGGCCATGCTCGGATAGCATCATCGCAGCAAGGAGAACGGCGTGCAAAGAATCTATGGTATAGTGACGGCCTGCGCTCTGGTCCTGATTTCCTGCCAGGTTGCGTCCGCGAGCGACGGGCATTCCCTGCCGTGGGGAGACTTTCTGCTGCGCGTGATCAATGCCGCCATCTTTGTCGGCATCATCTGGTACGCGGCAGGCAAGCTCATCAAAAAGTTTTTCACGGGTCGCCGTGAGGAAATCGTTCAGGAAATGGACGATCTGGCCAAACGCAAGCAGGAGGCCGAGGCCCGGCTTGCCGAGGTCGAGCGTCAGATAGCCGACGTGGAAGCGGAATGCGCAAAGCTTCTGGAAGAAGGCCGCGCGCAGGCGGAACGCATCAAGGCCGCCATCGTGTCCGAGGCCGAGGCCCAGGCCGCCCACATTGTGGAGCAGGCGAAGAAGGGCGCGGAGCAGGAAGGCAAGGCCGAGCTTGAAGCCATTCGCGAACGTATGGCCGACACCATCGTTGCGGAGGTGGAAAAGAGCCTTCGCGACAGGCTGGATGCCACGACGCATCAGAAACTGATCGACAAATCGTTGACCAAGGTGGTGCTGCAGTGATTGGCAATGTCGTGTCCCGGCGTTATGCCTCGGCGCTCTTTTCCATCGGAAAAGAGGCGGGCATGGCGGAATTGGAACGCTATGGAGCGTCTCTGAGTGCTCTGGGCGAGGCTGTGGAAAAGACTCCTCAACTGGCCGAGGCTTTTCGCAATCCCGTCCTCTCCACGGAGGAGAAGAAGAAAGTGGTGCTGTCCCTGCTGGATGTGGCGGGCGGCGGCGCCGTGGAACAACGTTTTTGCGCGCTGCTGGCCGACAAGGACCGGCTGCCGCTCATTCCCGCCATCGCGGCGGATTTTTCGGCCATGCTCGACGAGGCCCGCGGCATCTCCCGCGGGGTCGTGACCACGGCCGTGGAGCTGGACGACGCGCGCAAGGACAGCATCAAGAACAAGTTGGAATCGCAGACAGAGCGCAAGCTTGAGCTTGAATACGTCATCGATCCCTCCATCATCGGAGGCATCGTCTTCCGCGTGGGAGACAAGGTGTACGACGCAAGCCTGCGCGCGCAGCTCGACAACCTCAGGGAATCCATCAAGAGGGGTGAGTAGGCCATGCACATCAAGGCTGAAGAGATCGGAAAGATCATCGAGGAGCAGATCCGCAACTACGACCAGCATGTGGAAATGAGCGAGACCGGCACCGTCATGTACGTGGGCGACGGCATCGCCCGCGTGTACGGCGTGCGGAATGCCATGTCGATGGAGCTGCTGGAGTTTCCCGGCGGACTCATGGGCATGGTGCTCAACCTCGAAGAAGACAACGTCGGCGTCGCCCTGCTCGGCGACGACACCGGCATCAAGGAAGGCGATCCGGTCAAGCGTACCGGCCGCATCTTCTCTGTGCCGGTGGGACCCGCCGTCGCCGGACGCGTGCTGAACCCGCTGGGTCAGCCCATCGACGGTCTGGGACCCGTGGAAAGCACGGAAATCCGTCCCGTGGAACTTAAAGCTCCCGGCATCATGCAGCGCAAGAGCGTTCATGAACCCATGGTGACGGGCATCAAGGCCATCGACGCCATCACGCCCATCGGCCGCGGTCAGCGCGAACTCATCATCGGCGACCGTCAGGTGGGCAAGACCGCCATCTGCGTGGACGCCATCCTTGCCCAGAAGGGCACCGGCGTTCACTGCTTCTACGTGGCCATCGGTCAGAAGAAGTCCACCGTGGCTCTGGTGGCGGAAACCCTCCGCCAGCACGGCGCCATGGAATACACCACCATCGTGTCCGCCTCGGCTTCGGAATCCGCGCCTCTGCAGTACATCGCGCCGTATTCCGGCTGCACCATGGCCGAATTCTACCGCGACAACGGCGAACACGCGCTCATTATTTACGACGACCTTTCCAAGCAGGCCGTGGCCTATCGCCAGATGTCCCTGCTGCTCCGTCGTCCTCCGGGACGTGAAGCCTTCCCCGGCGACGTGTTCTACCTGCACTCCCGCCTGCTCGAACGCGCGGCCAAGCTCAGCGACGAGCTGGGCGCCGGTTCTCTGACGGCTCTGCCCGTCATCGAAACGCAGGCCGGCGACGTTTCCGCCTACATCCCCACCAACGTGATCTCCATCACCGACGGTCAGGTGTTCCTGGAAACGAACCTGTTCAACGCCGGCATCCGTCCCGCCATCAACGTGGGCATCTCCGTGTCCCGCGTGGGCGGCGCCGCCCAGATCAAGGCCATGAAGCAGGTGGCAGGCTCGCTGCGTCTGGACCTCGCCCACTACCGCGAAATGGCCGCCTTCGCCCAGTTCGGTTCCGATCTGGACAAGGACACCAAGGCCATTCTCGATCGCGGCGCCCGCATGACGGAGCTGCTCAAGCAGCCTCAGTATCATCCCATGCCCACGGAAGAGCAGGTGGCCTCCATCTTTGCTGCTTCCCGCGGCTTCCTGGACGACATCGAGGTGAAAGACGTGCTGCCGTTTGAAGGCGGCATGCTGGAAATGCTTCGCACCGAAAAGCCCGATATCCTCGCCGATATCCGCGATCGCAAGAAGCTGGACGACGATCTGGAAGCCCGTCTTTCCGCGGCCATCAAAGAGTTCAAGGTATCCTTCAAGGCGCGGGGGTAACTCATGCCTTCGTTGAAAGATGTAAAACTCCAGATAGCTGGCGTCGGCAAGACCAAGCAGATCACGAGGGCCATGGGCATGGTCGCCTCGGCGAAGCTGCGCGGCGCTCAGAACCGCATCGAACGGTTCCGCCCCTACGCGGAAAAGTTCGGCGAGATGCTGGGCGATCTTGCCGCCAGAACGGAAGAAGCGGCTCATCCGCTGCTTCAGGTCCACAAGGAGGTGAAGTCGGCGGTGGTCGTGCTTCTTTCCTCCGATCGCGGCCTGTGCGGGGGCTTCAACGTCAATCTGATATCTACCGCTCTCGATCTGGCCCGCGCCAAGACCGAGGAGGGGCTGAGCGTCCGGTTCATCTGCGTGGGCCGGAAGGGCCGCGACGCGGTGCGCAAGACCTCCTACGAGATCATCGAATCGTACGGAGACGTCATGGGTTCCTTCGATTTCCGCCTGGCGGCCCGTCTGGGCGGAAAGGTGTCGCAGCTTTATGAAAGCGGCGAGGCCGATGAAGTGTACCTCGTGTACAGCGAGTTTGCGGGCATGACGCGCCAGATTCCCACGAAGATGGAGCTTCTGCCCGTGACCGCAGCCGCCAGGGAAGAGGACGGCAACAAGCCGGCGGCCGAATGCCTGTACGAACCCGAAGTCGGGGTTCTGCTGGCGGAACTGCTGCCCCGCTATGTGAACGTTCAGATCTACCGCGGACTTCTCGACAACTCCGCCAGCGAGAACGCAGCGCGCATGGCCGCCATGGACAACGCCACGCGCAACTGCGACGAACTGACCAATTCTCTGACGCTTCTTTACAACAAGACCCGTCAGGCTGCCATCACCAACGAACTTATCGACATCGTTGGCGGCGCAAATGCGCAGCAAAGCCAGTAGGAGCATTAGGGCATGACAGCAAACAAAGGCCATATTGTGCAGGTCATCGGCGCTGTTGTGGACGTAGCTTTCCCCGAGGGACAGCTGCCGAACATCCTCAACGCGCTTGAGATCAATAATATCAACAACCCCAACGCCACGGACCTCGTCTGCGAAGTCGCCCAGCACCTGGGCAACAACGTGGTGCGCACCATCGCCATGGACAGCACCGACGGTCTGGTTCGCGGCATGGAAGTGGTCGATACCGGCAAGCCCATCATGACCCCTGTGGGCAAGGCTGCCATCGGCCGCATCCTGAACGTGGTCGGTCGTCCCGTGGACGGTCTCGGCCCGATCGAAACGGACAAGTACTTCCCCATCCATCGTCCCGCCCCGGCGTTCACCGAACTGAACACCAAGGTGGAACTGCTGGAAACCGGCATCAAGGTCGTGGACCTGCTCATTCCGTTCCCCAAGGGCGGCAAGATCGGTCTGTTCGGCGGCGCCGGCGTGGGCAAGACCGTTATCCTCATGGAAATGATCAACAACATCGCCAAGCAGCACGGCGGCAACTCCGTGTTTGCGGGTGTTGGCGAACGTACCCGTGAGGGCAACGACCTCTACGGCGAACTCAAGGAAGCCGGAGTTCTGGAACGCGCCGTGCTTGTTTACGGCCAGATGAACGAACCCCCGGGAGCCCGTGCCCGCGTGGCCCTCACCGCCCTTGCCTGCGCCGAGTACTTCCGCGACGAAGAACATCAGGACGTGCTGCTCTTCATCGACAACATCTTCCGCTTCACGCAGGCCGGCTCCGAAGTGTCCGCACTGCTCGGCCGCATGCCTTCGGCCGTGGGCTATCAGCCCACCCTCGGCACCGACCTCGGCGGTCTCCAGGAACGCATCACCTCCACCTCCGCAGGCTCCATCACCTCCGTGCAGGCCGTGTACGTTCCCGCCGACGACCTTACCGACCCGGCTCCCGCCACTACCTTCGCTCACCTCGACGGCACGCTGGTGCTCAACCGTTCCATCGCCGAACTGGGCATTTACCCGGCCGTGGACCCGCTTGACTCCACCTCGCGCATCCTTGATCCGAACGTGGTCGGCGAAGAACACTATTCCGTGGCCCGCCGCGTTCAGCAGGTGCTGCAGAAGTACAAGGACCTTCAGGACATCATCGCCATCCTCGGCATGGACGAACTTTCCGACGAGGACAAGATGACCGTGGCCCGCGCCCGCCGCATTCAGCGCTTCCTGTCGCAGCCTTTCCATGTGGCAGAAGTGTTCTCCGGCATTCCCGGCGTGTATGTGAAACTGGAAGACACCATCAAGGGCTTCAAGGGTCTGCTTGAAGGCGAATACGACTATCTCTCCGAGACCGACGTGTTCAACGTGGGCAGCATCGACATGGCCATTGAAAAGTACAACAAGCGTCAGCAGGCATAAGAGGAGACCGCCATGGAAGGTCTTCGTCTCGATATCGTCACGCCCGACAAGGTTGTGCTTCAGGCGGACGTGGAATATGTGGGCGCGAGCGGCGTGGACGGTCAGTTCGGCCTCCTGCCTTCCCATGCGGCCATGCTTTCCGCGCTGAAGATCGGCGACCTGTACTATCGTCAGGGCGGCACGACGAAATGGGTCTTCGTATCCGGAGGATTCGCCCAGATCGCCGACAACAAGGTGACCATTCTGGCGGAAGCCGCCGAACTGGCCTCCGACATCGACGTGGACAGGGCGGAACAGGCCAAGGCCCGCGCCGAACAGCGTCTGTCCGATCCCAAGCCCGATACGGACGTGCACCGGGCCGAGCTTGCGCTCACCCGCGCCATCGCCCGCATTCGCGTCGCAAGGCGCTGACGCCGGGCATCGCGCCGAGCGTTTCTTTCGGGAAACGCGAGAGGCTCCGCAGGCTGTTCCGGAAGGCGGCAACGCCGAGGAAGGCCGGGGCGTCCGGTCGCCATGCTGATACAGAATAACAAAAGGGGATGTCCCGAAAGGGGCATCCCCTTTTCGCGTCCTTGGGAGGGGCGCGGAAACGTGTTTTGAGAAAAGCGGGAGGGAAGCCGCTCGGGGAAAGTTTTGGGAAAGCGCCCCGGGAAAGGCTTTCCGAAACGCGTCTTTGGGAAGGGGCGTCGCGGAACAGTGTCCCGTGAAATGTGCTCCCGGAAAGCCTCTTGAGAAAAGTGTCTGAGGCGGCGCGGACTCGCCGCGCTTCGAAAGGGGAGCGAGAATATTCCCCCGGAAAGGCTTTCAGAAAAAGTGTTTAGGGCAGGGCATCGGGAGAGACATTCGCAAAACCGTGCTGGGAAATTCTCTCGGGGGCCGCGCTTCAGGAAGCGCATCGGGAAAGCGTCTTGGAACGTATTTCGAGACATCTTCTCAGAAAAAGTGCATCGGAAAAGTGTTTGGGGGACGCCTTTCGGGGAAGATTCTCGGGGAAGGGTATCGGAAGAACCGTTTTGAGAGCGTTTTCAGGAAAGACTTTCAGAAAAATGTTTTGAAAAAGTGCCTTGCCTCCCCGCAGTGACCCCTCTCGAAAAGCTCTCCCGCAGGATGAGCAGAGCGGCACCCGGCAAGGGGGATTTTCCCGGCTGGGCACCACGCTGCGGGACAGCCCGTTTCCGCATTCACCGAAATAAAAAGTTTTGGAAGGGAGGATGGGGGCCCCCGGGGGAAGGAGGGACAACCTTTTTCAAAAGGTGTCCCTCCTTCCCCCGGTACAATTCTCTCTTTCTCTTTCCTTTCTTCATGTTCGCGTAGTGTTTCTTCACGAACAATTTATCATGACTTCACAGGGGAGTTACGGTTGTTGCTCATAGTGGCGGCAGCTGAAAACAACACTGGAGGAAGTTATGAAAGCTACCGTGATGATGCCGCTGTGTCTCGGCATGGCGCTTCTGACCGCAACTGCTCAGGCTGCGCCGTCCATTTATCCTGTGGACACGGCGCGTTTCCTGGGGACCTCGAAGTTTGACTTCAAGGTGGAATTCGACCGTGAACTCAGCCAGTCCGACATCGACGTGCGCATCAACGGCAAGAGCGTTGCCGACGTCTTCGGTGCCAAGCCGGAATTCATCAAGAACGAGGAAGGCAAGGGCTCTGCCATCATTCTTCGCAACGTTTCTCTGGCTCCCGGCAAGTATGCCGTTTCCGCGAAGGACGGCAAGGAAGAAGCGAGCGCCAGGTGGGACGTGTACGGCACGCCGGAAAAGGCCAAGGCCAAGAACGTCATTCTTCTCATTGCGGACGGCCTCAGCATGGGGCATCGCACCGGCGCTCGTCTGCTTTCCAAGGGCGTGACCAACGGCATGTACAACGGCTATCTTTCCATGGACACGCTGCCCTACACCGGCATGCTCGGCACCTGCAGCGTTGACTCCATTGCCGCCGACTCCGCCAACACCGCTTCCGCCTACATGACCGGTCACAAGTCCAGCGTGAACGCCATCGGCGTGTACGCCGACCGCACCAAGGATCCTTTTGACGATCCCCGTCAGGAAACCATTGCCGAGCTGCTCCGCCGCAAGACGAACAAATCCATAGGCATTGTTTCCGACGCCGAAATCGAAGACGCCACGCCTGCCGCCGTGGTTTCCCACACGCGCAAGCGTTCGGAAAAGGCCGCCATTGTAGGCATGTTTGCGGGCATTCGTCCTGAGGTGCTCATCGGGGGCGGTTCCGCCTATTTCCTGCCGCGCACGGTGCCCGGTTCCAAGCGCAAGGACGAAAAGGACTACGTGGAAGACTTCCGCAAGGCAGGCTACACGCTGGCCACCACGCGCACGGAACTTATGAGCGTCATGGACAAGAACCCCGATCGTCTGCTCGGTCTGTTCCACACCGGCAACCTCGACGGCGCGCTCGACCGCAAGCAGCTGAAGAAGGGCACGGTGTCCAAGTTCCCGGATCAGCCCGACCTCACCGATTCCATGAACGCCGCGCTCAAGGTGCTTTCCAAGAATCCCAACGGCTTCTTCCTCATGCTCGAAGCCGGTCTCGTGGACAAGTACACGCATCCTCTCGACTGGGAACGCGCCATTTACGACACCATCATGTTCGACAAGGTGGTGGCGCAGGCGCAGGCCTTCTGCGACGCCAATCCCGACACTCTGCTCATCGTCACCGGCGACCACACCCACGCGCTCAGCATCATCGGCACCGTGGACGACAATCTGCCCGGCGAGCTCATGCGCGACAAGGTGGGCATTTACGGCGCGGCCGGCTACCCGAACTACAAGGACGAAAACGGCGACGGCTATCCCGACGACGTGAACGTGTCCAAGCGCCTTGCCGCCTTCATCGGCAACTACCCCGATCATTACGAAACCTATCGTCCCAAGCTGGACGGCCCCTTCGTTCCCGCGGTGAAGGATGAAAACGGTCACTACATCGCGAACGCCGCCTACAAGGACATTCCCGGAGCACAGTTCGTGCCCGGCAATCTGCCCCGCACCGAATCCACGGGCGTCCACGCCATCGACGACCTCGTGGTGGGCGCGAGAGGCCCGAACGCCGATCAGATTCACGGCTTCATGAACAGCACGGAAATCTTCCGCATCATGGCCGAAGCCATGGCCCTCGGCCGCTGATGACGGATGGGGAGGGAAGGCATGTGTCTTCCTTCCGCGACAACAGGGCGCTCCGAATGTTCGGGGCGCCTTTCCTGGAATTCGCTTCGGTTTTCGACGCGCGGCCGAAGCGGGCGGGGCGGCCCCGGACGCAAAGAATGCCGAGCGCCCCGGGAGGGGAACCACGATGTTCCCGGCGCGCAGACATAGAGGATTCGGAAGCCTCTGCGGAACTCGGAAGCTTCCGAACGAATCCGAACCTTTTGCACAACGGACATGGATATGAAAATTTGGCTGACCGTGCTGCTTTGTCTTGTGCTTTGCGTGCAGACGGCGCGGGCGGAAGAGGAAAACCGCCTGAGCTTCGACGAGCTGTACAGCGGAGGCGGCGCGCTGGGACTGCGTTTTTCCGACAAGGTGCTGGCGTTTGAAGGCAAGCACGTCGTCATCCGCGGATTCATGGCTCCGCCGCTGAAGGCGGACGCCGACTTTTTCGTGCTTACCCGCGAGCCTGTGGCGCTGTGTCCGTTCTGCCAGTCCGACTCCGACTGGCCGGACAACATTCTGGTGGTGTACCTCTCCGAAAAGCAGCGCTTCGTGCAGAACAACACCGTCATCGAGGTGGAAGGCGATCTGGAAGTAGGCTCCTGGACGGACGAGCACACCGGCTTTGTGAGTCAGCTCAGGCTGCGCAACGCCACCTTCCACAAGCTGTGAGGCAGCATGGAAAACGATCTTCATCTGCGGAACATCCGCTACAGCGTTCAGGATGGATCCGGAGTGCGGCGCGTGCTGGACATTCCGGAACTTTTTCTGCCCGGCGGCACGCTGGCGGGCATTTACGGCGATTCCGGCTCGGGCAAGACGTCGCTGCTCAATCTTCTGTGCGGTCTGGTGCTGCCCGATCCCTGCCAGGGCTGCGAGCTGCGCTGGGGCGACGACGACCTCACCACCATGCCCGAAGGGCGGCGCGATGCCTGGCGGGGCCGTCACGTGGGCATGATCTTTCAGGATTTTCAACTTTTTCCGCAGCTTTCAGCCATGGAAAACGTGCTGTTGCCGGCCACGTTCCGAAATTTTTCCATTCCGGAAGACGTGCGCGACAGAGCGCGGGATCTGCTCAGGAGGCTCGGCATCCGCCGCACGGACGTTTCCACGGGCGTGTTTTCCCGGGGCGAGCAGCAGCGCGTGGCCATGGCCCGGGCCGTACTGTTCCGCCCGTCGGTGCTGCTTGCCGACGAACCTACGGCCAGCCTCGACCGCAGCAACGCGCAGCTCGTCACCGACGAACTTGTGGATCTCGCCCGCTCGGAAGGCTGCACGCTGCTTGTCGTGACCCACGAACAGGTGCTCCACGGCAGAATGGACAGGCGCTACCGTCTGGAACGGGGGCGTCTGCTCTTTGGTCTGGAAGACGATCTGAAATCGAAATGAGCCGGTGTTCCCGGCGGAGTCTGATTTCTGCGAGTCGGGGTTCCGGGCTTTTGCCGGAAGGCCGTCCGCATTGTCCGCGTTTCGGGCGGGCGGAGTGACAAACGCTTGCAAGGTGACGTATGAATCCTTTTCTTTTTCTGCGCGGCGAGTTTCGCCGTTCCTGGGGCGGCGCGCTGGCGCTGGCTCTGGTGCTGGCCTTTGCGGGAAGCCTGAGTCCCGCGGTTTCCATGATGGAGCGCTCCATCCGTTCCGGCATGGCGCAGGCGGCCGACGCCTTTGATCTGCTCGTGGGCGCGAAGGGCAGCGCCGTGGATCTGGTGCTGGGAGCGGTGTATCTCCGGCCCGAGCCGCTTCCGCTGCTGCCCCTCGGCACTCTTGAGGCCGTGAAGGCGCACGGCGGAGTCCGCTGGGCCGCGCCGCTGGCTTTCGGCGACCGCTGGCGCGATTATCCGCTGGCGGGCACGTCGTCGGAGCTCGTCACGCTGGGCGGCAAGCGTCCGCTGGCTTCCGGCCGCATGTTTCTCACGGGCGACGAAGCCGTGGTGGGCGCGGGCGTTCCGCTCAAGGAAGGCGACGTTTTTTCGCCGAGTCACGGCAGCGTGGCCGAAGCCGCGCTGGACGAAGGCGGCAGGAGCGCTCACGATCATTCCTTCCGCGTGGTGGGGCGCATGCCCGCCACGGGCACGCCGTGGGACAGGGCCGTGGTGGTTCCCATCGAAGCGCTCTGGAACATGCACGACGCCGGAACGGGGTCGGGGCGCTGTTCCGTGGTGGTGGTGAAGCCCGTCACCGTGGCCGACGCCTACCGTCTGCGGGGAGCGCTGAACGGTCCGGAATCGCAGTCCGTGTTCACCGGCGAAGTGCTGACGCGTCTTTTCGGCACGATGGAGCAGATGCACGACGTCATGATGCTGCTTGCCTCGGGCGCTCAGGCCGCGGCGCTGGCGGCGGCGCTGGTTTCGGGATTTTTCGCCGTGGCCATGCGCGTGCGGGCGCTGGCGCTTCTGCGGGCGCTCGGCGCGTCGCACGGCTTTCTTGCGGTGAGCGTCTGGCTCATGGTGTCGGGCGTGCTCCTTGCAGGAAGCGCGCTCGGTCTGGGGCTCGGCTGCCTGATGGCTTCGGCGGCGAGTTCGTGGATTCAGGCGGAAACCGGCGTGGCGCTGACCGTGACGCTGACGGCGGGGGATGCTCTTGCGGCGCTGGCCGCGGCCGGATGCGGCTGCCTGGCGGCGTTTCTGCCCGCCTGGTTCGCCTGCCGCAGAACGGCCGGAGAACTGCTGCGCTCGGCTTAGCCGATCACCGGGCGCGAAAATCAGGATCCGGCGCTTTTCCGGAAGACTCTGCGGGGGAAAATGGCGCGGGGCATGCGGAGCCCGGCCCGCGGAAAGCCGCGTTTCGGCTTCGCCCGCCTGAGCGCGGCGTCCGGGAAAGGGAAAAGCGCCGATCATCGCTTCATGGGGCGCGGAAAGGCGCGAGGGATACCGTCCGCGTCGGACGAGTGCGCCGTTCCGCTCCTGCGGCCGCAGCCGCCGAGGGATGGGGCATGGCCGCGTCGGCGTTCGGCCGACGACCGGCCTTGTGCGGCCGCAAAAAAAGGGGGCTTTCGGGCCCCCTTTTCCTTTTGTGCTTGATTGTGTGGCGCAGGGATTGACGCGGTGCAAGAGCATTTTCGCCGGGGACGGTGGCCTTTTGCCGGAGCGTTTTTGCGTCTCGCTCAGGGGCGTTTTGAGCGACGTCGCCCTGAGCAGCGTTGCAGGGAGCTGCGTCCATGGCCGGACGGCGACCTGCGCATGACCGTGCCCGGCGTTTTGCGCTTCGCTCCGCGCTCGGCCGGAGCGCTTTTGCGGTTCGTATCCTCTCCTGTGCGGGGACTCTGCGTCTGCGAGGCGTCGGTGCTTCGATTCACGGCCGAGCTACTTTTTCAGAGCGATGACGTCCAGATCGTCGGGCACGTACACGCCGCCCCGGAAGGCCTGACGCGCTTCCTCCGTATAGCGTTCCTTGCGCAGTGAAGGCGGCGTGCGGTCTTCGGTGTGCCACAGCACAAGATTGCGCACATGGTGTTTGCCCGCGAGCAGGGCGGCTTCGCGCACGGTGCCGTGACCGATGATGTGCGGCCGGAAAACGCGCGAATCGGCGTCGAGGCAGAAGGCTTCGTGAAGGAGCCAGTCCGCGCTTTCCAGATAGTGGCCGCACGCGGGCTGACAGGGTTCGTCGCCGGTGCAGACGATGCGCTGTCCGTCCGGTCCTTCCATGTGGAAGCCGAACTGCTCGGCCTTGCGCGAGTGCGTGTTGAAAAACGTGACGGTGTGCCCGGCGATGGAGCGCTGTTCGCCGTCCTTCACGGGCACGAAGCGGATGCTGGTTCCCACCGTGGAAAACTGCTTTTCGCTGAGCGTGAACTGACAGATGGCGCGCAGCTTTTCCGAAAGGCGGCTGTGACAGTGGATGCGCAGAATGTCGCTGCGCTTTTCCCGAAGAAAGAGGGAGGCAGTCATGCGCACGAGCCAGATGACCCCGAGAGTGTGATCGATGTGTTCGTGCGTGACGAAGATATCCTTGATGTCGAGAAGGGAGATTCCGGCTTTCTCCAGCTGAACGAGAATGCCGTTGCCGCCCCCGCCGTCCACCAGCAGACCGCCCTGCGGCCCCTGAAGCATGAAACAGGTGTTGTAGTAGCGCAGCGCGTTGGCCGCTCCCGTGCCGAGAACGATGAGCCTCTCCATGGAGAACCTCCTTGTCTTCTTATGCACGATACGAAGCGCCGGGCGCAGCGTCAAGAAGCGAAGGACGCGGGGGAGCGGGCTTTTGTTGAGAAAGTCGGGCGGAATGTCCGCATGACAAGGCAAAAAGCCCGCGCACAGCGTCGGAATTCGTCGCGATGAGTAATCTTTCTTTTTTATTCTAAGTGGTTGACCTGATCTTCCCGCGGGCCGATGATGAAGGCTCCGTGGGAGGAGTCATGCGCAATCTTGTATCGCCCGTGAATCATGGAGGCCCGGCGCTCTGTCTGCTGCTTCTTGCCGTTGCGGCGAGCGCCGCGGAGTCCTTTTTCGTGCAGACGTACTCCATTCATCACGCGCTGACGTGGGAGAGCGTGCGGAGCATGATCAATGTTCCGCTGCTTTGCATCGACGTTCTTTCGCCGCTTGCGCTGGCCCTTCTTTCCCGCAGGGCCTTTGCGCTCTTTCTCGTGGGACAGACGGCGATCAGCGCCGTGGTGCTGCACTACGGCAGCTTCTTCTACAATACGCTCACGCTTTCCACCATCTATCATTCCATGCAGGGGCTGTCCTATCTCGGGGGCTCCGCGTTCGTGTTCGTCAAGCCAGACCTTCTTCTGCTTCTCGCCCTCGTTCTGGCCGTCAAGCTCCTTCTCGTCCGTCTTTCCGCCGCGCCCGTCATGCCGCGCTTGTGGAACCTGCGGGGCGTGGCGGCCGTGATCTGTCTCATGCTGGTGTCGGTCACGGTGTTCTGGGAGCACGGCCGGTCGGGCATCCTTTCGCTCTGGACCGGAGAGGGGCCGCATCGGACGGCCGTCGACCGCCGCAGTCAGGAAGGCGCGAAGGAGTCCGTGCGCAGCCTCGGCTATCTGGCCACCTGGGCGGGAGAGTGGATGGGCGGCGTTTACAAGGATACCAGTCTCATCTACGCCGAAAAAAGGTGCCCGGATCCCAACGTCCGCTTTCTGGAGCGGCATCCGGAGAGCGTCGATGCCTGGTGCGGCTGTCCGCTGCCGCCTCCGTTCGACCGCGCGGCGCTCATTCAGGTGGAAAGCCTCGACTACGCCGCGCCGTTTCTGATCGTCAACGGCGAGCGGGTCATGCCTTTTCTGCATTCGCTTCTGTCGTCGTCGCTGCTGCTCAGGGCCTTTGCGCCGCACAAGGTGGGGTCGGCCAATTCCGACTATGAACTTCTGAACGGCCGCGTGGCGGATCAGAACGTCATGTATTACTCCTACATCCGCGAGTATCCCGACAGCGTGATCCGCGAGGCGGCGGCCATGCGTCCGGCGGTGTTCCACGGTCTGGAAGGCAATCTGTTCAATCTTCGCGAGGCGTACCGGCTCATGGGATTCGACAGGACGTTTTTCAAGGAAGAGCTGACGGATAAAGGATACCCGACAAGCCGTCTGGCCATGGAGCAGGTGGCGGACGAGCATGTGCTGGACGCGGCGGCGCGGTATCTGGAGGAAGGAGGGGGCAGGGCGGTGTTCGTGGTGACCATGAGCAGCCACATTCCCTTCATGGAGCCGCAGCCGCTGTTCGGGCCGGGACGTGGCCTGTTTTTCCGCTACATATCGTCGCTTCGCTACGTGGACGAGTGTCTGGCCGACTTCTACGCCAGACTGCCCGAAGGCGCGCTGCTGGCGCTCTGGGGGGATCACGGCAGCGACGTGTCCTATCCTTCTGATATGACGCCGAACGGCAGGCGCGTGCCCTTTCTTCTGAACGTGAAGGGAAACGACGCCTGGATTGCCGGCAGGGAGAACGACGTTCCGCAGCGGGAGTTCACGCTGTGCTCGCTCTCCTGGCTGCTGCGGGCCGTGCTGCGCCGCGCCTACCCCTGACGTTCTCCCGGTTTCAGCACGGCGAGCGCGAGAGCGAGGCCGAGCAGGGCGGCGTAGAGCGCGCAGTACAGCTCGCGCCGGACGTGCCGGGCCATGACGTCGGGCCTTATGTAGGCCGCAAGACCGTTTCGGCAGACGTCGTCGAGTTCCTGCCCGGCCCACGGAATGAGAAACAGCGTGCCGACAACAAGCAGGCTCGCGGCGATGAACCACTTGCAGGCCACCCAGGGATATTTCACGAAACCCCGGCTGGTGCAGAGCGAGAAGGTCAGCCCCGTGAAGAATGTGCCGAACGCGCCCGCGGGCACGAGAACGTACTGATTGATGACGGCCGAGGCACGGAGCATGCCGAACAGATCGTCGTCCGAACCGGAGAGCGGGGCTTCGTGCATGAGCAGCAGCACGCACAATACGCTGCCGAACCAGCACGAGACGGCCGCAAGATGCAGAATACGCAGAACAAGCTGTCCTTTTTTCCCGAGATGCATGGCGTCGCTCCTTGCGCGTTTTTTCTTGAGATACGGAGGGCAGTTACCATGCGCGGCAAAAAATCGGAATAATATTTTCCGGGGCGCGGACGCGGCGGGCGGGAAACCTGGGCTTCGTGAAAATGACGCTTTCCGCCCTTCTCAGGCCGGAGGTCGGCGCGCGGGGAAATTGGGCTTGACATTTGGGCCCGACGCGGGAAAACATACCTTTTTCTGACTGCTTTCGGGGCGGTCTCTGTACTTGTGCCCCGCAAGGAATACCATGGCGCGTTCCGCGCCCGGAGGAAAAGCCTCATGGCTGAATATAAGAAAACGCTGAATCTGCCCGTCACCGGTTTCCCCATGAAGGCGAATCTGGTTCAGAAGGAACCGGAGATGCTGAAGTTCTGGGAAGAAAACAATGTGTTCCAGCGCATGCAGGACGCTTCCGGCTCGCGCGGCGAATTCGTGCTGCACGACGGCCCGCCCTACGCCAACGGCCACATTCATCTCGGCACGGCGCTGAACAAGATCCTCAAGGACATGATCATCAAGTCCCGCAACCTCATGGGCTGGAAGACCGGCTACATTCCCGGCTGGGACTGCCACGGTCTGCCCATCGAACACAACGTGGAACTTGAACTCGGCGACAAGAAGAAGGATCTGCCCGCGCACGTCATCCGCAAGCGCTGCCGCCAGTACGCACAGAAGTTCCTCGATATTCAGCGCAAGGAATTCAAGCGCCTCGGCGTGCTGGGCGACTGGGAACATCCCTATATGTCCATGGATCCGGCCTACGAGGCCGTGACCGCCGCGGAACTGGCCACCTTCGTGGAACGCGGCGGCGTGGTGCGCAGCAAGAAGCCCATCTACTGGTGCTGCCACTGCAAGACCGCCCTCGCCGAAGCCGAAGTGGAATACCGCGACCTTTCTTCGCCCTCCATCTACGTGCGCTTCCCGCTGCCCGATCCCAGGCTGAAGGACGTCTTCCCGAACGCCGACGTGTCCCGCGCCTACATCGTGATCTGGACCACCACCCCCTGGACGCTGCCGAGCAACCTTGCCGTGTGCGTGCATCCTGAATTCCGCTATTCCCTGGTGGAAACCGGCGGAAGCCAGTACATTCTCGCGTCCGAACTTCTGGAAGGCTGCGCGAAGACCTTCGGCTGGACCGACTACACCGTGATCGGCGAGACCACCGGCGACAAGCTGGATCGTCTTGAGGCCCGTCATCCCTTCATCGACCGTCCTTCGCTCGTCATCAACGGCGAGCACGTCACCCTCGACGCCGGCACGGGCTGCGTTCACACCGCTCCCGGTCACGGCCGCGAGGACTACGAAGTAGGCATGAAATACGGCCTCGACGTGTACTCCCCCCTCGACGACGAAGGCCGCTTCCTGCCTTCCGTGGAATTCTTCGCCGGCATGCAGGTCTTCGACGCCAACCCCGCGGTCATCGCCAAGGTCGAGGAACTCGGTCATCTGCTGGCCCGTCAGGACATCACCCATTCCTATCCCTGCTGCTGGCGCTGCAAGAATCCCGTCATTTTCCGCGCCACCACGCAGTGGTTCATCGGCATGGAGCCCAACAATCTGCGCGGCAAGGCCCTCGACGCCATCAAGAACAAGGTGAAGTGGATTCCTTCCTGGGGCCAGGGCCGCATCTACAACATGGTGGAATCGCGTCCCGACTGGTGCATTTCGCGTCAGCGCATGTGGGGCGTGCCCATTCTCGCCCTCATCTGCAAGGACTGCGGCGAGGTGTGGAACGATCCTGCCTGGATGCGCGACATCGCTTCGCGCTTCGCCACGCATCCTACGGGCTGCGACTACTGGTACGAGCACGACGTGGATGAAATCGCGCCCAAGGATCTGGTCTGCCCGCACTGCGGCGGCCGTCACTGGGAAAAGGAAGACGACATCCTCGACGTGTGGTTCGATTCCGGCACCAGCTTCGCCGCGGTCATGGAAAAGCGTCCGGAAGGCCGCGTGCCCGCCGATCTGTATCTGGAAGGCTCCGATCAGCACCGCGGCTGGTTCCACAGCTCCCTGCTGGTGGCCGAAGGCACGCGCGACATTCCGCCCTACAAGGCCGTGCTCACTCACGGCTACGTGGTGGACGGCAACGGCCGCAAGATGTCCAAGTCCATAGGCAACGTGGTGGCCCCGCAGGAAGTCATCGACAAGTACGGCGCGGAACTGCTGCGTCTGTGGGTCGCTTCCGTGGACTACCGCGAAGACATCCGCTATTCCGAAGAGATCATGAAACGCCTTGTGGACGCCTATCGCCGCATCCGCAACACCTGCCGCTACATTCTCGGCAGCATTCACGACCTCACCCCCGAAACGCTCGTGCCCTTCGCGGACATGAAGCCCCTCGACCGCTACGCCCTGAGCCTGGTGGCCGCCTTCCACGAAAGCGCCGAAACCGCGTATCAGGAATACGAATTCCACAAGGTGTTCCAGGGCCTGCACGGCCTGTGCGCCACCGAGCTTTCGGCCTTCTACCTCGACGTGCTCAAGGATCGCCTCTACTCCTCGCTGCCCGACAGCGCCGAGCGTCGTTCCGCCCAGAGCGCGCTGTATCAGATGCTGCTCATCATGCTGCGCGACATGGCGCCCATCATGAGCTTCACGGCGGAAGAGGCGTTCCGCTACATTCCCGAGGCCCTGAAGCCCGTGGACGCCGAAGGCAAAGCCGTGGTCACCGTGTTCGCCATGCCTCCCGTGGACGCGGCGAAGTTCCGTCTGTCCGACGACGAGCGCGGCGCGTGGGAAATGGTCATGGACATCCGCGCCGGCGTCACCCGCGCCATCGAGCCTCTGCGCAAGGAAGGCGTGATCGGCCATGCGCTCGACACTCACGTCACCCTGTACGTGGACGACAAGCTGCGTGCCGCCATTGCCGACAGCGGCGCCGACATGCGTTCGGTGTGCATCGTGTCGCAGCTGGACGTGGCTCCCTTCAAGGACGCTCCCGTGGACGCCCTGGCCGCCGCGCAGCTCGACGAGTGCCCCGGTCTTGCCGTGCGCGTGAAGAAGGCCGGCGGCGAGAAGTGCGAACGCTGCTGGATGTACTCCGAGGAACTCGGTTCCGATCCTGAACATCCCACGCTGTGCCCGCGCTGCGCTGCGGTCATGAAGGAACTTGAGGCCAGAGAAGCCGGAGCCAAAGAGTGAAAGGGGCGGTGAACCGCCATATCGTCGTCTTTTCGGTGGCGCTGGTCTGGCTTGTGCTGGACCAGCTCACCAAGGCGGCCATAACGGCAGGCCTTGCCGTGGGACAGGGTTTTTCCGTCATTGACGGATGCTTCAACATCGTCCACGTGCTCAACCGCGGCGCGGCCTTCGGCTTTCTGAACAGCGAGGAAACGAGCTGGCAGTTCTGGCTCTTTCTGGGAGCGGCGTTGCTCGTGACGGTCGTCATCGTGCATATTGCGCGCACGTCCGCCTACAGCCGCACGCTGTTCTTCGGGCTGGGGAGCATTCTCGGCGGCGCTGCGGGCAATCTCATCGACAGGGTGAGATGCCGAGCCGTGACCGACTTTCTGGACGTGTACTGGGGAGAATGGCACTGGCCCGCCTTCAACGTGGCGGACATCGCCATCTGCCTCGGCGTGCTGCTTGCCGGCGTGGTGCTGTTCCGGCAGGGGCGCGAAGACGACGGGGGAAAATAGCCGTGCTCATTTCAGACCTCAGCAGCGAGCAGCTGCTCATGCTCATCGTTCCTGCGCTGCCGAACATGTGGGCGCTCAAGCACGCCATGTACCACGACTTTCCCACCACGAAGGAAAAGTACCGCTGGATGATGGCCTGCGTATTCGTGCCCTGCCTTGCGGGCGTGGCCTACTATTTTGTGGGCAGAAAGCGCGCCAGCAAGGAAAAGGTGGACATCCGCGCCAGAATGGAGGCGGAGCGGGCCCGGGCGGCCGGGGAAAAGGCGAAGGCCGAAGACTCGGCGGCGCTGAGCGGGACATTGGCGGAATCTGCCGGGGCGGCGGGAGAAAGCGCGGCCCTTGCGGGTGCTGCGGGCTCCGGAGCTCTTGCGCCTGCCGGAGAAGCCGCCATTGAGCGCGCTGAGGCCGCAGGGGGCGAAGCGACGGCAAAGAGCGAAGCGTTGACCGCGGACGCCGCAAACACTGCCGAAGCTTCTGCCGAAGCGCCTGTGGCGGACGCTGCGGCGAAGGCGGCAGAGAAAGCGGATGCGCGTCCGCGTCCTTCGGGAGCCGTGAGAGCGGGCGACGACTGGTCCTTCGGCTGCCCCGACGACGTTCGGAAGCCGTGAATATTTGACAATAGTAAGACAGGGCCCCGACCGGCGGCGTCGTCAGGACGCGGCGTGCAGGAGCGTCATTTGCCGGCGGAGTTCGTATGCAACGGGGGCGGGCCTGGCCCGCGTCCTCATGAATCAGGAGAAAAGGTCATGGAACTTATGAAATGGGGCCGCAATCTTGCCCTGTTGTCCCTGCCTCTGATGCTGACGGCGTGCGTGACGAGCAGCGAGCATAACGCCCTTCAGGCCCAGGTCAATCAGATCAACCGTCAGGTGAGCAGCAGTCAGACCAATCAGGCCGACAGCTGGTCGCAGCTCATGGAACTGCGTCAGGAAGTCTCGGAACTGCGCGGTCAGATCGATACGCTCAACTACGCCCTGCAGCGCGCCGGCGGCGCGCAGAAGATGGCCGACACCCTCGCCGCGCATGATCGCGCCCTGCACCTTCTGGAAAGCCAGATGGCGCTGGATCTGCAGCTCGGCGGCGATCCCAACGCGCAGCCCGGTGTTCCCGGAGCCGACGGCGCGACGCCCGGCATGGTTCCCGGCATGCAGGCGGCTCCTGCCGCCGCCCCGGCTGCCCCCGTGGCGCAGGCCGCTCCCGCCGCTCCGCAGCAGCAGAATGTGGACATGGCGCAGGCACTGTACGACAACGGCATGAAGTCGTTCAACTCCCGCAATTATCAGGCGGCGCTGCGTTCCTTCAGCGACTTCACCAAAACCTACCCCAAGAACAAGCTGGTTTCCAACGCCTGGTTCTGGCAGGGCGAAAGTCAGTATCAGCTGAAGAACTACGCCGAGGCCGCCCTGGCCTATGAAAACGTGATTTCCGGCTATCCCAACAGCGTGAAGGCTCCGGCTTCCTATCTGAAGCAGGGCATGTCCTTCCTGCAGCTCAACAAGAAGGCCGCGGCCAAGCAGCGCCTGAACGAACTCGTGCGCAAGTTCCCCAAGGCTCCCGAGGCCACCCGCGCCAAGCAGGTCATCTCGCAGAACAAGCTGTAGCGCGGCGCAGGCGAAGGCCTGCCGTCGCTTTGCTGCCGCGGGCGCGGCAGCGCGCATTTTTGCCGTCCGCAAGGCGGAGGCATGTTTGAAAGGCCCGGCGTCGCTGGCGACCGGGCTTTTCTGCGCCCTGCGGGATGCGGGGCGTCGTCGAGCCTGCCTTTTCCGGATCGGACAGAAGCCGTCGCCTCTCGTGCCGTGTCCGGCTGCCCCTGCGCGCGGGAACCATATTTGCTGGTCATCATTGAAGCGCTCCCGAAGCGTCCGGGCGGAATGGCCATGGGTATTCCGGCAGTCGCCCGGTCACGGCGAAGCGTCACGGAGGAATTTCGCGCTGTCAGCCCGGCAATCGTCCGCTGCTTCGGGGCGTCGCTGCACGAAACTCTGCACGGTGAACGCTGCGGGACGCGCCGTCGAGGCTCCCGCGCCGCGGGTTGGATGACTTTCGCCCGCAAGCCATGCGCTTCGCAGGTGCCTTCCGCACCATGAATGCCGTCTGGGGGCAGGTCGTTTCGGTAAATCCACGGGGGCTTTTGCGCCGCAACGCCCGGGAACAGCGCCGCATCCGGGGGAGCGTGGCCGCTCTTGGCAACCGGAGCAGAATCGGCTATGATGTTCCGTTTTCTCAAGACAGTCATATCATTTTATTCTTTTATCAGGATTCGCAAATGTCGGATACCATAGCCAACGACGAGGAGCTTCACATAACCGCTCCCGAACATTCCCTGCCGCCCTGCGCGCTGGAAGAGCTGCCCGAAGCCATGCAGCGCGCCTGCGCCCGCGCAGGCTGGACGCGCCTCATGCCCGTGCAGGCGCATGCGCTGCCCTATCTCATGGCCGGACGCGACCTCATGGTGCAGTCCCGCACGGGCAGCGGCAAAACGGGCGCCTATCTTCTGCCGCTCATTTCCCTGCTTGATCCCGAAGAGAAAAAGCCGCAGGCCCTCATTCTCGCGCCCACGCGCGAACTGGCCAGTCAGGTGGAACACGAGGCCCGCACCCTTTTTGAAGACGCGGGTCTTTCCGTCGCCGCGCTCTACGGCGGCGTGGGCTACGTCCGTCAGCTCGAGGCCCTGCGCACCGGCGTTCAGGTCATTGTGGGCACGCCCGGCCGCGTGCTCGATCATCTTCTGCGCCGCACCCTTTCGCTGGACGCTCTGCGCGCTCTCATCTTCGACGAAGCGGATCGCATGCTCTCCATCGGGTTCTACCCCGACATGAAGGAGATTCAGCGCTATCTGCCTTCGCACGCCATTTTGTCCACGCTTTTTTCCGCCACCTATCCCCAGCACGTCTTGAATCTCGCCGGAGAATTCCTGCGCGATCCGCAGATGCTCAGCCTCTCGCAGGGACAGGTGCATGTGGCCGCCATTCAGCATCGCTACGTGGAGTGCGGCCGCATGGACAAGGACCGCACCCTGGTGCGCCTCATGGAAACCGAGAATCCCACCTCGGCCATCATTTTCTGCAACACGAAGTCCAACGTGCATTATGTGACCGCCGTGCTCAAGGGCTTCGGCTACAACGCCGACGAGCTCTCCGCCGATCTTTCCCAGAACAGGCGCGAGGAAGTGCTCGAACGCCTGCGCGAGGGCAAGGTGCGTCTGCTCGTGGCCACCGACGTGGCCGCCCGCGGCATCGACATTCCCGCGCTCTCCCACGTGTTCCTCTACGAGCCGCCGGAAGACCGCGAGTCCTACATTCACCGCGCGGGCCGCACGGGCCGCGCCGGAGCCGCCGGCACGGTGATCTCCCTTGTGGACATCATGGAAAAGATGGAGCTTCAGCGCATCGCGTCGTTCTACCGCATCGACATGGAGCCTCTGGCCAATCCCACGGACGAAGAAGTGGCCGTCGCCGCCGGACGCCGGGAAACCGCGCTGCTCGACGCGCGCCGCAGAGCCTGCACCGGACTCCAGCTGGAACGCGCCCGCCGTTATCTTTCCCTGGTGAAGGAAATGGCGCAGAGCGACGACGAAGATCAGCTGCTGCTTCTGGCCCTGCTCATGGACGCCGATTATCAGCGCAGCCTCGGCATGGAACAGACTCTGCCGAGACCCCGCGCCGAGCGCGAGAACGATCGCCGTTCCTCCCGCAGAAACCGCGGCAGGGACAAGGCCGAAGAGGCGTCTGAAGAGGGGGAAAAGTCCCGTTCGCGCCGTCGCAGACGCAGAAAGTCCGGCGACTCGAATGCTGCCGACGCTCCCGCCGCGGAACAGACTTCCGCTTCTGCGGAGCAGACTGCCGTTTCTGAGGACAAGGCTCCGGCAGAAGGCGTCGAAACCGCTTCCGCGCCGGAAGGCGAAGGCCGCAGACGTCGCCCCCGCCGCCGTTCCCGCCGCCGCGGCTCGGAAGAGGGCGCGCAGCAGGGCGAACAGAGTGCCGAACCTTCTTCGCAGGCGGGCGATACGGAGTAGAGAGCCGTGCGCATACCTGGCACGGTGGTAGATCCGCAGGCGGGCAGGGCCACGCCCGAAGCGCTGGTGAACACCTTTGAGGCGCTGCTTGCCGATGCGGATTTTGCCGCCTTTCTCAACATTCTCGGCACGGGCCGCTTCGCCTTTTCCGCAAGGAAGGCCATGCGGCCCGTGTTCACGGCGCTGTGCCTGGGCATTTGGCGTCTGGCCCTGAAAAGAGCCGCGCCCGACAGCTGCGATGAGGCCTATGAACGCGGTCTCGCCGAGTTCTGGCCCCGGGTGAAGGACGCCGACGCCTTCATGGTGCTCGTGCGCGACGTTGCCCGCTTTCTGCCCGGGCAGGGCAGGGAGGACTTCACCCCCACCGCGCGGGACATGTTCCGCCGCGCGGGCCGGGAGCCCGATCAGGCGGGGCTCGTGGGCATGGCGCTCTTTCTGCGGCGCATGTACGATTATTTTTTAAACAACCTCATGTAACAGGAAACATTATGCCTCAGTACGGCGATCTCGTCATTCTGGCTTCTCCCCGCGGCAAGCGTCACATCTACCGCATCGAGGAAGGGCACGACCTGCACACGCAGGACGGCGTCATGCGCGCGGCCGACCTGGCGGCCTCCGAATTCGGCATGGAAGTGCGCACGGCCATGGGCGTTCCCTTCCGCCTTGAAAAGCCGCAGCTCTACGACCTGGTCATGGGCATCAAGCGGCAGACGCAGATCATGTATCCCAAGGACATGGGACTCATCTGCTTCAAGCTCGGCGTAGGCAACGGCCGCACCATTCTCGAGGCCGGTTCCGGTTCGGGAGGCTTCACGCTGGCGCTGTCGTGGTTTTCCGGCCCCAACGGCCACGTTCACAGCTTCGAGGCGCGCGAGGAATTCCACAAGCTCGCCAAGCGCAATCTGGTATGGGCGGGCGTGGGCGACAACGTCACCTTCCACCTGCGCGACATTGCCGACGGCTTCGGCGTGAACGATCCCGACGTGCTGAACGGTCAGAAGGGCGACGCGCTCTTTCTCGACGTGCGCACCCCGTGGGAATACCTCGACGCCGCGCGCGAGGCTCTTGTGCCCGGCGCGCCCATCGCCTTTTTGCTGCCCACCATTGAGCAGGTGGCGGAACTCATCAAGGCGCTGGAAATCGAACCCTTTGAAGAAACCGAAGTGTGTGAAATTCTGGTGCGTCCGTGGAAGGTCGTGCCCGGACGTCTGCGCCCCGCCGACCGCATGAGCGCGCACACCGCGTTTCTTGTGTTCACGCGCATGCAGGAACGCAGCGCCGACTGGGACGCCCGCATTCCGCTGGGGACCCGCGAACGCAAGCAGGAAGCCGCCCGTCAGGCCCGGCTTGCCGAGGCCCGCGGCGAGGATCCGGACAGCGTGGACTACGAAATCTAGCCGCGAACGCTGAAACGGCGGACGCGCCGCTTCGCCCGGCCTGCGTCTCTGCCGCGCGCCGACGCCGTGTCGGAGCCGGGTGCTCATCCTTGTCCGGAGCCGGAAGGGGGCGGAGCTTTCGGAAGTTCGGGCGTCGTTTCGCCTGTGCCGTCCGCCAGGAGAGCACGGCGTCGCGTCAACTTGTCACCACAACACGGGGAACGTCCCCGAACGCATTGTCATGAACATTACCATTCAGAATCTTTCCAAGTCATACGGCGGCCGCGACATTTTCCATGATTTTTCCCTGGATATCGTGGACGGCATGCGTCTTTGCGTATGCGGCCCCAACGGAACGGGCAAATCCACGCTTCTGCGCATGCTGGCGGGCGTGGACGCGCCGGACGGCGGCCGGGTGATCATTCCGCACGGATGCCGCGTGGGATACGTGGAGCAGATACTGGACGAAAAAACGCTGGACGTGCCGCTCCTGGAATGGGTGCAGGCCGCGCTGCCCGACTGGGGCGACTTCTGGCAGGAATGGGAAAAGGCGCAGAGCTCCGGCGACGAGGCGGCCATGAACCGTCTCATGGCGCGTCAGCACGACCTTGAAACGCGCTACGGCTACAATCCCGAGCAGCGCGCGCAGACCGTGCTTTCGGGCCTCGGCTTTTCCAAGGAAAAATGGATCCTTCCCATCCGGCAGCTTTCGGGCGGCTGGCGCGAGCGCGCCAAGCTTGCGCGCGTGCTCACTGCGGGCGCGGACGTGCTCTTTCTCGACGAACCGACCAACCATCTCGACCTTGAGGCCGTGGAATGGCTGGAAGAATTTCTCATGGACTTCAAGGGAATTCTGGTGTTCGTGGCGCACGACCGCGTGTTCATGGACCATGTGGGCACGCACGTGTTGTACCTCGGGCTTTCCAAGCCCGTGTTCCGCAAGTGCAACTACACCAAGTTTCTGGAGCTTCAGGCGGAAATTGAGGAGCAGCGCGAACGCGAGGCCAAGCAGATAGCCGACGAGCTTGAGCACAAGATGGACTTTATCCGCCGCTTCAAGGCCAAGGCCACCAAGGCGCGTCAGGCGGGCTCCCGTCAGAAGCAGGCCAGGAAGCTGGAAAAGGAACTTGAACAGTACAAGCCCGAACCCAAGCGGCGGGAACTGTCGTTCAAGTGGCCGGAGGCCGCGCCTTCCGAAAAGGTGGTGCTCTCCGTGGCGGATCTGGCCTTCCATTTTCCCGACGGCACCACGCTGTGGCCGCCGCTCACCTTTTCGCTGTTCCGCGGTCAGCGCGTGGGCCTTGTGGGACACAACGGCTGCGGCAAGTCCACGCTGCTCAAGATCATTGCGGGCCGGCTGGCCCGCACGGGCGGCACGTTCACCATGGGCTCTTCCACGCGCATGGGCTACTACAGCCAGCAGCAGGCCGAAACGCTGGATCTCGGCGGCACGGTGCTCGGCGAAATGCGTCGTCTGTCCGACCCGCACACCTCGGAAGAGGAACTCATGAGCGTGCTCGGCCTGTTCATGCTTGGACAGGGCTACTTCGACCGCTCCATAGATTCGCTTTCCGGCGGCGAGCGCAGCAGGCTCGTGCTGGCGCTCCTGTTCCTGCGCCGCTGCAATTTCCTCGTGCTCGACGAACCGACCAACCATCTGGACCTCGAAAGCCGCGACGCCCTGGTGGAAGCTCTGGAAGCCTTTGACGGAACGCTGCTTGTGGTTGCGCACGACAGGCATCTGCTCTCCGAAGCCGTGGACGAAATATGGGCCGTGGATGAGAAGGGCATCACCGTGTACAAGGAAGGCTTTGCGCAGTACGACGCGGCCCGTCGCGCGGCGCGCACCGCCGCCGCAAAGCAGGAATCCGCGCCTGCCGCGCGTTCCGCGTCGTCCGGCGCGGCGGTGAGGCCGGTTCCCGGCACCAACCTTTCCCGCGAGGATCTCAAAAAGCTCAAGCGCGAGCAGGCCGAACAGCGAAACGCGCTCTACAAGCAGCTCAAGCCGCTCCAGGCCCGCTACGCCGAACAGGAAAAGGCGCTGGAGGCCCTGCTGACCCGTCAGGAGGAAGTGGAAGGACTGCTCGCCGATCCGGACGTGTACGCCGACGGCGTCAAGGCGTCGGAGCTTCTCAAGGAATTCCATTCCCTTCAGGAGCGTTCGGAAAAGGAACTCGAGGCGCTCGGCGAGCTGGAATCGAAGATTTCCGAGCTTGAGGCCAGAAGAGCCGCGCTTTCCCTCGACGGGGGAGAGTAGCCTTTGCCGGATGCGGCGCGCTTCGCCGTTCCTGCGGGCGGCGGGGAACGCTTCTTTTGCCGGAGCGCCGAACGCGGGCCGTTCGGGCGTCGATGCCCGGCCCGGCTTTGCGGACAGCGTGCCGCTTCTTTGCTTCGTCTCCTGCGACGGCGAAGCTGACGAAAGGTCATGCTCTTGCAGAGGTTCCCTGCGCTCAGGCGCGATGATGCCGGAGCTCGTGGCGGAAAGCGGCGTTTCGACGCGCCGCGTCCTGCCGGCGGCGGGGCGGCGAAACGTTGTCCTGCAAGGCAAAAGACGCGGAAAAAATGTCCGGCTGACATCATATTGACTCAGTTGCGTGCCATGCTGAAGGGCGAAGTCGTGAAAGTGGCGCTGCCTCGCTGATTTTTTTCTGGAAATTTTTTCGGGAAAGGGCGACTATCGGGGTGGACACGGACATCGGTCGGCAAGCCGTTTCTCTTTTTATCGTGGAGAGCCCCGTGATCGATCAGAATTACTTGCAGTGCCATTTTTTCAGATCGCAGACCAAGGACAGCAACATGCACAGGAAAAAGCCGCAGTCCGGCAGGGTGTACCGCATAGGCGAAGCCGCCCGTGCGCTGAACCTTCAGACCAGCGTGCTTCGGTTCTGGGAAGGGGAATTCCCCGCTCTCCAGCCTGTGCGGACGCCCAAAGGACAGCGCCTGTACTCGGAAGGCGACATGGAGCTTCTGCGCAAAATACGTTCGCTGCTCCATGAACAGGGCATGACCATAGAAGGCGCGCGCCGCGTGCTGGCGGGCGAGGCCATGCCGGAACTTGCGCAGGCCCTCGCCGGGCGGCCCGCCGAAAAGGACGACGACGCAAGAAAGCTGCTGACCGAGGCGCTGAAGGAGCTTGTGGAAATACGCGCTCTGCTTACCAACAACCCTCCCAAGGAGAACCATTCATGATACTCTCGCCCTCGCTTCTTTCCGCCGACTGCGGAAATCTGGCAGAAACCCTCAGGAATCTGGAATCTGCCGGGGTGAAGTGGGTACACTGGGACGTGATGGACGGGCAGTTCGTGCCCAATATCACATTCGGACAACACGTCATAAAAGGCCTGCGCCCGGCGTCGGGTCTTTTTTTTGACGTTCATCTCATGATCGAGCGGCCGGAACGCTATCTGAGCGAGTTCCGGGACGCGGGCGCGGACATGCTCGTGGCGCACGTGGAGGCCACCGCGCATCTTCAGCGCACGCTTGCGGAAATCCGGCGTCTCGGCATGAAGGCCGGGGCGGCGCTGAATCCCGCCACGCCGCTCAGCGCGCTCGACTACGTGCTCGACGATGTGGACATGGTGCTCGTGATGAGCGTGAACCCCGGCTTCGGGGGACAGAAATTTCTGCCCGCCACGCTCCGCAAGGTTGCGGAACTGCGGGCGAAGCTCAACGCCGCCGGCCGCGCCGACTGCCTCATTCAGGTGGACGGCGGCGTGAATCTCGACAATACCGGAGCCCTTGTTGAAGCCGGCGCAGATGTGCTGGTTTCCGGTTCCGCGTTTTTCGGACATCCTCCCTTCAGCGAACGCCTTGCCGCCTTCACGGACGCCGCGCGCTGAGTTTTCCTGCAATACCTCCAAGGAGACAGCCTTTATGCCTACTCGTGCAGAACTTGCCAATGCCATCCGCGCCCTTTCCATCGACGCCATCGAGAAAGCCAAATCCGGTCATCCCGGCGCTCCCATGGGCATGGCCGACATGGCCGAAGCCCTGTGGCGCGGCTTTCTGAAGCATAATCCTGCCGACCCCGCCTGGCCCAACCGCGACCGCTTCGTGCTTTCCAACGGTCACGCCTCCATGCTGCTCTATGCGCTGCTGCATCTCACCGGATACGATCTTTCCATGGACGACATCCGCAACTTCCGTCAGCTCGACGCGAAAACGCCCGGACATCCCGAATTCGGCGTGACCCCCGGCGTGGAAATGACCACCGGCCCGCTCGGTCAGGGCATCGCCACCGCCGTGGGCATGGCTCTTGCCGAACGCATGATGGCCCACACCTTCAACCGCGAAGGCTTCCCCGTCATGGATCACTACACCTGGGTGTTCCTCGGCGACGGCTGCCTCATGGAAGGCCTGTCGCAGGAAGCGTGCTCGCTTGCGGGCACCTGGAAGCTCGGCCGTCTCATCGCGCTCTACGACGACAACAGCATTTCCATCGACGGCAACGTGGAAGGATGGTTTACCGACGACACTCCCGCCCGCTTTGAAGCCATGGGCTGGCACGTGGTGCGCGGCATCGACGGTCATGATTCCGAGGCTCTCGACATGGCCATCCGTCAGGCCATGGCCGTGACGGACAAGCCTTCGCTCATCTGCTGCAAGACGGTGATCGGCCGCTTTGCGCCCACCAAGGCCGGCACGGCTTCCTGCCACGGCTCGCCGCTCGGCGCGGAAGAAGCCGCCGCCGCCCGCGCCGCCATGGGCTGGACGTCCGAACCCTTCACCGTGCCGGACGACATCCGCGCCGCCTGGGACGCCCGTGAAAAGGGCGCCGCCGCGCAGAAGGCCTGGGAAGACATGTTCGCCGCCTACGCCGCCGCCTATCCCGAACTCGCCGCCGAGTTCCGCCGCCGCATGGCCGGAAAGCTTCCCGCCGCATGGCCCGAGGCGGCCCGCAAGGCCGTGGAGGCCGCCATGGCCGAAACCAAGGACGTCGCCACCCGCGCGGCGGGCAAGAACGTGCTCAACGTCATCGCTCCCGCGCTGCCGGAACTCGTGGGCGGCTCGGCCGACCTCAGCGGCTCCGTGGGCACGGAGTTCAAGGGCGCAAAAACGCTCGACGTTTCCGATTATTCCGGCAACTACATCCGCTACGGCGTGCGCGAGTTCGGCATGGGCGCCGTCATGAACGGCCTCAAGCTGCACGGCGGCTTCATTCCCTACGCGGGCACCTTCTTCGTGTTTTCCGACTACGCCAAGAGCATCATCCGCTCGGCGGCCATCATGAAGCAGCGCGTCATCTGGGTGCTCACGCACGATTCCATCGGCGTGGGCGAAGACGGCCCCACCCATCAGCCCGTGGAACAGATCGCCGCTCTGCGCATGACGCCCGGCGTGCAGGTCTGGCGTCCCTGCGACAGCACCGAGGCCGCCGTGGCCTGGACGCAGGCCGTGGAATATCAGGACGGCCCCGTGTGCCTCGTCATGAGCCGTCAGGCGCTCCCTCAGCAGAAGCGCACCGAAGCGCAGGTGGCCGACATCCGTCGCGGCGGCTACGTGCTCAGAGACTGCGAAGGCGAACCGGAACTCATTTACATTGCCACGGGTTCCGAAGTGCAGCTCGCCGTGCAGGCCGCGGAAAAGCTTTCGGCGGAAGGCCGCCGCGTGCGCGTGGTTTCCATGCCTTCCTGCGAGGTGTTCGATCGTCAGGACGCCGCCTATCGTGAATCCGTGCTTCCGTCTTCCGTGCGCGTGCGCGTGGCCGTGGAAGCGCAGACCGCCGCATGGTGGTGGAAGTATGTGGGACTTGACGGCCGCGTCGTCGGTATGGGAACATTCGGAGCTTCCGCTCCGGCGGGAAAGCTGTTCCCGAAGTTTGGCTTTACGGTAGAAAACATTGTGCAGCAGGCTCTTGAACTGCTGTAAGGAAAGGAGAAAACCGATGAAAGCACTGACCATGAACGATGTGGACATGAAGGGCAAGCGCGTTGTCATGCGCGTGGACGTGAATGTTCCCATCCATGACGGCGTCATCACCAGCGACAAGCGCATCCGCGCCGTGCTGCCCACCATCAAGAAGGCCCTGGACGCGGGCGCGGGCGTCATTCTGCTTGCGCATCTGGGCCGCCCCACCGAGGGCGTGTTTGAAGAACAGTTCTCTCTGCGTCCCGTGGCCGCTCACATGGGCAAGCTGCTCGGCATGCCCGTGGAATTCTGCGCCGAACCGCTGAAGGGCGTGGAATGCAAGCCCGGTCAGGTGGTGCTGTGCGAGAACGTGCGCTTCTTCAAGGGCGAAAAGAAGAACAGCGAAGAGCTGGCCGCCAAGTACGCCGCCATGGGCGACATCTACGTGATGGACGCGTTCGGCGCGGCCCATCGTGCGCAGGCCTCCACCGAAGGCGCGCTGCGCAAGGCCGCCGTGGCCGTGGCAGGACCGCTCATGTTCGCCGAAATGGAAGCCGCCACCAAGCTGCTCGACACCCCTGAACGTCCGCTCTTCGCCATCATTGGCGGTTCCAAGGTGTCCACCAAGCTCACCGTGCTCGAAAACCTGCTCAAGCATGTGGACGGCCTCATCGTGGGCGGCGGCATCGCCAACACCTTCCTGGAGGCCGCTGGGTACAATATGGGCTCCTCCCTCGTGGAAAAGGATCTCATTCCCGAAGCCAAGCGCCTCATCGACATGGCGAAGGAACGCAACGTGCTGCTGCCCCTGCCCACCGACGTGGTGGTGGCTCCGAGCTTTGAACGCGCTTCCGAAGCCGTGACCAAGAAGGTTTCCGAACTTTCCGCCGAAGACTGCGCCTTCGACATCGGCGAAGAGACCGTGAAGGCCTACGCCAAGATTCTTGCCGACGCCCGCACCATCGTGTGGAACGGCCCCGTGGGCGCGTTTGAAACCGTGCCCTTCGACAAGGGCAGTCGCGCTCTTGCCGACATCCTTGCCGACTCCAAGGCCTACACCCTGGTGTGCGGCGGCGATACCGTGGCCGCTGTGGAATCCTTCGGCGTGGCCTCCAAGATGGGCTATCTGTCCACCGGCGGCGGCGCGTTCCTCGAAGTGCTCGAAGGCAAGACCCTGCCCGCCGTGGCCGCCCTTGCCGACGCCGCCTCGAAGAAGTAGGCGCATCCTGCAACAATTCGCGGGGAGAAATGCTCTTCGCGACGCATAGAAAAAGGCCGTTTTCCGAAAGGAAGACGGCCTTTTGTGCTGGAAGGAGCGGCGATGCGGCAGGAGAGGGCGGGACGGAGAGCATTCGGCACGGCGAAGGCTCGAAGCTGAGCCTTGCGCGGCGCGGACCATGCACAGCTTGGCCAATGCGCAGATCTGGGCCTGTGCGAAAATGAAACTTGTCAGGTCGGCAAATGCGCAGGGCCGTGATTGCATGGAGCTGGGGCCCGCTGGCTGACGCTGCACGGAGCTGAGACCGAGCGAAACAGAGAACGCGCAGGGCGGAAAATGTGCTGGCGTCGGAGCGAGACGCGGCAACACCGCGGAGCAAGGCGTTTCTCCGCCGCCCGCGTTCACGGCCTGAGCAGATTTTCCAGCTCTTCCAGAAGATGCCTGAGCAGATTCGCCACGCTGAAGGCCGTGCCGGTTTCCGCGTACAGAGATGAGGCGATGCCTGCAAGTTCCTTCGGAATGGCTTCCGCCGGTACGTTGACGTTCACGCCTATGCCCACCACGGCCCACTGCAGATCGGTGTTGTGAAACATGCTTTCCACCAGTATGCCCACCACCTTGCGATTGTTGAAGAAAAGATCGTTGGGCGGACGCTGCTCCAGGTCGAGCCCGCAGCTTTTTTTCACCGCCCGCGCCACGGCCTCCATGACCAGCCGGGGCAGCAGACCCAGCTTTTCCGGGGAAATGTGCGGCTTGGTGATGACGGAAAACGTCAGGCTGCCCGGCAGGTTCAGCCAGCGGTGACCGTTGCTGCCTCTTCCCTCGTTCTGGCGTCGCGCCACCACGACCACGCCTTCTTCCGCGCCGTTCATGGCTTCCAGCGCGGCCACCTGATTGGTGGAGTCCGTTTCCTTGAGCCACAGCCAGTCTTTTCTTCCCAGCACGCTGGTATTGAGCTCTTCGCGCGCGTCGTGGCCCGCCCACGGATCCGCCCGGGAAATGAGCCGGTAGCCCCGTCGCGGCACCGATTCTATGATGTGCCCTTCCTCGCGCAACCCCATCACATGCTTGCTCACCGCGGCCCGGCTGATGCCGAGAGATCGTGAAAGCGCCTCTCCGGAAATCCAGTGTTCCTGTCCGTTCTGCACAAGACTGTCCAGAATGCGGTCACGCATGGGAATTTCATCTCGCGTCATGGCTTTCTCCCGTGGTGAAACATCGATTGTCAACTAAAAAATATTTTATTTAAGTTGACATTAAACGGCATGCGGATAAAAGAAGAGGACTTCCCTTATCGTTATCAGGAAAAAATTATGCATACTCTTCTTTCCGCCATCCTTCATCGTCTTGCCGGGGACGGGAAAGGTCCCCTGCTGTCCCGCCGCGAAGCGGAGGAATTCATTCATCTTCCCGCCTCCTGCACCACGGACATGCTGTCCGTGGCCGGGGTGGTGCGCGCCGCGCGCGCTCCGTCGTTCTTCAACTGCGGCATCATCAACGCCAAATCCGGCCGTTGCCCGGAAAACTGCGCATTCTGCGCACAGTCAGCACATCATGAAACGGGCGCTCCTGTCTATCCTTTTATGGACGAGGAGACGCTTTTGCGCAAGGCGGCGGAGGCCGCCGCGCACGGAAGCATGCGTTTCGGCATCGTGGTGAGCGGCACCATGCTCGGCGAGGCCGACGTGGAGCCCCTGTGCCGCGCGGTGGAGCGCATTGTCCGGGAAACGGGCATGAGCGTGTGCGGCTCGCTCGGCATGCTCACGAAGGAGCGCGCCGCGTGCTATCGCGAGGCGGGCGTCACGCGCTATCATCACAATCTGGAAACGGCGGAGAGCTATTTTCCGAACATCTGTACCACGCACGCCTACGCGGAAGACGTGCAGAGTCTGCGCGTCGCCCGGGAGGCGGGGCTGGAAGTGTGTTCCGGGGGCATCATCGGGCTCGGCGAGAGCCTGGAACAGCGGGTGGAGCTCGCCTGCACGCTCGCGGAACTGGACGTGAATTCCATTCCGCTGAACTTTCTGAACGCCATTGCGGGCACGAGGCTCGAACACATGCCGCGTCTTGCGCCTGAGGAGGCGCTGCGCGCCATTGCGCTTTTCCGCGTCATGAATCCCGACAAGGATCTGCTCATTGCCGGGGGCCGCGGTCACGTGCTCGGCGCGTGGCAGAGCTGGCTGTACGCGGCCGGCGCGAACGGCATGATGATCGGCGATTATCTCACCACGTCGGGCGCGGCCTTTGAGGCCGATCTTTCCATGATGCGCACGCTGGGAGTGAAGTCGTGAGCGCGTTTTTCGTCACGGGCACGGATACCGACGCGGGCAAGACCACGATCACGGCGGGACTGCTTCGGGCCTTTGCCCGGGCGGGCGTTCCGGCGCGGGCCGTGAAGCCCGTGCAGACCGGCTGCGTCGAGGGTCCGGACGGCCTGGAAGCTCCGGATGTTGCGGTCTGGAAACGGGCCGGAGGGGAGGGCAGGGCCATTTCTCTGTTCCGGGTTCCCTGTTCTCCGCACCTTGCCGCGCGACTGGAGGGGGAAACGCTGAGCGCGGCGTCATTGGCCGCCGAGTGCCGGAAGCTTGTCGGCGCGGAAGGCGTGACGCTGTTCGAGGGGGCGGGAGGACTGCACGTTCCTCTGAACGAAGAGGAAAGCATGCTCGATCTCATGCTGGAACTGCGCTTTCCGGTGCTTTTGGTGGTGGCCAACCGGCTGGGATGTCTCAATCACGCCGTGCTCACGCTGGACGCGCTGGAACAGGCCGGTCTCACGGCGGCGGGCATGGTGCTCTGCCGCACCGCGCCGCCCGATCAGGCGGACGCGGGCACGGGCGCGGAGGCCGAGGCGCTCATTCTAAGCGACAACGTGGAGAGCCTCGCTCGGGAAGGAAAAAGACGCGGCGTTCCGCTTCTCGCGGACGTTCCCTATCTGGCGGACGTTTCCCCGCAGGATGAGCGGTTCTGGGACGCGCTGGCCGACAGGCTTGCCGGGGCCGCCCGGAGTCTCGCTGAAGAGCCGGACGACGTGCGCCGTCATGAGGAGCTGCTCGCCTTTGATCGGGCGCATTTGTGGCATCCGTACACGTCGGCCATGCATCCTCTGCCGGTGCTCGAAGTGACGGGCGCGTCGGGCGCGAGGCTTTTTCTGCAAGGCGGCGCGAGTCTGGTGGACGGCATGTCGTCGTGGTGGTGCCGGGTGCACGGCTACGGCAACAGGCGTCTGGTGCGCGCCGTGCAGAGACAGGCGGCCGGACTTTCGCACGTCATGTTCGGGGGACTCACGCACGAACCGGCGGTGGAGCTCGGCAGACGCTTGCTGTCGCTGCTTCCGACAGGGCTGGAGCACATCTTTTTTGCCGATTCCGGCTCCGTGGCCGTGGAAGTGGCCATGAAGATGGCCGTGCAGTACTGGTGTTCGGTCGGACGAGAGAAAAAGAGCCGTTTCGTGGCTCTGCGGGGCGCGTATCACGGCGATACGCTGGGGGCCATGTCGCTGTGCGATCCGGTAACGGGCATGCATTCGCTCTTTTCCGGCGTACTTGCGCAGCAGCTTTTCGTGGAGCGGCCGACGTGCCGTTTCGACGCTCCCTATGATCCTGCGAGCTTTGCGCCCATGGAGCGCATGCTGCGGGAGCATGCCGGGGAAACGGCCGCCGTGGTGGTCGAGCCCGTGGTGCAGGGAGCCGGGGGCATGTGGTTCTATCATCCATCGTACCTGCGGGATCTGCGCGCGCTCTGCGACGAGCTCGACGTGCTGCTGATTGCCGACGAAATAGCCACGGGCTTCGGCCGCACGGGGCGCATGTTCGCCTGCGATCATGCGGGCGTGTCGCCCGACGTCATGTGCGTGGGCAAGGCGCTGACCGGCGGCATGATGACGCTTTCCGCCGTGGCGGCCACAAGGCGCGTGGCCGGGGGCATTTCCGGCGCCGACGCGGCGCACGGGGGCGGAGTGTTCATGCACGGGCCCACGTTCATGGGCAATCCGCTGGCCTGCGCTGCGGCCTGCGCCAGCCTCGACGAGCTGTGTGCTTCTCCCTGGCGGGAGCGGGTTCTGCACATTCAGCAGGCGCTGGAACAGGGACTTGCCCCGTGCCGCAACGCGCCCGGCGTGTGCGACGTGCGCGTGCTCGGAGCCGTCGGCGTGGTGGAAATGGAACAGGCCGTGGATGTGGAGGCCTGGCAGAAGTATTTCGTGTCGCGGGGTGTGTGGATACGTCCGTTCGGGCGCACCGTGTACGTCATGCCTCCGTTCGTCGTTTCCGACGAGGAACTTCATCTGCTCTCCGGAGCCGTCTGCGACGCGGTCTTGTCCGCCGCATCTCACGGGGGCTCGCCCGCTTTGGACAACAACGGGAGACCGTATTCGTGCTGATATTCTGCCTTTACTCCGCGCTGCTGCTCGCGCTCGGCGTGCTGGACGCCCGTCATTCGCGCGGCTCGTCCGCGTTTTTCGTCAACAGCCGCTCCTCGGGCGCGTGGCGCACGGGCTTTTCTCTGGCGGCGTCCTGCATCGGCGGTTCCGCCACCATAGGCATGGCGGGGCTCGCCTGGCAGGTGGGCGCGCCCGCCTTCTGGTGGCTGGGTTCCGGGGCCTGCGGCCTGGCGCTGCTCACGCTTTTCATTGCCCGCAAGGTGCGCGAGTCGGAAGCGTACACCATGCCGGAAATCGTGGCCGCCTGGATCAGTCCGCAGGCGCGCACGCTCTCTTCCCTCATCATCATGCCGGCGTGGCTGGCCATTCTGGCGGCGCAGTTCACGGCCATGGGCAAGCTCGCCGCAGCGCTCACGGGCATGCCGCCGGAATGGGCCCTCGTGGTCGGCGCGGCGGTGATCGTGGCCTATTCCTGCCTCGGCGGGCAGGCCTCCGTCATCCGCAGCGACGGTCCGCAGTGCGTGCTGCTGCTCGCGGGCATTCTGGCGGCGCTGTTCTGGCTCTGGGGGCACAATCCCGCGCCGCTGGAATCGCTGCGGCTGGAAATCGTCAATGATGACTTCACGTTGGAAAGATTCTCGTATTTCATGATCATCATGGGCGGCAGCTATCTTGTGTGCCCCATGCTGTTCGGGCGCATTCTGAGCGCGCGAAGCGGCGCGAGCGCCCTGCGCGGATGCTGGCTTGCCGTGTTCATGCTGCTGGCCGCCTCGGCGGCGATTGTGGCGCTCGGCGTGCTCTGCCGGAACGTTGTGCCTGCGGGAACGGCTCCCGACAACGTGCTTGCCGCGGCCATGCGTCTTCTGCCGTCGTGGGCGGGCATGTGTCTCATGGTGGCGCTGCTTTCCGCCGTGCTCTCGTCGGCGGACTCCTGCCTCGTGACGGCTTCCACGGTGCTGTGCAACGATCTTCTCGGCCGCCGCGACGTGAAGCTCTGTCGTCTGGTCACGTTGCTTTTCGGCGCGGGAGGGCTGCTGCTTTCCGCGCAGGGGCACGGCATTCTCGATCTTCTGCTCATGGCCAACGACATGTATGTGTGCGGCGTGGCGGTTCCCGTGTTTGCGGCCATGCTCATGAAGCGGGGAGCCGTGCATCCGCGGGCGGCGCTGGCGTCCATGATGATGGGCGGAGCGGGCGGTCTGGCCTGCGCCGTGAGCGGACAGGAAATGTTCGGCTACGCGGGCATGGCGCTTGCCGTGGCGGCCATGCTGCTCGGGCGTTTTGTGCGTACGGCTCCGAGCGCTTCGGCGGGGAGCATGCAGATTTCGTAGCCGCCGAAAGACTCGGGGCGAGCGAAGCCTGCCCTTTCATCGACCGCAGCGGGGAGCGCGCCCGGAGCGCGGCTCTGACTGCGGGCAAAGCGCGCCAAAAAAGGCCGTCGGAGTTCATCCGACGGCCTTTGGTCTTTGGCGTGTTCACGTGCGCCCGGCATGCCAAGGCCGGGTGAGAATTTTTCCGGCCCGGCCGGGACGCGCGCCGGAGTCCGGCGGCGTTTCTTATACGTCAAGTCCGGCGTGATAGCCCTGATACACGGCGGTGGTGATGGTGGAGGGGCGCACGGCGTCGCCGATGACGCGCACGACGGGCGCGGCGTCAACGAGATCGGCGTACTTGCGGGAGCGCTGACCCACGGCGCAGATGACCGTTTCGGCGGGAAGCAGCGTTTCCCTGCCTTCGGCGTCGCGCACGAGCAGGCCGTTTTCCTTCACGGCAAGGCCGGTGCATCCGGTGCGCACGTCCACAAGTTCCTTCAGTTTGCGCAGCAGGATGGGGCGATGCCGGATGTTGGCGTCGGGCGCCACTTCGGGCCGCATTTCCACCAGCGTGACCTTCTTGCCTTCCTGCGCCAGATGAATGGCGCATTCGCAGCCCGCAAGACCGCCGCCGAGCACGACCACGGAGTTTGCGCATTCATGTTTGCGCAGGTAGTAGTCGTTCACCACGATGACGTTCTTGCCGTCCATGCCGGGCAGCGGAGGAATGATGGGTTCGGAGCCGATGGCGATGATGAGCGCGTCCGCGCCTTCCTTTTCCACGTAGTCGGCCGTGACCGTGGTGTTCAGGCGCACTTCCACGCCTTCGATTTCCATCTGACGGGCGAGCGTGAGGCCGAGCTGATACATTTCGTGCTTGAAGGGAATGGCCTGTTCGCTCTTGAGAATGCCGCCGAGCTCGGCTTCCTTTTCACACAGAATGACGTGATGGCCGCGCTGAGCCGCGGCAATGGCGGCCTTCATGCCGCCGCAGCCGCCGCCGGCCACCAGCACCTTCTTCGCGCGGCGGGCGGGCAGCGCGGGCGGATCCTGCTCGCGGCCTATCTGCGGATTCACCGTGCAGCGGCGCGTGCCCGTGGTGGGACGTTCGGCCATGCACACGAAACAGCGCAGGCAGCGTACTATTTCGTCGTCGCGGCCTTCCATGACCTTGGAAGGCAGTTCGGGGTCGGCGATGAGGGCGCGGGCCATTTCCACCACGTCGGCCTTGCCGGAGGCAATGATGTCCTCCATCTGGGCGGGATCGTTCAGCGCGCCGATGGTGGCCACGGGCGTGGACACGTGTTTCTTGATTTCGGCGGCGAGATACACGTTGCAGCCGTGTTCGGAGAACATGGGCGGATGCGTGTCGAAGAAGCCGAACTGATAGGAGCCCGCCGACACGTGAATGAGATCGACCTTGCCGTCGAGCAGTTTGGCGATTTCCACGCCGTCTTCCAGCGTGTAGCCGCCCTCGAAGAGTTCGGAGCCGCTCATGCGCACTTCAATGGGGAAGCCGGGACCGACGGCGGCGCGCACGCTGGCCACCACTTCGAGCAGAAGGCGGGCGCGACCTTCCAGACTGCCGCCGTATTCGTCGTCGCGCTTGTTGAAATAGGGGGAGAGAAACTGATTGATGAGCCATCCGTGCCCGGCGTGGATCATGACCATTTCAAAGCCGGCGCGCTTGGCAAGGGCGGCTTTTTCTCCGTAGGAGGCCACGATGTCGGCAATCTGTTCTTTGGCGAGGGCCTTGACCGGGCGGCCGTCGGGGCGCACGCCGTCGCAGGGACCGTACTGAGAGAGCGACGCCTTTTTTTCCTTGTCCACGAGATAGGTGCCCGCGTACTGGCCGGAATGGGAGAGTTCCACGCTGGGAATCGCGCCGTGACGACGTATGGCGTCGGCCATCATGGTGAAGCTCGCCAGAGAGCCCGGAGTCTGCAGTTCAAGATGCAGCATGTGGGAGGCGTCCGTAGCCGGATGTACGACAAGCTCGCTCACGGTGACGTTGGCGCTGCCGCCTTTTGCCCTGTTTTCGTAGAAGGCGCGGCTCCCCGGTCCGGCGCAGCAGTCCCAGGTGATGTCGGTGGCGCCGGTGGGCGCGGCAAACATGCGGTTGCGGAAGGTGACTCTGCCGAGGGTGATGGGGGAACTCAGATGCGGATATTTTCTCGTCATATGTTCTCCAGAAAAAGGTTTTTCTATTATCCATCGCATGAAAACGCTGTGCTGTAAAGTCGAAAGCGTTTTCGGAATGTTTGATGGCGTTGCACATGCCTGCCGTGCCGCAAAGGGTGCGAAAAGCCCTGGGGCGCAGGAGAGCGGAGCGAGGGGGATGCGGAAAAATTTTTCGCCGGAGGCGAGCGGCGGAACCGTCCGAAAAGCTCTCGTGAGAAGAGGGAAAGATCGTGCTGGACGGGCAGGTGAAGGGAAGCAATCGGGCGAAGGAGCCGTGCAGGTACGTGTGTCGCCTGGCAAAGAGGACTTGGGCAATCGATGTGTGTCGAAAGGCGCATGGAAAAAAGCG
Organism: uncultured Mailhella sp.; assembly: GCF_963931295.1. Lineage (NCBI taxonomy): Bacteria > Pseudomonadati > Thermodesulfobacteriota > Desulfovibrionia > Desulfovibrionales > Desulfovibrionaceae > Mailhella > uncultured Mailhella sp. The sequence goes on along the minus strand of NZ_OZ007001.1, from coordinate 808,225 downwards.
GCGGAGCTGGCGATGAGGGGCGGCGTTCAGGTGGGGCGGCGGGCAGAAGCCGGCCGTGGAAGCGCAGCGCGGGAAAAGTCGGGGAGAGAGCTCAGGGGGACTACTAAAGCGAGGCGCGTCCGTCGAGCACTGGCGGCGCGGCGCGTGTGGAGCGGCGGACGGGAGCATGAGCAACGTCCGGCGGCAGGCGCGGGCGAATCGTTGCGGACGGCGGGGCAGACACAGCTGCTTGAGCTGGCCGGATAGATGAAGCCGGACGAGGGCGTTTTGCGTCAGCGAAGCCGTAGGCAGGCGAAGGGATGGGGCGGCAAGGCACGACCGGCAGGTTGCGCTCCGCAAGCGCGGGAGGGCACGGAGATTCCACGCTTGTTCTGGACAACGGCAGGTTGCGCTCCGCAAGCGCGGGAGGGATGTAGAAGCCTGTGCAGCTTTGCGGAGCGGTTCGTCCGGACATGCGTCGTCTGATTTTTTGCGGCGCTCCGGCTGCAGTGCGGGCAGCTTTTCAGGGGGCGCTGTTGTGGGCGCAGAGGCTCGGCAGCGTCGTTCTGCGGCGCGCAGAGAAGGAGGTTTCGGGCAGGGAACTGCGCAGAAAGGTTCTTTTTTCCTGCTCTCGAAGGAAGTTTTTCTGTGAATGATAATGAAATTCTTTTTCTATAATATTGACAGTGAAAATCCATTTCAATATAGTTCCGTCATCGCCCTTTGCCGGTGGAACGGTTGCGAGGGATGGCCGACGGCGTCGGGGCGCATTCAGGAAAAAGCGCAGGGTTGTCCTGCATTCGAGGAGGATTCGGTATGAACGAGAATCTCAAGTATGGTCTGTTCTTTCTGGGCGGCGCGGCTCTTGGAGCCATCGGCGCGGTGGCGGTGAGCCGCGGCAAGCTGGATCTCAAGCCCTTTGCCGCCGAGCTTGTGAGTCGCGGACTTGATCTGCGCGACGCCGTGATGGCCCGCGCCGAGACCGTGCGCGAAAACGTGGAGGACGTGGTGGCCGAAGCGCAGGCGGTTTCCGAGCAGCGCAAGGCCCGCAGCGAAGAAGCATAGTTTCGGCGGGCCGCGCTGGCGGCTTTTCGACCCGGACGCTCTTTTGCGGGCCGGGTTCTTTTTTGACCGGCGGCATGCGCCTTGCCGGCGTATTCGGGAGATGCCATGAATTTTATGCTGATCCATCGCATTCCGGGGAGGGCGCGTCTTCGCAGCGACGCGCCGTTCGGCATGCGCACGGCCGAGACGCTGGCCGACAGGCTGGATGCTCTTGAAGGCGTGGAGGGCGTGCGCGTCAATCCGCGCACCGGAAGCGTGCTTCTGCTCTACAGCGATGAAAGCGTGTTCGACCGGGCTTCCGCACTGCTCTTCGGCGCGGGCAGAGAGCAGGAGAGGCGCGTCCCCGCGCCTGCGCCTGCGCGCGGAGAGAAGCCCAGTCTGTTTCCTTTTTTCCATTATCTTTGCCTGCGGCCGCTGCTGCCCGTGGCCGTGAACATGGTTTCGGCCTTTTCCCGGGCGCTGCCGTTTCTTCGCCGCTGCCTGTCCTCGCTGGCGCACGGAAGGCTCGACGTGGACGCCCTCGACGGCGCGGCCATAGCCGTTTCCCTGCTTCGCCGCGACTTCAGCACCGTGGGGCTTCTCACGCTGCTGCTCGGCTTCGGCGACGCTCTGGAGCGCTACACGCAGAAGAAGTCGCTGGAAAATCTGGCCTCGCACCTGGCGCTTCAGGCGGACAGGGTATGGGTGAAGAGAAACGGCGCGGAAGAGCTCATTCCCTTCGGGGAGCTTCGGGAAAGCGATCTTGTGGTGGTGCGCGCGGGTTCTGCCGTGCCTGTGGACGGCGTGGTGGAAGGCGGAAGTGCGTCGGTGAACGAGTCCTCCATGACGGGCGAGCCGATGGGCGTTCTGCGGTCCCGCGGAGCGTCGGTCTATGCGGGAACCGTGGTGGAGGCGGGCGAAATTCACGTCCGGCCCACGAGCCTGGGCAAGGACACCCGCATGCAGCAGATCGTGCGTTTCATCGAGCAGTCCGAGCAGATGAAGGCGGGCATTCAGGGGCGCTTTGAGAAGCTGGCGGACAAGGCCGTGCCCTTCACGTTCGGTCTGGCCGCGCTGGTGTGGCTGTGTACGCGAAGCCTCACGCGCGCCTCGTCCGTGCTGCTCGTGGATTATTCCTGCGCGCTGCGTCTGGCTACGCCGCTCGCCATTCTGGCGGCCATGGACGAAGGCGTGAAGCACAGGGTCATGGTCAAGGGCGGACGTTTTCTTGAAGCGCTCTCTTCTGTGGACACCGTGGTGTTCGACAAGACGGGCACGCTCACGCAGTCGCGGCCGGAGGTGGCCCGGGTCATTCCGGCGGAAGGCTATGACGAGGACTTCGTGCTCCGGCTTTCGGCCTGTCTTGAGGAACATTTTCCGCATCCGGTGGCGCGAGCGGTGGTGCACGGCGCCGAGCGGAGGAATCTGCGCCACGAGGAGGAGCACACCGAGGTGGAATACGTGGTGGCGCACGGCATTGCTTCGCAGTGGCGGGGCAAGCGCGTGCTGCTCGGCAGCCGTCACTACCTTTCGCAGGACGAAGGCGTGGACGTCTCTTCCATGGACGCCGTGGTGGAGGAACTTTCCCGCGAGGGATATTCGCTGCTCTACCTTGCCCTGGACGGGCGTCTTGCGGGACTCATCGCCATGGAGGATCCGCTCCGTCCGGAGAGCGCGGCGCTGGTGGAAAAGCTTCGCTGCATGGGCGTGAAGCACGTGCTCATGCTCACGGGCGACGACGTCCGCACGGCTTCCGCCGTGGCCGGCAGGCTCGGCATCACGGAATTTCGAGCGCAGGTGCTGCCGGAAGACAAGGCCCGCGTCGTGCAGGAGCTCAGAAGCGGGGGACGCGTGGTGCTCATGATCGGCGACGGCATCAACGATTCTCCGGCGCTGTCTTCGGCCGACGTGGGCGTGACTTTGCGCGACGGCTCGGATCTGGCCCGCGAGGTGGCCGACGTGGTGCTCATGGGCGGATCGCTCAGAGAACTCGTCACGGCGCTTGAGCTCGGCCGGGGCGCGATGAAACGCATTCACTTCAACTTCCTGACCACCATGGTGCTGAATACCGCGTTTCTGTTCGGAGGACTGTCCGGACTGCTTCAGCCGGGAGCGTCGGCGGTGCTTCATAATCTGACCACGCTGGGCGTGTCGCTGAACGCCATGCGTCCGGCGCTGCCCAAGGGGGAATGACATGATTTCCGTTTCCGATTGCGTTGTGAGCGCCGTTGAAGGGCGCGTGCGTCTGCGTCATCCTGCGCTGAAGCATGCCGCCACGGCCGACATGGCGGCCGCCGTCGTGGCGGGTGTGGAAGGCGTGACGAAGGCAAGCGTGAATCCGGTGACCGGATCGCTGCTGATTTTCTACGACCCGGAGACGCTGTCCCGGGACAAGCTGATGGAGCTGGCCGAACAGGCGGCGGCCCTGCTGCCGGATGCGGAGGAGAAGAGCGCATCGTCGGCCCGCTGCGTGGACAGGCTGCTGAGTCGCCGGGCCACGCGCATGGTGGACAAGGTGCTTTTCGTCTCGCTTCTGGCTTCGCTCGTGGGCGCGGTTGCGGGCATGGGCGGCATGCACCGCGTGGCCGGAACGATATTTGCCGCGGCGAGTCTTCAGCATCTGGCCGCGCATCGCAGGGCGCTGTGGCAGCGGCCGTGATGTGGCGCGAAGGTGTGCGTCGGGTGGGGCGGATGCTTGCCGCCGCATGGTGCGGAGCTCTGGCGCTGGGCATCCTGTTCATGGCGCTTGCCGTGCTCGTGCAGGCGCTTGCGGTGCTGGCCCTGGCGCTGATGGCGGCCATGCTGCTTCTGCCGCATCCGCCCGCGTGGTATGCCGAACGGGGCGGCGAAGCGGCGGGAGTGTTCTTCCGTTCGCTGCTGCGCTCGGCCGGGCTGGAAACGTCGCCTGACGTCGACGAGCGTGCCGGGACTCGCAGCAGCGACGCTGATCAACATTGAACAGGCGTGCAGGACGCGCGTCGGGAGTCGGAGCGAGGCTTCGGCTCCTTTTTTTCGGCCGGACGAAGGGAAGAGGGACGGGGTGAATCGGCAACAACCCTTTCCCCAGGTCTGCGCGGGCGTTTTTTTGCGGCGGAGCCCGGAGAAGGTCGGCGTCTGCCGTTTGGGGGCGGCGGGCTTGTTTGGGACGGGCCTGCGGCTTTGGGCGGGACTGCGAGTTTCCTGCGTCAGGACTGTGCGGAACGTGTTTGGGCTGGGGCTGCGCCGGAGCGACTTCCGCCGGTTTCGCTTCTGCGCGGGAAGGGCTCTTTCCCGCCTCGTTTCCGCGGGGATGTTCGTTGCCTGTTTTTCGTCTGCGTGACTTCCGGGAGGGCCTTCCGGAAGCAGTGTTCGACGTTGAGTCCTCGCCGGGGCTCGGCGTGTTCGGGCAGGCGCGGAGCGCAAAAACGCCTCCTCCGATGCGTTCGGAAGAGGCGTTTTTTATGTCTGCCCGGAAGATGAGCAGGAAAAGATCTTAGTCGATGACGGCCTTTTCAATGATCACGGGTTCCACCGGCACGTCCTGATGGGGATAGTGCGAGGTGGTGGGAACCTTGGCGATGGCGTCGACCACGTCCTGCCCCTTCACCACCTTGCCGAACACGGCGTAGCCCCAGCCCTGCATGGTGGGAGCGGTGAAGTTGAGGAACTTGTTGTCGGCCACGTTGATGAAGAACTGGGCCGTGGCGGAATGGGGAGCCTGCGTGCGGGCCATGGCGATGGTGTAGGTGTCGTTCTTCAGGCCGTTGTTGGCTTCGTTTTCAATGGGTTCGCGGGTGGGCTTCTGAACCATGTTCTTGTCGAAGCCGCCGCCCTGGATCATGAATCCGGGAATGACGCGGTGGAAGATGGTGCCGTCATAGAAGCCGGACTTCACATATTCAAGAAAGTTCTTGGTGGTGTTGGGGGCCTTTTCGGCGTCGAGTTCAAGGACGATGTCGCCTTTGTTGGTCTTGAGGGTGACCATGTTTTTTCCTCCGGCTTGAGCCTGGCAGACGGGGCCGAGCACGAGCGCAGCGGCGATCAGCAGGCAGGACAATAGAAGTTTGCGCATGTTGTTTCTCCATGATGCATTGGAAGTATGCGTCGACTGTTCTTGTATAGGAAGTGGCGGATCTTGGCAACGTCGGACCGGGCAGGGGAGGGGGCTGAAAAGGGCTTACCTGACGGCGTGATTTATGGTATGGATGACTGACATGTTGATGGAGGTAATATGTTAGGCACCATAGTCAATACTGCGGCCATCCTTTGCGGCAGCGTGATAGGCAGCGTGCTGCGCAAGGGGATCAAGGAAAAATATCAGCAGGCCCTCTTCGACGCCATGGGCTTTTCCGCCGTGGCCATAGGGATCAACGCCGTGGTGTCCAACATGCCCAACAGCCGGTATCCGGTGCTGTTCATTCTGAGCATGGCGCTCGGCAGTTTTCTCGGCGCCGTGTGGGACTGGGACGGCAAGTTCCAGAATCTGGCCCGCCGCATGGGCAGTTCCGATCTCGGACGCGGGCTGGCCACCGCCATTCTGCTTTTCTGCATCGGCACGCTTTCCATACTCGGCCCCATCGAAAGCGCCGTTCACGGCAATCACACCTTCCTCTTCACCAACGCCACGCTGGACTTCGTCACGTCCATGGTGCTGGCGTCCACCTACGGACTCGGCATAGCCTTTGCCGCGCCCGTGCTCTTCTGCTGGCAGGGCGGGCTCTATCTGCTCGGACTCTGGCTCGGCTCCTTCGTGCCCCGCGATCTTCTCACGGAAGTCTCGGTGGTGGGCGGCATACTTATTCTTGTGTCCGGCGTGTCCATGCTCCGCATCAAGGACTGCAAAACTCTGAACATGCTGCCTTCGCTGTTTGTCAGCGTTATTCTCTATGGTCTGGCGGCCGCCTTCCTGTAGGCCGTTTTTCCGTACACGTTTCTCTTTGGAGATCTGCTCATGAACATTGTTGTCTTTGAAGTCAGTCATGACGAAAGACAGGAACTGGAACTTCTTTCCCGCACGCTGCCTGTTTCCCTGCGTCTTGTGGAGGCCAATCTGTCCCTGGCGACCGTCGCCGAGGCTGAAGGAGCCGAAGGCGTGTCCGTGCTCGGGCGCAGCCGTCTGGACCGCCCCCTGCTGGAAGCGCTGAAGAATAGGGGCGTGCGGTATGTGTCCACCCGCACCATCGGCGTGGATCACATTGATCTGGACGCTGCCCGCGAGCTCGGCATACGGGTGGCGCACGCCTCGTATCCGCCCGACGCCGTGGCGGATTTCACCATCATGCTCATGCTTCTCGTGCTGCGCTGCTACAAGCCCGCCATGTGGCGGCAGAACGTGAACGACTATTCCTTGTTCGGTCTCATGGGACGCAGCATGCGCAGGCAGACCGTGGGCGTGGTGGGCACGGGCCACATCGGAGCCGCCGTGATACGCGATCTTGCCGGGTTCGGATGCCGCATTCTGGCCTACAATCTCACGCCGTGCGAGGATTTGAAGTCCCTGGCCGAATTCGTCGATCTGGACACGCTCTATCGGGAAAGCGACATCATCACGTTTCACGTTCCCTTCACGCCCGCGACCCGTCACATGGTGAACCGGGAGAGCCTCTCCCGCATGAAGGACGGCGTTGTGCTCATCAACACGGCGCGCGGCGAACTCATGGACATCGACGCCATCACCGAGGGCATTGAAACGGAAAAAATCGGCTCGCTGGCCATGGACGTGTTCGAGCACGAGCAGGGCATCTATCATGCCGACCGCAAGACCGACATCTTGAAGAACAAGGACATGGTGTATCTGCGTCAGTTCCCCAACGTGGTGCTGACTCAGCACATGGCCTTCTATACCGAGGAGTCCATCACGAGCATGGTGGACTGCGGCATACAGACGCTGCTGGACATGAAGGAAGGCAGACAGACCAGACTGGAACTGTAGCGGCAAAATGCCGCGCGACGGCCGCATGCTTTTGGAGCGGACGTTCGGGCGGTTGCGGAATAAGCCCGCCCGGGGCGGGTTGGAACGTTTATCCTCAACAAGGAGTCTCTATGGAGACGCAAGGAAAGAAACCGTCGATTTTGTGGGCCACGCTTTCGCTCGTGCTGCCCGTGGCCATGATTCTGTACGGCACGCTGGTGGTCGGCGTGAGACCTCCCGTGCTGCCGCTGCTCGGCGCGGTGGCCCTTGCCGCGGTCATGGCTCTGAAAACGGGCTACACCTGGGAGGATCTTCAGGACGGCATGTTCGAGGCTCTCGGCCGCATTCAGATCGCCATCGCCATTCTGGCCATGGTGGGCATGATCATCGCCGCGTGGCTGGCTTCGGGCACCATTCCCGCCATCATTTACTGGGGTCTTAAACTCATCGCTCCCGAGCACTTCCTGCTTTCCGCCATGGTGCTGTGCTCCGTGGCGTCCGTGGCCACGGGCACGTCCTTCGGCACCATGGGCACCATCGGCGTCGCGCTGCTCGGCGTGGGACAGGCTCTCGGCTATCCCGCCTACATGACCGTGGGCGCCATCGTTTCCGGCGCGTACCTCGGCGACAAGATGTCTCCCGTGTCCGACTCCACTAACATCACGGCGTCGGTGTGTGAAGTGCCGCTGTTCTCGCACGTCATGTCCATGCTCTGGACCACCGTTCCCGCCTTCATCGTGGCGGGCGTCGCCTATACCTTTCTGGGCAGTTCCGTGGCCGCACAGCAGGGCGCGTCCCTGGAGAGTCTGAACGCCATCCTTACCGGCCTTGAGGCCAACTTCAGCCTCGGCCCCGTGGCCTTCCTGCCTCCCGTGCTCATGATCGTGCTGGCCTATCGCCGCTATCCGGTGCTGCCGGTCATGCTGATCTGCCTGCTTGTCGCCATGGTCATTGCCGTGTTTGAGGGCGTGCCCTTCAACAAGCTCGCCACCATGCTCACGTCCGGCTACGTGTCCAAGACCGGCATCACACAGCTCGATCCGCTGCTCTCCCGCGGCGGCCTCATGAGCATCATGCCCACGGTGCTGCTGCTCTGCTCCGGCATGGCCTTCGGCGGCGTTCTGGAGCGCTCCCGCGTGCTCGAAGTGCTGCTCGAAGCCATTCTCAAGGGCGCCAAGTCCGCCGTGCGTCTCGTGGCTTCCGCTCTCGCGGCGGCCTACCTCATCAACTTCGGCACCGGCAGCCAGATGCTGGCCGTCATCGTGCCCGGCCGTGCGTTCCTCGATTCCTTCAAAAAGGCCGACATCAGTCCGCTCGTGCTCTCCCGCACCTGCGAAGACGCCGGCACCATCGGTTGCCCGCTGGTTCCGTGGAGCGTCCACGCCTTCTACATCGCCGGCGTGCTCGGCGTGAGCGCCTACGACTTCGTGCCCTACGCCTTCCTCAACTGGTTTGTGCCCATCTTCTCCCTGCTGTGCGCCCTCACGGGCTTCGGCATCTGGAGGCTCGACGGCACGCCCGTGCGCAAGGCGCGCGCCAAATAGTCGACGCCTGACCCGCTCGGACTTCGAGACATGAAAAAAACGCGTCGGAACGCTGTTCCGGCGCGTTTTTGGGCGTCAGGGCTTTGCTTGACGGCTGTGCCGTGCGCGGCTGCCGTGTCCCGGACAAGGGATATTTCCGGCCGCGGACACGCGGTTGCGCGCCGGTTGCAGGAAGAAGCGTTCCGCAGGGCGGCAACACGGTTTCAGAAGAAATAATTAGTGAGAATCATGATGGAGAAAAGAACGCTGTCGGTGGCGGCTGCGCTGTTTGCGGCATGGTTGTTCACGGCGTGCGCGCCGCGGGGCGAAACGCCGGATGGGCAAGGTGACGGACTGGAGCTTGTTGTTCTGCATACCAACGACACGCATTCGTTTCTTGCTGGCATGGACAGCCGCGGCAACGCCAGTCTGGACGGCCGGAACAGCACGGGCGGACTCGGGCGCGCGGCTGCGGCCATGAAGGCGGCGCGCCGGAACCGGGACAACGTGATTGCGCTCGACGCCGGCGATCAGTTTCAGGGCACGCTTTTTTACAGCGTGAACAAGTGGCCCATGATTGCGGAGATGGACTGCGTCGTGCCGTGGGACGCCATGACGCTTGGCAATCATGAGTTCGACGAGGGCTGTGCAGAACTTTCCCGCTTCCTGAAGCAGACGCCCGTGCCGGTGCTGGCCGCCAATCTGACGCCGGAGAAGGGGTGTCCTCTTCAGGGAAGCGGAACCTTGGCGCATCTGGTGAAAATGGTGCGCGGCGAGAAGGTGGGCATTGTTGGGCTTGCCAACGACGAGGTGAAAACGTTGTCCGCGGCCTGCGGGCACACCGCGTTTTCGCAGGCCCGGGACACGCTGGAGCGCGAAGTGAAGGCGCTGGAGGCGCAGGGCGTGAAGCACATTGTGGCCATCACGCATCTCGGCCTGCCCGAAGACCGGCGACTCGCCCGTTCGGTGAACGGCGTGGACGTGATCGTGGGCGGGCACACGCACAGCTATCTCGGTCCGTCGCCGTCCGACGGGCCGTATCCCGTGGTGGAGCGCGCGCCGAACGGCGCGCCCGTGCTGGTGGTGACGGCCGGACGCGGCGCGAAGTATCTCGGCGAGCTGACCGTGCGCTTCGACAGGAGCGGCGTTCCCTGCTCCTGGAGCGGTTCCGCCGTGGAGCTTTCTTCCGACATGCCGGTGGATCCGGCGGTGCAACGGCTCATTGACCGCTACTCCGCCACGCTGACCGCGCTGCGTTCCGAGGTCGTGGGCAGTCAGCGCCTGTCTCTGCCCGACGGCATGGATCTCTGCCGAGAAGGAGACTGCCTCAGCGGCATGGTCACGGCGGACGCCATGCTGGAATACGGGCGTCCGCACGGGGCGGTGGCGGCGCTGTGCAACGGCGGAGCGCTGCGGGCGGCGCTTCCTGCGGGAATGATTACGCGGGGCGACGTGCTTTCGGTGCATCCGTTCGGCAATGCGGTGCTGCTGCGCGAATATTCGGGCGCGCAGCTTCTGGCGGCGCTGGAGCACGGGGTGTCCGGCGAGAACGCGCGGGGGCCGCAGCTTCTGCAGACGGCCGGACTGCGTTATGAAGTGGACGGCAGTCTTCCTGCGGGGCGGCGCGTGCGGAAGGCGGAAGTGCTGGATGCTCAGGGCCGCGCAACGCCTCTTGAACCCGAAGGCCGCTACGTGACGGCGCTTGCTGATTTTCTTGCGGACGGCGGCGACGGCTACGCCATGCTGAAGCAGGGCAGAGCGGTTTCCGCGCCCGATCCGCTGGTGGCGGACGTGGTGGAGAACTATCTCAAGACGCACAACCCGCTGCCGGAGCCTCGGGTCGGACGCCTGACGCGTTTGCGCTGAACGCTGCTGTCCGGCGTTTCGCGCACGGGGGGGAGCAAGCCCGCAGGCTGGATTCGGGAACCCTGTTATCCAAGTTTTGCGCGCGGCGTTTTTCAGCCGGCCGACTGGAGCCTGAACCGCCGTTCTCCGCGTTTTGCGCACGGGGTTTTCCTCCTGTCGTTCTTCCTGCCGACGAAACGAGCCTGCGGCGAAACCGGGTTTCCCCAACCGTTCCCTCCCCATTTAAAGAATTTACCCCCTCCATTAAAAGTTTTAGGAAGGAGGACGAGGCTCGGGGGAAGGGCCCTTTCTCAAAAGGTTTTCCCCCGCCTCTTTTATCTCCCAAGGAGTTCTTTCATGACGGCGCGTGCATTGTTTTCTCTGAAGGATCTGGAGGCGTGCGATGCGCGTCTGGCGCTCGGGGCGGCGCGTTTTGTGGAGAAGGAACTCGGCGCGGACATCCGGGGCAGGAGGCTGGTGGTGGCGCTGTCCGGCGGGGCGGACTCCACGGCGCTGCTCACGGTGTTCTGCGCGCTGCGCGGCATGCTCGGCGTATCGCTGTTTGCGGCGCATCTTGATCACGGTCTCCGGGCGGAGAGCGCGGCGGAGGCGCAGGCGGCGGGGGAGCTTTGCCGTCGGTTCGGCGTGCCGTTTTTTGTGAAGCGCGAGAATGTGGGCGCTCTGGCTCTGGCGCAGCACTGCGGCGTGGAGGAGGCCGGACGCCGGGCCCGCTACGAATTTCTGGAAGCCTGCCGCGCGGCGACGGGCTCTCGCTGGGTGCTCACGGCGCATCATGTGGGAGATCTGGCGGAAGACGTGCTCATGCGTTTGTCCCGCGGGGCGCTGTGGCCCGGGCTGGGGGGCATGAAGGGCCTTGTGGACGAGCCGGGGCGGCATGTGCTGCGCCCGCTGCTCATGCTGGAGAAGGCGCAGCTTGAAGGACTGCTGCGGCGGGTCGGACTGACGTGGCAGGAAGACGTCTCCAATCGAAGCCGCGCATGGAAGCGCAACCGCATGCGTCATGACGTGGTTCCGCTGCTGCTGTCGGAGAATCCTTCGTTTTACGAAAGCGTGCGTCGCCTCTGGAGAGCCGCCCGCCGGGACGAGCGCGACTGGGCGGTCACCGGGGCTCTGGCGCTGGAAGAGCGGGACGACGGCCTGTTTCTCTCCGACGCTTCGCTTGCCGCGCTCGGCGAATCGGGCAGACTGCGCGCCATGGCCGAGGCCCTGCGCAAACTTGGGGGAGAAGCGCGGGCCGACACGCTGGAATCGCTGGAAGCTGCGTGGGAGCGGAGACATTTTCCGCGTCGATTTTCCTTCGGCGGCGGCGTGAAGGCGGAACTTTCCGGCTCGGGCGTCTGGTTTCATCTCGCTCCGGGTCGTTGAGGGCGCGGATACGTCGTTTGTTCTTTTGCTGTAACACTATGCAAGAATTGAACAAAACCACGTCGAGAGCGCGGAAAAACTGATAAGAAACCGCGCAATACGCTGTTTTTATTCATGGAAATTTCTTACTGAATGTTTCCGACCCCCGCTGAGACGCGCTTTTGACCTTTTGCCTTACCCTTGCCAGCTGGTGTAGGGTGCTTATTTAGCAGCAGAGAGAAGGATAAGCCTTCCATTTTTTCTCGCGAGGAGTATTGCCATGCCGCTGTATGATTTTGAATGCAAAGATTGCCGGCACACGTTTGAAGAGCTGGCTTTTGACGACGATGACGTCATCAGCTGCCCGAAGTGCGGGTCGCAGAACACGGCCCGTCTTGTTTCGGCCCCCAGCCCTCTGAAAACGGGAGCCTTCCCCTTCAAGATAGGGCCGAGACCGGCCTGGATGAACGACAAAAGACTCAATCGCAACAGCCCCTGCCACGGCAACTGTTCCTCGTGCGGCGGAGGAGCGGGCGGAACGGGGGGCGCGCAGTAAGCCTTTGCTCCCGTAATTACAATGGCATGAACGGCTCTTGCGGGATACAAGGAATTCAAGAGTCCTTCTTTCGCCTGAACGAAGAATTTACAAGGAGTTCCCATGAACGGCATCCTTAAAAAAACGGCTCTCGCCGTAACGGGTTTCATGTTTCTGGCCTCTTCGGCCACGGCGGCTCCCATGCTGCCCAATTTCGTGCCGCTGGCGAAAAACGCCGGTCCGGCAGTGGTGAACATCAGCACCGAGAGGGAAGTGGAAAGCCCCGTCATGGGCATGTTCAATTTCCCCGGCATGGATCAGTTCTTTGAACAGTTCGGCGGCCCCTTCGGCATGCGTCCCGGCCAGCCCGCGCCCAAGCAGAAGAGCTCCGCGCTCGGCTCCGGCTTCATCATTTCCGCCGACGGCTACATCGTCACCAACAACCATGTGGTGGAAGACGCCGACAAGATTACCGTCAAGCTCAACGGCGACAAGTCCGACGGCCTGCCCGCGAAGATCGTGGGCACCGACTCCGAAACCGACCTTGCCCTGCTCAAGGTGGAAAGCAAGACGCCCCTGCCCGTGCTCCGCTTCGGCGATTCCGACGCCATGGAAGTGGGCGACTGGGTGGTGGCCATCGGCAACCCCTTCGGCCTGAGCAACACCGTGACGGCCGGCATTCTGAGCGCCAAGGGCCGCGACATCCACGCCGGTCCCTTCGACAACTTCCTCCAGACCGACGCCTCCATCAACCCCGGCAACAGCGGCGGCCCGCTCATCAACATGGCCGGTGAAGTCATCGGCATCAACACCGCCATTTCCGCCAACGGTCAGGGCATAGGCTTCGCCATTCCCAGCAGTCTGGCCTCCAAGGTCATCAACGATCTGCGCGAAGGCAAGAAGGTGAGCCGCGGCTGGCTCGGCGTGACCATTCAGGACGTGGATGAAAACACCGCCAAGGCTCTTGGCCTCAAGAGCGCGGGCGGCGCGCTCATCGGCTCCGTGCTCGACAACGAACCCGCCGACAAGGCCGGTCTGCGTGCGGGCGACGTGATCGTCAAGGTGGGCGACACCAGCATCGACAGCGCCTCCGCCCTGACCCGCAGCGTGGCCGGACTCAAGCCCGACACCAAGGTGGACATCGTGGTGATGCGCAACGGCAAGGAAGTGAAGACCACCGTGAAGCTCGGCGAACGTTCGTCTCACAGCACGACCACGCAGAGCTCCGGTCAGCAGAGCGAGGGCGGCGATCTCGGCGTGAGCATCAAGCCGCTTACCCCTGAAGACGCCCGGGCGCTCCAGCTCTCCGGCGACGTGAAGGGCCTGCTCGTGGTGGGCGTGAAGGGCGACGGCCCCGCGGCTGAAGCCGGCGTGCGCACCGGCGACGTCATCCTTTCCGCCAACCTCCAGCCCGTGACCAGCGCCAAGGAACTGGTGTCCATCGTGCGCAAGGAAGGCAAGGAACGCGGCGCCGTCATGCTCCAGATCAACCGTCGCGGCGATACTTTCTTCATCACCGTGTCGCTGGACAACAAATAATCGCCTGACACAGGCTGAAACTTCCATACGGCGGATCCTGCATCCGCCGTATGTTTTTTAATCGCGGGGAAAGGAGTCCTGAAGCCTTTTCCCGCGTTTTTTATTGCTTTCGGACGGGGGAACGGCGGCGCGGAGGAGGCGTTGTCGGTTTGGGTCGCGTTTGGGATGACGGCAGCTGCGGAGCGCCTTTTGGACAGTCAGGCTTCGTCGTGTACATGTCTCCCCGGAAAATGATGCGGAAGAGCCGTATTCAGGCGCGCGGGAGCGTCGGCATCGACGCAGCGTCGCGGGGCGCACGGGCGCGGTGAAGGATTTACAGGCGGGCTGAGAGCAGCCGTCACGGAAACGGCAGGCCCGAAGCAGGTTTTCTGGTGCGAAGGGTCGGATTCGGGCAACGGAAGCGCAAAAACGGCGAATCTTGTTCTGCAACAGGGAAAGGCGTCGGCTGTTGTGAAGACGGAGCAGAATAGAAAAGAGGAATGCAAAAAGAAAAGGCCCGTAGAAAACGGGCCTTCATGATGACTTGCTGGAGCGGGAGACGGGATTTGAACCCGCGACTTCAACCTTGGCAAGGTTGCACTCTACCACTGAGTTACTCCCGCGTGTTGCGAACAGACGTCTTTTATAAAAGAAGCCGGACTCTGTCAAGTCAAAAAACTGCATGTGGAAAATTTTCAGAAGATTTTCATGTGAGAGGTAAAGGGATTCCTTCCGGGAAGATGTTGTGTGCTTCGTTCGCGCTCTGCCGGGCAAGGAGCTGCGTTTGCGGCACAGGCCTTCGGGCGGCGCGTTGCGTTCGGCGCTCTGCCTGTCGCCGTGGAGGACCAAGCGGAGAGCGGCGTGGCAGCCGCTGCGGGACAGACCCGAAACAAGGGAGCGCGGGCAAAGCACGGCAAAAGCCTTCGTGGAACGCTGTCGGACGGGGAATGCGGGGCGTTAGGCGAGGGGGACATTGTTATGTCGTGCGGATCTCGGGATGTCGGCGTGCCGGCACGACAAGGCCCGTCGGACGGTCTGATCTTTCGAACGGGGGCGTTTTGTTCATCAGGCGGAGGGCGTTTGCTTTGACGCGTCGCGGTCTCTTTCGGCTTTTCATTCCTGAAATCGCCTGTGCGCCGGGCTTTTTGTTACAAATGACGTTTTTCCATTGACAGAGGAACAGGTGTGCTGAACAATGGAAAAAAATTTCGGTATTTACTTCATGTCCCAGAAACGCCGCCTCTTTTTTCTCGTCTGCCTGGCCTGCTGTCTGTTTTTCTGCCTGTCCGCCGGGGCTCTGGCCGCCAATCCGCCCGATTATGAAAGGGCCAAGGCTCAGCTTGCCCGTCTTCAGAAGGGCAGTCCCGGAGCGAATTCCTGGCAGGCCTGCGCCGATGAATTCCGCAAGGTCTATGACAATAATCCTCAATGGAATCTGCGCGTTGCCGCGCTTTTTCGCAGCGGCGTGGCCCTTGAGGAAAAGGCCAGAGTAACGAAGTCCGCGGTGGACGCCCGCAAGGCGGCTTCCGTGTACGAGCAGTCGGCAAAGAAGTTTCCGTCAAGCGCGCTCGCCGACGACGCGCTTTTTCGTGCGGCCGTGGTGTACAACGAGCTTTTGAACGATCAGAAAAAGGCCCGGGTGCATCTGGAACACATTGCGCGGCGCTATTTTCGCGCCGATCACGCCAAGATAGCCGCCGTGTACCGCGAGGAGATGGACAAGAGCGGCAAGAACGCCCGAGCGCCCGCAGGTCAAAAGGAAAGCGCCAGGGAAACGACCACGGTCAGCCGACCGCCCAGCGGCGCAGGCGCGCACAGGCTTGCCGCCCAGCTCGGTCTTTCCGTGCGCACCATCATCATTGATCCGGGGCACGGCGGGCGCGATCCCGGCGCAATGCACAACGGCGTGGTGGAGCAGGACGTCAATCTCGACGTGGCGAGGCGCCTGAAGACCATTCTGGAGAAGCTCGGCTACAAGGTGCATCTCACCCGCACGGGCAACAAGTGGGTGTCGCTGTCGGAACGCGTGGATTTCAGCCGCAGAAACAAGGGCGATCTTTTCATTTCCATTCACGTGAACGCGTCGGAAAATACCGGCATCAGCGGCCTTGAGACCTACATTCTGGATTTTGCCCGCAGCAGTTCGGTGAGTCGTCTGGCCACGGTGGAAAACGCCGACAGCGGGCGTCTCGGCGACATGGACAAGATACTCACGGAAATTCTGACCGGCGCGCGCACCACGGAATCGCGTCGTCTGGCGGACCGCATACAGAAAAACACGCTGAGCTACCTGAAAAGAAACGGAGTCTCCACCCGCGACGGCGGAGTGAAGGGCGCGCCGTTTTTCGTGCTGGTGGGTTCCTCCATGCCCAGCGTGCTGGTGGAACTGGGATATTCCACCAACACGAAGGAAGCCTCGCGCCTGAAGAGCAGCAAGCACAGGCAGCGACTGGCGCAGGGGCTTGCCAACGGCATTCACGCCTATGCGCGGAGTCTGCTCGGCAAGTAGGCGTGCGCGGTTTATGCTCGGCAATTGACCGCGCTTTGCAAAACGTCAGGAAAAAGCCCCGGCATCTTTGGATGACGGGGCTTTTCTTTGTCTGATGACGGTTTGTCCGACGGCTGCGGCTCGGGCGCGGCGGCTGCCGGAGGGCTTGCGGCGCGTGTTTCGCGGCCTGTAATGCGCAGTCTCGTCCTTTTGCGGGGCGAGGGGAAGCGTTCAGCGTCGCGCATCATCGCTCGTCGCATCGTTTTGCCGTTTCCCTTGCGCCTTGCTTTTGCCCTGCTTCGCTTCCTCTGCGGCGTGGAATTCGTCGGGGGAGGCGGGGCTGCCGTTCTGTCGGGGCCGCCGGGCGGGCGGACGAGGCAGGCGGCGTGTCGGACAGTCGGAGTGGGCAGACGCCGTGCGTTCGGCGGACAGGTTCCGAAAATCAGAGAACGGGCGGCACCTGTCCTGCCGCCGGTCGGTCGGAGAGCCGGAGCGGAAGCCTTTCCGCCCCGGCGCTGTTTCTAGAGGCTGAAGTAGTCCCTGGCAGACTCGAAGAGATGGAGATCGTAGTTGCCGGGCACGTTCTTGTAAAGGGTAGCGCCCGTGCGTTCGGAGTGTCCCATCTTGCCGAGCACGCGTCCGTCCGGGGAAGTGATGCCTTCCACGGCCCAGACGGAGCCGTTGGGGTTGAAGTCCACGTCCATGGTGGGATGGCCGTCGAGATCCACGTACTGGGTGGCGATCTGTCCGTTTGCCCTGAGCTTTTCAAGCAGCGCAGGTTCGCACAGGAAGCGGCCTTCGCCGTGTGACACGGGCACCGAGACGATGTCGCCCGTGTTCACGTTCTTCAGCCAGGGGGAGAGCCGCGAAGAGACGCGCGTGCGCACGATTTTCGACTGATGGCGTCCGATGACGTTGAAGGTGAGGGTGGGGCAGGAAGCGTCGGTGTCGATGATTTCGCCGAAGGGCACGAGGCCGAGCTTGATGAGCGCCTGGAAGCCGTTGCAGATGCCGAGCATGAGGCCGTCGCGCTGCTTGAGCAGATCCATGGTGGCGTCGGTCACTTCGGGATTGCGGAAGAAGGCCGTGATGAACTTGCCGGAACCTTCGGGTTCGTCGCCGCCGGAGAAGCCGCCGGGCACGAAGATGATCTGGCTTTCGCGCACGGCGCGGGCAAAGCGCGCGGCCGATTCCGAAACCTCGGCCGCGGACTGGTTGCGCAGCACGATGATTTCCGGTTCGAGACCGGCGCGCATGACGGCGCGGGCGCTGTCGTATTCGCAGTTGGTGCCGGGGAACACGGGAATGACCACGCGCGGTCTGGCCGAGCCCGTGCGGGGTCTGGCCGCGGGCTGCCTGTCCGAGGTGATGAGCGGCACGGAGGCTTCGTCCTTCGCGGTGCGGTTCGGGTAGATGTCTTCCAGCACGCCTTCGTTCAGGGCGAGCAGTTCCTCGATGGAGGCGCTGTCCGAGCCGAGGCTGATCACGGCCTTTTCCGTGGTGACGCCGAGGCGCAGGCCGCTCTCTTCGGTCAGTTCGGCCACGATGGCTCCGGGCATGGGACGATGCCAGTCGATGTCGGCGCAGGACTCAAAGCCGATGCCGTTGCCGAACGACATGTTCATGATCGCTTCGGCCACGCTGTTTTCCACGGCCCAGGCGGCCTTCACCCTGCCTGCGGCGTGCAGGGCGGCAAAGGCGTCCCAGCAGGCCTTGAAGCCTTCGGCGTCTGCCGAGGCGGGCGCGAGCAGGCAGACGGGGTGTCCGGCCTCCTTGAATTCGGGCGAGAGCACGTCGTCGGTTTTGGCCGGAGCTACGGCAAAGGAAATGAGGGTGGGGGGCACGTCCATGTCGAGGAAGGAGCCGGACATGGAGTCCTTGCCGCCTATGGCCGCCACGTTGAGATCGAGCTGCGCGTCGAGCGCGCCGAGGAGCGCGGCAAAGGGCTTGCCCCAGCGTTCCGGCTCGTCGCGGAGCTTTTCAAAGTATTCCTGCAGGGTGAGATAGGCCTTGCGGTAGTCGCAGCCTGCGGCGACGAGGCGGGCGACGGACGTGACCACGGAACGGTACGCGCCTTCGTAGGGATCGACGCTCATCTGATCGGCGTCGAAGCCCCAGGCCATGACGGAGCAATCTCTGGTTTCGTGTCCGGGCAGCACGGGCAGCAGCGCGGCCATGACCTGCGCGGGCGTGCGCTGACGCACGCCGCCGAAGGGCATGAGCACGGAACCTGCGCCGATGGTGGAGTCGAAGCGTTCGGCAAGGCCGCGGCGCGAGGCGCATTTGAGGCTGGAGGCCGTTTCCCGCAGGCTGGAGGCTGCGGGGGCGTCGAGGGCGGAGCGGTCCTTGGATTCCACGCGCACGCGGGTGTGCTTGGATGCGCCGTTGGTGTCGAGGAAGGCGCGGGAAAGATCGACGATGGTTTTGCCCTGCCAGTTCATGACCATGCGCGGAGATTCCGTGACCACGGCCACCTGATAGGCTTCGAGATTTTCCTTTTCCGCGGCTTCGATGAAGGCGGGGGCGTCCTTGGCGGCCACCACGCAGGCCATGCGTTCCTGCGATTCGGAAATGGCGAGTTCGGTGCCGTCGAGGCCTTCGTACTTCTTGCGCACGGCGTCGAGACGGATTTCAAGGCCGGGGGCGAGTTCGCCTATGGCCACGGAAACGCCGCCCGCGCCGAAGTCGTTGCAGCGCTTGACGAGGCGGGTGACGTCGCCGTTTCTGAACAGGCGCTGGATTTTGCGTTCTTCGGGCGCGTTGCCCTTCTGCACTTCCGAGGCCATGGTGACGAGGGACTTGCGGTTGTGGCTCTTGGAGGAGCCGGTGGCCCCGCCGATGCCGTCGCGGCCGGTGCGTCCGCCGAGCAGAATGACCACGTCGCCGGGTTCGGGACGCTTGCGCACCACGTTGACGGCCGGAGCCGCGGCCACCACGGCGCCCACTTCCAGATGCTTGGCCACGTAGCCCTGATGGTAGACTTCGGAAACCATGCCCGTGGCAAGACCTATCTGGTTGCCGTAGGAGGAATAGCCCGAGGCGGCCGTCTGGGCGAGCTTGCGCTGGGGGAGCTTGCCGGGAATGGTTTCGGAAACGGGCGTGCGCGGATCGCCGCAGCCGGTGACGCGCATGGCCTGATAGACGTAGGCGCGGCCGGAGAGCGGATCGCGGATGCAGCCGCCTATGCAGGTGGCCGCGCCGCCGAAGGGTTCGATTTCGGTGGGATGGTTGTGGGTTTCGTTCTTGAACATGAGCAGCCAGTCCTGCTCTTCGCCGTCCACGGTGGCGGTCACGTGGATGGAGCAGGCGTTGATTTCCTCGCTCTGATCCATGTTGCCGAGCAGGCCGCGCTTTTTCAGGGTCTTGGCGGCGATGGTGGCCATGTCCATGAGGGTCTGCGGACGCAGGGCCGCCTTTTCTTCGCCGTACACTTCCCTGCGGGCGGCAAGGTAGCGCTCATAGGCGGCCAGCGTTTTTTCGTCCAGAATTTCCACGCCGTCGATGTGGGTGGAGAAGGTGGTGTGGCGGCAGTGATCGGACCAGTAGGTGTCCACCACGCGCACTTCGGTGATGGTGGGATCGCGCTTTTCCTCGTCGCGGAAATGGGCCTGCAGGAACTTGAGGTCATCGAGGTCCATGGCGAGGCCGAGCTGATCGAGCAGGGCGGAAAGACCGGCTTCGTCGAGCGTGGTGAAGCCTTCCACGGTGCTCACGCTGGTGGGCACTTCGTATTCCACGCGCAGGGTTTCCACGGGATCAAGGCCGGCTTCGCGCGCTTCCACGGGGTTGATGAGGTAGCGCTTGATCTTTTCCACGTCGGCTTCGGAGAGATCGCCGGAGAGCAGGAACACGCGCGCCGTGCGCACGGCGGGGCGTTCGCCCCGGGTCATGAGCTGGATGCACTGACTCGCGGAATCGGCCCGCTGATCGAACTGACCGGGCAGGTATTCCACGGCAAAGGCGGTGTAGTCGCCTTCGGGCAGGGTTTCGCCGGCGTCGTCCACCTGCGGTTCGGAAAACACGGTTTTCACCGCGCGCTGAAACACGTCTTCGTCCAGACCTTCCACGTCGTAGCGGTTGACGAGCCGCAGACCGGTCAGGGAAGAGATGCCGAGCAGGGTGCGGAGTTCTCCGAGAATCGCTCCGGCCTCGTGTCGGAGGGCGGGCTTTTTCTCTACATAAATGCGTCTTACCATTCGTAATATCCTTTGCAGCGGAATTTCCGCCGCATTGTGCATGAAGCGTGCGCCGCGCGGGGCGGCGCGGCAGAATCAGGCGAGAGCGACCTTGTCTTCGCCGGAAACGACGTCGCCGAGAACGTAGGCGTTGCAGCCGTGGCTCCTGAGGGCTTCGAGGGCCTTGTCGGCCGTGTCGCGGGACACGATCATAGTCATGCCCACGCCCATGTTGTAGGTGTTGAACATGTCGCGTTCGGGAATATTGCCCGTGCGCTGCAGCAGGGAGAAAATGGCCGGAGTCTTCACGGCGGCTTTTTCCACGCGGGCGGTGAGGCCGTCGGGTACGCAGCGGGGAATGTTTTCGTAGAAGCCGCCGCCCGTGATGTGGCTTATGCCGTGAACTTCGGCCGCGGCAATGGCCGCGAGCACGGGCTTCACGTAGATGACCGTGGGCGTGAGCAGGGCTTCGCCGAGCGTGGAACCGAGTTCTTCGCAGTACTTGCCGAGGTCTGCGTGCTCCACGTCGAACACCTTGCGCACGAGAGAATAGCCGTTGGAATGCAGGCCGGAGGAAGGCAGCGCGAGAATGACGTCGCCCTCGCGCATGGAAGCCTGACTGATGACCTTGTCTCTGTCCACCATGCCCACGGAGAAGCCCGCGAGATCGTAGTCGTTGGGGGCCATGGTGCCGGGGTGCTCGGCGGTTTCGCCGCCGATGAGGGCGCAGCCGGCCTGCACGCAGCCTTCGGCCACGCCGGAAACGAGGGTGGCCACCTTTTCCGGATCGTTTTTGCCGATGGCGATGTAGTCGAGGAAGAACAGAGGCTTGGCGCCGCAGCAGACGATGTCGTTCACGCACATGGCCACGCAGTCGATGCCCACGGTGTCGTGCTTGTCCATGAGCTGGGCGATGCGCTGCTTGGTGCCCACGCCGTCGGTGCCGGACACGAGCACCGGACGGGACATGCCTTTGGTGTCAGGTTCAAACAGGCCGCCGAAGCCTCCGAGGTCGGAGACCACGCCGGGAATCAGGGTGCGCTCGACATGGCGCTTCATGAGGCGAACGCCTTCGTAGCCGGCCTCAATGTTGACGCCCGCGGCGGCGTAGGATGCGGAATGGGAATTGTTCATGGTGGTTATCCTTTGCCGTTCCAGCAGTAGGTGCAGATTTTGTCCTTGTCGATGCCTATGGCCTCAAGCAGGCCGTTCAGCGATTGATAGCCCAGAGAATCGAAGCCCATCTTGCGGCAGATGGCGGCAAGCAGACTCTTGCCCCTCGCGGTGGAGGCGTCGGCGTACTCGTCGAGATGACGATGACCTTCGTCGCCTTCGAGTTCCTGCACGATGCGCCTTGCGAGCAGATCCATGTCGGAATTGCCGCGGGAGAAGTTGAGGTACTTGCAGCTGTACATGATGGGCGGGCAGGCGGAGCGCATGTGTACTTCGCCTGCGCCGGATTCAAAAAGAAAGTCGACGGTTTCGCGCAGCTGCGTGCCGCGCACGATGGAGTCGTCCACAAAGAGGAGCTTCTTGCCCTGAATGAGTTCCGGCACGGGAATCTGCTTCATCTTGGCCACCTGATTGCGCACGGCCTGATTGGCGGGCATGAAGGAGCGCGGCCAGGTGGGGGTGTATTTGACGAAGGGCCGGGCAAAGGGCAGCTTGCAGCGGTTGGCGTAGCCTATGGCGTGGGGCGTGCCGGAATCGGGCACGCCGGCCACGTGATCGACCAGCGGCAGCGTGCCGCGGGCCATTTCGTCGCGGGCCATGATTTCGCCGTTGCGGTAGCGCATGAGCTCCACGTTGACGCCTTCGTAGTTGGAGTTCGGATAGCCGTAGTAGGTCCAGAGGAAGGCGCAGATCTTCATGGTTTTGGCGGCCGGGGAAAGCGTTTCGTAGCCGTCGGCCGTGATGCGCACGATTTCGCTCGGACCGAGTTCGTAGGCGTCTTCGTAGCCGAGCTTGTGGTAGGCGAAGGATTCAAACGACACGCTGTGGCCCAGATCGCTTTTGCCGATGTGCACGGGCAGGCGTCCCATTCTGTCTCTGGCGGTGATGATGGAGTCTTCCGTGAGCAGCAGAATGGTCATGGAGCCTTCAATAACGTCCTGCGCGTGCCGGATGCCCGACACGAGATCGCCTTCCATGTTGATGAGCGCGGCCACGAGTTCCGTGGGATTCACCTTGCCGGCGTCCGTGACCATGAACTGATGGCCCCGGCTGGAAAAGTAGTCGCGCACCAGACGCTCGGTGTTGTTGATGATGCCGACCGTGGATATGGCGTACAAACCGAGATGCGAGCGCACGAGAAGCGGCTGCGGATCAATGTCGCTGATGCAGCCTATGCCTGCGCAGCCGTGGAATTCGGCGAGATTGTTTTCAAACTTGGTTCGGAAGGGGGTGTTTTCAATGTCGTGTATCTGCCGCTGAAAACCCAGCTTCCGGTCGTAGATGGCCATGCCGCCGCGGCGTGTGCCGAGGTGCGAGTGGTAGTCCACGCCGAAGAAGATGTCCAGCACGCAGTCCTGCTTGGAGATGGCTCCGAAGAATCCTCCCATATTTTTTCGGCTCCTTATGCGAAAAACAGTGTGGAAAGGGTCATGGGGTCGGAAAAAATGCCGTTTCCGTCCTTGTCCGGATGCAGAAGGCGACCCCGGCGGCGCACGGCGGACGCTTCTGCGCGCCTGCCGTGCCGGAAAGAAGTCTGCCTTCCTCCCCTGCATCCTTGAAGGGGAAAACGGCGGAGCAGCCATGCGCAAGAAACGCATCTCTGCAAAAAGAATGGAAAAGGGCAGCTCTGTCCTCTGCGGAAAGGCTGCCCTTCGTCGGTATGCGGGGTATGGTTCTCCCCTGCCGAAGGCGGATGCGGGCGTGCTTTGCCCTGGCCGGACGGTGTACGGTCGCCTCTTCAGGCGCACAGAAAAGAACGACGGACGCGTCGATGTCTGCTTCCTGTCCGCAGCGCGCCGAAAAGCGTCCGGCCTCGACGCAGGACGTCGTGATCCGGCGACGATTCTGGGCGGACTTCTTCGTGCAAGGGCTTCCGGTTTCGACCGGCTGACTGCTGCTCATCGCGTTCGCTTCGTTGGGGTGGAAGGAGAAATAAAGGATTAGCCTAGCCGTTTTCGCCCCTTTTCGCAAGTCTTCGCCTCCGCCTCGAAAGGCGGGAGAAGAGAGGAGAGGAAGGGGATCAGGCCGGAGCATCGGGGCGCTGCCCCGGGATGGAGTGGACGGGATCAGAGCAGCGGGGCTCCGCCCCGGACACCGCCGGGGGAAATAATTTCCCCCGGTCCCCCCTGATTCCGCCTTGCGGCGTTGCCGCTGCGGCGGGCGCGCGGGAGCCGTGGGTATGGTGGGCTCACTGGGGGGAGATGCGGGGCGGTTCGCAGTCAGGAGGCTTTGGCTGGTGCGGTTTTGGCTGCAAACGCAGTGCAGGCGCGTCCGAAAGGACGCGCCTGCGGCGGCCGACCGTGATTCCGGTCTTTGCCGGAATCACGGTGAGTAAGGAAGGGATACAAGATGTTTGAAGCGCTTCGGACGCATAAATGAAACGGACCGGAGAACTCCGGTCCGTTTTCTGAATGGTTGTTGAGAAGGAAAAGCGCGGGAAGGCATTTTTTCTGGAGCGTTCGTTCCAGAGCATGAGACTGCGCGGATGTTGATGGGACGGAAGTCGCTCCATTATTGTGAGTGCGCGGGAAACGAGGCTTTGCGCAAAAGCGCGGAGCCCGGTTTCATGACATCATGCCGTCCCCTTTGTCCCGCCGAACAGGCGAAGCCGGGAGGCGGAAACATGGGGGTGCGGGGGAGATTGTCTCCCCCGCATGCCTTTTCTGTCTTTTTCTGTCTTTCCTGCCTTTAGAACTTCCAGCTTATGCCGACGCTGACGCTCTGGTCGGTTTCGTGGGTGGAAGCCTGCACGCCGTAGTTGAGGCCGAGGGCGAAGTTGCCCTTTTCGGCCTGCACGCCGACGGTTCCGGCCCAGCTCGTGGAATCCATGATGCGGGTATTCACGCTGTCGAGCGCGCCTATGCCTGCATAGGACACCTTGGTAGTATTTTTCTTTTCACCGGCGGCGGGAATGACGGACACGTCGGCCAGCGGCTTCACGTTCCAGCCGGAGACGTCGATATCCTTGGACACGGTCACGCCGATGGGGAACTGCACGATGTGCTGCGTGTCGGACGCCACGGAATTCAGCGTGGAGCCGTTTACCTTCAGATCGTGGCTTTCGGTGTTGAGGGCGGTGTAGCGAACGCCCGCATGAGGCAGGATGTCCGCAACGCTGGTGTTGATCTGGTATTCGGCGCGCAGGTCGGCGATGAAGGCGTTGGTGTCCACGTCGGCCTTGGCCTGACCCATGCCCATGGAGGCGGGCAGGTTCATCTTCACGTCGTGGTTGGCCATGGCGTAGCCCACGCTGGCCATCACGTTCAGGCTGTCGAGGTTCCACCCGGCGTAAAGGTTCACGCCGCCGAAGTTGTATTCGTTGTCGGTAGAGGTGGCCGTGCCGCGGGTTTCGGATTTGCCTCCGCCGCCGTTGACGGCCGCGCCCACGCGCACCTTGCCGCCGAGAATTTCGCCGACCTTGGCATCCGCGCCGAGGGTGACGCCGCCGTAGTTGCCGCGCACGGCCGCGCCGGAAGCCACCATGCCGTGGGTGTAGGTGTTGCCGTACATGGGAGTGGCCCAGATGTCCACGCCGTCCTTATGAATGTTGTTTTCCTTGCCGAAGAAGCTCAGCGACAGGTGATGAATGAGCTGATCCACCCCGGCGTCGGCAAGGCGCAGAGCGGTGTTCTGCACGCCCGCGGTCACGGCCGCGCGGGAGACTTCGTTCACCATGGCGGTGGCGGTGGCGTCATTCGGCATGTACTGCACGTTGTCCATGGCGCGGCTCAGGAAGCGGATGCCCATGGAAGAGGAGTCGGTGTTGTTCCGGTTGTTGCTGACCATGGTGTCGAGGGCGGCCACGGGAATGATGCCGGGCAGCACCTTGGCGGCGTCCTGAGCTTTCGTTTCAACAACGATGTCGCCGTCATTGTTCGTCGATATGTCGGCCTTGATGAGACGTCCGGCCAGCAGGTTGGCGGAATCCCAGTATTCGCCCTCGGCCGAGGAGAGTCCGTCGGTGATGGTGTAGGCTTTACCGGCCTGAGCGTCGGCAATGTACAGCTGGGAACCGTCCGCCACGGAAATGGCGCCGGTGCCGGTAATCATGGCGCCGGTGCCGGCAGCCTTGCCGTCCACGACCAGCAGCGAATTATTTCCGAAGGCCACAGCCGAGGAAGAATTGCCTGCATCACCCACAACAAGCTTTTTGCCGTCGGCGACGGTCACGCTTTTACCGAGCGCCAGCATGGCTTCGTTTTCCTGCATGGAGATGCCGCCTCGATCCGCCATGTCAACGGAAAGAGCACCCTTTTCAATAACGACGTCACCTCCAAAAAATCCACTGTCTGCCCCCAGAGACGTTGCTCCTGCAGTCTGGGTATAAGTACCGGTAAAGCCGGACACCGTTCCTTCTGCAACAGAAAGATTGCCGTTGTTGACAATGGAACCGTTGCCGCTCATGGCGTTCGCGGCACTGATGGAGGCATTGCCAGAGAGGGAAACAGTCGCGCCTTCCTGAGAAAGGATGCCCGTGTCAACGGCGCTCAAAGACATATTGTCAGCAATCAGAGAAATTTGTCCCTTTTCTGCACTGACAGCGTTCGTCTCGGATTCAACGACAAGGTTTCCGGCATTGATGTTTATGGACGCTTCCTTACCCTTATCGGCGGTGCTGGCATCCGGATTGATGGGCAGAGCCTGAATGGTGCCCTGAACATTAAGATTTTCGGAAACCTGAAGAGATATGTCACCCCGCTTCCAGCCGGAAATATTACCTTCTATATCCGCATTTTTGGCATAGATGTTGACGTCTGTGCTTCTTGCTCCGGTATTATAACCTTCACCAGAAGTGCCAACATTAATATCACCTTTCATGTTAAGATCGTCAGTGTTTACATTCAATGTAAACACATCGTTAGCATATGCATCATCTTTCTGCATGCCATATGTTCCGCATATATTTCCATCTATATCAAGCTTTTTCGTGTTGATATTAATGGTGCCCTTTGAACCGGAACCAAAAACGCCTCCCGAAGGACTGTTCGGCCCGTCGAAATGCGCTTCATCGGCAAAGAAATTGATGGTGTTCCCCTCGTTGGCTTGGAGAATGGCAACGCCGTAATCTCCCTTGCCCCAGCCGGTATGGGCTTCAAAATATTTAATCGGATTCTCTGCCGTTCCGATATTGGCAACAGAAGTCCCGTCACCGCCACGAACATGAACAAACTCGTCGCCGGTATAGGAAATGATGCGATCTGCCAATATATTAAGCTTGTTTCCTGTGCCGGTCAGCCGAATTCCTCGGTCTCCACCCTGTGCTTCCGTACCGATAAAAAGTTTCGGAGTCGTAATATTCAACGATGATCCGTTGGTTACCACCACGGCATTATAGTTTGTGCCCGTGGTCTGGTTAGGATCATTGGTGGTTTTATTGGCACTCTCGAATGTCAGCGATTCCGTTGCACTAATACTATTTTTCCCTTCGGAAACACGAATGGCAACGTTGGCGTACTCCCTGTTTGTATTAGAATAAGGGGTGGCTGGCTTGCTGACGACAAGTGTATCTCCCGATATGGACTCCCCTTTCAAATCCTTATTGGGAATCTGCTCAGCTCCTGCCATTCCGGCACCGCCCATGACGAGCATGGACGCCACGGCCAGAGAGCCGAAGGTGTTCATAAGGTGACACTTCTTGAGGACCGCTTTGTACCGATTGATGAGATTGCCGATTGCCCCTTTGGTCAACATGTCAATAACCTCCAGAATTGACTGTACCTTTTTATAGTATGCGCCTTTATGCACGGAGATGAACGTCAGAGGCATTTGGAAGATGCATACTATATAGCAATAACATAATGTAAGAATAAATCGTCAAAAAAATATTTTTTTAACGTATCTATTTTACATTTTTGTAAATATCATTAATTCCAGAAAAATTTTTTATTTCTTAAATTTGCTGATTTCAGTTTCATTTATGATAAAAATTGTTATTTTTTAATAAGTTATGATTTAATTTTGAAATAGATCTTTCACATAAGTTGATTAAAAATACAGATGATAAGAATTTTAATTAAAGAATATTTTTTAATTTTTATACAAAAGAAAAGAATAAATTATTTCATTAGGAAATGTCAGTTTTTTTTATAAAGAAGAATATCATTATGATATGAAGCAGCGCGGAGGGAAAGCGGCATTCTGCAAGATCACAAAAAAAAGCGCCGTCTGTTTTGGTACAGATGGCGCTTTACAGTAATAAGCAGCTTTTTTTATTGGATAGTTGACGGTAACATGCTTGGACGGACCGGGAGAGGCGGACGAAAATCAGTGATTTTCATCATTATGACATCCCGTCACTTGTCCCGCCGAACCGGCGAAGCCGGGAGGCGGAAACAAGGGGGCGCGGGGGGAATTATTCCCCCCGCATGCCTTTCCTGTCTTTTTCTGTCTTTCCTGCCTTTTATTCAAAGTTGTAGCGGAGCACGGGGGTGCGTGCGGCGCGGACTTCGTCGGGGCGGCCGATGGGGCAGTGGTGAGGCGCGGCGTGGAGGTAGTCGGGGTCGGTTTTGGCCTTCTCAAGGATGGCGAGGAGGGCGTCGGCCGCGTTGTCGAGGGTTTCGGGACTTTCGGTTTCGGTAGGTTCGACCATGAGGGCCTCGTGGACGATGAGGGGGAAGTACATGGTCGGCGGATGGATGCCGTAATCGAGCAGCGATTTGGCGACGTCCATGGCGGAGATGCCGGTTTCGTTCTTCAGCTTTTCGAGCGTCATGACGAATTCGTGCATGCAGAGGGTGTCGTAGGCCATGTCGTAGTGGCCGGCGAGCTTCTTCATGAGGTAGTTGGCGTTGAGCACGGCCATGGCCGAGGCTTCGGGAATGCCTTCCCTGCCCAGCGTGAGGATGTAGGTCAGGGCGCGCACCACGACAAGGAAGTTGCCGTAGAAGCTGCGCACGCGGCCCATGCTGTGTTCGGGGGTGAAGAAGCTGTAGCGGCCGTTTTCTTCGCGCACGCGGGGGGTGGGCAGGAAGGCCTCGAGGAAGGCCTTGCAGCCCACGGGGCCGCTGCCGGGACCGCCGCCGCCGTGCGGGGTGGAGAAGGTTTTGTGCAGGTTGAGGTGAACGCAGTCGAAGCCCATGTCGCCGGGACGGGCGTGACCCATGACGGCGTTGAGGTTGGCGCCGTCGTAGTAGCAGAGGCCGCCCGCCTCATGCACGATGCGCGTGATTTCGAGAATGTTGGGATCGAAGAGGCCCACCGTGTTGGGATTGGTGAGCATGAGGCCTGCGGTATCGGGGCCGACGGCCTTTCTGAGGGCTTCGAGGTCCACGCCGCCCTCGGCGTTGGAGGGTACGGAAACCACGGTGAAGCCCGCCATGGTGGCCGAGGCGGGATTGGTTCCGTGAGCGGAGTCGGGCACGATGATCTTGGTGCGGGCCGCGTCGTTTCTCGACTGATGATAGCGGCGGATGAGCAGCAGACCGGTGTATTCGCCGTGCGCGCCCGCGGCGGGCTGGAAGGTCATGCCGTCCATGCCGGTGATTTCGCAGAGCAGGCGTTCGGTCTTATAGAGCACCTCAAGGCAGCCCTGGGCGGTGTCGGCGGGCTGGAGCGGATGGATGTCCGTAAAGCCGGGGAGCGAGGCCATTTCCTCGTTCACCCGGGGATTGTACTTCATGGTGCAGGAGCCCAGGGGATAGAAGCCCTTGTTCACGCCGTGGGTCTGGGAAGCGAGCTCGGTGTAGTGTCTGCCGAGGTCGATTTCCGAGATTTCGGGCAGACGGGGAGCCGAGGCGCGCAGCGCGGACGAAGAAAATTCGACTGCGGGCACGTCGCAGGCGGGAATGAGGGTTTCGCAGCGGCCGGGACGGCTTCTTTCAAAGAGGAGTTTCATTATGCGCACACCTCCCGGATGGCGGTGACGAGTTCATCCATGTCGTTTTTGCTGCAAAGTTCGGTGCAGCACCAGAGCAGGCCGCCGTCCACGGGCAGGCCGCCGAGAATGCCCTTTTCGGCGAGCCTGGCGCAGAGCACTTCCGGATCCACGGGGCAGTTCGTGAGAAATTCGTGGAAGAATTCCCTGCCTTCGCAGCGCAGGGAGAAGCCGGGAATTTCGGCCAGCTTTGCAGCCAGATAGTGCGCATGGGCGGCGCAGTTTTCGGCCACGCGGGCGAGGCCCTTCGGACCCATGGCCGCGAGGTACACCGAGGCGGTCATGGCGCAGAGCGCTTCGTTGGAGCAGATGTTGGATGAGGCCTTTTCGCGGCGGATGTGCTGTTCGCGGGCCTGGAGGGTGAGCACGAAGCAGCGGCGGCCTTCGTGATCCACGGTTTCGCCCACGATGCGGCCGGGAAGGTGCCGCATGAGTTCCTTGCGGCAGGCCATGAATCCGAGGTACGGGCCGCCGAATCCGAGGGGCATGCCGAGGGGCTGTCCTTCGCCCACGGTGATGTCCGCGCCGTATTCGCCGGGCGTTTTCAGGATGCCGAGGGAAATGGGATTCGCGCTCATGACCATTTTTGCGCCGGCGTTGTGGGTGGCGGCGACAAGGGCGTCCATGTCTTCGAGCACGCCGAAGTAGTTGGGGCTCTGCACGAGGGCGCAGGCCGTGCTTTCGGAAAGGGCGGCGGCGAGATCGGCGGGATCGGTGGCGCCGTTCTTCACGGGCAGCACGGTGACGGGCACGCTGCGGCTTTCGCAGTAGGTCTGCACGGCGGCGATGGTCTGCGGATCGACGGCGCCGGCGAGCACGACGCCGTGTCTGCGGCGATCCAGGCACATGAGCACGGCTTCGGCCGCGGCGACGGCGCCGTCGTAGACCGAGGCGTTGGACACGTCCATGCCGGTGAGTTCGCAGATCTGGGTCTGGTATTCAAAGATGGACTGGAGCACGCCCTGACTGATTTCCGCCTGATAGGGCGTGTAGGCCGTGACGAATTCCTCGCGGGAGGTCACGGTTTTCACGACGGCGGGAATGTAGTGGCGATACGCGCCCGCGCCCCGGAAGATGCTGCGGAAGCGGACATTTTTATCCGCCATGTCGCGCACCTTGCGCGAGACTTCCATCTCGCTCAGGCCGTCGGGCAGGTTCAGCGAGTGCAGGCGCACTTCCGGCGGGACGGAGGCGAAAAGTTCGTCGGTGGAATGCAGGCCGAGGCTTGCGAGCATGGCCTGGCGTTCTTCCGACGTGGCGGGAATGTAGCTGCCCATGCCTAGGCCTCCTCGTTCTTGCACACGGCCTCGTAGGCGGCGGCGTCCAGCAGATCGCCGACGGCGGTCACGTCGGAAACCTTGATGAGCCAGGCTTCGTAGGGCTTTTCGTTGAGCAGGGCGGGGTTGTCGATGAGTTCGCTGTTCACGGCGGCCACGGTGCCGGTCACAGGGCTGAACACGCCGGACACGGCCTTCACGGATTCCACGTCGGCAAAGGAGTCGCCCACGGTGACGGCGTCGCCTTCCTGGGGCAGATCGATGAACACGATGTCGCCGAGGGAGCTCTGGGCGAAGTCGGTGAGGCCGATGACGGAAAGACCGTCTTCGTTCTTGATCCATTCATGAGACGCGGAGTATCTGAGTTCGGCGGGAATGTGAGACATGGCATCCTCCAAAGAGACGATAGAAGGTTCAACGAAGAAGGTTGCGCAGGCCGCGCTTTTTCGGCGGCTCTGCGGGGAGAGAAAGGCCTGCCGGCTAGCGGTGATAGAAGGGCAGGGGCACGATGACCGCACTGACCCTGCGGCCGCGCACGTCCACCTCGACTTCGGTGCCGGGGGCGCTGTGGGCGACGTCCACGAGGGCCATGGCGAGAGCCTTGCCCACGGCGGGGCAGTGGGTGCCGGAGGTGGTCATGCCGATCTGCGTGTCGCCGATGAACACGGGCTGATGCTCGCGGGCAATGCCGCGGCCGGTGACTTCGAGGCCCACGCGCACGCGGGCGGGCGCGCCTGCGGCCACGAGGGCGTCCTTGCCGATGAATTCTTCCTTGTTCAGCTTCACGCCGAAGTCGAGACCGGCTTCGAGGGGCGAAATGGTTTCGTCCATTTCGTGGCCGTACAGGGGCATGGCGGCTTCAAGGCGCAGGGTGTCGCGCGCGCCGAGTCCGCAGGGAATGAGGCCGAATTCCCCGCCGGCCTCGCGCAGGGTCTTCCAGAGCTTCACGGCGTTTTCGGGCGCGGTGTAGATTTCGTAGCCGAGCTCGCCGGTGTAGCCCGTGCGGGACACCATGCACTTCATGCCGGCGATGTCCACGTCGCGCACGGCGGTGTAGTACTTCTGCGGCAGTTTGTCCTCGGGAACCAGCTTCTTGAGGATGGCGGGCGCGGCAGGGCCCTGAAGGGCGAGCTGGGCCACGGAGTCGGAAATGTCTTCGGCCCTGGTGCCGGGCAGAAGATTGGCGGCCATGTGGGCGTAGTCCTTGTGCCGGTTGGCGGCGTTGACCACGACGAGATATTCTTCGTCGGAGAACTTGTACACGACGAGGTCGTCGATGACGCCGCCCTTGTCATTGCACATGACGCTGTAGCGCACCTTGCCCACGGGCATGCTGGTGAAGTCGTTGGTGAGCAGGTGGTTCAGGGTTTTCAGGGCCGTGGGGCCGGTGAAGAGCACTTCTCCCATGTGGGAGACGTCGAACAGGCCGGCCGCCTGACGCACGGCCATGTGTTCCTTGATGACGCCTGTCGGGTACTGCACGGGCAGAAGATAGCCCGCAAAGGGGACGATCTTTCCGCCTTCCGCGACGTGTACGTCGTAAAGTGGGGTTTTGAGTTCCATGGAACCTTCTCCTGCGAAAAAAGAAAATAAAAAAAGAGGCACAGCAGACGAATTGCTTCGTCCTCTGTGCCTCTGTTACCAACCTGAAAGATTCTCCGCCGCGCGGATTGCCTCATGGGTGCATGCCTGCTTTCCAGAGTTTGTCCAAAACCGGTCCTTTTGCCTGAGAGTTCTTGCGGCCCCTTCGGCTCCACCCAGTGAGGGTGATCTCTCCCGGTTTCTTCAACCAAGTCATGCCGGATCTCTATGCGCTTTGGGAAAACAGCCTTCGCTGTTTTTTAATTCAGAAAAAAGGTAGCACGGCGGCGGAACGAGGTCAAGGGGAGGCGGGCGAATGCCGGAAAAAAAGTTTATGATTTCGCCGGAAAAGCGTATTTTTTCACGAGTGGAACAGGAATGTGAGCCTGGAATGCAGGCCTGGAACGGAAGCGTTCCGGAAGCTGGGCAAAGACGGAGCGCGTCCGTCGGCCGGGGCACGAATCAGGAGCGTGCGAGGCAGGGGCGAGGGGATAAGGGAGAGGGAAAAAGGAAGAGGCGCAGGGAGCAGAAGGCGGGCGGAGCCAAGGGAATGCGCGAGAGAGGCGGGGAAGGAAAAGGCAGGGCGAAGAGACGGGAGGCGGGGAAAGGGGAGCCGCGGGGGAGAGCTCTTGCCGAAGGAGAGCTTGAGCACGGCGGCGAGGAACGAAAGGATGCGGCCGGTCGGAGCACGGCGAGAAGAAAGGAAGGCGGACGGAACCGGAGGAAGGCGACGGCGGCCTTGGGGAATCTGAACTGTCACGGCGCGGCGGAGATATGCAGGCGCGGCGCACGGAGGCATCGGGCTGAGAGGTGTCCCCGGCGGAAAAATTGCGTTAGAACAGAATCTGCCCCGCACGGGCAGGGAGGAGATGCATGACGGAATTTGGTTTCAGATTTGCGGAACGAAAGGATATCGCTCTTATTTTGCAGTTCATCAGGGAACTGGCAGAGTATGAACATCTGCGGCACGAAGTTGTCGCGGATGAGGCGACTTTGGAAGAATGGATTTTTGACCGGAAGAAGGCGGAAGTCCTCTTTGCCCTTGAAAACGGCAGGGAAGTCGGCTTTGCCCTGTTCTTCCATAATTTTTCCACGTTTCTCGGCAGGGCGGGCATCTATCTGGAAGATCTGTACGTCCGGCCGGAATGCCGCGGCAGAGGCTGCGGAAAGGCGCTTTTGGAGAAGCTCGCCGCCCTGGCCGTGGAACGCGGCTGCGGCCGTCTGGAATGGTGGTGCCTCGACTGGAACAGGCCGAGCATCGACTTTTATCTTTCCCTTGGCGCGGAGCCTATGAAGGACTGGACGGTGTACAGAATAGCCGGAGACGCGTTGCAGAATCTTGCCCGCTAGCTGCGGCGCTTTTGGGCAGGAAAAGCTTGCGTTTTCGGCCAGCTGCGGAAACGCAGCGCGGTAAAGAGGAAGGGCCGCCCCGGAAAGGGCGGCCCTTTTCATGTTCATGCGCAGACGGCGGGCAGAGCCGGGGCTGCCCGACATGGGCGGCGGCGCTTCCTCAGTTTTCGCGGGTATTGAACGTTTTCTGCACGCACTGCATGAAATTGTTCAACGCCGCGTTGCAGCGGTTTTTGCGCATGACGATATAGGTGCAGGACTGAATGTCGAGCTCCGGCAGCGTACGGAACGTGACATTGGTCACGGCCGTGTACAGGTCTGGAGCGATGGCAGGGATGAGTTCGCACGGATGAGGCAGCAGAGATATGCCAAGACCCGCGCCCACCAGCCAGAAGGCCGTGGAACGGCGGCGTACCCAGAAGATGATGTTGGGCTTTTTATCGCCGAAATAATTGTCCCACCACTGGTCCAGCGCCAGTTTCATGTCGGCGGTTTCATCGGTTTCGTCCTTGCTGCGCATGATGAAGTTGCAGCGGCGCAGTGCGTTCGGCGTTATGCGTTTTGCCGAGGCCAGCGGATGGTGGGAGGGGATGGCCAGCTTGACGGGCCCGGTCATGATGGGAACGCCCGTCAGATCCGGCGGAAAAAGGGAGTCCGCAGTGCCGGTGATGATGGCTATGTCCAGCTTTCCGCTCTGCACGCCTTCCACGGTTTCTCCGGGAATGAGTTCCTGCACCCTCAGGCGGATGTTGGGGAAGTCCGTCTGCATTCTCAGGAAGGCGCGTGCCAGACGTTTTATTTCCGTAACGTCGCCGTATCCTACGGAAAGCACGCCTTCCTTGCCGTTGAGAAGACTTTGCAGGCGAAAGCGCAGATCTTCGGCGTCGGAGAGAAGCTTTCGAGCTTCCTTCTGAAATATTCTGCCCGCTTCGGTCAGTTCTATCTGTCTGCCGCTTCTGTCGAAGAGGGGGCCGCCGAGATCCCGTTCAAGAAGGGCTATCTGATTGCTGAGAGCCGGCTGCGTCATATTAAGAAATTTCGCCGCTCGTCCGAAGTGCAGCATTTCCGACAGCACCAGAAACGAATTGATCAGTCGAATGTCCATGAGCCTTCTCTGCAATATGCGTTCGGAAGCGTGTTTATTGTCAATTAAATCACAAATCTGTGCAGCATTTTTCCATTTGTCGGAATAATGTCTGCAACATGTTTTTTTTATTCTTCATACTCGTTTTTTTCAGAAGAGGAAAGAAGAGGTGTTTTCTGTGGACGGCCTGAAAAGTTTTTCGGACGTGCATCAAACGTCGCACAGACGTCATTGTTATATGCAACATATTGACTGCATTAATTTTTTTATAACGATTGCCGCGCTGAAATAAAAAAAATTTATCAAACGAAAAAAAAGAAAAATTAGACGCGCCCACAGGCTTTAATTATTTATTTCTCATGGCCCGTCTCCCTTTCGGGACGGAAGTATTCCAACCTTTATCCTCAGGAGAGTTTTCATGATCATTGACGCTCGAAATCGTCCTGCCACCAAGGAATACCTTGCCTCCACCATCAATCTTGCCGACTTCACGCGGGAGATGCACAAGGGCTTCGGCGTGCCGAAGGCGGAATCCGTCAAGCAGGAATCCATGGAGCTGTACTGGCAGGAAATGGATGAAGCCGGCATCGACATCGCCTGCGCGCCCGCCCGCTGGGGCAGCGGTCCTGATCCCATCGTATCCCCTGAAGAGGTGGTTCGCGTTCAGACGGAGAATCCCAAGCGCATTTACGGCGCCATCGCCGTGAATCCCTGCGAAATGGAAAAGTCCATGGCCATGATCGACAAGTACGTGGTCAACGGTCCCATCCGTGCGGTCAATCTGGAGCCGACCAACGGCGCCATTCCCATGTATTACGACGACAAGCGCGTGTATCCTCTGTATGATTTTCTGCAGGAAAAGGAAATTCCCGTCTTTCTGCAGCAGGGGGGCGTCATCGGACCGGACATCTCCTACAACAGTCCGGAACGGCTGGACAAGATGCTTGCCGATTTTCCCAGGCTGACGGTCATCGACATTCATGCCGGAGCTCCCTATGTCGACGCCACCATATTCTGTGCGTATCGTCGTCCGAATCTGTATCTCAGCGCGGACATGTATCTTTGCAACACTCCGTTCTGTTCCCGCTACATTGAAGCGGCGAACTGTCTGATTTCCCGTCAGTTCGTGTTCGGCACCTCCTATCCCTTCATTCCCATGAAGGACGCCCTTGAACTCTGGTACAAGATGGGCGTGAAGCAGGAACTTCTCTCCCAGATCATGTGCGACAACATAGCCCGGGCGCTTCGTCTGGACTTCAACGACTTCAAGTAGTTCTGTCCGGCGGGGCCGGTCATCCGGCCCCGCCCGAGTCCCCGTGAAGACGGTTTCCGCAACAAGCCCATCTCATCGGAGAAGACAGAATGAAAAAATCGTTACTGAACCTTGTGGATGACGTGACGGACTATGTGGGAATGTTTTTCCTGTGCGTCATGTGTGTGGTCATCCTTGTCCAGATAGTTTTCCGGTATGCCTTTCACAACGCTCTGGCCTGGCCCGAGGAAGTTGCCCGCTTTTCCTTCATCTGGGCGACCTATTTTGCCATAAGCATGTGCATGAAAGGCGACCAGCACCTCAGAATTACGCTGCTCCAGACATTCATAAGCAAATCCGCAGGCCGGTATGTCGATGTGATGTGCATGCTGCTGAACATCGTCTTTTTCGCCGTCTGCATCTTTCTCAGCTGCGATCTTGCCGTCAAGGTGCGCGACATGGAGCAGATGGCCGTTTCCATTCCCCTGCCCGTATGGATAGTGTGGACAGGCATTCCCCTGGGCTGCGCGCTCACCCTCATACAGGCGGTGAGGAATCTCTGGAATCTTCTCTTCAATCATCATGCCGGTGCCGCCGGACAGCAAAGGGGATAGTCATGGATCCGGTCGTCATTACGGCAGTGGTTTCTCTTGGACTCGTGTTTCTGAGCGTGCCTCTGGGCGTGGCCATAGGATTCGGCGTGCTTGCCGGACTTTGGGCGGGAGACATGCCCTTCATCCTCTTTACGCAGAGGCTTTTCAACAATTTCGATTCGTTTCCCATCATGGCCGTGCCCTTCTTTCTGCTGTCGGCGGAAATCATGGCCCAGGGCACTCTGGCCGACAAGCTGCTCGGGCTCTGCCGCGCCACATGCGGACATCTTCGCGGAGGCATGGCGCATATTTCCATCATCACGTCTCTTTTCTACGGCGCGCTTTGCGGCTCCGCGGCCGCGGCCGTGGCGGCCGTGGGCGGAATGATGATTCCCGCCATGGAAAAGGACCATTATCCCCGCAAGTTCTCCACGGCCATCAACTGCGCGAGCGGCTGTCTGGCCAACATCATTCCGCCGTCCATCGCCTTCATTCTGTACGGCTCTTTTGGGGGAGTGTCCGTGTCGGACATGTTCCTTGCGGGCATTCTTCCGGGCTTTGTCGTGGCGGGCAGTCTGATGGTTGCCGCCGATATCATCATCCGCCGCAAGCACTACGGCGAGATTCTGCCCCGCGCAAGCTGGGCGGAACGGCTTCAGGCGCTCAAGCGAGCCGCAGCTCCCCTCGGCGTGCCGATCATCGTTCTCGGCGGCATTTACGGCGGCTTCGTCACTCCTACGGAAGCCGGCGTGCTGGCCGTGTTCTATGCGTTCATCGTCGAGCTTTTCTCCCGTTCCCTGACGCTGGGAAAATGCAGGGCCATCCTGTGCAGGACTCTCAACACGCTGGGCATGTTCTTTCTCATCCTCATCACGGCCAATGCTCTCGGCATTCTCATGCTCTACCTCAACATTCAGGAAAGCCTCATTGCCGGCATGAGGGGACTGACCACGAATCCGCAGGTCTTTCTGGCCATCATGATCGTGTTTTTCCTGTTCATAGGAACCTTTCTCGAAGCGACGGCCATCATTCTTATTCTTACGCCTCTGCTTGTGCCCGTGGTGACGAGCTATGGTCTGAATCCCGTCCATTTCGGCGTGGTCATGATCATCTGCACCTGCATAGGACTGCTCACGCCGCCAATGGGAACCAACCTTTTCGTGGGCAGCAGCATAAGCGACGTGCCCGTGATCACCCTGGCGCGGGAAATTCTGCCCTTTGTGTTCGCCATGATCATATCCGCCTTCGTGGTGGCGTATGTGCCCTGGCTGGCTTTGGCCCTCATCTGATCGTTACAAGGAGGTACGTTATGGAAACCATGAAGAAAATTTTCTCCGTCGTATGTCTGGCAGCCATGCTTCCTCTGGCGGGGGCCGTTTCGGCAGAAGCCGGTCCCGTCGTTCTCAAGGCCTCCATTCTTCAGCCGGAAGGCGATCCGTCCGTGGTGGCGTTCCGCGAAGGCTTCAAAAAGACGCTTGAGGAAAAGAGTCACGGAAAATACCGCGTGGATGTCTTTACCGGCGGCTCTCTGGGGAATGCCGACACGGTCATTCAGGGCATACAGTTCGGCACGCTTCATTTTGCCACGGAAAGTCTGGCCAACTTCTCCCAGTTCAATCCCGAACTCGGCGTGTTCGATCTGCCGTATCTTCTGCCTGAAAGCAAGGATATCGACAAGGTCTTCAAAAGTCCCGTGGGGCAGCGCCTGTTCGGCAAGATAGAAAGTCGCGGGCTCAAGGTGCTGGATTTCTGGCTGAGCTCCTACCGTGCCATATGCTCCACCGTGCCCATCGCCACGCTTGAAGATG
The DNA here is from genome assembly GCF_963931295.1 of uncultured Mailhella sp. Taxonomy (NCBI): domain Bacteria; kingdom Pseudomonadati; phylum Thermodesulfobacteriota; class Desulfovibrionia; order Desulfovibrionales; family Desulfovibrionaceae; genus Mailhella; species uncultured Mailhella sp. The sequence continues at coordinate 769,872 of NZ_OZ007001.1, read as the reverse complement.
CAAAGGGGCTCAAGATCCGCACGACGGCTTCCAGATGGCACATGGCGGCCGTGCAGTCCCTTGGTCTGAGTCCCACTCCCATGGCGCCGACGGAAATCATCACCGGTCTTCAGCAGGGCGTCATTGCCGGAACGGACACCGAATATCCCAGCATCATTGCCTGGCATTTCATCGACGTGGCCAAGAACGTGACGCTTTCCGATCATGTTCCCTGCTGCTGGGTCATGCTGACCAATCAGAAGTGGCTCGACAAGCTGCCCGAAGAAGACAGAGCCATAGTGGAGGAAAGCGTGCAGGCCTATCATTCCATACTGACTGCCGAATATGAAAAGCAGAATGCGGAAACGCTGAGAAGCATTGTCGAAGACTACGGCGGCAAGGTGTATCGCCTCTCCGCTGAGGAAAAGCAGCGCTGGATGGATAAGAGCAGGGCCATGTATGACACTCTTCCCGACAACATGAAGAAGCTTGCCGAAGAAATCAGGGCTGCCATCAAGGAATAGAGGACGAGCGCGCCGCTGAGATGTTTCGGCGGCGCATGGAGCCGCACGCCTGCAACGTTCAACGATCGACACAAGGAAACAAAGATGCTCGACGCAATTTTCAGGCCCATGACCATCAGGGGCAAGACCATCAGGAACAGACTTGTCGTGCCGCCCATGGTGACGGACTTCTGCACCGGCGACGGAAAGGCCACGGAGCGTTACATAGCCTATCATGAGGAAAAGGCGAAGGGTGGCTGGGGACTCATCATAACCGAGGATTACGGCATAGATCCGAAGGGGCGCGGATTCAGCCATGTGGCCGGTCTGTGGAACGACGAACAGATGGAAAGTCATGCCGAGCTGCCCGCCCGCGTGCATGCCTACGGCGCCGTGATTCTGGCGCAGATCTATCACTGCGGCAGGCAGACGAACAGGGCAGTCATCGGTCAGGCGCCGGTGGCCCCTTCTCCCATAGCCTGTCCCTTCGGCACGGATGTGCCCAGGGAACTGACCGTGGACGAGATTCATGATCTGGTGAACCGTTATGCCGAAACGGCGCTGCGGGCAAAGAAGTGCGGTTTCGACGGCGTGCAGATTCACGGGGCTCACGGCTACCTGGTATGTGAATTTCTTTCTCCGTACACCAACAAGCGCACGGACGAATACGGCGGAAGCTTTCTGAACCGGGCGCGTTTTGCTCTGGAGATCATTCGCGCCGTAAGGAAGGCCTGCGGAGAGGACTTCATCATCGACATGCGCGTTTCCGGGCGGGAGTGCGTGGAAGGCGGACTGGAACTGGAGGACATCAAGGCGCTGGTTCCCCTGCTGGAAGCGGCGGGACTGGACATGATTCATGTTTCCGTGGGCAACTATCTGTCCGTGGACGACAACATCGCGCCGGCCTCGGTGCCGCATGCGTGGACTTCGGACTGGGCGAAGGAAGTGAAGTCCGTCGCCCGTATTCCCGTGACCACGGTTTCGCGCATCAACGATCCGTTTCTTGCAGACAGTCTGCTTCGTCAGGGCAAGGCGGATTTCGTGGCCATGGGACGGGCTTCTCTTGCCGATCCGCATCTTCCCCGCAAGGCCATGGAAGGACGGTTCGAGGACATACGCCGCTGCATCGCCTGCAACGACGGCTGCATAGGCACGCTCTTCGGCGACAGGCCCATACGCTGCGCTCTCAATCCCACGCTCGGTCGGGAATACGAGGGCGGCGTAAAGAAGGCGGAGCTTCCCCGCAAGGTGGCCGTAGTCGGCGCGGGTCCTGCGGGTCTCTACGCGGCCATGACCGCAAAGGAGGCCGGACACGACGTGACCGTTTATGAAAAAAGCGACCGGGCAGGCGGCCAGTTTTATGCCGCGGCCATTCCTCCCTACAAGGGCGAGCTTGCGGATTTCATTGCCTGGCAGAAGACGCAGTGCGCGAAGCTCGGCATCGACATACGGTATCGCACCGAGGCCAGTGTGGATCTCATGAAGCAGGAAGCTCCGGATGTCGTGGTGCTGGCCACGGGGGCGGTTCCTGCGGTTCCGCCCATTCCCGGCGTGGACGGACCGGCTGTGGTGACGGCGCTGGACGTGCTTTTGGGACGGGTGTTTCCCGGCAGAAACTGCGTCGTCATAGGCGGCGGTCAGGTGGGCGTGGAAACGGCGCATTTTCTGGCTCAGATGATGCGGCATGTCACGGTTCTGGAAATGAGGGACGAAATTGCGCCGGAAGAGGCCATCGGGCCGCGCACCAAGCTTTTGCGCATGCTGGAATTCCGCAGGGTCGAACTCCTTACGCAGATGCGGGTGCTTGAAATCACGTCTGAAGGCGTAAGGGCTCTGGACAAGAACAGTCTGATGCATGAATACGCGGCCGATACCGTGGTCATAGCCACGGGGTCCAGGCCCTGCAACGGTCTTGCGGAAGAGCTTGCGGGCGCAGGTTTTCAGGTCAGAATCGTCGGCGATGCGCTGAAGGTGGGGCGCGTGCTCGACGCGACGACACAGGGCTACGATACCGGCAATTCTCTCTAGGGCCGCATGGAAGGCGTTCCGCACGGCGTATCCGGCCTGGCGGAATGAGCCTGAACCTTGTGAAAGGAAAAAGGGCGCGGAGAAATGTTTCTCCGACGCCCTTTTTTCTGTCAGGGAAAGAGCCTTTTCGCTTTCCCGGGAGTTCGGGATGCGGCGACCGCTAGGCCGACTGATCGGTGAGCGTCAGCTTTTTCTTGGTGGCGGAAATGCTTTCCGTCTGCACCTTGCTGCGGTCGGTGTAGTGTGTGTGCAGCAGTTCGTGCGCCTTGTGGGAATTGGGCTCGCCGAGATATTCCTCATAGAGCTTGACGACCTGCGGATTGTTGTGCGACTGCCGGCGGGGCTTGTGGCTGTCGATGGCGTACAGGCCCTGCTGACGTTCGCGGGAGTGCGGATGATAGTTCTTCTTCACGCGGCAGGTGCCGCCGCCGGCCACGCAGCCGCCGGGGCAGGCCATGACTTCAATGAAGGTGTAGGGCGACTCGCCGGCAAGAGCCTGATCGACGAGCATGCGCGCGTTGGCAAGGCCGTGTGCCACGGCCACCTTGATGACGCCGTGTTCCTTGCCGAGGTCCACGTCGGCCTCGCGCAGGCCCTTCATGCCGCGCACGGGAGCCACGTCCACGCCGGGCAGTTCCTTGTGATTGAGCACGGCGTACACGGTGCGCACGGCGGCTTCCATCACGCCGCCGGTGGTGCCGAAAATGACGGCCGCGCCGGTGGAATCGCTCATGTAGGGGTTGTCGAAGGGTTCGGGGTCAAGTTTGGCAAGATCGATGCCGTTGCGGCGCAGCAGCTGGATGAGTTCACGCACGGTGATGACCACGTCGGTGTCGGGCTGATTGCTGGTGTAGAGCTGGGCGCGGGCGGCCTCGTCCTTTTTGGCCGTGCAGGGCATGATGGACACGTTGCGTATTCTGCGCGCGGGAACGCCCATCTTTTCGGAAAGGTAGCTCTTGACCAGCGAACTCGACACGGCCTGCGGGGAACGCGTGGTGGACACGTAGGGCAGAATGTCCGGACAGTGCTTTTCGGCATAGTTCACCCAGCCGGGGCAGCAGGAGGTGAACATGGGGAGCCTGCCTCCGTTTCTGATGCGGCCGAGCAGTTCCGTGCCTTCTTCCATGATGACGACGTCGGCGGCGAAGTCGGTGTCGATGACGATGTCCGCGCCGAGGCGGCGCAGGGCGGCCACGAGGCGTCCTTCCACGTTTTCGCCGGGGGCGAGGCCGAATTCCTCGCCGACCACCACGCGCACCGAAGGCGCGAAGGCGAACACCGTGGTGAGTTCGGGATTGGCGAGGTAGTCGAGCACTTCGTCGTTTTCATCGCGTTCGGCGAGCGCGCCCGTGGGGCACACGAGGGTGCACTGGCCGCACTGGATGCAGGCGGAGGTGTTCTGACTGGGCGCCATGCCCACGCCTATGTGCGCGCCTATGCCGGTGCCGTCCACGGTGAGGGCGGCCACGCCCTGCACCTTGCGGCACACTTCCACGCAGCGCAGGCAGCGTATGCACTTGGTCATGTCGCGCACCATGCCGTGCATGGTGTTGTCGAAGGGGCGGTCGTGCGCAAGGCGCGGGGCGAAGCGGTTGGTGGAAAGACCCACGTATTCGGCGAGATTCTGAAGCTCGCAGTCGCCGTGACGGGCGCAGGCCGCGCAGTCCTGATCGTGATCGGCAAACACGAGTTCCACCTGCAGGCGCTGCATGTTGCGCACGCGGGCGGATCTGGTGTTCACGCGCATGCCCTCTTCCATGGGAGTGTTGCAGGAGGTGACCATTTCGGTGCGGCCGTTTTTGTCGGTTGCCTCCACAAGGCACACGCGGCAGGTGCCGGGCTTGTGATCGAGCGGCTGGAAATGGCAGAGGGTGGGAATGAATATGTTGTTGCGCCGGGCCACCTCAAGGATGGTTTCTCCCGACTCGAAAGTGTAGTCACGTCCGTTGATGGATGCGTTCATGGCGGATTCTCTCATAAACGGTTAGGCCTTGAAGCCGGGGATGGGGGAGCGGGTAACCACGGACAGAATGCGATAGCAGCGCATGCAGCGTCTGGCTTCCTGCCAGGCTTCCTCCTGCGACATGCCGAGTTCCACTTCCTTGAAGTTGTGTGCGCGTTCGGCCGGGGGGAGCTCGTTGAGCTTCACGCGGGGCTTCTTTTCCTGACCGCAGACGGGATCGTCGCCGAGCAGACCCGCCTGCTGGATGATGTGACTGATGCGCTCGCGGGCGAGGAATGGCGGACGGTCGTATTCCAGATAGCTGGCGATGGCCTGCGCGCCGATGGACCCCTGCGCCATGCCGTGGATGAGCACGCTCGGGCCCTTGGTGCGGGGACCGGTGGTGCCGTCGCCGCCCGCGAACACGCCGGGGCGCGAGGTGGCCTGATAGGCGTCCACGATGATGCAGTTCTTGCGGTCGAGGGCGATGCCGTCGGCCTCGGTGAGCATGGCCGGATCGCTTTTCTGACCGATGGCCGCAATGACGTAGTCGCAGGGAATGACGAATTCCGAACCGGGAATGGGCTTGACGCCGCGGCGGCCGCTTTCGTCGGGTTCGGTCTGCTGCATCTTCACGCAGCGCAGGCCCGTGATTTTGCCGTTTTCCACCACCAGCGACTGCTGACCGGAAAGAAAATGGAATTCCACGCCTTCGCGGCCGGCTTCCACGATTTCCTCGCGATCGGCCGGAGCGTCGGATTCGGTGCGGCGGTACACGAGATGCACCTTGCCGCGGGTCATGCGCACGGCGGAGCGGCAGCAGTCCATGGCCACGTTGCCGCCGCCCACGACCACCACGTCGCCGTCGAGGGTCGGGGTTTCGCCGCTTTCGAGGGCGTCGTGCACCTTTTCCAGAAAGTCGATGCCGTTTTCATAGGCGGGCAGGCTGGTGTCTTCGCCTTCCATGCCGAGGTAGCCGCCGAGCGGGCAGCCCGTGGCGATGAACACGGCCTTGTAGCCGCGGCGGAACAGATCGTCGATGTGGAAGTCGCGGCCGAGCTTCTGATTGAAGAAGAACATGCCGCCCATGTCCTTGACGAGTTCGTTTTCCTGCATGAGCACGTTCTTGGGCAGGCGGTAGAAGGGAATGCCGTAGCGCACCATGCCGCCGGCCTTGTCGTGGGCTTCGTAGATGTCCACGGGGTAGCCCGTTTCCAGAAGCTGATAGGCGCACGTCACGCCCACGGGCCCCGCGCCGATGACCGCCACGCGCTTGTTCTTGGTGGTGGGGCAGGGTTCGGGCTTCAGAATGCCGGGCACGATGGTTTCATCGGCGGCGAAGCGCTTGAGATTCTTGATGTCCACGGGGGCGTCCACCTGACCGCGGCGGCAGGCCTTTTCGCAGTAGCGCACGCACACGCGGCCGCAGCTTCCGGCAAGCGGATAGTGATTGAGCACCACGCCGGCGGCAAGATCGTTGTGTCCGTCCTGCAGGTAGTCGATGTAGCGGGGCACGTTCACGTGACTCGGACAGGCTTCGATGCACGGACTCGTGGTCACGGAATAGAAGCCCGCGTCGCTGTGAAGGGGGAAGGGACGGAGTTCGTCGGGAAAATGGGTGAGGGCGTCGAGCAGGGGCGTGGTTCCGGTGCGGCCCACGCCGCACAGCGCGGTTTCGTGCATCTGTTCGGTGATGTCGCGCACTTCCTCCCACTGCACGAGTTCGCCGCGGCAGGCTTTTGCCAGCTCCTGAGCGAGAATGGGCGAGCCTGCACGGCAGGGGGAGCACTTGCCGCAGGATTCGGCGGCAAGGCGCTGATGGTGTTTCCACAGCGCCCAGACAAGGCTGGCCGTGCGGGAAAACACCAGGAACCCCCGGTTGCTGAGGAAAATTTCCGTGGGATTTCCCTCGTTGAACTGATCGAAAAGTTCCAGCGGCAGGTCTTCGGGAGCGGTGGGAGCCGCGGTTCCGCGGTTGTCGTACACGACATTGTCCCAGACTCCGTAAATCAGCTGCGGCATAGGGCAAAGCCTCCTTGGTGGTGCGGTGTAAATGGTCGCCGGAAACGGTCTATCTTCAGGCTGTCGTCAACCTTATATTCAGACTATCGGGTATATGTAGGTAAAAAAGCAATCTTCGTAAAGAGCCGAAATGTTGCGGGCGCAAACGGCCCTGAAAAGGGAGCGCGGAGGCGGGCAGACGCTGTTTTTTTGCGCCGTCGGGCTCGGAAGCCCCTGTGCGCTCCGGAAATGGCGCGGCGCAGGCTCCGGAGAAGCTTGCCCGCTTCGGAAAAAGGCGGGGCGCTGAGCGGGGGGGTGAGTGACGGGTGGCGAAGCCGGCTTCCGGCTCGGGGAGGAGGCGGCAGAACACGGCGAAGGGAAAGCGCGGGGGCGGCCGCATTTTTGCAGAAGCGAGCATTGGCAAAAGTCCGTATGTTCCGCAGAGACGGAGCTTTTCTGCGCAACAGGGGGACAACGCGGCAGTCGGACCCTGCGCCTTTCTGCAGGGCGGCCATGATTTTGTGAAAACGCCTCGCCCGGAGAAAAATTTCCTGCATGTTTTTGAGAAGGCGCGGAAGGCGTTTTCTTCGTGCGGCGTTTTTCGTCTGTAGAACGGCTTTTGCTTTGGAAGAGAACTGTTGAATATTTTTTTATACGATTCATTACGTTTTTCACAAGTGCAGGAGCAAGGCCGGTATCGGCCGTCGAGCGTTGAAATAAGGAGTCGATATCCGGGAAAAAACAGAATATTGCAGAAAAAAATCGTCTGATTCTTCTGCTTCGGCGATGGAGGGAACAACGTTTACAAAGCGCGGAGGTTCAAGCTATACCGGGCAGAGAAAAACGGCGAGGGATGTCATGAATCATCAGATCATTATGCTGGTTGTTTCCGGAGCGACGGTAGGCTGCATTTTCAAGTTCTTCCACATTCCCGGCGGCTGCATGCTCGGCGCCGTCGTAGGAAGCATGGCCGTGAAGCTGCTGGGGCTGGCCGACATTCAGATGCCGTCCCTGTTCTACAACGCGGCGCAGCTCGGCATAGGCATATGCGTGGGCTCCATGCTCTCGCTGGACATGCTGGCCAGCATGAAGGATCAGATTCCCGTCATGATACTCAGCACCTGCATTCTGCTCGCGGCCGGACTCGGCGCGGCCTTTGTGGTGCGTCATATGACGGATATCGACGTCATCGGCTCCATTCTGGCCACGTCGCCGGGCGGCCTCAACGCGGTCATCGGTCTGGCCGACGCCAATGAAAACCTGCCCAAGATCATGGCGTTTCAGATGACGCGTCTGTACGTGGTCATTCTGCTGGTGCCGGTGTTCTGCTGGTGCATGAAGTTCTTTTTCCACAAGTAGCGAGGCTCTTGCCTGCGGCAAGGCGCGCGGGGCGGAAACGTCCGTCGTACTTCTGAAAAGTCTTGCGTGCCCGCGAAGGCGGCACGGAATGGCGGTCGCCGCGAGAAAGAAATCCGCGCTGCCCGGGCAACATGCCGTGCGACACGCCGCGGAATCGGCGGGGTTGAGATGTTCATGAATTTGCTGCGCGAAGGGCGCAAAAAATGTCCGTGATCCCGGAATGGGACCACGGACATTTTTTTATCGGGCGGCGTTGCCGGCGCGCCGCGGAAAGGCCGGGAAATCAGCGGCGAGGCCCTCTCGGAAAGCCCATGCCCGGACGAGCGCCGGTCGGTCTTGCCGGCATGGGCCGGGAGACGCCGCCGGAAGGACGCATGATCGGGGGACGCGCCCCGCCGCCTGCCGGACGGATGGCGGGCGGACGACGCCCTGCGCCGGGTCTGGCCATGGGCGGGCGCACGCCGGGCGCGCCGGGGCGCGTCATCTGGGGCCTGGGAGGTCTGCCTGCGCCCGGCCGCATGACGGGCGGGCGTGTTCCCGGAGTTCCGGGGCGCACCATGGGCGGTCTGGGGCCCGGTCTTCCCGGACCGACGACGGGTGGTCTGGGACCGGGCGCGCCGGGGTGCAGTCCTGGCGGTCTTGTACCCGGGGGTCTTATTCCGGGAGGCGGAGGCCTGTGCCCGGGAGAAACGATGCCCGGAGCCGGAGGTCTGTGCGGCGGGGGCGGAGGAAGCACGCCGTGGGGTCTCGGCGGAGGCGGGGAAACGATGACGGGCGGAGGCAGCACGGGGAAGATCAGCGACGTGCCGTAGTAGCCCGGCGCGGCGTATCCGCCAGTGCCGACGCTGACGCTGCCGCCATACACGCCGCCGGATCCTACGGCCACGCTGCCGGCCACGTCCGGCCCGTAGGGGTCGTAGGCGCATCCGGAAAGACTGAGGACCATCAGGGCGACAAGAAGCCTGCGCTTCATGGAAAGTCTCCTTAGAGCGGTTTTCGCTTGAACGTTCCGTCGGCAGGATGCGCCGTGAGCAAGGCGCGGCGCGCCTGAATCGGGAGCATCCGATCCGGCGGGGAGGGCGTGGCGTCGGAGACGCCGGACGCGGCGCCCTCAGGGAAGAAAGGACGGATGCCTGAGATGCGTTTGAAGACGGCGGACGCCTCGATGTTTCGTCCGTCTGCGCGCGGGCGCGAAAGGCGGGAGGCCGGTCTTTTGCGGGCCACGGCGCGCGACAGGATTTTCCTTTCTTCTTAGTAAGAAATAATAGACGTTTTGCAGGAAAAGACAAGTTTCCTTTTCTTGCGCGGACTGTCGTATTCTTGCAGGCCCGGCGGGGCGGAGAGAGAAGAATTTTGGCGATGCGGCGGGCGGAGCGCAGGGGAGCCGGGGCGGCGAGCAGAGGAAGGCGACGTTCGGGGAAGGGCGCGGCGCGGGATAAACGCCGAGGCCCGGGCCGGAGATATCGGCGGCGCAGACCTCGGCAAAAAGCGTGCCGACGAGGCGTGCTGACGTGCTAATCCCTGGCGGCCAGCGCCTCGCGGATGCGGCACACGCCGCACACTTCGGTGGAGGTGGGATAGCCGCAGCGGGCGCAGGGCGCGAGCGTCTGCCCGTGTTCCTCTTCCTGACTCTGGAATGCAGGCTTCCCGCGTTCCAGAAAGCCGTGATAGAAATCCATTTTCCGGCCGGGCATTTTTTCTTCCAGGTCTATCCACAGGCTCTTCAGCGTGGAGAAGCTCGCGCCTTCGCTGTAGGGGCAGGGCGCGTAATGGTTTTCTATGCCCATGAGAAAGGCGTAGTTGGCCGTTTCAAATTCGGTGAGACGCCAGAACGGCTTGACCTTCCGGGTGAATCCGTCGGAATCCCTGAGCAGCGGCCCCTGATCGCTGAGATAGGCGCGGTCCCAGCGCAGGGTGTTGCTGGTGAGTCTTGCCACTTCGTCGTCGAGATTGTGGCCGGTGGCCAGCACGTTGAAGCCGCCTTCGCGCGCGGTCTGATTGAAGTAGTAGCGCTTGATCTTGCCGCAGGCGGAACACACGGGACGGCGCAGCGCGGCCTTCACGTCGGGAATGGCGAGGCCCTCGGCGGCCATTTCGCGGATGATGAGCGGAAAGTCGTATGTTTTGCAGAAGCGCTCCACCACGCCGCGCGCCGCGGGCGAGGAGCCCGGAATGCCGAGATCGATGTGCATAGCAGTGACGTTGTAGCCCTGACGGCCGAGTTCAAGCATGAGGGCGAGCGAGTCCTTGCCGCCGGAAAGCGCCACGAGCACGCGGTCGTCTTTGGTCATGAGTCCCTGTTCCCGAATGCCTCTGTCCACCTGTTTGGAAAAGAAGTCCAGAAAGCAGTCGGGGCAGAAGGCGGTGTTGTGGCTGGGAAGAGAGACTACGGCGCGTGCATGGCAGCGGCGGCATTTCATGGAAAAACCTCGTGAAGGATGGCGATGTTTCTGATGTCGGGGAGGCGCGGGGCGCACTTCACAGGAACAGAGGAATACGCTAAAATGAGTCGTGTGTAAATTTGCAATATCCTCAGCTGTCCGGGCGCCTTCCGGACAAGACGGAGTGCCTCTCCCATGGCTTCATCATCCCGTTCGTTCCGCAAGCTGGCTGCGTGTGTTCTGGTTCTGTGCTGTCTTGGCGGCGCCGCATGGTATTTTCTGCCGGAGAAGGTGGAATCGACGGTGGAATCCGCCAGAAATGCGGTTCGGCATCTGACCGGAGAAACGACGGAAAAGACCGGCGATGCCGGAACGCCCGCCGAAGTCTCTTCTGCCGCCGGAGAAGAAAACTCGCCCCGGCAGGTGGGAGCCGCGCTGACGACCGAGGGACGCCCCGCGCCTGTGGATCCGCAGGCCGAACTTCTGGCCAGAGTGGACCGCGCCATGACCTTGAACGGCGCAGCCGCGCCCGACGGCGACAGCGCGTCCGGCAAGGTGACGGATCAGGCTCCCGCGCCTGCGGCCGAACATCGGGATTCCGTGGTGACGCCCCGCTTCGTGAGCGACATGGCGGGATGGCTGGCGTCGAAGTACATTCCTTCGCATCATGAGGGACGCGGGGGCCGCAGTGCGGTCACGCTGGTGCAGGCGAATGCGAGGTACAGCAATTCCGGCACGCTGCGCAGCGTGGAGCGCGATCCGCTGAAAAGCCGTTCCAGTATTCTGAACTACGTGTTCACGCCCGGCATGCTGGAAGCGCTTTATCGCATGTATTCTCCTGCCTTTATTGAGGAAATGGAACGCTCCGCCCGTGCATCGCGGAGAACTCCGCTGACCGACGCGCAGGTGGCGGACATGTTCGAGGTGTACGCCGAAAAGTTCTGTCGTCTTGCCGTTTCTCTGGAGGCTTCGTCCGCGGTCGATCTGCCTGCGCTTTCCGCGGCCATTCTCCGCGAAGCCGGACATGAAAGCGAGGCCAACGAGAGCTTTGCCCGGGCCTACATGGCGCTTTCCCTGGCCCGCGAGCACGGCGACAGGGATGAAATCGCCATACAGAGCCGCCGCATGGCCGAAAGCACCCGTGTGGCGGGCATGTACGCCGACAGGCAGGAGCGCGCCAGAAACGACATGGTGTACGCCATCCGCCGCAAGGCCGAGGGGCAGGCGCTGTCTTCGGCCGAGCTGCTGTTTCTTGGGGAATGGCTGAGCCGCCGTCGATGCTCCGTGGAGTCCATGCAGGCCGCCGCGGACGTGTGCCGCCGCATGGCCGAACAGATGAGCCGCCGCGCGGACGACATTCTTCATCATCGCGAAAGCGACATGAGCGCCCCGGCTTCGTCCGAAGCCGGGAAGAGCGCCGGACCAGGAACGGAAAATGCAGCCTCGCCCGCGTCGACCACGCCTTCGGCCGCGCCGGAAGCGGCGAACCCTGCGATCGCCGTCGGATCTGCTTCCGCCCGCAAGGCGGCCGCCGAAGCCGGGAAGAGCAGCGATGCGCCTTCTTCTGCCTCTTCCGCCACAGGGAAATCCTCGTCGCCTGCCGGAAAGCCGTCGTTTCCCGAAGTGTCCGGCCGTTTGAACCGGAACGCGCCTGCGTCCGCCGCGCAGAAGGCTCCCGCCGAACCGTTGTCGGCGTCCGGAAGGGCTGAATCGTCGACCGCTTCGCCGCAAAGTTCTGCGGATTCCGCGCAGCCTGCGGCGACAGAGCCGACCGCTGCCCCTGCCGCGCAGCAGAAAAAGCCCGCCGCCGGGAAAACTCCCGCTCCGTCTGCTGCGCCTGCCGCCACCTCTGCGGCCGTGTCCGACACGGCGTCTGCCGCAGCCTCTGCCGCTCCCTCGGCGTCAACGTCTCCGGCTGCGACAAAAAAGACTGCGAATCCGGCGGAAGCTCCGACTGCCGCTCCGGCGGCTGCGCAGAGCCCGGCAACCACAGCCGAAACCGGGGCTCCGGCCGGCTCCGGGCAGAACGATTCCACGTCGGGAAGCGGCAACGCGTCCGCCGCGCAGAAGGCTCCCGCCGAACCGTTGTCGGCGTCCGGAAGGGCTGAATCGTCGACCGCTTCGCCGCAAAGTTCTGCGGATTCCGCGCAGCCTGCGGCGACAGAGCCGACCGCTGCACCTGCCGCGCATCAGGAAAAGCCCGCCGCCGGGAAAACTCCCGCTCCGTCCGCAGCACCTGTTTCGTCGGAAACATCTCCCGCTGCCGCTCCGTCCGCTGCGTCTGCCGCCACCTCTGCGGCCGTGTCCGACACGGCGCCTGCCGCAGCCTCTGCCGCTCCCTCGGCGTCAACGTCTCCGGCTGCGACAAAAAAGACTGCGAATCCGGCGGAAGCTCCGACTGCCGCTCCGGCGGCTGCGCAGAGCCCGGCAACCACAGCCGAAACCGGGGCTTCGGCCGGCTCCGGGCAGAACGCCGCACGGTAATTGACCAGCAAGTACGATAAGACGGATGTTCCTTTTGGGGAGCATCCATCTTTTTTGACGTATGATCGGCGCATCAGCGCGAGGCAAGGACCGGGCGGCGTTCATGCCGATTTCAGGAGCCGACGCGCGTCCAATGTCGTCTGTCTTCAGCGCTGATGCGCGGCATCATCAAGAAGCGCGAGCGCGGAGGAAAGCGCTTCCTCCGGCGTGACGCGCAGCAGACATTGCGGGTCGTCGCATTCGGTTTTGGAACAGGGCTGACAGGGCAGGTCGGGCCGCAGTTCCCGGTGCAGGGGCGAGGGATATTTCCACGCCGTGCCCGAGGCCCCGGGAATGACGAGGCTGGGCACGCCGAGCGCCACGGCCATGTGACGCGGCGAGGAACAGTTGCCTATGAGCAGACGGGCCTGCGCAAGACAGGCGGCCGAAACGCGGATGTCGGGAATCGGTTCGGGAGTCAGCATTTTTTCCGGGGTCAGACCGAATTCCAGCGCCAGGGCGCGCAGATGTTCGATGTCCTCTTCTTCGCCGGGGCCGCGCAGAAACAGAAAGCGGAAGGCGTCGTTTTCTCCGGCCAGAAGGCGCATGAGGGCGGCAAAGCGTTCCGCAGGCCAGCGCTTGGAGGCGCGGCGGTGGGTGGAGTCCACGGCAATGAGCGTGTGTTCCGGCCGCAGACCGCATGCGGCAAGCAGATTCTTTGCCTGCTCGCGCTCTTCGCTCGTCAGATAGATGCGCGGCCCTTCGCCGCTCCAGCGTATGCCGAACGGCGCAAGCAGCGAAACCTTGGTCTGGGAGGCGTAGCCTTCCTGCGGTCTCACCAGACAGTTGTAGCGCAGCCGGGAAAGAAACGACGCCGGAAAGGACAGACGCACGGGCGCGCCGCTCAGAAGCGTCATCATGCGGCAGCGCGGAAGCTGCTGCAGATCAATGACCACATCGAAGCGGCAGGCTGCCACGCGGCGGTAGAAGGCCAGCTGACGGAAAAATCCGCCGCTCTTGTCGATGAGATGAAAGGCGTCGATGAAAGGATTGTGCCGCAGCAGCGGTTCGCATTTCTTTTCGGTGAAAAGGTGCAGCTCGGCCTGCGGAAAGCGTTTTTTCAGCACCTCGAACACGGGCGAGGCCAGCAGAACATCGCCGATCTGCCGCTGCTGACAGACCAGAATGCGCTTCGGATTCAGCGTGGAAAGGTCGATCATGATTTCCTCTCTTGAGCTGTCGCTACTGTGCCGGGGCGTCCGTCTTGCGCCAGTAGGCAAGAAATTCCTGATTTCCCTTGGGGCCCTTGATGGCTGCAGGCGTGACGCCGAGACATTCCAATCCTTCATTCTGCATGAAGGCGAGCACTTTGTCCACGGCGTCCTGGCGTACGGCCTCATCGCGCACCACGCCCTTCACGGTCTGCCCAGGCCCCACCTCAAACTGCGGCTTGATGAGTCCCACGGCAATGCCGCCGCTCTTCAGCCAGCGCAGGCAGTGCGGCAGCACCATGGTGAGCGAAATGAACGACACGTCGGCCACGATCATGTCCACGGGCTCGGGCACGGTTTCCGCCGGAGCCGTGCGCAGGTTGACCCCTTCGCGGGAAATCACGCGCGGATCGGCCCGCAGGCGTTCGTGAAGCTGGGCGTGTCCCACGTCCACGGCATAGACGCGGCTTGCGCCGTACTGCAGCAGGCAGTCGGTAAAGCCGCCGGTGGAGGCTCCCGCGTCGAGACAGACAAAGCCCGTGACGTCGATGTGATAATGCTCCAGCGCGGTGAGCAGCTTGTACGCGCCGCGGCTGACGAAACGTTCCACGCCCACGAGCTGGAAGCGGGTCGTTATCTTGTAGGGATGCCCCGGTTTCTGCACGAGTTCCGGGTTTCGTTCGGGATGCGCTTCGTCCGGCGCAAGGGCCACCTTGCCCGCCATGATGAGGCGGCGGGCCTGTTCCTTGCTTTCGGCGAGTCCCTGTTCAAAAACGAGCTGGTCGGCGCGGGCCTTGGCTATCATGATGGTTTCCTCCGGTTCCGGTTGTACCGGCAAGAAAAAAGGATGGCAAGACGCAAGCGCCCGCAATCGGCGGAAGGAGGCGTCCGCCCGCCTGGAAAGAGGCGCGGAAGGAGGCTGTCGGGGAAAAACTGAGCGGTCGGGGCTCGTTTGGCTGTGCATGGATCAGAGGAAAAACATGTCTGCTGCATGAGCACTCGGGGAAGGCGGCGCTACGGGCGTGTGTCTTCTCCGGCGTCGGATTCTCCGGTCAGCGCGAGAACAAGAGCGATAAGCCACAGGACGCCCGTCAGCAGTCCTCCCCATGTGAAGATTCGTATGCGCCGCATGGCCCTGGGGGAAAGTCCTCTGGTTGTTCCGAGTCTGATGGGAATGGTGAAAAGACGATAGACGACGGCGAGTCCCACAAGCAGAATGGCGACATAAAGGATATGCTCCGGAAGCGTCATGGCGGACCGCCTTGTTTTTATTCTCTGTCTTTGTCCGGCGTGCCGTCTCGAATGTTGAGAGGCGGCAGTGTCCTGTTTTTCGCGGAGCGATGTTCGCGACGATCGGCTCCGACCGGTTTTGGGAAGGCTTTTGGCGGAAAAATAAAGCATCCGGCAGAGAACGGCTTTTGGTCAGGGCGTCTCTGCCGGATGCTGTACGGATGCGGAAAATTGCTGGATCAGTCGCCTTCTTCTTCGGCGAAGCGGGCTCCGGCTTCGGGGCTGAATTCGCCTTCCCAGCGGGAGACCACGATGGCGCCGGTGGCGTCGCCGAGCACGTTGACGGAGGTGCGGGCCATGTCCATCACGCGGTCGATGCCGGCGATGATGGCGATGCCTTCCAGCGGAATGCCCACCTGGGTGAACACGATGGAGCTCATGAGCAGGCCTGCGCCGGGCACGCCCACGGTGCCGATGGAGGCCAGCACGCCCACGAGAATGACTTCAAACTGCTTGTCGAAGGGCATGGGAATGCCGTAGAGCTCGGCCACGAAGATGGCCACCACGCCCATGTACACGGCGGTGCCGTCCATGTTGATGGTGTTGCCGAGCGGGATGGAGAAGGATGCCACGGGCTTGGACGCGCCGAGCTTCTGCACCTGAATGAGGTTGGTGGAGAGGGCGGCGGCGCTGGAGCAGGTGGTGAAGGAAATGATCATGGGCGCGGCCAGCATTTTGAAGAAGAGCGGAATGCTGAGTCCGCAGGCCTTCACGAGGGGCAGATAGCACACGAAGACGTGGCACACGCACGCCACGTACATGACGCCGATAACCTTTATGAGCGGCAGCAGCACGGCCACGCCGTGACTGGCCACGGTGAAGGCGATGAGGCCGAACACGCCGAAGGGAGCATAGACCATGACCATGTTGGTCACCTTGATCATGACTTCGGCGCAGCCTTCAAAGAAGGAAAGCACGGTTTTGCCGCGTTCGCCCACGGCGCTCAGACCGAAGCCGAAGATCATGGCGAAGAAAATGACCTGCAGCATGTTGCCCTTGCTCATGGAGTCGATGGGGTTGAGCGGCACGATGTCGAGGAAGACGTCCACCATTCTGGGGGCCTGCACGGCCTGGGCCTTGAGGCCTTCGGTGGAAAGATTGAGCCCTTCGCCGGGATTCAGAAGATTGGCGAACACAAGGCCGATGAACACGGCCACGGCGGTGGTGCAGAAATAATAGATGAGCGTCTTGGACGCCAGACGGCCGAGCTTGCTGATGTCGCCCACGCTGGCGGCGCCGGCGACGATGGTGGCGAGCACCAGCGGCACGACGACCATGCGGATGAGGTTGATGAAGAGCTGACCTATGGGCTTGAACCAGGCGGGATCAAAGCCCATGGAGGGGGCGGCGAGGCCGGCGGCCACGCCGAGGACCATGCCTATGGCCATCTGCACGGGCAGACTGATGCGTTTTTTCATGAAATCTCCTCCCAGATACGAGGGCCGTTGTGAGACAACGGCGGAATGAGCGGAAGATGGGCGTCCGGCTCGCGCTGCTCCGTGCAATGTCCGGCACGCCGGGGATCCGTTCTTTTACAAAATCGGAAAAAATCATAATGCCAGACATCTTTTCCATGAAAGAATTCATCTGTCAAGCCGGGGCCGCGAGGAAACGGCGTCGCTCTGATATGACTCTTTTGTAGAAAAAAGAAGAGATGTTTTGTCGATGCGTCTTGCCGGAAAGAAGCAGCGCGCCGTATTTACAATGAATTTTTCTGTTGCAAGGCGTTTGTTCCTGGGAAAGGCCGCCGCGCTCCCCGGGGGAAAGCATTTGCCTTGCGGCGGGCTTTGAGGCATAGTCTCGCAGGCAATCAATTCCATTGACAAAGGAGGTCTGCGTCCGTTTTTCGTTTCCGGTCCTGAATGTCCACCCTGAGCCGTGTGCTTGAGAACCACGTAAAAAACAAGCGCCGTGTGCTTGAAAACCACGTAAAAAACAAGCTATGAAACAACATTCCTTTTCGGCAACGTTCATGTTGCTCGGCATCGTCTTCTGCACCTGCCTCATCATTTCCAATCTGCTGGCCGCCAAAATCTTCATGCTGGGCTCGCTTGCCCTGCCTGCGGCCGTCATCATCTTTCCCGTTTCCTACATCATCAACGACTGCATCGCCGAAGTGTGGGGCTTCCGCAGGGCCCGCTTCATCATCTGGACGGGCTTCGCCATGAATTTTCTTGTGGCCGCCCTCGGTCAGATCGCCGTCTTTCTGCCGTCCGCGCCGTTCTGGGACGGAGAGGCGCACTTCAATTATCTGTTCGGCCTGGCTCCGCGCATCGCCGCGGCGAGCTTCCTCGCCTTTCTGGCGGGCTCCTTCCTCAACGCCTACGTCATGAGCCGCATGAAGGTGGCTTCCGGCGGACGTCATTTTTCGGCCCGCGCCATTCTTTCCACGCTGGTTGGCGAAGGCGTGGATTCCCTCATTTTCTTCCCCTGCGCCTTTGCGGGCGTGCTGCCTCTCTCGGCCATGATTCCCATGATGCTCGCCCAGACCGCTCTCAAAACTCTGTATGAAATCGTCGTGCTGCCCGTGACCATACGCGTGGTGAACTACGTCAAGCGCGTGGAGGAAACCGACGTGTTCGACGAAAACATTTCCTACAACATTCTGAAGATCCGGGAGGTATAGTCGTGTCCGGAGCACTGGTTGTTTTCAGCGGCGGGCAGGACTCCACCACCTGCCTCTTCTGGGCCCGCGAACGTTTTGAAAACGTGCGCGCCCTGAGCTTCTTTTACGGGCAGAAGCACCGGCATGAACTGGACGCTGCCCGCGCCATTGCGGAGGAGGCGAAGATTCCTCTGGACGTGCAGGATGTGAGCTTCATTTCCCGCATAGGGCGCAGTTCCCTGACGGACGCCTCCATGACCATGGACAGGGAAAAGCCGCAGGACGGCTGGCCCAACACGTTTGTTCCGGGGCGCAACATGTTCTTTCTCGGCGTGGCCGCCGTGTGCGCGCGGGAACAGGGCATAAGAGATATCGTCACCGGCGTGTCCCAGACGGATTTTTCCGGCTATCCCGACTGCCGCGACACGTTCATCCGCTCCATGAACGTCACGCTGAATCTGGCCATGGCCGAAGAGTTCGTGATTCACACGCCGCTCATGTGGCTCGACAAGGCGCAGACCTGGGAACTGGCCGACAGGCTCGGCGTTTTCGAGCTTGTGCGCACGCGCACCGTGACCTGCTACAACGGCATAGCGGGCGACGGCTGCGGACAGTGCCCTTCCTGCATTCTGCGCAGGCAGGGGCTGGAGCGCTATCTGGAAAAGAAAAGAAAGGCGGAGTCGCTCTCCGCAGGAGAACAGCGCCATGCATGACCGCAGCGAAGATCATCTTACGCTTCTGGGCTCTCCCACGCGCTACCGGCAGGACTACGCGCCCGAAGTGCTGGAAACCTTTGAAAACAGACATCCCGAACACGATTACTGGGTGCGCTTCAACTGTCCGGAGTTCACCAGTCTCTGCCCCATCACCGGTCAGCCGGATTTCGCGGAAATACGCATCGAGTACATTCCCGACGTGAAGATGGTGGAGAGCAAGAGCCTGAAGCTGTATCTGTTCAGCTTCCGCAATCACGGGGACTTTCATGAGGACTGCGTGAACGTCATCATGAAGGACCTCGTGAAGCTCATGGATCCGCGCTACATTGAGGTGACGGGCATATTCACCCCGCGCGGCGGCATATCCATTTATCCGTACTGCAACTACGGCCGTCCGGGCACGAAATACGAAAAGATGGCCGAGTTCCGCATGATGCGTCACGATCTGGCCTGATGAGAAATCGTTGACGCTGACGGCGCGGGGCGTGGTTCTGCGCCGTGTCCTGCGGGGAAAAACGTCGTTTAAATGCATCGCCCGGAAGAGCCGATGGGGTTCTTCCGGGCGATGCAGGTTAAAAGCCTTTGCGGTGGTTCGGGGAAAGGCAGTCTTGTTCAGGCGTTTTTCCCGCCAGGCGTTTAAACGGTTTCCTTCTTTTCCTCGTCCGCCTTGTCCTTGTCGGCTTTGGCTTCGGCTTCGGTCGCAGCTGCGGCAGGGGCGGGAGCCTGGGAAGCATCGTCGCTGCGCATGTGGACGTCCAGCTGCGGGAAGGAGATTTCGATGCCTTCCGCGGCGAAGACTTCGTTGATCTTCAGGCGGATGTCGGACGTAATGGCCATGGCGTCGTTGTACTCGCGCACCCAGAATCGAAGAATGAGGTCCAGGGAACTCGCGCCGAAGTTGACGAAGTAGGACGTGGGTTCGGGATAGAACAGCACCTTGGGATGCTCGCGGGCGATTTTGAGCATCATGTCGAGGCAGTGCTTTACGTCGGAGCCGTAGGCTACGCCCACGGCGATTTCCTTGCGCACGCGGCGGTTGTTGTGTGTCCAGTTGGTGAAGGAGCTGTTCAGGAAGCTGGAGTTGGGAATGAAGATGATGGCGTTGTCGTAGGTTTCCACCATGGTGGAGCGGATGTTGATTTTTTTGACTACGCCGGTGATGGTGCCGACCTGCACCACGTCGCCTTCGCGGATGGTCTGACCGAAGATGACGGAAAGACCGCTCGTGAAGTTCTGGACCATGTTCTGGAGACCGATACCGATGCCCACGGAGAGACCGCCGGCGATCATGGAGAGGCTGGAGAGGTTGAATCCCAGAGCCTTGAGCGCGTAGAGGCCGAAGAGCGCCCAGAGCAGGCACTTGTAGATGACCTGCATGGGGGCGAGCAGCGAGACGGATATGCGGGATATCTGCGCCTGCATGCCGGCCATGAAGGTGTTGCCCACGGCGAGCATGGCGCGGGTGAGGTAGAACGCGATGAAGATGCTGAGGATCTGCATGGCGTTCAGCGACACGTCGCCGATGTTGAAGCCGAGGGTGGCCATGTGCTGCAGAAGGAACCAGCCGCCGGGATAGGCCATGATCCAGAGCACGGCGGCCATGACGGAGATGAGCAGCACCACGGGCATGATGAGGGCCATGGCAAGACTGGCCATGACGGCTATGGTGCCTTCCTTGGGCAGGTGCGACTCTATGAGATGTTCCACCTTGAAGAGGGACACGCAGAGCATGATGGTCACCGTGATGGAGGTGAAGCACATGCTTATGAGGATGGACAGGCGGGAGAAGCCGACCAGGCTTATGATGAGCGTGATCCACAGCTGGACGGTGTAGAGCCGCATGATGGTGCGCGGCAGGGGCTGCGGCGGCAGAGGCAGGGAGCGGGTCTTCCAGAGGTCGACGGCCTGCACGATGACCCACGCCACGCAGATGAACAGCGGGAAGGGATCGAAGTTGAGCAGCACCATGCCTATGAGCAGGGGCGGGAACATGGGCCACAGCGGGGAGAGACGCGGGCGGTTCGGGTTTTCGAACTCGTAGAGGTCCCAGGCCAGGAGCATCTGGCCCCAGCACAGGCACATGGTGCCGAGCGTGGCCACGATCTGGTAAAGCTTGCCGTCGTCCCAGGCCGAGATGTGGATGGACAGACCGACGGCTATCCAGATGGCGCTGTTGCGCATGACCCTGTCCACGCCGGCCTGCATCTGTTCCGGCAGTCTTCTGCGCGCGGTATGGCGCAGGGCGAGGCCGAAGAGCAGGCAGAAGAGCAGGGAGGTCGCGATGCGCGTGAGCATGGAGAAGAAGGCGTCCATGCTGCTCGGCAGTTCCGTGGTCAGGCGCAGGGAGAAGAGATCCTCGAGGGAGCCGAGGTTGCGGATGTCTCTGCCCCAGGCCACCACGTCGTAGAAATGCCCGGACGACTGGAAATAGTAATTGTTCCAGAGCGTGGGCATGTTCTTCATGACCTCGTCGATGCGCGTCTGCACTTCCTGAATGAGGTCGAGCGCCGGAGCGATGATGCGGTCGTAGCGCGTCTGAAGATTGGAAATGTTCTTGTTGGCTTCCTTGAGGCGGCTCGAGAGCTTGCCGCTCACCTCGGTTCCCTGTCCGGAAAGCGACTTGTCGAGGAGCGCGAGCGCCTGCTTTTCCTTTTCGAGTTCGGCCTGCGTGTTCTGGAGCGGCAGTATGAGCGCCTGCGTGCGCTCCTTGATGCGGTGGAAGCGTTCCACGAGCACGGTGAGATCGGAAGGCATGCTTCCCGTGGCCTGGGAGAGCGCGTCGAGCTTCTGGAATTCCTGTTCCAGCAGGGAGATGCTCTGACTCGTATCGGAGGAGAGGGCGGAAAGACCGTCCTTGAGGGTCTGCGTATGCTCGATGATGCCCGCAAGCTGGGCGTTGTGCGTGGCAAGCAGCGCGTCCCAGGCTTCCTGCACGCTCTTGGCCGCTTCGGCGGCCCGTTCCGCTTCCGCCTTCTTGGCTTCTTCCGCGGCCTTGGCCTCGCTTTCGGCCTTGGCCTTGGCTGCGGCCTCGGCCTCCTCCTTGGCGTCGGGCTGTTTGTCGTCGGCGTTCTTGGCGGCCTGCTTGGCGTTGTCCGCCTGGGCGGCCGTCGCCTGCGGAACGGCGGAACCGACGTTCATGAGCGACAGGCCGAGCGCAAGCGCGACGGCAAGAGTAATGATCAGACGTGAACTGCGCATGGACTTCCTCGAAAAGGCGGCCGGCTATCGGCTGGCGCTGAGGGTGAACGAAAGGGTGACTCTCTGTTCCGCGTGCTCCGGAGGCACGGGAATGACGCCGGGAGTGCGCACGGCGGCCATGACGGCGGCGTCGACCTCGGCGTTGCCGGACGGACGGCTTATCCGGCAGTCGCGCACGGTTCCGTCGGCCCAGACGTCCAGTTGTACCACAGTTGTCCAGGAGCCGGAAAGGCCGTGAGGCATAATAATGTGCGGAGCTATGGCCTGACGCAGCATTTCGGCGTAGCTCGGCGCGGGAGCGTTGCTTGCGGAGCCGTCGCCGGGGCCGTAGGCCATGGCCAGCGACACGCGGGCTTCCGCGTTGAAGGGCGGGAAGGGGTAGGGCGCGGCGTTGTGCGCGGCCGTGCATACGGAGGCGTCGGCGCCAGGGCTCGCGGAAGCCTGGAGGATCGCGCAGTCGGTCACGTGACCCGAGGGATCGATGCGAAGTTCCATCACGGCCGTGCCGCGGGCGCCCTCGGGCTGACGCCAGACGCGCAGAATCTGACTGAGCACCTGGGTGCTGTAGCCGCCGATGCTGTCGGCTGCGGCGCTGAAGGCCGGAGCCGTGGAGGGCGCGGCAAGAAGGATGAGCGCAGAGGCCGCAAGAAGGGCCGTTTTCCCGGCCGGGACGCGGGCCTCGCGGGAAGGGACGGACGCCGCGCGGCGGAACGCGAGACGGGGCAGAGCGTGACGAATGTTCATAAAAACTCCAGAGCCGGCCCCGATGAAGGACATCGGAGCCGGCTGTTGCAAAAAAGAGTGTTCGGGCCTCAGCGGCCCATCATCTGCAGAGAGTTGAAGCTGATGACGAGATCCTGCTGCGCCGGAGTGGGCGGCGGGGGCAGGGTTTTGGTGCGTATGATGGCGTTGACGGCGGAGGCGTCGAACTCGGGTCTGCCGGAGGAACGTTCGATGTGGCAGTCGAGAACGTTGCCCTGCTTGTCGAGCTTGATGCGCACCTGCACTACCATGTTGTTGCGCGAGTAGGTGGGCATGCTCCAGTTGGGCTGCACGGCCAGAATGACCTGGGCCACGTACACGTCGTAAATGCCGCCGCCACCGGGGCCGTCGCCTTCGCCGCCGCCACCGCCCACGCCGGTTCTGCCGACCTGCTTTTCCAGATCGGCCAGCGCGCGCGACGCGGAGGTTCCGCCGCCCTTGCCGCTGGTGTTGGAACGGGCCTGCTTGCGGGCGTCGGCCAGAGCGTCGGCCAGGGCGTCCTTGCCGCTGTCGCTCTTGTTCTGCGACTTGCTTTGCGATTTGCTCTGCGTCTTGGAGCTCTGCGGCTTGGATTCGGTTTTCTTTTCGGGCTTGGGCGCGGGTTTCTTTTCCGCCTTGGGATCAGGTTTTTTCTCGATCTTCGGCTCGGGTTTGGGTTCCGGCTTGGGCTCAGGCTTGGGTTCGGGTTTTTTCTGCTGCTGCGGAATCTGTACCGGATCTTTCTGCGGTTCGGGCTTGGGTTCCGGTTTCGGCTCGGGTTTTGGTTCGGGCTTGGCTATGGGAGCTTCTTCAGGCTTCGGCGCGGGGGCGGGCTCGGCCTTGGGCTGGGCGGCCGCTTCCGTGGAAGCCACCTGTTTGCCGGTAACGGGGGGACGCGCCCCCAGCACGGGAGAGGGCAGTTTTTCGCCGCCCGGAGCGCCCATCACGAGGCTGACCTGATACACGGGCCGCGAGATGTCCAGCGGGGGACGCAGCGGCACGTACAGTATGAAGGCCAGCACTGTCAGATGGAGCAGTATGGATATAAAAAGACTGCTTATTCGCATGGGAGTATGTATTGCCGTCTAGCGGCGGCGCTGCTGGGCGCTGCCGGACTGCGCAGGGGCAGCGCTTTCCGTGGAGGGCATGGCGACCACGCCCAGCTTCTCGATGCCCGCGGCCTTGATGCGGCCCATGACGTCCACCACCAGACCATAGGGCACGGCCTTGTCGGCCTGCAGGAAGAGCGCGCGATCCTTGTCCTTCACGAGGGTGACGAGACGTTCTTCCAGCTCTTCGAGGGGCACTTCGTAGGTGTCGAGATAGAGGGAGCCGTCTTCACGAACGGTGAGCACCAGATGTTCGGAATCGGACGGCAGGGTGTCCACCTGTTTGGCCTGGGGAAGATCGACGTCGAGTCCCGAATCCATCATGGGCGCCGTGACCATGAAAATGATGAGCAGAACCATCATGACGTCCACGAAGGGCGTCACGTTGATTTCCGAAACGAAGCCTTTTTTTCTGGCCATGACTGCGCCCTACCTGTCGTTGCCGCGGAAGTGGTGAACGTTGACTTCGCGCTGCACGCGGTTCAGAAAGATGCCCGCGAAGTTGATGAGGCGGGTTTCGATGCTGTCGAGCTTGCCGAGAAACATGTTGTAGGCGATGGTGGCGGGCACGGCCACGCCGAGGCCGATGGCCGTGGCGATGAGGGCTTCGGAAATGCCGGGAGCCACGGTGGCGAGGGAGGCGGACTTCATCTGGCCGATGGCGTGGAACGAGGTCATGATGCCCCAGACCGTGCCGAACAGACCGATGAACGGCGCGGTGTTGGCGGCCGTGGCGAGGATGGAAAGATGCTTGTGCAGGCGGTCGATTTCCAGACCGACGCCCTGATTGAGCGCGCGGCGCACGGTTTCGACCACGACGCTTTCGTCGGCGCCGACTTCCTTGCCGTTGTTGAATTCGCGCACGCCGTGCTGTGCCACGCCGTAGAGCGGAGAGGAGGGATCGCCGCCGAGGCTCTGCACGGCCTGACGCAGATCGGGAGCGTCGGTGAAGCGGAGGATGCCCGCCGTAGCCTTGCGTTCGGCCGCGGAAAGCGTGAAGATCTTGCTTATGATGACGGTCCAGCTGAGGATGGAGAGCGCAATGAGTATGACCATGATGAGCTGGGCGACGAGACTTGCGCTGGCAAAGACGGAAAAGATGTTGTAGTCCATGGGTGCTCCGAAGATATCCGATAGATTGCCGACGTAGAAGCCGCGCCGGCGCGGAAGGGGTCCGCTCTGTTCATATGCTTGAGCGGAGCCGGATGCAACGAAAAAATCGCGCGCCCGCCGCAATGCGGAGGGCGTGACAGACGGCCGCCTTTTGCGCTAGTGTTCGGAAATCCGAAGGAGATTCCCTATGTTCTGGCGCTCTGTCTGTTGTGCGGCTCTTGCCTGTATACTGTTTTTGCCTCCGTCCGTCAAAGCCGGAGAGAGCTATTCCATGGAGAGCGCCGTCGAGCGGGCGCTGCGGAAAAATCCCGACGTGGAGAGCGCCCGCTTCACGCTTCAGGCGGCGGAATCCGCCCGCAAGGCGGCCCGCAGCGACTTCGGTCCCACGCTGGACGTCAACTACAGCTATTCGCGCTACAACAAGGACAGGCCTTCGCGCTACGAGCCCAACGTGACCACCATGACGGTGCAGGCCAGTCAGCCGCTGTTTACCGGATTCAATCTGCTCAACGCCTATCAGAAGGCCGCGCTGGAAGAGGAGCGACAGGAGCTTCAGCTGCAGGCGCAGCGGCTTGCCGTCGTCGCCGACGTGCAGGAGGCGTTCATTTCCTATCTTAAGGCGGAAGCGAGCATCAGCAGCACGCGGCGTTCGCTGGAAAGGGCGCAGGCGCAGCTTAACATGGCAAAGACCGCGTGGAACATCGGACTTCGTCCGCGGCTTGACGTGCTTCAGGCCGAAACCGATCTCGCGCAGACCGAAGCGCTGCTCATCAAGTATGAAAACGATCGCAACGTGTGGCTCACCAGACTGAACACGCTGCTGGATCTGCCCCCGGACGCGCCCGTGGACTATCGCGGCGATCTTGAACTGACGCCCTTCAAACGCACGCTGGAAGCGTGCCTGCGTCAGGCGCTGGAATGCCGCCCCGATCTGCTCATGGCCAGAAAGTCGGTGGAGATGGCCTTCAAGGATCTCGGCATGACCAGGAGTCTTTTCTGGCCGCAGGTGTCGGCGATCGTGGGCTGGTCCACCACGGGCAGTCATCTCGACGCCGCGGGCAGCCGGTACACCAAGAAGGATTATTCCTACGGGGAAATAGGCCTGTCCGTGAACTGGACGCTGTTTTCCAGCGGCAAGCGCTTGTATCTCACGCAGCAGGCGCAGCGGCAGATTTCCGCGCTGGAGGCGGCGGTGCGCTCTTCGATCAACAACTGCGCCTATGCGGTGCGTTCAAGTCTGCTGTCCACGCAGGACGCGTATCGTTCGGTGAAGGTGTCGCAGCGCGCCGTCGTCAGCGCCCGGGAGTCCTATGCGGACGCCAAAATGCGCTATGAACTGCAGTCCGGCTCCTACCTCGATCTGCTGACGGCGCAGTCCGCGCTTTCCGACGCGGAACTTGCGGAAATCTCTTCCCGCGCCGACTGCCTCATCGCGCTCTCCCAGCTCTATGAAACCATGGGCGAGCTGCATCCCGATCTTCAGGATCAGGACAACAGTCCGAAAGACGAAGAGACAAAGAAGAAGTAACGCGCCGGCGCCGCGCGAAAAGCGCTCTGCTGACGGCGGCCGGAATACCGGTTCCTGACGGCGGCATCTTTTTCATTCGTGTCAGAACCCCCTGGTTCAAGCGAATTTTCTGAGTCTTTCTTCCATGGCGTCCAGCATGGCCCCCGGACGTATTCCGAGAGCTTCGGAAATTTTGAAAAGCATTTCGAGATTCGGATACTTATGTCCGCTTTCAAGCATGCTGACATACGGGGCTGCCACACCAAGAACTTCGCTCAGTCTTTCCTGAGTGAGCCCTCTTTCCTGACGCATCTGACGCAAAACCGGCCCGAAGGCATCTGACTTTTTTTTCATATCCTTCAGCTAGTTCATTGCGTTCAAAAAAAAATTAACCTATAGCTTATAAAATAAGCGATAGGTTAAGCCTGTCCATGCGCGGCGCGGGAATCTCTGGCGTTGCAAATCGCTTGTGAGTGATGTGGCGTCCTAACGGTCGCCGTAATCCATGAGGGGAGAGCAATATGGGAACGTCGTTCTTTATGGAGAAGAGCAACCGCACCGGCAGCATTCTGGCCAGTACGGCTTTTTTCAGCAGAGAATGTATGCTGATGGTGTGCGGTATCCATGAAAAAGAATATTATATTTCAATGGTTCCCGCTGGAAGTGATGTGAGAATCACTATGTCAAGAAAAGATGAGACTCCTTTCAGCGAAGTAGTATTAAAAGAATTTATAAATAAATTGATAGATTATCAGATTCGCCTTGATCTTCAAAAAGAGTTTGGAGAGATAAGAAAGAAAATTGTAGACTATGCCTTTTCTCCAGTCGAGTAATATATGATTCATTATACTATTCTTCCTTTTCAATTTAAGAAAATATCGGAAAACAATATTTTGATGGTCAATGAATGTGGAGATTTCATATTTATTTCAGAAGAGGCGTTTCATTCATTTGCAAGACATGAGATTTCAGAATATTCCGAGGAATTTTACAAGCTTAAATCGCATCTTTTTTGTGCGGAAAAAGATTTTGACATATCCTTGCGGAAAACTGCGGCAAGATATCGAACAAGAAAATCTTTTTTAAGAGAATTCACTTCGCTTCATATGATGGTTGTTACTCTGCGCTGCAATCAGCGCTGTGAGTACTGCCAGGTATCGTGTGCGGATAAGGATGTGCATGACTATGACATGAGCAAGGATACGGCCATGAAAGTGATTGATATGATTTTTCAATCACCGACAAAAAGACCAAAGATAGAGTTTCAGGGAGGGGAACCGCTTTTAAACTGGGATGTCGTTGTGGCATCGGTGTTGTATGCTGAAGAGCTCGCACGGCAACAGAACAGGCAGGTGACGTTTGTCATATGCACGAATTTGACAACGATTACGCATGAACAGCTTGAATTCTGCAAAGAGCACAACATTGCGCTTTCAACATCTCTGGACGGCGGACGGGATATTCACGACGCCTGCCGGAAGGATAAGTCTGGTCGGGGAACGTATGATGCGTTCATGAAAAAATTTGATCTTGCCCGGGAAATGCTCGGGCAGGACATGGTTGGGGCGTTGATGACGACGACGGCCGACTCGCTCAATCACTTAAAAGAGATTGTTGATGAGTATGTCCGCCTCGACCTGGGCGGCATTTTCATTCGTTCTCTCAATCCCTACGGATTTGCAGCTCAGCAGGCGGCGCGTCTCGGTTATGACATGAAGACGTTTGTGGAAAAGTATCTGGACGTGTTGAAGTATATTATGGAGCTGAATCGGAAGGTCTTTTTCCCCGAACAGTTTGCAACGCTTCTTTTTGCCCGCATTCTTTCCCCTTTTGCTACGGGCTTTGTTGATCTTCAGTCGCCGTCGGGAGCAGGAATCAGCGGAGCCGTCTATGACTTTGACGGTTCTGTTTTTCCAGCCGATGAAGCAAGGATGCTCGCCAGAATGGGAAACAGGTATTTTTGTCTGGGAAATGTGAAGACGGACACCTATCAACAGATTTTTGCCGGGAAAAAGCTGAAGGAAACAACGTCGGGAGCCTGCCTTGAAACAACATTTCCCTGCGCCTTCTGCGTTTACCAGGCATATTGTGGAACGGATCCTGTCAGAAATTATCTTGAAACTGAAAGTGAAGTCAGAAATATGGTTGATTCTCCATTCTGCATTAGGTTCAGGACTCATTAAATATAAAAGATGACAATGGCAGCGAGACAAATGGCCGAAAAGAACGTGTGAGCACAACGGTCATAACGCATGGCTATTCTGCGCCAATCCTTGAGTCGGCCGAACATGATTTCTATCTTGTGCCGCTGCTTATAAACCTCCTTGTCATAGACCACCGGAGTTTTCCGGCTGTGTCTGCCGGGAATACACGGCGTGATTCCTTTACGGGACAAGGCATGACGAAACCAGTCGGCATCATAGCCTCTATCCGCCAGAAGCTCCCCGGCCTGCGGCAGAGTATCAAGCAGGACAGCAGCGCCTTTGTAGTCGCTCACCTGACCGCCGGACAAATGGAAGGCCAACGGTTGACCGAAGGCATTGCAGACAGCGTGGAGTTTTGAATTCAGGCCGCCTTTTGTGCGTCCGATACATCGGGAAAGGCCCCTTTTTTCAGCAAACTTGCTGCTGTCCTGTGTGCCTTGAGATGTGTGGCATCAATCATCAAGCGTGTTGTGGAGCCGTTTTGCTCAACAAGCTCCGCAAAAATCCTGTTAAAGACACCCAATCGGCTCCAGCGGATAAAACGATTGTAGAGAGTTTTGTATGGTCCATACTCGCGCGGAGCATCTTTCCATTGCAGGCCGTGCTTGATGACATAGATAATGCCGCTGACGACACGCCTGTCATCGACTCTCGGAATGCCATGGGAACGAGGAAAGTAGCGTTTGATACGAGCAATCTGTTCATGAGAAAGATAAAAAAGTTCCTTCATGGCATCCTCCCTATGCCGACAATAAGAACTTTTTACCCTTTTGGCAATTAATGAGTCCTGAACCTAAACACAGGGGAATTTTTACCGGCCTGTTTGATATCATAAAAAATGCAGATGACGTGACAAAGGATATCATCTGGAGCTGGATAACAAATAATCCTGCGTTGGTGAAAAGAAAATGATGACACTTCACGGGACTTCATCACGGAAATTTTCATCTTTTATTGGAGAAATCACTACACATGGACAACCATTCTATGACAGAAAAACATATATTCTGGTAACTGATCATATGGATTGTCATTCTCTTGGCTACAGAGGATGCATTACATCTGGTCACAAAGGAAGATTTTATCATCCAGATCATATTTATCATGTTGAAAACACCGAGAATCTTCATGATGGAGATATTGTGGGGCTGGATGAGTCTGGAAATATAGAAGTCCTTTGGGAGAATCAGTCCCATCAAAACTGTTTGTTTCTTACGGAGAGATGCAACTGCCGTTGTAAGATGTGTCCTCAGCCGCCGAAGAACAGTGACAGCTCCATTTTTTTAAAGCAGGCAGAAGAAATACTTGATCTTTTAAAAGGAAAGCAGATTTCGGACTGCTGCCTGACCGGAGGCGAGCCGACACTGGTCGGAGATGGTTTTTTTTCCTTGCTGCGCCGATGCACGTCAGAACATCCTGAAGCCTTTATTACTGTTTTGAGCAATGGAAAACTTTTTTCCAGTAGGGATTTTACACGAAGACTATCAGGCATTTCTCCGAGAAAATGCATGTTTTGCATTTCACTTCATTCTGAAGTGGATATCATTCATGATGACATGGTGGGATCTGTTGGAAGTTGTTCTGCAACGCAACAAGGCATATATAACATTGCCTCTGTTGGGTTTGCAGTGGAGATACGTATTGTCATATCACAATATAATTATAAATATCTTGTTCAATTTGCTGAACATATTTATAATTATTTTCCATTTTGCGTTCATTGTGCATTCATGGGATTGGAGTTTCACGGTTATGCGGCAGATAGAGCCTCGGAACTGGATGTCGTTCCTTCAGAATACGGTGCATATTTACGGGACGCCGTTTTGACGCTCCACCGTAGAGGCATGCGTGTTTCTGTATATAATATTCCGTTGTGCATGTGTCCTCCAGAAATAAGAAAATTTTCTGCTAAGTCTATTTCGTCATGGAAAAATATATGGATAAATAAATGCAATGTATGCATGGAAAAGGAACATTGCTGCGGATTTTTCAGTACTTCAATAAGCATCCATGAAGAACTTGTAAAACCTTTTACAGAGAGGATTGAGGAATGAGAACATTAATTTACAGGTTATTTTTTCTGACGGGAATCGTGTTGTCGATGGTTGGCGTTGTTGGTGAGAAAGCAGAGGCGTCTGAGCCTGACAGAGAAGTGTCAATACAGCAATTAAAGGAACGTCCGATTGTTTTTTCCGATCTTATTGATGAAAGTCAGAGCAATGTTATTGCCTATCACTACAGTCATGCCAGTCATTCGAGTCACTCAAGCCACTATAGTCACAGAAGCCATTATTCCAGCAGATGGTGAATGCTGTTGCCATGATGCCAAACGGACAAGGTAAGGTATAAAACGTGCCGCCGCTCTTCAAAAGCGGCGGTGTTTTGGGGTAAGCGCTTCATGACATTATGGAGCCGAACTGCCCGAAATGTCTTTCCCTGTTGCCCGGAAGGTTCGGAACAATTTTACCGGAACGCGTCGTTTTGAGAGAAGAGCGCTGTTCTGTTTCCTTCTGTATTGAATTTTGCAGCGAAAGCACCATGTCCGACACATGGAAGAGAGCGCGGAACGAATCATGCCGGAAGCGGGGCGTGCGCTATCGGGGAAAAACGTCGAAAAAGAGATACGGCGCAGGCGTTTTATACTTGTTTCGTCGGGAAAAGCTCCGTAGAGTGCAAAGGGGAGGGACGTTGCAGCGTACTGTCCCGCAGCATGACGCGCCGACGGAACAGGCGCAACCGGCGGAAAGGGTCCCGGGCGTCTTTTCCATGTCGTCAGGCGATGAGGGCGGCCTTTCAGCCGGGGGAGAAAAGCAATCGACGCCCGTCTTGCCGGCGAGATGTTCCTGAATCGGACTTTTTCGTTTTTTTTCAGGATGTTGAAAATAAAGCTCAGCGACTCCATGGTAAGACAGACACCGGTCTGCCAAGCAGGTTCCGCAAATCTGCGGTGTCGTTCATGCACGAGGCCTGAGCCTTTGCTGAGTTATCATGCTGCACTGTTGTTTGCCGGTATTGTTCTGACAGTTTCCTTTTGCGCTTGTTCATCCGCGTATTTTTACGATGGGCGTATATGTAAATGAGATATTGTATTCTGTTGGTGCTCCTGAGTATTGCATTTTGCATATATTTCTTTTTAAGAATGAAAAATGAGAAGTATGTTCTTGCCGTAAATAAAGCACTGATGCAATTTGATGTTTTTTTGACGTCAGTTTATATTGAACAGGTAAACAATAAAGTTATGACGTCGTATGGATACGATATAGATAAAGATATAAAGCCTGAATTCATATCCATATTATCTGCAAAATCATTTATCAAATCTGTGTGTGTGTCTGTTTTTGTCTCCGTTGATGGCGGCGAATACGGCACAAAGAATGAAAGATATATTTTAAAAATTATCAGGAACAATAAAAAATTCATGGATAAAATGTACGAAAACTATATGGCGGTCGTTCCTAAAATAAGAATTATTAAAGAACTTTATATTTACAGCGGCATTGATGCCATAGGCATGGTGAGCCGGGAGAGGTTTTCCCGGCTGATGGATGAAATGATTGCCGGAGCCGTGCGGTAGGCGTCCGCAGACGGGCGTCGAGCTTCGGGAGACCGCGTCGGAGGCGGCCAAATCCAGCGTCGGCGGAACGCAGGCAGGCTGTTCTTTTCAAAGTCGCACCGGGCGCGGACAACGCGCGTTTCTTCTTTTGACTTTCCCTGTTCCCCGATACGCGTCCTCGGCTTCCCTGAGCGCCGGATCGGCGTTTTTTCTCGTCAAATAAAACAGGCGGATGCAACATGCGCTGCATCCGCCTTATTCTGGAGAAAAGCGCCTTTCGGCGCGACCGTCAGATTCTTTCGCAGATCTTTTCGATGAAGCGGGACTTGAGCTGCTTCTGGGCAAGCGAGCGCTTCACGGCGGGCATCTTCAGAATCGCGCCGAGCACGCCGGCGAGCAGGCGATGGCTGAAGAGCATGCGGTTGTCGAAGATGAGATCCTGCAGGTTGCCGCGTTCCGTGGCCATGACCACGGCGCGATGGGTGGTGTTCAGAGGCGTGATCGTGCGTTCGGGACGGGGCACCAGGGTAATGGCTCCGTGGTTGCAGCCGCGCGTGCATACGCCGCAGCCGAGGCACAGTTCGGCGTTGAACTCGATGTGCCGATGACCTTCGGCGTCGCGCTCCATGGTGAGGGCGTTCACGGGGCAGAGCTGGACGCAGCGTCCGCAGTTCACGCAGGCCGATTCGTTTCTCTGCATGATGAAGTTGGAATGGATGGTCTGCGTCATCTGGAAGCGCTTGACCGCGCCGAGGGCTTCGCAGCAGCAGCCGCAGCAGTTGCAGATGAAGTTCACGCCCTGGCGGACGTTTTCACCGAACTGCACGAGGTTGTGTTCCCAGGCCTGATGCAGCAGTTCCATGCACTCGCTTTTGCTCACTTCGCGGGCGTGGCCGTGCTTGATGAGCGAATGCGCGGCGGTGTTGAAGGTCATGCAGATGTCCATGGGGGCGTCGCAGGCCGTGCCGAGGTGCTGTTTCTTGTGGCGGCAGTAGCACATGCTTATGCCGCACTGGGAAGCCGTTTCAATGACGTGGGTGGCCTTTTCCCAGTCGAGAATTTCCATGGCGTAGGGTTCCTTCACCGTGGGCTCCTGCACGAACACGCGGCCGAGGCCCGTGTCGCCGGTGACGAAGAGCTCGCGCATGAAGTCCTCTTCCACGTTGATGTACTGATTGAAGAGTTCGGCGAGGGTTTTCTGATCAATGTCCTGGCGCACGCGCATCATGGAAAATTCAAAGAATCCGGCCATGGGCGGGGGCAGGCAGTACATCTGTTCGCCGTGATTGTCCATGTCCACGAGCATGGCGCGGCTCGCGAGGTTGTCCAGAATCTTGTGCGCTTCCGTTTCCGACATGTTCCAGCGCTTCGCCGCATCGGCCGCGGTGAAGGGCTTGATGGGCATCTGGGCCACAAGGTCGGCTTCCTTTTCCGTGAAGAGCATCTTCAGGATGGAGTACAGCGTCTTTGATTCCGGCGCACCCTGAGGAAAGCGGTTGAGTCGGTCGATCATTCGTCCGTAGGCGGACTGCTTTTCAAGCATGAGGTGATGTCCCACAGGCAAATCTCCTTTTATGGTGTCAGAGCGATAACGGGCAACGCGCCTTCCGTGGAGGTCGGGGCGCGGCCGGGAAGCAAATGCGGCCGTGCCGCCCGTGCGGATGATGAAATGTGACGACGCTCACGTTGCGGAACGCCGTTGAGGCGGTGCTGTTGTGCCCGTTTCGGCAGAACAAGTGTAACGAGTTGCAGGGAAACATCAAGTCCGCGCCCTGCGCGCGGAAAGGATTCCCGTGAAGTTGCGTCGCGACAACAGGCGCGGGGCCTTGCTGTTCAACGTTGTCTGGCATTCTTGAAATATTTTGTCCTGTCTTCCCGAATAGGAACATTTTTTTAGTCCGGCCTTCGTTTCGGACGGAAGGCGCAAAGTCCGGCAAAAAAAGCGCCTCCGACCGCAGCCGAAGGCGCTTTTGCAGAACATCCGAAAACGATGCGCGGACGGGCGGTCTGGCGCGTCAGACCTGTCGTTCGTTGCGCGCGGCGGAAACCACTACGCTCACGACGAACCAGGCGCAGCTGACGAGAATGATGGTGGCGCCGGTGGCGGTTCCCATCCAGGGCTGGACGGAAAGACAGAGCCCGGCCACGGCGGAGGTGAGGCTCACGAGAATGGCCCACCAGAACATGCCGCCCGCGCTGGAGGCGAAGTTGCGTGCCGCGGCCGCGGGCACGATGAGCATGGCCGTGACGAGCAGCACGCCCACGCCCCACACCGAGAACATGACCACGAGGGCGAGCAGGGCGGCAAAGAGGTATTCAAAGAGGGCCACGGGCACGCGGTGCGCCCGGGCGATGATGCCGCTTGTGCCTGCGTAGAGCAGGCGGTTGAAGGCGCATGCCTGGAAGATCACGAAGAGGACGAAGAGCGCAAGCAGCCAGCAGATGTCGGTTTCCGTCATGGTGAGGATGTCGCCGTAGAGGAACTGCTGAAGATCGCGCGCAATGGTGTTGTTGCGGCTCACCACGGCCAGACCTCCGGCCACCACGGCGGAGAAGACCACGCCGATCACGGTGTCGGAAGGCAGGGCGCTGAAGCGCTGCATGAACATGATGACAAGCCCCACGGCCAGACCGAACAGCGGCATGGAAATGTGCGGATTCACGCCCAGCACCAGACCGATGGCCACGCCTGCAAAGGCGGAATGCCCCACGGCGTCGGAGAAGAAGGCCATGCGGTAATAGACCACCTGCACGCCGAGGGCGGCGGTCATGGGAGCGAGCAGCACGAGGGCCACGAGGGCCTGCTGCATGAAGCGCATGTCCATGCCGTCCAGGGGGAAGAGGGAGGCCAGATGGAAAAGCCAGGAAAGATCAGTCATGGCGAGGTTCTCCGCTGAGCGGTTGCGCCGCGGGGGCGGCGTCGGGTTTGGGCATGGCGTGCAGATGATCCTGCGCGCAGATGAGGCCCATGTGCATGCCGAACAGCTCCTGAAGCACGCGACCGTTCAGCACTTCGGCGGGCGGCCCCTGAGCGATGACCCGGCGCTTGAGGCAGATCACGCAGGTGGCGTGATGAGCCACCATGCCGAGATCGTGACTGACCATGATCTGCGTGAAGCCCTGACTTTTGCGCAGATCGTCGAGCAGTTCGCAGAAGAGTCTTCCGCCTTCAAAGTCCACGCCGGCGGAAGGTTCGTCGAGCACCAGCAGTTCGGGATTCTGCTGCAGTGCCAGGGCGAGCAGCACGCGCTGCATTTCGCCGCCGGAGAGCGTGCCCACGCGGCGGCGGATGAGGTGGGCGGCGTGAACTTCGTCGAGCAGTTCGAGGGCCTGTTTTTTGGCCGCGCGGGAAATGCCCAGCCACAGGGGGCGCTTCTGCACGCCCATGGAAAGAAATTCGGCCACGGTGAAGGGCATGCCTCTGTCGAGCACAAGCTTTTGCGGCACGTAGCCTATGCGCAGGCCCTTGCCTCCGCCGAGCGTGATGCTTCCGCGGTAGCCCACTTCGCCGAGCAGGGCGAGCAGCAGCGTGGTCTTGCCCGCGCCGTTGGGCCCGATGAGCACGGTGCAGCTGCCGCGGGGCACGGCGGCGTTCACCCCATCGAGAATGTTGAGACCGCTGCGCGTCACGCTGACATGATCAAAGACGATGGCGGGAGAGTTATCGTTTTCCAAGCGCGTTCTCCAGCGTGCGCAGATTGTCGCGCATCACTTGTTCATAGTAGTCGGCGGGGGCGTCGGCGGGGCCGCCCGCCACGGGATCGAGCGA
Source organism: uncultured Mailhella sp. (assembly GCF_963931295.1). Lineage (NCBI taxonomy): Bacteria > Pseudomonadati > Thermodesulfobacteriota > Desulfovibrionia > Desulfovibrionales > Desulfovibrionaceae > Mailhella > uncultured Mailhella sp. The sequence continues at coordinate 734,200 of NZ_OZ007001.1, read as the reverse complement.
CAGGCAGGGAATGCCCGCTTCGGCGGCCAGCGTCTGCCCGGTGCGGGCGGGGTACTGCGGTTCGGTGATGACGGCCGCCGAGTGCTTTTCGCGCAGCGTGCGCACAAGATCAAGCATCTGCCTTGCGGAGGGTTCCTGACCTTCGTGGGGCTGAATTACGGCGTCCACGTTCAGGCCCGTGTCGCGGGCAAGATAGCTGAACACGTTGTGCTGCACCGCCACGCCGCGGCCCGCGAAAGCTTGTCCCAGAGCGGCGAAGTCGGCGGCGAGGGCGTCGAGCGAGGTTTTGACGCGCTCCGCGTTGGCGCGGTAGAGGGCCGAGTGTTCAGGGTCGGCTTCGGCGAGCTGATCGGCCAGCGAAACGGCCATGCGGGCCATCATGGACGGGCTCGCGAAGGTGTGCGGGTTCTTGCCGTGATCGGCGTGATCGTCTTCATCGTCGGCCAGCAGGTCGCCCACGCGGCTCGAAATGTCGATGACGCTCGAGCCCGGCTTCATGAGCTGAGACACGCGGCCCGGTTCGCCGAGAAAGCTTTCGAGGCCGAGACCGTTGACGACGAGCACGTCGGCCCGGGCCAGGGCGCGCCGATCCTGCGGCGTCATGGAGTAGTCGTGAGGGCAGCCGGTGCCGGCGGGAAGCAGCAGGGAAACGGTGACGTCGGGCACGTCCCTGGCGACCTGCCGAAGCAGCAGCCACACGGGAAACACGGAAGCCGAAACTTCACGCGCGGCGGCGGAAGCGGACGAAGGCAGACTCAGCGCAAGGCAGAGCAGAAGAGAAAAAAAGATTTTCATAGGCAATCCTGATGGGGGAAGGCAGCCCCCGTTGAGCGTGGCCGCGCGGCGCGAACCCGTTTGCGGGGCGCTCGGCGGAGGAGGCTGGTGCGGCCAGAGAACAAAAGAGCTTTAACGGGCGCTTCTGTCAAGTTTTCATCGATTTTCGGGAAAAGGGAGGAGTAGCGGCGTGACCGGAAAAGTTGCGGGGCTGTGCGGGCGCGAAGCCGGAGCGACTGCACGGAGGGGCGGAGCGGAGACTGTGCGGGCGGGAGTCGCGCAGGGCCCCGCGCGACGGACGGGGAAAATCGCGCGCAGCCGGTCGGACGGGGGATACGTCGGGGCGGATGGGCGCACGACGTTGAACTCGGCAGGCGTTGCAGAGGCGGGTGAGCCTTGCGCGGAGTGGCGGAAAGAGCCGGCAAAAAGCGCGGCGGGTATTGACGGAAAATACATGAGATTTTACCACAGTCGGTAAGGGAGTCGCGCGTTTTGTGCAGGCGGTTCCGGGGCAGGTGCGAGGCCAGGGCGTCCGGGGCCACGCGTGAAAAGGTGCGAGGGGCCGGCTGAGGCTCAGGGCAAAAGTCCGGCGGCGCTTCGGGTGTCGTTTCGGATCCAGGGCGAGAGCGGGAAGCGCTTCGGCTTCGAGCAGTCCGCGGCTCAGGCGAGACGGTCGGGTTCCGACGTTTCGGTTCTCTTCGGGGCCGTTCGGGCGCGCTTTTCGATGCGCTCCGACGAAGCGTCGGGCGCGGTTTCGGCGGCATTCGAGGCGTTCGGCCCTGCGCAACGGCCTTTTCGACGCGGACGACAGCGGATGATAAAGGAGCATCCTATGGCCATGACGGGAAACTATTTCAGAACGGACGAGTACACCGTGGATGAGATACGCCGCGGAGTGCTTGATCTTGCGGACGTCGTCGATGCCGACGAGGATCATGTGCTGGACGTGGACAGAGCGTGGCACGCCATTCAGTTTACGCTCAACGGCGCGGCGTCCGGGGGCGATCCCGACAATGTGTTCAGCCGTCTGGTGCTGAGCGGCAACACGCTTTTTGACGATGACGACGAATTTGCCGCCCGACTCATTGCTCCCGGCGACGTGAAGGAACTGGCCGCCGCGCTGGAAGATCTCACCTGGGAGGACGTTCGGGGCAGGTTCAGCGTCAGCGACATGCTGGATCAGAACATTTATCCCGTGACGGAAGAGGAGAACGAGGACGAGTTCTTCGATTACGTGTGGAGCTATCTTTCCGACATGAAAGACTTTTTTGACGACGCTGCGGCGGAGGGTCAGGCAGTCATCTTTTACATGCCGTAGCAGGTTGTCGAAAGACTCCCGGAGAGCACGCAGTTTCGTTTTCGCAAGTCACGCTTTACGGCCTGCATCACTTGCACGACGGGCATTGCGTTTAACGACGGGAGTGAATCCCGCCTGCTTATGCCCGTCGGCCGGGCTCCTGACGTCGCCCGGGGCCCCAGAGCGTTGGGAGGCGCTCCTTTTGCCTGCACTCTCTCCCTCGCCCCGGCTCCGGGCATAATCGTCCCGTTCACGCTGTCCTGCCGAACCGGCGAAGCCTGGAGGCAGAAACAGGGGGGCGCGGGGGGAATTATTTCCCCCGCATGCCTTTCCTGCCTTTTCTGTCTTTTCTGCCTTTCTCTCTACCCGCCGAGGTAGGCGGCGCGGACTTTGGGGTTTTTGAGCATGTCTTTGCCGGGGCCTTCGAGGACGACGGAGCCGACTTCGAGGATGTAGGCGTAGTCGGCGATGGAGAGGGCGGCGTAGGCGTTCTGTTCCACGAGGAGCACGGTTTTACCGTCTTCGTTGATACGGCGGATGATGTCGAAGATTTCCTTCACGAGGATGGGGGCGAGGCCGAGGGAGGGTTCATCGAGCATGATGAGGTCGGGTCTGCTCATGAGGGCGCGGCCCACGGCGAGCATCTGCTGTTCGCCGCCGGAGAGGGTGCCGCCCTTCTGCCAGCTGCGCTCTCGCAGGCGGGGGAAGAGGTTGTAGACCAGTTCCATGTCGCGGGCGATGCCGTCTTCGTCCTTGCGGCACCATGCGCCGAGTGTGAGGTTTTCGGCCACGGTGAGGTGCGGCAGAATGCGGCGGCCTTCGGGGCTCAGGGCTATGCCGTGGCGCACCATGTTTTCCGCGGGCATGCCCAGCAGGTTCACGGGCTTGTCGCCTTCGTGGCGGGTGAGCAGAATTTCGCCGCTTGCGCCCTTGACCAGTCCGGCTATGGAACGGATGATGCTGCTTTTGCCTGCGCCGTTCGCGCCGATGAGCGTGACCACGCTTCCCCTTGGAATGGAGAGCGACACACCCTTGACGGCGTGAATGCCGCCGTAATGCACATGAAGATCATTAATCTGCAACATTGTTCACATCCTCGCCGAGGTAGGCTTCGATAACGCGTGGGTTGGAACGGATGGCGTCGGCGTCGCCTTCGGCGATGAGCTTGCCGTATTCCAGCACCCAGATATGTTCGCACACGCCCATGACCACCTTCATGTCGTGCTCGATGAGCAGGATGGTCAGGTGGAACTCGTCCCGAATCTGCCGGATGAACTTCATAAGTTCGAGGCTTTCCTGCGGATTCATGCCTGCGGCGGGTTCGTCGAGCAGCAGGAACTTTGGTTCCGTGGCCAGGGCTCGGGCGATTTCCAGGCGGCGCTGTGCGCCGTAGGGCAGGGAAGAGGCGGTTTCGTCGGCGTGAGCGGAGAGGCCTACGCGGCGCAGAAGTTCCAGCGCCTTGTCGCGGATGTCGCGCTCTTCGCGGCGTGCTCCCGGCAATCCGAGCACTGCGCCCCACCAGTGGCCGCTGCGGCGCACGTGACGGCCGATCATGACGTTTTCCAGCGCGGTTTCGTTGTAGAAAAGCCGGATGTTCTGAAATGTTCGGGCCATGCCGAGGGCGCAGATGCGGTGCGGATCCATGCCGGTGATGCGGCGTCCGGCGAAGACCACCTCGCCTTCGGTGGGGCGGTAAAAGCCGGTAATCACGTTGAAGGCGGTGGTTTTGCCCGCGCCGTTGGGACCGATGAGGCCCACGATGCTGCCTTCGGGGATGTCCATGGTAAGTTCGCTCACGGCGGTGACGCCGCCGAAGCGCATGGTGACGTTTCTTACTTCAATGATGTTCTTCCGGCTCATGCCTTACGCTCCTTCTTGCGGCCGAGGCGGGAAAAAAAGGCGGCCAGACTGTTCCAGGTGATTTCTCGCATGCCCATGATGCCTTCGCGGCGGTAGAGGATGATGAGCAGCAGACATACGGAGAACACCACCATGCGCATGCCGGGAATTCCGGGAATTTCCACGAATCCGAGGTTGATGGGTTCTTCCACCACGCGGAGCCATTCGAGCAGCACGGTGATGATGACGCTGCCGATGATGCTGCCGGTAATGGAACCGAGACCGCCCGCCACCACGATCATGAGGATGTTGTAGGTGAGCAGGAAGGTGAACATCTTGGGGTCGATGGTGGTGAGGAGGTTGCCGAGCAGGGCTCCGCCCACGCCGGCGAGAAACGCGCCGAGGCAGAAGGAGAAGAGCTTGGTGTGGAACACGTTGATGCCCATGACCTGAGCGGCGATTTCATCGTCGCGCACGGCCTTGAGCACGTTGCCGAAGTTGCTGGAGAGCAGGCGCACGGTGCAGAACACCACCACGAGCAGCCAGATGAAGCTTGTGAACAGGTCTGTGTGGCAGGGAATGCCCTTGATGCCGAGCGAGCCGTTGGTGATGGGGGTGGCGTTCACGATGAGCACGCGGATGATTTCCGAGAAACCCAGGGTGGCGATGCCGAGATAGTCGCCGCCGAGCCTGAGCACGGGAATGCCGATGACGAGGGCGAACACGGTGGCCACGAGACCGCCGAGAATCACGGAGAACCAGAAGGGCGTGTGCAGGGCGGCGAGTGAAGGCAGGATTTCGTCGATGATCCACATCATTTCCTTCTGATCGGGCGTGAGCACGCACAGGGCGGAGACATAGGCGCCGATGGCCATGAATCCGGCGTGGCCGAGCGAGAACATGCCGGTGAATCCGTAAATGATGTTGAGCGAAATGGCGAGAATGCCGTACACGGCCACGAGGTTCAGAATCTGCACTTCATAGCCGTTGAGGGGCGAAGGCAGAAAGGTGAGGCCGGTGTCTTCGGCCATGCTGCCGTCGGCCCACCAGAGAAAGAGGAACAGCAGGGCGATGGCCAGCACGGTCAGGGTGTTGTTGCGCGCGGCGGAGGAAGAGTCTTTCGAGAGCGACATCAGATCTTCTCCTTCTGTTTTTCACCGAACAGGCCGGTGGGCTTCACCAGAAGGACAACGACCAGCAGAATGAAGGCGAAGGCGTCGCGGTAGCCGGAGAGTTCCGGGAAGAAGGCGACGGCCATGATTTCAATGAAGCCGAGCATGAGGCCGCCGATCACTGCGCCCTGAATGGAGCCGATGCCGCCGAACACGGCGGCGATGAAGGCCTTGAAGCCGGGGAACACGCCCATGTAGGGGTTGATCTGCGGATAGCGCAGCGCCCACATGATGCCGGAAGCCGCGGCAAGCGCGGAGCCGATGGCAAAGGTGAGGGCTATGATTTTATCCACGGACACGCCGAGCATGCGCGTGGTTTCGATGTCTTTGGAAATGGCCTGCATGGCGAGGCCGGGCTTGGTGTGATAGACGACGTAGAGCAGGGCGGCCACGAGTATGGCGGTCACGCCGGGCACGAGGAGGGTGAGGGGCATGAGGCGCGCGCCGCCGATGGTGATGATGCTGATGAGCCACTCGGGCTGATGCACGGGTCTGGGCAGACCGGTGAAGACCACCACGGCCAGACTTTCGAGGAAGAAGGAAACGGCGATGGCGCTGATGAGCGCGGAAATGCGCGGAGCGTCGCGCAGGGGGCGGTAGGCGATTTTGTCCATGAGGACGCCGAGGGCGGCGGAACCCAGAATGGACACCACCACGGCCGCGGGCCAGGGCAGACAGAAGAGCGTGGTGCCGTAGAAGACGAAGTACGCGCCGAGCATGAGGATGTCGCCGTGGGCGAAGTTGATGAGGCGCAGGATGCCGTACACCATGGTGTAGCCGATGGCGATGAGGCCGTACAGCGAACCGAGCGTCAGCGCGTTGAAAAAGTGTTGGAGGAATAATTCCAGACTCATAGGGAACCCTTTCCGGCCGCGCCGCCGCGCAGGGACGAGTGTCCGTGCGGCGAGGCTTCATAAAAATACGCCGGCCCGTCGGAGACGGAGCGGGGCGCGGTGAAATATGCGTGTGGGGCGGAAGAGGCGCTGAGCGCCGGAAACGGCCGGAGACCAGGCTCCGGCCGTTCGATCAGAGAAGATTAGTCGGCGATGGCTTCGCCGATGTAGGAGCGCTTGCCGTTCTTGTACTGAATGATGCCGACGGGCAGTTCGGCGTCATGCGTGGCGTTGATGGAAAGCGTGCCGAGGGGAGTGGCGAAGTTCTTGGTTTCGGCGAGGGCCTTGGTGATGGCTTCGGGGTTGTCGGAGCCGGCGCGGGTGATGGCGTCGAGAATGAGGTTGTAGCACACGTAGCCGAGGGCGGAGTTCACGTTGGGATCCTTGTCGGGATAGGCAGCCTTCCATGCGTCGGTGAAGGCCTTGGCGGCGGGGCTCATGTTGGGCATGTTGACGTCGTAGGGGAAGGTGGTGTGCAGGAAGCCTTCCACGGCCTTGCCGCCGATCTTGACGGTGTCGGGATTGTCCATGGCGTCCGCGCCCATCATGACGAAGGTGCCGCCGAGTTCGCGGGCCTGCTTCATGATGATGGCGCCTTCAGCGAAGTAGGCGGGCATGAACACGATGTCGGGCTTCTGATTGATGATTTCGGTGAGCTGGGCGGTGAAGTCCTGGTCGCCGGAATTGTACTTCATGTCGGCCACGATCTGACCGCCGAGCTTCTTGTAGGAGCGCTTGAAGAAGCTGCACAGGCCCACGGAGTAGTCGTTGGCGACGTCCATGAGGATGGCGGCCTTTTTCATGCCGAGGGTCTTGTAGGCGTAGGAAGCGGCGGCAGCGCCCTGATAGGGATCGATGAAGCAGGCGCGGAAGTAGTACTTCTTGCCCTGGGTGACGAGGGGGCTGGTGCAGGAGGTGCCCACGCCGGGCACGCCGGCCTTTTCGCCGACTTCGCCGCCGGCCATGGCCAGGGAGGAGCCGTAGGTGCCGATGTAGGCGGAAACCTTGTCGCGTTCCACGAGGCGCTTCACGGCGTTGGCGGCTTCGACCTTGTCGGACTTGTTGTCCACGACGACGAGTTCAACGTCGCGGCCGAGCACTTTGGGGTTGGCCTGCTGGGCCAGTTTGATGCCGTCGAGCTCGAGCTGACCGCCGAAGGCGTTCTGTCCGGTGAGGGGCAGATACACGCCGATTTTGACGGGCTCGGCAGCGGCAGCCGGGAAGGCGAGGCCACAGGCCAGAGCGGCCATGGCCACAGAGGCGAACACACGGGAAAGCTTCATAACGATCCTCCGATTAAGAAACTCAGGTTCGTGTAAGAGATATGGAGGGAATCTTATAGAATCTTACGATTGTGTGCAATCATGAAGCGATGGGAAAATGCCGCGAAATGCAGGGTAAATACAGTGTTTTTAAAAGGTATATCAATTGAATACAATAAGTTGTAGCTGCGTCGACAAAAATGATTTTTCTTCTCTTCTGTAAAAGAAAAAGAGCTTTTGCCAATTTTGTGTTTACAAAAGCGCAAAAATGTGGAAAATATTTGTGCCTTTTTCCGTTGTGGGGAACGAGGGGGAGAAAGAGAGCATGCGGGGGAAGGGGAAGGCCCTTTTGAAAAAGGGCCTTCCCCTTCCCCCGCGCCCCCATCCCCATCTCCAAAACTTTTTAATTGGGGGGCGGGGCTCCGTTGTTTTTGGGGCGGCTCTGCCCGCGCGCTGCGGCGTTTTCCGAAAATGCGCGCGGGAAACATCATTCCATGTCGGAGAGGGCCTTCACCACGGGAAGAATGAGCGCTATCCGGTCCGTGGTGTCGTACCTTCGGGACTGATGTCCCTGAATGCGGCGATAGTCCACGCCTTCCTCGGAATCCTTGCCGGGCACGGGAAGATACCCTTCCTTGTCGAGCTCGGAATGCAGGGCGCACAGGCGTTCAAGAATCGCCCGTCCATCTTCGGCCGAAGTCTTTTTACCGTCGTCGGCAGGGGACAGAATCCAGGCGCATTCGTTCATGGTCAGGCAGAGGCCGCCGGGCAGAAGAAGCCTGCACGGCGAGGCCGTTTCGTCCCATACCGGCTCTGCCGCTCCTTCCTCCCACGCCCGGACGCACACGGTGCGGAGAAAGGGATTCCAGTGCCTGCCTCCGCACGTCTTTTTCTCCAGCTGCATCCATTCAAAGGTCTTGTACGGATTCACGCCCCGGACGTAGGCATATTTTCCCTGCTCGCTCCTGGGCAGTTCGGCGGCGCAGAAGTCCGGGCGCATGGCAGCGTATCTGGCAAAGTACCAGCGCCAGGTCAGTTCGTGCCGCTCTTCGCGATCGTTCAGCCAGCGTTTTGCAGCATGGGAAAGGAGGTTCTCCAGCTCTTCCGTCGTGGCCGCGTTCCGGCCTTCTTGGCTCAGGCTCTCCAGGGCGCGTTGCAGCAGCAGGAAATGTTCCTTTCCCGCAGGGGACTCCGGAGAGGGGCAGAGAAACTGCCGCAGGTTCAGGAGGCTCCCGTCGCATCCCGGTCTGAAGTCGCTCCGGGGAGGCTCGTATTCGCCGAAGCTCAGCAGACAGCGCAGCAGCATATCGTAGGAAATGCGCCGACTCCCGAAGGCCAGACGAAGAAAATGCGCCCCCCGCACGACGCTTTCCCTCTCAAACACAAGGGGGGCGTTCTCTTCCTGCTCTGCGCGGGAAAACACGGCGATTCTGGATGATCCTCCAGATAGTCCAGCGCGTCCTGAAGCGCGGCGTCGTCTTCGTGGGCTTGCCGGAGGGCAAGCTTTGCCTTCTCTTCCTGTACCTGCCAGGGGTTGAATCCGTTTTCGTCTCTCACGGTTTCGCAGGCGAGAAGATCATGCAGGGCAAGGAGCCGTCGGAGACGAGGGTTCTCGCCGTCGTCCTGAAAAGGATATTCCAGCAGATTGCGCAGAATGCGCAGCCGTCTTTTTTCCTTGTCCGGGGGGATGTGCAGGGCGGCGGCCATGAGGCGACCGAAAAGCATGAGCTCGTCGGAAGAAGAGAGCGTCCCTTCGCAGCAGAGGCGGAGCAGATTCGTGTCGGCAGTGCCGTGATTGAACAGGGAAATTTTTCCCGGAACGGGCAGCGCGTCGCCGGAAGCGCCGGAAAAGAGCTCGACAAAGAAAGGAGCGATGCCTTTCCCTTTCGGGAGAATGAGCTCGTGCAGCGTATCCAGCATCCGCACCACAAGTTCGAGATTGTCGCATGCCGCGCAGAGTCTTTGTCTGCCCGGGGAAAGGGCGGCGCTCACACGGGAGAACAGGTCGCCTTTTGTGATTTCCGGGCCGGGCAGGAGCATGCGCGCGACAAAGTCGAAAAAGCGGGCCATGCGCTTGTCGGCGGCCTCTGCCGGATGTTCGTCGTTATTCCGGGCGGGAAAGCCGCTCCAGAACACGTCGAGCCAGTCGTTGTCCAGCTTGCGGGCGATGTCGTCGGCGCGGTCCGGGTATGCTTCCCTGAGCCACGGCAGAAACTGCGCCTTGAAGTGTTCCCATTCCGTGAGCTGTTTTCCCCGGGCGTTCATCGTGATGAAAATGTCGTCGGCGCTGTTGCCGAGCTTGCTCAGACGTGCAAAATGAAAGCGGATGGGGCAGTCTTCCGCCTCGAGACGCTCCATAAGACAAGGCACGTCAGAAAAGCTCACATGAATGGCGTCGAGCATGGTCAGCATGCCCGCGACGGTGGCGTCGTGATTCCATGCCGGGCTGAACCAGCATGCATCCGTGATGAGAAAAGACGGCTTTCCGGATCCGTTTTGCCGGAAAATGTCGGCGTGTTCTGCCAGTTCCCGGCAGAAGTTCTGCGAGCTTTCCCGCACCTCGTACCGGAAGCGTCGGAGCAGCGCGCTGAGCTCGTCGCGCCGCGAGTCGCGTGACTCTTCCCGGGCCGCGGCGTACCAGTGCAGCAGAAACAGCGTGGTCAGGCGCTGCTGCCCGTCGAAGGGCAGAAAAACGCCGTCTTCCACTTCTCCGTAAATGAAGTCGAGCATGAGCCTCTTGTTTTCGGTCAGCGCCTCTTTCAGCTCCGCCACGAAGCCCTCCCGAACGCGGCGCTCATCGCTCCTGCCTTGGGCATAGTCGCGCTGAATGACGGGAATGACGATGTCATGATCTTGAAGCAGCTGGTGAAAAGTCATGCCGTTCATGACGGAATTCCTCCCTGAGACTCGCAGAAGGCGCTGAGAGTTTTCTCTATTTCCCGTTCATAGTCGTCCATGTCCCGGACGGTCCAGCAGGGAGAGACGGAATGTTCCTGCGTGAAGGCGCGCAGGAACACGGCGACGGTGCCGGGAGGCACATAGATTCCCTGCCGCATCATGTTGAGCAGCCTTGTCCTTTTGACGGCGAAAATGGCGTTGTTCAGGCGGGAATTGCTTCCGCCGTCCAGAAGGGCGAGATTCCCCAGCGTGTGCGTTCGCTCGTCGCTGTCTCCCGAAACGCGGCGCAGGAACTGCATAACGGCGTTGTACAGCGCATCGAAGTCCTCCATGTTTTTCTTTTCGTCGTCTTTTTTCAGAAAGGCCGAACAGGATGCCGCAAGCGCGCTTTTTTTCTCCTGGAATTCGTCGTCGCTCATGTGCTTTTCTTCTTTCGTCAGCGCGTCTGGAGACATCTGACGCAGCTCGTCGAGGTGATCCCTCACCCAGTTGGTCTGATCGCGTACATTCGTCAGGCTCTCGACGTTCTGCGCCTGAATGTGTTCCAGACTCCAGCTCTGCCGTCGATGCTCTCCGAAGGGGAAGCGGCGGCCCTTTTCGCGCGAGAGTTCGACGTTGAAGAGAAAGAGCAGCCGTCGAATGAGGTCGTAATCACTGTCGTAGCGCAGCGCGTGCAGATCGGGCAGGGCGTTGCCGCCGAACATGACCGTCCGTATTTCTTCCAGCAGCTTTTTGCGGAAGATCGACTTTCTGTTTTCCCGCGCCAGGGCAAGCAGGTGTTGCAGACAGGGGACGGCGCTGCCGTGCCTGACCGCTTTACTGATGAGGCAGCCCGTCCAGTGATAGAGGTCGTTGTCTTCATGCCAGAAGCGCAGAAGCTGCCAGCTCAGCACCACGTCGTGCCATACGCTGCGGGCGCGCTCTCCCTGTTTCAGTCTCTCGCTCATGCGCCGGAAGGAAAACTGATCGTCGGGATCGCCGTGCGGCCGCCCGGTGACGATATCCAAAAGAAAGCCCATGCGGGGAGCGCCGGAATCGTCGCCGTCGAGGCCGAGAAAGTCCCGGAACGACGGTTCGTGCAGCGAGCGTTCCATGTCGTCCCAAAGACTGCCGAGCAGAATTTGAGACCTGCCGGCAAAAAGTCCGGACGCATGAGGTTTGTCGGCTCCCGGATGCCCGTCCTCTCGCCCCGCGCGACTGATGAGAAGCGCCCGGCAGAGTTCCGCGCCGGTCAGGGGAATGCGGCCCATGTTCAGGCGGGCGAAGCGCTGCTCCGTGCTTCCTTCCTCTCCCGTCACGTCGTACCAGAGCACGCGTACGCGCCGGGAAAACGCTTCGTACAGCGCTTCGCCGGGCGCGTGTTCGCGGAAGAACGCCGTCACGCTCAGGCATGCCCGGGCCATGTAATGGAAGTCGGGATTTTTTCCAGATTCCTTCTGCCCCTCCGCACTTTCCGCCCACTCTGGTTCCCGGGCAAGACGACGCAGAAATTCACCGCTTTTTTCCCGGTTTTCGTAGCGTATCCTGAAGGAAAGGCGCTGCTCCTGTTCAGGGCGCGGCAAAGGACGGCGTCCATGAGAAAAATGGTGGTGAGCCTCTGCTGACCGTCGATGAGCTCCCAGCTCTCGGAACCGTCTTTTTGTTTCAGGCTTTTGACGATGACGGGCTGCAGAAAATAGGACTCGTGTTCTTTGCCGCTTTTGGCAAAGTCCGCAATGTCCTGTAAAAGCGCGTCCACATGCGTGTCCGTCCAGCGGTAGCCGCGCTGATAGCTTTTGACGAGGAAGGTTTTGTTTTTCAGGGCTTCTTCCAGGGAAAGGACGGCGTCATCCATGTGTACGTTCCCAGAGGCGGGCGGGCAAGATTACGATTTGCGGAAAGGAGGAAGGGACGGAATTTTTGAACGATGCTAGCACCTGGGACTTGCAGGTTCAAGGGCCCCTGGGCGCAACGAGAGTTTTTTCGTGTCGGCAAGAGGCAAAAAGCGGCCGTGAATCAGAGAAAGGGGCGTTTTCATGTTTCGCGGCTCTGCGTGCGCCAAGTGCTGCCGGAAGCGTGAAAAAAAACGCGCCCTCGTGTCGGAAACACGGGGCGCGCCATGCCTTCTGCCTTTTTGAGCCGTAGAAGCGACGGCCCCTGGAGGGCGAAAGTTGAAAACGGAAATCGTGCCGCGATTGTTCCGCACCGGACGGGATGGGGCGACGCTGGTGACGTTCGCGGGCGACTTTTACAGATGCTTCTTTCTGCGCGACGATGACGGAATGCCGAGTTCTTCGCGGTACTTGGCCACGGTGCGGCGGGCGATTTTGACGCCGAGGCCCTCGTTGAGGCGGGAGCTGATGTCTTCATCGGACAGGGGATGGGACTGGTCTTCGCCGTCGATGAGGGCGCGGATGCGGGCCTTGACGCTTTCGGAGCCCACCTGACTGCCGTCGCTGGAGGAGAGGGCGCTGTTGAAAAAGTATTTGAGCTCGAAGATGCCGTGGGGGGTGCCCACATACTTGTTGGTGGTGATGCGGCTTATGCTGGATTCGCTGCGGCCGATGTCTTCGGCGATGTCCTTGAGCACCAGAGGCTTGAGCTTGTACACGCCGTATTCAAAGAAGTCGTGCTGATGCTTCACGATGCTTTCCATCACCTGATAGAGGGTGCGCTGCCGCTCTTCGAGGCTGCGGATGATCCACACGGCCGAGCGCAGTCGGTCGTTCATGTAGTCCTTTTCCTCGCTGGAGCGGTTTTTCTCGGCGAGCTCTTCGGAGAGGGGGGAAAGCTGGAGGTGGGGCAGGTCTTCGTCGTTCATGAGGATGACGAATTCTCCGTTCACCTTGCGCACGAAGATGTCGGGGCTGACGTAGCAGGGCGTGCTGCTGCCGAGGCTGCCGCCGGGGCGGGGTTCCAGGCTCTGGATGATGCCTATGTATTCCTTGAGGGTGTCGAGGTCGATGTGAAAATGGCGCAACAGCGGCTTATAGCGCTGTTTTTCAAGGTCTTCGAGGTGATTTTGAACGAGATCGACGAGGATGGGGTCACGATCGTCGCGTCGGGCGTGCAGCTGGATGAGCAGACATTCGGAAAGGGAACGCGCGGCCACGCCGACGGGATCGAAATTCTGGATGGCGGAGAGCACGGGCGGCACTTCGGAGGGATCCGCGCCGGCGAGGGAGGCGATTTCTTCGTCGGTGGCGGTGAGGTAGCCGGTTTCGTCGAGGTTGCCGATGATGCACTCGCCGATGGACTTCTGTTTTTCGGTGAGGGGGGAGAGCAGAAGCTGTCCCATGAGATGGGCTTCGAGGTTGGGTTCGGCGGAGTGGCAGGCTTCGAGGGGATTGCCGTCCTCTTCGGCGGCCTCGAATTCCTGCTGAGCCACGCGCGACTGACTGGAAAATTCGCCGAGATATTCTTCCCATTCGGCGCTGCGGGCCACTTCTTCCTGAGGCCAGGGGCTGTCCTGTTCGGCGCTTTTGCGGGAATCGGCCGCGGCGTCGGGAGCGGAGGAGGCGGCGTTGTCGGTTTCGCGCTCCTCAAGGAAGGGATTTTCCAGCAGTTCCCGCTGCACCGCTTCCACCAGTTCCTGACGGGAGAACAGAAGCAGGGAAATGGCCTGCTTGAGCATGGGCGTCATGTGGAGCTGCTGGCTCAGTTTGAACTGCTGTTTGATTTCAAAGGCCATAATTTCTCCTGGTGACGGTTGAAAGGGGAGGCACGGTCGACAAAAACGCGGCACGGAGCGGTAATTCCGTGCCGCGACAGGTTTCAGCGGAGTTCTTCGGAAGCCACGTCGGCCAGACGGCGGACGGCGCGACGCACGAAGTCTTCGTCTTCGCCTTCCACCATGACGCGGCAGAGGTTTTCGGTGCCGGAGTAGCGCAGCAGCACGCGGCCGTGAGTGCCGAGCTTTTCTTCGATGTCCTTCTGGGCGGCCATGAGCTTTTCGCACTTTTCAAAGGGAATCTTGCGGGAAATGCTCACGTTGATGAGCTTTTGCGGATAGAGCTTGAGACGGTCGGCCAGTTCGGAGAGGGGACGTCCGGTTTCGCGCATGATGCGCAGAATCTGGAGAGCGGCGAGCAGACCGTCGCCGGTGGTGCCGTATTCGCGGAAAATGAGGTGTCCCGACTGTTCGCCGCCGAGCATGGCGTTGTGCTGACGCATGGCTTCGATGACGTAGCGGTCGCCCACCTTGGTGCGCAGGAGCTGGCCGCCGCGTTCCTTCATGAACACTTCGAGGGCCATGTTGCTCATGACAGTGCCCACGAGAATGTTCTTGTTGAGCTTGCCCTTTTTCATGAGGTCGTCGGCGCAGATGGCCATGATCTGATCGCCGTCGAGCAGACGTCCCTTTTCATCGACCACGAGGAGGCGGTCGGCGTCGCCGTCGAGGGCGAGACCGACGTCGGCGCGCACTTCGCGCACCTTGGCCTGAAGGTTTTCGGGATGGAGCGAGCCGCACTGATAGTTGATGTTCAAACCGTCGGGCGAGGTGCCGAGGCGGAAGACTTCGGCGCCGAGTTCCTCAAGGGCGAGGGGTGCGACCTTGTAGTTGGCGCCGTTGGCGCAGTCGATGACCACGCGCAGGCCGTCGAGGGTGAGCTGCTGGGGAAAGCTGCTCTTGAGATACACGATGTAGCGGCCCGAGGCGTCCACGATGCGGTAGGCGCGGCCCACCTTGTTGGAGGCGGGGTAGTCCCATTCGTAGTCCTTGTCGAGGATGAGCTCGGACATCTTGTCTTCGACCTCGTCGGGAAGCTTGAAGCCTTCGCGGTCGAAGAACTTGATGCCGTTGTCGTGATAGGGATTGTGCGAGGCGGAAATGACCACGCCGAAGTCGGCGCGCATGTTGCGGGTGAGGAAGGCGATGGCGGGAGTGGGCAGGGGGCCCACCTGATACACGTCCATGCCGGAGGCGCACAGGCCCGCGGTGAGCGCGGATTCAAACATGTAGCCGGAGAGACGGGTGTCCTTGCCGATGATGACCTTGCGGCGGCATTCGTCGGAGCGGAACACGGTGCCGGCGGCGAGGCCGAGGCGCAGGGCCATTTCGGCCGTGAGAGGATAGGTGTTGACCCGGCCGCGCAGGCCGTCGGTGCCAAAAAGACGTTCAGACATGGCTAATCCTGTGTTTCGATGGGTGCTTTGGGAGCAGTTGTTCCGCCGTGGCCGCCGACGCTGACGGAGGTCGCGGCGTTCGCGGTTCCGGCCGTGGAGGCGGAAGCGGCGGGCGCGGCGACTTTTGTCGGAGCGACTTTTGCCGGTACGGCGATGCTTGCCGGAGCGGCGACCTTGGCGGGCACGGTCACCTTGGCGGGAGCGGAGTCTGTTCCGGACGCGGGGGGCTGATCGGCGGGCTTGTCGTCGCCGGAGAGGGCGGGCGGCACTTTGAGGTCGTTGGGCTGAGGCATGGAGGCCGAAGGCAGCACGACGTCGCTCAGCGAAAAGTTTCCGGACACCCGCTGATCGGGCAGTTTCATGCCGAAGGTGTTGGTCGGCAGGGTGAATATGCTTTCGGCCGGGGCCCAGTTGTGGCTTTCCGCGCCGATGTCGGTGCGGCTGAAGAGCATGACGGTGGGCGGTTCGATGGAAATGAGGCCCGCGCCCGAGGGAAGCATGACTATGGGGGTGACTTCCGCGCTGTCGCCGGGAGTGAAGTCGGCGGGCTGGCGCACGATGACGCGCACGGCGTCGAGGTAGTCGCGGTCTTCCACGAGGGCTTCGGGCACGGAGATTTCCACGCTGGCCTGATCGGGACGCACGCTGTAGCCTTCGTCGTCGTTGTCGAGCTGGATTTCCCGCGAGAGGGTGACGTTCTGGGTCTTGAGGTCGAGCGAGTAGCGCAGTGTGGTCACGGGCGGGGTGATTTCCACCTGCGGCGGGGCCACGATGGCCACGTTGGCCTCATGGGGGCCTTCGCTGGCGTTCTTGGTGGGATCGTACACCACGATGAGCCGGTCGAGGGAGTTGACCTGAGTTTCCGGGCCCTTCACCGTGACGAAGGACGGCTCAAGAATGGCGTGGGAAATAAGGTAGGGCGAATCCGCCGGCAGGGGCAGCATCTTGTTTTCGAGCGGCACTACGCGTTCGGTGAGGGCGTCGGCCTCAAGCACGAGTCTGCTCGGCATGATTTCGAGTATTTCAAAGGCCTTGAAGTCGGGCATGGAATCCACGGCCAGGGGCAGGGCGGTGGCGCCGCGCTGCACGCCGGAAAGATCCACGGTATAGACGAGGTCGCGCGAATGCAGATTGCGCAGAAGTTCGGCGGAACCGCGCAGGCGCACGGAAATGTGATTGACCATGCCCTCGCGGATGATGAGTCCGTCGGGCAGGCCGCGGTATTCCACGCGCAGTTCGACCTGCGTTTCCACGTGATCGCGACCGACGACGAGATACCACAGCCCCGTGGCGATGACGAGGGAGAGCAGTACGGAAAGAACGGTCTGCAACCGGCTGTTATTGATTGAGGACATTGGCCAGTATCCGTTCCAGGCGTTCTTGATTCAGGGGATTGGAGAGGTGGCCGTCCTGGGCTAGGGTCACTTCTCCGCGTTCTTCCGATACCACGATGGAGATGGCGTCGCTCACTTCGGTGATGCCGATGGCGGCCCGGTGACGGGTGCCGAAGTGCTGACGGGCGACGTTGGCGAGCGGCAGCACGCAGCCTGCCGCGGTAATGCGGTCGTTGTGGCCTATGATGACGGCGCCGTCGTGGAGCGCCGTGTTGGGAAAGAAGATGGTGGCGAGCAGATCCTGCGAAACCACGGCGTCGATGGTGACGCCCTTTTCGGTCATGTCGCCGAGGGCGACGTTGCGTTCGATGACGATGATGGCTCCGATGCGGCGGGCGGCGAGAGCGCAGGCGGTGCGGCTCACGGTGCTTATCATTTCCGTGCGCACGTTGGCCTTGCGCCGGAAAAGATGTCGGAAGTTCATGTTGGAGAGAGCCTGGCGGATGTCCTGATGGAACAGGATGACCACCACGAGGAACAGGGAGCTGAACACGTTCTGGAGCAGCCACACGAGGGTGAACAGGCCGAGGAACTGGGCGGCCGCGAACAGGGCGAGCAGCAGGAGCAGGCCGTTCAGGGCGGCCATGGCGCGCGTGCCCCGCACGAAGCGGATGCCGTAGTAGCAGAGAATGGCTACTATGAGAATGTCCAGCAGGTCTCGCCAGCCGAATGTCAACTGTCCCAGTGCGAACATGTCAGTCTTTCCAGGGGGTGAAGTGTTCCGCGAGGGTGAGGGCTCGCCGGGCGGAGGCCACGTCGTGAACGCGGTGATGGAAGACGCCGCGCGCGGCGAGCAGCGCCGTGCAGACGCTGGTGGCTTCTATGCGTCTTGTCACGTCGAGGCCGAGCAGGTCGCCGAAGATGCTCTTGTTGGAAACGCCGAGCAGCACGGGACGCCCCAGGGCGAGGAGTCTTTCGATGCCGGCGAGTATCTGACAGTTGTGTTCCGCGGTTTTGCCGAAGCCTATGCCCGGATCGAGCATGATGTTTTCTTCGGGCAGACCGGCCTTGACGAGGGCGGTCATGCGCGCTTCGAGGAAGGCGATGACCTCGTCGAGCACGTTTTCGTAGCGCGGATCGTTCTGCATGGTGCCGGGGGTCATGCCGGGGCGGCAGTGCATGAGCACGTAGCCGGGGCGATACTGAGCGAGCACGTCGGTGATTTCGGGCTCCCACACGCCGGCGGAGATGTCGTTGATGATGTCGGCGCCGGCTTCGAGCACGGCGGCGGCAACGGACGTGCGCCAGGTGTCCACGGAGAGCAGGGTGTCGGGCGGGGTGCGTCTGCCGCGACCTTCGGAGAGGGCGCGCACGAGAGGCAGCACGCGGCGCATTTCGTCGTCGGGGGGGACGTCCTGCGCGCCCGGACGCGACGAAGCCCCGCCGAGATCAAGCACTCTGGCTCCGTCTGCGGCGAGGCGTCTGGCGTGGGAAAACGCGCTTTCAAAAGAAGGGTGCCTGCCTCCGTCGAAAAAGGAGTCGGGCGTTACGTTCACCACGCCCCACAGTGTGAAGCGCGACGGCGTACCGCCCTGTTTTTCGGTGGAAACAGGGCTGAATGCCCCGTTGCGAAGCATCCAGACCGTGTCCTTATTCATCGTTATTTGTCTCCCCTGTCGGCTCCTTCGCCGGAGGCGGAAGAGTCGCTTGCGGCCTTTTCCTCAGGCTGAGGGGCCGCGGTCTCCGCAGGGGGCGTCGCGTTGGACTGGCTGTTCCCGGCGTTGTTCTTTTCGTCTGCGGAGTGTTCTTCCTCAAGATGGAATTCGCCCGCGTTCTGCCCGTTGATCTGAAAGGGGGGCAGCTTTTCGCCCCGCATGAGGATGTCGATGTCCTCGCCGGAAATGGTTTCGCGTTCCAGCAGGGCGTGCGCGATGGCGTGCAGCATGTCGATGTGTTCGGTGAGCAGGGTGCGGCAGCGTTCGCGGGCCTCGTCGATGAGGGCCTTGACTTCGCTGTCCACGAGGCGGGCCATGTCGTCGCTCACGGAGCGGGTGTGGCCCCATTCGCGGCCGAGGAAGACTTCCTCTTCATGTTCGCCCACGGTCTGCGGACCGATCTTGTCGCTCATGCCCCATTCGCACACCATCTTGCGGGCCATCTTGGTGGCGCGATCGATGTCGTTGCCCGCGCCGGTGGTGATGTCGCCCATGATGATTTCTTCGGCCACGCGGCCGCCGAGCAGCACCACGAGGTTGTTGCGCAGAAAGTCGCGGGAGTAGCCGTGACGGTCTTCATTGGGCAGCTGCATGGTCACGCCCATGGCGCGGCCGCGGGGTATGATGGACACCTTGTGAACCGGATCGGTGCCGGGCAGGAGCTTGGCGGCGAGGGCGTGTCCGCCTTCGTGATAGGCGGTGATCTTCTTTTCTTCGTCGCTCAGGATGAGGCTGCGGCGTTCCTTGCCCATGAGGACCTTGTCCTTGGCGTATTCAAAGTCGGACATGTTCAGGCGGTCCTTGTTGAGCTTGGCGGCCTGAAGCGCGGCTTCGTTCACGAGGTTTTCAAGGTCGGCGCCGGAGAAGCCGGGCGTGCCCTTGGCGATGGTGGTGAGATCCACGTCCCTGGCGAGGGGCGTGCGGCGGGTGTGGACTTCGAGAATCCGTTCGCGGCCGCGCAGATCGGGCGTGGAAACCACGACCTGACGGTCGAAGCGGCCGGGACGCAGCAGCGCGGGATCCAGCACGTCGGGGCGGTTGGTGGCCGCAATGAGAATGACGCCTTCGTTGGATTCAAAGCCGTCCATTTCCACGAGCAGCTGGTTGAGGGTCTGCTCGCGTTCGTCGTGACCGCCGCCGAGACCTGCGCCGCGCTGACGACCCACGGCGTCGATTTCGTCGATGAAGATGAGGCAGGGGGCGTTCTTCTTGCCCTGGGCGAAGAGGTCGCGCACGCGGGAGGCGCCCACGCCCACGAACATTTCCACGAAGTCGGAACCGGAAATGGAGAAGAACGGCACGCCGGCTTCACCGGCCACGGCGCGGGCCAGCAGAGTCTTGCCGGTTCCGGGAGGGCCTACGAGCAGCACGCCCTTGGGAATGCGGCCGCCAAGACGCGTAAACTTGCGCGGATTGGAAAGAAATTCCACAACTTCGGCAAGCTCTTCCTTGGCTTCGTCCACGCCGGCCACATCGGCGAACGTGACCTTGCCCACCTGATTCTGATCCTGCATGCGCGCGCGGGAACGGCCGAACGACATGGCCTTTCCGCCGCCGCCCTGCATCTGACGGGCAAAGAAGATCCACACGCCGATGAGCAGCAGCATGGGGAACCACGAAATGAACACCGACATGGCAAGCGGCGTTTCTTCGGGCTTCTTGACGTCGATGACCACGTTCTTGTTCTTGAGTTCCTGAACGAGGTTCGGATCGTTGGGGGCATAGGTGCTGTAGGTGCGGCCGTCGTTGGTGACGACGGTGATGTTTCTGTCTTCGATCACCACCTGACTGACTTCCCCGTTGTCGACCTGCGAGAGGAAAGTGCTGTAGGCGGCGGAGTTCTGCGGGGTTCCGCCGTTTTCGTTGAACAGGCTGAACAGGGAGATCATGGCAACGGCTATGATGCTCCACAGCAGGATATTGCGGGAAAACTGGTTCAAAGCTGCCTCCATGGCTGCTTATGATGACGCACTCAAAGTGACGGAGAGGGCCCGGCTTGCCGGGCTGCCACAGGTGAAACGGCAGGCTCCGCAGGCGACGATGCGTCGCCCCTGTCGTTTTTTATATTTGTAATGCCACTTGCCGACTTTGACAATGATGTGCAGGCCGGTTTTTCCGCTCCGGGAACTTTTTTCTGCAAGAATCGTGCCGAATTGAAATGAGTTGCGCCCCGCTTTTTTCTTTCGGAACCGTCCGAACTTGCCAGACTTCCCGCCTTGGGCTAGCATCCGCCGATGCGGAAAATCACGTCCGCCCGCGGCCCGTCCGCGCTTCTGCGCGCCCTCACAAAACGCGGACGAACGCCTTTTCCCGCCGCATTTTTGGCCCGCCCGGCCGATGGGGTTCATTCATGTTCGTTGACTGCCATACTCATGTTTTTCATCCGCGCATCGCCGAAAAGGCGAAAATGAAGCTCGCGGAACACTACAAGCTCTTCTGTCACTGCAAAGGCACCCCGGACGACCTGCTCCTGCGCGCAGGCCGCGCGGGCATCGATCACTGCGTGGCCCTCTGCGCCGCCACGAGCGCCCTCCAGGTGCGCCCCTGCAACGCCTACGCAGGCTACCTCCAGCACAATTATCCGCGCATCACCGCCTTCGGCTCCATCCACCCCGACTGCACGGACTGGAAACAGCAGCTCGACTGGCTCCGCTCCACGGGCGTCCACGGCATCAAGCTCCACCCGGATTTCCAGCACTTCTGGCTCAATGATCCCCGCCTCTACCCCATCTTCGAGGAAGCACAGAGGGATTTTATTTTTATGATACACATAGGCGACAGCCTCCCCCCGGAGAAAAACCCCTCCTGTCCCTATAAAATGGCCGCCATCCTCGACGACTTCCCCCACCTCAACGTCGTCGCCGCCCACCTCGGCGGCTTCCGACAGTGGTCCTACGCCCTCGACGCCCTCGCCGGCCGCGACGTCTGGATGGATACCTCCTCCTGCATGAAGGAAATCTCCGACGATACCCTCAAGGCCATCCTGAAAAAACACCCCCGCGATCGCCTCGTCTTCGGCACCGACTACCCCATCATGGACCCCCAGGACGAAATCGACGCCCTCCAGAAACGCACCCGCTTCTCCGACAACGAAATCGACGAAATCCTCGCCAACGGCACCCACCTCCTCTTCGGATAACCGCAAAGGCAGGAAAGGCAGAAAAGGCAGAGAAGACAGGAAAGGCATGCGGGGGAAATAATTCCCCCCGCGCCCCCCTGTTTCTGCCTCGCAGCTGACGCTGCTTCGGCAGGACAGGGTGAACGGGATGATTATGCCCGAGGCAAAGGGCGAGGGCGGGAGGTCGGAAAGGCTGGGACTGCGAGGGGTAGTGTGCTCGGCGGGCGCTGTTCGGGCTGCGCACCCAGTGCAGGTGTGTCCTCACGGACCCACCTGCGGTGGCCGACTCCTGTCCGGCCTGCGCCGGACAGTCGTGAGTAAGGAAGGAATTTCCAGATATTGAGGATGAGGGAGCAGACGTCGAGAGTCGCTAACGCGGACCGGAAAGTATTCTTTCTCCGCTCTGGGGGGACGCAGACCGACGGTGCGGAATTCGACAGGCGGGCGGGGAATCTTCACGTATACCCAAAATGCTGCGGGACGGCCCCGCAAGGGGTCGTCCCGCAAATTATGGGGGTTCGGGGGAGATTATCTCCCCCGATGCCTTTTCTGCCTTCTTGTCTTCTTTCCTATCTTTTGAGGGCGTTGGCGATATGGGAAGCGAGGTCCTGGACGAGGAGGGACTGGGCTTCGACCATGGACTGGATGGAGTCGCCGGCGGGTCTGGATTTGACGAGGTGGCCGGAGTTGAGGACGGAGCCGTCTCTCTGGAGTCTCCAGACGACGTCGAGGGTGACGTTGCCTTCGAGGGGGCCGTCGAGTCTGCGGATATCGAGCATGAGTTTATCGTCGACTTTGGCGCCGGTGCGGAGGGGGAGGGCGGAGACGCCGCGGACGGCGAGGGCGTCGCAGAGGACGCGGGAGACGCCCTGACCGAGGCTTTCGCCCCAGCGGTCGAATTCATGGATGGTGATGTTCACGCCGTCGGCCTCGCGCAGGACGATTTGTTGTCTGATGAGGTATCCTGGCAGGGTGACGGGGAGCACGCCGATGCTGGCGGTGTCGGAAGCCGAGGATGCGGGCAGGGGAGAAGAGAGCACGTAGTAGCGCACGGTCGGGGAGGATTTGAGCTGTGCGGGGAGCGAGCATCCGGTGAGTGCGAGTGCGAGGACGAGGGAGCAGAGGACGGGTTTCATCAGTTGTTTCTCCCGAAGATGAGGGCGTTGGGCTTGATTTCCAGCAGGGTGGCGAGTTCCGAGAGTGCCTGGGCGGCGCGTCGGAGGGTGAGCATGGTCTGGCTGAATTCGAGCACGGGGGCGGAGTCTTCGCTGAAGAGGCTGTTGGCGGTATCGGCGGTGCGGCGCAGGCCTTTCATGGCGTTCTGGGCTTCGAGGACCACGCCTTCGGAGGAAGACGCGAGGCTGTCGATGCTTCTGAGGGCGGCGTTGACGCCGGCGAGGGTGTTGTGGATATCCTTTTTCAGGGAACCGGCGAGGGAGGCGTAGGCGGTCATGGTGGAGTCGGCGCTTTGTCTGAGCGCGCCGAAGGAGCGCACTTCCTCGCGGATGGTATCGCTGGTTTCGCGCATGCTGGCCACGAGGCCGGAGGCGTCGATGTCGCGGAGCTGTTCGCTCATGCTTTTCACGCTGCTCACCACGTCGTAGAGAATTTCCTGAATGGGAATGTTTTCGAGGGTGCTGAGGGCGGCGTCGAGGGAGGAGAGCTGCGTGGGAATCTGGGGCGAGCCCTTGTAGGGAGCGAGGGAGGCGAGATCCACGGGAGCGGCGTTGCTCAGGATGTCGAGCTCGACGCAGAGCTGCCCGGTGAGAATGCTGGTGATGCCGAGCTTGCCGCGCAGACCGGCCTTGATGAGGCGGTTCATGATGTCGGGATCGTCGAAGAGATCCTTTTCGCTGCCGTCTTCGAGCAGGGCCATGGCCTTGTCGCGTTCGATTTCGATGATGACGGGGGTATAGAACTTGGCGGTGCCGATTTCGGGGCGGATCTGGATGGAGTTCACCTTGCCGATGCGTATGCCCTTGAAGTACACGGGCGAGCCCTGGATGAGGCCTTTGAGCGAGGTGTTGAAGTAGAGCACGAAGGTGGGATTCTTGTTGCCGAAGGAGCCCGAGCCGAGGAGCAGGATGAAGCCTACAAGCAGGGCCAGCGCGCCGAGCACGAAGGCGCCGATGAAAGTTTTAGTGCTGCGTTCCGTCATTGATTTCCTCCGCGGACGCGGCCCTTGCCGCGCGTAAGAAATTCCACCACTTCGTCGGGGCCGCTTTTGAGCAGTTCGTGCGGATCGCCGCTTGCGGTCATGGTTTTGGTTTTGGCGTCCAGGAACACGGAATTGTTGGCGATGGCGAAGATGCTTGCCAGTTCGTGGGTGACCACGATGACGGTCATGCCCAGGGTGTCCCGAAGCTGCAGGATGAGTTCGTCGAGTCTTGCCGCGCTTACGGGATCAAGACCGGCGGAAGGTTCGTCGAAATAGACCACGTCGGGATCAAGGGCGAGGGCGCGGGCGAGACCGGCTCTTTTTTTCATGCCGCCGCTTATTTCCGAGGGGTAGAAGTCTTCAAAGCCCGCGAGGCCCACGAGGGAGAGCTTGAACGAGGCGAGGGCGCGGATGTCGCGGGGGGAGAGGCTGGTGTAATATTCGAGGGGGAGGGCGACGTTTTCGGCGAGGGTGCGGGAAGTCCAGAGCGCGCCGCTCTGGAACATGACGCCGGTGCGGCGCATGACGGCTTCGCGTTCGGCGGCGGGAGCGCCCCAGAAATCGGTTTTGCCGTAGAACACGGAGCCTTCGGCCGGAGGGGTGAGGCCCATGAGCACGCGCAGCAGGGAGCTTTTGCCGCAGCCCGAGCCGCCCATGATGATGAAGATGTCGCCCTTTTTTACGGTGAAGGAGAGCCCGCTCTGGATGACGCGGGAACCGTAGGCCACGGTGACGTTGTGTGCGGTGACGGCGGCGTTGTTGTCCGGAACGAAGTTCATATGTCGAGCACCGTGAGGATGATGGTGATGACGGACGTGGCCACGATGATGCCCACGATGGAATTGACCACGGCGGCGGTGGTGGCGCGGCCCACGGCGGAGGCGTTGCGGCCGCAGCGCATGCCCTGATAGCAGCCGCACAGGGAAATGATGAAGCCGAACACGAAGGCGTGAAGAAGACCTGTCCAGACGTAGCCCAGGGTCATGAACTGGAGGGTGTTGCTGATGTAGGCGGCGGGGGAGATGTCGAGCATGAGCGCGCCCACGAGGAATCCGCCTGCGATGCCTGCGATGTCGGCGTAGAGGGTGAGCAGGGGCGTCATGACGGCCAGCCCGAGCACGCGGGGCAGCACGAGAAAATCGACGGGGGAAATGCCGAAGCCGGTGAGGGCGTCCACTTCTTCGTTGACCTGCATGCTGCCGATGACGGCGGCGAACGACGCGCCCGTGCGGCCCGAGAGCACGATGCCCGTGAGCACCGGCCCCATGACGCGCACCATGGAAACGCCCACAAGCGAGGCCACGTAGATTTCCGCGCCGAAGAGCTTGAGCTGCATGGAGCTCACGAAGGCGAGAATGAGGCCGAGCAGCAGGCTGGTGAGCGTGACGATGGGCAGGGCGTCCACGCCGCATTCGCGCAGCACGTTCCACAGATCGCGGGAACTGCACGAGGCGCGGCCGGAAAAGAAGCGCGCCATGCTGAGCGAAACTTCGCCCACGAATTCCACCACGCTGCGCGTGATGCCGGGCCAGGCGAGAGTTTTTTCGCCGATGATTTCCAGAAGCCCCGGTTCCTGCTGCCTTGCGCCGCCGTCTCTGGGGGGCACGGCGAGGGCCATGTCGAGCATGGGGCCCATGCCGTCCGGCAGAGCCGAGGCGTCCACGGCGAGGCCGCGGGCGCGGGCCTTCTGCGCAACGGCGTTGAAGGCGGCAAGCAGCATGCTGTCCCAGGCGGAAACGTCGGCAAGAAAACGCACGGCGTCGGCGTCGTCGAAGGCGTCGAGGGCCGCGGCAATCATGGCTTCGGGCGTTCGGGGAGCGGCGGCCACGTCCTGCCTCGACCAGGAGCCCGAGGCCCGGACAACAATCGTGCGCTGCGTTTTTTGAATCTCGAAGGCAGGCTGCATGGTTCCTCACTGAAGGCTTGTCCCGCACGGCAGCTCCCGAAGGGGAACGCAGTCCGGGGGCCGGTCTTTCGTCGGCGCTTCCCGTCGGCGGCGTTCCGGCAACGGGCGTTTTCCGCAGAGCCGCGCGGGCGGCGCGGAAAAGCGCCCTGAGAAATGTTTGCCATCCTGCGCGGGACGCACGCCCGGTTCGAGCGGGACGGACGCCCGGCTTCTGCGGATGACACATGTTGCCCCTGCGCCGCGGCCGAAATTCTGCGGGGCCCCTGCGCGGCGGATTTTTGGCGTCGGCTCCGACCCTTGCGCTCTGGCCGGGCGCTCTGCGCGCTTTTGGGCGAACATCCGGGGAGCGTTCGAGCATTCCCGACGCCGCAAGTTCCGACGTCCGCTCCGAAAGCGCATCAGCACCGGACGCCTTGCAGGATCCGGCTTCGTCGGCGGCTTGCCCTGCGCGCTTCGGGCATGCCCTTCTGCGCATTTGTTTGCCGCGCTGCCCGGACGCATTCTCCGGGCGGAGGCTTTGCCTGTGCGGCGTTCGCCTTCGGAGCACTGCCGGAGGCCGGGGCGTCGCGTCCTTCTTGCCGCGCGGCAGACTCGTGCGCACCGGCGGGCGTCCGACTGCGGGAGGCGAAGGGAAATGCTCTCCCGGCGATGTTCCGGCGACTTGGGGCGTGCCCTTCCCGACGCGGAACGCTCACTGAATTTTCCTGTCTTTCCGGAGAGATGGCGGAAACGTCATGCGGCGAACGAAAGCCATCCCTTGCCCGGTCGCGGAAACGGGCGGAGTGCGGAAGACCCGGTCTTCCGCACTCCGGATATCTATGCGAAGGCGTCGGCCTTCGTGCGGATCAGTCCATGTGCATGGCGGCGCGCACCAGTTCCATGGTGGCGTTGATGGACATTCTGGCCTTTTTTCCGCCGTCTGCAAGTATTTCCTGCACGAGGCCGGGCTTGGCGAGAATGGCTTCGCGGCGTTCATGCAGCGGTTCGAGGAAGTTCTGCAGATTCTTCATGAAGATCTTCTTGCAGGCCACGCAGCCCATGGTGGCGTGGGTGCAGGCTTCGCGCACTTCGTTCTGCGTGTCCTTGTCGGCGAGCAGCACGTGGTAGGGGAAGAGGTTGCACACGTCGGGGTTGCCGGGATCGCTCTTGCGCAGGCGGGCCGGGTCGGTGAACATGCCCTTGATCTTGGGTTCAAGGTCGGCGAGCGTGTCCTTCAGGAAGATGCCGTTGCCGTAGCTCTTGGACATCTTGCGGCCGTCGAGGCCGGGGCACTTGGCGGCCGGGGTGAGCTTGGCTTCGGGTTCGGGGAAGACTTCCGTGTTGTACATGGTGTTGAACCGGCGCACGATTTCGCGGGCGAGTTCGAGGTGCGGCTGCTGATCCTGTCCCACGGGAACCCAGCGAGGACGATGCTGAATGATGTCCGCGGTCATGAGCACGGGATAGCCGAGGAAGCCGTAGTTGCCGAGATCCTTGTCGGTGATCTGCTGCTGCTGTTCCTTGTAGGTGGGGCAGCGTTCGAGCCAGCCGAGCGGAGTGATCATGGAAAGCAGCAGATGCAGTTC
This sequence comes from uncultured Mailhella sp., assembly GCF_963931295.1. Lineage (NCBI taxonomy): Bacteria > Pseudomonadati > Thermodesulfobacteriota > Desulfovibrionia > Desulfovibrionales > Desulfovibrionaceae > Mailhella > uncultured Mailhella sp. The sequence continues at coordinate 707,163 of NZ_OZ007001.1, read as the reverse complement.
CGCGGTTTCCTTGATGTCGGACTGGCGATAAATGGCGCAGTGTTCGGGGTCGAGACCGGCGGAGAGCCAGTCGACGACCATGTCGTTGACGAACTGCGGAAGTTTGGAAGTATCGGCGTAGTTGCTGGTCAGTGCATGCCAGTCGGCCACAAAGAAGAAGGCCTCGTGGGTCTTCTGCATTTCGACCCAGTTCTTGAGGGCTCCGAAATAGTGACCGATGTGAAGAGGCCCGGTGGGCCGCATGCCTGAAACTGTGCGATCGTTCGCCGTCATGGCGTGTCTCCTGATGAGATAAATGAGAAAAGTGAAGGTGAAGAACTCAAAGACCCACGGCCGTAAGCGCGAGGTTCCACGACCATCGGACGAGAGTCATGAGAAGGGAGCTCAATACGCCGCTGGCAAGCAGCAGCACGAGCAGGAGAAAACCGTAGCGCTCCACGCGCTGGAACTGAAGAGCGATCTGCCCGGGGAGCAGGGTTTCCAGAATGTGTCCTCCGTCGAGCGGAGGGATGGGCAGAAGATTGATCCACGCAAGGGCGAAGTTGGCGGCGATGCCCGTCTGGAACATCTGGAGCAGGAACTTGCCCGCGGAGGTGCCGATGAGAAATTCTGAAGGAGCGAAGAGCAGAAGGCGCAGGCACACGGCAAAGACCATGGCGAGCACCATGTTGGCGAGGGGGCCTGCGGCGGAAACAAGCAGCATGCCCTTGCGGTAGTCGCGGAAGTAGCGCGGATTCACGGGCACGGGCTTGGCCCATCCGAACACGAAGGGGCAGAACAGGGCCGTGAACACGAACATGCCCGTGCCTGCGGGATCGATGTGCGGGATGGGATTGAGCGTGAGACGGCCGAGCATGCGCGCCGTAGGATCGCCGCAGCGCAGGGCGGCCCAGCCGTGGGCCACTTCGTGCAGAATGATGCCCAGAAGCACGGGCACGAACGCCACGGCCAGATACGATATCTTTGCTGCAATGCTTGAGTCGAACATGGGGGGATTCATTACCATATTTATGCACGATCCGCAAGAACGGACGGCTCCGGATTCCCCGGCCGGACGATGACCGCTCTCGACAAAGGCCGCGCCTTTGGGCATGATGACAAGAATGTGCCGGAGCGACGTCCGGCGGAACGAACGTGCCGAAGAATCCAGGAGCCCGCATGCTTGGAGCCTTAGTCCGATTTCTTCTCAGAATCATCTACCGCGTGGAGCTGCGCGGCCGCGAGCACTACGATGCCGCCGGTCCGCGCACGCTCATCATCTACAACCCCGGGTCCATTCTCGATCCGCTGATTCTGGCCGCCGTGCTGCCGCATCGCGTCACGCTGCTCGCCGACAGGGCGCTCGAACACAAGTGGTGGATGCGCCCGGTCTGCGCGCTCGCCGACACGCAGTTCTTTGATTTTTCCAGTCCCGCGGCCACGGTGTCGCTGGTTCACGCGCTGGCCAGAAACGGCCGCTGCATGGTGTTTCACAGCGGCAGTCTCGGCAACGATCCGCGCTACATCCGCATTCTTGAGGCCGCGGGCGTCATTGCCGAAAAGGCCGACGCCACCCTCCTGCCCGTGCGCATCGACGGGGCGTCGAGCACCGTGTTTTCCTATCTGCGCCACAAGGGACGCCGCCGCTGGTTTCCGCGCGTCACCGTGAGCGTGCTCGAAGTGCAGAAGTTCCGTTCCGCGGAAGGCGTGACGCCGCGGGAGCGTCGCCGCCGCATGGGCGAGCGCCTTTACGACATCATGACCGAACTTGAGTACCGCTCAAGCATGGAACACTGCAATCTCATGCAGGGGCTCGTGGAGGCCGTCCGGCTTTCGGGCCGCCGCTTCCCCATTGCCGAAGATCAGGACAGGCACGTGCTCACCTACGGCTCGCTCCTGCTCAAGCTCTCGGTGCTCGGCCGCGCCTTCCGGCGTCTGTTCCGGGGCGAGAGCACCGTGGGCTTTCTGCTGCCCACGTCCTTGCCCGGACTCGTGGCCTTCTTCGGTCTGCATTCGGCGGGGCTCGTTCCGGCCATGCTCAACTTCACGTCGGGCATATCCTCGGTGGTGTCCTGCTGCCGCACGGTCAGGCTCTCTTCCGTGCTCACTTCGCGCCGCTTTCTGGCCCTTGCCGATCTCACGGCCATGGAACAGGCGCTCAAGGATGCGGGGCTGCGCATCGTGTACCTTGAGGACGTGGCCAAAAGGCTCACCCTCGGCGACAAGGCGCTCGGCGCGCTTTTTGCGTGGCTGCGCGTGGCGCCGTCCACCCCGGCCGACGATCCGGCCGCGGTCATGTTCACCTCGGGCACCGAAGGCGTGCCCAAGGCCGTGCTGCTCAGTCACGTGAACATCATCGCCAACCGCTATCAGGCGCTCAGCATGCTCACCATCGGCTCCGGCGACAAGCTGTTCAACTGCCTGCCCATGTTCCACGCCTTCGGGCTCGGCATCTGCACGCTGCTGCCCGTGCTCGCCGGCGTGCGGGTGTTCCTCTATCCTTCACCGCTTCACTACCGCATCGTGCCCCGGCTCTTTTACGAGAGCCAGTCCACCATCATCTGCGGCACGGACACCTTCTGCGCGGGCTACGCGCGCTACGGCCGCCCCTACGACTTCTGTCACGCGCGGCTTGTCATCATAGGCGCGGAAAAAATGCGCGAGAGCACGCGCCGCGTGTGGCTTGAGAAGTTCGGCGTGGATCTTTTCGAGGGCTACGGAGCCACGGAAACCGCGCCGCTCATTTCCGTGAACACGCCCGCCTACCGCAGGGAGGGCAGCGTGGGGCGGCCCATTCCCGGCCTTGCCTGCCGTCTTTCGCCCGTGCCCGGCATTACGGAAGAGAATACCGGCGTTCTGTGGGTGAAGGGCGACAACGTCATGCTCGGCTACATGCGCTCTGCCGCGCCGGGCGTGCTGGAACCGCCCGTGGACGAAGCGCTTGCCGAACGCTTTGCGCTCACCGGCGAGGGCGACGACGGCTCGGGCTGGAACGAAACCGGCGACATCGTTCACATGGACGAGGACGGCTTCATCTTCATCCGGGGCCGCGCCAAGCGCTTTGCCAAGATCGGCGGCGAAATGGTGTCGCTTGCGGCCGTGGAGGACGCGCTCAAGGAAATCTGGCCCGAATCGGTGCTCGGGGTGGTGGCCATCCCCGATCCGCGCAAGGGCGAGCAGCTCGCGCTCGTCATCGACGCCGAAGACGTGACCACGAGCCGCATTGCGGCGCACTTTGCCAGCCGCGGCCTCTCGCCCCTGTGGACGCCGAAGCGCATCGTGAGCGTGAAGCAGGCTCCGCTTCTGGGCTCGGGCAAGTTCGACTACCGCAAGGCAAGAGAGCTCGCGGAAAAGGGATAAAAATAAGATACTTGTACAGGTGTATGCTGGCATTTCCGCCATGTATGCTACTCACCAACAGTGCACCTCTTTAATTATGGCATTGTGAGCTTAGTGTTGAATATTATTTTAGATAATGAAATATAAATAGATTATTGTCATGTAAGTATGTTTTACATTGACGTTTGCTGTAAAAATAACATATACTAATAAATAATTTTTATTAAAGGTGTAATCCTATGAAAAGAAAAACTTTTTTACTTGGCTTACTGTTTTTGCTTGCTTCCGCATTAACGGCATGTGTTCACCCCTATGAAGGAAAGCATTTTTCCCGTTCGTATCCTCATAGTGTTTACAATGGTTTGCCGCTTATGGAAACTATTACCATGGGAAGCACAAACGGTGCTTCTGTAACTTTTAATTATAAACTTGATCCTGTTGGAAATAATAAATATGTTATTAATGGTACCATGGATATGTCGACCAGAGTCGATAGCTATGCTGATATAAATATTTATTTGCTTCTTCTTAAAAGAGGCGATGTTGTTGAAGCTGTACGTATGAATTCTCGAAGTGTAGCTTTGGGAGAAAAAATTGATTTTTCCAAAGAATTCGAGACAGATAAAGATTTTAATGCTCTGACTTTTAATTTCAATGTAAGATATTATCATTGATGTATGAATAAGATAATTGTCATATTAAGCTTTTTGGCGGTATTGTTATGTGGGGTTGACCAGTCTGAGGCTGCCCCCTTTAGTGTTCTTCCTGAAGTGGAAGAGCAGGCATTGAACGGAAATGCCGAGGCTCAATATAATCTGGGAAAATTATATTATGATCATACAGTACATAAAAATTATTATAAAAAGGCAGAATTCTGGTTGCGTAAGGCTTCGGATCAAAAGCATGTTCTTGCCACTGGATTGCTTGCCGTTCTCATGCAGCGTCAAAAGCAACATGAAGAAGCAGTTCGGCTTTATACTTCTGTAAAAAATATACTGCAAAAGGAAGCTGCTGCCGGCAAATCGCGATATCAAGTAGTCATGGGACTCGTATATGGATATGGAGCAGGGGAAAAGAAAGATATTAAAATTGCTTATACCTGGTATAAAAAAGCAGCGGAACAAGGCGATGCTGATGGGCAGTATTTTTTGGCTTGTCGGTATGACAATGGATCTGGTGTAGAAAAAAATTTAAAGACTGCCTTTTATTGGTTTATGAAGTCTGCGGAACAAAATCACTTTCGCGCTCAAAATTCTGTCGGATTTGCGTATGCTCGCGGTGATGGAGTAAAAAAGGATTATAAAAATGCAGTGAACTGGTATTATAAAGCTGCCGTTCAAGGATACTCCTGGGGAGAGTATAATTTGGGACTACAATTCAAGAATGGAAGAGGTGTTCCCCAGGATTTGAAAAAGGCAGTTTTATGGTATGAGAAATCGGCAAAACAGGGCAATTTGTGGGCTCTGAATAATCTTGGTGTGTGCTATTTGAACGGCGAAGGTACTCGAAGGAATTACCAAAAGGCGTTTGAGTTGTTTTGGAAGGCGGCCGAAGGAAATTACTCCTATGGGCAATACAATGTCGGGCGCTGTTATGAGAACGGCTGGGGAGTAGAGCAGAATATTCCCAAGGCTGTGGAATGGTACAGGAAGGCTGCGGATCAGGGCCATCAGGATGCGAAAAAAAATCTTGAATGGCTTCAGTAGTGCCGACAGTGGTATTGACGGGAAGTTTTAAATTTTTTTCTCTTCCTTCACATTTTTTCTTGAAAAAAGCATCCGCATTTCGTACTCTTCCAAAAAAGACGCCGAAAAGGCGAAAAGGAAATCATGATGAACGTCCGCAATGCCGCCGCTGCTCTTCCGAAGAACGAAGTTCGCTTCGCTTCTTCCCTGCTGCTGTGCGCTCTTCTTTGCGGACGACTGTCCGGTCTGCTTCTGCGCCCGGATATATCGTGATTTCTGACGAATGACAGGCAAAAGGCTGTTCCGTCGGAAGTCGGAGCAGCCTTTTTTATAGCCTCCGCCGAGTGGCGGGGGCCCAGGGATGAAACGCCTCAGGCCGCGGGATAACGGCCTGAAAACGCAAGGAGAAAACCATGTCCGACCGCGTCATTATTTTCGATACCACGCTCCGCGACGGGGAACAGTCCCCCGGCGCCACCATGGACCTCAGTGAAAAGATCCGCATCGCCCGTCAGCTGGAAATGCTGGGCGTCGACGTCATTGAGGCGGGCTTCCCCGCGGCCAGCGAAGGTGACTTCGAGGCCGTGAAGGCCATTGCCCAGAGCGTGGAGAACGCGCAGGTCGCCGGCCTTGCCCGCGCCAACGCCAAGGATATCGACCGCGCCTGGGAAGCCGTGAAGTTCGCCCGCAATCCGCGCATCCACACCTTCATCGCCACTTCCCCCATCCACATGGAATACAAGCTGCGCAAGACTCCCGACGAAGTCGTGGAACTCGCCGTCGCCGCCGTGAAGCGCGCCGCCTCCTACACTCCCAACGTGGAATTTTCCGCTGAAGACGCTTCCCGCACCGATCGCGACTTCCTCGTGCGCATCGTCACCGCCGCCATCGACGCCGGCGCCACCACCATCAACATTCCCGACACCGTGGGCTTCGCCCAGCCCGACGAATTCGGCGCGCTCATCCGCTACGTCATCGACAACGTGCCCAATTCCGACAAGGCCATCTTCAGCGTTCACTGCCACGACGACCTCGGTCTGGCCGTGGCCAACAGCCTTGCCGCCGTCAAGAACGGCGCGCGTCAGGCCGAACTGTGCCTCAGCGGCATCGGCGAACGCGCGGGCAACGCCTCCCTCGAAGAATTCGTCATGGCGCTCAAGCTCCGTCCCGAATACTACGGCGTGGAATGCTCCATCGTCACCGAACAGCTTTATCCGTCCTGCCATCTGCTTTCGCTCATCATCGGCCGTCCCATTCCGGCCAACAAGGCCATCATCGGCAGCAACGCCTTTGCCCATGAATCCGGCATCCATCAGGACGGCATGCTCAAGAACCGCAACACCTACGAAATCATGACACCGCAGGCCGTGGGCCGCAAATCCACCGACATCGTCATCGGCAAGCATTCCGGCCGCAACGCCGTGCGCACCCGTCTTGAGGAGCTCGGATACACGCTCGACAACGATCAGGTCAACGCCGTGTTCGCCGCCATGAAGGAACTCGCCGACAAGAAGGCCCGCATTCACGACGAAGACCTCGAAGCCCTCGTCTTTTCCGAAGTGTACCGCATGCGCATTCCGGATCGCTTCCGCCTGAGCAACATCTGCGTGCAGACCACCATGGGTTCCACCATGCCCACCACCGCGGCCGTGGTCATGCAGGATCGCGACAACGAAGTGCGTCTGGCGGGCTTCGGCGTCGGCCCCATCGACGCGGCCTTCAACGTGATTTCCCAGATCTGCGGCACCAAGGCCGAACTCGAAAAGTTCTCCGTGAACGCCATCACCGGCGGCACCGACGCCCAGGGCGAAGTGTCCGTGCATCTGCGTGACGGCAAGTATTCCGCCACGGGCCGCGGCTCCGACCTCGACATCATCGTGGCGAGCGCCAAGGCCTACGTGGACGCCCTGAACCGCCTGGAACACAAGGAAAAGGACGTCATCAGCTACAAGCAGAACCCCGTCGACTAAGCTCGCGGCCGGTCATTCCGGAGCGCCCCGCAACGATGATTCGGAGCGGGGCGCGGGTTTGCAGAGCCCGCGTTCTGACGAAGGCTGCCTCGCGCCCTGCCGCGCGAAGCCTCGGCGTAGAGCGCACACAACATTGCGCCCCCGCCGCCGCGCAGGGAGAGCGCCCGTTTCCCCGCAGGGGCGAAACGCAAATCGTATTTTTTCCTGGAGATGGAATCATGGCAATGACGCTTGCCCAGAAAATACTTCAGATGCACACCGACGAAGAGATCCGCGAACCGGGTCAGATCGTGGAATGTTCGCTTTCCGGCGTGCTCGCCAACGACATCACCGGCCCTCTGGCCATTAAATCCTTCCGCGCCATGGGCGCAAAGAAGGTGTTCGACAAGGATCGCGTGTTTCTGGTGATGGATCACTACACCCCCCAGAAGGATATCGCCTCGGCCAATCAGGTGATCGTGTCCCGTCGCTTTGCCGGGGAAATGGGCATCACCCATTACTACGAAGGCGGCTGCGCGGGCGTGGAACACGCGCTCCTGCCCGAAAAGGGCCTCGTCAAGCCCGGCGATCTCGTCATCGGGGCGGACAGCCATACCTGCACCTACGGCGGCATCGGCGCGTTTTCCACGGGCCTCGGCTCCACGGACATCGCCTGCGGCATGGTGCTCGGCAAGCTGTGGTTCAAGGTGCCTGCCACCATCCGGGTGAACATTGAAGGTTCGATGCCCCGCTGGATTCGCGGCAAGGATCTCATTCTGCGCCTCATCGGGGAAATCGGCGTGGACGGCGCGCTCTACCGCGCGCTGGAATTCGGCGGCTCCGCGCTCAAGGACGTGGATATTGAAGGGCGTCTGTGCATGGCCAACATGGCCATTGAAGCGGGCGGCAAATGCGGCCTCTTCCCCTCCGACGATCTCACCGCCGAATACTGCCGCGCCCACGGCACGCCCGATCCCATGCGTCTTGCCGCCGACGAGGGCGCCGAATACGAGCGCACGGTGACCATGGACGTCACCGGCATGGAACCCGTGGTGGCCTGCCCGCATCTGCCGGAAAACACGCGTCCGGTCTCCGAACTTTCCGACGTGACCGTGGATCAGGTGGTCATCGGTTCCTGCACCAACGGCCGCATCTCCGACATGCGCGACGCGGCCGAGATTCTGCGCGGCCGCAAGGTGGCTAAGGGCGTGCGCTGCATCGTGATTCCCGCCACGCCCGCCGTGTGGCGTCAGGCCATGGACGAAGGTCTCTTCGACGTGTTCTCGGACGCAGGCTGCGTGATCAGCACTCCCACCTGCGGCCCGTGCCTCGGCGGCTACATGGGCGTGCTCGGCGACGGCGAACGCTGCATTTCCACCTCGAACCGCAATTTCCGCGGCCGCATGGGCAGCCTTGAGTCGGAACTCTACCTCGCAAGTCCCGTCGTGGCGGCCGCTTCCGCCGTGACCGGCGTCATTACCGGGCCCGACGCGCTGTAATCCGCGCCCCGCGGCGGCTCTTTCCGGCGCGTTCGGAAAAAGCCGCTCTGCATGCATATCTGCGGGCGTGCCCCGCGCCTTTTGCGCCCTGCGCAGAAGGGAAATACAGGAGTCATCCATGTCCTTTACCGGAAAAGTTCACAAGGTCGGCGCGCATATTGATACCGACGCCATCATCCCGGCCCGTTTCCTCGTCACCACCGATACCCGCAAGCTCGGCGAAGCCTGCATGGAAGGCCTCGAACCCGGCTGGGTCAAGCGCGTCCACGAAGGCGACATCATCGTGGCGGGCCGCAACTTCGGCTGCGGTTCCTCCCGTGAACACGCGCCCCTCGCCATCATCGGCGCAGGCATCCGCGCCGTGGTCGGCCACAGCTTCGCCCGCATCTTCTACCGCAACGCCTTCAACATGGGCCTCATGCTCCTCGAAGTCGGCGACGAGGTCGATAAGATCAACGACGGCGATACCCTCGAAATCAGCCCCGAACACGGCACCATCCGCGACCTCGACAACGGCGCGGAAATCCGTATCCCCCCCCTCTCGCCCATGATGCAGACCCTCATCGACAAGGGCGGCATGGTCAACTACGTCAAAGAACAGCTCAAAGCCCGCGGCGAAGCGGAGTAAAGGCAGGAAAGGCAGAAAGGCAGGAAATGCAGCGGGGGAAATGATTTCCCCCGCGCCCCCTCGATTCTGTCGTCAGGCTTTGCCTGCCGTCGGTCGGAGGGCGAAGGAAGAACCGCGGCCGCGCCGGTCGTGGTTCTTTTTTTTGTGTCGCTGGAGGGGGGAAAGAGAGAAGAGAGGAAAGGCAGAAAAGGCAGAAAGGCAGAAAAGGCAGCGGGGGAAATGATTTCCCCCGCGCCCCCTCGATTCTGTCGTCAGGCTTCGCCTGCCGCCAGCCGGAGGGCGAAGGAAGAACCGCGGCCGCGCTGGTCGTGGTTCTTTTTTTGTCGTTGGACGGTGGGAAGAGAAAAGGATGGATGCGTGAGAGCGGTGTTTTGGGGGACGGCGTTTGTCGGGCGCTGATGTTGTTTTCGGTGGATTCTTGACGCAACCTGCGGACTCGACTACCGTTGAAGCATTGTAGATTCTGGAGACTTTTGCGGTCTCGAGCCATAACAAGGATGTTGAAACATGAAGAAAGGGCAGGAAAAGGCGTCAGAACGGGGATGTTTTTCCTGCCGAACAGTACGCGCCGCGCGGAGGAAACATGAAGCTGAATTATATGTATGAGATGAACACCCGGCAGATTCAGGAACTTGCCCGGAAAACGGATATCGCCTTTCTGCCTGTGGGGCCCACGGAAGTGCATTCCCAGCACCTTCCCGTGGGAACCGACATCGAAAGCGCCATCGACGTGTGCGAACGCGCGGCCCGGAAGCTTGCCGAACGCGGCGTGGAAACCCTGATTGCGCCGCCCGTGAACTATGCCCTGGCCGACGCGGTGAACTGTTTTGTCGGGAACATCACGCTGCGCTACGAAACCGTGGTGGCCGTGGTGGAGGATGTGTGCGTGGGACTCGGCAAATGGGGCTTCACGCATGTGATTCTCATGTGCGGTCATGCGGAGCCGCGCAACATCGAGGCGCTGAAGGAGGCGGCGGAAAACGCCGTGAAGCGCAATCCTTCCATGCGCGTTGAGGTTTCCGACTGGCTGCTCGGCTCGGGCATCGGAGAGCTCCTGCACTGCGAACATCCGGAATGGGACATTCACGCCGGGGAGAGCGAAACCGCGCTCATGCTCAATCGTCGTCCCGACCTTGTGGACATGGACATGCTTCAGACGCTGGAACCCAACTGGGAAGGCGAATTTTTTGCCGAAAGGCTGGCCGCGGGCAACGATTTCATCGGCTGCGGGGCGGTGCTGGCCTATCTCGGCGATCCGCGGGCGGCCACGGCGGAAACCGGAGAAAAGGTGTACGAACGCTATGCCGATCACGTGGTGGACGCCATTTTGAAAGACCGCGCGCAGAAGGCGTAGAGCGGCCCGTCCGCGGCTCGGAAGGCACGAACAAACGGGGGAAGAAGGGCGGAAGGCTGCTTCTTCCCTTTTTTATGCGCTGCGGCGCGGAATGCTGCCGAAGGGGACGGGGCTCGGCCACGGCGTTGATGCGGGGCGATGTCGGGCAGCCTTAGAGAGCGCCGGACGGCGTTGTTTTCCGGCAGCGTGTTGCTCCTCGGACGCCGGATGTCCCCGCTCGAGGGGAGTGGCCGGGACACAGGCGGCGCGGGCGAATGAGACCGGACTCAGTGCCGATCTTCTTCCTCGCGCACAGGGGAAAGCCGCCAAAGTTTGCTTTCAGGCGGTTCCCGGCTGTGCGTTCTTTTGCGCGGACAGGGGAAAGAAGCTCGGGAGCCTTTTTCCTCCATGCTTTGGCGGAGAAGGACTGAACCCCGCACGCAGGCAGAGACGTGTTGCGTTCTTTCTGCGCGCGGACAAGGAAGCGGCTGCGCCGCCACGCCTTCGCAGCCTGCGGGCTCCCTCCGCGCGGGCGGGGAAGGGTTCGACGATGCGGCCATCCCTTCCGGCGGCGGAGCTGCGACGGGGCGCGGCAACCTGCGCCGTTTTCCGCGCGGCGGACAGTGCTGAAACAAGCTGTGCATCGTGAAATTCGGCAACAATGTTGAAGCTCTGCGGAAGGCGCAGGACTCGGCGCACGGCGATGTTTCTCGGGTTCGGACTCGTCCGGAAAAACTGTTGAAGAGCGTTGTATAATCTGGTAGTCTCGTCAGAATGTGAAGAGTGTCTTGCGGGAGCGCGAGCGTTGTGCGTTCGCGGCCCGAGGCGCGGCCCTGTCATGGAGCGTGACGCGGGCGCGCGGTATGTGTTGCGCTTCCTTCGGGGAGCGCCTAGCTTTCTGTGGGGGATTTATGGAACCTTATTATGCTGGCTGGATGTCGCTTCTGCCTCCCGTCACGGCCATCGTGCTTGCGCTTATTACCAAGGAAGTTATTTCTTCTCTGCTCATCGGCATCTTGACCGGCACGTTCATTTATTCCGTGGGCACCGGAGCCGATTTCGTGATCATGAACACCATTGAGTCGGCCTTTGCCATCATGGGCAAGCGGCTCAACTTCGACATCGTGATGTTCTGCTCCGCGCTCGGCGCGCTGGTGTACGTCATTTCCATGGCGGGCGGCTCCCGCGCCTACGGTCGCTGGGCCACGTCGCGCATCAAGAGCCGCCGCACGGCCATGCTTTCCACCTGCGGCCTCGGCGGTCTCATCTTCATCGACGACTATTTCAACTGCCTCACCGTGGGCACCGTGATGAAGCCCGTCACCGACACCTACAAGATTTCCCGCGCCAAGCTGGCCTACATCATCGACGCCACGGCCGCGCCCGTGTGCATCATTGCGCCCATTTCCAGCTGGGCCGCGGCCGTGGGCAGCAATCTGAAGTCAACCGGCGCGTTCGAGAGTGAAATTGCAGCCTTCATTGCGGCCATTCCGTATAATTTCTACTCGCTGCTTTCCCTCACGCTCGTGGTGCTGCTCTGCCTCTTCAAGTGGGATTTCGGTCCCATGCGCGCGGCGGAAAAGCGCGCCGAACACGGCGATCTCGGCGTCATGGCGCAGAAGTCCGAAATAGGCCTCGAAACCAAGAACGGCCATGTGTTCGACATGCTCATTCCCATAGGCAGCCTTATCGTGTTCGCCGTGCTCGCCATGATGTACAGCGGCGGCTACTGGGGTTCCGATCCGGCCTATCATGAATTCCGCGCCGCGCTCGGCAACTGCAACGCGTCGCCTGCGCTGGTGTGGGCTTCCTTCGGCGGTCTGGTGGTGGCGCTGCTGCTTTACGTGCCCCGTCGCCTGATGAGCCTTTCCGAATTCATGCACGGCGCGGTGGAAGGCATGAAGGCCATGCTTACCGCCAACCTCATTCTCGTGCTCGCCTGGGGCATCAGCGGCGTCTGCCAGGACATGCTTCAGACCAACAAGTTCGTGGAATCGCTGGTCACGAGCGGCAACATGGTGGGCGGCATGCTTCCCTTCCTCATCTTCGTGATTGCCGGTTTCCTCAGCTTTTCCACCGGCACGGCCTGGGGCTCCTTCGGCATTCTCATTCCGCTGGTGGTTCCCGTGGCGCAGGCCATCTGCCCCGATCTGCTCGTGGTGGCGCTTTCCGCCACGCTGGCGGGCAGCGTGTTCGGCGATCACTGTTCGCCCATTTCCGACACCACCATTCTGTCCAGCGCCGGCGCGGGGTGCAGCCACATTGAACACGTGTCCACGCAGCTTCCCTACGCGCTTCTCGCCGCAGGATGCAGCGCGGTGGGCTATCTGGTGGCGGGCTTCGTGAGCTCGAGCCCCTGGATCTGCCTGCTCGTGAGCGGCGCGCTGCTGGTGATCTTCCTTCTGCTGCTCAACGTGCTGCACAACAGAAGAGAGGCTTCTGCCTGATCCTGACGCGACGGCGTTTGCGCCGGGCCGTGCGTGCGGTCGGTGCGAACGTCGATAAACGCTGAAATCATCCCCGCCGGAGGCTACTCCGCGCGGGGATTTTTCGTGTCCGGGGGAATGGCCGGAAGAGTTTTCCGGCAGCGGTTCTTTGCCGGGCGGAGAACGCTGTCCGGGGGGCGGGACTGTCCGCCTTCCCTCTGTCGGCAGGAAAAGGGGGCGCGGCACGCTGAATCGTCTGCCGGAAATAGGGGCCCGGGGAGCGGCGGCAGGGGGCTCAGCGGTCTGGAGAGCGGCGACCGGGGAGCGGCAAATGAGGCGTGCGGAAGAGGGGGGGAAGACGGCGGAAGAGGGGGGAGACGCGGCGGAAGCGCGGCGGAGTGATCGGCGTTTTGCCGGGCGCAGTCGGGCGTTGCCGAAGATTCCGGGCAACTCCCCGATTTTGCCCGTCGTTTTTCGTGCGCCGCGGAAAGAATGCGCGCAGCGCATGAGCCCCGGCGCGTTGCGGAGCCGTGGAATCAGGCGTGGCATGTCCCGGAGAAGGTGGACGCAGTTTTTTTGCGTCTGTCTCAGCGTCTTTGGGAACCGGGCTCCGGGTCTTCGGCGTCGGGCATCTCCCGGACTCAGGCGCGAAGTCTCCCGTGTCGGCTCCGGCCTCATCGGCGCCGGGCGGCGTTTCCGGCATCAGGTTCCGCGCGTTGGCACAGGACTCGGCGTTCCCGCCTCTGGAGCAGCCTTCCCGGAACCGGAACGGCGTTCCGCGGGGGAAAATCGGCGGCGTTTTTCCATTGCCCGGAAGCAGGAAGGCCCTCCGGTGAGGGAGGGCCTGGGGGCGGTTCGCGCAGCGGTTTTTCGTGCGCGAACCGGGGGAGTGGTTGCTTCAAGGAGCGTTGTGAGGCGATCAGTGCATCATGGAAGGCAGCCACAAACTGAGCTGCGGGAAGGCCACGATGAGGCCGACGCACACGAACAGGCCCACCACGTAGGGCAGCGAAGCCTTGTACATGAGGCCGATGGGCACGTCGGCAATGCCCTTCATGACGAAGAGGTTGATGCCGAAAGGCGGGGTGATGCAGGCCATGTTCTTGATCAGCGTGGAAATGACGCCGAACCACACGAGGTTCCAGCCGAACACCTTGGCGATGGGCACGAAGATGGGCACGCAGATGAGCACGAGCGGAATGGCGGGGATGAAGCATCCGAGGAAGCAGAGCACGAGGATGATGGCCACCATGACGAGCATGGGAGCGAGGTCGAGGGCGGCGATGGAGTTGGCGAGCACCATGGGGATGCGGCTCAGGGTCATGAAGTTGCCGAGCAGGTTGGCGCCGGCGAGCAGGGCGAAGCACATGGCGGTGAACTTTCCGGCGTCGTTGAGGGCGGAGGAGAGCTTCTTGGTGGTCATGCGGCGCAGGGCGTAGGCCAGGGCCAGCATGCCGAACACGCCTACGCCGCCGCCTTCGGTGGCGGTGAAGATGCCGCCGTAGATGCCGCCGATGACCAGAATGAAGATGGCCATGATGGGCAGGGCGGAGCGCAGGGAGGTGACGGCTTCGAGGCGGGAGACGCGGGGCGAGGCGGGCGCGGCCGCAGGATTGATGCGGGCCCACACCACGATGACGCCGATGAAGCAGAACATGCACAGAAGTCCGGGAATGACGCCGGCGATGAAGAGTTCGCCGATGGACTGTTCGGCGAGCACGCCGTAGAGGATGAAGGTGGTGGAAGGCGGAATGAGGCTGCCGATGGTGCCGGAGCAGGCGAGGCAGCCGATGGCGAGGGCGTCGTCGTAGTGGCTCTTGCGCATTTCGGGCAGGGCTATGGCCGACATGGCCACGCTGCCGGCGAGGGAGTCGCCGACCACGGCGCCGAAGGCGGTGCAGGCGCACACGCTGCCGGTGGCGAGGCCGCCGCGCCAGTGTCCCATCCAGGAGCGTGCGGCGCGGTAGAGATCCTGACCGAACTGCCCTTCAAAGCAGACGTAGCCCATGAGCAGGAAGAACATGAGGGGCGACCAGTCGTAGCTGGCCACGGTGTTGTACCAGAACTGCCCGAGCATGTTCCAGGCGGCCATGGTGCCGCGCATGTTGGAGATGAACACGGCGGCCGAAGCCATGAGGGCGTAGGCCACGGGCATGCCGGAGAAGAAGAGGAAGAACATGAACGCGCAGCCCCACACGCCGAGCACCACGCTGGAGACGCCGCGCATTCTGTGCATGGCGAACCAGACGAAGGCGGCGGTGGAGGCGAAGGCCACGATGACGGCGAGCACGGTGGAAGCGGTGCCGTAGTTGTCGTGAGCCTTGAGGATGGCGGCGAGGAAGTCGTGAACGAGGGTGAGCAGCAGAAGCAGGCATCCTGCGGAGGCGAACCACACGAAGGGAGCCACGGGGAGGTTGAGGGTGGGGGAATAGAGTTCGCAGGTGCTCGCGTAGCGCATCATGGCGGCGAGGCACACGGCCACGGTGGTGACGGACCAGAAGGTGGTGACCACGGCGAGCAGGGTCTGCGTTTTTTCGCTGAGCTTGGCGGTGACCACGTCCATGACGATGTGACCGCCGGTCCACTGGGCGTAGGCCACGGAAGTGAAGAAAACGATGACCATGAAGAACTCGGTGAGTTCCATGGTGCCGCTGAGAGGACTGGAAAGGAAATAGCGGAGAAGAACGTCCAGCGTGGTGATGAGCACCATGAGCAGGAAGAAGAACATGCCGAGGGCGCTGGCTTTCTGGCACACGGTTTCCAGATGCTTCAGAATGTCGACGCATGCGCGCAGAGGCGCCAGACCGGCGGGCCGGGGGGAGAGGTTGGTTGCTGATGATGCCATGACAGACTCCTGGACGTTATGCAATGAGCGTGGTGTGTTTCGGCATGACGCTCTGGAGGATGCGGCGAGGCCGCATCCGGGTACAAGGAAAAACCGCGTTTTTCCGCAGTACGCGGGAGTATTGTGGGAGAACGAGCCGGGATGTTTCGGCCCGGAAAGAGGGAAAAGGCCGGGGGAAGAATTCCCCCGGCTGAGGTGATAGGATTACTTTTCCACGTACTGGGCGGCGCGGGACTGAGCCCAGGGGGTCATGTCGCGCTTTTCGAGTTCGCGGAACTTGGCAAGAATGGCTTCGGCGGGCAGACCCTTGTCCTTGGTGAACTGGATCCATTCGGCGTAGGTGGGTTCGGCGAGGGCG
The DNA here is from genome assembly GCF_963931295.1 of uncultured Mailhella sp. Lineage (NCBI taxonomy): Bacteria > Pseudomonadati > Thermodesulfobacteriota > Desulfovibrionia > Desulfovibrionales > Desulfovibrionaceae > Mailhella > uncultured Mailhella sp. Next base: position 691,122 of record NZ_OZ007001.1, on the reverse strand, counting down.
TCGGCCTTGGCGTAGTCGGCGTCGGAGAGCATGTGGAGCTTGCCGCCCTGTTCCTTCTGCCAGCGTTCAAGGCTGTTGTACTGCATGTCGTTCCAGAAGTCGCTGAAGATCTTGGGCGCGTATTCGCGCGACACGTCGTCGATGACCTTCTGCAGATCGGGGGGCATGCTGTCGTAGGTGTCCTGGTTCATGACGCAGTAGAACACGGAGCCGCCGATGTTCACGAGGGTGAGGTTCTTGATGATGTCGCCGAGCTTGCGGGAAACGAGCACTTCGCAGTCCACGACGGCGCCGTCGATGACGCCCTTTTCCAGGGACATGTACATGTCGGGCAGGGTGACGCCCACCACGGTGGCGCCGAGGGCGCGCACGCGGTCGAGACGGATGCCGCCGCCCGACACGCCTATCTTCATGCCCTTGAGGTCTTCAAGGCTCTTGACGGGCTTGTCGCGGGTGCCGATGAGCATGCCCATGGTGTGACCTTCCACGAAGAGCAGGCGGGTGCCCTTCACGTCTTCCATGGCTTCCTTGGGGAAGGCTTCGTGCAGGGAGCGCACGAGGTTGGCGGCGTCCACGGTGCAGAGGCTGGGGCGCACGAGGTTGAGGAGCTGTTCATGGAAGGGATAGCGGCCGAGGCCGCCCACGGTGAACGTGGCTTCGCCGAGATCGGCCACGCCGGTGCGCACGGATTCCACCACTTCGGCCTGCTTGCTGAGAGCCTGGGCGAAGTAGGGTTCAATGACGATGCGGCCGCCGCTGCGCTTGGTGATTTCGTCGGCCCAGGGCTTGATGGCCATGGTCCAGCGGTTGTGAACCGGGGGAACGGCAAGGTTGAGGGAAAGCACATAGTCCGCGGCCTTCGCGGGGATGGCGGCGGCCAGAATCATGGCGGCGCCGAGCAGAAGGGAAGAGAGTCTGTTCATGCGTTTCCTCCGGTCAGACAAGGGTGTAGAGCGGAAACTCGAAACTGATGGCGTCCTTGGGGCAGCTTATGCGGCAGTTGCCGCAGTGCCAGCATTCGTGTTTGTATTCTTCGATGACGTGGGGCGTTTTGTCGTGTTCCTTGTCGAGGGCCAGGATATAGGCGGGGCAGTCTCTGACGCACATGCCGCAGCGGATGCATTTCTCTTCATGGAATACGGGAGGCATGAGTGATCTCCTGATGTTGACGTTTGGCGGGGAAAAGGAACCCGGGAAAGGCGGAAGCGCATGAGCGGCGCGTCCGGGCCCGGCTCCGGCGCGAAGGGGGAGCCGGGCGCAGAGGAATTATTTGCCGGCGGGTTCAAGCCAGGAAAAGACGGGGCCTTCGTCTCCCTTGACGACCACGAGCCCCTTGGCGAGGGCGGGATCCTTTTCGGGATAGTCGGTGAGCACGTACATGCCTCGGCCGCTTTCCTTGCGCTGGAGGCAGGCGTCGAGGTGAATGCGGCACAGTTCGAGGATTTCAAAGGCTTCGTGAATGCGCATGAGATCGTGGAGGTTGTCGGCGCGCACGCGGTCTCTGTAGCCGTTGATGAAGTTGAGGCGATCGAGGGCCACGGCCATGCCGGGCATGTTGCGGCGGAACTTGGCGTAATAGTCCATGACCTGGCGGATGGGATCTTCAAAATCGCTGTGGGTCATGGTGCCGGAGGTGTTGTTGAGGGGCGCGAGAATGCGGTCGCGTTCGGCGAGGATTTCCTCGTCGGAGGGGCCGGCCATGTCGAGGGAGGGAGCGTTTTCGGCGGCGTGACCGCCGGCCACGAAGCCGCCGCACATGGCGCCGGAGAAGCTCGTGAAGTTGCAGCCGGCGTAGAGGCCGCGCACGGGGGTTTCCAGATTGTCGTCGGCAAGCAGCATGCCGGAGAGGCTGAGTTCGCCCACTTCGACTTCCAGCGGATACTTGCTGAATTCAATGCCGCGGGCCTTGCAGTAATCGAGATAGGTGGCCTTGTCGGCGGGCATGAGCACGTACTGCAGATGATGCACGTCGTGTTCGTTGAGGTGACGCATGTCCATGTAGAAGGGCGGGCCGTAGCCTTCGACCTGCTGCTGATTGGTGCCCATCATCTGATTGCGGCGTATGCCGTTTTCGCCCATGGGATCATACTTGAACATGAAGCGTTCGCCGAGGGCGTTGAGTTCGTGGCCGCCCATGTTGTTGATGCCGTTCATGCCGGGCGCGCCCCAGCCCTTGGGGAGAATGGTGCCGCGGCAGGAGATGTCGGCGTTGACGATGGGCGCGCCGATGTCGTAGGCGAGGGTGAAGTAGCTGCCGGTGGTGAAGGGGGTGAACCAGCAGTTGTAGGGGTTGTGGGAAGAGTTGTTGGTGCAGCGCTGGGCGTGCCAGCCGAGGCTGTTGACGGCGGCGCGGCAGCGGATGGCGGAAACTTCGCCGGTGAGCACGTTGAAGCCCATGCAGCCGGCGATTTTGCCGTTTTTCTTGAACAGCTTGGTGATCTGGAAGTTGTCGAGCACGGTGACGCCGAGGGAGCGCACGCGCTTGGCGAGTCCGCGCTTGATCTTTCTGCCGTTGGGAATGTGCAGCCACCAGGCGCCGGGCTGACCGAAGCCCACGGAGCGGAAGTAGAAGCCGTCGTCGCGACGGAGGAATTCCACGCCGCACTCTTCGAGAATCTTGACGCAGGGCTTGAGGGCGTCGTGCCACTGTTCGATCTGTTTTTCGCGGTAGCCGTAGGCGGACTTCATGTAGAAGGCGACAAAGCTTTCCTTGTTGTCGTAGGGCTCGTCGGTGTCGAGCACGGCCATGAAGTGGTCGTTGCCGCCGCCGAGGGAGCCGGAACTTTCGAGCGTGCCCTTGCCGACCATGAGAACGTCGAGGCCCTTGCCGGCCGAGTTCAGGGCCGCGCCTATGCCGGAAGCGCCGGTGCCGAGAATAAGCACATCGGTCTCGTAAAGAGTACCCCAATCGTGTTTGACGGATTTCATATATGCTCCTTGGTGACAGATGCGTGATTGCATGATAAAAAAAGAGCAAGAATCGTGCCAGATTCGCGGAAAATAATATGCTGAAAAAACGCCATGTTGTGCAAGATGCTCGATAAATTTCAGGAGAATTTCAGAAAAAGGTTTGATTATCAGAGAAAAAGATGATTTTTTAAGAAAAATGCGGTTCGTGAAAAATGGATTTAATGAAAAGGCATTTTTCTTGTGATGTTTTGGTCAAGTCCGTTTTCCCCCGGATCCGTCCTGTGCTATAACGGCATGCGTCTTCCGCATCGGAAGGCCCGGACAACGGAAACGCGCGCCAGGAGGCTGCATGAAAAAAAACGTGGTGTTCAGCACCATTTCCATCGATCACGACATAGCGGACGCCGATTCCCGCTGGAAGCTCTGGCGGCCGCTCGTCGAACTTGTGCAGGTGCGCAAATTTTTCATTCACAGGCTCTACTATTTCATTCCTCCCTCGCTCAAGGACAGGCTGAACGCCCTGCAGAATGATCTGGAGGAACTCGCCCCGCACACCGAAGTGGTGCCCGTGGTCATCGACACCAGAAGCAATTTTTCGCCGCAGTCCTTTGCGGAAAACTATCTTTTCTTCGATCAGTTCTTCAGTTCCTTTTCCTTCAACGATCAGGAGGAGGACTACTATCTGCACTTCGGCCCGGGCAACATGTTTGCGCATTCGTTCATGATCATGATGCTGGTGAACATCAAGCGCATACGTTGCCGCATCATTCAGCTGCGCAGTTCCAAGGATCGTTTCGGACGCATCCATTCGACCATTCAGATTTACGACAACGCCATCAACAACTGGATATCCAAGATAGGCGACATCGAACAGCGCAAGCAGTCGCAGGACATCATCCGCGGGGGCATCCGCACGAAGAATCCGGTGTTCAACCAGCTGGTGAAGGATATCGAACACGTGGCGCGTCACTCCACGGCGCCCATTCTGCTTTACGGGGCCACGGGCACGGGCAAGACCATCATGGCGCGGCGCATTTACGAGCTCAGGCTCCAGACCGGCATGGTCACCGGGCCGCTTGTGGAAGTGAACTGCGCCTCCTTCCGCGGCGATTCGGCCATGTCGGCGCTGTTCGGGCATGTGCGCGGAGCCTTCACGGGCGCGACGTCCGAGCGCAAGGGCATGCTGGCCATGGCGCATTCGGGCATTCTTTTTCTCGACGAAGTGGGGGAACTCGGCCCCGACGTGCAGGCGCTGCTGCTCAAGGCCGTGGAGGAAAAGAGATTTTTCCCCTTCGGTTCGGACAAGCCGGTGTTCAGCAATTTTCAGCTCATCACGGCGACCAATCGGGATCTGTTCACCGACGCCCGCAACGGCAAGTTCCGCACCGATCTTTTTGCGCGCATCAATCTGTGGTATTTCCGCCTGCCGAGCCTGCGCGAGCGCCCGGAAGACATCGAGTCGAACATTGACTACGAACTCAAGCGGCTTTCGGAACAGCGCGGCATTTTTGCGGACTTTCTTCCCGAGGCGCGTGAGCTCTATCTCGATTTCGCCCGCTCGCCGGAAGCCGCTTGGCCGGGCAACTTCCGCACGTTGTCGAGCAGTCTGGAACGCATGCACACCTATGCCTTTCAGGGCATCATAACGAAGGAGACCGTGGAAAAGGAAATAGCCTATCTGCGTTCCCTCTGGCGGCGGCGGATGGAAAAACTGGAAGGCGTGGAATTCCCGCTCATTGCGCGGGCCTCGCATCTCATAGACCGCGAGCTCGACCTCTTCGACAAGGTGCAGCTCGAAAAGGTGCTCGAAGTCTGCCTTTCCTGCACCCGCCGCTCGGAAGCGGGACGCCTCCTTTTTGCCAGCTCAAGACTCCGAAAGACCAGCGCCGACGATACCGCGAGGCTCAACAAGTATCTGCGATCCTTTAATCTGTCGTGGGAGAGCGTGAAGAGCCTCGAAGAGTGACGCCTGCTGCCCGCAGACGAACCACGAGCGAAAAACGCAGACCATCCGCCGTCAGAAACGCGGGCGACCGCGTCTGCCTGCTGAAAAGGCGGACGGGGAAGGGCGCGTGCTCAGTCCGGAAGGTGCTGCCTGAGATAGATCATGTCCCGGAGCACCTTGCCGTCTTCCACGATGGGATGATCGTAGTTCTTGGTGAAGAAGTCCTTTTCCACATGGGAGAAGGTGAAGCCGCAGGCGTTGTAGAAGCCGAGCGTGGCCTCGCTCTCTCCGGTTCCCACCTGCAGCATGCCTTTGCCGCGGTAGCGGTTCAAAAGAAAAGCGATCATGTCCCGGCCGAGGCCCTGCCTCCGCAGTTCCGGGGCGACGGCGATGTTCTTGAGTTCGTACAGACCGTCGTCTTCCTTCGTGACCACGGCGGCGGCCGCGGCTTCATCCTTTTCGTCGAAGGCCACGAAGAGCTCGCCGCGCTCAAGATAGCGCTCTATCATGTTTTCCTGTTCGTCGGCTTCCAGAAGCAGGGGCAGAAAGCGTTTTTTGTGGTACTCTATGAGGCGTATGATCATGGCAACTCCGTGCAGCAAAAAGGGCGCGTCCATGACGGACGCGCCCCGGTTCACGAGAGGCGGGACGTTCCCGCTTCGTCCGATTTATTTGTTGTAGCTTTCCCAGTAGGAAGCCATGCGGGCCTTGGCCTTGCTCATGCGTTCGCGCAGCATGAGGCGGTAGGCTTCCACGCTGCCGCCGATGTCTTCCATGCTGCCGCGGGCCACGCCGCTGTCCACGGCGGCCTTGGCCACGGCCGGGGCCACCCATTCGATGATGCGCGGATCAAGCGGCATGGGAATGATGTATTCCGGGCCGAAGGTGAAATCGCGGCCGTGATAGGCGGCGCGCACGTCTTCGGGCACGGGTTCGAGGGCGAGATCGGCAAGAGCGCGGGCGGCGGCGATTTTCATTTCTTCGTTGATCTTGCTTGCGCGCACGTCGAGCGCGCCGCGGAAGATGAACGGGAAGCCGGACACGTTGTTCACCTGATTGGGATAGTCGGAACGGCCCGTGCCCATGATGGCGTCGGGACGCACGGCCTTGGCCTCTTCATAGCCGATTTCCGGCACAGGATTGGCGCAGGCGAAGATTACGGGCTTTTCGGCCATGCCCTTCAGCATGTCGGGCTTGAGGGTTCCCGGGCCGGAGAGGCCGAGGAAGAGGTTGGCGCCTTCCATGGCGGCGTAGAGGGTATCGGCAATGGACGCGCCGGGGGCGGGTTCCTTCTGGGCGAAGGTCATCTGCACGTCGGACAGGTCGGTGCGGCCCGCGTGGATGAGCCCCTTGATGTCGAACATGGAAATGTTTTCCTTCTTCACGCCCATGGAGGCGTAGAAGCGGGCGCAGGCCATGCCGGCGGCTCCCGCGCCCATGACGACGATTTTCATGTCGGCGATGTCGCGGCCCGTGATGCGCGAAGCGTTCATGAGCGCCGCGCCGGTGATGACCGCCGTGCCGTGCTGATCGTCGTGGAACACGGGAATGTTCATGGACTTTTTCAGCTCTTCCTCGATGTAGAAGCATTCCGGACCGCGGATGTCTTCGAGGTTGATGCCGCCGAAGGTGGGTTCGAGGGCCTTCACGATGTCGATGAGGCGATCGGGATCGGAGCAGTCGAGTTCGATGTCGAAGGCGTCCACGTCGGCAAAGAGCTTGAAGAGCATGCTTTTGCCTTCCATGACGGGCTTGCCCGCAAGCGGTCCGATGTTGCCGAGACCGAGCACCGCGGTGCCGTTGGTGACCACGGCCACGAGATTGCTGCGGCCGGTGAGCTTGGCGGCTGCGGCTTCGTCGGTCACAATGTCGCGGCAGGCTTCGGCCACGCCGGGGCTGTAGGCGAGGGTGAGGTCGTCCTGAGTGGTGGCCTTCTTGCTGGGCATCACTTCAATTTTGCCGGGGCGGGGCAGGCCGTGATAGCGGCGCACGTCTTCCTTGGTGTAGCTCATGCATCTGATCCTTTGTTATTTTGAGAGAATGTCTTTCATGACGGCGAGGGCCGAGGTCATGGCTTCGGCATTGGCCTGGGTTCCCATGTGACCCATGCGGAACACCTTGCCGGCGAGCGGGCCGAGGCTGCCGCCCACGTACAGACCGCGTTCGGCGAGGGCAACGCGCCAGTCGTTCCACGCCCAGCCTTCGGGCACGCGGATGGCGGTCACGGTGGGGGAATTCACGGCGTCTTTTGCGGGCCACAGCGAGAGACCGAGAGCCTGTACGCCTTCGCGGCACTGACGGGCCACCGCTTCATGACGGGCGAACACGTTTTCGAGGCCTTCCTTTTCCAGTGCGGAAAGCGAAGCATCCAGCGCGGCCACGCCCCACCAGTTGGGCGTGTAGGGGAAGCGCATGGGGTCTTCGATGGCGTGATCGAAAGGACGAATGGCGTCGTAGCCGGTGTAGTTCACCTCGCGCACGCGTTCCCACGCAGCCTCGCTCACGCTCATGAAGCTCATGTCGGGCGGGCAGGCCAGACACTTCTGAGAGCCGCCGAGCACGCAGTCGGCGTTCCAGGCGTCGGCGTGTACGGGCGCGCCGCCCGCGCTGGCCACGGTGTCCACCACCAGGAAGGGAACGCCGAGATCCTTTTTCAGACGGCCGAGCTCTTCCAGCGGATTCAGCGTGCCGGAAGGCGTCTCGCAGTGAACGGCGGTCATGAGCACCGGATGATGCTCCTTGACGGCGTCCTTCACCTTTTCCAGCGTGGAAGCGGAAATGGTCTTGTCGTAGGGCTCGGAAATACGCACGGCCTTGCAGCCGATGACTTCGGCCATGTCGGCAAAGCCGTCGCCGAAAACGCCCGTGCCCACCGTAAGCACCGTGTCGCCGGGCTTCAGCAAGCTCTTGAGCGCGCCCCACAACACAAGCATGCCTTCGCCCGTGCCCATGAGCACGTCTTCCTTCGTGCCGAGCACTTTCTGAAGGCGCACGCGTACCGACTTGTAAAGTTCAAGATATTCCGTGCCTATGCGCGGCGGAGCATAGTCGCGGGAAAGCGCGCGGGCAACATCGGGATGAACGGAAACAGGGCCGGGATAAAAAGGCATGGCCGCATAGGGCTTGAAGCTGTTCATATCATGCGCGGAAAGCAAAACTCATGAACGGAGAAGACGCTTTTCCGCTTGTGGTTGCCTTCCCCGCCCCCTCCCTCCCGGGAGAACTCGCCGGACGAATCCCTCCGTCCGTACCTGAAACATAACAAGCGTTTTCGTGGAAACCCCACGCCCTGTCAAGGCCCTTTCCCTGCCCCCGCTCTGGAAAGGCGGAAAAGGCAGAGAAGACAGGAAAGGCATGCGGGGGAAATAATTCCCCCCGCCCCCCCCCCTGTTTCTGCCTCCCGGTTTCGCCGGTTCGGCAGGGCGGGAGTACGGATGCAGGACGCGTTGTCGAAAAAGGGCGGAAGGTTGGAAAGACAGGGCTGCGGAGGCCGGGGAGCTTGGCGGGCGCTGTTCGGTCTGCGGACTCAGTGCAGGTGTGTCCTCACGGACCCACCTGCGGTGCCGACTCCTGTCCGGCCTGCGCCGGACAGGCGTATCAAAGGAAAGGATTTCCAGATATTTTGGGGAGAGGGGATGCGAAGTTTTGGGAGAAAACGACTTTGGAACGATGTAAGCTTTTCCGCCGCATAGAGGAGCCGCACGCCTGGCGAAAATGCGTCGGCATTTATCGGGGTATGTGTTGCGGCGTTCGTTTCCGATGGCTGGTTTCGAAGCGAACGTGTCGAAGGAAGTGCTTTTCAAATGTTGAAAGCGGGAAAACTGGCGCGTGTGGCAATGCTGAGAGGTGCGCGGACAGAAAGAGGAACGGAGCAGAAGGAAGGCAAAAAAACAGGAAAAAAGACGGGGGAAGCTTCGACGTACACCCAAAAATGCTGCGGGACGGACCCGCGAGGGTTCGTCCCGCAAATTATGGGGGTTCGGGGGAGATTATCTCCCCCGATGCCTTTCTTGTCTTTTCTGCCTTTCCTGCCTTTCTCTACATCGGGGCGTGCTGGTTATGGGTGCCGAGGGCGCGGGTGAGCTTGTCGCCGGCGAGGAAGAGTCGGCCTTCGTCGAAGGCGCGGCCCATGAGCTGGATGCCGACGGGGAGGTGTCCGCTTTTACCGACGGGGATGGAGAGGCCGGGGAGGCCGGCGAGGTTGAGGGACAGGGTAAAGATGTCCATGAAGTACATCTGGAGCGGGTCGTCGGACATGTGTCCCATCTGCCAGGCGGGGACGGGGGAGACGGGGGCGAGGAGCATGTCGCAGGCGTTGAGGGCGTCGAGGTAGTCCTGCCGGATGAGGCGGCGCACCTGAGCGGCCTTGCGGTAGTAGGCGTCGTAGTAGCCGGCGGAGAGCACGTAGGAGCCGAGCAGGATACGGCGCTGCACTTCGGGGCCGAAGCCTTCGGTGCGGGAGCTCGTGTACATGTCTTCGAGGTTTTTGGGGTTGGCGGTGCGGTGTCCGTAGCGCACGCCGTCGTAGCGGGCGAGGTTGGAGCTGGCTTCGGCGGCGGCGAGGATGTAGTAGCTGGCAATGGAGTATTCCGTGTGGGGCAGAGAGACTTCCACTACCTTGGCGCCGAGTTCTTTGGCGGTTTCCACGGCCTTGTTGCAGGCGGCGGCCACGCCTTCGTCGAGGCCCTTGTGTCCGAAGAATTCGCGCGGCATGCCGAGAGTGAGGCCGGAGAGGTCGTTCTGGCTGGTCATGGCGGCGTGGTAGTCGGGCACGGGCACGGGGGAGGAAGTGCTGTCGCGTTCGTCGTGACCGGCAATGACCTGGAGCACGGCGGCGGCGTCTTCCACGGTGCGGGCGAGCGGGCCCACCTGATCGAAGGAGGAGGCGTAGGCGAGCAGGCCGTAGCGGGACACGCGTCCGTAGGTGGGCTTGATGCCGACGCAGCCGCACAGGGAGGCGGGCTGACGGATGGAGCCGCCGGTATCCGAGCCCAGGGAGGCGAAGCACTGGCAGGCGGACACGCTGGCGGCGGAACCGCCGCTGGAGCCGCCGGGCACGCAGGCAACGTCCCAGGGGTTGGCGGTGGTCTTGTAGGCGGAGTGTTCGGTGGTGGAACCCATGGCGAATTCATCCATGTTGTTCTTGCCGAGAATGACGGCTCCGGCCTGTTTCAGGCGCTCGACCACGAGGGCGTCGTAGGGGGAGAGGAATCCTTCCAGAATTTTTGAGGCGGCGGTGGTGGGGAGGCCTTTGAGGGTAATGGCGTCCTTCACGGTCATGGGCACGCCCCAGAGGGGCTTGTCGGAGAGGTCGGCCGGGCGATTTCTGTCCATGTCGCGGGCCTGTTCCAGTGCCTCTTCGTCGCGACGGGCGAGCAGGGCGTTGATTCTGGGTTCGGTTTCGTTGATGCGCTTGAGGCAGGCGGCGGTGAGTTCTTCCGCGCTGGTTTCGCCGCGGCGCACGGCGTCGCGGGCCTCGCAGAGGGAAAGTTCAAACAGTTCGGCCATTTATTTTCCCTCCACGATACGGGGAACAATGAAGAACGCGCCGTCGGTGGCGGGGGCTCCGGCGAGGATGTCGGCGCGGTCGCAGCGGCGCACGGCAACGTCGTCGCGGAAGGCGCATTCATGAATCACGGGCGAATACAAAGGTTCCACGCCGGTGGTGTCGAGTTCGGAAAGTTTGTCCATGTAGGCAAGAATGCTGGAGCACTGCTGCGCCATTTCCTCCTGCGCGGCGGGATCCGGGGCCAGCCGGGAGAGGCGGCACAGGTGCAGAAAGTCGTTTTTGTCGAGAGACATGCGGTTTTTTCTCTTTTACAGGGTGGGTTGGACGTGTTCTGTCGAAACTGGCGCGTTGATCTCGGCGTCGGGGGCGCTGAGTGTTTCGCGCGGGGAAGTTCCGCGCAGCGCTGTGGGCGTTGCGCGGAACGCGGTTACTTGCTGAGGGAGTCCACGAGCTGATCGAAGCTCACGGGCCGCTGAGGAGCGGCAGGCGCGGCGGGTTCGGAAACGGAGAGGTCGCCGGAAGCGAGGCGGTCTCTGATCGTCTGCATGTCGGCCGGAATGTGTCCGGTGGACGCAGGCTGGAACAGGAAAAGCTGACGACTTGCCTTGCCCGAGGCGTCCCAGCGCATGGGCGCGGAAGCCCAGTCCAGGGAAGGCGCGGAGGCCAGGGCGCGGTTGAGCTGAGCGGGGGTCCAGCCGGGCTGCAGATTGAGAGCCGCGGCGAAGCGCACGAAGTCGAAGCCCAGGGCGGACCAGTCGTCGGTACGCTGATTTTTGGCGGCCATGGCGTTGCGGAAGGCGCTCACGCCGGGGCCGGAAAGTCTGTCGTTCCACACGCCGGGGAAGATGGTGAGGGCGAAGGTGGCGGCGTTGTTGCGGCTGGTGGGGCCGAGGCTCTGTTCCCAGATAGAGGTTCCCATCATGAGCCGGTTCTGCGCGCCGCTGTAGTGCAGGCTGGAGACGAGCATGTCCATGTTCTTCCAGCTGTCGGGCAGGAAGATGGCCTGAAAGTCGGCGGTGGCCACGGGAATGCTGCCGCGCTGCGAGCCCACCTGCGTTTTCACGAAGGCGCCGGCTTCCTTGGGCCAGGCGTTCATTTTTCCGGCGGTGTAGGAGCCGGATGTCACGGAGTAGCCGCGGGCGGCGGCTTCCTGCATGAACAGGCCGCCCATGCGCTTGCTGTAGGAATCGCCGGGACTGAACACCCCGAACGAGGTGATGCCGAGCGAGGACGCGCCGTCGAGCAGGGCCTTGATCTGATCTTCAGGGCTGGCGAAGAAGCGCCAGGCATGCACGCCTTCGTCGCCGGAAGGCAGCGACGCCGTGAAGGAGAAGAGGGCGCGGCCGGAAGCGGCGGCCTTGACGGCCTTGTAGCGGCCGGGAATGAGCGGGCCGCCCACCATGACGAACTGAGGCGGCAGCGACTGCACGGCCTGCTGCCATCCGGTGAGGCCGGTGTCGATGATGCGCAGATCCACGTTTTTGCCGGAGAGGCGCAGATCGTCCACGGCGGCCTGCGCGCCTGCGGCCACCTGACGGCCGAGGGCCGAGGCGGAACCCGTCTGAGGAATGACGAGCGCCACGCTCACCGGGCCGCTCTGACTCACTTCAGGAACCTGTCCGAGTCCGAGCATGGAGGGAGAGGCGTAGAGCATGGGATTGGACAGCCGCGAGAGCACGGCCGAAGGATCGGAAACCAGACCGCGACGCGCGGCCTTGAGCATGACGAGGTTCCAGGGGAAGCTCTTTTCCTGATCGGCAGACACGGACGAGGCGAGCTTTCTGAGGGAATCGCTGTCCATGGCGTCGAGGTCGTGCCAGTACATGGTTTCCCAGGTGGAGCGCTGATCGGCCGTGGCGGCGGCGTAGAGCGAGGCGAGTTCCTTCCTGGCGGGATACCCCTGCCTGCCCGGACGACTCGCGGCAATGGAAAGCGCGCGAATCTTCAGCGCCTGAGAGGACGAAGGATTCTTCCAGACGATTTCGGCGCGCCGCCCCTGTTCCACGCCTGGGAGCCCGGCAATGCTGTTGACCCACATCGTGACTTCGTCCTGCCTCTGGAACGGCAGACGCTGCTTTTCCAGCAGCGAACAGCCGGATACAAGCATGGCAAGACACACGGAAAGAAGAAGGAAAAGTCGAAAACGGGCTTTCATGGCGGTATCCTTTGTTCGTCTGGGCAAACGGGCCCACCGGATTGCCGGAACGGCGAGCCGCAACGCAAAAACGAAAGACGCACCCCGCCCCCCGTTCCGCCGCGACAGCGGAAAGGTGCCGATCCGGAAAAACAAGACTCCGAACGTCATAACGCCCGGAGCCTTGAGCATAAATCAGCTTGCATGTGAGAGCAAGTGCGCAGTCAGCGCTTTTGCCCGCTCTCCTTGCCACCTTCGTCTTTTTTCGTTCCTTCCGTGTCGTTCTTTCGCATGTCACGCATGCTCAGCGGATCAACCCGGAATCAGCACGACGTCGTGCCCCCGCCCCGGCGTATCGCCATGGCCGCCAAAAGCGCCAGCACAATAATCAGAACCGTGCCTAAACTGTCCATCCAGTCCATGACCAACCTCCTTGCTGAACTTCCTGCCCTTCCCCCAACTCTACCCTAATCTCCCCCCAGGCGGAAGAGCCCACGGAAAGGCAGAAAAGACAGAAAGGCAGGAAAGGCAGGAAAGGCATGCGGGGGAAATAATTCCCCCCGCGCCCCCCTGTTTCTGCCTTCCGGCTTCGCCGGTTCGGCAGGACAGGGTGAACGGGAAGACTATGCGCGGAGCAAAGGGCGAGGGGGAGAGTGAAGGCCGGAAGGCGTTCTCTCAACGCTCTGGGGCCCCGGGCGACATCAGGAGCCCGGCCGACGGGCATAAGCAGGCGGGATTCACTCCCGCCGTTAAACGCAATGCCCGTCGTACAAGTCCCGCAGCCCGTACAGCGTGTCTTGCACAAACGAGCCTGCGTACTCTTCGGGACACTGCAAGGTCAGAAATAATTCCCCCCGCGCCCCCCTGTTTCTGCCTTCCGGCTTCGCCGGTTCGGCAGGACAGGGTGAACGGGAAGGCAAGGGCGCGGAAGTTTGGAAAGGCGGGAACTGCGGATTCCGGGGAGCTTGGCAGGCGTTGTTCGGGCCGCGGACGCAGTGCAGGTGTGCGCTGCTGCGCCCACCTGCGGTGGCCGACTCCTGTCCGGCCTGCGCCGGACAGTCGTGAGTAAGGAAGAGATTTCCAGATGTTTTTTTTGGGGGGGGAACATTAAGGGTGGTCAATGTAGACCGGAAAGTGTTCTCTCAACGTTTTGGGGGCCCCGGGCGACATCAGGAGCCCGGCCGACGGGCATAAGCAGCCGGAATTCACTTCCGGCGTTAAACTCAATGTCCGTCGTACAAGTCCCGCAGACCGTACAGCATGTCTTGCGCAAACTGGGCGTGGGGACGCAGACAGAGGGAAAATTTGAGCAGGGGAGGGACGGAGAGACCCGCTGACGGACGGGAGGGAACTTTCGAGAGAGAAGGTCGTTGTTGATCTGAGGAGAAGTTTTGAGCAGAAGGGAGGGAACCTGTGCCTGAGGGGAAGTGAAAAGACGTGAAGGCGTGGGAAATCGCTTCCGTACACCCAAAAAGCTGCGGGACGGACCCGAGAGGGTTCGTCCCGCAAATTATGGGGGTTCGGGGGAGATTATCTCCCCCGATGCCTTTCCTGTCTTTCTTGTCTTTTCTGCCTTTCTGCCTTTTCTCTCTTACAGAGCGGTGCTCTGGAAGCCGTTGTCGACGTAGAGGATTTCGCCGGTGACGCCGGAGGCGAGGTCGGAGGCGAGGAAGGCGGCGGCGTTGCCGACTTCGTCGATGGTGACGAGGCGGTGGAGGGGGGCGCGTTTTTCGAACATGGCGCCGATCTGGTGGAAGTCGGAGATGCCGGAGGACGCGAGGGTACGGATGGGGCCGGCGCTGATGGCGTTGACGCGGACGTTGACGGGTCCGAAGTCGGTGGCGAGGTAGCGCACGGAGGCTTCAAGGGCGGCCTTGGCGACGCCCATCACGTTGTAGTTGGGGATCATTTTTTCGGAGCCGTAGTAGGTCATGCAGATGACGGAGGCGCCGGGGTTGAGCAGGGGTTCAAAGGCCTTGCAGAGGGCCACGAGGGAGTAGGCGGACACGTCGAGGGCGAGCTTGAAGCCGTCGCGGGAGGTATCGAGGTAGCGGCCCTTGAGGTCGTCCTTGGAAGCGAAGGCCACGGAATGGACGAGCACGTCCACCTTGCCCCACTTTTCCTTCACGAGTTCGGCGGAGCGGGCGATGTCTTCGTCGCTGGAGACGTCGCAGGGGAAGGTGAAGTCGCCGGAAAGTTCTTCGGAAATGGGTTCGACGCGTTTTTTGAGGGCGTCGTTGAGGTAGCTGAACGCCAGGGAAGCGCCTTCGCGGCGGAAGGCGGAAGAGATGCCGTAGGCGATGCTGTGCTTATTGGCCACGCCGAAGATGACGGCTTTTTTTCCTTCAAGAATCATAGGTATTCCTCTCCTTTTCTGATGGTTGCCTGGGGAGGTTACAGGGAGCGGCCGGTGATGAGGCGGAAGGCTTCCTGATATTTTTCCGCGGTGGTGTCGCGCACGGTGGGGGTGAGGGCGGGAGCCGGAGGCGTCTTGTCCCACACCTGGGTTTCGAGCCAGTCGCGCAGGTACTGCTTGTCGAAGCTGGGCTGGCTGTGGCCGGGTTCGTAGCTGTCGGCGGGCCAGAAGCGGGAGGAATCGGGGGTGAGCACTTCGTCGATGAGGGTGAGCTGACCGTCCACGATGCCGAATTCAAACTTGGTGTCGGCAATGATGATGCCGCGGCTGGCGGCGTATTCCGAGGCTTCGCGGTAGATGGCGAGGGAGGTTTCGGCGGCCTTGTCGGCGAGGTCCTTGCCGACGATTTCACGCATCTTTTCGAGGCTGATGTTTTCGTCGTGGGTGCCCATTTCGCCCTTGGTGGAGGGGGTGAACATGATTTCGGGCAGCTTGTCGGATTCCTTCAGGCCGGCGGGCAGATGCACGCCGCAGAGGGTGCCGTCCTTCTTGTAGGACTTCCAGCCGGAACCGGCGATGTAGCCGCGCACGATGCATTCGGCCTTGAGGGGCTGTGCCTTCTTGGCGAGCACGGAGCGGCCGACGAGCTGATCGCGGTAGGGCTGGAGCGAAGCCGGATACTTGTCCACGTCGGATTCGATGATGTGGTTGGGAATGAGGTGGGCGAACTTGTTCATCCAGAAGAGGGTGAGCTGGTTCAGAATGACGCCCTTCCACGGAATGGGTTCGCCGAGGATGACGTCGAAGGCGGACATGCGGTCGGTGGTGACGAGCAGAAGGGTGTTTTCGTCGATATCGTAGATGTCGCGGACCTTGCCCTTGGAGTGGAGCTTGAAGCCGGGAAGGTCGGTGGTGGTGATAACGGGATAGGGAAGCTGTTTCATGGGAAACCTCGTGAGTGAAGGGCGTTGGTGGGCGGCGGGATCAGCCGCGGAGTTCCACGGAACGGGCGTGAGCTTCCAGACCTTCGAGCCTGGCGAGCAGGGCGATGGAGGAGGCGTGGGCGCTGGTGAACTGTGCCGAAGCCGCCACTATGCTGGTGCGCTTGGAGAAGGTCTGCACGCTGAGCGCGGAGGAGTGGCGGGCCGTGCCGAGCGTGGGAAGCACGTGATTGGGGCCTGCGTAGTAGTCGCCGACGGGTTCGGGGGAATACTGGCCCATGAACACGGCGCCGGCGTGGCGGATGGCGGGCAGCACTTCCCAGGGAGAGGAGGTGCAGAGTTCCATGTGTTCGGGGGCGATGCGGTTGGCCATGTCCACGCCCACGGAAAGGTCGGGCACGAGGATGATGGCTCCCCAGTTTTCGAGGGAGGCGCGGGCGATGTCGACGCGGGGCAGTTCGGCCACGCGGCGGTCGAGGGCGGCGGAAACGCGATCGGCGAGCAGAGAGCTCGTGGTGATGAGAATGGCCGAGGCGAGCTTGTCGTGTTCGGCCTGGGAGAGCATGTCGGCGGCGACCCATTCAGGATTGGCGCTTTCGTCGGCAAGCACGAGAATTTCGCTGGGACCGGCGATCATGTCGATGCCGACCTTGCCCTGCACGAGCTTCTTGGCGGTGGTGACGAAGATGTTGCCCGGGCCTGCGATGACGTCCACGGGACGGATTTCCTGGGTGCCGTAGGCGAGCGCGCCGATGGACCAGGGGCCGCCCACGCGATAGACTTCATTGATGTCGAGCAGGTAGGCGGCGGCGAGCATGTAGGGATTGAGGGTGCCGTCGGCGCGGGGGGGCGTGACCACGGCGATTTCCTTCACGCCTGCGACCTGCGCGGGAATCGCGCCCATGAGCATGGAGGAGATGAGGGGGGTGTTGCCGCCCTTGCCGCCGGGCACGTAGAGACCGGCGCGGTCCACGGGTTCGATCTTCTGACCGAGAATGGATCCGTCTTCGCGGGTGATGAACCAGGATTTGTCCTTCTGGGCCTCGTGGAAGGTGCGGATGTGCGAGGCTGCTTCCACGATGACGCTGCGTTCTTCGCCGGAAATGGAAGCCGCGGCGCGGGCGAGTTCTTCCTGCGGAACGGCGAGGGGCGGTTCAATGTCGGGGGCGTCGAACTGGCGGGTGCGCTCGATGAGCGCCTGATCGCCGCGTTCGCGCACGTCCGCGAGAATGGCGCGCACCTGATTTTCCACATCCTGCCCGTTGCCGTCGGCGGGATTGCCGCGTTCGGCCAGACGGCGGAACAGCTCGGCGGCTTCCGCGTCGGCGGGCGACTTGATGTTCAATATACGACAAGACATTGATGACTCCTTGCTGTTGGAAGCATGCGGCGGGCCGGAGCGTCGTCGCGTTGCAAAGAATGGAGATTCCGGGGGCAATAGTCAAGTTTTGCGCCGCGTCTTGCGCGCCGCGTCACTTTCTGCGTTCCTTGATGACCTGTCTGCCCCGGCCGAGGGCGAGCTTTCCGGCAGGCACGTCTTCCACGATGACGGAGCCCGCGCCGACGAGGGCGTTGTCGCCCACGGTCACGGGGGCCACGAGCGCCGTGTTGCTGCCGATGAAGCAGCCTTCGCCTATCACGGTACGGAACTTGTTTTTTCCGTCGTAGTTGCAGGTGATGGTGCCCGCGCCGAAGTTCACGCCCGGGCCGACTTCGGCGTCGCCGAGGTAGGTGAGGTGATTGGCCTTCGAGCCCTTGCCTAGGCGGGTCTTCTTGAGTTCCACGAAGTTGCCCACGTGGGCGTTTTCATCGACGAAGGCCTGCGGACGCAGTCTTGCGTAGGGGCCGATGAGCGCGCCGCTTTTCACTTCCGCCTTTTCGATGTGGCAGAATTCGCGGATCTCCGTGCCGCCGTCGATGCGGGCGTCGCGCAGCACGCAGTGCGAGAGAATGCGCGCGCCGCTTTTGATTTCGCTGTCGCCGTAGATTTCGCAGGGGCCGAAGATTTCCGCGCCCTTTTCCACGCGGGAGAGCGGGCTTACGCGCACGAGCGAGGGAGCATGCAGCACCACGCCCGAAGCGAGCAGTTCGTCGGCGCGGCGCTTGGCGAGAATTTCTTCGGCCGCGGCGAGTTCCGCGGGCATGTTCACGCCGAGCAGGGCCGTTTTTTCGCAGCCCGCGCCCTCGGCGCGTATGCCGCGCACGTCCATGCCTTCGGCGAGGCCCAGCGCGACAAGATCGGTAATGTAATATTCCCCGCCGCGGTTGTCGCAGGTGAGGCGCGGCAGCAGACGGCGCGCCGCGGGCAGAGAAAAGAGATAGATGCCCGTATTCACTTCGTGCGCGTCTTCGAGCGGGCCGTAGAGGGCGGGATCGAAGTCCCTGGCCTCCACGATGGCGCTCACCCTGCCCTCGCGGCGCACCACGCGGCCGTAGGCGGCGGCGTCTTCGAGTTCGAGGCTCAGAAAGGCCGCGTCCGCGCCTTCTGCGGCGTCGAGAAAGTGATTGAGCACCTCGGGGGTGACGAGGGGCGCGTCGCCGTTCACCACGAGCACGCAGCCGTCGCCGTCAAGCTCGGGCATGGCGGTCATGAGGGCGTGGCCGGTGCCGAGCTGCTTTTCCTGCCGGATGCAGGAGGAGGCAATGCCCAGCCTCTCGGCCGTGCGGGCGGCCTCGGCGGAAACCATGTCGGCCTCGTTGCCCACCAGAGTGAGAATGCGGTTCACGCGGGGCATGGCCGCCAGCGTGGACGTGACCAGCGCAAGCATGGTTTCGCCAAGAAGCGTCTGGAGCACCTTGGGCCTGGGGGAGGGCATGCGCGTGCCCTTGCCGGCCGCGAGAATGAGGGCGTCGATATTCATGTCAGTCTCCACGGAGAAAACGGCCCGCGGCGCACACGGCAACGCCGAGAACCATGAGGAAAATGCCTCCCCTGCGCAGCGTCTCTTCAGGCAGCGAGAGCATTTCGAGAAGCGTCTGACGCGTTTTGCCGGGCGAAATGAGCCAGGGCAGCGCTTCGAGAACGCAGGCCAGGCCGAGCGCGGTGAGGAAGAGGGAAAAATTGAAATTCATCGGGGCAGTATCCTAGGTATCGGCCGACTTGTAAAGAGGGTTTTTGCCTTCTCATGCCGTGCGGCGCCGGGCTTTGCGGGAACAGCGGGACGAAAATGCTTGCGAAGAATGAAAAATGCGTTCAAAACGTAGGGAAAGATTCTCCGCGACGCCCGCAGGGCAAAGGTCTGAATTTATGATAACGTTTGTGTCCGTGCTGAAATACGAGCAGGTGAAGGTCAACGCCGCTCTGGAAAGGGAACTGGCCGCCATGCCCGCGCCTCTGCGCGATATTGTTGGACATGTGCTTCTTGCGGGCGGCAAGCGCCTTCGTCCGCTCATGACGCTCGCCTCGGCGCGCCTGTTCGGAGCGGAAGGCGACGGCCTCTACGACGTGGCCGTGATTCCCGAAATGATTCACGTCGCCACGCTGCTGCACGACGACGTGCTCGACGGCGCATCCTCGCGCCGCGGCCGGGTTTCGGCGCACGTGCTCTACGACGTGCCGCGGGCCATTCTCGCGGGCGATGCGCTGCTCGCCGCGGCAAGTCACAAGACCTCGTCGTTCGGCAGGCCCGAGCTTCTCGCCTGCGTGTCGGAATCGGTGCTCATGACCGCCGCGGGCGAAACCCATGAAATTGCGCTTCAGCATTCGCTCTCGCACAGCCACGCGGAATACGTGGACGTCGTGGCCGGAAAAACGGGCTGGCTCATCCGCGGCTCGTGCCGTCTGGGCGCGCTGTACGCCAAGGCGTCGCCTGCGGACGTGGACGCCATTTCCGACTATGGTCTGAACCTCGGCATCGCCTTCCAGATGGTGGACGACGCCCTCGATTTCGCCGACGAAGCGGAAACCGGCAAGCCCACCGCCGGCGATCTGGAAGAGGGCAAGTTCACGCCGCCTATCATGAAATATCTGGAGTTCCTGCCCCGCTGCGACAGAGAGGGATTCTGCGAGAAGTTCCGCAACGGCTCCTTCACCCCTGAGGACAGGGCGCGCATTGCCGCGGACATACGCCGTCTCGGCTTCGACGCCGAATCCCGCGCCATGGCCGACGAATACCTCGACAAGGCGGAACGCTGTCTCGACGGACTGCCGCAGCGCTTCGAGCAGAAGCTCTTTCGGGAAGCACTGGAATTCGTGCGCAACCGAAAATCGTAGGAGCAGAAGATTATGGCTTATTTCCGCGTACTTTCCGCGCAGCTTGCGCAGCTTCAGGCTCTGCTTGTCAGGGAAGAGTCGTGGGCCATACTCATCACCGCCGACCCCGACGCTCTTGCCAGCGCCATGGCCCTTCAGCGCATCATACGCTCAAAAGTGAAGAGCGTGACCATCGCCCGCACCAACGAAATCACCCGGCCGGACAATCTGGCCATGATCCGGTATCTGAACATTCCGGTGGTGAAGTGGCGTCCTTCCATGCGCAGGAAGTTCCAGCGCTTCGCCCTGGTCGATTCGCAGGCGCATCACAATCCGGCGTTCGCGGATCTGGAGTTCTCCGTGGTCATCGATCATCATCCCAAGGCCGCGGAACCCTGCTCCGCGCCGTTTCAGGACATCCGTCCCGACTACGGCTCCGTGAGCACCATGATGACCGAATACCTCTATTCCGCAGGCATTCGCCCCGCAAGGCTGCTGGCCACCGCGCTGCAATACGGCATCCGCACCGACACCGCCACCTTCGGCCGAGGCTGCACCGACGTGGATCTGCGCGCCTATCATTATCTGAGCCGCTTCGGCGACGCCAATCTCATGAACCGCATCCTTCGCAGCGAATACATGCCCGAATGGCTTCCGTACTTCTCGCGCGCCTTTGAAACGCTGCGTCCCTGCGGACGCGGCAGCTACGTGTGGCTCGGCAAGGTGGAAAGTTCGGACATTCTCGTGGTCATTGCCGATTTCTTCCTCAAGGTTCACGGTCTGCGCTGGGTGGCAGTGTGCGGCGTGAGCGCCGGGAGGGTCATCGTGGTGTTCCGCGGCGGCTACGGCAAAATGGATCTCGGCGCCGTGGCGTCGTGCGTGTTCACCGGCGTGGGCGGTGGCGGCGGGCACAAGACCATGGCCAGAGCCGAGGCCGCGCTTGTCGATCTTCCCGGCGAGGCCCGCAGCGGCCTTGAGGAGTACGTGTTCCAGCTCATTTACTCGGCCGCGGAAAAACGCCGCAGAAGCATGTTCAGCCATCCGAAGAAGGTCGAGGCGGAACCCGAACCCGCGAGCCAGGACAAATAACGCCCGGCTGGGCGCTGCGGCCCGTTTTCACAGGACGCGCTGTACGCCTGCGGAACCTGCACAACGGGCATTGCGTTTAATGCCGGAAGTGCGCCTGCTTATGCCCGTCGGCGCGACCGTCTGAAGACAGGTCGCGGGCCCCAGATCGTTGAGAAGACATTTTTCGGTCTGCATTGTCAGCCTTCGCCGTTTCTTCCTTCCCAAAAAACATCTGGAAATCCTTTCCTTTGATACGACTGTCCGGCGCAGGCCGGACAGGAGTCGGCCACCGCAGGTGGGCGCAGCAGCGCACACCTGCACTGCGTCCGCAGTCCGAACAGCGCCGGCCGAGCACGCCCAGGCCTTGCGCTCCTTTCTGCCGTGCGTCCGGCGTTCGCGACTTATCCTGCAACCGCACTCCCGCCCGCCGAGGGCGAAGCCTGAGGCGGAAACAGGGGGGCGCGGGGGGAATTATTTCCCCCGCATGCCTTTCCTTTCTTTCTGCCTTTCCGGGGTTCGGGGCAGCGCCCCGAGGCTCTTTCCTGATCCCCTTCCTAATTTTTTCCGTCGAGACAGAGTTCAATGAATGCCTGGAGGGGCGGGGTGAGGTATTTGCTTTTGTGTCGGATGATGATGAAGTTTCGTTCGAGGGCTGGCTGGAGGGAGAAGGGGCTGACGCGGCCGGTGTGTACGCCGGGGGCGACGAGCAGTTCGGAGAGCACGGCGACGCCGAGGCCTGCGGCGACGCCGCTGATGATGGCCTGGTTGCTGACGCTTTCCCAGAGGGGACGGACGGAGAGCTGATCGAGGGCGAAGCAGGCGTCGAGGATTTCTCGGCTGCCGCTTCCTTTTTCTCTCAGGAGCAGGGGGAATCTGGCGAGTTCCGGCAGGGTGACGCCGGAGCGACCGGCGAGGGGGTGACCGGGCGGAGCGATGCCGCAGAGGCGGTCCTTTCTGAACGGGGTGCTGTGGATATCCGGGTGTTCGGGATTGTTTTCGATGAGTCCCACGTCAATGGCGTTATCCACGGCGAAGCGTTCTATGGTGGCGGAATTGTTGATGACGACTTCGGCGCGGATATCGGGAAATCGCTGTTTGCAGCGATCGAGCAGGGCGGGGAGCACATGGGTTCCCACGGTGATGCTTGCGCCTATGCGCAGGGTTCCGGCGCTGTTCCAGTCGGCCATGTGGTGTTCCATGTCGCGGAACAGGGAAACAATGTGCAGCGCGTAGCCGTAGAAGCTTCTGCCGCATTCGGTGGGAACGATTTTTCGTCCTGTGCGTTCAAACAGGCGCACGCCGTAGTGTTCTTCCAGTTCATGCACGGCGAGGCTTATGGACGGCTGCGCCACGTGAAGAATATGCGCCGCCCTCGTGATGCCTCCGGCCTGAAACACCGTCACGAAAATATGCAGATGTCGGAGCGTCATGGCGATACATAATTAAACGGTTATGGATTTCATCAGATAATACTATTTTACTTCTTAATCAATCCGATTCATGGTTGCTGCTCAAAGGAGCACGACATGGCAGGGCAACGCGGACTTTTATGGAAGCTGTTTTTTTCCACGCTGGAACTGAGCGCGTTCACCTTCGGGGGAGGCTACGTCATCGTTTCTCTCATGAAGAAGACGTTTGTGGACAAGTTTCACTGGATAGAGAACGATGAAATGCTGGATCTCGTGGCCATAGCGGAAACGGCGCCCGGCTCCATAGCCATCAGCGGGGCCATCGTGGTGGGCTACAAGCTGGCAGGACTTTTGGGCATGCTCATCACGGTGGTGGCCACCACGATTCCGCCGCTGGTCATCATATCGCTGATTGCGCTGGGCTATCGTGCCGTCGGCGACAACGAACTCGTGAAGCGGCTGCTTCTGGGCATGCAGGCCGGCGTGGGAGCCGTGATTTTCGCCGTGGTGTGGGACATGGCGAAAGGATACGTGAAAAAGCGCGATCTGACGGCAGTGCTCGTCATGGCGGGGGCGCTTGTTGCGGCGGTGTGCCTCCGCATCAACGTGATTTATGTGGTGCTGGCGTGCATCGGCGTGGGGCTCGTACACGCCATGCGCCTCATGAGGAGCAGAAAACAATGATGTACTGGGATATTTTTTTCTGTTTTCTCAAGATAGGCGCGTTCAGCTTCGGAGGCGGATACGCGGCCCTGCCGCTCATTCAGGGCGAGGTGGTGGGAAACTACGGATGGCTGTCCATGCGTGAGTTCACCGATCTCGTCACCATATCGCAAATGACGCCCGGCTCCATCGCGGTCAACGCGGCCACCTTCGTGGGCACGCGCCTGGCAGGTCTGCCCGGAGCCGTCATCGCTACCGCAGGCTGCGTGCTCCCGGCCTGCTTCATCGTCACACTGGTGGCTAAAATGTACTTGAAATACAGGGACATGACCCTGCTTCAAGGCGTGTTCGACATCCTGCGCCCGGCCGTGGTGGCCCTTATCGCCGCCTCCGGCGTGGATATCCTCATGTCGGCTTTCTGGAACCATGAAGCCTTCTCCTCCCTGCAGGACATCAACCTGCGCCTCGTCGCCCTGTTCGCCTTCAGCCTGGCCCTCCTCCTCAAGGCCAGAATGAACCCCATCCTCGTCATGCTGATCGCCGGCGTCATCGAAGCCTCCGTCTCCCTGCTGGAGTAGGAAGAAAGGCAGGAAGAGAGGAAAGGCAGGAAAGGCATGCGGGGGAAATAATTCCCCCCGCGCCCCCCTGATTCTGCCTCCCGGCTTCGCCGGTTCGGCAGGACAGGGTGAACGGGAAGATTATGCCCGAGGCAAAGGGCGAGGGGGAGTGCGGGCAGAAGGACCACTTTTCAACGCTCTGGGGCCCCGGGCGACGTCAGGAGCCCGGCCGACGGGCATAAGCAGGCGGGATTCACTCCCGCCGTTAAACGCAATGCCCGTCGTGCAAGTTCCGCAGAGCGTAGAGCATGTCTTGCGCAAACGGGCCTGCGAGTTTTTCGGGAGAACTGCAAGGTCAGAAATAATTTCCCCCGCACCCCCCTGATTCTGCCTCCCGGCTTCGTCGGTTCGGCAGGACAGGGTGAACGGGAAGATTATGACCGAGGCAAAGGGCGAGGGGGAGTGCGGGCAGAAGGGCCGCTTTTCAACGCTCTGGGGCCCCGGGCGACGTCAGGAGCCCGGCCGACGGGCATAAGCAGGCGGGATTCACTCCCGCCGTTAAACGCAATGCCCGTCGTGCAAGTGATGCAGCCCGTACAGCGTGTCTTGCGCAAACGGGCCTGCGAGTTTTTCGGGAGAACTGCAAGGTCAGAAATAATTCCCCCCGTGCCCCCCTGATTCTGCCTCCCGGCTTCGCCGGTTCGGCAGGACAGGGTGAACGGGAAGATTATGCCCGAGGCAAAGGGGAGGGGGAGTGCGGGCAGAAGGGCCGCTTTTCAACGCTCTGGGGCCCCGGGCGACGTCAGAAGCCCGGCCGACGGGCATAAGCAGGCGGGATTCACTCCCGCCGTTAAACGCAATGCCCGTCGTGCAAGTTCCGCAGAGCGTAGAGCATGTCTTGCGCAAACGGGACGTTGCGGACGCCGGGCGCGTGAAATAATTGTGCCGTGCGTGTCGATAGTGACCGCAAGCCGATAGTGTTCCCGCATCAGTGATGACAGGGTATCGCTGGCGATGGAGAAAACGAGGGGAGAAACCTCGTTTTGGTATTGCTGTCGTAAAGAAAAAAAGGCCGGGGGCGGTTTAATGATTCCTTATCCCCTGTGGCATTTTTCTGACTTTCGCTTTCCTTCCATCATCCGGTTCCCCCCCCTTCAAAAATTAAAAAGTTTTGAAAGGTGGGATGGGGCGCGGGGGAAGGGAGGGAAACTTTTTCAAAAGGTTCCCTCCCTTCCCCCGCCTAACATCTTCCTCTCTCACCAGCCCACGCGGGTGCAGGAGAAGATCATTTGCCAGATGTTGCCGATATGGGCGCTGCGCATGGGGCAGTCGGAGTCTTCGTTGAGTTTTTTCAGGCGGTCGATGGTTTGCTGTTCTCTGTCGTGGCTGAACACTTCCACGGGCATGCCGTAGCGGTGTTCGTCGGTCATGATGCGGCGGCTCAGGTTGAAGCGTCGGCGCACGAGGGTGAGCATTTCGTCGTCTATGGCGTCAATTTCCGCTCTCAGTTTTTCTATGGCCGCTTCCGATCTGGGGTCTGCCATGCGTAGCCTCGCAGGTATGGGGCGCGTTGGTGTGGTCTTCTTCGTGCGGGCGCGCCGTTTGCCGCTTTGCGGGAAAGAAGGCCGAACTTCGGGGGAATGCGTTGAACGTTCCCCATAAGCTGGGAATGCTCTTGCCGGGCGTCGGTGTCAAGGGCGGGGTTTTTGCCGCGCGCAAAATTTTTCCCCGTCTCGCCCCATTGCCGAGAACGGGCAAAAAGCGTATCTCTTTCAGGACATTTCCGCTCCGGCTACGGAGATCGGGATATTTCACCACAGGAGATGACAATAATGAACAGAAACATAGTTTCCGCTCTTGCCCTTGTGTCCATGCTGGCGCTGCTCGGCGGCTGCAACGAAGAAGCCAAGCCCCAGAAGCCCGTTCCTCAGTTCGGCGTGGTGCAGATTTCCAAGCTGTATCAGGATACGAAGCTCGGCAAGCAGGGCATAGCCCGCGTCGGCGAACTGGAAAACAAGGCCATGGCCGTTCTGACCGAACTTCAGCAGAAGGTCGAAAAGGCGCAGAAGGACAAGAACGAGGCCGAAGTGCAGCGTTTGCAGAAGCAGCTGCAGAGCCGCGTCTATTTCCTGCAGAACGTCATCAAGCAGGATCAGGAACACGTGATGAACGTGATGCAGACCGAAATGAAGAAAGCCTTTGAAAAGTGCCAGACCGAGCACGGTCTGTTTGGTCTGTTCAGCGACGAAGTCATGCCTTCCTACGCTCCCGAAGTGGATATGACGGAAGCCGTGAAGGCCATTCTCGACGCCGATCCCGCCACCTTCGGCGAGCTTCCTTCTCTGGAAAAGCCTGCGCTGCCCGAACCCGGCAACGCCACCGCTCCCGCCGACAAGGCTTCCGCCGATTCCGCCAAGGCTGCGGATCCCAAGGCTGCCTCTCCTGCCGACAAGGCCACCGCTCCCAAGGCCGCGGCTCCCGCTGAAAAGGCTCCCGCCGCGAAGTAGCGTTTTTTCCGCGTCATGACAAAGACCCGTTCTTTTCGGAGAGCGGGTCTTTTTTCTGCCGGACGGACGACGTTCCGGAGAAGGGCAGGGCGCAACGCTGCGGGGAGCGGGAGAAGGCCTGGAGGCATGATGCCGTTCGGCGCAGCGATAAATTTTGAGGGAGTGGGAAAAGCGGACGCAGAGGGATGAGCGCGGGATGCGGCGGAATCCTGCTCCGCGCGAAAAAGGCGCAGCAGGCAAAGGAACAGGCGCGACGGGGGCGGATGCAGGGAGAAAGCGTCGCCTGCGGAAGAAGCAAAGGCGCGGGGCGGCGCTCGTCGGCGAGGAAGACGGAATGCGTGGAGATTTCTCCCGGGAATCTCTTTCAACATGCTGAAATATTTTGTCTTCACTCGGTACTTGCCCCCCGGGCCTTCCCCTAGTATAAGGACGATATATTTTCCCTGAAACAGGAGTCCTCATATGTGCGGAATCATTGGCTACAGCGGGCATCGTCCTGCCGTTCCCCTTCTGGTGGAGGGGCTGCATCGTCTGGAATACCGGGGCTACGACTCTTCCGGCGTGGCCTTTGAGCAGGCGGGCCGCCTCCAGGTGGTGAAGGCGGCGGGCAAGCTGGCGGCACTGGAGGCCAAGCTGGAAAACAACGCCTATCTTCTGGCCACTTCCGGCATCGGTCACACGCGCTGGGCCACGCACGGCCTGCCCGTGGAGAAGAATGCTCATCCGCATCTCTCGCAGGATGGGGACATCGCCATCATCCATAACGGCATCATTGAGAACTTTCAGGAAATCAAGGACGAACTGTCCGCCAGGGGGCACACCTTCCTTTCCGACACCGACACCGAAGTGCTGGCGCATCTCATCGGCGAGGAGCGCAAGAGCGCGCCGAGCCTTTGCGAGGCCTTTGCCCGCGCGCTGCGCCGCGCGCACGGCGCCTACGCCGTGGTCATGATGGGCGTGGAGGAACCGGGCGTCATCTACGCAGCGCGCATGGCCGCGCCTCTGCTCATGGGCGTGGGCGTGGGCGAATGCTTCGTGGCTTCCGACATTCCGGCTTTTCTGCCCTACACCCGCGAAGTGGTGTTTCTGGAAGACGGCGAAGTGGCCCGCATCGAGGGCGCGAAATGGCAGGTGTTTTCGCTGGCCGATCTTTCGCCCGTGAAAAAGAGCGTGAGCCATGTGCCGTGGGACATGCAGGCCGCGGCCAAGGGCGGCTACAAGCACTTCATGCTCAAGGAGATCATGGAGCAGCCGCGCGTAATCACCGACTGCCTCACCGGCCGCGTGATGGAAGGGAGCGACGGCGCGCTTTCCGTGCACCTTCAGGAGCTCGACGACATTCCCGTGCCCACGCGTCTGCACATTGTGGCCTGCGGCACGTCGTACAACGCGGGTCTCTGGGGACAGCAGCTTCTGGAAAACGTGGGCGGCATTCCCACGGATCTCGACATCGCCTCGGAGTTCCGCTACCGCGATCCCATTCTGCTGCCGGGGGAAGCGGTGATGGTCATCAGCCAGTCCGGCGAAACGGCGGACACGCTGGCCGCGCTGCGTCTTGCCAAAGAAAAGGGCTGCCGGGTGATCGGTCTTTGCAACGTGGTGGGCTCGTCCATTGCGCGCGAGGCGGACGTGGTGCTCTACACGCAGGCCGGGCCTGAAATCAGCGTGGCGTCCACCAAGGCCATGTGCAGTCAGATGGTGCTGCTGGCGCTCATGGCGCTCTACTACGGGCAGCGCCGCACGCCGGCCGTGTTCGACAGGGAACTGCTTGCCGCGCTGCACGCGCTGCCGGAAAAGCTTTCGGCCGCGCTTCCGGCCATGCAGGAGCGGGCCGGACAGCTCGCCCTGCGCTTTGCCTCTTCGCGCAGCTTCTTCTATCTCGGCCGCGGTCAGTGCCACGCGCTCGCGCTGGAAGGCGCGCTCAAGCTCAAGGAACTTTCCTACATTCACGCCGAAGGCTACGCCGCGGGCGAAATGAAGCACGGTCCCATTGCGCTCATTGATCCGCAGTTCCCCACGTTTGCGCTCGCGCTCGACAACGCGCTCTTTCCCAAGGTGAAGTCCAACATTCAGGAAGTGCTGGCGAGACAGGGCAGAGTCATCGCTCTCGTGCAGGAGAAAAACGGAAAGGTTCCGGATCGTTCCGTGGAAGAGCTGTGGGTGCTGCCTGCGGCGCATCCGGTGATTTCCTGCTTCTTCGCGCTGCCTGCGCTCCAGCTTTTCAGCTATCAGATGGCGGACTACCTCGGCAAGGACGTGGATCAGCCGCGCAACCTCGCCAAAAGCGTGACCGTGGAATAGCGGTGGAGAGATTTCTTGCCATGGCGGCCCATAGGGGCTACCATGGCCTTTCCACATCCTGTGCCGCGCGCGATTTCGGCGCGACGGCTTTCCCTGAACCCGCCTCAACGGAAGTTGTCTATGAAAAAAATTGACGTCAGGCAGATGATGGAGAAAAACCAGTTCGCCAGGAACTACAAGCGCATGTGGCCGTTCATCAAGCCTTTCTGGCCCATGGCGCTGCTTTCTCTGCTCATCTGCGTGCCCGTCGGCAGTCTCGATGCCGTCATTGCGCTCTTTCTCAAGCCCTATACCGACGTGGTCGTGGTGGGCAAGAGCATGGAATCGCCGTGGTACATTCCCATTCTCATCGTGGGCTTCACCACGGTGCAGGGCCTGCTGAACTTCGGCGGCGCGTATCTCAATGCGTGGGTGGGCGGCAAGCTTACTCTGGGGCTCAAGGCGAAACTCTACGAAAAGCTCGTGGAAATCGAGCCTTCCTACTTCGACAAGACCACCTCCGGCGAGGTGCTCTTCCGCTTCAATTCCGACGCCGAACTCGCCTGTTCCGGTCTGCTCGGCAATCTGAAGAGCTTCATCACCAGAATCTGCTCTTCCATCGCGCTCATCGGCGTGCTGCTTTACAACTCGTGGCAGCTTTCCATTCTGGCCATCGTGATTCTCGTGGTGGCCGTGGCTCCGCTCACCAAGGTGAAAAAGCTGCTCACCTCGCTGGTTTCGCGCAACAACAGCTGCATGTTCCAGCTCAACACCACCTATAACGAAACCTTTTCCGGCAACCGCACCATCGCGGCCTACAACCTTCAGGATCGCCAGAAAAAGCGCTTCAACGGCCTGCTCGACGACGTGTTCACCCTTACCGTGGCCATGACGCGCCGCACCGCGTGGATCACGCCGTTCATGCACTTCGTCATTTCCATCGGCCTCGGCCTCGCCATCGCGCTCGGCAGCTGGCTCATCGTGCAGGGCACCATTTCGGCCGGCAACTTCGTGTCGTTCATCACCGCGCTGCTCATGCTCTATACGCCGCTCAAGAACATTACCAACGTGGCGGTTTCGGTGCAGCAGTCGTTTCTGGCCATCGACCGCGTGTTCCAGATTCTGGAACGTCCCAGGGCGCTCACGGAAAAGGAACATCCCGTGTCGCTGCCTGCCGTGAAGCGCAACGTCACCTTCGAGCACGTGTGCTTCTCCTACACCAAGGGCGTGGAAGTGCTGCACGACATCAATCTCGACGTGCGCGTGGGCGAAATGCTGGCGCTTGTGGGCAATTCCGGCGGCGGCAAGAGCACGCTCGTGAGCCTGCTGCCCCGCTTCTACGACGTGACCGGCGGCAGCATCAAGATAGACGGCGTGGACATCCGCGACTTCGGCCTCAACGATCTGCGTCAGCACATTGCCGTGGTCTTTCAGGACAACTTCCTTTTCGACGGCACCATCAAGGACAACATTCTGCTCGGCAATCCCTCGGCCACGGATGAAGACGTGCAGCGCGCCCTGCAGTGCGCCTGTCTTTCCGAGTTCATCGACTCGCTGGAAAAGGGCGTGGACACCTACATCGGCGAACGCGGCATTCTGCTTTCCGGCGGCCAGAAGCAGCGCGTGGCCATTGCCCGCGCCTTCGTCAAGAATGCGCCCATCGTCATTCTCGACGAAGCCACGTCCGCGCTGGACAACAAGTCGGAAGAAATCGTGCAGCGCGCCATCGACAACCTCATGCGCGACAAGACCGTGTTCGTCATTGCGCATCGCCTGTCCACGGTGAAGAACGCCAACCGCATTGCCGTCATTCACGAAGGCCATCTTGCGGAACTCGGCACGCACGAGGAACTCATGGCCATTCCGGGCGGTCAGTACCGCACGCTGTACAACATGCAGTTCAAGGCTCCCATTCATCACGGCGAGGTTGAGGAAAAGGCGGAAGAAGTCGCCTAGCCTGCGGCTGCAATGTGAGTATGGAAAAGGCGGCGTGCTTCACGCCGCCTTTTTTGCGCTCTGCAACGGGGAAGCATGGCAGCAGCGGGCGACGCATGGCCGGTTCTTTTACTGCGCGAATATTCCGATGGCAGGACGGAACGCGCGGGGCAGGGTTCTGAGAAGTCCCTCGCCGTGAAATTCCCTCGCTGTTCGAGAAAAATGTCTCCACGTCCCCACGCTGAATGTTCCTGGCGGTTCGGAAGAACGCAGGCTGCGCCGACGCCGTTTCTCCCGAAGAGTCCGGCAGACCGCCCACGCTGCTTGAGAAATCGCAGTCTGCGCTGCCTGGGGGAATGGCAGCCGGGGATAGAGCAGGGCATATGTGTCTCTGCCGTGCGGCGCATCGAACACGCACGTCATGCGGCGCACCGGGCGCGGCTGTTTTCACGCGGGAGAGGGAAAAGACATGCTTTTGCGGCAATCTTTTTGCTCTGCGTCAGCTGTTCCCCCGCCGGCAGAGGGAAAAAGGACGCCTTGCGGAGGGCTGCCGGTTCAAGCACCGGCGCGGAGGAAGGCGGAAACGGTGTTTTCGGAGGACGGAAAGCGCGATGACGGGCCAGGTTTTCGTCCATGCGCAGCAGCGGGCGCCTGCGAGGGCATGGAAAGCCGGGCCTGAGACAGTTCCGCGGAAGGGCGGCCCGGTTGTGCCAACGTTCCCCGCAGTCTGTTCTTTCTCATGGCCGGGAACGCCGACGCACGGACGAAGGAACGGCGTTTCCCCCGGCGGGATCGGAGACCCGCGACGTAGGGCATAGGCTCATGACTCCGGGCGCGAACCCGCGACGTCGGGCGCGGAGGCAGACTCCGGGGCGACATGCTCCGGCGGAAGCCGCGGATGGCCGCCTCCCCGGAGCCGGCCGTCTTCGGAGCGGAGGGCGTTTGGTTCAGCGCTGCCTGCGATTGTTTTCCGAGCGGGCGTAGAATTCGCGCTTGGCCAGATACATGTTTCTGTCGGCCTCGTTGAGCTGTTCGTCGATGTTGCCGTGTTCCGAGCGCCAGGAAACGCCGTGGGCCACGGAGATGTCGTCGTTGTGCATGGCCTGGGCCGTGGCCTGCACCAGGCCGTGAAAGGTGTCCTTGTCGGATTCGGTGTCGATGACGACGAACTCGTCGCCGCCGATGCGGTAGGCTTTCTTGTCGAAGTGGCACAGCAGATGTTCGGCCGTGCGCCGGATGAGCGCGTCGCCGGCCTGATGTCCGTGCAGATCGTTGGTTTTCTTCAGACCGTTGAGATCGAAGTAGGCAATGCCGAGCCTTCCGCAGTCCCTGCCGTGCAGGCTTTCGCATACCTGATTGAATTTGTTTCTGTTGTGCAGGCCGGTGGAGAGGTCTTCCACGTACATGTGAACGATGAAGGCGTGCTGTTCCTCGATTTGTTTTTTCTGCAGTGCGATTTGTTCCTGAAAGTAGCGGCGGGATTCGAGCGACATTTTTTCCGGGAATCCGACGTCGCCTTCATCCATTTCGTCGTAGGGATTGGAGAGGTGCAGGTGACAGCATCGGGGGCCTTTTTCGCTCCAGCGGAACACGGTGCTGATGCGCTGATGCACGCGCAGATACGTTTCGGACGCGGGCGACGTGGACACCCACAACGTTCCGGAGCAGATGAAGATGTCCGGCATGGGCTGAATGACGTCGTAATGCTCGTCGGAAATATTGCAATGGGGCACTTTGCCCGCAAAGGAGCGCAGGGTGCTGGCCACCACGTCGGGATCGGCCGAATATTCGTGTTCCGCCGCGCCTACCCAGCTGAACACGTCGTCGAGGTGGGCGAGCAGAAGTTCCGTGCTGTTCTCGCCGTAGTGCTTGTGCAGAAAAAGACTGGTCAGTTCCATGACCTGTCTTTTTTTCTCTTCGTCCGTGAAAGAGGCGTGTTTCATCGAAAGGCCCCTGGATTTTTTATGTTGTTGAAACAAAAGATATTTTTAAAAAGTATGTTATACTAATCGCGCATATGCAACAACAGCATGATAATGAGAGTTCGCTGTTTCTTTATCATGTTGAACTCGGGAAAATCAACTGTTTTCGGATGAGGCGAAAAAGAAGCGTCGGCGTTTTGGCGAACTGTTGCATGCATGGCGACGGAAAAACAATGATTGTGGAAGTATTTTTTCAATGATGATGCGATGATAACGGCAACGGCGCGTCGCAGAAGCAGGCGATGGAGCTGCATGATGCGGCGCGGATCGGAGCAAAGTGCGGGGCGTGATGACAAGGCGGAGAGCGGCGTTTCGACCGGGCGGGCGTTGAGCGGACGACTTTTTCGCGGAAAGGGAACATCGAGACCTGCCTTGCGGATATCTGCGGCGGCCTGTGCGGGTGAGACTGGCCGGAGGACAAAGGCGCGAGCGGCTGTTGCGGGCCGAAGTGCGGGGAATTTGCGGAAGCGGGCGACCTCGGCGCGGCGATGAAGGAGAGGCCGTTGATGGGAAAAAACGTCGTCGAAGCGGGAGGCGCGGGCACGGCAGGGGCGGCTGGAGAGGGCGCGGCAAACACCGCGGCAGCGGAGGCATGGATGAGCGCCGCAACCGTGGCGGACGCGGGCGCGGAAGAAAGTGCGGACAAGGGCGCGGAGCGGCGCAAAAGCGTGAGCGCGGCGATGGGCGCAGGCAAGGCGGTGCGAGGCGCGCGGCTCAACGGCGGAACATGGGCGTTTCGATGCCGGAAAGGCACGGTACGGTTGAGAACGGAGGCGGAAGAGGAGTGCGCCGGAACGAAACCGGACGAGCGGCGAAGAGCAGAATGTTGCGCAAAGCGCAGAGCAGGGAAGAGGGGCGGGGAATGCGGGGTGCTTTCGGACGGGGAGGCGCGGCGGGTGCAGACCGACGGGCGTTGTGAAAAGCGCCGTGCCGTTGCCGTCCGAACTGGGGTCCGAGGTCATGCTGCCCGCCTGCGGGCGCGTCAAGGCTCCGAGGCGGCCGTTTTTTTCCGCTGCGCAAAGCGTGCGGAGAGGGCGCAAAAAGCCGCCGGTTAAAGCATGCGATGGGCGGAGCTTCCCTGCGGACACGAGAAACGTCTGCGCAGATCTCGCGCAAACGACGACCGCCGCGTTTTTCCGAGAAGATTCTCAGAACGACGCTCGAAGACAGCAAGGAAAAACAAAACCGTATCTATCTGTCTTTATTAGTAAAAATTGTTATAACGGAAACCTTGCAGCGCCATTGTTTTTGCCAAATCTCATGGGATTTGGACGTTGATATTCCCACACGTAGCGGTTAAAGTCGAAATGTCAATACGATCAGTAAACGCCCGTAAATCTGTTTTTAGAATATTTTTCTGTTCAAGTAAAGCAGAATTATAGGGCAAAACTTAAAATTTTATCCAACGTCTTGTTTTCATGCTTTTTGCAGCCGTTTAAGGCCCCATGCAGGATAAAGTTCAAAACAGGATGTTGGCTGTCAGAACGTTGTTTGTCCTATGAACACTCTTGGAGAACGCATAAAACTGGCGCGGGGCGGCATTTCGCAGGAGGCCTTTGCCCGGATTCTCAGCATCAGCAAAGGAGCTTTGGGCTTTTATGAGCGGAACGAAAATCTGCCCAACGTGGACGTCATACTAAAAATCTGTTCAAAGACCGGCGTGGGGCTGGAATGGCTTCTCATGGGCAGGGGGCCCATGCGTCCGGGCTGCACGACGGAGGGGGCGCAGGCCTCGCAGGCGGAGGAGTCCAGAGCGCCGGAGTCTGCCGCGTCGTGCGAGCGCTGCGCCAGAATGGAAAATCGGCTGGATCGTCTGGAGGACGAACGCCGGGAACTCTCGGTGGAGAATCGTCGTTTGTGGAAGGAGAATGCGGAATTGCGCGAGCGCTGCGCACGTTTTGAAGAACGCGCGAAACAGGAGGGCGCTGTGTTTCGATAGTCCGTCCGCTCAAGCGGCAGGAATGGGGGGGGAGCTGATCCCCGGGCGTTGCGCCGGCGCTTCGATTGCCCGACGGGCAACGAGGTCTGAGTAGCGTTGGTGTGGCGTCTGTGCCGGGGGGCAGTTTTTCGTTCAAATCGCATCGGCGCAGGACGAGATGTCCGGGGCAATTCTTTGAGGAAATGGAGAAATTCCGTGGCGTGTCGCGAGGCGCTTTTCTGAACGCCGAAAGTCCGGTGTCTTCGTTGCGGAACGAGGTCGAAGGGCAGACCGCTGTTCGGGCGGCGGGTCGGCTAGGAGAGGTCGGAAGGCGGGCAGGGCTCATGTTCGCCGCATTCCATGACTTCGGCCTCGTCGCCGAACACGCGGGCCCAGCGCACCACTTCCTGCGGATCCGACACGCGCACGGTGAACAGAATTTCTTCCGGACCGGTCTGTTCCATGTTCCGGCTCTCCCGCCACACCTTTTCCCGGATATAATGGGAGGCCTGACCGGTGAAGCGGATGGTCACCGGATATCCGTTGTCGTCGCCGGGGGCGGGTTGCTGATGGCGGAAGCCGTCGTCGGCGTCGGCGGGCCAGAACAGGCGCATGCCGGTGTCTTCCACCTTGCGGATGCGGCTCACGCGGAAGCCCTGCCATTGAAAGGGCGATTCGTCCACGGTGCGGGCGTACAGGTACAGCGCGCGCTGACGCAGGTACAGATGCCGGGGATCTATTTCCCGCCAGCGGGAGTCCCAGGCGCTGCTTGCGGCGTACAGAATGCGGATTCTCCTGCCCTGACTTACGGCTTCCAGCAGCAGGGAAAGCGTTTCCGGCGGCCGATGGTTCTTCCAGCGGGGAAAGCTGCGGTCGAAGGTGGAGAGCATCTGTTCCCGGAAGGGCGCGGGCATGCCGCCCGCCAGCTTGCGCCCGGCGTCCACGGCGAGGGAGGCGAGCATGCCGTCGCCGGTGAGGCAGAGCTGTTCGAGCGCCAGCATGAGAATGAGCCGGTTGGAGAGGCTCAGGTCGATGTTCGGCACGAGAGCGTCTTCCAGAATGCGGAAGCCGTTCTTCTTGCTGTAGCTGAAGCGGAATCCGGCTTCGGCGAGGGCGGCCTTGTCCTTGTAGAACTGACTTCTGCCGATGCCGAGCTCGGCCTGGAGCGCGCTGAGGGGTCGATGCGGATCCTGACGGATGGCCTGCACGATGCGCAGCAGACGGGAAATCCGGGAGCCGCTTTCCCCCGAAGGGGCGGCGTGAGCGAGCTCGGAGGGTGGATGAGAAGACATCGACAGGAAACTCCAGAAAAATTTTCCGGGCGGAAGCGCCCGCCGGGGACGGGCGGATGTTGAGCCCGGCTGTCGGCTGGCCTGAAAGACGCCGAACGTCCGAGCCCCTGACCACGAACGTTTTTCCGATGCATCTTTCCGGAGAGACGCCGACAACGCCGCTCCGACGCGGCTTCGGTCCCTTGGCGGACGTCCGCCGAGGTTCCGGCGCGGAGCCGGAGCGCAGGAGAGAATTTTTTAACGAAAGATATGTCCTATTGGACATCCGAAATTGCGGGGAAAGTCAAAGAGATTCTTATAATCAATCCACAGCAGTGTGGCCCGGAACCGCAGATTTTTGCAGTCGGGAAACGACGGAAGCGGGCAAGAGCCGGAGAAAGAGCGTGTTTTGCGCCCGGGAGGGGGCGAATGCGGCTTTTTTGTATGCGCCGGAAGTGTTCAAGGAGCGCTGCGCCGGGCGGCGGACGTTTCGGGGCGTTGATCGGCGTGGTTTCGGCGGGGATTTCGGGCGGCGTTTTGATTCGGGTCGGAGCCGGGACGCCGGGCGGGAGCGGACGCGATGGGGCAAGGGCGGATGTTGCCCGGTGGCCGCGCAAAGCTGAGAGCCGGAAAGAGCCGGGGGCCGCATCGGGGAGGGAATTGTCGGCGCGGGGACGCCCGGCGCTGAGCGGACGAAATGCGGGCCTGCCGAAATGAGGAGCGGGGGAATCTGGAACCGGTTTTATCCGGGCTGTCGAAGCGAGGGCAAGGGCGGAAAGGCGGGGCGGCCGGGACGGGCCGAAGTGAGGGGCGGCCGGGGCCCGGGGGCACGGCGCGGGGATTGCCGAAGAGAGCGGCTGCGTCTATCGTTGTCTTGCGGCACGATTTTTGCTTTATCCTTCATACGGAGCGTTTTTTCCGGCGCGCCGCCAACTTTGGCGTCATGAGGAGGCCTGCATGTCTGAACGCGAAGCGGTACGTCTTCCCGAGGGGTTGACGGAATTTCTGAAAGACAACGATATTCCCTGTCCGCCGGTGCCACTGTCGGCCCTGGACGTGCTGGATCGAACGGATGACAACTTTTTTGCCACGGACATGCGTCCCGTGTCCTTTGTTCCCGTGCTGCCCGGAGACATGGACGCCGTGCTCGACGCCTGGAGCGGTCGGCAGGAGAGCTCGGAGGCCGAGGCTTCGGACGCCGTTTCGGACTCCGGCGAGGACGAAGACGCCCGGGCGGGCGCAAACGTCGGCGGTTCCGAAGAGGCGGCGGCCTCCGCGCCTTCTTCCGACGGGGACGTTCCTTTTTACGAAGGCGGATACGTGGGCTTCGGGCTTGCGGGAGGCGGCCTTCAGGGGATGCGCGTGCTTTTTCTGCTGAAGGAGGGCTCGTTTCGGTTCGGCGTGAGTCTGCCTTGGAACCGGGCCTTCGGCGATCCTGCGGAGGAGCGGGAAGATCTTGAGGCTGCCTTTCGTCTGGCGGAAGTCTGCCTGCAAAGCAGGCCCGGGAGCGGAGAGCTGCGCGTGTTCGTGAACGATCTGGGCTGCCGCTGGTCGCTCACGGGCGAAGGCGCGGAGCGCGGAGGCGACGACGTGGACGGTCTTCTGGACTGTCTGGAAACCGGGGACATGCGCTGCGAAGAAAGCGTGCCCTTCAGCATGTGGATGCGGGTTTAGCGGGGGAGAAGCACATGAGTCAGGTTCATAATCCTCTTCATACTCCTTTGATATCGGATCTGCCGGAACCTTCCGTCAGCGGCAGCCATGCCGTTGCGACGTCTCCCGCCGTGGAACAGGAAATCCGCCCGGAGGCGGCGCGGCCTGCCGCCATGCCGGTGGCGGTGCAGCTTCAGGGCGCGCAGAAGCGCCTCGACAGGCTGCTCGGGCGCGCGTCGGGCAATCTGCCCTGTCTGACCGGTTCGGTGTACGCCGAGCTTGCCCGGAATATTCCGCGTCCGGGGCTTTTCAGCGGCCTGCGGCGCACGCACGGCCGCCTCATGGATGCGGCCCGGGCCTGCGACAAGGCGGCCGCGGCTCTGGCGGGCATTCCGGCCCGCTCCTTTGCCGGGGTGCCGCTTCCCGAGGCGCTGCTGAACAGGCTTTCGGCGTACACGAAGGCGCAGAACGCGCTCTACGGCGAGGTGCGCCGCTTCATGGAGGCGTCGGGGAACGATTCCGCGCTGCTTTCTTCGCTGCTGCAATCCACCCAGTACCGGGCCTCGGAGGCGCTGAATCTTGTGGCGTCGCTCCAGCTTGCGGGCGGAAGCGGGGAAGGGCTTTCCGCCGAGCAGCAGGTCGTGCGCGCGAACATGCGGGACCGTATGGCGGACATGGGCGACATGACCGTTTCCGGCGGCATGAAGGCGCTTGCGCCCGGCATGCACGAGCGCACGCTGCAAAGGCGCGTGGCCGGGCAGATGAGGGAACTTTTCGACGCGCTCGACAGGCTGGAGCAGCAGGGCGCGGGCATGTCGGAACAGCAGTTCCGCCGCGAGGCCGCCGATGTGAGGGACGTGCTCGACAGGGCGCGGGCCGCGGTGGCGCTGCTGAACACCGACGGCATGAGCGTGGAGGACAGGAGTCTGCACGCAGGCCTGAACGATCTTTTGGACCGCTGCGCCGTCAGGCTCGGAAATTTGTCCGGCTGTTCGCTGCACGGGGAGGTCGTGAAGGCCGTGGACGAGCTCATGCCCGTCATTGATCCCGACATGTGCCGCGCCCTGGCCTCGAAGACCGGCCTGACCAGACTGCGGAACGCGCTGATGGATGTCGCCGGCGGCCTTGCCCGGTACAATGCCGATCTCAGGGCCCTGAAAGGGGACGTTCAGGCGGGCGCGTCCTCGCCGGACAGAGTCAGAAGCGGGCTGATGCAGGCGTGGCGGCGGCTTCGTTCCGGCAGCACGGACAAGAATTCCACGCTGCTCTACGCTCTGTACCTCGCAGGCAGCGGCGGATTGTCGAACAGCGTTGCCCTGCGCAACTTTCTCGGAAGGTGCGGCGTTTCCATTTCGGTCCGGGAGGCGGTCAATCTGTTTGCCGCAGCCCGCAGCAGCGACTTCTGCGAGGGCGCGGGCGCGGCGTTTCTGGAAAAATTTGCCGGCACGCTCTCGACCCGTCAGCCCATTGTCGAGGCGCAGGCGGAGGAAATTGCCGCCATGTATGCGGGCACGGCAGCCGATCGCGCCGTGCTGCGCGGCGAATACATTGCCGCGGCCTTCGAGCACAACGTGGCTATTTCCACGCTTCTTGAGGCGTCGCTGCGGGGCATTCCGACTGATCAGCTTGAAATGAAGGCCGGCAGCGACACGCTGAAGAGCGCCAAAGTGCTGGGGCACGGCGCGGCCAACACCGTGACGCTGTGCGTGTACCGCAGCGAGAACGGCGAAGACGTGCCTTTGGTGTTCAAGCCGGAAACGGCCGCGCGGCAGGGCTTTCCCGATCTCACCGTGTACCGGCTCGGCTACCGGGCCGGGGCGCGCGTCATGCAGATCAACGTGGCGGCCAGCCGCAGCGCCGATGCCGCAGGTTGCGGCGACGCCGTGGCCCGCTCCCGCATAGGCGTGTACGACGGGCGCGTGGGACTGTTCATGGAGAAGGCTCCGGGCAGCACGGCCTGCGACCTCATGACGGGGCGTCCGTGCGTGCCCGACGGCCGGGGCAACAAGCTGACGCTTGGGCAGGTCGTGAGCGGACTCAGAAAGAAAGGCCTGCTCGACGACATGCGGGCCAATCTCATGCGCGAGCTGAACAGGCTGGAATGGGCGGACGCGCTTTCCGGTCAGGCGGACCGTCATTATCAGAACTATCTTGTGGACATCAATCCCGAAACCGGCGCGGTGAAGGTGACGGGCATCGACAACGATGCGAGCTTCGGCGCGCGCAAGGTGGGCGTGGCGAAGGTGGACATTGCCGGCAGGGACGAACTTCGGCAGGCGCTTGAGGCCGCGCATGCCGGACCTCTGCCGGTCATGGTGGACGCATCTGCCCTCAGCGACGATCAGAAGCGGATTCTGCGCATCTTCATGCCCGATCTTCCCGACGACGCGACGCAGGTGAACATTGCCGGGAATCCGGCGCTTCAGGCGCAGCTTTCCGGCGCGGGAGTTCATCTTTCCGTGGTGGTGGACGGCAGCACGCTCAATGAGGATCAGCTCGGCGTCATGCGCAGGCATCTGGGCTTCAATCAGCTGTTCCGGCCGTCGTTCATCGACAGGGAAACTTATGAAAAGCTCCGTCTGCTGGATGAGAACGCCTACCGCATGAGCCTTCGGGACTGCCTCGATGACGAGGCGCTGGACGCCGCCGCAGCGCGCCTCAGGGATGCGAAGTCCGTGGCCGAGGATCTTGCCCGGCGCGGCCGCGTGGTGGACGACTGGAAAGACGCCGCCGTGCTGGACGCCATGAAGGCCGAGGTGCGGGGCGTCGATCGCGACTCCCTGTTCCATCACCTGCATTTCGGCTTTTTCCAGCGTGATTTTCTGGGAAAGGTATAGCCCTCTTTGAGGCATGAAAAGAGGCCGTCCGTTGCCGGGCGGCCTTTTTTCTTTCTTAGACGAGCCGAAGGCTTCCGGCCCCGAAATGCGGAGCCGGGATGGTTACATGCCGAGCAGGCGCGGCAGGAAGAGGGTGATGTCGGGGAAGAGCACGATGACCACGAGGGCCAGCACGGACGCAAGGAGCATGGGCAGCACGGGCGGCGTGATTTCTTCCATGGTGAGGTTGCTGATTTTTGCGCCCACGTAGAGGTTCACGGCCACGGGCGGCGTGACCTGACCGAGGGCGAGGTTGATGGTCATCATGACGCCGAACCACACGGGATCCCAGCCGAAATGAGCCATGATGGGCAGCAGGAAGGGCAGCAGCACGTAGTAGATGGAAATGGCGTCGAGCAGCATGCCCGCGATGAAGAGGATCACGTTGATGAGCAGGAGCAGCACGATGGGGTTGTCGGAGAGGGAGAGCAGCACGGAAGCGCCGCGCTCCACGAGTCCCACGGTGCTGGCGACCCAGGCGTAGAGACCTGCGCAGGTGACCACGAACATGATGACGGCGGTGGCCTTCACGGATTCCACGAGCACGTCCACAAGGATGGAGAGCTTGTTGATGGTGCGGTAGATGAACACGCCCACGAACAGGCCGTAGAAGATGGCCACGGCGGCGGCTTCGGTGGGGGTGAACACGCCGCCGTAGATGCCGCCGAGAATGACGACCGGGGTCATGACGCCCCAGAAGGCTTCGCGCAGGGCCCTGGACACGGGCATGGAGCGCGGTTTGCCGCGATAACCCTTCTTTCTGGAGGTGATGAGCACGGAGGCCATGAGGAAGATGGCGACCACCACGCCGGGAATGAAGCCTGCGGCAAAGAGGGCGGGCACGGAGACGTCGGCAATGCCGCCGTACACGATGAACGCGATGCTCGGCGGAATGACGATGGCAAGGCCGGAAGTGACGGACACGGTGGCGGCGGCGAAGGGCTTGTCGTAGCCGCTCTTGACCATGGCGGGAATGAGGATGAGGCCGAGGGCGGCCACGGTGGCGGGGCCGGAGCCGCTGACGGCGCCCCAGAAGGTGGCGACGCCCACGGTGGCGACGGCGAGGCCGCCGGTCATGTTGCCGACGAGGGTTTCCACGAGCATGACGATGCGGGCCGCGATGCCCGCGCGTTCCATGATGAAGCCCGCGAGAATGAAGAACGGAATGGCGAGCAGCGGCACCTTGGCGATGCCGGCAAAGAAGTTGTAGGAGAGCATGTCGATGCCCATGTCCCACCACCAGCCGACGAAGATGGCGGAAACGCCGAGAGAGATGGCTATGGGCACGCGGAAGATGAGCGGAACGATGAAGGTGACGAGAAGCCAGAAGGCCGGATCGTGAAAAAGTGAGGTATCCATGCAAAATTCTCCAGACTTCAAAGACGCGGAAGGCGTTTGAAGCAAGCGGTTTGACGTGCGGATCAGGGTCCTTGCGGGGGACTAGTAGTTTCTGGAACGGAAGTCTTCCCAGAGCTTCTGGAGAATGCGCACGATGATGAGGGCGGAAAAGAGCGGCGTGGCGATGGTGTAGATCCAGACCGGAATGGCCAGCGATTCGGAAATCACTTCGAGTTCGATTTCGTCCTTGACTTCAATGTATCCCTGCCAGCAGAGGGCGGCGAAGAACGCGATGCTGCACAGCGTGCCGAAAATGTAGAGGAGCTTTCTGAGGGGGCGGGGCATGGCGTCGTAGAGCAGATTCATGCTGAAGTTCCCGCCTTCGCGGAAGGCGCGGGAGGTTCCCAGCAGCACTATCCACACGAAGAGGTTGACGGTGAGCTCTTCCGACGAGGAAAACGAAAAATTGGTGCAGTAGCGCACGATCACGTTGATGAACGATATGCACGCCATCACGGCCAGCAGTACGGCTCCGAGCAGTTCCTCGAAGCGTGCGTTCAGAAAGTTCCACATAGTGAGAATCCCCGATGATGAAAAGACGGGAGCGGCCCGGCCGCTCCCGGAACATGTTGTTTTACTGAGCGGCCTTCATGTCGGCCTCGGCGGCCTTCACGAGTTCGGGGCCGACTTCCTTGGTCCACTTGTCGCGCACGCTCTTGGTGGCGTCGTAGAATTCCCTGACCTGTTCAGGCGTGAACTTCACGATGTTCATGCCGTGTTCTTCCATGGTCTTGAAGGGATCGGTCACGGCGGGCACCTTGTTTATGCTCTGGAGGAAGGCGAGGGAGGAACCGTCGTCGAAGCCGAGGCGGGAGAGAGCCTTGCTGTACTTTTCCATTTCCTTGGCGCATTCCATGAGGATGGCCTGATCTTCCTTGGAGAAGGACTTCCACACCTTGGCGTTGGAGGTGAGCAGCAGCGGATCGATCATGTAGTGCCAGTCGGTGTGATACTTGTGCCAGGTCCAGATCTGGAGCGTGATGTTGATGCCGTTGGTGGGGTTTTCCTGACCGTCCACGATGCCCTGCTGGAAGCCGGTCACGGCCTCGGACCAGTTGATGGCCTGCGGATTCGCGCCGAGAGCGGTGAAGATGTCGGCGAAGATGGGCGTGCCGCACACGCGCAGCTTCATGCCCTTCATGTCGGAAGGATGATTGATGGGGCCCTTGCTGGTGGTAAGTTCGCGGAAGCCGTTTTCGCCCCAGCCGATGAACTTCACGCCGGTCTTTTCCACGGCGGCGACGAGCATCTTGCCGGACTCGCCGGCTTCAATGGCGTCCATGGCCTTGTAGCGGTCGGGATTGTTGGCCACGAAGAAGGGCAGGGCGGTGAGGTTGAGTTCCTGCACCTGGGGCGACCAGTTGATGGTGGAGGCGAGGGCGAAGTCGATGGCGCCGCGGCGCACGAGCAGCAGTTCGGAAGTCTGCTTGCCGGCCATGAGCTGAGCGCCGGGGTACACCTTGATGTTGATGCGGCCGTTGGTGCGCTCCTTGACGAGATCGGCGAAGTAGGTTGCGGAAAGGCCCCAGCCGGAGGTGGCGGCGGGCACCACGCTCAGCTTGTATTCCTTTTTGTAGGCGGCGAAGGCCGGAGCGGAGAGCAGACCCACGCACACGGCGGCCATGAGGGCGGTACGGAACAGACGATTCATAAAATCCTCCTCAGGATATATTCTCGGTGACGCGAAGTCACGTTGCACCCGTAAGCAGGGAGAGTACTCCCGCCCGGGTACTGGGGCGGAAGTACGGTTGAGCCGCCTACAGCAGCGGCAGGATAATAATGAGGATGGGCAGCACCAGCACGAGTTCGAGCGTGGTGAACACCCAGCAGGCATTGGCCAGGTCGAGGTCCAGACGGAACAGCGACGGAGGAATGAGCGCGTTCATGGCCACGGGCATGGCGGAAAGGATGGCGGTCACCTTGAGGGGAATGCCGCCGTCCACGTCGCCGAGACCGGCCAGGGCGGCCAGCGAGGTGACGATGACGGGCACGAACGCAAATTTGATGAG
Organism: uncultured Mailhella sp.; assembly: GCF_963931295.1. NCBI lineage: Bacteria > Pseudomonadati > Thermodesulfobacteriota > Desulfovibrionia > Desulfovibrionales > Desulfovibrionaceae > Mailhella > uncultured Mailhella sp. The sequence goes on along the minus strand of NZ_OZ007001.1, from coordinate 647,609 downwards.
AGATATGACGGCGGATTCGCGCACATACATGCTCATGCGCGAAAGACGCAGTCCCATGCCTATGGAGAGAAGGAAGCCCACGGTGGCGGCGATCATGGCCGCGGTGGACACCGTGCCGAGCGCCGCGGGACGACGCACCCCGGCGAGATTGAGGAAGAGGCCGAGGGCGAGGGCGGTCACGATGGCGATCAGCACGGGATCGAGACGGAAGCGGCGGGAGCGCGTGCTGCCGGAATCGGAGCCGAAGCTGCGGGACACGGGCACGGCCACGCCGAAGTAGAACATTTCCTCGCAGAGGCGGTAGAGGGAGGCCATGGCGATGGCCTGCTCGCCGAACTGCATGACGGCCACGAGCGAGCCCACGGCGCCGATGTTGGTGAAGGTGCCGCAGCAGTACATGCTGCCGGTGCGGGGCCTGTCGAGGCGCATGGCGCGGGAGAAGAGCAGGGCGAGCGCGCCGCCCGAGACCCAGGCGGCCAGCCCGAGGGCGGGCAGACAGAGCAGGCGCGGATCGGGAGAAGGCAGGCCCCACAGGGAGAGCATGGCGGAGAGGGGAATGAGCCCGAACATGGACACCTTCTGCATGAGAAGGCGCAGGGCGGAGAAGGCGGTCTCGCTCATCGGGGACGAGCCGGAGCTCACCCACTGCCGGAAGGCGTATCCGGCAATGAGGCTGACGAAAATGATGGTCAGAGTGAGCAGCAGCCGATCCATGGCGGGACAGGGGAAAAACGTTGCCGCGCGGATTCTGGCCCTGTACCGTACAAGGAGAGAGAAAAAACCGGCGGACATCTGCCCGGGATGACTTACCTCCCGAAAAGGAGATAACAACGCCCCTCCGAAAGTCGGATGCGTCCGTTGCCGCGGGTGCGGACGGACGGTCTCCGATGTTCCGCGCGAAGCGGAGGAGAAGACGATCCGGGAAGACGATTTTTTTCAGACTAATAGGTTTTCAAAAATTGTCAAACACGGGGAGACATTTTTTTTCAGAGGGCTTTTTACTGTAAAAGAACAAATTTTTCACGCGACTTAGCAGAAGTGCAGCGCAACAGGCCGCGCCAGCAAGAGAGGAAGCCGCTGCGCCGCAGCCATTTCGGGCAAGTTGGTACACTTGTGCATAAAAGTACAGAGTGCCGGGCCTCTCCGAACGTGCGTGATGCGGAGCGCGGGCGTCCGGGGGAGCGCACGGCGAAGCGCGCCGTCTCGCTTGCGCCTGCAACGCGCGTCGGCACATGCGGGGGTGGGCGGAGCTCAGTCCGCGCGCTTTTTCGGATCCAGGCCGAGCCTGACCATGCGGCTGCGCAGCGTGCCGCCGTTGATGTCCAGCATCTCGGCGGCGCTGTTCTTGCCCGTGAGCTTGCCGTTTGCCCTGCGGAGCGCATGAAGAATATAGGCCTTTTCCATGTCCCGGAGCGGAATCACGGGGGCGTCTGCGGGGAAGAGCGCAGAGGGGGCCGATTTCGTCGGCGCAGTACGGCACGGAAGCGGCGTTTCGCACGGCGCGTCTTCTTCCGGGGCAAAGTGCAGCTCTCCCGTGCGCTGGGCCAGAATGAGCGCCCGTTCCACCAGATTGGAAAGCTCGCGGATGTTGCCCGGCCACTCTCGGCCCGCAAGCTCGCGCAGATCGTCCGCCGAGGGTTCCGGCATGAGGGCGAGCCCCAGCTCGTTCTTCTTTTTCCGCAAAAGAAAGCGCACCAGCGCCGGAATGTCCTGCCGACGTTCCCGCAGCGGCGGCAGGTGCAGCGGAAACACATTGAGGCGATAGTACAAGTCCCTGCGGAACTGTCCCTCGCGCACCCGCTCGGCCAGATCGCGGTTCGTGGCCGCAAGAATGCGGATGTCGAGATGAATGCTGTCGCTGCCGCCGAGGCGTTCCATGTCCTTGTATTCCAGCACGCGCAGCAGCTTGGCCTGCGCTCCCGGCGTAAGTTCGCCTATTTCGTCGAGAAAGAGCGTGCCGCCGCCTGCGCGTTCAAAGCGCCCCTTCTGCAGGCGACCTGCGCCCGTGAAGGCGTTGGCCTCGTGTCCGAAGAATTCGTTTTCCAGAAGATCGGGGGGAATGGCCGCGCAGTTCACCTTGATGTAGGGGGCGTTTGCGCGGTCGGAAAGATGACGGATGTAATCGGCCATCACTTCCTTTCCGGTTCCGGTTTCCCCGGTGATGAGCACCGGCGTGACGGTGGGAGCCACGTCGCGCGCCATTTCGCAGACCCGGCGGAAGGCTGCGCTTGCGCCCACCATGGGAAAGGGCGGCGTTTCCCTGACCGCGTCGCGGAGCCTGCCGGAGCGTTCGTCGAGGTAGCGGGTCAGAAAAAGCGTGAACGGCGTGGACAGCTGTTCCAGCACCCGGGCGTCGTGTTCCGAAAAGGCCCGAGCCTGCTCGGAAAACATGTCCACGGAGCCGCAGTAGCGCCCCTCCCGATGCAGATGCAGCACCACGGCCGACTGAAAGCGGGAACGGCCGCAGTCGTGCATGTGGGAGCGCACGGGATTGTCGGCGGCGGATTCGGTGAGCACGCAGCGCTTGCCGGAATGGATGACTTCGCAGGCGAACTGCAGCGCGCCGTCGGGAATTTTTTCCAGCGATTCGCCTTCTTCCGCGCCGTTTCTGTGGCAGAGCGCAAAGCGGTGCACGGCGGATTTGTCTTCTTCAAAGCGGCTGAGGGCCAGGGCGTCCAGAGGCAGACATCCGGACAGATAGGCAAGCAGATCGTGCAGCATGCGGTGCATGTCCGTGGAACCGCAGATGATGCCGGTGGCGTGGAGAAAGAATTCGGGAGAAAAGCCGTCGACGTTCATGCCGCCTCCTGTGACTTCTGAATATCGATATTTCATGGAATGACTTGAACTATCATGCTGATTCTTGATATTTCAACAAAAAATTTTGAAGCGAAAGGCGCAGATATGGCTATGGCGCTGAAATTATGAAAAATATCACGAACTGGCATGTCTCTTGCACAGGAATGGATGTCCCCATGCAGGAACAACGGCGGCGTTCCGGGACAGAGCGCCCCGATGACGAAAGGTAGGAGAGTATGAACAGACTGAAGAGCTGCGCGCTTGCGCTGACGCTCGCGCTGGGCGTGGCCGGAACGGCCGCGGCCGCGCCCACGGTGTTTCCCACCGGCGTGACCATTTACAATCCTGAGAAGGCCTACAACGGCTACACGCTTCTTTGCGTGCTGCGCGCCACGCCGCACGGTCTGCCGCTCATCGACATGAACGGCAACGTGGTCAACAAGTGGATGCGCGTGGAAGGGCAGCCCGCCCAGCTTCTGCCGAACGGCAATCTTCTTGCCGAAAAGGTGCTCTACGATCCCGACAAGTGGACGGGCCGTCTTCTTGAGGGATCCGCCGTGGTGGAAAAGACCTGGGACGACAAGATCGTGTGGGAATGGGACAAGGGCGTGGAAATCGAGGCGACGCCCGATTTGAAGGCCAGGGGTCAGAAGACCATGTGGAGCGCGCAGCAGCATCATGATCTTCAGCGCGAGGGCATGGCCGTGTACTACACGCCCACGTCCATGCCCAAGGAAGGCGGACGCACCCTCATTCAGTGCCACAAGGAAGTGAACGGGCAGGACAGCGCCGCGCTCGTCATCGTGGACAAGGACGGAAACACCGTGTGGTCATGGAACTACATGGATCACGCCGCCGACATGAAGGGCATAGCGAACTTCCAGAACGCGGCCTCCTGGCTCGGCCCGAACAAGTGGTATGACGCGGGCGATCAGCGTTTTCATCCCGAGAACATCATCTGCGACGACGGCCAGTCGGTGATCTACATTCTCGATCACAAGACCGGCAAGCCCGTGTGGCAGGTGGGCCCGAACTACGGCAAGGACGATCCGCTCCGTCACCTCGGCATGAAGCTGGAGGAAGGCGGCTATCGCGGACTGTTTGCCGGCGGCATGATCCATCACGCGCACATGATTCCCCGCGGCGTTCCCGGCGAGGGCAACATCATGGTGTTCAACAACGGTCTGCCGTATTCCGAAGTCATTGAATTCGATCCCGTCACCGGCAAGAAGGTATGGGAATATTCCGGCCAGGCGCTCGGCTACGGTCCCACGCATTCGCTTTCGCATTACTTCTTCAGCGCCACCATCAGTTCCGCGCAGCGCCTGCCCAACGGCAACACGCTCATCTGCGAAGGCGACGGCGGCCGCATTTTTGAAGTGACTCCCGAACTCGAAACCGTGTGGGAATACGTGACTCCCTACATGTGGTACGGCATGGTGAGCGGCTTTGTGGCCGAAGAGCTCCAGAGAGCCGACAAGAAGGCCCGTCCCACCAATTCGGTGTATCGCGCCTATCGTTATCCCTACAGCTACATCAAGCAGGTGCAGGCTCCCAGGGAAACGCCCGTGGAATACGAAGATCCCTTCATCTACGACGACTCCATCAAGGGCGACCACGAAGTGGACATGTCCGGCGAGGAGTTCACCACCTTCAAGCGGTATTGACGCGCGGCGGCAAGCCGTGAAGGGGAGCGTCCTTCGGGGCGCTCTCCTTCCGGCGCCGCATTTCGGAGAGAGTTATGAACGAGGCGCGCATGGACGGACGCCGGATCGCCGTTCTGTTTTTCTGCTTCTGCTCGGGCTGCTGCAGTCTGATTTATCAGATGGTGTGGATACGGCTGTTCAGCCTCACGCTGGGCTCGACGCTGCTTTCGGTGTCGTTTGTGACGTCCATGTTCTTTCTCGGGCTGGCGCTGGGAAGCCGTCTGGGCGGCAGACTGGCGGAAGGCGGCGTGCCGCCGCTGCGGCTGTACGGTCTGCTGGAAGTGCTGATTTCCGCGCTGGCGTTTCTGGTGCCGCCTGCTCATGACGCGCTGGACGCGCTGCGTTCGCCCGCTCTCGCCCATGCGGGGGCGGCGCTGCTCATGCTGCTTGCCTCGCTGCCCATGGGCTGCGTGCTGCCCGTGCTGGCTCCCTGCTTTGCCACGCGCTCGGGGGAGGGGCACGGGCTCGCGTGGATGTACGGCGTGAACACGCTCGGCGCGTGCGCGGGATCGCTCCTTGCGGGAGCGCTCGGCATCCGCTTTTTCGGGGTGGCCCTCACGCACGGCGTGACGGCGGCGTGCAATCTGGCCCTCGGCGCGGTCGTGCTCGCGTTTGCGCGGCGTCCGTTTGCCGTGGAAGTTCCGGAGCGGGCGCAGGAGGCGGGCGCGCCGCGCATGCTGTATGCGGCGGCCTTTCTTTCCGGGCTGGTGTTCATGGGCTGGGAGGCGTGCGCGCTGCGCTGGCTGGGCCTGTTTTTCCGCGACACGTCGCTGCTGTATTCCGGCGTGACGGCGGCGATCATTTTTGCTTCCGGCGCGGGCGATCTCGCCTTCGGAACCCTGCTTCGACGCAGAAGAGCTCTGCCGCTGTTCGCCTCCGCCACGGCTGCGGCCGCAGTGCTCGCCGCGCTCGGAACAACAGTCATGCTGCGCCGCTATGCCGACGTCGTCCGCCTCGATGTGACGCCCGGGCCGCAGCTCCTCTTCCTTCTGCTGTTTGCGGGGCTTCCCGCGTTTTTCTTCAGCGTGAGCATGCCCGCCTTTTTTGCGTCGCTGAGCCGACGCCGCCTGATTTCGCGCAATACGGGCCGTCTTCTGGCGTGCAATACGCTGGGCTCCGTGGCCGGCGCGCTGATTTTCCCCGCGGCGCTGTTTCCCCGGCTGGGAATCACCGTGTCGCTGAGCCTGCTCGGGGCGTTCTTTGCCGCGTATCTTGCCGCAGCGTGCGGACTCTGGATGTCGCGCCGGGGCGGCATCTGCGCCTGTGCGGCGGGAACGGCGGCGGCGCTTCTGTGCGTGACGTGCGGCGTGTTTTCGCCCGATCTGGCGCGCGCCGCGCTGGAAGCCAAGCTTCGGGAGGATCTCGGGCCGTGGGCGTCCATGGCGCGCGTTCTCGACGTTCGTGAAGGGCGTTACGGCGATTCTTGGGCGGCGGAACTGCCGGGCGGAGAGCGCTTTCTGTTTTCCGGCCGCGTTATCATCAGCCGCGACCGTTCGGCGAGCTTCCGCACGGAAGGCTTCGTGCCGCTGCTTGCCGCGGAGAGCGCGCCGCAGCGCGTGCTTTCGCTGTGCTTCGGCGGCGGACTTTCCACCGTGGCGGCAGGCATGCTGCCGCAGGCGAAGCGCTTCGACATGGTGGACATTTCCCGGGAAAACGTCGAGCTCGCCCTGAAATATTTTCACGACAACGCCCGCTGGCAGGACGACGCGCGGGTGCGTTTTCACTTTGAGGACGCCTTTCGATTCCTGCGTCAGAGCGCCGAGCGCTGGGATCTCATTCTTGCGGAGCCCACGCCGCCGTATTTCGGCTACCGCGGGGCGGTGTTCTACACGGTGGAATTTTTCCGGAACGCGGCCGCGCATCTGACGCCGGACGGCGTGTTTTCCATGCCGCTGCCCTGCGGGCAGATGACCCCGGAACAGGCCCGCAGCGTGATGAAGAGCTTTGCCGCGGCGTTTCCGTTCTGCCGCCTGTGGTGGAACGGCGTGGATCCCGTGATGACGGGCAGCCTGCGCCCGATGATGCTCTCGTCGCGGCAGTGGCGGACGCTGGACGAGGTTCCGGGCTTCTTCCGCGAACTTGCGCGGGTGTCTGGCTCGGCGGCGCTTCAGACGCGCGCTTCCGCGGCTGCCGCGCTGCTGCTTGTCGATGAAGATTTTCGGGCCTTTGCCCGGAGCGGTGAGGAATATGTTCTGGATCGGCCGAGACTGGAGTTTGAAAGCTCGGAACGGCAGACCTTCCGCAGCGCGGTGGAGCTGTTTGAGCATCTGTCCACGGCCGAGGCCGTGCGGCGCAACGCGTCGCCGGATTTTCTGCCCGACGCTTACTGGCAGAGGGAATTTTCCCTGCGTCGCACCCGTCTCATCAATACGTCGGTGCGCATGGCCGGGCCGTTCTGAGGTTCTGCGCTCCCGCAGGCGGCAAACGCCCTGCATCAACAAAAAAGCCGGACGCATTTCGCGTCCGGCTCCGTGATTTCAGGCGTCTCAGCCCTTCATCCGCGCAATGGTCTGCGTGGTGGAGTAGCCGTCGAGCCGCGAGAGCGTGACGGCCTTGCCGCCGTAGCTTTCCACAAGCTGCGCCTCGGGCCAGCGGTCGATGGTGTAGCCTTCCTTGAGAATGACGTCGGGACGAATGGCGTCCACAAGGGGCAGGGCGGTGTCGTCGTCGAACATGATGACGAAATCCACAAATTCCAGTGAGGCGAGCAGCAGGGCGCGGGTCTTTTCGTCCTGAATCGGACGTTCCGGCCCCTTGAGCCGCTTGATCGAGGCATCGGTGTTCAGGCCCACCATGAGCACGTCGCACTGCGAGCGCGCCTGCATGAGAGAATGCAGATGCCCCTGATGCAGCAGATCGAAACAGCCGTTGGTGAAGCCCACCTTTTTGCCCTGTTCGCGACACTGCGCCGCAATGGCCGCGGCCTCGCGCCGACTCACGATCTTGTTCTTCTGCTTCCAGCCGAGCCCCGTTGAAGAGCGCCGCCGCGAAAGCGCGTCGAGAATTTCCTGCGCGGTCACGCAGGAGGTGCCGAGCTTGCCTACCGCCACCCCGGACGCAATGTTGGCCAGCTTCATGGCGTCCTGAATGTCGGCTCCGGCCGCCAGCGACGCCCCGAACGTTGCGAGCGACGTGTCGCCCGCGCCCGAAACGTCGAACACTTCCCGCGCCTCGGTGGGAATACGGAACACGTCGTCGGGATGCTCCGCCGAAACGAAGGCCATGCCGTATTCGCTCAGCGTGACCAGCAGATTCCGTATGCCGTAGCGCTCAAAAAGCCGGGTCGCCCCTTCGCGCAGCCTGTCCTGAAAATCCGGCTCGGAGGGATGACAGCTCAGGCCCGTGGCCTGATTGAATTCCTTAAGATTGGGCTTCACCACCGTGGCCCCGGCGTACTTTGAGTAATCGTCGCCCTTGGGATCAACAATGACGGACTTTTGCGCTTCCACACACGCCTTCACCACACGCTGACAACGCTCCGGGGAAAGCAGCCCCTTGGCATAGTCGGAAAGCAGCACGATGTCCGCTTCCCGCACGCGCTCTTCAAGCTTCGAGCCGAGAATCTCGTCGTCGCACTGGAAACGACGCTCGTTGTCAATGCGCAGCAGATGATTGTTGCCCGCAATCACGCGCGTTTTTTCAATGGTGGGAAATCCGGGAATCACCAGCGCGGCCACATGATCGCATACCTGCTCCAAAAGCGCATGCACCTGCCGCCCCGCCTCGTCGTCGCCGATGAAGCAGATGATGTCCGCCGAGCAGCCCAGACTGTGCAGATTGGCCACCACGTTGCCCGCTCCGCCGAGCATCTTCTTCTCGCTCTGAAAATTGAAAACGGGTACAGGCGCTTCCGGCGAAATACGCTCAACCTTCCCGTAAAGAAAATGATCGAGCATCACATCGCCGATACAAAGTACCCTGATCTTCCTGTACCCCTTCACAATGGAGGAAAGCAGCATGGTCGCTCCCAAACGTTTGCAGTCTTCAAAAAAAAGAGAGCGCCGCCGCCCCCTCAGCCCCGGCAAGAATACCAGCCGCTAAAACCGAAGTAAAGAAGAAGGCAGAAAGGGGGGAGGGAAGGGAGGAATGCGGGGGAAGAGAGGGAAAATTTTGAAAAATTTTCCCTCTCTTCCCCCGCGCCCCCATCTCTCCTTTCAAAACTTTTTAATTTTTATGGGGGGGAGAACAGGGGGAGGATTAATTGAACGCGGGGGCGGATTTCCATTTCCGGCAGAGACGCAAAACGCGTTCCTTCATTGGTGTTTTTCCATCACCATCGCAGCTTCATCATGATTGATGAAGTCTCTATTGCTCCTCGGTGTTCTCCCCAACTATCTGGAAATCCCGTCCTTTGACACGACTGTCCGACTGTTGTCGGACAGGAGTCGGCCACCGCAGGTGGGTCCGACAGGACACACCTGCACTGAGCCCGCAGCCCGAACAGCGTTCGCCAGGCACACCCGCTCCCCGCAGTCCCAGCCTTTCCGCCATCCCGCCATTTTCGGCAACTCGCCCTGCCCCTGCACTCCCGCCCGCCGAGGGCGAAGCCTGAGGCGGAACCAGGGGGGCGCGGGGGGAATTATTTCCCCCGCATGCCTTTCCTGCCTTTTTCCTGAACGTGTTGAGGCCGCCCGAGGGTTCCTCTGCGACCTCTGGGGCGGCCTCCGTTGGCAGTGACTATTCAGGGGTTATTCCTTGTTCCTGGGGAACTTGAGGGCGGCCTGGGCGGCGGCGAGGCGGGCGATGGGTATGCGGTAGGGGGAGCAGCTGACGAGGTCGAGGCCTGCCTGGTGGCAGAATTCGACGGAGCTCGGGTCGCCGCCGTGTTCGCCGCAGATGCCGATCATGAGGCCGGGTCTGGTCTTACGGCCTTCGTCGATGGCGATTTCCATGAGTCTGCCCACGCCCTTGCGGTCGAGGACGGCGAAGGGGTTGTCCTTGAGGATATGCTGGTTGATGTACACGGGGAGGAACTTGCCTTCGGCGTCGTCGCGGCTGAAGCCGAAGCAGGTCTGGGTAAGGTCGTTGGTGCCGAAGCTGAAGAATTCCGCGGCCTCGGCGATTTCTCCGGCGAGCAGGGCGGCCCGGGGCAGTTCTATCATGCTGCCGCACAGGTAGGGGAATTCGACCTTGTGCAGTTCCATGCATTCCTTGGCGATGCGGTCGCAGCGTTCCTTGAGCATGGCCATTTCGGCGAGGCTGATGGTGAGCGGGATTTCGATTTCCGGCAGGGGGGTGTAGCCGTCGCGCGCGAGTCTGGAGGCCGCGTTGAAGATGGCGTACATCTGCATTTCATAGACTTCGGGGTAGGTGATGCCGAGGCGGCAGCCGCGGTGGCCGAGCATGGGATTGACTTCATGCAGCTTTTCGACCTGGGCGAGGATGCGTTCCTTTTCGGCGAGCAGGTCGGGGTTGTCGCCGCGCACGCGCAGTTCGGTGGTTTCCACGAGCAGCTTGTCGAGGCTGGGCAGGAATTCGTGCAGCGGCGGATCGAGCAGGCGGATGCACACGGGCAGGCCGTTCATGGCCTTCAGAATGCCGTAGAAGTCGTTTTCCTGCATGATCTGGAGGGGAAGGAGCGCGGCGGTGCGTTCTTCGGTGGTTTCGGCAAGGATCATCTTCTGCACGTAGGGCAGGCGTTCCTGCGCCATGAACATGTGTTCCGTGCGGGTGAGTCCTATGCCTTCCGCGCCGAAGCGGCGGGACTTTTCGGCGTCTTCCGGGGTATCGGCGTTGGCGCGCACCTGAAGATCGCGCACCTCGTCGGCCCAGCCCAGGATGGTCTGGTACTCGTGGGAGAGTTCCGGATCCTTGAGGGGTACGGCTCCGAGAATGACGCGTCCGGTGGTGCCGTCGATGGAGATGAGGTCGCCCTTCTTCACCACGGTGTCGCCCACGGTGAACTGCTGATCGTCGTAATCCACGGTGACGGCTTCGCAGCCGCACACGCACGGCTTGCCCATGCCGCGCGTGACCACGGCCGCATGGCTGGTCATGCCGCCGCGGCTCGTGAGAATGCCCTGCGCCTGCACGATGCCGTGAATGTCGTCGGGAGTGGTTTCCACGCGCACGAGTATCACCTTGGCGCCCATGCGGCCGAGATGTTCGGCCTCGTTGGCGTCGAACACCACCGAACCGAACGCCGCACCCGGCGAGGCGGCCAGACCCGTGGCCAGCACGTGCGGATTCGCCGAGCTGTCGATCTGCCGGTGGAGCACGTTGGCGAGGTGTTCGGGATCAATGCGGAGAATGGCTTCCTTCTTGTCGATGAGGCCTTCGTCCACCATTTCGCAGGCGATTCTGAGGGCGGCCTGCGCGGTGCGCTTGCCGTTTCTGGTCTGCAGGATGAAGAGCTTGCCGCGTTCGATGGTGAGCTCGATGTCCTGCATGTCGCGATAGTGCTTTTCGAGGGTTTCGGCGATGCTGCTGAACTGATTGTAGATTTCCGGCATTTCGTCGGCAAGGCGGGCGATGGGCTTGGGTGTGCGCACGCCGGCCACCACGTCTTCGCCCTGGGCGTTGAACAGATATTCGCCGTAGAGCTTCTTTTCGCCGGTGGAGGGGTTGCGGGTGAAGGCCACGCCGCTGCCGGAATTGTCGCCCATGTTGCCGAACACCATGGACTGAATGTTCACGGCGGTGCCGAGGTTGTGATCTATCTTGTTGATGGTGCGGTACACGATGGCGCGGTGATTGTTCCAGGAGCGGAACACCGCCTCGATGGCGAGCAGAAGCTGTTCATGCACGTTTTCGGGGAAATCGCCGCCCACTTCCTGCCGATAGAGTTCCTTGTAGCGTTCGATGACGGTTTCAAGCGATTCGACGGAAAGTTCCTGATCGAGTTCGACGCCCTGCGCGGCCTTCTGTTCCGCGAGAATGTGCTCGAACTTTTCCTTGGGAACTTCCATGACCACGTCGGAGAACATCTGAATGAAGCGACGGTAGGTGTCGCAGGCGAACCACTGATTGTTCGTGAGCCTCGCCAGCGCGGGGAAGGTCACCTTGTTCAGGCCGAGGTTGAGGATGGTGTCCATCATGCCGGGCATGGAGAACACGGCGCCGGAGCGCACCGAAAGAAGGAGCGGGTCGTGTTCGTCGCCGAAGCGCTTGCCCACTTTTTCTTCCACCCTGGCGAGGGCGGTCATGACCTCGTTCACGAGTCCTTCGGGCAGCTTTCCGCCGTGAGCGTAGTAGTCGCGGCAGGCGTCGGTGGAAATGGTCATGCCGTAGGGGACGGGAAGGCCGAGATTGGTCATTTCCGCCAGATTGGCTCCCTTGCCGCCCAGCAGACTCTTCATCTGTGCATTCCCTTCGTGGAACAGATACACGTACCGCATATGGACGTTCTCCTTCATCGCTAGAGGGTGACAGTTCTTTGCTTCAGGATACGAAACTCCCGGATTTCGGTCAATACGGGAAAAGAGTTTTACAAGGTTTCTGCAGAGAGCGGCGGAAAAAGAAACTTTTTTCAGGCGGTCTGCGGCGGAAAATCGCAGCGGAAGAGAGGCCGCTGCGCTGTCACATGCGGTCGCGACGCGCGGAACATCCTCATTTCGTTGCGGCGCAGACGCTTTGAAAAACTGCGCGGGCTTTTTCCCGGGGGGCACGAAAACGCAAGCGCCAAACTTAAGCAGGACAGAAATGAGAGGCTTTTCCCTTGGGGCGCGGCAACGCGTCCGGCGGACGTCCGCCGGAGAAGAGGGGCGGATTGGCTCGCGTCCAAAAGGACGCCTGAAACGCCGAACAAAGCCCGAAACGCCGGAAAGCGTCGTTTTTCCGTTCCGGGCGAGCTCCGCAGGCGACGAATACGCGTGAGACGGGAGCGCATCCGTTCTCTTTCCGGCTCCGGAAGGCGGCAAGGGCGGGGAATCCTGCGATTTTTTTTCGACAGGCCCGAGTTTTTGTTTGCGTCCGCAGAGAATAGTGCTACGTTTATCGTTGTGACGGCATTGTGCAGTCGGCACATGAACGACAGCCGCTAAAAAAAACACTCCGGAGAAAGCCCTACGATGAGAACTTTTTCAAAATCCAGCAAGCTCGACAACGTTCTTTACGACGTGCGCGGACCTGTCGTGGACGAAGCCGCCCGCATGGAAGAAAGCGGCATGAAAATTCTTAAGCTGAACATCGGCAACCCCGCCCCGTTCGGCTTTTCCGCGCCCGAAGAAGTGATTTTCGACATGCGCGATTCCATCGTGCAGTCGCAGGGCTATTCCGAATCGCGCGGCATCTTCTCCGCCCGCAAGGCCATCATGCAGTATGCCCAGATAAAGAATATCCCCAACGTCACCATGAAGGATATCTACACGGGCAACGGCGCGAGCGAACTTATTCAGCTTTCCATGCAGGCCCTGCTCAACAACGGCGACGAAATTCTCATTCCCTCGCCCGACTATCCCCTCTGGACCGCCTGCGCCAACCTCGCCGGCGGCAAGGCCGTTCACTACATCTGCGACGAGGAATCCGACTGGTATCCCGATCTTGACGACATGGAAAGCAAGATCACCGACAGAACCAAAGCCCTCGTCATCATCAATCCCAACAACCCCACCGGCGCGCTCTATCCCGTGGAGGTGCTCGAACGCATCGTGGAGATCGCCAGACGCCACGAGCTCATCATCTTTTCCGATGAAATCTACGACCGCCTCGTCATGGACGGCGAAAAGCACGTGTCCATCGCCTCCCTCGCCCCCGACCTCTTCTGCGTGACCTTCAGCGGCCTTTCCAAGTCGCACATGGTCTGCGGCTTCCGCGTGGGCTGGATGATCCTGAGCGGCAACAAGAGCGTGGCTGCCGACTACATCGCGGGCATCAACATGCTCTCCAACATGCGCCTGTGCTCTAACGTGCCCGGACAGTCCATCATTCAGACCGCCCTCGGCGGCTATCAGAGCGTCAACGAGTACATCGTGCCCGGCGGCCGCATCTACGAACAGAGAAACTTCATCTATGAGGCCCTCAACAGCGTGCCCGGCATCTCCGCCAAAAAGCCCAAGGCCGCCTTCTACATCTTCCCCAAAATCGACACCGAACGATACAATATTGTTGACGATACCCAGTTCGCCCTGGACTGCCTGCGCCAGACGCGCATTCTCTTCGTGCCCGGCTCAGGCTTCAACTGGAAAAAGCCCGACCACTTCCGTATCGTCTATCTGCCGCGCATCTCCATTCTGGAAGAAGCGGTGGACAAGCTGGCCGCGTTCCTGCGTGACTACCGTCGCTAGGCGCGTCCGCCCGGCCGACGCTCACCACGCGGGCGGCTGTGGCCATCCTTGAAACAAGCCCCGCTCCCAAGGCTCCTGCTCCTGACAGGAAGCCCGAAGAGCGGGGCGACTTTTTTAAAGGCAGGAAAGGCATGCGGGGGAAATAATTCCCCCCCGCGCCCCCCTGTTTCTGCCTCCCGGCTTCGCCGGATCGGCAGGACAGGGTGAACGGGAAGATTATGCCCGAAGCTATGGGCGAGGGCGGGCCCGGGCAGACGTCCTGCCCCTGCACGGGAGGCGTTCTCGCCCCGGCGGCATGCAAGGCGGCGTCAGTTCATTCCCGGCATGCCCGTCACCGCCGTTGCAAGAAAGTAGAGGCCCACGGCCACAACGAGAAGTCCGGCGGCACGGCGTCCCCATGCGGAGGCGGTACGCATGCCTCTCGATTCCACGAGGCGCTGACAGAGCGCCACGGAACTCCCCGCGAGGGCGATGGGCAGGCAGTGCCCGGCGGCAAAGACGACAATGAGCATGAGTCCTTCGGCCACGCGCTGCTGCATGGTGATGATGGCGAGAATGGGCGCGATGAAGCCGAAGGTGCATGCGCCGGAAAGTATGCCGTAGGTGCCTCCGAGCACGAACGCTCCCCGGTAGCCGCGCAGGGAGAAGCGCCCGAGGCCCTTGCCCGGAAGGCGGCATGCCGTCACGCCCATGAGGTCGAGGCCGAGCCACACGAGCAGCGCGCCCACAGGCAGGCCCCACAGCGGGGGCACGTCGCCCAGCATGCGCCCGAGCATGGAACAGGCAAGCCCCACGACGGCGATGGACAGAAACAGTCCCGCGCTGAACACGACGGCGTAGGTTCCGGCTTCCATTCCTGAGAGAGGGCGTTCCTGCCCGGCCACGTACCCGGTCATGAGGGGAATCGACGCCAGGTGACAAGGGCTGAACAGCACGCTCACCACGCCCCAGAGAAAGCAGCCGACGAGTGCGTAGCCGAGTGAGTCGGCCATCCACATGTTGATGGTAAGGAGAAAGTCGTTGAACATCGCAAGAACCGTTCCTGCCGAGCGTCAGCGCGCGGAAGCGCCGTCGGCTTCCGAAAGCAGGGTGTCCAGGATCTTCCGTATGCCCGCTTCATCCAGGAAGCCGACGTGTCTGGAACGCTCCCTTCCGCTGCCGTCATGGAATATCTGCGTGGGAATGGCGCTGATGCCGAATTTCTCGGGCGCTTCGCGATCCTTCCGCATGTCGATGAAGACGATTTCAGCCCGGCCTTCGTAAAGTCCCTTCACCTTTTCAATCACGGGAGCCATCATTTTGCAGGGAATGCAGGTGCCTGCTCCGATGTCGACCATGGTGACCCTGCCGGGCACGGGAACCTCCCCGGCGCAGGCGGGGGAAGAGTACAGCAGAAAAACGGAAAAAACGGAGAGAAAAAGGCGTCTGACCATGGGAAGTCCTGCCGAAGCGTTGAAGATCAGCGGAAAAGAAAGGGAAAATTGTCGGGAAATGAGCGGAGAAAAAGGGCGATTTCGTCGCGTACCCTGCGGTAGACCGTCAGCTCTTCCTCACGGCTGCCGACTTTTCCGGTCAGCGCAGGAGGATCGTCGAAGCCCCGGTGAACGATCATGCCTCCTCCGGGAAAAACGGGACAGCTTTCCCGGGCGTTGCCGCAGAGCGTGACGATCAGGTCGAAGTCCGCGGCGGGCAGATCGTCGATGCCCTTCGGCTTTTGTCGGGAAAGATCCGCTCCCAGTTCCGCCATGACTTCCCGGGCCAGCGGATCAATGCACTGCGCCGGGGCGGAGCCGGCGGAAAAGGCTTCGAGCGAGGGCAGAAGAAGACGGGCGAGAGCTTCGGCCATCTGACTGCGGCAGCTGTTGCCGGTACAGAGAAAGAGAATGCGTTTTTTCATGCGGTGCTCTGTGCTGAACGGGAGGAATGCCTCTGCCGGACGGCGCAGCCTTGCCGCTTAGTGCCGGACGACATTGCCGGTCGGAGAGGCGGCAGCCTTTCGGAAAAACTGCGTTTTCAGAAACTGCCGGAAGCGGAGGCGGACGCGTGGCGAGAGCCGAAGTGTCGGGACAGGGGCGGAGATTTGCGTCGCTTCGGCGCGGACTTTTCCTGCCCGGCGGGGAAAGGCGGAACCGGTTCGTCTTTCCCCGCGGAACAGTTATGCCTTTTCCGCTGCGGTCATGATCCAGGAGACGACCTCTTCCTTGGAAGGCACACGGCCGGAGCAGACGAGAGAGCCGTTGATGGAGACGGCGGGGGTGGAAAGAACGCCTGCGGCCATCATGTCGCGCAGGTCGGTCACCTTTTCCACGGTGACGGTCATGCCGGAGGCTTCCACGGCCTCGCGGACGATGTGTTCAGTTTCCTTGCACTTGGAGCAGCCGGGGCCGAAGACTTTGATGATCATGGCAACCTCTTCATTGGGAGTTTGTAGTCGCGTCCGCAAAAGACGCGGCAGGGAGGAACGGGGATTCAGGGAGTGCCGGGGAAAGTTTCGAGGCTTCTTTGCACGTTTCTCAGTGCCTCATTGATCGACTTTCTCCGAAATTTTGCTCGGTAGTTGCGCTTCGACTGACGGCAGGCGAAGCCTGACGGCAGAAATGAAAAGTTTTGGGGAAGGGGATGGGGGGCGCGGGGGAAGGGGAGCCCCTTTTTCAAAAGGGGCTCCCCTTCCCCCGCAAACTCTCTCTTAGAACAGCGCGTTGAGGAGCCAGCCGGTGAGGGTGAAGACCACCCACAGGTAGCCGATGAAGGCGGCCTGGAGTTTTGCGGTCATGATCTGTCTGAGCATGACGACTTCGGGGATGCTGGCGGCCACGGCGGACATGCAGAAGGCCATGGTGGTGCCTATGGGCATGCCCTTGGTGAGGAGGCCTTCCATGACGGGCACGATGCCGGTGACGTTGGAGTAGAGGGGAATGCCCACGATGACGGCGGCGGGCACGGTCCACCACTCGCCCGCGCCGAGGTTTTCGGCGAACCAGTTGGCGGGCACGAGGCCGTGCAGGGCAGCGCCGAGCGCCACGCCCACGATGACCCATTTCCAGACGCGGCGGAAGATGGAGATCATTTCTCTGAGGGCGAACGTATGCCGCGCACGCACGGTCAGCCGCTTTCTTCCGCCCGAAAGGGGAATGACGGGCGTTTTCATGGCGTCGAGCACGAAGGGCTGGAGCCAGCGCCCGGCCCGGATGGAATCCATGAAGAGCCCTCCGATCA
Source organism: uncultured Mailhella sp. (assembly GCF_963931295.1). NCBI lineage: Bacteria > Pseudomonadati > Thermodesulfobacteriota > Desulfovibrionia > Desulfovibrionales > Desulfovibrionaceae > Mailhella > uncultured Mailhella sp. The sequence continues at coordinate 630,664 of NZ_OZ007001.1, read as the reverse complement.
TGCCCGCGGCAAGGCCTGCGGCCACGTACACCACGGTGAATTTCCAGCCGAGCAGTCCCCAGAGCAGCACCACGGCGATCTCATTGATGATGGGCGAGGTGATGAGAAACGACATGGTGATGCCTATGGGAATGCCCGCCGTGGTGAAGCCGAGAAAGAGCGGCACGCTGGAGCAGGAGCAGAACGGCGTGACGGCGCCGAACATGGCGCCGAGCGCGTAGCCTATGCCGCGCTTCTTTCCCGCCAGAAAGTCGCGCACGCGCTCGGCGTTGAGGGCGGCGCGCAGCCAGGAAATCACATAGATGAGCGCGATAAGCAGAAGCAGAATCTTCACCGTGTCGTAAAGGAAGAACTCCAGCGACGCGCCGAGGTGCGACTTGCGCGCAAGGCCGAGAGCATCGTACACGACCCATGCCGCCGCGCCCTGAATGCAGGAATAGGCCGTCCACCACAGCGCCGCCAGCACGACGATCGTCGCGCCGTAGCGCAGAAGCCAGCGTTTTTCTTCCTTGTCGTCCGTGCCGCGTTCAGGCTCGCGGCCGTCTGTCATGCGCATGGAAAAAGCTCCTTTAAAATGATAGTTGTTGAACTGTTGAAATATACTGCGCGAAAGAAGGGCGGACCCTCAGCGTTCGGGCAGAAAGCAGGGATCGATGTGACTTTCCCTGCGGAACTTGCGGCAGCACTCCGGATTGTCGGAACAGCATTCCGAAGTGAGGTAGGCAATGATGTCCAGCATGAGCGGGATGGATGCCTTGTAGCGCATGTAGCGGCCTTCGCGTTCCACGGTGACGAGCCCGCTCTGCACCAGCGCCTTGAGATGGAAGGACAGGTTGGTGGCGGGAATGTCCAGAAGCCGCGAAATGTCGCCGGCCACGAGACCGTCGGGCGCGTTTTTTACAAGAAGCCGGAACACGTCGAGACGCACGTCCGACGAGAGGGCTTCAAAGATTTTGCTGGCACTTTTGCTTTCCATGGGGGAATAGTTCAACATGAATTGAAATATGTCAAGAGCAGGGGGGAAGAAAAAATGGGAATGTCGCGGAATGAGGTGTTGCGCCTTCGGGGAAGACCGGTTCGTCCTGTGAGCGGACGGAGCTGTAGCTCCGTGCTCTTGGCAAACAACGGATCAAACGGCGTTCGATGAGCTGTCCGTCCTGCGCATGCGGAAAAACATCTTCTACGGTGCGGGCGAGCGGCCCACATGAGGAGTGCCCCGCCCTGCGGAAAACATTCGTGGAAGGAGGGCGGTCTCTGCCGCTTTCGGAAAAGCCCTCACGATCTTTCCTGCACCTGACGGAGGCGCGGAGCGGCAGAAATGCCCGAGTCTGGGAACGGGGCGTTTTTTTTGAGGGGGCGGGAGCACGGTCGGCAGAGGCTTTCCGGGCCTTGGAAAAGGCGCAGGTTGAAGAGTTCGCGGACGAAGCCGTGCGGGGGAGCGGGGCTACTGCGTACCGGCATAGCCATTGCCCTCCCCACGAAGCCGAGCGTGCGTGGAGCGGGAGTCTTTCCACACGTCTGGAATCGTCGGGGTCAGACGAAGCCGCGTGTGCGGCAGGAGCGGGGCGCGTGTGAGGCGGCGCAGGGGCGGAGGGAGCGCCTTGCGCGGCGATGACGCCATAATTCGCGCGGGAGGCAGAAACGGGCAAGACCGGCCGTTGCTGCACGGCCGGATGTCTTGTCGGCGTCTTGCGGAGGTCGCCCGGACAGGCGAGGCAAACAGAAGACGCCGCCGTTCTTTCTGAGGCATCGTTGCAGACAATTGCAGGATCAAATGCGTTCGGTGCTGCAGGACGCGTTTTTCCCCCGTTGCTGGAAAAAACGGTGCGGCGTTTCTTTTTTACTGTTATATCGAGATGTTGATGAAGCAAGGGCAAAAGACTCCGGCCAAATTCGGACAGAAGTGTGGCAGGCTCTCGTCTGCATTGAGGATCAATACATGAGAATAATCTCTGATACTTTGGAGAAAACAGGAGGAATCGGATGCAGTTCGACGTCGCATACCGAAAAAAAAGTCCAGTTGCCTCTTGACCGGCTCTGTTCGTAGTGATTATAAAAAAACAGTTGGTCCGAAAACTTGCGGATTTCGCAGGGATCAGATGTTTTTATATTTCATTAAGATAATTAAATTGGTAAATTATATGATTTCTTATAAAAAACTCCACGAATTGTTGTTAAACTGTCTGCAGGACTCGCTGCGCGATCTGCTTGTTCGGTAGGGCTCTGTTCCGCAGGGGGACAGGGCTCTTGCGTTTAAATGATTGTTTTTGGAGGAGGTTTTTATGAAAATGTCCAAAGCCCTGGTGTGGGCCGTGTCTGTAGCGCTGACCTTTTCTCTGGTCGGCTGCGGTCCCAAACAGACGGCTCCCGTCTTTCAGGCGCAGTACTATCCCGAATGCTATGATCCCATAGCCAAGCTGTGCAAGGATCAGGACAACACTCAGGAAGTGAAGGGCGCGGCCACGGGCGCTGTGCTCGGCGCGCTCGGCGGCGCGGTGATCGGCGGCATTGCCAAGGGCGACTGGAAGGGCGCTGCGGTTGGTGCGGCGGCCGGAGCCGTGGCCGGCGGCATGGTGGGCTTTTTCCAGGCCCGCCTGAGCAAGATCAGCGACAGAAACGAACGTCTGGCGGAATACCAGAAGATACTCGGCGAGAACGCCAGAGACTGGGATATTGAACGCGCGTCCGTGGAAAGAGCCTACAAGTGCTACAGCGATCAGATTGTGGCTCTGCGCAAGGCGGCCAAGGCGAAGAAGATTTCCAAGGAAGACTTCCTTGCCCGCATGAAGGAAATCCAGGCCGGCATTGAGAACATCAATACCTACTGGGCCGGCAGCCAGACCAGAATGGACGAACGTCTTGCCGACGGTGAATCGTTCATCAAGCAGCAGGAACAGGAAGATCAGATGCTGGCCAAGGCCAAGCAGCGCCAGGCCAAGAAGGATCTGCAGAAGATCCGTTCCGCGACGAACAGCCAGAAGACCAAGGTGCAGAACGACGCCAACCGCGTGAACAAGGCCAAGGGCCAGACCGAAAAGGAATATCAGGATGCGATGGCGTCCGTGGATCAGCTTTTCGGCGTGGCTGGCAAGCTCGCCTGATCGAGATTCCGGGAACCGAAAGCCGAAAGGCGCGGCGTTATGGTCCCGTCCGGAACACCGGACGGGACTTTGGGCGTATTGCAGAAAGGGTCGTCTGCCAGGCCCGCATCATTAAGGATTGAGTCATGGGAAACAATTACATCACGACAACGGAGAGGAGCGGCCTGACCGTAGCGCAGGTGGGCGGCAACGATATTTACAGGATGCTGCATCAGATTCGGAGCATTCTGGAGCTCGACGGCAAGCTTGGCGAGGATTACCTGTCGCTGTTTGCCGAGCCTGTGGACGGCGGACGCACCATTGACTGGTATGCCGACGACGAAGGCAAGGCCGTGCGCGTGATGGAGCTTCCCCGCGAGGAGCGGCAGCAGGTGCTGCAAAGGTTCCGGGAAATGTTTGAGTCTCTGCACGGCTACGCGGAGGGACTGCGTTCGGAAACCCGGAGTCAGACGTACCGCAACTATGCGGACATTCTGGAAAAAGCGGTGCTTGTGCCGGGAATCGAATACCTGTACGCGGTGAACGGAAAGCCGGTTCTGGTGGGCTGGGGATTTTCCGAAGGCGACAGCAGCGTGGTTGAGGAAGGCAGAAAGCTCATCAAGCAGATAGAGAAGACCATAGCCGAAGACAAGGCGCAGACGCAGCCCGCGCCCACGCCGACGCCGGCGGCCATGCCCTTTGCCGTGCCTGAGGAGGAGAAGCCCGCGCCGGAACCTGCTCCGCAGCCCGCGCCCGAGCCGAAACCGGAACCTGCGCCGAAGCCGGAGCCTGCGCCTGCCCCGCAAGTGAAGAAGGAGCCGGAAAAGAAGTCGTCGAAGCTGCTTCCCATTGTGGCGGCGATTGTGGTGCTGCTGATTGCGGCTGCGGCGTGGTTCTTCATGAATCAGAAGGACGAGCCTGCGCCCGACACGTCGTTTGCGTTTTTGAAGGGCGACATGAAGGCCGACGGCGTGCTGGCCAACGAGAACAACGAGAACGTGAATCTGCGTCTGAACTTTCCCGGCGAGGACGGCAGGGGCACGAGCTACGTGATCGAACCCTCGCAGACCTGCGAAGGCACGGTGGCGGCCAAGCACGGCCCGGGCAACACGGTGGTGTTCGAGATGAGCGAGATGGTGTGCCCGAACGGCAACAATTATCATCCGTTTTCTCTGGTGTGCGTGAAGGGCGAGAAGTCCTGCACCGGCACCAACAGCAACGGCGAGTCCTGGCATATTGAAATCAATGTCGGAGGAGGTGCGCAATGAGCGCGTTGTGGAAGTCCATAGGCTGCGCCGTCGTGGCCGCGTCGCTGATCATGCCTGCTCCGGTGTTTGCCAACAGTCTGCGTCTGGCCTCGAAGGGCGGGGCGCAGGAGCAGGCCGCGCAGGAATCCGACGCGGGCGGCGAGGTGTCCGAGGCGCTGAAGTCTGCGGAAGCGGCGCAGCAGGCCGCGGAAGCGGCGAACAAGGCTGCGGAGGAAGCGCAGAAGAGCGCTGAGGAAAAGCAGAGCGACGTGGCTCGCCGGGCGGCGGAAGCGGCAAGGCAGGCGGCCGACGAGGCCGGAAGCTCGGCCGAAGACGCGCAGAAGGCGGCGGACGCGGCGAAGAAGGCCGGAGAGTCCGGCCGTGCCGATGCGGCAAAGAAGGCCGCGGAAGAAGCGGCGCAGGCTGCCGAAAAGGCGCAGAGTGCGGCGCAAAAGGCGCAGAGCTCCGCGAATGATGCGGCGCAGGCCGAAGAAGGCGAGCCTCTGGTGCTGCCTTCCGAAAAGGACGACGCAAGTGACGGCTCCGATGCGAAGAATGCGGCCGACGAGGCCGACGCGAAGAGTGCGGAAGGCGCTCAGGCTGCCGCCGAAGATGCGGCGAATCAGGCCGCGCTCGACGCCGTGACCGGACTTCGCCCCGGCGACAAGCGCAGCGACGTGAAGGGCGAGCCGCTGGTCATTCCCGAAGGCGCGGAAGATGCGTCGTTCCTTGCGGGCGACTGGAGTTTCGACCGCATGTTCGTGCGGCCGGACGGCGGCAGACTGCGCGCGGATTTTTCCTTTGACGGAAACGGACGCGGCGTTGCCGCGTTCACCGATGACAAGAACGTGCGGCACACGGCCGAGGCTGCGGCTTCGATGAGCGACGGCGTGCTCAAGATTCAGACCACGCCCTACACGAATCCCGAGTCCTCGCAGGTGTACTATCCCGAATTCATGGAATGCGAAAACAGCGACGGCGCGGCGCTGTGCCGCGGCACGGACGGCTTTTCCGCCTGGGAAGGCGAACGCCTGATGGGCGAGCCCTCGAAGAAGGCCTCTTCAAGCCGCGCGGACAAGGCGGCCTCGGCCGGCGGCGCAAAGAAGAGCGCGGCCCGTCAGAGCGCCGGTCAGAGCGCTTCTTCCGGCGCAGGCGCGCAGCAGTACGCCGAGCTTTCCTCCGGCGGCGCGGAACTTCCGCCCGTGGTCATGGAGCAGGCCGAAAAGGCCCGCGCGACTTCCGGTTCCGACCCGGTGTCCGCGCTGGAAGGCGACTGGCGCTTCAGTCGCGATCTGGCCCGCAAGAGCGACGGTCAGAGCGTGGCGCTCGAATTTCATTTCGACAAGAACGGCCGCGGCTACTCGGTGATCCGCGACGGCTCCGGCAAGGACTTCAAGGCCGACGCCGAGGCCGGCAGCATGCCCGACGGCTCCCTGCGCGTGAAGACCGACGCCTACGACAACGGCAGCGGTCAGGGCTACTATCCCACGTTCATGGAATGCCGCAAGGGCGCGTCGTCCGAGCTCATGTGCGACGTGTCCAACGGCTGGACGCGCGTGGAAGACGGACAGCTCGTGTCCAAGGATTCTCTGGATCAGCAGGAACGGCAGCTGAACATGGAAGAGCTGCTGCCCGTGGCTCCCGAAACTCCGGGCGCAGCCTCTGCGGACAAGGCCGCCTCTTCGGCGCAGGCGGATTCCGGTCAGGCGGCGGGCGGCAACGTGGACATCGCCGGCATGCTGGCCCAGCTTTCGGACAACAGCGCGGCCGCGTCGAGCAAGATGTCCGCGGCGGTGGAGAGCCGCAGCGCCGCGTCGAAGGCGTCGTCGTCGAAGTCGGCCTCGTCCTCGTCTTCGCGGGGCAGCGCGCTTTCGCTGCCGCCCAAGGACGACACCATGTCCTTCCTTGAAGGGCACTGGCGCTGCAACACCGGGCTTGCCCGCGTGACCGACAATCAGCCCGTGGTGGTGGAGTTCCGCTTCGACAAGAACGGCAAGGGCACGGCCGCGGTGCGCGAGCTCTCGGGCCGCCGCTACGACGCTTCCGCCCACGCCACCTACAAGAAGGGCGTGCTGCGCATCAATACGTCCGATTTTCGCGCGAAGGACAACAGATCCGGCTATCACAAGAGTTACATCGAGTGCTACGACCAGGGCGGTCAGGCACTCTGCAACGGCAAGAATGGCGGCATCAGCTGGTACGGCGCGTCGTTTATCCGCCTGAAGTAGAAGGAGATCCTGGTCATGCATCAAATGCCGGAATATAAGGACACGGTAAGTCTCATCCCTTACGGGCTGCCGCAGTTTCTCGATTTCGAGCTGCCGCCCGAAAAGGCGCGCAAAATAAAGAAAACCTTTGTGGAGCAGGAAGTCTCCCTGCCCGACGGCGGCGCACAGAAAGACGGGGAAAGCGTGCAGCTGTGCGAGCTCATGGAAGATCCCGAAGAAGGCTACCTGCTCAATCCCGACGGACGGGGCGAGTACCTCGGCGAGGACTACTACACCGTGCAGGCCGAAAAGCATTTCGGGCCGTGGCTCGGCAAGTGGCTGCCCGTGCCGTTCTTCCGGCATTCCGGCGACGTTCACGACGACGGCCTGCCGCGCTTCCGCTCCGGCCCCACCAACTGGGCCCGCGCCTACGTGACCCGCGTGCCCTCGGCCGCCGATCCTGAAATATTCAACTGGCGCGTGGTGCTGGCCTTCGACATGCAGGTGGAAGAGCCGCAGAACGGCCGTCACGCCGCGCTCTCGCCCGACGACGTCACCGCCCGCGCCGTGTGCTCCCTCGCCGACCGGGAACGCGACAATTCCTGGTTCCTCACCGAGGGCTGGGTGGACGGCTGGCTCCATTCGCTCTGGGAGGACTACTTCCTCGACAGGGCCCACAGGAACGAACGCCCCCGCTGCATCGGCGAGAAGGAAAACCATCTGGACTATCTGGCGTCCTATCTCGTGTATCTGCAGTTTCTTCAGGCGGCCATCGGCCATCTGAACGTGCGCATCGTCAACCTTTCCGGCACGCAGGACAAGGCGTCGGATTCGCAGTCCACCGACACCATCGACGTGGATCTCATTCTCGACATCGGCAATTCCCGCAGCACCGGCATTCTGGTGGAGAATCAGCCGAGCAAGATCACCGATCTCAACGACAGCTACCGCCTGCAGCTGCGCGACCTGAGCCATCCCGAAAACTTCTACGCCGAACCCTTTGAAACGCGCGTGGAATTTTCCAAGGCCGATTTCGGCTCCATGGCCTTCAGCAAGCGTTCCGGCCGCCGGAGCAACGCCTTCACCTGGGTTTCGCCCGTGCGCACCGGCCCGGAAGCCAGCCGTCTGGCCGGTCTTTCCTCCAACGCCGAAGGCACCTCGGGCATGACCAGCCCCAAGCGCTACCTCTGGGATCAGGACAAGTCGAGCAATCTCTGGTACTTCAACCGGGCCAACGTCACCGACAGGGAGGAACTCGTCTCCTCGAATTCCATCTGCCGCTACCTGAACAACGAAGGCACGCCCGTGAGCTGCGTGCGTGAGCTCAATCCTACCGGCGAGGCTCCGGCCGCCAAGAGCTACCTCGCCAACCTGTTCAACGCCACGCTCCCCGGCTGCCGCAATCAGGACGCGCTGCCCGCCAACCAGCCGCGCTTCTCCCGCTCCTCCATGATGATGTTCCTGTTCATGGAACTCATTCAGCAGGCGCTCGTCACCATCAACTCGCCGGCCCAGCGCTATCGCCGTCCGTATCCCGACATGCCTCGCCGTCTGCGCAGCATCATCTTCACGGTGCCGCCGGGCATGCCCTTTGCCGAACAGCGCATCTACCGCCGCTGGGCCTACGCGGCCGTGAACATTCTCTGGGAGGCCCTCGGCTGGAAGAAGATCTTCTACGCGGAACCGCCCTCCGGCAAGGGCGGACGCCTTCGCGCCGCCGACGGCGGCACGCGCGACTTCCGCATGAATCCCGAAATCCGCTGCCGCTGGGACGAGGCCACCTGCACGCAGCTCGTGTACCTGTACAACGAAATCAACCGCAACTATCAGGGCGACGCGCATCTGTTCTTCGAGAGCATGGGCCGTCTGCGCACGGTTCCCCAGGAATTCGCCCCCGCCCAGACCGAAGTGAAGCCCACCCTGCGCGTGGCCACCATCGACATCGGCGGCGGCACCACGGATCTTTCCGTGACCACCTACGTGCTCGCCAACGACAAGTCTTCGACGAACCGCATCTGGCCCAAGCAGGAAATGCGCGACGGCTTCAACTTCGGCGGCGACGACGTGCTCAAGACCGTGGTTTCCGACATCGTGTGCCGGGCCATCATGGAAGGCCTCGTGAAGCGCGGCGTGGAAAAGAGCGCCGCCGACATGGCCATCCGCGACATGTTCGGCAAGAAGAGCGACAACACCCGCGTGCAGAACAACCGCATTCAGTTCCTGCGTCAGGTGGCGCTGCCCATCGCCTACGAAATCCTCGCCGAGTACGAGAAGAAGGATCTGCACGACGTGTCGGGCGAAATCAACGTGTCGGTGCGGTCGCTGTTCCGGGGCAAGGACGGCGCAGGTTCGGGCATCGGCGCGGCGCAGCCTCAGCAGTCCGTGGTGGACTTCTTCAACGAAACGCTTCAGACCCGCTGCGGCATCGCCATCGACGTGATGGACATGGAACTCAACGTGCGCTGCTCCGAAGTGGACAAGGCCGTGAGCGGCAGCGTGAGCGCCGTGCTCAACGGCATGGGCGAGGTCATAAGCGCCTACGACTGCGACGCGCTGCTGCTGACCGGCCGCCCCTCGTGCTGGAACGCGGTGGTGCGTCAGGTGTTCGCCATGCTTCCGGTGGCCCCCGACCGCGTGATTCCCATGCACACCTACCGCGTGGGACCGTGGTATCCCTTTGCCAACAACACGGGCCGCATCACCGATCCGAAGACCACGGTGGTCACGGGCGCCATTCTCTGCGCGCTTGCGGAAAACAGCATCGAAGGCTTCGTGTTCGATTCGAGCCGTCTGGAGCTCAAGAGCACCGCGCAGTACATCGGCGAACTCGACGTGCAGGGCTCGCTCTCGCGCGAAAAGGTGTGGTTCCCGAACCTGCATCCCGACAAGGCCAAGGGCGAGGACAAATACACCAAGGTGGTGGAATTCAGCGCGCCCATCACCATAGGCTTCCGTCAGCTCGAGGTGCCGCGCTGGACGGCCACGCGCTGCTGGCGCATGGAATTCGCCGACGAGGAGGCCCGTCACGCGGCGCAGGGACACACGCCCTACGAGGTGAAGGTGCAGTTCGTCATTCCCGAGCAGGACGAGGGACTCGACGACATTCCCGAAACCGGCCGCGACATCAAGGCCAAGCTGGACGAACCGCAGATCGACTACAGCGATCCCGAAGCCGTGCAGGAACGCCGCATGAACGGCGGACAGATGGAACTGGTCCGCGTTCCCGGGCGTCCGGTGCGGATTCTTCTGCGCACGCTGGGCAAGAAGGACGAGGAAGGCTGCTGGATGGACACCGGCATTCTGTTCTGATGCCCCTATCGAAAGCACATTTGAAAAGGAAGCCTTTTTATGGATAAGGATACGATTGTTGCCGAGGCCAGACGCCTTACCGACGCGGCGGAACAGGCCCAGCAGTGGATAGCGCGCAACGAGGAGCGGGTGCGTTCGTGCGGCAAGTCCAGGGAAGACGTGCTCGCCAAGCTGCGCCAGCAGGCAAGGCTGCTGCGCAAGCTCGGTCGCGCCGCGGAACGCAAGATGTGCGCGGGCGTGTTCGGACCGAGTCAGGCGGGCAAGTCCTACCTGCTCTCGTCGCTCGCCCGCGATGAAAACAAGGAAGTGCGCTGCGCCTTCGGCGATCAGACCTACGACTTCCTCCGGGATCTGAACCCCGGCGGAAACAAGGAATCCACGGGTCTCGTCACGCGCTTCACCATGACGCCCCCGGCCAACATGCCGGCGGGGTATCCGGTGCACGTGCGCCTGCTCTCCGAAACCGAGCTCGTCAAGATTTTCGCCAACTCCTACTTCTGCGACTGCGACCACAAGGAAAAGGTGGACAAGACCGCCATTCAGGCCGCGGTGTCGTCCCTCAAGGAACGCGCCGGGCAGCCGTGCGCGCACATCACGCTCGACGTCATGGAGGAGCTGCGCGAATACGTGAGCAATTCCTTCGGCGGCATGAGCCGCGCGGCCGCGCTCGAAGAAGTGTACTGGCGCGACGCCATTGCGCTTGCCCCGCGCCTTTCCCTCGACGACCGCGTGAAGCTTTTCGGCATCATCTGGGACGGTATTCCGGAATTCAACGACATGTTCCAGGCGCTCTCTTCGGATCTGGCGCGTCTCGGCAACGCCGAGGAGGCGTTCTGCTCCATGGACGCGCTCGTGCCCCGCGAGGCGAGCATCATCGACGTGGACACCCTCGGCCGCACGGACTTCTCGCTCTCCCACGTGAGCGGCGAAGTGCAGATGTGCACCCCCGAAGGCCGCAAGGCCGCGGTTTCGCGCAAGAACGCCTCGGCGGTCATTGCCGAGCTCACCCTCGTGATGACCCACAAGCCCGCCGACTACTTCGATCACACCGATCTTCTGGACTTCCCGGGCTACAAGGCGCGTCTGGAATGTTCGGACATCCGCGACTACCTGCACAAGGGCCGCGCCGACAGCGCGGTGGAACAGTTCTTCCGCCGCGGCAAGGTGGCGTACCTGTTCCAGCGCTACAACGCCGAGCGCGAGCTGACGAGTCTGCTTCTGTGCGTGGCCACCACCGACAACACGCCCGGCCTGCCCGCCGCCGTGGAGGAATGGATCACCGCCACTCACGGCAAGACCCCGGAAGACCGCGTTCACGCCAAGACCGCGCTGTTCTACATTCTCACGAAGTCGGATCATCACTTCGAGGAGAAGAGCGGCGCCAAGTTTGAAACCCGCTGGGACGACGTGGTGAAGGGCGTGTTTCTCGGCCACTTCTCCGGAGCGTACAGTCAGAACACCCGCTGGGTGGAGGAATGGACGCCGAATCAGCCCTTCAACAATCTGTACATGCTGCGCAACGTGAACATCCGTTGGGACAACATGATGACCTACAACGCCGAGGGCCGGGAAACGGGCGTGCGCGAGGACAAGGAACAGTATCGCGACGAGCTGCGCAAGGCGTTCATCGAATCGGCGCTGGTGCAGCGTCATTTCCGCTCGCCGGCCACGGCCTTCGACGAAATCATGAATCCCAACGACGGCGGCATCGAGCACATCAAGCGCTGCCTCCAGCCGCTGTGCGATCCCAATCTCAAGCTCGGTCAGATATCCAACGCCCTCTATGCCGCAAGACAGACGCTCTACGCCACGCTTGCGCCGTTCTATCATTCCGGCAATCAGGAGGAGGAGCTCAAGAAGAAGATGGCGCTGTTCGGCCGCTTCGGCAAGCTGTTCATGAATCCGAACTTCCAGGAACGCTTCCCCGAACTGCTGAACAACTTCAAGATTTCTCCCGAGCAGCTCTACTATCTGTACAGCGAGGCGGAACGCAGCTTCGACGAGTATCGGGAGTCGTCGTTCAGCATGCCGGAGGAGGCGGAAAGCGCGCCGGAGACCGATACGCTCGACATGTCGGACGTCGATCCTCTGGACTTCTTCGACGAGCCCGCGCCTGCCGCGCCCGGCAAAAAGGAACCCTCGCCCGCGGACAAGGACGAGCTTTCGTTCTACGCCGAGCGCATCATCGAGGCGTGGAGCATGCGCATGCGCTCGCTTGCCGACACCACGGAATGCACGAGCTACTACCTGTTCCCGAAGACCATCTTTCTTGCGGTGCTTGACGAATTCGACGCGGCCGTGGCCCGTCTGAACATCGAAGGGCGTCTGGAGAACAAGTTCCGGGAAATCGCCCAGCCCGTGGACGTGCCCAAGGAAAGCAAGATCCGCAAGCAGGCGAGTTACGCCATAGGCGTGCTCAACGACTTCGTGAGCTGGATGGGCAAGAAGCCCGCGGAAAGCAACGAATCGCAGCGCGTGGTGAACTATCGGGGTCAGAACGTCACGGTGTTCCGCGACAAGCCGCAGATCACGGGATATCCCGTGCTGCCGGAAACGTTCAAGCCTTTCGTGAAGCAGTGGTACAAGGACTGGCTCACCACGTTTTACGGCATGCTGGTGGACAACGTCACCTTTACCGACGGGCTCAAGATCAATCTTGAGGAAAACGCGAAGCTCGGCAGGATCATCAATCAGATTAACGGGGAACAGGCAAGCGCATGAGAGCGGAATTTACACAGGACGGAATGAATCAGGGCTATGCCCGGGTAACGCTGACGCGGGAAGCAGGCGACGCCGCCTTTTACGAAGAGGGCGACAGCATTGCGCTGGGGCATTTTCCGGGGAACTCGTGCGAGTATCTGTGCGCGAGCGGAAACAGAAACTGGAGCGGCGCGCCGGAAGCGCTGGCTCTGGAAGTGAAGCCCGAAGTGCAGGGCGAGAGCGTGTCGTTTGAGCTCCAGCCCGCCTACGTGGACAGCATGGACGACGGCGTGTATCGCGTCTGCCTCATGGGCGCGGACGGCCGCGTGAAGGCGGAAACCGACGACATGCCCGCCTACGATGTGAGCTGGTCCGGGCTGGAAGGCACGAGCACCATCAAGGATTACCGCCTTGAGGAAGCCCGTCTTCGCGAAGAAGAGGAGGCCGCGCGCCGAAAGGAACGCGAAGAGGCGGAACGGCGCAGAGCTGAGGAAGAGGCGGCGAAGGCCGCAGGCGCGGCGGAAGCCGGATCTTCCGAGGAGCTGCCCTCGCTTGACGCGGGCGGCAGCGCGCCTGCGGCCCCGCAGGGCAAGAGCCGCGCGCCGCTCATTGCGGCGGCCGTGGTGGTGGCGCTTCTTGCGGCCGGCGGCGCGTATTTCATGACGCAGGGCGGCAGCGAGCCTTCCGCCGAGCAGGCCGAGCAGGACAAGGCGGCGCAGGAAAAGGCCGAGGCCGAGAAGAAGGCCGCGGAAGAAGCCGCGAAGGCCGAAGCCGAAAAGAAGGCCGCTGCGGAAAAGCAGGCGGCCGAGGAAGCGGCGAAGGCCGAAGCGGAAAAGGCGGCGGCTGAAAAGGCTGCTGCTGAAAAAGCTGCTGCTGAAAAAGCTGCTGCTGAAAAAGCCGCTGCTGAAAAAGCCGCTGCTGAAAAAGCCGCTGCTGAAAAAGCCGCGGCGGAAAAGGCGGCTGCGGACAAGGCTGCGGCCGAAAAGGCTGCCGCGGAGAAGAAGGCCGCGGAAGAGGCGGCCATGCGCGCCGACGCCAGGGGACGCGTGGCCTCGTTCTTTGTCGGGGAACGCAATCCCGAGGCGGCCATGAAGCTTGCGAGCGAACTCGACGCCGACACGCCGGAACAGCAGGACGCCATTTTCCGCCTGTACTACTACGCTGCGGGCGAAGACAATGCGCAGGCCGCGCAGCGCTACGCCGAATGCGTGGATCCCTCGCGTCCGGCGTGGGGCAGCATCAGCAAGGACGGCGCGGAAGCCTGGTACTATTACGGCAAGTCGCCCGACGGGGAAAAGGCCCGCGCCTCTCTCAAGGCCTGGACGGAAAAGGCCGCGGCCGAAGGCAACGCCGAGGCGGCCGCCTGGCTCAAGGACATGAAGTAGGTTTCCCATGAAGCATGTTATTGCAGCATCCATGTTGTGCGCGCTGACGCTTTTCGCGCCCTGCCTTGCGCAGGCCGAGCAGCCTCTCGTGCAGGAAGGCAAAACCACGGTGTTTCAGCGCGTGGTGTCGCATCCCGGGGCAAAGCTCTACAGCGACGCCTCGGCCTCCAAGGTGGTGGGCAATCCGCGCACCTTCACTTCCTATTACGTGTACGCCCGGCAGAACGACATGCTGCGCGTAGGCGTGTCCTCCACCGGTTCGGACGGCTGGCTCAAGATCTCCGAAACCACCGAATGGCCGCAGGCCATCACCATGGTGTTCACCGATCAGATGGGACGTCAGCCGGTGCTGTTCTTCCGCAGTCACGACGCCATCGTGGATCTGTGCACGGCCGACAGCATCAAGGACACCGTGGCGCAGTACGTGGAGCTCTTCAACACGCCCGGCGCGCGCAAGCCCGCGGATCTGCCGGTCATTGCCGCCGAGCCCATGGAAAAGGACGGACAGGTGTCGCAGAAGAACTTCTATCTTCTGCCCGTGCTCTCCACGGACGATCAGTTCAAGGACAGCGGCACGCAGCTTCTTCAGGTGGCCTGCATCGATCCCGGCGTGCAGAAGGATCCCGAAAAGGACGCCGACAAGGAAAAGGCCAAGGGTTCCGACGGCATGACCACGGGCATCGTGTTCATCATCGACACCACGAAGTCCATGAAGCCCTACATCGATCAGACCCGCGAAATCATTCGCACGGTGTACGACAGACTCCAGAAGTCGCCCGCCAAGGACAAGGTGGCCATTGCCGTGGTAGCGTTCCGCAGCAACGTGGAAAAGCGCCCGGCCACCGAGTACAACACGCGCATCGTGAGCGATTTCGCCACGGTGGAGGAGCGCTCGTCGCTGGAGCGCATGCTCGATCAGGTGGAGGAGTGTCAGGCGTCCACCCACGCCTTCGACGAAGACTCCCTCGCCGGCGTGAAGGAGGCCGTGGATTCCTTGAGCTGGAACCGCGTGGACGCCAAGACCATGCTGCTCATCACCGACGCCGGGCCTCTTGCGGGGAGCGATCCCACGTCGAAGACCGGCATGTCGCCGGAAGGCATGGCCGACTACCTGCGCACGAACAAGATATTCCTCACGGCCGTTCACGTGAAGACGCCCGCAGGCAAGAAGGATCATTCCTACGCGGAAGAGAGCTACCGCGCGCTTTCCATGCTGAGCAACAACCGTTCGAGCTACATTCCCATCAACGCGCCCACGCCCGCGGAAGGCGCGCGTCAGTTCCAGGCCGTGGGCAAGCTCATTGCCGAAACCTACTGCAACATTGCCGAACAGCAGCTCAAGGGCGGCATGCTGAACAAGCCCAAGACGCAGGATCTGCCCAAGTCCGCCTCGCCGGAAGAGCGGGCCCGCCGCACGGCCGAGGCCATCGGCTACGCCATGCAGCTTCAGTTCGTGGGCGACAACCGCGGCACCACGGCTCCGCAGGTGGTGAGCGCCTGGATTGCCGATTCCGACCTCACGTCGCTGGAAGAGAATCCCAACGGCGCGCCCGTGCCTGCGGTGTATCCGGCGGTGCTGCTCACCAAGCTGCAGCTCAGCCAGCTGCGCAAGCAGCTCAAGCTCATCATTTCCACGGCCGAAGAGGCGTTTTTGCAGGACAGCGAACACTTCAACTTCTATGAACAGCTCATATCGGCGGCCGCGCAGATGAGCCGCGACCCGTCGAGCTTCAACAAGGATCCGGAAGCGAACCTCGCCCAGAAGGGCGTGCTGCTCGAAGTGCTGGACGGTCTGCCCTACAAGAGTCAGGTGCTGCGCCTGCGTCAGGAGGACTGGACCGACATGAGCACCGGCCAGCAGCAGGAGTTCATCCGTCGCCTCAAGGGGCTCGTGCGCCGCTATGAGGAATACGACCGCGACAACACCCACTGGGAGGGCTTCGGTTCCCCCAACACCAACGAATGGGTGTACCGCGTGCCGCTGGACATGCTGCCGTAATGATAGCGCATCTTGAAAACGTGACCAAACAGCGCGACATGGGGGCGGGCTACCGCCTCCATATCCGCCGTTTTTCCGTGCAGGAAGGGGAGAGCATCGCCATCACCGGGCCGAGCGGCTGCGGCAAGAGCACCACGCTCGATCTTCTGGGCATGGTGCTGCGTCCCGACGAGGCGGGAACCTTCGTCTTTTCCTTCGACGGCAAAGAGGCGGACGTCGCCGGGCTGTGGAGCCGGGGCAGAACCGACGCGCTCACGGATCTGCGCCGCCGTCACCTGGGCTACGTGCTCCAGACGGGCGGCCTCTTTCCCTTCCTGACCGTGGAGGAAAACGTGAAGCTCACGGCGCTTGCCGCAGGCATGGAGCCCGCGCAGGCCGCAAAGCGCGCCGACGCGCTCATGGAACGCCTCGGCATCGCCCGGCTGCGCCGCGCGGAGCCTGCGTCGCTGTCCATAGGCGAGAGGCAGCGCGCGGCCATCGCCCGGGCGCTGGCGCCGCAGCCGCGCCTTCTGCTTGCCGACGAACCTACCGCCGCCCTGGATCCCGGACTCTCCCGCACGGTCATGAAACTGTTTCTCGACGTGGTGCGGGAAAGCGGCTCGTCGGTGGTCATGGTGTCGCACGACGTGTCCCTCGTGCATGAGTTCGCCTTCCGCGAAGTGCCCGTGGTCGTGCGCAGCGAAGGCGATCACCTGAGCGCCTTTCTGGACGATCAGGCCGGAGGTCGCTGATGTTCCGTCTGCTGTTTTTGTCCCTGCGTCTTGCCCTGCGCGACTGGCTGCACGAACGCAGCCTCTCCTTCTGCGGCGTGCTCGCCCTGGCCAGCATGCTTGCGCCGCTGCTCGTCCTGCACGGGGTGCACATGGGCGTCATCGAGCGCCTCAGGGAAAATCTCATGCGCGATCCCGCCGTGCTGGTGCTCATTCCTTCCGGGGGGAGCGGCGCAGGCTTCGAGGAAGACTTCATCCGCAAAGTTTCCGAACAGCCCGGCTGCCGCTTCTGCATCGGCCGCACCCGCGACGTGGCTTCCGAACTGCAGCTCTCGGCGGGCGAGCGGCGGCAGACCGTCACGCTAGAAGCCTCGGCCCCGGGCGATCCCGTGCTTGAGGACTACGGCGCCTCTTCGCCGAAATCCACGCCGGAGCGCTTTGAAATCGTGCTTTCGTCCAGCGTTGCCGACAGGCTCAAGGTCGCGCCCGGAGACAAGGTTTCGGCGTCGCTCGGGCGGCGGCTTTCGTCGGGGCGGTTCCAGCGCCGCGCGCTGGAATTCGTGGTGACGGGCGTGCTTCCGCCCTCGGCCACGGGCATGGACACCGCCTTCGTGGACATGAACACCCTCACCGCCGTGCAGGATTTCCGCGACGGCGTGAGTTCCGATCTTCTGGGCTTTGAAGGCGATCTGCCGCCGGCAGAGTCGCGGCACTTTGCCTCGTTCCGCGCCTACGCCCGCTCGCTCGACGACGTGGAACCCCTCGAAGACTGGTTTGAAGCGCAGCATGTGAGCGTCAAGACGCGCTCGCGCGACATCGCCAACATCAGGAGCATCGATTCCACGCTCTCGTCGGTCATCATGCTCATTGCGCTTGTCGCCTGCGCGGGCTTTTTTGCGTTCATGGCGAGCACGGCGCAGGCGGCCGTGCGCCGCAAGTGGAAGCTCATGGGCATGCTGCGGCTCATCGGCTTCACGCGCTCGTCGCTGCTGGCGTATCCCGTGGCGCAGGCCATGGCCACCGGAGCCGCGGGCAGTGTGCTGGCCTTCGCCTTTTACGGCGCGGCGGCGCATGCCGTGGACATGATGTTTTCCGCGCAGACCGGGGGAGAAGCCATCTGCACGGTTTCGCCCGCGTTTTTCGCGTTCACGTTTCTTTGCGTGCAGCTTCTGGCCGTGCTGGCTTCGCTGCACGCCGCCGTGCGGGCCTCGGCCATTGAGCCGTCGGCGGTCATCAGAGAGTTGTAGAGAGTTCGGGGGTATGTCATGCTGAAAAGAACGGTCATTGTTTCCATGCTTGCTGCGGGGCTTCTTCTGTTGCCCTCCGTGGGCGAAGCCGCGCTCAAGTCCGCCAGGAAGGAAGCCGCTCAGGCGGCGGATCCTGCGGCCCTCTGCAATCCCCGGCCCGCGCCCGACGATCTGGAACTGCCCATGCCCTGCGGCATGAAAATGGTGCTGCGGCCCGTGGCCATTCCCGTGAACGGCCTTCTCGGCGACAAGTCCTTCAACATGGGCCTGAGCTCCACCGACGAAAACCGTGGCTTCTACGAAAAGCGCCGCACCGCGCACGTGAGCGCGCCGTTCCGGCAGGAAAATCTACCCGCGTCCTGGGTCGGCAGACTTCCCGCCGACGAAAAGGACGCCTACTGCTACTACTTCATCGGCAAGTACGAAATCACCAACGCGCAGTGGGCCGCGGTCATGGACGGCGCTGCGGTCACGGAAAAGGGCGATCTGCCGAAGAGCGACATTTCCTGGTACGATCTTCAGGAATTTCTGCGCCGCTACAACGAATGGCTGCTCTCCGAACACGCGGGCGACGTGCCCGCCATCGACGGCGTGCCGGGCTTCTTCCGCCTGCCCACGGAAACGGAATGGGAATTCGCCGCGCGCGGCGGCAATCTGCCGCCGGAAATGGAAGTGGACAACGACTTCATGCTCGGCGACGGCAAAACCGTGGAGGACTACGCGGTGTTCGGCTCGCGCTACGAGAACCCCCTGCCCGTGGGCTCGCGCATGGCAAACGCGCTGGGCATTTACGACATGGCGGGCAACGTGGCCGAACTTGTGCAGAGCGGATTCCGCTTCACCATTTCCGACAGCCTGGAAGGGGGCGGGCACATCCGTCGCCTGCACGGCGCGGAAGGCGGCTTGCTGGCCAAGGGCGGCAGCTTCCTCTCCGGCGACGAAAAGGACGTCTATCCCGGCAAGCGCGTGGAAGTGCGCATGTTCCAGAAGGAGCGCGACGGCAGGTTTCAGCCCTACAGCACGCGCTCGCTGGGTGCGAGAGTGGTGCTTGCGTCCATCAACATTCCGGGCATGGGCCGCGCCGAGGCCATCAGCAAGGAAGATGAGCGCCTGAGCGGCAGCGCCGCATCCGCGGAAAAGGCGGCCGAAGCGCCCGCGGCCGAAGTTGCGCAGGCTGCGTCCGACGCCGCGCCCGCCGCAGACGAGGCGAAAAGCGCCGCCAAACCGGCTTCCCGCGGGGACAGACTGGTCACCGTCAAGCTGGACGGCGATCCGCTCAAGGAACTGGAAAAGATCTACGCGGCCACGTCGTCGCCGTTCGTGAAGAGCAATCTGGATCAGTTCCGCGACCTGCTCAAGGACGTGAACGCCTCGCTGGCGCGAGAAAGAGACGCCAATCTGCTGAACTCGCTGCGTTCGGCCGTGTACAAGGCCGACTCGCTGTCGAACATTGCGTTCCGCTGCTATCAGCTCGACTTCACGCTTCGGGACGTGAAGCGGAAGATTCCCAATCTGCCCGCGGACAAGGAACGGCAGATGCGCGAACAGATTCTCGAACACTACAAGAATCTGGAAGTCTCCACCAACTTCTACCGGCTCAGCGTGAAGGAAATTGCGGCCTATCCGCGCAAGGACGTGGAAAACAAGATTCTTCAGCTGCGCAAGGAATACGTGGGCGACGACCGCCTCAACACCAACTTCCGCAACAATCTCGCGGCCTTTGCCGAGCACGTGGAATTCGCCAGATCGCAGGGCACGAGCCGCCTCACCAACAAGATGGTGTGGAACAAGATCATACCTTCCAAGGAAATGCTTTCGCTGCTGGACAAGCTCGGCAAGGAAATGAACAAAAAGAAGGGGAGATAGCTCATGGACAACGAGGAGGGAGTCGGACGGGAGCCGAAACGCGGCATCGGCGGATGGCTGCTGGTCTATGTCGTGCTCACGGCCCTGGGCATAGCGTTCACGCTGCTGCGAAGCCTGATGGATCTCTCGTCGGCGATGCATCCCGTGCTGTGGCGCTGCGAGCTTGTCGCCGCGCTGCTCACCTTTGCGTGGTATCTCACCTACGCGGCGGCGCTGTATCGTCTGGTCAGGCTGAAACCGGGAGCCGTGTCGAGCATCAAGACCATGATCGCTCTCACGCCCGTGTTCAGCGCGTGCCTGCCGTTTGCGTACTCGGCCGTGCTGACGCTGTCCGTGCCGGGAGCATCGCTTCTGCAGGTGCTGCGCGCGGTCTATTCCTCCCCTTCGCTTTGGGGAACTCTCGTCGGCATGGCGATCGTCGCGTTCGTGTGGCATCGCTATTTCTCGGTTTCCGAGCGCGTGCGCAACACCTGGCCGGAAACGCGCTTCTGAGCGCTTCCCGCATCATTCTTTTCTTCCTTTTTGCCTGAGAGAGGCTGCGGCGGCTTTGGCCGTCGCAGCCTCTCGGCGTCTGGTCGGCGGAGCGCGCCGGAAGCGGGGCGCGGCGCGTGGAGGAGGCGTGCAGCGAAGAGGGAAGGGCGTGACGAGGGCGGAGGGAATCGCACAAAGGGGAAGAAGCGGGGAAAAAGAGCGAGGCGGGAAGCGCGGGCAACAAGCGTGTGGAAGGAGGGCCGAGGGGCAGGGCGCAGGGCTGAGGGCCGCCGGGATTCGCCGAGAGCCGCAGCGGGGGGGACGCCCGGCCTGAACGCAGGGGAGCGCAGGAAGACGGCGGGAGAGGCTGCCATCGGGGCGGGATTGCGGCAGGAGCGGGCGCGCGTGAGGCGGCGCAGCCATGACGCCATGGCTCGCGTGGAGGGCAGTCCGGGGCAGGCGGGCGCTCAGACGGAAGATTCGGGCGGGCGGCGACGCCGCTTTTTTGCGCGCTGCCGGACGAAGATGCAGACGTGTGTGCGTCTCCGAAGAGTTCTTGAGCTCGGGCGCAGGGGGCAGAGACGTTCGGGGGAAAATTTGACCTTCTGCGGACAGGCAAAGTCGTTCCGGCAGTGCCGCCCTGGGGCGAGCTTCGGAACATCGTTTCCGTGCGCTCCCTGCGGAAAAAGAAAAAGCCCGGAACAACGTTCCGGGCTCGAAATATGGTGCCGAGGGACAGAATCGAACTGCCCACACGGGGATTTTCAGTCCCCTGCTCTACCAACTGAGCTACCTCGGCGCGACGAAAGATTTTGTATAGGAAGGCTCGGCGTTTGGCAAGGGGAAAATGGGCCATTTTCGCAATTTTTTTCGATTTTCGCGAATTTCTCCTGAAATTCAGGAGAATCGGCCCCGGTCCTCGCGGCGTCAACAGGGAATTTCGGATGGAAAGCCTCACATCATGCGACCGGGGCGCCGTTTTGGGGAGCTCCCGGCGCGTCGAAGGAGGCTTCACACGGCCCGCATCGCTCAGGCTCCGCGCCGAAGTCGCCCGGAAGTTCACTTGGGACGTCTCGTTTTTTGCGATGAGCTCGCAGCTGAAAGGCCGCCTCGGTCTTGAGCCGCTCAGGCGCTGCGTCCGGGCCGCCGATGTTCCGTTGCTTCGGATTCCGCGCAGGAGCCGCCGCGGCGAAAGTCTCTCAGGCTTCGCTTTTTTTTGGGGGGGGGGAGGGGGCACCGCGCGTAGGCTCACACTTTGCCTCTGGCAAAGCGCGAGATCATGTTCATGGTAAGCGAAGAGTCGTCGGGGCAGGACGGAATGTCGGCCCGTTTCACCCAGCGGGCCTCGGCCAGTTCCGAGGCATCGAGGCGGATATCTTCCGGGCCGTCGAGCTCCGCAAAGAATCCCACGGCCATCGTGCCGGAGAATCCCCACGGCTGACTGCCCGCGTAGCGCAGATTTCTGATGCGAAGTCCCGTTTCCTCCATCACTTCGCGCGCGGCGGCCTGCTCGGCGGTTTCGCCTATTTCCACGAATCCCGCCACGAGCACCAGGCGCGTGGCTCCGGGCCGCGCGTAGCGGGTAAGAAGCAGCTTGTCGCCGTTCGTGACCGCCGCCAGAATGCAGGGAGCAATCACCGGATAGATCACTTCGCCGCAGGCGGGGCACTCCAGCGCCCGTTCCTTGGACGAAAGACGCACGGGCCCGCCGCAGCGCCCGCAGAAGCGATGCGTGGCGTACCAGTGCGCAAGGTGCTGCGCCGTGGCCGCCGCAAGAGGCAGAGGCGCGGCCTGTGACCGCAGTTCGGAAGGCGGCGTGCGCTGCCAGAGAGAAGGCTCGGCGGGCGCGTCGTCCCCTTGCCGCAGCGCAAGAAAAAAGCGTGCTTCCCGGCCCTCGGCGCAGGCGCGCTCCGTCATGGGCGCATCGCTCCGTTCCGATTCTTCGCGGCGCGTCAGACGGAAGGCGTACACAAGGCCTGCGCCCTCGTTCATGGCCCGCCATTCGCGCACCGTGGGTACGCGCAGCCCGTTCTTGCGCAGCAAAAGGCCTTCCGCCGTCACGTCAAGCACGTTGTCGTCGTCGGAAGGCGCTGCCGAAAGAAATTCGTTGCCGAAGCGCCAGGGCGCAATATCCTGAATCATGCCTCGCCCGTCTCCTGAGACAGGTAGTCCCGGACGGCGAAAAGATCGGGAAACACGCCCGAAGCGCGACTTTTCATGAGATCGTCCGGCGGAACCATGTCCGGCACAAGAAGCGCCTTCATGCCCGCCGAACTGGCGGACAGAATGCCGTTGCGAGAATCTTCCACCGCGTAGGACTGCGAAGGCTCCACGCCGAGCTCCGCGCACGCCCTCAGATAAATGTCCGGCGCAGGCTTGCTCGCCGTGAGCATGTCGCCGCACACCAGCGTGTCGAAATACGGCCCCATGCCCGTGACTTCCATGTTGTGCCGTACGTTGGCTTCCCGGGAGGAACTCGCAAGCCCCGTGCGCCAGCCCCGTTCCTTGAGCCACGAAAGCAGCTCCATCACCCCGGGCTTGAGCGGCACGCCGTTTTTCGTGAACTCCATGTAGTACACCCGCGTGCGCGCGCGAAACGCCTGATAGTCAAGCGCGTCGCCGTACACCGCCGCAAACAGCTTCTGCGTGCTGGCGTGCGTGGTTCCGATGCAGCGGAAAAACAAGTCGTGCAGACCTTCAAGCCCCAGATCGCGCCCCACGCATTCCCAAGAGCGCAAAACCAGACGCTCGGAGTCCACAAGAACCCCGTCCATGTCGAAAACTATGCTGGGCATCATCAGGCCTCGGGCAGCGGACGCTCCACAAGCGGAAGTCGATAAATACGGCCTACACGCATGTGCTCGCCGTTGTCGCTGGGAAACGTGTAGTTGCCGATGACCGCGCCGAGCCTGTCGTACAGCGGAAACGCCTTCGGATGACTGGTCTTCAAATACACCGCCGTGTAGCCCTGATCGGCATAGAACGGCATGATGAGATCACGCAGCCAGAACGTTCCGTTCCCGCGCCCCGCCGGAGCAATGTGAAAGTAGCTCAGCAGCGCCACCTGAGCCGGAGGATCGGAAATGGACAACCCCGAACATGCATAAATGTCCGGATCTATCGCGCCGTGCGTCAACATCACCATGCCGAGCTGCTCGTCGCCGCGCCGCAACGTGTGAAAATCCATCACCAGCCCGGGCGTCTCGCTGAAATCGTGGATGATCTTGCAACAGTGATGAAACTCGTCGTAGTCGTCCCACTCCTCATTGAGAAGCTTTTCCTTCATGTTCTCCAGCAGCGATACCAGAAACTTTCCTTCAAACTTGTCGCTGAAACAAAATTCCAGATCGCCCTTGCGGTAAAGTACCGTCGTCATGACAAGCCTCCTTGCCTGTCCGCCTATCATGTACGTCCCCCCATGTTCATGTCAAGCAACTGCGCAGGATGAGGGGAGAAAATGCGGGGGAAGAGAGGGAAAATTTTTCAAAATTTTCCCTCTCTTCCCCCGCGCCCCCATCTCTCCTTTCAAAACTTTTTAATTTTTAAGGGGAGAGCGCAGGAGGGAGAGGAAAAAAAGAGGAAAGGGGGAAGGCAAAAAAGGGAGGAAGATGGGAAGGGAGAGCGTGGCGCTGCGTCATTTTTGGGTCGAGGCGCGAAGACGCGTTTTCATTCATTCGAGCGCCCGGCGTTCGCTGCATCCCGTTTACGCAAGACATGCTGTACGGCCTGCACGACTTGTACGACGGGCATTACGTTTAACGGTGGGAGTGAATCCCGCCTGCTTGTGCCTGTTGGTTGGGCGCCTGACGACATCTTGCCGGGAGCATGAGTAACGCCATCGCCCGTTTGCGCAAGACACGCTGTACGAGCTGCCTCACTTGCACGACTGCGGCTGCATTTAACGCCGGAAGTGAATTCCGGCTGTTTGCCGTCGTCGGCGCGACCGTCTGAAGACAGGTCGCGTTCCCCAGAGCGTTGAAAAGCGGCCCTTCTTGCAATCCCCCCTTCGCCCACAGCTCCTCGCATAATCTTCCCGTTCACCCTGTCCTGCCGAAGCAGCGTTAGCTGCGAGGCAGAAACAGGGGGGTGCGGGGGGAATTATTTCCCCCGCATGCCTTTCCTGCCTTTTCTGTCTTTCCTGCCTTTCACGGCAGGGGGTTGCGGCCCATGACCTGTTCACGGGAGGGTTTGGGGGGAGCGCAGAGGGAGGCGGCGGCGGATTTGAGCATGCCGATGGGAGTGAGGGGGACGGGGGCCCAGTCGACCTTCATGCCGAGGAGGGCTCCGAAGGGGTGGGGGAGGGGAGCGAGGTTGAGGGGTGATGCGGCGTGTCGGAGCGAGGCGAGCAGGCCGGAGGAGCCGTCGGGCCAGGAGGCTTCCCAGAGGGGGAGGGCGGAGACGAGGCTGACGCAGCGGCCGGGGCAGGCGCGGCGGACCATGGCGTAGAGGTCCCAGGGTTTGGAGCCTCTGGGGGGGGCGCCGCAGACGGCGCAGGCGTCGTCGTCCGTGGCAGCGGGGGATTCCCAGTGTTCGAGGGCGCTTTTCGGAACGCCGGCGAGGGAGAAGCGGTTCCACTCCATGATGATGATGCCGCGGGCGGCGACGCGCAGGGCTTCGCGGAGCACGGCTTCTCCTGAGGGGGTGGGGGAGAGGCCGTGGTGAACGAGCACGGCGTAGTCGAAGAAGCCGTCGTCGAAGGGCAGGCGTTCAGCGCTGCCGCACACGTATTCCACGCGGTCGCCGGTTTGCGCCCTGGCGGCGGAAAGGCAGGCGGGGGAACGGTCGAGGGCGGTCACGTCGAATCCCGCCTCCCAGAAGAATTCCGGGGAAAAGCCGGCGTTGAGCCCCACCTGAAGCAGGGAGGAGCCGCGGCGCTTCCATCCGGAAATGAGCTGGTGAAGCACCTTTTGACGGGCTTCGGAAAGGAAACGGCGTCGACATTCGGCCATGAAAACTCCTTGCGGCGGCCCGGAATGGGATCGGGCCGCCAGAGGGGAGGCTTATTTCTCCCCGTTTTCGTCGGACATCCAGCGGCTCAGGGCGTCCACGATGCGGCGGGCCTGATCGTTGCTGGAAATGGTAAACTTCGACTGCTGGCGGTATTCGCCGCCGGACTTCCTATAACGGCGTATGACGTAGCGATCGGGGCCGTAGGTGTCGTTTTCCTGCCACTCGCGGTAGCGGAACAGCACCGTGGCCCAGGCTCCCTTGGAAAGGATTTCCTTGTCGATTTCCTTGATCTTGAGAATGCCGTCTTCTTCGTAATCCACCGTCAGTTCGTCAACCGTATTGTTCATGGGATGTCTCTCCGATGCTTGTTTTCCCTTGCGGCGCGCCGTGGGGGGCAGGGCGCGCTCATGAATTTTGCCGCACGGGGCGGCAGCCTGTCAAAAGCGGTGCGCAGCGCCGGGAAACGCGGCGCAACCGCCGAAATATGACGCCGCTTTGGGCCGACGCTTCTATTGTCAGCGTCTTGCGCGGAAGAAGGCCCTGAGCAGTCTTGCACAGGCTTCGGCTTCGACGCCGCCGTAGCTCCAGGGCGCGGAGCCGGTACGGGCGTAGTCGAGGCCTTCGAGGCAGGAGCACACGGCCCCGGCCCGGGCGTCGGACGCGCCGAACACCACGCCGGACACGCGCGCCTCGCGCAGGGCCCCCGTACACATGAGGCAGGGTTCCAGCGTGACGACGAGAACGCTTCCGCCGAGGCGGTGATTGCCTGCGGCTGCGGCGGCCCGGCGCAGGGCGAGCACTTCGGCGTGCGCCGTGGGATCGCGCAGGGATTCGGTTTCGTTGTGCGCGCAGGAGAGCACATTGCCTTCGGCATCCACGACGAGGGCCCCCACGGGAACCTCGCCGAGTCTGGCCGCCCGGCCCGCGAGACGCAGCGCCCGCAGCATGAGCGCGCGCCAGCTTGTGCCTGCCGGCGGCGAAGGTTCCGGGCCCCACGAGGCGAAGGCCCGCCAGCGGTCCTCTTCCGGGCAGATGTTGCAAAGATCCATGCGCTAGAGCACCACGCGGCGGCGGATGGTGGCAAGCACTTCTTCAGGCGTGTCGCACACGGTGACGAGATCGAGTTCCTCCTCGCGCAGGTAGCCGTCTTTAATCATGCGGCCGCGAATCCATTCCAGCAGGCCGTCCCAGAAGGCATGGCTGTACAGAATGATGGGGAACGGCTTGATGCGGTGCGTCTGCGCCAGCACAAAGGCTTCGGAAAGCTCGTCGATGGTGCCCATGCCGCCGGGCATGACCACGTAGGCAATGGAGTACTTCACGAACATCAGCTTGCGGATGAAAAAATACCGATAATCGCTGCGCACGGTCAGGTACTTGTTGGGCTCCTGTTCCATGGGCAGGTGGATGTGCAGTCCCACGGAAGGCGCGCCGGCTTCGAAGGCTCCGCGGTTGCCTGCGGCCATGAGTCCGGGGCCGCCGCCCGTGATGATGCCGTAGCCCGCTTCGCCGAGCGTCTTTGCCACGCGACGGGTTTCCTCGTACACGGGGGAATCTTCGCCGGGGCGCGCCGAGCCGAAAATGGACACGCAGGGCGGCAGCCCGCTCAGGTCTTCAAAACCGTCCACGATTTCGGCGAGAATGCGGAAAAGCCGCCAGGATTCCTGCGCGGACAGCGTATCAATAATATATTGCTGCGACGATGCGCTCATGATCTGCTCCTGTAAAAAGCCTTTGGAATCTTCATCATAGCCTGCGGAAAGGCGGGGTGCAAGACGTGGCTTCGTCCGCCTGCGCCGACGTTTTTTTCATATCCTGCGGGGAGGCGGGAGGCAAGAGGGGCGGGGAAGCGCAGAAGAAAAAAGCGTCTCCCGCGCCCCTTTCGTGCGGCCGCGCCTGCGGACGGCTCTTTTGCGGCAGGTCGTCTTGAAAAGGCCGGGCGTTCGTCGTATCCATGAAGGATGGAAGAGCGGAACCAAAAGGCCCGCCCCCCCGCCTGAACGCGCCGCAACAGGCTGCGCACGCCGAAAAGCGCCGCAGCCTCGCCCGCAACGGCGCGCTCGCCTTTCGCCTTCAAGTCTTGTTACGTTCGGGAGCTTCCATGTCCCAACCTCATTCCACGTCTGCGGGATTCGGAAAAGCGAATTTTTCCTATCTGTTCCATTCCCTCGTCTGCCTTGCCGTCATGTTCGGCGTGAGGCTGCTGCCCCCGTATCCTCCGCTCATGGCGCAGGGCATGGCGCTCATCAGCATTTTCCTCGGCGTGCTGTACGGCTGGATATTCATCGAAATCATCTGGCCCAGCATCGCCGGCATGCTGGCGCTCGCGCTCATCGGCGGTCTTCCCCCGCAGCAGGTGCTCGCCCAGAGCTTCGGCAGTCCCACCGTGGTCATGATGTTTTTCATCTTCGTGTTCTGCGCCGCCATCAATCACTACGGACTCTCCAAACAGATCTCCCTGTGGGTGATTACCCGGAAATTCGCGGCCGGAAGACCCTGGCTGTTCACCTATCTGTTTTTTCTGTCCGTCATGCTGCTCGGCGGACTCACCAGCGCCTCGCCCGCCATTCTCATCGGCTGGAGCATCCTGTACGGCATCTGCGACGTGTGCGGCTATCGCAAAGGCGACGCCTACCCCAAAATGATGGTCTTCGGCGTGGTGTACGCCGCGCTGGTCGGCATGTCGCTCATTCCCTTCAAGTAGCTGGCCCTCACGGTCATGGGCACCTACGAAAGCATTTCCGGAACCCACATCGCCTACGCCGGATACATGGCGACGTCGCTCGTCATCTGCCTGCTGTGTTCCCTGCTGTTTCTGCTCTTCGGCCGCTGCGTTCTGCGGCCGGATGTTTCCGGTCTGAAAAATTTCGACGCCGCAGCCCTCGGCAACGGCGACGAAATCACGTTTTCCGGCAGCCAGAAAACCGTTCTCGGCTTTCTGTGCGCCCTGGTCGTGCTGCTGCTCATTCCGGCGTTTCTCCCGGAAGACATGCTTCTCGTCAGACTGCTCAAAGGCATCGGCAATACGGGAATCTGCATGCTCGTCATTGCGGTCATGGTCGCCATGAGAATAAACGGCAGGCCCTTTCTTCCCTTCCGCGCCATGGCCGGAGGCGTGGCCTGGGGCATCATTTTCATTCTTGCGCTGGTGCAGCCTCTTTCCGCCGCCATGGCCGCGCCAGAAAGCGGCATCACGCCCTTTTTCATGAGCCTGCTCCAGCCCGTCTTCGGCTCCGGCTCCCCCATGTTTTTCGTGATCTGCATGGGCGCGCTCGCCCTCTGCCTCTGCCAGTTCATCAACAACGGCGCCGTGGGCGCCATGCTCATGCCCGTCATTTTCAGCTACTGCTCCAACAACGGCACCAATCCTGTTCCCGCGGTGGTCATGGTGGTCATGAGCGTGCATCTGGCCTTCCTCACCCCGGCCGCCAGCTCCAGCGCCGCGCTGCTGCACGGCAATGAATGGACTACCAGCCGGGACATCCTGAAAACGGCTCCCGCAATCATGGCGCTTTCCTGGCTCATCATGTGCGCCTCGGTGCTGACGCTCTCCGCCGTCTTCTTCTGAGGCGAGGCCGAGGCTCTCGCCGACCGGGGGGGCGCCCGCCGACCGGAAAGCATGCTCCTGAACCCGGAGGCGAGCCCGCCTGCCGAAGTCGCGCCGACCCCGCCGGGCCGAAAACTGCCCCGCAGTCAGCGCAGAACGATGCGCCGAAATCAGCGTTGCCGTCAGCGCCGCCGTCATCGCCGGGAAGGGCGCGGAATCCTGTTCCCCGCCGCCCCAGATTCTTTGCCTCTGCCGCGCCTTCATTTCGCTGCGACGTTCCACCTTCCCCGCGTCATCCCGTCGCCGTGCGCCCCCTCTTTTCCCGCTTCTGCATAACGGCGCGCAACTAATGCAACACCGCGATTTTTTTCTTTTCCTCCGTCCCATTCCTTGCGAAAACAACGAAAAGCTTCTATACTCCCACTGTACGGAACCCTATTCCAGGAGTCGTGTTATGAAAATCACCTTTCTGGGGGCCGCCCAGACCGTTACCGGTTCCTGCTACGTCATAGAAACCGGCTCGTCCCGCTTTGCCGTGGACTGCGGCATGTTCCAGGGCAACTCCGCCATTGAAGAGCGAAACTTTCAGACGGACGCCTATCGCCCCGAAAACCTGGATTTCATTCTGCTCACCCACGCCCACATCGATCACTCGGGTCTTTTGCCCCGCATGGTCAAAAAGGGCTTCAAGGGCAGCATCTACTGCACGCGGCCCACGGCCGAGCTCGCCTCCATCATGCTCGAAGACAGCGCCCACATTCAGGAAATGGATCATGAATGGAAAAGTCGTCACGACAAGCGGCGCGGCGCTTCCGAAGTCGCCGGCGGCGAGCCCCTCTACGAAACCGAAGACGCCCTCGCCACCGCCAAGCTTCTGCATCCCGTGAACTTCGACGACGCCATCCTTCCCGCGCCGGGCGTGAAGGTCGTCTTCCGCCACGCGGGCCACATCCTCGGCGCGGCCTTTCTGGAACTCACCGTCGAGGAAGAGGGCAAATCCACCCGCATCGTCTTTTCCGGCGACCTCGGACGACCCGGAGCCCTGCTCCTGCCCGACGCCGAAAAGCCCGACACCCCCGACTGGCTCTTTGTGGAATCCACCTACGGCGACCGCGATCACAAGGGCGAAGACGACACCCTCGAAGAACTCGCCGAAGCCGTCAATTACAGCTTCAGCCATCACGAAAAGGTCATCATTCCGGCCTTTGCCGTGGAACGCACGCAGGAAATCCTCTACAGCCTGCTCATCCTGAAAAAGCAGAACCGTCTGCCCGAACCCATGCCCATCTTCGTGGACAGTCCGCTGGCGTCCAAGGCCACGCAGGTGTTCATGAAGTACGCCGATCATCTGCGCACTCCCGAGTTCACCGTCGAAGACTTCAAGGCCACTCCCGACGGCCTCGTGCGTTTCACCCAGAGCGCGCAGGAATCCCAGAAGCTCAACACCATGGAAGGCCCGGCCATCATTCTTTCCGCAAGCGGCATGTGCAACGCGGGCCGCATACGCCATCACCTCAAGCACAACCTGTGGAAGGAAGGCGTCAGCATCGTGTTCGTGGGCTATCAGGCCATGGGCACCCCCGGAAGAAAGCTCGTGGACGGCGCAAAATCGCTGCGCCTCTTCGGCGAAGACGTGGCCGTGGCCGCAAGAATATTCACCATCAACGGATTCTCCGCCCACGCCGGACAAAGCCAGCTCCTCGAATGGATAGGAAGCATGGCTCGTCCGGGCATGAACATTGCGCTGGTTCACGGCGAACCCAAGGCCCAGGAAATCCTTGCCGGACTCATCAAGGATCGCTTCGGCATCACGGCGCGCATTCCCGAATACCTTGAGGAAGCCACCATCGAGGGCGCGGTGCGCACCGAAATCCACATGCCGAGCCCCTCGCGCGCCAAGCCCCGCGTGGACTGGAACTTCCTGGCCGGAGAGCTCGAACAGCGCGTCGCCCAGGTGCGCGAACGCCTCGCCCACGTGGACGAAATTCCCTGGGAAGAGCAGACCGAACTGCGCGACCGCCTCGTGGAAATCGAACGCGATCTCGTGCTCTTCCTCTCCCAGCTCTGATTCCGGTTCCGGGCTCCGAACCCGTGCGGAGCCCTCTTGTCAGAGCGGCGCGCAAGCGTTACCTTTGCAGCTCCCGCGGCCCCGAAACGCCGTCGCGGGAGCTTTTTGCGCTTCGTTGTCAAAACCTTCATCCCGGAGCCTTCCGGCGGCGCGCCTCAGGCTCGCCTTACTCAGGAAACCTTTCATGCGAATCATTGCCGGCGCCTGTCGCGGACGCACCCTTCACACCGTTACCGGACCGGGCTACAGACCCGCCATGGGAAGAGTGCGCGAATCCCTGTTTTCCATGCTCGAAGCCCGCGGCGTCGTGTGGGGCGCGGTGCGCGTGCTCGACGTGTTCGCGGGCAGCGGCAGCCTCGGCTTCGAGGCGCTCAGCCGCGGCGCGCGCTTTGCCGACTTCATTGAAAAAGATCACAGGGCCGCCGAATGCCTGCGGAAAAACGCCGCCAACCTCGGCCTCGCCGACCGTTGCGCCATCCATGAAGACGACGCTTTGCGCGTGACCGCCCGCCGTCCTGCGGAACCCTGTCAGCTCATCTGCATCGATCCGCCCTACGGCGCCGATCTCTTCAAGCCCGCTCTCAAGAACATCATCCGTCAGGGTTGGCTCGCCGACGACGGCTTCCTCGTCGCCGAAGTCGAAAAAGGTCTCCCCCTCAGGGCCGACGCGCAGTACAATCTGCGCCTTGAGGCCGAACGCTTGTACGGCAACACAAGGATTCTGGTATGGGTGAAGAACGTATAGCCATTTATCCCGGCACCTTTGATCCGCTCACGAACGGACATGAATGCATCATACGCCGCGGCCTCGAACTCTTCGATACCGTCATCGTCGCCGTGGCCAAGGATTGCGGCAAGCATCCGCTCTTCACCCTCGAAGAGCGCGTGGACATCGTGAAGGAAGTCTTTGCCGGCATCCCCGGCGTGAAGGTCATGCCCTTCGCCGGTCTGCTCGTGGACTTCGCCGCCAGCGTGGGAGCCAAGGCCATTCTGCGCGGCCTGCGCGCCGTTTCCGACTTCGATTACGAATTCCAGATGGCCCTCATGAACCGTAAGCTGCAGCACGACGTGCAGACCATATTCCTCATGTCCGATCTGCGCTGGATGTACATAAGCTCCACTAATATCCGCAACGTGGCCTCCCTCGGCGGCGACGTGCGCTGCCTCGTGCCGCCCACCGTCATTCCGCGCCTGCGCCGCGCCTACGGCCTGCCCGAATCCTGGCCCGCGTCCGCGCCCTGCACCGGTCCCGATCCCGAAGACGACGACCTCTTTGAATGCTCCGGAGACAATCGCGCATGACTCCTGCGCCCCGCATTCTCTGTCTGGCCGGCCCCACGGGCTCCGGCAAAACCGCCGCCGCCCTGCACATTGCCGCCATGCTCGAACGCTGCGGACTTCCCTCCGCCGTCATCAATGCCGATTCCCGTCAGGTGTACCGCGATTTTCCCATCATCACGGCCCAGCCCTCGGAAGAGGAAAAACAGGTCTGCCCTCATAAGCTCTACGGCTGGCTGGAAACCACGAAAAAAATCTCCGCCGGACAGTGGGCCGATCTCGCCGACGCCGCCATCCGCGAAACCCTCGCCGAAGGACGCCTCCCCATCCTTGTGGGCGGCACGGGCTTCTACCTGCGCGCCCTGCTCGACGGCATAGCCGCCATTCCCGCCGCAGACCCGGAAGTGACGAAACGCCTCACCCGGGAATGCGAAACCCTGGGCGCCCCGGCCCTCCACGCGCGCCTCGCGTCCATAGATCCCGACTACGCCGCAAAAATCCACCCCAACGACAGCCAGCGCAACGTCCGCGCCCTCGAAGTCTGGGAAAGCACCGGAAAAACCTTTTCCTGGTGGCACGCCCAAACCCCTCCCCCCGCCAAATGGCAGACCCTTCGCCTGGGCATAGGCCTCCCCCTGCCCGAACTTACCCCCTTCCTCGAAAAACGCATCAAAATCATGATCCGTAACGGAGCCCTCGAAGAGGCCGAGTCCGCCCTCAAGGCCTGCCCCGATACCTCCGCTCCCGGCTGGACCGGCATAGGCTGCGCCGAAACCGCCGCCTGCCTCTCCGGCTCCCTCTCCCTCGACCAGTGCGTCGAACTCTGGACACGCAATACCCGCGCCTACGCAAAACGCCAATGGACCTGGTTCCGCGCCGATAAACGCATCCTCTGGTTCCGCCCCTCCCAAAACGAAGACCTCACCCCCGTCGTCAAAAACTTCCTCAATATCTGAGAGAAAGGCAGGAAAGGACGGGATCGGCAAGAGCCTCCGGGGCGCTGCCCCGGACCCCGGCGGGGGAAATAATTCCCCCCGCGCCCCCCTGATTCCGCCTCAGGCTTCGCCCTCGGCGGGGCGGGAGCGTGGATGCAGGACGAGTTGTATTCGCCGGGCGAGAATTCGGAGAGGCAAAGACTGCGAGGCTCGGAAGTGCTTGGCAGGCTCTGTTCGGGCTGCGTACTCAGTGCAGGTGTGCGCTGCTGCGCCCACCTGCGGTGGCCGACGCCTGTCCGGCCTGCGCCGGACAGGCGTGAGCAAGGATGGGATTTCCAGATTTTTTTGGGGAACACTGAGGGCAGTGCCCAAAGGTAAAACGGAAAAAGCTCTCTCAACGCTCGGGGGAATGTGAGCCACACCCAGCCGAATACGTCTATGCCGAAAGGATTTCCAGATGTTGGGGGGAGGGGGGACGCGCGTGCCGATAATGACCGCGCCTCATTTCAATGATTTTTCACCCTTTTCGTTTCTCTCATTTCCGCTTTCCTTTCACTACGTTGTCTCATCCCCTTAAAAATTAAAAAGTTTTGAAAGGAGGGATGGGGGCGCGGGGGAAGGGAGGGAAAAATTTTCAAAATTTTCCCTCCCTTCCCCCGCATTCTCTCCCATCATCCATCTTCCTTTAAAACTTCCATCCCAAGGTGAGGCCTGCGTTGACGGCGGAGGCGTGGGGGCGGAAGAGTTCGCCGCCGAGGTTCATCTGGAGGGAGAAATTATCCCTGGCGGTAAGGGTGAGGCTTGACTGGAGCACCATGGCGTCGCGGCCGGTGAGGGAGGTATCGGACGCGAAGGCGAAGGAGCCGTAATCCCGGAAGGAAGCGCGGGAGGCGAAGGAATCGTCTGCAAGTTCGTGCTTCCAGCCTGCCATGAGGTCGAGGCCGAGGGTGGAGCCGTTGGCGGTGGCGGTGTTCCATACCATGTGTGCGCCCAGGGTGAGGGGCACGGAGTGGAAGGAGTCGCTTTCAAGGTGCAGGAGCGAGGCGGAGGAACCGCGTTCCGAAATGCCGGGGCGGCGCAAGGCGTTCCATTCGAGGAAGGCGAGGGGGCCTGCGGCGAAGGTGCCCGCGTCTGTGTTCCACGTCCAGTCCTTGCCTGCGCCGATGAGGGAGCCGAAGGCAAAGCCGGTCCAGTCGCTTTCGTTGTGGGCGGCGTAGGGACCGATGAGGACGTTTCGCTTCATGTCGCCGTCTTCCACGCCCGCGCGGGCCTGAGCGGTGAGGTAGAAGCCATTCCAGGAATCAGGGGCGTAGAGGCCCTGCACGCCGATGAGAAAATCGCGGGTTTCGGCCGTGGCGCTGTGGCTGCCGCCGGTAAAGGTGCGGCGCGCGCCCGCTGCAATGTGTCCGCCCAGGGTGAGGCCGGAATCAAGCCTGCGATCGAGTCCCGCCATGAGGCCCGCACCGGTGCTGTTCCAGTTCG
This sequence comes from uncultured Mailhella sp., assembly GCF_963931295.1. Lineage (NCBI taxonomy): Bacteria > Pseudomonadati > Thermodesulfobacteriota > Desulfovibrionia > Desulfovibrionales > Desulfovibrionaceae > Mailhella > uncultured Mailhella sp. The sequence continues at coordinate 596,183 of NZ_OZ007001.1, read as the reverse complement.
AAAGTCCGCTGCGGCCGCTCTGCCAGGAGCCGGAGCCGTAGGGCGCGGCCCAGAGCGTCCAGTGTTCCGCGTCGGGAGAGTCCGGCAGGATGCCTGCACGGCGGGCGGTTTCGGCGGTGGTCATGTGCCGGAAGAGCAGCGAGCTGAACTCGCTCATCTGGTTCAGGGAAGCGCGGGCGGCGTTGTCGAAGGCTTCCGGGCCGAGGGCGTTCAGGCCGCGGGTCACGCCGGAGCCGTCCGGTGCAGACCAGTCCAGCGCGGCGAGAAGGTTTTGCATGTCGCCTTCGGCCACGCCGGAAATGCCCCAGAGCGCGCCGCCGAGGGAGCGCGCGCCCGCGTTCTCAGCATAGCGACTGTAGGCGTCGCGGCCGCGGGTGGCGGTCATGGTGAATTCGGGGTCGAAACTCAGGGAGAAATCAAGCGTGGGGGAAGTATTTTCCACCACAACGTCATTGAAGTTGCCGGAAACTTGTTCGGCCTCCACGGGAGATTCCGGGCGTATGACGGAGCCTGCGGCGTAGAATTCCGGCAGGGGGCGCAGGGCCCAGGTACCGGCCAGCTCGGCGGAACTCGCTTCAATGCCGTTCACCTTGCCGGAGGCGGAAACGAGGGTTTCGAGCACGGCGTTTTCGCCGTTCACGAAGCTGGAGGTCAGGTGAGCGGACTTGCCGGATTCATCCATGCCGTACAGAGCGAGGCGGCCGGAGTTCTTCAGAGAGTAAGCGTTCACCGTGCCGGTGACGGCAAGGCGTCCGGCGTCGAGGTTCATGTTGATGCTTCTTGCGCCGTTGACGGAGCCGAAGAGCGTCATATCGAAGCTGCTGTCGGGAGCGCCTGCGGTTCCGTCCGCATTGGCGGCATGGCCGAAGTTGAGGGCAGTGTAAAGATCTTTTCTGTCGCCCGGGTACAGGAGGTATTCGTTGTTCGGATTCCATTCGGAAACGATGTCGCCGATGAGCTGCGCGCCGGAAAGAACGTTGATGTCTTTGACCAGCGCGTTTTTGGAAATGAAGATGGAGGCGTCCGTTCCGGCAAGAAGGCCGCTCACGTCGAAACGGGAAACAAGCGGGCCGTCGATGTTCAGGTCAAATCCGCTGGCGTCCTTGCCTTCGTAGGCGTCGAGAGGGATTTCGAAGATGGCATCGCCGTCCTGGTAGGTCCATATCCACGAGCCGCGGTATTCTATGTCGTTGCCGAGCAAGTTGTTGCCGAAGTCGAAGCGGGCGGCAATGCCCCCCTTGCCGAGGGCGGTAATATCGCCTCGGCTTATGACGGTATGATTTTTGCCGTAGGCCACAAGAAGGCCCGTGCCCCAGGAGCCGTCGGCCGCAATGCGCACGCCGGGGGCTATGGTGAGGTTGTTGGCGCTGCCGTCCACGCGAATGCCGGTGCCCGCCGTGCCGCAGGCGAGAAGGTCGGCGGCCTGAGTAATGGTGTTGTTCTTGCCGTAAACGTGCAGGCCCACGCCGAGCGTGGCCGTGTTCGGCACGCCGTAGAGGTAGGCGGTACCTTCGGCGTTTCTGGCAAAGTAGCCGTTTTTGTTCACCATGGTCTGGCCATCAGCGTACACGGAGAAACCGTAGTAGTTTTTGCGGTCGAACTCGTAGCCCAGGTCCTGAAGCGCGGCCAGTTCCGCTTCCATGAAGGTGGTGTAGTTGCGGTAGTACTGATGGCTCATGAGGCTGTGTTCAAGCTCGATGTGCGCAAGATCGGGAACGCCGTACTCATAGCCTTCGACAGGCAGGCCGTTGCCTTCGCCGAGCACTTCGGAAACGTGCTTGCCGTAGAAATGTACACCGCTGTTTGTTAACTCGCCCACGACGAACTTCGGCCCTTCCACGCTGCTGGCTTCGCTTTCTGAAACAATGCGCATGCCCGGCTGGAGCCTGTTGCCGTACTGGTCCACGAGGTGCGAGTCCCATACGGAAATCTGTTCCGTGACGCCGTATTCATTAGTCCGGTGCTGACTGTCAATGCCGAGAGCGTGACCCAGTTCATGGTACAGAGTAGCTGTGAAATCAAACTTTCCTGTTAATGGGGTCGGCGAAAGGTGATCGGAAATGGCGAAATTCAGAGTGCCGATCTCGATGACCGCCGGCTGCTCCATGTCCGTGCCGTTTATGATGGCGCCCTGCATCCCGGTGGGAACGACGGGAAGATCGGATAAGTTGGGAGAGGAGTAGCCGGTGGCGTTCTCGTAGTCGGCAGTGCCGATGTCGATGAAGAGGGGCGAGGTGTTGCGGCTTGACGTGCCGAGCATATCGGCCCAGAGGCGGGCGGCTTCGACGGTGCCGTTCTTTTGCTCCTCGGACAGCGTCCAGGCGGATATGTAGTCGTCGTCTTCGTCCGGCGTATAGTACTGCTCTCCCTGGTCGAAGAAGCGCAGCTCAAACAGGGGCGAGCCGTCGGCTTTGTAAACATAGCGCGACTCGTAAGCCTGCGCGGGGCCGGAAGGGAAGAGAGACGAGAGGCCGCACGCCATGGCGAGGGCCGAGGCCAGGGCAAGGCGCGAGGACAATCTGCCGAAAAGGGAAAGAAGAGAAGCTATCATGGGAGAAGAAAAACGTTGAAAGTTGAACGCATGCGGAAAAGGCCATGCCGCATGGTTTCGGAAGGAGAATTCAAAAAAGGCGGGGCCCCGGTATGGAGTCCCGCCTGTATGTCAGTGTTCGTCGTGGGAGATGTCGTCGCTTTCGCCGTGAGCGTCTTCCCCGTCGTTTTCGCTGTGGGAAGCCTCGTCGCCCATGTAGGGGTTGAAGTAGCCGAACTTCAGGCCCGGGCAATACTTTTTGAGCCTTTTGCGGAAGTTCACGAGTCCCACGGAGGGTCCGAAGGTGATGCCTTCCATGAGTTTCATGTACACTTCCGGATCAATGTTCAGATTGCGCAGCTGAATGAAGCTCACGCCGCAGGTGTTGATGAGTTCCACAAGAGCCTCGATTTCCTCTTCGCAGTCGGTGATGCCCGGGAAGTAGAGCAGGTTCAGCGACACGAACACGCCGCGGCTCGACGCTTCGGTGATGGAGCGGCGCACATCGGCGAAGGAGAAGCTGCGCGGCCGATAGTAGCGCAGATACACCTCGTCGCGGGCGCTGTTCATGCTCACGCGCAGGGAGGTGAGTCCGGCGTCGGCGAGCCTGGCGACTTCGTCGGGCATGGAGGCGTTGGAATTCAGATTGATGGTGCCGTGACCGCCTTCGGCGCGGAACCTCTTCACCACTTCGAGCAGCAGCGGGGCCTCGGTGAGGGGTTCGCCTTCGCAGCCCTGGCCGAAGGAGAAGATGGGATGTTCCTCGTTTTTCATGTGATGGAACATCATTTCAAGGATTTCGTCGGCCGTGGGGGTGAAGGTGAGGCGGTCCTGCGGGGTGGCGCAGATGGTGGAATCCTCATTCTTGTGCGAAATGCAGCCCACGCAGCGGGCGTTGCACACGCGCGAGGTGGGAATGGGCGCTTCGTAGCGGCCGATGGCGAGATTCTTGGCCGCGGGGCAGCCGTATTTCAGCACGCAGTTCTGCATGAGGTGCTGAATGAAGCGGTTGTGCGGATACTTCGCCATGAGTTCCTTTGCCGCCTTGTTGATCTTCTTCTGCGGGATGCCGGTAAAGATCTGGCGCGGGTCTTCATCGACCTTTTTGGCGCACACGTAGAAGCGGTCGCCTATCATGCCCACGGCGGCGTAGGCGAAGAGGGGCAGGGTGGGGGCGTCGTCGTCGGTGACGTACACGGGGTGCCCAGTGAGGGTGTGCGCGGGCGCGATGAAGGCGGCCACGGCGAGTTCTTCGACTTCCACGGTGTCGCCGGTTTCGGGATCAAGACCGGCGGCGTGACGGCCGGGCAGCAGAAAGAGCTCGCTTTCGGGAGGCAGGGGCATGAGTTCGTCGGGGCGCGGCAGCGTCCATTCGTTGCCCTTGCGGCAGAGCATGAGAAGATCGGGATCGTCGTATATCTGGCCTTTGTCGTCGGCCAGGAGCATGCGGGGACGGGGATGAGATGTGGCCATGATGATTCTTTGCGGCGCAGCGGCCTGTGAAATGGTGACGCCGTATCGGCGACGGAAAATCCGGCATCCGGCCGGAACTGGAAATGTTTGCGCGCCCCCGGCGATGGAAGGCGTCCGCGTCTGCCGCTGCCTTGCGGGCGGCGGAAGGCGGGGGCCTGCGCTGTTCGCCTTGCAGGGAAAACGCAGGAGCGCGGCGGGCCTGCAACAGTCCGGTCAACGCTCCGGGCCGGTCGGCATGCCGGAGTTCATCTGCGGGTTCGCCGGGCCGCGGGCCACCACTTTTGCGGAACGCACCGGGCTGATCCGCCGGACCTGTGGAAAGCTGCCGGGTTGCTCCGCAGGCTAACTCGTCGGGCCTGCGGGAGATGCCTGACCGGGGCCTTGCGGAACGCCCGGCTTTGGATTGCCCGCCCGGGGCGCGGATGGCCTGAGTCGGCTTCGGCTCGCTCCGGCGGGAGCGGACGCGCTCCGGCTCAGGTTCGTTCGATTCGGCTTCGGTTCGCCGCACTCGCGGGATGCGCGTTGGCGGGAAGCGGCGTCGAAATCGTCCGGGCGCGGGGCTCAGTTGCCGTGTTCCTCGCCGAGGAAGCGGTTCCAGAGGCGGATGGCGGCTCCCTGCGACACGGCCCACTGCGTCAGCGCGCAGCCGCACGGGCACACGACCCGCCACAGTTCATGGCGTCGGCCGGCGGGCAGGCACGATTCCAGTTTTTGTTCCCGGCTCCCGCAGGTGGAGCAGGGAAGTATGGGCGGCAGGTATTGATCCGGCATGAAGACCTCCTTCTTCCTGCTGAAAAACGGCAACGATTCCGCCGCATTGAGCAGGGTGCGCGGAAACTGGCGGAGAGCATGATAACCTTCTCGCCCCTGTTAAGCAAGGGCGGCGGGCGTCAGACGAGTCCTGCGAACTGCATGGCGAGCATGACGAGCGGCAGCGAGACCAGCGAAAGAATGGTGGTGGCGATGACCGTCATGGACGATTCGGTGGGGCAGGCGTGATAGCGTTCGCCGAGAATGTACACCATGGTTCCGGTGGGCATGCCTGCGGTGAAGGTGCCCACGGCCACGGCGATGGGAGAGCAGCCGGCGACAATCAGCACGAGGCAGGTGAAGAGCGGCTGAAGCAGGAGCTTGGCCGCGCAGATCAGGGCGAGGTTCTTTTTGCTGAAGGATTCGGCGTTGTCGCCGGCGCCGTAGGAACCGGAGAGCTGGGCGGAGAGCACCATGCCCATGCCGAACAGGGCGCAGGGGGAGGCGGTGGAGCCGAGCATCTGGGTGATGTTCAGGATGGCTTTGGGCAGGGGCAGACCGGAAAATCCGACGCACGCGCCGAGAACGGCGGCCACGATCATGGGGTTGTGGATGACTTCGCCGAGGAGTTTCTTTCCGAGGCCGCGGCGGTCGTTGCCGCCGGATGAGGCAAGGATGTCGAGGGTGCCGTCGGCCACGAGGAAGACGCCGGTGTAGAGCAGCGCTCCGAGCATGCCGGCGGTGGCGGCGGGTTCGTTGTCGGGGAAGACCATGAAGATGAAGGGCAGGCCGAAGAAGGCCGCGTTGGGGAACACGGCGGCAAGGGTGCGTATGGTGGTTTCGGGCCTGTGGGAGCGCCAGAAGCCCGAGAAGAAGAGATAGGCGAGCAGATAGCAGACAAAGGAGGCGGCGAGGAAGGACCAGATGAAGGTGGAGGCTTCTCCGCTCATGGGAATGGAGCACATCTGGGTGAAGATGAGGGCGGGCAGACCGATCCAGTACACGAACTGATTGAGGCAGAGCGCCATGGTGGGCGCGAGAATGCGGCGACGTTCGGCAAAGAGGCCGAGCAGCATGATGCCGAAAACGGTGACGAGGGCGGAAAAAATGCCGTTCATGGGAAGCTGATCCTTGAGGCTGGCCGCGGGGCGGCCGGGAAGAGGTTACATGTGGGCGAGGGTTTGCGCGAGGCTGTGTCTGACGGCGCGCAGATGTCGCAGGAACAGAATCACGGCCGCGCCGATGACGATGGCGCAGAAGAGCATGGTGACGGGCGCGCCCACGCCGTCGGCCATGGCTCCGAAGGCGAGCTCGCCGGCGGGTCCGAGACCTGAAGTTAACATGATGTAGATGCTGAGCACGCGACTGCGGCAGTCGTCGGAGCTGGTGATCTGGCAGAGGGTGTTTACGCTGACGTTGGTGGTGGTGATGCCGAAGCCGATGAAGAAGGCGGCGATGAGGGAGAGCCAGAGGGTTTCGGAGAAGCTGAAGACGGCGAGGGCGACGGCGGTGACGGCGGCGGTGCGGGCGAGGGTGCCGGGAATGTGTCTCGGCACGACGTAGATGGACACGATGATGCCGCCGGTGAACGCGCCTGCGCCCACGGCGCCGAAGAGCCATCCGAGGGTTTGCGAGCCGCCGCCGAGCACGACGGTGGAGAACATGGGAAAGAGCACGCTGTAGCACATGCAGAAGATGCTGAACACGAAGAGCAGGCGGAAGATGTGATTGAGGAAATATTCGCTCTGCACGTGTCTGAGGCCCTCGACGATTTCGCCGAACATGTTTTTGCCGGCGTGTGAGCCGACGCGTTCGCGCAGGCGGACGCGGAAGGCGAGCAGGAAGATGAGGGGCAGATAGGTGAAGGAGGAAACGAGGAAGCAGACGCCCTCGCCGAAGAGATAGATGACGAAGCCTGCGAGGGAGGGGCCTACGAGCTTGCTGATGTTGAAGGCCATGGAATTGAGGGCGATGGCGCTTTTGACGGCGGTCTGATCGGTTACCATGAGCGAGACGGACGACTGTCTTGCGGTCATGTCGAAGGAACCGATGACGCCGAGGCAGAGGCTGAGGGCGACGAGCAGCGGATAGTTGACGATGCCCGAGAAGGTGCAGAAGGTGAGAATGGCGGCCTCGATCATGCTGAGGGCCTGGGTGACGATGAGGGCCTTTCGCAGGTCGTGATGTTCCAGAAACGCGCCGGCCACGAGGCCGAGCACGAGAATGGGGGCGAGGCTGACGAATTCGACGATGCTGAGCAGGAACGCGGACTGCGTGAGCCGGAAGACGAGCCAGCTCATGGCGAGGCGCTGCATCCAGAGGCCGAGCATGGATATGGTCTGGCCGATGATGAAGAAGAAAAAAGCTCTGTGCGCGAGGGCGGGGAAGAGCTGATAGATGTTGCGCATAAAGACCTCTTGGACGATGCGGGCATTTAGGAAGCGGGATTTTTTAATTGGGGTGCAAAAAATCTAACGAAATTTGCGCAAAAGGGAAAGATGGGGGGGGCTTCCGGGGCGGTGATGGATGCGGAGGCGGAAGCGGCTCGGACGGAAGAGGGCGGGAGTGGAGTGCCGGGAGCGGCGCGGCTGACCCGGCTGTCGCCCGGGGATAAGGCGTGCGGAACGCGTTCGGCGCGCGGGTTCGGAAGGCGGAGGGATTCGGGAATGCCCCGGGAACCGGGGACTATGCGGAAGGCGCGGCGCGGATTCAGGCACAGGGCGTTTCGGCGGAGGGCGGATGGCGGAGCAGAACGAGTTTTGCGCGGCAATTGAGGTTCGGGTAATTTCGGCGCGAGGGATTGAGCGCAGGGGATTGAGCGAGGGGGGCACGGAAATTTGAGCGCGGGGGATTGACGCAGGATGCAGAAAACCTCGGAGGAGCGGGTCCTCCGAGGTTCGGGGCGCGCCGCGGGGGCGCGTTTTCAAGTAGTTGCGTTGCGGAAAGGGAGCGTCAGCCCCAGATCATGCGTCCGACCAGGGTGCCTGCCCAGGCCACGAGGTAGGCCACGCCGGTGTTGAACGCCATGCTGAAGAACAGCCATCTCCAGCCGCCCGCCTCATTCTTGAGCACCACGAGGGTGACGAAGCAGGGCGAGTAGATGAGCACGAAGAGCATGAGCGCAAGGGCCACGGTCTTGGACCAGCCGGGATCGGCGGCCAGACGGGCGGAAAGGGAATCGGGCTCGTCGGGATCGGTTTCGCCGATGGAGTAGGCCGTGCCCATGGTGGAGAGAATGGCTTCCTTGGCGGCCACGCCGGAAATGAGGGCCACGTCGGTGCGCCAGTCGAAGCCGAGGGGCCGGAACACGGGTTCCACGAGCTGGCCGATGCGGCCGCCCCAGGTGTTGCGCACGGTTTCGGAAGCCAGCGCGTTTTCGGTTTCGGACTTCTGTTCTTCAAGGGACTCTTTCTGCTCTACGGCGTCGGCAAGGGCCCGGCTCATGGCGGAATCGGCGGGCGCGCCTTCAAGCTGCTGCTTCAGCGCGGCGATCTGCTCGTCGAGGGGCGCTATCTGAGCTTCGAGCGCGGCGATTTTTTCTTCAAAGGGCGCTGACTGCTTTTCGCTGAGCGCCGGGAAGGTGAGCGCGGCCCAGAGAATCACGGAGATGGCCAGAATGACGGTTCCCGCCTTTTTGATGTACATCCAGCCGCGTTCCCAGGTGTGGGTAAGAATGCTGCGCAGCGTGGGCAGACGGTAGGGGGGCAGTTCCATGACGAAGGGCGTGGATTCCCCGCGGAACACGGTTTTTCTCAGGAAAAGCGACACCAGCAGCGCCACGGCCCAGCCGCACAGCGTGACGGCAAACATGATGCCCGCCTGATTTTCCGCAAAAAACGCGGCCGTGAGCATGAGAAACACTGGAATTTTCGCGCCGCAGGTCATGAGGGGCAGGGTCATCATGGTGGCCATGCGTTCCTTTTCGCTGCGCATGGTGCGGGTGGCCATCACGCCGGGAATGGCGCAGCCGCCCGCAATGCCGCCTGCAATGATGAAGGGCATCACCGAAGAGCCGTGCAGTCCGAAGGCCCGCATGACGCGGTCGAGCATGTAGGCCATGCGCGCCATGTAGCCGCTGTCTTCAAGGAAAGACACGATGAGAAACATGATGAGAATGAGCGGCACGAAGCTGAGCACGCCGCCCACGCCGCTGATGATGCCGTCCACCACCAGCGACTGCACGAGACCTTCCGGAAGCACGCCGGTCATGAGTTCGCCGAGCCAGCCGAAGAAGTCTTCCACCCAGCCCTGCGGATACGCGCCCACGATGAACGTGGTCCAGAACATGAAATACACCACCGCCAGCATGATGACCGGGCCGAAAATGGTGTTGGTGAGCACTTTGTCGAGCTTGTCGGTGAAGGCAAGGCGGTCTTTGGCGTTGTCCTTGCGAAGCACGCCGTCTTTGAGCACGCTGTTGATGAAGCCGAAGCGGTAGTCGGCAATCACGGCGTCGGGCGTGGTGTCGTGCGTTGAGGAAAGGTGTGCGGCGAGCGCGTCGCGCTGCGCTTCCAGATCGCGGGCGGCGTCGGGGTCGGCCCCGCGTATCTGATCAAGCACCACCTCGTCGTTTTCCAGAATCTTGATCGCGGTCCAGCGCGCGGGATAGCGTTCGACAAGCAGCTTCTTTTCGCTGATGAGAGCGCTCATGCGCTGAAGCGCGGGGTCCACGTCCGGGCCGTAGGCGAGCACGAGCGGCTCGCAGGGCTTCTGCGCTTCTTCCAGCGCCAGCGCGAGCGCCTTGTCGAGGCCATCGCCGGAGCGCGCCACCGTGGGCACGGCCCGCACGCCGAAGCGCGCGGAAAGCTTTTCCAGATCAATGGATATGCCCGCGCGTTTCGCTTCGTCCATCATGTTGCAGGCGAGCACCACGGGCTGACCGAGTTCGCGTATCTGCACGGCGAGCATGAGGCCGCGCTCAAGCGTGGCGGAGTCGATGACGTCGATCACCGCGCGGGGGCGTTCGGCGGCGTTTTCGGGGGCGAGCACGTCGCGCACCACGCGCTCTTCCATGGAATAGGGCGTGAGCGAATACGCGCCCGGCAGATCGACCAGCAGCACTTTTTGCTCGCCGCAGCGGGTCCAGCCTTCCTTCTTCTCCACGGTCACGCCGGGATAGTTGCCCACGTGCTGATGCGCGCCCGTCCAGGCGTTGAAGGCCGTGGTCTTGCCGCAGTTGGGATTGCCCGCCAGCGCAATGCGCACGCCGTTCTTCTTTTCTTCTTCGGTAAGGGCGGATGCGCCGGGAACGCCTTTCTTTTCACACATGGGACAGCTCATTTGACCTCCACGGAAACGAAGTCGGCCTCGCTGTTGCGCAGGGCGATGGTGGAACCTTCAATGCGCAGCGCCACAGGATCGCGCAGGGGAGCCTTGCCCACCACCTGCACGGACATGCCGGGCACGAGTCCCATGTCGCGGATGCGGCGTCCGAGTTCTCCGTGAGCGGTGATCTTGACTATGCTCGCCTTCTGCCCCGGGGCGAGCTGACGGAGATTCATCTGTGACATGGCGTCCTCCTGAATAAAATGAAATTCTTTTTTCAATAAAAGTTCAAAAAAAATGATTGTGGAAATCCGAAATCAAAAAGGCCGTAAATGGAGAGTCCGCCGGAGGGGCGGCTATCTGCCGGAGCGCCTGAGAGTTTTTTCTCATGGCGGATGGAACAGAGATAGTGAAATTGAAAACCATTGTCAACTTAAAATCACAGCAGACGGGGTTCCGGGCGAAAAAACGCTGCGGCAGGGGACAAAGCCGGGAGGCGGAAAAGCGGGGCGGCGAAAATTTCGGGGGGGGAGGAGGCGAAAGAAAAAGAGAGGGGGCGAAGCGGAGGGATGAGACACCGGCGTGGACGGAGGCGGAACGGCGACGGGAGTCGAGAGGGGGAGAGGCCGGGAATGAACCGGCGACGGAGGCACAGGAGGGCAACAATGAAGGGAAAAAGGCGACGAGGGAAAGCCGCACCTTGGGAAGCTTCCCGCTCGCGGGCGGGGATACTATGGGACGCGGATGCGTCGGACAGCCTGCGGGGATCGCGGCCAAAGAGAAACCATCGAAACGAAAGAGGGCGGCGCACGGAACGCAAAGACCTGCGTCAAGGAAAAGCGGATGAAGGAAATCCAGAACATCCACGCGCCGCGGCGCATTCCTTGCCGCACGTTCCTTCCGCGCCCGTCCCCCAAAAAATAAAAGTTTTAGGAAGGGGAATGGGGGCGCGGGGGAAGGGGGACAGCCCTTTTTCAAAAGGGTGTCCCTCTTTCCCCGCAAACTTTACCACCTCTCTTTCTTCCTCTGCCTGTCGGTGGGGGAATGCGCAAAACCGCGGAGCAGTGCGGGAAAACGCCGGAGCTCGGTGGAAGCCGACGAGCGGGGAAATTTCCGAAGCCGAAATTTCGGCGGGCAGAGCAAAAAAATCCTGACCGGGCAGGTACGGGTACGAGAGGGCGGCGCACGGAACGCAAAGACCTGCGTCAAGGGAAAGCGGATGAAGGAAATCCAGAACATCCACGCGCCGCGGCGCATTCCTTGCCGCACGTTCCTTCCGCGCCCGTCCCCCAAAAAATAAAAGTTTTAGGAAGGGGGATGGGGGCGCGGGGGAAGGGGAACAGCCCTTTTTCAAAAGGGTGTCCCCCTTCCCCCGCCATCTCTTCTCTCTCTCCCTCTCCCTACTTTGCTTCCACTTTGGCGAGGGCGTCCATGAGGGCGTCGATGTCGGCGGGGGTGGGGGTGGAGGGGAGGCCGGCGAGCATGCCGAGGCCTTCCATGGCGTCGTGGAAGGATTCGGGGGTCATGCTGGTGACGGCGGCGGTATGGATCATGGCGTTGACGGAGAGCACCTGGAACACGGCGTGGCGCAGGGCGGCGTTGTCGGCGTTGATGTCGAGCACGACGAGGGCGGGCCGGCGCCGGTTCAAGGAGTTGAGGGCGTCGTCCATGTTGCAGGCGAGGCTCAGGACGGCGTCGTGTTTTTCAAACTGCGGCCGGAGGCTCTGCCAGAGTTCGGCGCGGGGCGAGACGACGAGGATATCCATGGTGCAGGGCATCAGTGGGCGTGACCGCCGCCGCAGGTGAATTCAAGGCTGAAGGGCTGGAGCTGTCCGGCGATGTAGGCGTTGACGGCGCTGCCCACGGTGAGCTGATTGCCGGCAAAGAACACCTGCACGCCCACCTGCTGGAAGCCCATGAGCGGACGCATGCCCATGCCGCCCGCGAGCAGCACGTTGACGTTGTGCGAGGCGAGGTGCTGCACGGGAGCGAGGCAGCCGCCCTGCTGATGGGGCACGTTTTCCAGCGTGGAGACGGACTTGATCTTGTTGTCCTCGATTTCCACGATGGTGTAGATGTCGCAATGGCCGAAGTGCATGCCCATCTGGGCGTCGAGGCCGCCGGGCATGGCGGAAGGAACGGCAACAACAGTGCTCATGTAAGACTCCTGAAAACGGTCGTAGAGGCGCCTTTCAGCGGCGCACGTTCAGCTTCTGAAGGGCCGACCACATGTCCTTCAGTCTGTTTCCCACAGGATTGTCGAATTCCGTGAGCGCCTTGCGGGCCACCATGGCCCGCGTGACCACGGGATCGAAGGGGAGGCGTCCGAGAAGGACGTCGCCGCGCTGTTCGCATTCTCTGGCGATGGCGTCGGCCTCTTCCGGATTGAGATCCGCCTTGTTGATGATCACGGCCACCGGCACGCGGAAATGACGGCACAGATCCGCCACGCGCAGAAAGTCGTGACGTCCGGAAGGCGTGGGTTCCACCACGCCCACGGTCAGACTTGCGCCCGACAGCGAGGATATGACAGGGCAGCCCACGCCGGGCGAGCCGTCGCAGAGAATGGTATCGAGGTTCTGTTCGCGGGCGAGGGCGCGGGCTTCGGCCTTGAGCAGGCTCACGAGCTTGCCGGAGTTCTCCTGACCGGGGAAGAGCAGCGCGTGAACCATGGGGCCGAAACGGGTGTCGCTTTTGTACCAGTCGCCGCAGTGGGGCTCTTCCAGATCAATGGCCTCGGCCGGGCACAGGTGCGCACACACGCCGCAGCCTTCGCAGCGCAGCGGATCGACGGCATAGCCGTCCTTGCGCAGGGCAATGGCGTCGAAGGCGCACAGACCGGCGCATTTGCCGCAGGCAAGGCAGGCGTCGCGCCGGATGACGGCCTTGTGGCCGGAGACGAAGGCGTGAGTTTCCCGCGGGCTGGGATCAAGCAGAATATGCAGATCGGGAGCATCGACGTCCAGATCGCATATCACCTTGTTTTCGGCCAGATGCGCAAATGCTGCGCTCACGGTGGTTTTTCCCGTGCCGCCCTTGCCGCTGATGACGACGATTTCACGCATGATGCGCCTCCCGGGCCCGCTTCGCGCCGAATTCGATAAGCGCGTCCCTCAAATGTTCAAAGCGTTTGCGCCAGGCGGGAGAGAGTTCCGCCAGAAGACGACCCGACGCGTACTGTTCGGCGGCTTCGCGTTCAAAGGGAAGCTCGGCAAGCACGGGCACGTCGTGTTCGCGGCAGTAGGCGCGCACGGCTTCGTCGCCCTCGGCGTTGCCTTCCGCCCCGGCACGGTTGATCACCGCCGCCACGGGCAGCTCCATGGGCAGAAACGCCTGATGCGCCAGCTTGAAATCGTGAAAGCCGAACGGCGTGGGATCCGCCACCAGCAGAATCACGTCGGCCTCGCGGGCCACGGTCACGGCCGGACAGCTCACCCCGGGAGGGGAATCGATGAGGGCGTCGGCGGAACATTCGTCGAGCATGGCGGAGAGCCGGCGCAGCTCCTGACGCAGCAGCGGCGGCGTCATGGATTCCCCGATGCGCGTGCGGCCCGCAAGATATCTTACCGAACCGTTCAGCACGTCGCCGCTCTCAAGCACGCCGAGCTCGCGCTTTCCGTGAATGAGCGCGCCCGAAGGACATACGGCAAAGCATCCGCCGCAGCCGTGGCACATGTCGGGAAAAAGAGTGATCCGCCCTGCAAACGACGCAATGGCCTTGTACGTGCAGATGTTCCGGCACTTCTCGCAGTGAATGCACTTTTCCGGATCCATGTTCGGCACGTCGAGGTATGCCGTCGTCGTTTCCGTAATCCGCGGCGGAAGAAAAAGATGCAGATTCGGCGCCTCGGCGTCGGTGTCCACGGCCACGAGCGGCCCGCGCCACACGTCGGCAAGCGAGGCCGTCACGCAGGTCTTTCCCGCGCCGCCCTTGCCGCTGGCAATGACTACCCGCATGATTCCTCCGCTACTTGTTCGAGGCTTCGGCAAAGGGAAGGGAGCCGCTTTCAAAGCGTTCCACCGCCTCGCGCACGCTCACGTTTTCCACGTCCTGACAAATTTTGATGCCCGCCGCCTTCAGCGCTTCAAAGGCCTTTGGCCCCACATAACCGCTGATGACCACGTCCACGCCAGCGCGCGCCATGCGCTCGGCCGTCTCTATGCCCGCGCCCATGCTCATGGTCTGCGAGGCTCCGTTGTCGATGTATTCCACGCTCTTCTCCGGAAGCGTGACAACGACAAATCCGCCGGCCCGGCCGAAACGCGGATCTACCATGTCGTCAAGCGCGGGTCCTTCACTCGAAACTGCAATCTTCTGCATGGTGTGCTCCTTGTGCCCGGAACAGAAATCGGAAGCCACGGCGTACGTGCCGCCTTCAATGCGCAACGCCATCCCCTGCGTGAGCGCCAGCGCTACCGTGCGCCGCGCCGACGCCAGCGTTCGCCCGAACGTGTGACGCGATACCCGCATGTGCTGCGACGCTTCCTGCGCCGTGAGCCCCTCCGCATCCGCCAGACGCAACGCCTCCAGCTCGTCCACGCTCAAACACGCTTCCTGAAGCTCGCGCAGCGGTATCCCGCGCGGCTTGAAATACGTCACCGACGGCGCAGAACTTACATATCGACATTGTCTGGGACGCGGCATCTTCCTTCCTTCCGAACCTGAAAATCAATGTTTATTTTGCACAAATGAGCATAACCAGAAAAATCCCCGCGTCAACCCCTCCCCGCCGTTTTCTGCCGAAATTCTTTAAGACAGGAAAGGCATGCGGGGGAAATAATTCCCCCCGCACCCCCCTGTTTCTGCCTCCCGGCTTCGCCGGTTCGGCAGGACAGGATGAACGGGAAGATTATGCCCGAGGCCAAGGGGGAGGGGGGGAGTGCAGTCGGAAGGCCGTTTTTCGACGCTCTGGGGCCCCGGGCGACGTCAGGAGCACGGCCGACGGCAGGCGCGCAGCCGGAATTCAGTTCCGGCGTTAAGCGCAGCCGCCGTCGTGCAAGCAAGGCAGTTCGTACAGCGTGTCTTGCGCAAACGGGCCTGTGTGTTCTTCGGGAGGCCTGCAAGGTCAGAAATAATTCCCCCCGCACCCCCCTGTTTCTGCCTCCCGGCTTCGCCGGTTCGGCAGGACAGGATGAACGGGAAGATTATGCCCGAGGCCAAGGGGGAGGGGGGGGAGTGCAGTCGGAAGGCCGTTTTTCGACGCTCTGGGGGCCCCGGGCGACGTCAGGAGCACGGCCGACGGCAGGCGCGCAGCCGGAATTCAGTTCCGGCGTTAAGCGCAGCCGCCGTCGTGCAAGCAAGGCAGTTCGTACAGCATGTCTTGCCCAAACGGGCCTGTGTGTTCTTCGGGAGGCGGAAGTTTGGAAAGACTGGGACTGCGAGGGGGGGGGCTTGGCGGACGCTGTTCGGGCTGCGTACTCAGTGCAGGTGTGTCCTCACGGACTCACCTGCGGTGGCCGACTCCTGTCCGGCCTTCGCCGGACAGTCGTGAGTAAGGAAGGGATTTCCAGATTTTTGGGGGATGACACCAAGTGTCACGAAAGTAAACCGAAAAGTGTTCTCTTAACGCTTGGGGAAAAGCAGACAGACGATGTGGAGCCCGATAGGAAGACGACGGAGGAGGCTTCGCCGTTCCCCCAAAAAGCTGCGGGACGGACCCGACAGGGTTCGCCCCGCAAATTATGGGGGTTCGGGGGAGATTATCTCCCCCGATGTCTTTTCTGCCTTTTTGCCTTTTCTGCCTTTCTCTCCTCTGTCTTTCCTGTGTTTTGGTGATTTGTGCAGGGCGGGATTATCCGGGATTTTTGGGGGTGCGATATTGGCTGTCGGGGTGCGAAGCGGCGGCGTTTGGGGCGTGACGGCCGCATTCGGCGAGGCAGGGATGGGGATATCCAATGTCGACAATTTGTGACTTTGAGAAAAAAGTCAGGAAGTGAGGGGAGTTGAGAAATTTTTTATGGGCGGCTGCGGGCGTGGGGGAAAAAGAAGAACAAAAAAAGAATGAGCGGGGTGATTTTCTTTGCGGAGCAGGGGAGCTCGGAGGGCGGGGAGAAACAAAGGAAAAACATGAAAAATGGAGAAAAATTGAGAAAATTTGAGAAAAATGAAAGGCAAGTTGTGGAAGAAAAAGTGGAAAACTTTGTGGAATTTTTTTGTTATCGGAGAAATTTCAAGTGTTATCAAGGGATTAATATAAAAAGCCCAATAATGGAGGAGTTGAAAATTTTTTCAACTATGATAATGATTTATTAGTTCGAGACGTTGTGGAAAACGCACTTGCGGCATAGTGCGGATTTTTGATTCATGCCGATGGTATTTTCCTTTGCCCTTCTGTAAAGATTCTCTGTTATGAAAGAAATCTGGTCTTCTATACTTAACGAACTTCGCAGCAGACTCCCCGAGGGGAAGTTCAAGGTTTTTCTTGAGCCTCTCAAGGGTGATGTGGTCAAATTGTCGCGCACTGACCGTTCCGGCGGCCAGGGGCTTCTTATTGAACCTGTCGGAGCCTGCGAATGGGAAGTTCGCCTGACCGCCATGAATGATTTTATGGCGGCTCAGGTGCGCGATCAGTTTTCTCAGGCCATTGCGGAAGTGGCGTCTTCGCAGCTCGGCAGCCGCGTGAAGGTGACGGTGCGGGCGTCTTCGTCGCGCAAGAAGGCGGAGTTGCCGCGTCCGACGAGTCTTGAGCAGCTGGCGGCTTCCATTCCGTCCACGGCGCCGACCGTGCTCATGGCCGACAAGCAGCTTGATCTGCCCATGCCGCTGCCTCGGGTGCGCACCTTCAATCCGGCCATGATGAAGGGGTGGAAGCACTCCTTTGAAGATTTTGTGGTCGGTCCGTGCAATCAGATAGCCTATGCGGCGGCGAGCAACATTCTGGAAGCGAGCGCTCCGGTGGACATGGTGTTTCTGTGTGCGGGAGCGGGGCTCGGCAAGACGCATCTCACGCAGGCGGTGGGACGCGCGCTCAGTCTGGAAGCCGACAAGCGTCAGGTGCGCATGGAGTATCTCACGGCCGAGGAATTCACCTCGCAGTTCGTGCAGGCCATGAAGTACAAGACCATCGATCAGTTCAAGGAACGTTTCCGTCAGCTGGACATGCTGCTTCTGGAAGACGTGCATTTTCTGCGCGGCAAGGATCGCACGCAGGAAGAACTGCTTTCCACGATTAAGAATCTTCAGGATCACGGCGGCCGCGTGGTGCTCACGAGTTCGTTTGCTCCGCGCGATCTTGCGGGCGTGGATTCGCAGCTGGTGTCCCGGTTCTGTTCGGGCTTTGTGGCGAGCATGGAGCGGCCGAACCGCGACACGCGTCTGCACATTCTTCAGGAAAAGGCGCGCCGTCAGTGCATGGTGCTGCCTTCGGCTGTGGCCGATCTTCTGGCCGACCGCATCACCGGCGACGTGCGTCTGCTGGAGAGCTGCCTGCACAATCTCATGCTTCAGTCGCAGTTCACGGGGCACACGGTCACGGAAGAGATGGCCATCGACGTCATCCGCAACGTGGCGCGCACGAGTCCCAGCCTGAGTCTGGAAGACGTGGTGGAGCTCATCTGCCGCAGTTTCGATCTGACGCCCGCGCAGCTGAGTTCCAAGTCTCGCCGTCAGAATCTTGTTCTGGCGCGCAACACGGCGTTTTTCCTGCTGCGCAAGCACACCGATCTCACGCTGGAGCAGATAGGCGAGCGTTTCAACCGCAAGCATTCCACGGTCATCAAGGGAATCACCGCCGTGGAGCGCGAAATGAGCCGTCATTCTTCTCTCGGCGGCCAGATTGAGCACACGGTTTCCATGATTGAACGTTCGGCCATGCTGGCCTAGAGCTTTTCATCCTTGCCCTGCCCCGAGCGGGGCTTTTTTTTGCCCGATTTTCGTCGAAGTGCGACAGGCCCATGCCGGCGCCGGCATGGCGTCGACGAAGAGTGCGGACGAGGCGGAGTAAGCAACACTCGGAGGGGACATCCTCTTGGCGTTGGACTTCTGTCAGCCCCTGACGGCGGCATCGGCGCTTCTCTGGTTCCAAAACATTCATGAGGTCAGACTCTCCACCGGTTCATCGGGGCGGAAGTAGCGAACGATGCTGCCCTCAATCGTTGCGACCGATTCCGCGTTTTTTTCCGCGGCGGAACTTGACTGCCGTTGCTGCCCCGGAGTTGGGGGGAAGCCGTGGTTGCGCTGTGCCGGAATGGGACGAATGATTTTGCGTCGGAATTTGCCGCCGGGTTCTGCATGTTCTTTGCGCCGAAGATAACGGAAAAGTATCCTTTCTCCAGATTTTCGCATCGGAAGAAACGAGTGACGCCGCGTCAGAACACGGTGCGGAATCGGCGACACCATATCTCGGCGTCAGAGCTTCACGGCGGACGTTGCGCCGGGATTTGACTCTGGAACATGCCGGGCGATTCTGCCTCAGAACCTGACCGCCTCCGTCTCTGCGGCTTCACTGCGTTCCCCAAGAAATTGAGTTTCCCCAAAATTTGAGGGCATCAAGCTTTTGCCGAAGTTCTCCGACCGACATTGTGTCTTTTCGGCGTCGGCCTTTGCCGACCGATGCTGCCCTCAGACGACCGTTCCTGCTCCGTGCCCGGCGAACGCTGTGTTTTTTCCGCATCATAATTTGCGGCATGCCCTTGCCCCAGAGCTCAACCTCAGCCTCCAGCCTTTGCCGATGAGCCCTGCGGACTTTCTGCGCTCATCCCATTAAAAAGTTTTGAAAGGAAGGATGGGGGCGCGGGGGAAGGAAGGGAAACTTTTTCAAAAGGTTCCCTTCCTTCCCCCGCACGCTCTCTCCCCGTCCTTCTCTTCCTCTTCTACGGAGAGATTGACGTGCAGAAATTCGAGCATGGGGGAGGGGAGAGGAAGGAGAGGGGAGACTGTGTCCGGGGGCAGGGGGGCGGGGGCAAGTTCAGGTTTGCCGAGGAGTATTTCCTGTTTTTGGGCGCGATTGAGCAGCACGGCGTACTGGAATTCGTCGTAGTCGTTGGCGAGGAAGGGGATGCCTGCGGCGAGGGTGCCCCGGCCGTTGCCGAGGCGCGAGGCGAGGGAGCCTATTCTGTCGATGCGGCCTGTGCGCTGTTCCAGGAGGGCGGGGTTCCACGGCAGGTCGTGATGCACGATGTCGGCGCATTCCCGGTGCAGGTCGATGCCTTCGGAGCCGATGAAGGTGCAGATGAGAATATCCGGCAGGCAGGGCGAATTGAAGGCGGCGCACACGGCCGTACGGCGTTTCTTGTCGGTTCCGCCGTTGATGTGAACGGCAATGTCGGTCTGGCGCAGATTGAGTCCGTTCCAGAGGCTGCGGCGGCGCGAGGCTTCCAGACCGGGCCGTATGCTGCCCTCTTCGCGGCAGAGAAGTTCGAGAAATCGCCGCGTTCTCTGCCACGGCCCGGAAGGGCTCGTATCGGCGGCCAGGAGTCTTGTCAGCGCTTCGCCCGGCGAGCGCGTTTCGGGTTGTTCGTCCTGCGGGAGCAGGGCGCGGTTCAGCAGCAGTTTGCGCAGGCCTTGCGGCACGAGAAGAAGCAGGTCGGCCAGGGCGAACTCGTCCCGCGCCTCTTCGGCTTCGGAGTCGCGCGGGGCGCGGGCTTCCTGCGCGAGCAGGCGCAGCAGGGCGGCGTGCAGCTGCGGGGCGTCGTTGCTTTGCGCGTGCCAGATGTTGATTCCGTACAGAATGCCGTGGATGAGGTCGTCCGCGGCAGTTTCCCGGTCGCTCAGGCTCGGGGGAAGGGCTTCTTCGCCGGGCGCGGCATCGGGCGCGTCAAGAAGGTCGGGATTGTCGGCGTCGGGAGTGCCCGGCGAGTCGGAGAAAGCGGCAGCGCGGGCGCTCCGGCCGGAGAGATAGAAGGCAAGGGCGTCCTGATGGCAGAGAAGACGCGCATAGGGCTGAAGCGCGGCCCCGGCTTCTCCGGCGCGTTGCAGCAGTGCTTCGGTGAGGCACAGATCCGACAGGCGGGCGAGCGCGCGCATGCGAAGAGCCGGAAGGCTTTTCTGGATGTCCCAGAGCCGATCCTTCACGCGGCGCAGCTCGTCGGCGTCCGGCAGGGGCAGAGACAGACCTGCGGCGAGGGAGCGGGAAAGATAGTAATCCGCGGCAAGAAAGTCGCGCCGCAGAAGTTCCGACAGATTCCGGGACGAACGTCGCTTGAGGGTCCGGCGCAGGTGACAGCACAGTTCTTCCTGAGTGGCGAGGCGGTCGCAGAAAATGAGTGTTTTGCGGCCTGCGCGCTGGTTGTTCAGCGCGCGTTCGGCCGTGGCGATCACTTTGGGATGCGGACGACGCCGCAGCTGACTCAGAAAAAAGTCGAGATATCGCCGGGCGTTGTCGTCGCCGGCAGGGCGCTGCTTCCAGCTTTCCTCAAAGGCGCAGATGCTGGAATTGATGCCGCCGAGCAGGTGAACGTGCTCCCTTGCGCCGAGGCCGCGCGAAAGAAGCTGCTGCGCCCGCATGCCGATGAAGTTCATGAGCGCGCTGCCTGCGTCAAGGCCGGGCACGGCGTACAGTCCGTGATGCCTGCCGCCTAGCAGGCCGCACACGCGAAAATCACGGCCGCAGTGGAAGGCGCGCACGCGCCGGTCCCGCACGTGGCGCATCATGACCGGACGCAGCGTCGTTTCCAGATCGTCGAGGGCCGAGCGGTAGCGCAGGGCCGCAAGGCAGAAATTCCGCAGCGCGGCGCGGGGGGCGTTGTTTTGCAGCGCGGTGAGGCCGTGTTTCAGCGCGTCGCCTTGTCCTTGTCCGCACAGGTCGGCGATGCTCTGCATGTCGCCGGGAGAGAGCGCCTTCCAGGCTTCGGAAAATTCGCGGCTGAGGCGCAGGCAGCGCTGAGCCGGGCCGTCCGGAGCAAGGGCGCTGCGCACAAGTTCGAGGGACGGATCAGAAACGCCCTCAGGTCCGGCAACGGTTTCAAAGAGGGTGAGCAGCTCCTGTTCATGAAGCTGAAACGGCGTGGCCGACATGACGAGCCGATGAGAAAAGACCTCGGCATACGCGCGAAACTGCTTTGCGCCGTTGGCGCGGCCGCTTTTCCAGTTGTGTACTTCGTCGATCACCGCGAGGGAAAGCGCGTGCAGCCGCTTCCGGAACACGCTGTCGATGACGTTCTGAGCCTTTCTTTCCAGCGCGGCAAGATCGCCGCCTCGCGGGGTGCGGAAAAAGAGCTCCGTCAGACGCTGCTCCTTCAGCTGCGCGTCAAACACGCTGCGAAGCCCCAGCAGATCCGCTTTGCCGAGCTGTCGGAGTTCGCCCTCGTCGTCCTGAGGTCGGGTCCAGCCGAGGGCGTCGGCGAGCGACCGCAGATGCCCGGCTCCGGCTTCGCGTTTATGGTACAGCATTCTGCCCAGCAGATACTTTTTCAGCAGCTGCGCGCCGTTCCCCTGACGATGCGACGTTGCGCGCAGCGCGCTCATGGTCATGACGAACACGTTGGGCGAGATCTTGTCCTGCTGAGCGCAGAACTCGCGGAAAAGCGCGCTCAGCATGCCATAGGCCCGGAGCGCGGCCCGACCGGCAAAGGGCGCGTCCGGCTGCTGCCTGGCTTCGGCGGCGGCAGCGTCGAGCAGGCCGTTTTTTGCGCAGAGTTTGGTGAAGTCTCTGCGGCGACGGCTGCGCCACGCGTCGAGAAAGGCGTGGATGCGCGTTTTTGAGAACTCGGCGCAGAAGGTCTGAAAGGCGAGGCTGTCCGGCGCGGCAAGGTCGTCGGCAAGCCATTTCTTTTTCCATGCGTTGGCCCGGCGGACTTTGGCGTTGTACCAGTCCTGAAACACGCGCAGAAAGCAGGTCAGCACGGGCGGGTTCACGCGCCGGATGCGCCGCTGCGGAAATTCGTGCAGCCCGAACAGCAGCTCGAAGCGGTCGAGCACAAGCAGGGGCCGCAGCCGAAGATCCCCGGCGAGATAGCTGGCGTTGAAGGTTTTTATTTCTTCAAGCCACTTTTGCAGAAGCACCGCGTTGCCCGGCACGATGAGCAGCGTTTTGCCGCCTTTGGCCGCCACGCCCGCCATGACGGCAAGAGCCACGTAGGTTTTGCCCATGCCCACCTCGTCGGCAAGCAGCACGGTGGAAAATCCGCGCTCGAAGCGGCGGAGCACGGCGCGGGCTTCGCGCTGCTGCCGAAGCCAGCTGTCTGCGAGATCCGGGGAGGGGGCGGGGCGGAACAGGGGAGAAAGATCAGTCATGGCCGGGCTCGCGAAGGATGAAGTCGAGGTAGTCCCTGAGCAGGGGCGAGGGATGCTCGACGGCGGAGAGAACGGCGTCGAGCTCGCCGAGCAGGGGATGAAACAGCGCATCGACGGCAAGCGGCGCGCGGGCGTGGGGACAGTGAAGACGCCGGGCGGCTTCGCGCAGCGCCGCGGCCGAGGCCCGCAGTTCGCCCAGCTTGAAAAGACAGGCTTCGTCGCCGTTGCGGCCGCTGCGGGCGTACTCGCGCAGCAGCAGGCGAGCGAAGGCGGAAAGTTCGCCCAGAATGAGAAATTTCAGGCTCTCGTCAGGATGCCGACTGCGGGCGACGACGTCCATTCTGTCCCTGAGCAGACGCTCCGCGCCGCCGAAGAGCCGCAGATAGTGCTGCATGGCGATGACGGGATTGGCGTCGCGCTCGATTTCGACAGGTGCGACCAGCGTTTCCGCCGCCGCGGCGAAGCACGGTTCGGCAGCGTCGCGTTCTTCGGCGCTCTGATGCATGAGCAGCCAGTCGAGACTGCTTATGCCGAGCAGCGATTCCGCATCGCTCCGGAGAACGGCGTCTGCATAGAGGAAGGGGAAGAAAAACACGCGGCCCGAGGCAAGGTGCTGAAATTCCAGCGCGCGGCCTGAGGCAAGACGCCGCTGCCAGAGGCCGTCCTGCATGGACTCGCCCGCGCCCGAGGCGTCGAAGCGAAGCGCGGGGCCGCCTTCGCCCCAGCGCACGGCGTAGTGTTCCAGACGGCCCGCGGCAGGTTCGGCAAAGTGCAGGCGGAAAAAGGCTCCGCCGTCGGGCATGGTTTCCAGGGTGATGAAGTCGATGAAATCCGGAAACATGTCGGGCGCGGCGTCGTCTTCGGGATCGGACTCCACGCGCGCCGGGGGCTCGTCTGGAAGGCGGTCGGCCGCGTTTTTTGAAGAGGCGTACAATCCTTTCAGAATGTTTTTCCAGAGCGCGTCGGCGTCTTCGTTCAGACGTCGGCACACGCCCAGTTCCTGATTGTTTCCGAGCCACGCGTTGAGGGTGAAGTTGGCGCTGCCCGCGTAGCAGAGGCCGTGACCTTCGTCGTCGGCGAGCAGGAGAATCTTGGCGTGCAGTTTCCGCTCAAGAGTGGCGGATTCCGGCACGGAAACGCCGTGTTCGGCGGCGCGTCTTTCGATGTCGGCCCGTTCGGCCTTTGAGGTTTCGGCGGGAATGAGGCGGAGCCCTGGGGCCAGGCCGCCGAAATGCGCCAGTGAAAGCCCGGTCAGGCCCCGGGCGTCGGTGCAGATGTCGAGCGAGCGCAGCGAGGGGAAGGCCTGGCGGAAGACCGAGGCCGCGCAGCGCGGATGAGCCGAGACGTCGAAGAAGGGCGAAACCGCGCAGAGACGGCTCGGACGGGCAGACTCGCCGAACCAGCGGATCCAGAGCCTGCGCAGGTTGTCGAGCCCGCGTTCGGCAGGCGCTGCGGCGCGCGGCGCGTCGTCTTCGGCGCCTGGGGCGGATGTTTTGAGGCCGCCGTAGCCGGAGATGAGAAGGCGCGGGGCGTATTCGTCGTCTCCGTCAAGGGAGGAGAGGCGCGCGTCGAGGCAGTCGATGAGGGCGCTCAGCGACGAACGTTCGGAGCCGTGCGTGCGCGGGCTGTAGCAGCGGCGCAGAAACTCCGCCCATTCGCGGATGAGGCGTCCGTCTTCCGGGCGGCCGTCTTCCGCCCAGCGGAAATATTCCATGACTTCCCGATTGTGAAACAGGCCGGAGGCGGTCAGGTTGAAGCTGCCGAGAAAAAGATGCACGGCCTGATCCGTCACGAGACAGCAGGCCTTGCTGTGATGACAGCCGAAGGCGCGCGATTTCCACGGATGCAGTTCCAGAAAATGGGGCAGGGAACTCACGTCGCGGGTTTTGGCGGCGTCGTACACGATGAGCGGGTGCAGCCTGGCAATGGCGAGTCGGCGACGGAGGGTGAGTTCGAGAGGGGCGTACAGTTCGCGGCTCAGCATGAGGTTGAGCGCCTGTTCCGGATCAAATTCATAGGTCAGCGCCAGCAGATGCCGCAGCTGTTCTCCGTCCTGTCGGGCGATGCGGATCAGCACGTCGCCGAGGCTCTGCCGTTCAATGGATGTGGCCACGCGATTCCCCCAGATAGTCGAGCCAGCGCCAGACGTTGTTGAAAAACCAGGTGCGCGGATAGGCGTTCATGACGCGGCTGCGCAGGGCGACGTGGTCGGCGTCGGCGAGATCGTCGGCCAGACGCGGAGCGGGCGAGTTTGGAAGGCGGTCGGCGAGCAGCACGTCGTGTTCGTCCAGAAAGGGCTGGGCGAGTTTTCTTTTCTGATGTTCCACGTGCATGGCGATGATTGCGCTCACTTGCTGCGTGTAGTTTTTGCATGCGCGCAGGCGTTCCGGCATGTTCCAGTCGAGACCGGCGGCGCGAACGGCTTTTGCGGCGTCTTCGGCGGACAGCCTGAGCTCGGAGAACAGGTCGGGATGCGGCGAAACGGGTGCGTTGCCGCCTGCCCGCTCCCGGCGCAGATATTCCCATTCAAAGGCGAACTGCGTGAGCGCGGCAAACTGCTCGAAGGCCAGGCAGCGATCGAGGCGGCGCAGCAGTTCGTCGAAGCGGCCGGACGCGTTCTGCTCGTCGTAGTGCTGCAAAAGCGCCGGGAAAAAGTGGAACCTGTCGGAAAAATACATTTTTTTCAGCTCGTCGCTCGGAGGAGACGTCCAGAGGCCTTCGCCGGCGGGCCAGGCGTCGATGGCGCGACTCACGGCGCGTTTCCAGACCTGCCGCTCATTGTTGTTCGGTTCTCCGGCGGACACGCTCCAGCGGCGGCAGACGTCTTCGCTGAGCGCGGGATCGTCGAGCACGGGAAGGTTGTCCATCCAGCGTTCGGCGAGCAAGGTGAAGGTGGGGAGTCCGGAGGATCGGCCTTTTCCTGCGGTGAGGCGGAAATCCCAGGCGTCGGCCAGGGCCTTTCCGGCGTCGGTGAGGCGCTGATCGGCGCTGAGAAAGCCCCAGATCACGGACGGCCCGGCGTAGTGCCCGCGCACGCCGTAGCCCGGGCGCAGATAGAGGCCGTATGTTTCCCGACGGGCGACTTTGAGAGTGAGGCCGGTTCGGGGCAGGCGGCTCAGCCGGACGATGTTGAGCACGCCTTCGGGGCGGGAGCCCTTGATGCAGAGCGCGCCCCAGAGAATTTCCAGATCGCGCATGCCGCGGGTGAAGTCGCGGCCGGAGGCGCGGCGCTGACGCAGAAAGCCGACGGCCCAGCAGAGAAAGCCGTGACAGGCCGGGGACGCGGTAAGCGTGGTGAACTGGGGCAGGAGCGCGTCGGAAAGGGCGGTGTACGGGCGCAGGAATCCGAGGGGATCCAGAGAGTCCAGTCCGGAGGGCAGCACGGTGTAGGGCGTGAGAAACATGGAGGGAACGTGGGCGTCGAGGTC
This sequence comes from uncultured Mailhella sp., assembly GCF_963931295.1. Taxonomy (NCBI): domain Bacteria; kingdom Pseudomonadati; phylum Thermodesulfobacteriota; class Desulfovibrionia; order Desulfovibrionales; family Desulfovibrionaceae; genus Mailhella; species uncultured Mailhella sp. The sequence continues at coordinate 570,565 of NZ_OZ007001.1, read as the reverse complement.
TGGCGCGAGGTTGGAATGTCGGCGGGAGTGCGGTTTCAGGGTATGCCCGAAGAGCGCGCGACGCAAGGTCCGACGCCGGGAAGGCGGGCGGGAAACTCGGGGCGGGGGAACGGCGCGGGGTGAGAACGCGGGGAAAAAACTGCGAGGATGAGCGCAAGAAGAGAGAGAAAGGAAGGCGGTGGAAAGGAAATCGCAGGAAGAGGGGAGAGGGATAGAGAAAGGAGGGGGAACTTGGGGCTTTGCTGGAGAAAGCAGAGATGCGAAGGAAAAAGGCGTGGGAGCTGCGGAACGTGTCCCGGGGGGGGCGGAAGGGAGACTCGGGGAAATCGGGCCGAAAGGAAGCAGAGGGCGTCGGGCGAGGCGCAAAACGTTGCTGAAAAAGGGGAGGGCGATGAGAAAGGATAGGCGCGAGGCCTTGCAGGGAAACGCAGACGCCGAGGGAGAACCTTGCGCACGAGTGCGGCCCGTTGCGCGGCGCTGGGAGATGACGCCGCAACATGGAGCGCTGGAGCAGGGGGCAGGGAAAAGACGCTGTGATGCGCCGCTTGCGGCGGCAGGGCGTGCTTGTGCTCGCCCCATGCGTGGAGCGTTTTCGTTGCTTTTCCGCAAGCGGCCTTTGACGGCGTCCTCGAAGTTTCGACGGACTCGCCAGAGTGCCGATGCGATCTCCCGGCCGTCGGCGTTCTCCCAGTGTGCCGTTTTGTCCGGTTTGTTTGTCCGGCTTGTCGCTTTGCAGGGCATGCTGCGGAAAGCGCGCTCTGCTCCGCGCCCGGTCAGACGGCCCTAGATTTCCCGGCAGCACCAGATGACGCGGCCGATGACGCGCACGCTGTCGGCAAGATCGCCGTGCAGATCCACGCTGATGGGCGAATATTCAGGATTGCGGCTCCGGAGCACCAGCTGTCCGCCGGGCAGCGTTTCCACCTGCTTGATGTAGATTTCCTCGTTGATGCCCATGGCGTAGATGGCGTGTCCGTAAATCTGGCACTTGCTCTGATCGACAAGCACCATGTCGCCGTGCCGGATGTCCGGCTCCATGCTGTCGCCGCACACCTTCATGAGCACCATCTTGTCCGGATTGCCCTTGCGGCACAGCCAGTCCTGCCGGAAGGAAAAGTAGGAAAGCACGTCGCCGTCGGTTTCCAGACTGCCCTTGCCCGCGGCAAGGCGCGCGGCCACAAGCGGCACCATGACCAGACCGATGGCGTCCTGCCCGGAACCCACTTCGCCGAAAAAGCTTTCGCCCTTGGCGCGGCGTTCCCGCATTGCGTCGTCCTCCGATTCGGCCGCGGCGTCATGGGCCTCCGACGCAGGCACGACGCCCGTTCCGGGCTCTCTGCCGAAAAATATCCAGTCCGTGGACAGCCCGAACTGAGCGGCCACTTTCAGAACCCAGCCGTCGGGAATGCGCCCCTTGCGGCGAGCCTGACTCACGGCCTGCGGAGACACGCCGAGAAGCTCGGCAAGCTGGCTGTCGCGCCGAAGTCCGGCTCCCTGGAGGAGGCGATCGAGAGTTTCAGGTGTTGCGCTGTTCATGAATCAATTTTTAAAGTAAGAGAACAAAAAAGTCAATTGAAAATTGAAAAAATTTAAAAAGTTCAAAATGTAAATTTTTAGTTGACAAAATAAATAAAACTGGCAAAAGAAAGTCGTGTTCAGCACAAAAAATCAATGAGACTTTTCAAGGAGACCTTCCTATGGCCATGAGTGACGATATCCGCAGCGTGCGTTCCTTCCTTGGTTCTCTGAATGTCGAAACCTTCACTCCCGCGCTGGTGGCGCTTGCCTGCAGCAATCTCGAAGCCCTGGCCGAGCAGGCCGAAGCGCTGGAGAACACGCCTCTGGCCGTTCGTCGTTCTCCTCGTCGCCGCGCTGCGCCCGCCGCCGCTGTTCGCCGCATGGAAGTACTGTCGCTGCTTCAGTAGTCTGCTCTGAGTGTTTTGTGCTCCCGGTTCGGCAGAGCGTGCGGCTTTGGTCGATGGAGCGGCAACGTCCCTTTGTTCGGAGACAGGCGCACCGGGTGTCGGCGGGCGTTGCGGGGGCCTTGCGCTGCGCCGGGAGAGGCCGCGCCAGTTTTTCCCCCTCTCCCCCCGAAGCGGCAGAGTGCCGGTCACGGACGTTGTGCAGCGCTGGTGCCGTCGCCGCGCCGGGCGACGTGGATTTTCTGCGGGGATGGACTCGGATGCGGCACAGGTCAGCGACGGAGTCGTGCGGGCAGGAATCCGGCATGGAGCGGAGCGTTAATCGGACGCCGTTGCGACGGAATCTTCGTTGCGGTCGGCTTCCGAGAGTTCAGATGGTGCGCAGGCGCTGCGCCGCTGCATGCTGCAAGACAGCGGCGCAAGGCGTGCAGAGGCCGGCGGAGCGGGGTGCCCTTTCCCTTGAAGGATTGGGGTATTGTGTACTGAACGGGGGGGCGGGGAACGCCGTGCCGTTCTGGAGACGAAACTCGCAGTGCCGGGATGAACGCCGTGCAGCGCGGCAAGCGGAAACTGTATGCGGATGCCGGGGCTGACGCCATGCGGAACCTGTGCGGGAAGTCGCGCGCCCGGAGGCGGGGTGCGGCGGTTGAGCGGTCAAGCGTAGCCGGAATTGTTGATTTTTTTCTTGTCCGTGGGGATGCAAGGCGTTGTGCGCAGTGTCTGCGCGGGAGCTGGTCAAATGCAACGCTTCACAGAGGGCGTATTCCTGCCCGCAAGAGGCAGAGCAAGAGACGCTTTTCGACTGGCGTTGCCTCGTGCTTTCCGGCGGAGCGCGGTGCTTGTCGCACGGAATTTTTCAGAGCTCCGGAAGGTCACAGAAATGGCGGAGTGGAAATTTTGTGTTCTGCCTGCTTTCAGGAGACGCGTCGTTCACGCTGTGGGCATGCGCAGCTCCTGCTGCCGAAGGCTGTCGCTCGGACTGGGGCATCCTGGGCGTCGAGGCCGAATCATGGTTGTTTGGAACGTGGTCGTTTGAGAATGCCGCCCTTCGTTGTGCTCTCAACCTTTCCGCCCGGGGCAGGCACGTCTGGAACGCCGTCCTTTGAAATTTCGTCTCGTCCTTTCGAGTCTGGAACTTCACGATGGGATCCGTCGTCTGAAGCTTTGACGCGCGGAGTCGTGTCGTCTGGGCGACGGACGTCCGCAGGCGGTGACGCCGTTATCATTTTTTTCTGGAGCGTGGCTGTCCGCAAAGCGCCGACGTGACGATCGTCTCACCTCGTCTTCAGTCGCTGGTTGCGAGACGTTGATGTTCGGATGCTTGTCGCCGGGAGCGTCACAATCGGCATGGTCGGCCGAACGCGGGGCAACTTTGCGTCATCTCCTTTTTTTTCTGCCTGTCGTCTGTCGGCCTGTCGTCGGAGGGGGCGGCGCGTGCGCTTTTCCAAAACACGACATCGTGTCTTTTTCCTGCGTGCTGAAAAAATATCTTTCCGCCGGGTTGAGAAAAATTCCCGCCGCCGTTTCTGCCGTGCCGCAAAACGTTTCTTCCGCGGTACGGCGTCGTGAAAGACGTACTTTCAAGGCTGTGCCTCGCGTCAAAAACTTCGCATCAACGGCTGCGCTGCATCACGCAAGGCTGCCGCCCGCTGCGTCAGAAAAGCACGCTCGTCAACGGTGCGCGCGACAAAAAGTCCTTCGTCTGCGTTCTTCCGCCCGCGCTTTTCCCAAAAAAAATCCCTCCGCCGGAAACCGGGGAGGGATTCATGCTTTTTCATCCGCTACATGTTCTTGTTGCGATAGACGAACTGGTGCGGATCAATGCCGTATTTCTTCACCTTGTAGTTCACGATGCGGTAGCTCGACTTGAGGTCGCGCGCCGCCTTCAGCATGTTGCCTCCGGCCTTGATGAGCGCGTCCACAAGCAGTTCCTTTTCAAAGCGCGTCACGGCGTCGCCGAGGGAGAGACCGGCTTCGGTGGCCGTGCTTTCGGCCGTCTGGAGCGAGGGCGGCAGGTCGCCGGCGCGGATCACGCCGTCTTCGCAGTACTGGGCCGCGCGCTGAAGACAGCTCGTGAGCTCCGAAACGTTGCCCGGCCAGAAGTACCGGGTGAGCAGCTCCAGCGCAGGATAGGAAATGCGCTTGATTTTTTCCGTGTGATAGTCGGCGTTGCGCAGCAGCAGATGCTCCACCAGCGGCACGATGTCTTCTCGGCGCTCGCGCAGCGGCGGAATGTGCAGCGCGCACACGTTGAGCCGGGCGTACAGTTCGGCGGAAAAGCGCCCCTGTTCCACCAGCGTGTCCAGCTGTGCGCTCGTGGCCGCAATGACGCGCACATCCACGGGCACGGGATCTTCCCCGCCCTGGCGCAGCACGGTGTGTTCCTTGAGCAGGCGCAGCAGACTTTCCTGCGCGGCGGGCGGGAGGGCTTCCACGGCGTCGAGGAAGATGGTGCCCGTGTTGGCCTGTTCAAAGAGACCTTTCTGCGTCTGCATGGCTCCGAGAAACGCTCCCTTCTGATAGCCGCACAGCTCAATCTGAAGCCGTTCCGGCGGAAGGGCCGCGCAGTGGCACACGACAAGCGGCACGTCGCTGCGCGGACTGAAGGCGTGAATGCGCGTGGCAAGACGTTCCTTGCCCACGCCGGGTTCGCCGCACAGCAGCACGGGCGCGCGTCCCGGCGCGATGTGGGCGGCCTGTTCCAGAATGTTGCGCATGACCTTCGACTGCGCAATGAACGCGGAGTCGGAACGGACGTCTTCGTTTGCGAGATCGGTGGCGGTGCGTCCGGGAAGGCGGCGCTGCCGACTGAGTTCCTCCTGGAGGTAGGCTGCTTCGTTGGCAATGAGCGCGGCCACCACTTCCATGAAGACGCGGCGTTTCTCGAGGTCTTCGCGGGAAACGAATTCGGTGTCGGCGTTGAGGGTGCCGATGACCTCGCGCGCCGAAAGAGGACCGTCGCCCGCAGGCGCGAGAATGGGCACGGAAATGAAGGAAAGACGTTCCATTTCCTCGTCGGTGCGCTCGAAGAGCAGGCTGAGGAAGAGGGAATCGCCCTTGAGTTTTTCCACGATCACGGAACGGCCGGTGGCGAAGACCTGTCCGGTGACGCCCACCCCGGGCGCATAGTTGGCGTGATTGGCTCTGGGCTGGGTATCGGCGAGGCTGAGGCGCAGCATGCCGGTTTCGGGATCGAAGAGCACGAGGTGCGGACGCAGAAAACCGTGACGTTCGGAAAGCTTGCGCAGCAGAGAGGTCAGACTGGTCTGGAAGGGGCGTTTGGGGCCCATTTCGCTGGCCATGAGGCGCAGGGTTTCCAGCCAGGGGCTGACATCCTGATTGGCAGCGTTATTGGAATGATGCAGCATGAAAGCACTCCGACAGTCGGAACGGCGTTATTTGAGAGAGGCAATGCGGGAACGGAAGAACGCGGCGGACTCCTTGTCGGTGGGGGGCAGGGCGGCGACGGCGGCTTCGTAGGCAGACACGGCTCCGGCCTTGTCGCCGGCGGCGACGGCGGCTTCGGCTTCCTGCTGGCGAATCACGGGCACGGCGTCGGCGGGAGCGGAAGCCGCGAGCTTCTTGAATTCATCGCGGGCGGCGGCGAAATCGCCCTTGTGCATGAGCACCTGAGCGTAGTTGAGGCGGGCGGCGAAGGCGAGGGGGGTGTCGCCGTCGGCTTCGGCCACGCGGGCGTAGGCGGAAGCAGCCTTGTCCCAGTCGCCGGTCTGCACGGCGGAGGCGGCGAGTTCGAGATCGGCGGCGGCGCGCACGGCGGAAGGCGCATCCTTGAGGAAGGTTTCGAGGGCGGCGACGCGGCGCGCCGGATCCTGAATGGAAATGACGCGTCCGAGGGTTTGACGGGCGTCCTTCACCTGTTCTTCGCGATACCACTGCCAGCCGGCCACGCAGAGGATGACCAGCACCACGACCACCACGCCGGCGGCGATCTTGCGGGCGTGAGTGAGCACGAAGTTCCAGAGGGGGGCGGCTTCGGGGCTGACTTCGGCCTGCATTTCGGCGCTGAAATTGGGAATGTTCACGCCGCCCATGACGGGATCGGCGCCCTTGCGGAAGGCGGGCTGGGACAGAGGCGTAGGTTTCTGAATGGTGGGACGCTGTGCCATGTATGACTCCTTGACGGGGGAGAAGAGGACAAAAGGAAAGGCCGGATGACTTTCCGGCGCATGGAAGCACGCTAGTAGAGACTGACATAAATGTCAAACACAGACGCAGAAACGGTGCGGTTTTTCTGATGTCCGGGAGGGATTTGCGGATTTCGTCAGGGGGGAGGGGCGTGCTGTGCGCAGGCGTCCTGCGGGGAACGCGGCTGTGCGCGGATGACGAGAGGGGAAAATTGCCCGAACCGACTCTGCGCGGAACGGTTCGACGAAGTCAGAGCGGATTTTTTGACGCGTCGGGACGGGAGCATCTTCCGCCGCTTCTGTGGAGGGTTCTTTCGGACTGCGGTGCGTTTCCGATGACTTCTGTGTCGGGTGGCGTTTTTTTTCTTCCTCCACCGGTGCATTCACTGCCAGGCTGTGCCTCCTCCCGCTATGTCCTTTAATTAAAGCACTGTTTCCGCCCTGGCGACCTTTTCGATTTCCGTTCAACATGCCTCCCCCGCGTGTGCGCCAATCATGCGTGAGCTCTGCACCCCGGGCATCATGTTCCCGTGCACATCGTCCTGCCGAACCGGCGAAGCCGGGAGGCGGAAACAGGGGGGCGCGGGGGGAATTATTTCCCCCGCATGCCTTTCCTGTCTTTCCTCTCTTCCTGCCTTTTCTGCCTTTCCGGGGCGGCGCCCCGGTGTTCCTGCCAGATTCGCTTCCTCTCAATTACCGAAATTGTCTTTGACTCGGAGGGCGGGGGACCGTATGCTTGGCGCATGTTTTTCTAAGGAGTTGGCAATGGAAGAAAGAGACATCCGTGAAGCCGTGCGTCTTGCCGGCAGAAAGGCGAAGGAAGCCTCCCGCCGGATGGCGGCGGCGAGTTCTGCGTCGAAGGTGCGTTTTCTGGAGACGCTGGCCTCGCTGCTGGAGGAGCGGGAAGGGGAGCTTCTGGCGGCCAACGGCAGGGATCTTGAAGCTGCCCGGCTTGCGGGACTGGACGCGCCGCGCATGGACAGGCTGCGTCTGACGCCCGCCGTTCTGGCCGACATGGCCGGGGCGTGCCGCTATGTGGCGTCGCTGCCGGATCCCGTGGGGGCCATGGATTCCCAGTGGCAGCGGCCCAACGGGTTGCTGGTGGGGCGCATGCGCGTGCCGCTCGGGGTGGTGGCCATGGTGTACGAGGCCCGGCCCAACGTGACGGTGGACGCTTCCATTCTCTGCCTCAAGGCGGGCAATGCGGTGATATTGCGCGGCGGATCCGAGGCTCTTCATTCCAACGTGGCGCTGGCGTCGGTGCTGCACGAGGCGCTGAGCTCGGCGGGTCTTCCCGGCGACGCGGTGCAGTTCATCGACATCACGTCGCACGACGCGGTTTCCGAGCTGTGCCGTCTTGACGAATTTGTCGATGTGCTCATTCCGCGCGGCGGCGAATCGCTGGTGCGCGCGGTGACGAGTCAGGCCACCATGCCCGTGCTCAAGCATTACAAGGGCGTGTGTCATGCCTTCATCGACGAGAGCGCCGATCTTCCGCAGGCGCTCGACATCGTGTACAACGGCAAGGTGCAGCGTCCGGGCGTGTGCAACGCGCTGGAATGTCTGCTGGTGCATGAGGCCGTGGCCGACGCGTTCCTGCCCATGGTGGCGGAAAAGCTCGGCGGCGCGGGGGTGAGCTTCCGTGCCGACGCCTCTTCGCTGCCGCTGCTCGGGCCTTCGGCCGTTCCCGGCGCTCCCGACGATTTCGGATGCGAGTTTCACGATCTCATTCTTGCGGTGCGCGTGGTGCGCAACATGGATGAAGCGCTGGCCCACATTGCGAAGTACGGCTCCAATCATACGGAGATCATCTGCACCACGAATCATCTGAACGCCATGCGTTTCCTGCGCGAAGCCGACGCCTCCATGGTGGCGGTGAACGCGTCCAGCCGCTTCAACGACGGCGGACAGCTCGGCCTCGGCGCGGAAATAGGCATCAGCACGTCTAAGCTCCACGCCTACGGCCCCATGGGCGTGAAGGAACTCACCACCACCAAGTTCGTGGTGTTCGGTCAGGGGCAGGTGAGGAAATAGCTTCATGGGCGCTACGGGCATACTCGGCGGCACGTTCAACCCTGTTCACAACGGACATGTGCGCCACGCCATAGAAGTGGCGGAAGCGCTGGGCCTTGAGCGCGTGCTGCTCATGCCCTGCGCCACGCCTCCGCACAAGGAAAGCGCCGGACTGCTGCCCTTTGACATTCGGGTGGAACTGCTGCGCGCCGCGGTTCGCGGCATTCCGTTCCTCGGCGTGGAAACCCTGGAAGGCGAACTCGACGGCCCTTCATACACCTGGCGCACGCTCCGCGAATGGGGCCGACGCCACGAAGGCGAAGAGCTGCCCTATTTCATGATGGGGGCGGAATCCTTCGCCGCGCTCGACACCTGGAAGCACGGCCTGGAACTTCCGCACTTCGCGCACCTTGTCATGGTGCCGCGCAACGGCGACGACGGAAGCGTGTTCCATGAAAGCATCCGAACCTTCTGGCCCGGCAGCCTCCCCGACGACAGCGACGTGCCCCTGGGACGCGAAACCGTGCCCCTCACGGGCGGCGGATGCTGCACCTTCCTCCCCGTGCCCAGACTCGATATCAGCTCAACCTTCATCCGCGCCCGCTGGCGCGCCGGTCGCAGCCTCGCCGGTCTCCTCCCCGAAGCCGAACTTCGCGCCCTCAACGCCCGCGCCGCCGAAGTCTCCGCCTGCTGGGCCACCGCCCGCGTGCGGTGAGAGAGGAAAGGCAGGAAAGGCAGAAAAGGCAGGAAAGGCAGCGGGGGAGATAATCTCCCCCGCGCCCCCATGTTTGCGGACGTGCGCTGTCGCGCCCGTCCGCGGATGGGGGAGGGCGATGGCGTTGCCTGGTCAGGTGCGCTGATGGCTCTTGTTTGTGGAAAACAGGGGAGATCTTGCGCGGAAAGGTCTGGAGAGCGTAGGACTGTCTGCCGGAGCATGACGGAAAGGCCAGGAGAGTCGGGCGTTTTCGCGCAGGCGTGCAGGCTCGTACCGGATGGGGAAGCGTCGGAGGAAAGCGTCAGAGGACAGAGCCGGAGAGTGTCTCCGGATGAAAAGTTTCGGACGGAATACGTCGGATTAAAAGAAGAAGACCGGGGAGAGTTCCCCGGTCTTCTTTTGCCGAACGCGGTTCGGCGTTTGCCGTTCAGGCTTTGCCGAACGAAGGCGATTTGCCGAATGCGGCTCAGCGCCTGTCGAACCGTGTCCGGTTCCTGCTGAATAAGGGGTCAGCGTTTGCCGGGCGCGGTTCGACGTTGAGGGGCTAGAACTTCCAGCTGATGCCGAGGCTCACGTTCTGATCGGTTTCGTGGCGGGAGGTCTGAACGCCGTAGTTGAGGCCGAGGGCGAGATTGCCCTTTTCGGCCTGCACGCCGAGGGTGCCTGCAAAGCTCGTGGAATCCATGATGCGGGTGTTCACGCTGTCGAGCGCGCCGATGCCCGCATAGGACACCTTGGTGGTGCTTTTCTTGTCGCCGGCGGCGGGAATCACGGAGACGTCGGCGAGGGGCTTTATGTTCCATCCGGAGACGTCGATATCCCTGGACACGGTGACGCCCACGGGGAACTGCACGATGTTCTTCGTGTCGGAATCCACGGAGTTCAGGGGGGAGTCGTTGACCTTCAGCGTGTGGCTGTCGGTGTTGAGGGAGGTGTAGCGCACGCCGGCGTGAGGCACGAAGTCGGCGACGGGGGTTTTTATCTGGTATTCGGCGCGCATGTCGGCGACGAAGGCGGTGGTGTCCACGTCGGCCCGGGCCTGTCTCATGCCCATGGAGGCGGGCATGTTCAGACTCACGTCGTGAGTGCCGATGGAGTAGCCCACGCTGGAGATGAGGTTGAAGTCGCCGAGTCTCCATCCGGCGTAGAGGTTGAAGCCGCCGAAGTTGTAGGAATTGCTCACGGAACTTGCCGTACCGCCGCTTTCGGACTTGCCTCCGCCGCCGTTGACGGCCGCGCCTGCGCGCACCTTGCCGCCGAGAATTTCGCCGATTTCGGTGTCTGCGCCCAGAATGAGGCCGCCGTAGTTGCCGCGCACGGAAGCGCCGGAAGCGCTCATGCCGCGGGTGTAGGTGTTGCCGTACATGGGAGTGGCCCAGACGTCCACGCCGTCCTTGTGGATGTTGTTTTCCTGGCCGAAGAAGCTCAGCGACAGATGATGCGTGAGCTGATCGACGCCGGCGTCGGCAACGCGCAGGGCGGTGTTCTGCACGCCCGCGGTGACGGCGGCGCGGGAGGTTTCGTTGACGAGCGCGGTGGCGGTGTGATCGTCGGCGATGAACTGGGCGTTGTCCATGGCGCGGCTCAGGAAGCGGATGCCCATGGATTCGGCGTCGGTGTTGTTGAGGCCGCCGTTCATCATGGCGTTGAGGGCGTTGACGGGAATCACGCCGGGCAGGGTGCGGCCGGCGTCCTGGGCCTGGGTGTGAACCTTGACCACGCCGCCTTCGGTGGAGATTTCGGCCTCGATGAGACGACCGGCGAGGAGATTGGCGCTTTTCCAGTAGTCGCCGGAATCGGAAGCGAGGCCAGAGGTCACGGTGTAGGATTCACCGGAGCGGGCGTTGGCGATGTAGAGTTTGGAGCCTTCGTCCACGGCGATGGAGCCGGAACCGGAGAGCACGGGGCCGGACTTGGCGGCGAGACCGTCGACCACGAGCAGGGAGTTCTTGCCGAAGGTGACGTTGGAGGCGCTGCGCGCGGGGGAATCGCCGACGTGGAGGCTGCCGCCGCCGAGATCGAGGGGACGACCGAGGGCGAGCAGGGCTTCGCCGGAAGCGGGTTCCACGCCGCCGGCGTCGGGCATGCCTATGATGAGGGACGCGCCGCTTGCCACGCGGAGCGAGGACTGCGCGCCCTGCTGGGTGTATCCTCCGGCGAGTTTGGTGACGCCGCCGGCCACGGTGAGGGAGCCTTCGTTGTGGATGTCGTTGTAGGCGGTGGAGGCGGTGTTTCCGGAGAAGGCGTTCACGCCGTTGAAGGTGAGACTGCCGCCCTTGCTGTTGAAGATCGCGCCGCCTTTGGAGGAGGCGTGGTTGTTTTTAAAGGAGCTGTCGGTGATGGACAGGGCGGTGCCGTTGTTGAAGATGGCGCCGCCGCGGCCTTCGGAGGCGCTGACGGAGTTGCCGATGAAGTCGGAATTGGCGATGGACACGCGGCTTTTTTCGGAGCCGGACACGGAAACGACCGCGCCGCCGAGGGAGGAGACTCCGGCGGAAGCTTTGAGCGAGTTGCCGGAAAAGAGGGAGCGGTCGATGTCGAGGGAACGGCCGTCCGCGAGGGAGGCGGAAACGACGCCGACGGGCTGCCCTTCGTTTTGGGCGACGAAGGCGTTGTCGCCGACGACGGCGCCCTTGAGGGAAACGCGGCCGTCTCTGCTTTCCATGCGTTCGACGGACGCGGTGCCGCGGGTGCTCATGCCGCCGTTGACGGCGGTTTTTTCATCGTTGACGAGGAAGAGGGCGGACTCGGGCGAGTTCTGGCCCCGGACGAGGCTGGTATTGACGAGGGTGACGCCGGAAGTGTTGTCGATGGTGAGGGAGTCGTCCAGGGAAATTTGGGAATTGTCGGTGAAGTTGATGTTGCTGTGATTGCTGATTTCGCCCCCGAAGGATCCCTTGACGTAGAGATTTTCCGCGCTTTTGGAGCCCACGCCGTCGATCATGAGATTGTTGTTCTTGCCCTGGAGGCTGATGAGGCCGTCCACGCGGCTGTTGCCTTCGAGGCTGACGGTGGCGTTGTCGGTGTCGTAAACGAGGATGGCGACGCTGTTTTCGTCGGCCATGATGCGGCCGGAGTTGGTGAAGAACTTGTTGTGGTAGGCTTCTTCGTTCTTGTCGCTGGTGATGGCGACGCCGACGCCGCCGTTGCGGGCGTGGATGTCGCCGAGGTTGGTGACTTCGCCGGAGGTGATGTTTTCCTTGCGGTAGAAGATGCCCACGCCGCCGGCGTCTTCCACGGAGATAACGTTTTTGTTCACAAGGGTTTTGCTGGCGGAACCGGAATTGTCGGTCATGGCGCTGCCCTTGCGCACGGCGATGAGGCCCTCGTTGACGGCCTTGCCGTCGGGATTGACGCCCATGCCCTTGGTGGCGGAGGCGGATGTGCCGTCCACAAAGATGCTGCCGTAGTTGGTGAGGGTGAAGCTGGTGCCGGTTTTGCCGCCCATGCCTTCGGCGTAGCCGCCGTTTTCGGAGGATTTCACCCAGACGTAGCCGTGATTTTCGGCGTTGGGATTGTTTGCGTCGGCATAGACGACGGCGGGAGTGTCGGCGCCGGAAGCCACGCCCCAGGAAATGCCGGTCTGATCTTCGGCGAGGTTGTGGGTGGTTTTGGGCGGGCCGACGTCGGCGCCGCTGCTGACCACGAAGTCGGGATCGGCGGGGATGAAGTCGTCGAACATGTTTTCCACGGCCATGGCCGGAGCGGCGATGCTTGCAAGGAGCAGGGCAGCCGCGGCGAGGGAGCCGAACGTGTTGATGATGCGGCATTTCTTCAGCACCGCGGCGTAGCGGTTGATGAGATTGCCGAGAGCGCCTTTGGTCGTCATGATGAAGAGGCCTCCATGCTGTTTTCCTCGGAAGTTGCGTCGCTCGCCGATGCTTTTCCGAACCCGGGCGAGGGATGTTTCCGGAGTATTTTTCGAGTACAAACGGGTTCGGCACAGGTGTGACGATAGAAGTTCGGGTTTGGGAAGATAGCGGATAGCATAGAGTTATGGTTAACGCCAGCAAAAAAAAAATTAGGTGTTGCACTTTGCAAGAAAATTTTATTTATCGTTAAAAAATAGAAAGAAACAATGTGGGATAAAGTTTTACAGGTAAACATGATGATGCAGTGATAAACTTTTTTTATGGCAAAAAATTTTTTTTTGAAGCGACATTTTTTTTGTATTGAATGCTCGATAAAATATTTTTTCAGACATGGTAAAGATTTCGTTTGACAGATAGAAAAATGTTATGCATAAGGAGCGGATTTTTTCTGCATCGAGCGGCAGACTTCGGGGAGCTTCGTCGGGGAACATGGAGCCTTGTCCGCGGCGTCCTGGTGTCGTTTTTCCTTGCTCTCTGCTCACATTCCTATTCCTCCGGGCAATCTTTCCCCGTTTTGCGTTCACAGGCTCCGCCGGGGTGAACGGGGCGCAGCCTGTTCTTGTGGAACGCGCGTACCTGAGAGCGAGAAGGCGGGCGTCGCTCGCGTTGTTTCCTGGCCCCGGCCGGTCCTCGACAAGGCTCCTCCGGCATCGCCGGGCCGTCTTTTTTTTCTTTGTCCTCTGTCCGGCGTCGTTTTCGTCTTTTTCTCCCGTCCGCTCCGGGCATCTCCGTGTCGCTTTTTTGCTGCGCCTTGCGGAACGTCCGGCAGGGGGCCTTCCCCCCGTGCGGTGTGTTGCGCCGAGGCCTGTCCGCCGCAGGCCCTGTGCCCTGTCTTCCCTCCTGTCTGGGGTGCCTTCCCCGCGCCGCTTCCTTCCTGATCTCCTCCGTACTCCGGCCCATGTCCTGCACCGGCGTCGCTCCCGCCATCCGTGATTCGCCCGCAGATTCCGCCGTCGCGCTCTCGCATCTTCGCTTCGCGCTTCTCGCCCCGTTGCGTCCCCGTCGCTTTTCCCGCAGGGCCGCGCTTGTCTGTCGCCCTCCGTCGTTTTCTCTTGCTCCCTGCGCGCCCTCAACCCTCCGTGTTTTGCCTCATCCCGCCCGGCATCGCTTCCGGCCTGTCCCCGCAGTTTCGCCCCGCGTTCCTGCTTTCCTTCCCTCCGTTTCTCGCGGCGGCCCCGGGGCTTGACGGGGTGACGGGATTTTTTCATTCTGAAAAGATGTTGCTCTATATTCATGTTCCGTTTTGTCGCCGCAAATGTCGTTACTGCGCATTTTATTCCGAGCCGGTGGGCTCGGGCGAAGGGCTGTCGCTGTGGGCCCGCGCTCTGGTGGCGGACATGCGCCGCCGGGCGGCGGCTCTTGGCCGTCCGCGCGTGAGCACGGTGTTTTTCGGCGGCGGCACGCCGAGCCTGATCCCGCCCCCGGTGCTGGGCCGCATTCTGGACGCGGCTGCGGACTGTTTTTCTCTGGACGGCGATGCGGAAATCAGCATGGAGGCCAACCCCGACTCCGTGGACGCGTCCCGCGCGGCGGGCTTTCGCGCGGCGGGGGTGAATCGGGTGTCGCTGGGCGTGCAGGCTCTTGACGACGCGCTGCTTGCGGCCATAGGCCGCGTTCACGACCGGGCCGGAGCGCTCCGGGCGTTTGAGGCGCTGCGTCGCGCAAAGTTCGACAATGTGGGGCTTGATTTCATCTGGGCTCTTCCGGGCGAAACGCTGGAAGGCTGGAAGGCGCAGCTTCGCGAAGCGGCGGGGCTGTCGCCGGAGCATCTTTCCTGCTACGGGCTCACGCTGGAGGAGGGCACGCCCATGTTTCGTGAGCGCGCTTCGCTGCGTCTGCCCGGCGAGGAAGAGGCGGCCGCCATGTACGAGGAAGGGGGCGCGCTTCTGGAAGCGGCGGGCTACGGGCAGTACGAGATATCCAACTATGCGCGTCCGGGGCGGGAATGCCGTCACAACATGGGCTACTGGCGCGGGGAGGAATATCTCGGTCTGGGGCCTGCGGCGGTGAGCTTTCTTGACGGATGCCGCATCAGCGAGCCTGCGGATTTCAAAACGTGGCTTGCGGCGGTGCGGGAGGGGCGCGACGCCGGAGAGACGGAGCGCCTGAGCTTTGCCGAGCGCGCGGAAGAACTGGTGATGCTGCGTCTGCGCACGTCGGCGGGGCTCACGCTTTCGGAGTACGCGCGTCTGACGGGCCGGGATTTTGTTGCGGACAACCGGGCGCTGATTGAGGAGCTGGAGCGGCGGAACATGGCCGTGCTTGCGGACGGACGATTTTTTCTTACCCGGCGCGGGATGCTGGTATCCAACGCCGTGATTGAACAGTGCTTTGAGCACATTCCGCCGAAACCGGAGGGGAAGGCATGAACGACGCAGGTTCTGGGGGCGTGGTGGGGCGTTTTGCGCCGAGTCCCACGGGTCTTTTGCATTTGGGCAACGCGTGGTCGTTTTTTCTGGCGTGGATGGGAGCGCGCACGTCGGGCGGCCGCGTGATACTGCGCCACGAGGACATTGACCCCGAACGTTCCCGCCAGTCGTGGATGGACGCCATCGAACGCGATCTGACCTGGCTCGGTCTGGACTGGGATGAAGGGCCCAATCACGGGCCGCACGGGCCGTATCATCAGAGTCTGTGCCGCGGCCTGTACGACAGTGCGGTGGACAGGCTGAGGGAACATGGACTGGTGTATCCGTGCTACTGCACGCGCAAGGAACTGCGGGTTCTGGCGGGCGCGCCGCACGGGGCGTCCGACGGTCTCGGCGATGCGGGCGCGGCCTATCCCGGAACCTGCCGTCACCTCACGGCGGAGGAGCGCGCCGGAAAGGAAGCCGAAGGCAGGCGTCCGTCGCTGCGCCTGCTCTGCCCGGACGACGACGTGGAAGTGTTTGACGATCTCGTGCTCGGCCGTCAGGAAATTTCGCTGAAAAGCTGCGGCGGCGACTTTGCCCTGCGCCGCTCCGACGGGGTGTGGGCCTATCAGCTTGCCGTGGTGGTGGACGACATGCGCATGGGCGTCACGCAGGTGGTGCGCGGAGAAGATATTCTGCTTTCCACGCCGCGTCAGCTTCTGCTCTATCGCCTGCTCGGGGGCACGCCTCCGGCCTTTGCGCATATTCCGCTGCTCTGCGACGAGCAGGGAGAACGCCTTGCCAAGCGCCACGCCAGCCTGAGCCTCGCCGCCCTGCGCGAACAGGGATGCAGCCCGCAGGCCATCGTGGGCGAGTTCGCCCGCATCGCCGGACTCCAGGAAACAAGCGCCCCCACGTCTCCGAAACGCCTTGCCGACAGAATCATGCACGAAGGCCCCTTCCCCTGGCGCAGCCTGCCCCGCGGCCCCATCGCCGTCCCCGGGAGCGCCCCGCAGCGCTGGAAATAGGATGGAGAGGAAGGGGGGCAGCCCGGAGCACCGGGGCGCCGCCCCGGACCCCGCCGGGGGAAATAATTCCCCCCGGCCCCCCTGATTCCGCCTCCGGCTTCGCCGTTCGGCGGGGATTCCCGCTTTCACGGCGCACAGGCTCTGATTCCGCCGGGGGCGTTGCTGTTCGGCGGGGGGGGGAGAAATGACGGGGAGGGCGATGGGTGGGGTAGCTCTGAGGCAGAGGGGAAACATGGATGTTGGAATATTGGAGGGAAAGACCGGATGGAATGGTCGGCAGTGCTTTTTGATCGCGACGGAACGCTCATTGTGGACAAGCATTATCTTGGGGATCCTGCGGGCGTGGAGCTCATACCCGGCACGGGCGAGGCTCTGGGAAGACTGCGCCTGCGGGGAGTGAAAACGGTGGTGATAAGCAATCAGTCCGGCATCGGGCGCGGATATTTCCCGGAATCGGGCTGGCACGCGTGCGAGAAGCGTCTCGGGGAGCTGCTTGCGCCGTTCGGAGCCTGTCTGGACGACGAACGCTTTTGTCCGCATGCGCCGGAGCAGTCGTGTTCGTGCCGCAAGCCGGATGTCGGCATGTGGGAGAGCCTGAAGGCGGCGCGCGGTCTGGACGAGGGGCGCTGCGCCATGGTGGGCGACAAGGTGGAGGATCTTCTTTTCGGCGCGAATGCCGGACTGGCCGCGGCCGTGCTGGTGCTCACCGGCAAGGGCGAGGCGAGCGCGCGGAAGCTCGGGCTGGATGTCGACGGGATAGTGCAGCGGGGATTTGTGCCCGTTGAGGCCGAACTGCCCGGAGCCCGGCGCGCCGGAACGCGTCTTTTTGCCGCGCCGGACGTGCGCGCCGCGGTGGACGGCCTGCTGGCGCTCTCCCTGCCGGAAGCGTGACGCTGCCGCGCCGTTGCACAGGCAAAGAGGGGGGGGCGCGTTGTTTGTGCCGCGCCTGCGGCTGTGCCGGAGTATCTGCCCGCGCGCCGAGGGCGTGATGAACGGAGCGGGAACTCCGGCCGCTCGGTCTTGCGGTGCTTGCGCGGCGCGTTGTCCGGGGGCTTTGCGTTTGCCGGGGGAGTGTTCGTTCCCCGCGTTTGTTCTCTGCGGGCGTTTTTTTTGGGGGGGGGATGACGGCGGACACGGGGACTCTTTTTTTGCCTGCCGCGCGGCGCTGTTGCCTTGTTCTGCGTGCGGAAACCTGTCTCGGGCTGTCTGTCGTTGATGCTCCGCAGGCAATGCCTGCGGGATGATCCGAGGGCGGGCCGCGCCGTCGTTTGCGCGGCTCCCGTGGAAGGCGGCAACCATCTTCTGCAAGAGACGCTTTCGGCAGGGAGAGCGCCGGAAAACGCAACTTGGCGCGCGGCTTGACTTTCCCCCTCCGGTGAGGCAAAAAATCAAGGTAAGGGCGCGAAGGTCGCGCCGTTTGTCATTTTTTTCAACGAGAGGCCGGCATGTTTTTCAGGAACACCTGACGCATTCATACGCAGAGACAAGGTGTGTCTTGCCGGTTTTTCGTAGTGGCGTTCTGCGCCGATCTCTGCGATGCTTCACTGTTCCCGAAAGGTGCCGCCTCCTGCGTGAGGTGAGCATGAATCGTATTCTTTCCGCGTTCGCGCTGGTGCTGCTCAGCGCGTCTCTGGCCGTGGCCGCTCCTCTGGATTCCTTCAAGGGCCAGAAGGGCACGCTTGATATCGCCGGCGGCACGGCGCACATTCCGGTGATGAAGAAGGCCGCGCAGGCCATCATGAGCGCCAACGGCAACATCCGCATCACTGTGGCTGGCGGCGGTTCCGGCGTGGGCGTGCAGAAGGTGGGCGAGGGGCTCGTGCAGATCGGCAACACCGGTCGCGCCCTCAAGGAAAGCGAAGTGACCAAGTATGGTCTGGAAACCTTCCCCTTTGCCATCGACGGCGTGGCCGTGGCCGTGAATCCGGCCAATGCCGTGACCTCGCTGACCAAGGCGCAGGTCAAGGACGTGTTTGCCGGCAAGATCACCAACTGGAAGGAACTCGGCGGCAAGGACGCTCCCATTTCGCTCTACGTGCGCGAAGACGGCAGCGGCACCCGCGAAACCTTTGAAGAACGCGCCCTCGACAAGGGCACGTCCGTGCAGAGCGCGAACGTGGTGAATTCCAACGGCGCCATGAAGACCGCCATTGCTCAGGATCCCAACGCCATCGGCTATGTGGGCATCGGGCATCTGGATTCCTCCATCCGCGGCGTCACGGTGGACGGCATGGTTCCCTCGCAGGAAAACGCTGCGAACGGCGCCTACAAGATCACCCGTCTTCTGTACATGAACACCAAGGGCAAGCCGCAGGGCCTCACCGCGCTGTTCATCGACTACATCTATTCCGAAGACGGCAAGGGCTTCATCAGCTCCTCCGGCTACATTCCGCTGGACAGGAAGTAGGCCGTCATGAGAAACGCCGCGTCTTGCCGCAGCCGGGGGAACCGGGATGCGGGCCTGGTGCTCCTGCGCATTTCCGTGGCGCTGGCCGCAACGGCCATGGCGCTGCTGTTTCTCATGGTCGTCGCCTTCGCCCTGCCCGCCTTTGTTTCGGGCGGAGGCGGCGGCCCGTTTTCGTGGTCGTGGGCTCCGGGAAAGGGAGAATTCGGCATTCTGCCCATGGCGGTGGGATCGCTGGCCGTGGGCTTTTCGGCCGTGATTCCCGGATGGCTCATGGGTCTGTGCCTGTGCTGCTGGCTGCTCTGTCCTCCGCGCGGCGGTCGCCCCGGCTGCTGGCGCGTCGTGGTGGGCGGCCTTGTGCGCATCATGACGGCCGTGCCCACCGTGGTGTACGGCTTTGCCGCGGTGTTTCTGCTGGCTCCGGCCATCCGGCGGGGCTTCGGCGGCTCCGGGTTCTCGTGGCTTACGGCGTCGCTCATGCTGAGCGTGCTCATTCTGCCCACGGTGGTGCTGGTGCTCCAGGCCGGGCTTAGCGAACGGCTGGAGAGAGCGGCCCTGCCCGGCGCGGCGCTCGGCATGTCGCGCATGGAAATCATGTGGCGTCTGGTGCTGCCCGCCTCGCGCGCCACCCTGCTTTCCGCGGCGGTGCTGGCCTTCGGCCGGGCCGTGGGCGACACCATGCTTCCGCTCATGCTGGCGGGCAACGCGCCCGTGGCTCCCGAATCCATGCTTTCCAGCCTGCGCACGCTCACGGCGCACATGGCGCTCGTCACGTCCAACGAGGTGGGCGGCGCGGCCTACGATTCGCTGTTCATGGCGGGACTTCTGCTGCTGGCGGTCAATGCGCTGGTCAGTCTCGGCATCCGGCGTCTGGGGGCGAAGTCATGAGACATTCGGTTCCGTTTCTCTGTTTCCGCGCGCTGGCGCTGATCTCGTCCGTGGCGGTTCCGGCCGCGGTGTTCGCGCTCATGGGATATCTTTTCTGGCGCGCGCTGCCCGTGCTCGGGCCGGAACTTCTGTTCGGAAGCACGCCGCCGCTCGACGCCGTGCTCGGTCGCGCGCCCGTGTGGGACGGCCTCTGGCCGGCGTGCGTGGGCACGTTCTGGCTGGTGGAGCTCACCATGGCGCTGGCGCTGTTTCCCGGGGTGGGATGCGGCGTGTATCTGGCGGAGTTCGCCTCGCCCCGGCAAAAGCGCGTGCTCGGCGCGGCCGTGGACGTGCTTGCCGGCATGCCGTCCATTGTGATGGGGCTGTTCGGCTTCATGCTCATTCTGCTGTTGCGGCGCACGGTGCTGCCCGAGGCCAATACTTCGCTGCTGCTTGCGGCGTGCTGCCTGTCGCTGCTGGTGCTGCCGGTGCTGGCGGCTTCGGCGCGCGAGGCGCTCTCGGCCGTGCCGCCGTCGCTGAAGCTCGCGGCCGCGGCCAGCGGATTTTCCCATGCGCAGGCGGTGTTTCATCTTTTTCTTCCGGCTTCGGCGCGCGGCGTTCTGGGCGGCGTGGTGCTCGCGGTGGGGCGCGCCGCGGAAGATACCGCCGTCATTCTCTTCACCGGCGTGGTGGCCAATGCGGGACTGCCTTCCGGGCTTTTCGGCAAGTTTGAAGCCTTGTCTTTCGATATTTATTACATTTCCTCCCAGTATCAGGATCAGCAGGAGCTTCTGCGCGGTTTTGGCGCGGCGGCGTTTCTGCTTGTCGTGTCCTGTCTGCTTCTGGCGGCGGCGCGTGGGCTGGAGAGGAGCTTTCGCAGAACGTGGCAGGGGAGGGCGTAGCGTTTCATGGACAAGATGCGGCATGAACCCGTGCTGGAAATTGGCGGACTCTCGGTGTCGTTCTTCGATCGCGTCGTGCTTTGCGACGTGAATTTGTCGGTGCCGCAGGGCGGCATAGCGGTGCTGGTGGGGCGTTCCGGATCAGGCAAGACCACGCTTCTTCGGGCGGTGAACCGCCTCAACGACGAGGTGCCGGGCTGCCGCGCCACGGGGCGGGTGACGCTTCGCCTTGCCGGGGGCGCGGTGGAAGCGTTTCCCGGCTCCGGGCCGGACGCCGTGCCGCTGCAGGAGCTTCGGCGGCGCGTGGGCATGGTGTTTCAGACGCCGCAGGTGTTTCCGGCGAGCGTGTACCGCAACATTGCCGCGCCGCTCAGCGTGACCATGAACTGCCCGCGTTCGGAGCTCGACGACCGCGTTCGGAGCGCGCTTGTGCGCGCCGATCTCTGGAGCGAGGTGGAAGGCCGCCTCGACATGAGCGCGGAACGCCTTTCCGGGGGGCAGCAGCAGCGGCTGTGCCTTGCGCGGGCGCTGGCGCTGGAGCCGGAAATGCTGCTGCTCGACGAGCCGACGGCCTCGCTGGACGTGCGTTCGGCGCGTCATGTGGAAGACCTGCTCCTCGGTCTTTCGGAAACTCTGCCGGTCGTCATGGTGTCGCATGGACTGCCTCAGAGCCTGCGCCTCGCGTCGTTTCTGGCGGTCATGGAAGGGGGGCGCGTGCTGCGCGTGGTGGAGAATCCCGCGGGCCTTTCGGAAGCCGATCTGGAAGCCATGCTCGACGAGACGTCGGAAGGTTAGCGCGGAGCCGCGGCGCTTTGCCGCCGGGCCGCGGGAACGAGGGGTGCGCGCGGCGTTTTGTTTTCCGAGTCTCCTTGCCCGGCGCGGCGGAGGAGCGCAAATCCGTCGGCTTTTGCCGCCGGGCGGAGGAATCGGAGAGAGGTGCTGCGCCGGACGCGAACCGCGCCCGGCCCGAAGCGCGGCTTTTGTCTGTCTGGCGGGCTTGCGGGGCAGAGCCGGGCTGCGCGTGTCTGCGGCGTTCGCGTCTGAGGCGCGATGGTTTTTTTCCGGCGGAAGCGGGAGCGCAGCGTCCGCGTCGGAGCTGTGCATCCGCCGTCGGAACATCCTTGCCGTTTGCGCGGCGGGAGGTTATTATGTCGGGAACGCGCGTGTGGCGCGTCATGTTGAACATTGAAGGAGAGGCCCATGCCGAGCTATGAAGAAATCTTCACCCCTGAATGCCTGAACGAGGTTTTTCCTCCCGAACGCACCGATCAGTTTTTCGAGGCGCTGTTCGGGGATCCGGAAGACGGCGCGTACGATATCCGCATGTCGCTTCTTTCGGGGTCGGACAGGAAGCTCGATTTTCTGTTCGAGCTGCATCAGCGCGGCGACGCGTGCCTTGCCTGCAATCTGACGCATGGCCTGCCTGCGGTGTTTCTGCGGCATCCCGTCATCAACATCAAGGGCGTGACCGCGGAACTGGCTCGTCGCGCGGGCTGGCCGGACGGCTCCTGGGAATGGAATCTCGGCAGCACCGACGAAATTTCCCGCGCGCTGCACGTCATTCCGCTGACCCTGCGCCGCGTGGACTGACGTTTGCCGCTGAGAGCGCGTTCGGACGCTTCCGGAGAGCGGCGTCATATTTTTTCTCTTGACTCCGGCTCTCGATAGCGCTATGTCTTTTCGACCGGAAGGGTCGTTAACTCAGTAGGTAGAGTACCTGCCTTTTAAGCAGAGAGTCGCGCGTTCGAATCGCGCACGACCCACCATGAATTTCAAGGGGTTATGCTGGCAAAGCATGACCCCTTCTTTTTTTGCCTGCTGTTTTGGGCATGCTGTGCAGCGCCCGGCAGCGCTTCTCCCGTCTCCTTGTTGTGCCTTGCACGCATGCCGGATTCGTCGTGCCGCGTCGATTCCGTGCCCTCTGAGGGGGGGGAGCCGGTCGGCGTCGTCACGTCCGTCGCGTCCGCCGGAAGGCGCGAGTTGCGGGAAGTTCGTCGTGCAATCCTTTGGGGCTTTGGAACGCCCGGTTGCCGGGCATCGGAATGCGTCTTTCTGCGTGCCGGCGGCGCAGGTCATGACGGCAGGGCCGCCCGGCCCGGAATCGCCCCGGAAAAGACTCGGCCGCGACGGAGGCACGCTGTGCCGCGCGGATTTTTCTTTTTACGCTCTCTGAAAAAGGGAGCGTTTTTTTATGCGTATCGAACATCATCCGAGATTTCTTGAACAGCTCAAGAGGCACGAGGGGCTCCGCCTGGAAGCATACCGCTGTCCGGCCGGAGCCCTGACCATCGGTTACGGGCACAATCTTGATGAGCATCCCGTGCCGAACGTCGGCGAGGAGGGCGACAGGATAAGCGGGATGGAAGCCCTGAAGCTGCTGGAGCTCGACGTCCGCAGCTGCGGGCAGGAACTGGACGGGGCCTTTCCCTGGTGGCGAAGGCTTGCCGAGCCGCGGCAGGCAGTGCTTCTCAATATGTGTTTCAACATGGGACTGACGAAGCTTGCGAAGTTCAAGCGAATGTGGACAGCCCTGGAGGCCGGGAACTACGCCCGCGCAGCCGATGAGATGCTGGATTCGAAGTGGAAGAGCGACGTAAAGGGTCGTGCCTGTGAGCTGGCTGCTCAGATGCAGTCCGGAGCGTGGCAGGAGGGGGCATGAGCGCCGTGGGATGGATAGGCGCGGCCGCCGAACTGCTGGGGTCGGCGCTCGACATCTTCGACGGGGACAGAAAGCGCGAGGCGGAACTGCTGCTCAAGCAGGCGGACAACGCGCAGGCGCAGGTCATGGCGCAGCTTGAAGTGAACAAGGCCGAGGCCGCCCACGAATCGCTCTTTGTGGCGGGGTGGCGGCCGGCCATCGGCTGGGTGTGCGCGCTGGCCATCTTTTCCGATTTCGTGCTGCGTCCCGTCATGGTCTGGCTTTCCGGCTGGTACCCGGGCGTGCCGGTGTTTCCTTCCCTCATATCCGACAATCTGTGGGAGCTCATGGCGGGCATGCTGGGCCTCTCCGGCCTGAGAACCTTTGAAAAGACAAGGAAGACTCGGTGAACGATCTGGGCAGAGACGGCGCCGAACATGCGGCGGAATACATCGGCGTGGTGAAGGGCACCTGGCCGCTGGTGCTTCTTGCTGGCGGCGTGGCCATGGCTTCCGCCGTCAGGCAGCTTAGGCGCGGATACAAGCAGCGGACCCGCGCACAGCAGGCCGCCACGGTTTTACTCAACGCCGTTCTGACGACATCCCTTGCCGTCGGCTGCGTTCTTCTTCTGCCGCTTGCCGTTCCCGACGCGACGCCGGAAATGCAGGTGGCCGTGGCCGTCATTCTGGCCGGGATAGGCGGGGAAACGGTGAAGCAGTGGATTCTGCGTAAGCTCGGCCTTTTTGTGGTGGATCTCATGAATCCCGACGACATCAACGACATACGAAGAACCATGGACAAGAAAACGCGGGAGAGGCACGCGGCGCAGTGCCCGTTCCGGGAAGACGAGTGTGCGGCGGAGAAAAGGTGACATGGAGAAAATGACGGCAAAGCAGGAAAAGTTCTGCATTGAGTATGTAACGTGCGGAAACGCTGCGGAAGCCTACTGTCGCGCCTATGATGCTGAAAGAATGAAGCCGGCAGCCATACGGGTAAAATCGTCGGCGTTGATAAACAAGGGCAAGGTCGCAGTCAGAATTCGGGAACTTCAGCATGCTGCGGCGCAAAATGCGCAGGTGACGCTTCAAGGGCATCTTGAAGCGCTCAGGCGGCTGCGCGACCTCGCCGTGGAAAAGGGACAGCTTTCCGCCGCCATTACCGCCGAAGTCAGCCGGGGCAAGGCCGCGGGCCTGTACACCGACAAGGTGCAGGCCGAAGTGAAGCAGGATGTGCGCGTCGTTCTCTTCGGGGGCGAGTGATGGAGGTGCGCATAAAGCTGAGGCCGCTCCAGAAAAAGGCGCTGAAGGCGCTGGATTCCCGGCGTTTCGGGGTGCTTGTCTGTCACCGCCGTTTCGGCAAGACGGTGCTTGCGGTATCGCGGCTTTGCCGCAACGCCACGCTTGCCGGGGAGACGTACCGGGGCGCGTACATTGCGCCCACGTACCGGCAGGCCAAGGACGTGGCGTGGGACTACCTCAAGAAAATTGCGCAGGCCGCCGGAGCGAAGGTGAACGAGGGGGAACTGCGCGTCGACTTTAAAAACGGCGCGCGCATCCGCCTGTACGGCGCGGAGAATCCCGACTCGCTGCGCGGCCTGAATCTGTGCGACGTGGTGTTCGATGAGGTGGCGCAGATGCCGTATTCGATGTGGTCGGAAATCGTGCTTCCCATGATTCTGGCCACGCACGGACGGGCGCTTTTTCTGGGAACGCCCAAGGGCAGGAACGCGCTCTGGAAGGTGTGGGAAAACGCGCGGCTGCACAGTGAGGAGTGGGCGGCGCTCATGTACCGGGCGAGTGAGACGGGCATACTTTCCGCCGAGGACCTTGCCACGGCGAGGCGCGAAACGAGCGAAGCGGAGTATGAGCAGGAATACGAATGTTCCTTCACCGCGGCGGTGGCGGGCGCGTACTACGGCAGACTCATGGAGCAGCTGGGCAGGGAAGGGCGCATAAGCTCCGTGCCGTATCAGCCGGGCTGCCCCGTCACCACGGCGTGGGACCTCGGCTTTTCCGATTCCACGGCCATCTGGTTTGCGCAGGTGGTGGGGCGCGAGGTGCACGTCATCGACTATTATCAGGCTTCCGGCGTGGGGCTGGAGCACTATGTCAGGGTTCTTCAGGAGAAGGGCTATGTGTACGCTGAGCATCTTCTGCCTCACGACGCCGGAGCCTCTGAGCTCGGCACGGGCACCACGCGTCTGGAAACGCTGCGGCGTCTCGGCATACGCGGGCGGGTGCTGCCCATGACAAAGGTGGACGACGGCATCAACGCGGTCCGTCTGCTGCTGCCGCGCTGCTGGTTCGACGAGAAGCGCTGCGCGCAGGGGCTGGAAGCCCTGCGGCTGTATCAGCGCGAATGGGACGAGAAGGCGCAGGACTTCCGCGCAAGGCCTCTGCATGACTGGACGAGTCACGGGGCGGACGCCTTCCGGTATCTGGCCATGGGACTGCGCGAAGAAGAGAAGGGCGCTTCTCCCATGCGCGCAAAAAGCAACTGGAATCCTCTGGAGTGGTGACATGGAAATAACGTGCAGGGTGCTTTGTGACGACGAGCTCGACGCCGTGTACGAGCGGCTGAGGAGTGAGCGCATACTCTGGGCGATGTACCCGGAATTTCAGGAAATCCCGCTCGACAAGTGGCGGGAGCTTCAGGCCGGGGCCACGCTTCTTCTCGGCGTTTTTGTGGACGGCGAGATGGGCGGCGTTTTTACCGTGCGCCCATTCTGCGGCGTGACGCAGTGCGCGGAAGTGGGCACGGTGGCGTTTCGCGGCTTTTTTCATGCGGCGGAAGCGATGTGCCGGGCGGCCTGCCTGTGGGCTTTCGAGCATCTCGACTGCGTGTCCATGATAGGCCGCGTGCCCGTGCAGAACAGGCATGTGCTTCGCATGGCTCCGCGCGTGGGCTTTCGCGAGGTGTGCCGCATCCCTGGAATGTGCTGGTATGGGAAGAAAGGATGTTTTGTGGAGGGGGCGCTGCTTCTGGCGACCCGGGAATCTGTAATCGCAAGTGAGGTGTGACATGGGCGGACTTTTCGGAGGCGGAGCCTCCATGCCCGAGGTGGAAGAAGTGCCGGAAAAGCAGGCGACGAAAAGCCTTTCGGCAGGAGCCACGGCCGCGGCGCAGGCGCAGAAGGAAAAGGCCCGGAAAAACCGCGGACTCACGGCTTCCATCATGACGAACAGAACCGGCTCCGGCGGTCTGAGCGGAACGGCGTTCGGCAACACCACGCTCGGCGGGTAGGACCATGCCTGTGGACGTAGGAAAATTGCAGCGCCGGTACGAGGAGCTGAAGACGGAGCGTAGCGGCTGGGATACGGCATGGTCGTCTCTTGCGGAGCTTTTTCTGCCCACGAGGTGGAGATCGGATACGGACGAGACCGACTACAAAAAGCCGAAGCTCAACGGCAGGCTGGTGAACTCCGCGGGCGTGCTCGCCATGCGCACGCTTGCCGCGGGAATGCAGGGCGGCATGACCAGCCCTGTGCGGCCGTGGTTTCGGCTGACTCTTGCCGGAACCGATCAGGCGCATGTTCCCGGCATGGGGGCATGGCTCGACGAGGCAACCGAGGCCATGCGTCAGGTGCTCTACCGCAGCAACTGCTACAACGTCCTGCATGGTCTGTATGCCGACCTCGGCACCTTCGGCACGGCGCTTCTGGTGGAAACGGCCGATGAGGACGGCGTTCACTTCGACCTCGTGCGTGCCGGAGAGTACGTGCTCGACATCAACGGCCGCGGCGAGGTGGATACCTTCTATCGCCGCCTTTTCATGACGGCGCGGCAGATCGTGGACAGGTGGGGCGACGGCGACAACATCCCCGCGGCCGTGAAGAGCGCGGCGCAGCCGGGGCAGAGCAGCTCGACGCGCTGGAACGTCATCCATGCGGTGTTCCCGCGGAAGGATTTCGACCCTTCCGTGCGTCTCGGAAAAGAAGGCAAGCCGTATGCCAGCGTGTACTTCATGAATGACGGTTCGCAGTCCGGCAGGGCGACGGTGCTCGACGAGGGCGGGTACGACATGTTTCCCGCCTTTGCCCCGCGCTGGGACGCTTCCGGAGGCGACGTGTACGGCAGAAGTCCGGCCATGGACGTGACGCCCGACTGCCGCATGCTTCAGGCCATGACGGCGACGCTGCGCAGAATGCAGCACAAGATAGCCGCGCCGCCCATGGTGGTGGACTCCAGCGTGGTGAAATACGGGGTGAGCCTTGACCCGGACGCCCTGAACTTTGTGGACATGGCCACCATGGCGCAGTCCGGCTCGCCCGTCACGCCCATTCATCAGCCGGAGCCGCAGGCCCTGAACTTCACCATGCAGGGCATCAGGGACGTGGAACAGATCGTGAAGGACGGATTGTACACCGATCTTTTCCGCATGCTCATCGACGACGACAGGCGGCAGATCACGGCCACGGAAATTCAGGCCAGGCAGCAGGAAAAGCTGTCTCTCATCGGTCCTGTGGTGGAGCGGCTCATCAAGGAGCTTCTTGAGCCGCTCATTCTGCGCACCTATCAGCTCATGCGCGACTGGGGCGCTCTGCCTCCTGCCCCCGAAGGCGTGGAACTGGCCGAGCTCGACGTGTCGTTTGAGAGCGTTCTTGCGCAGGCACAGCGCATGACGGCCACGAGCGCCATAGATCAGGGGCTTGCCTTCATGGTGCAGGCGGCCCAGGTGCAGCCGGACGTTCTGGACGTGCTCGACTTCGACGCCATGGGCAAGACGTATCTCGACAGGATAGGCATGCCGGAAAGCTGCATGCGCGACGACGTGAAGACGGCGGCAGTGAGGGCGCAGCGCGCCCGGCGTGAGGCGCAGGCGGCACAGCAGCAGGAAGCCGTGATGCAGGCACGGCAGGCCGTGGACGTGACGGCAGCGGCCAAAAACCTCGGACAGACGCCGACGGGGGCCGACGGGCAGACGCTCATGAGCTCCATACTCGGCGGTCTGGGGAGTCTGTAATCATGAATGACGACTGGATCAATGTACCTGAGCAGAGCGACAGAGATGAAAAGCGCAGGGAAAGACTCGTCAAACTCTCCGGCGTGGTGCGCGACCTTGCAAAAACGAACGACGGAAAGTTCTTTCTGCGCTGGATCATGGCCGAATGCGGCGTGTTTGAGCAGGCGTATCCGCGGGATGAGCGTCTTGCCGTGTGGAGTGCGGGAAGGCGTTCTTTCGGCCTGCAGATTCTTGAAGTGTGTGCCGCAGCGGGCTGCGCTGCTATGCTTCTGGAAAACAAGGAGTAATCACCATGGACGACAGAGACGGCGGCATTGCCGACGAAGTGATCACCGAAGAGGGCGTGCAGGCGGAAGCGCAGACGCCGGAAGATGCCGGAGGAATCGCTGATGAACCGGCTGCTGAGCCCAAGGCTGATGGAGAAGGACAGGCCAAGCAAAAGTCCGAAGACGCCGCGCCTGAGCAGTATGTGCTTGAGGCGGCGGAGGACTTCCCCATGCCGGAGGAAAATCTCCGCTCCTTTTCCGAAACGTGCTTCAAGGCCGGACTCTCGAAGAAGCAGGCGCAGGCCGTGCTCGACTGGCACAAGAAGCAGTATGCCGACGACGTGGCCTGGCGGGGGCAGCAGGAAGCGCAGGTGCTCGACGGATGGCACAGGGAGATACAGGCGGACAAGGAATTCGGGGGCGCGAACTGGAAGGCGACCAGAGCCGACGCCGTGCGGGGATTCGGTCTTGTTGACCCCGACGGAGAGCTCCGGGCCTTTCTGCGGGAGACCAGATACCAGCACAATCCCATGATCATCCGCGCCATGGCCCGCGTGGGCAGAGCCATGAAGGAGCATGAGTTCATCGGCCGAAGCGGCACAGGAAAAAGCCGGGATATCCCTCTGGAAGAGCGCATGTACCCGGACATGAAGGTATAACCATAACCCCGACAAGGAGACGTTGTCATGGCGTATGAAAAGGGACTTGTCGCCACGCTGGCCGAGCTGGAAGACTTCTACAAAGGCCAGCCTGCGGGCGACATCATCGAACTCATGAACCAGACCAACGACATACTGAGCGATGTCCAGTGGATGGAATCGAATCAGACCGACGGCCATCTGACGCGCATCCGCACGGGCCTTCCCGCCGTGTACTGGCGCAGGCTCTACCACGGCACGCCGCCCAGCAAGAGCGAGTGGAGCCAGGTGAAGGAAGAGTGCGGCATGCTGGAAGCCCGCATGGAGCTGGACGTGGCCGAAATCGAGCTCTACGGCGACAAGGCAAAGGCCTTTCGTCTTTCCGAGGGCAAGGCCTTTGCCGAGGCCATGCGTCAGAAGGTGGCCGGCACGCTCTTTTACGGCAACCACAACAAGACGCCCGACGAGTTCAACGGACTTGCCATGCGCTATCCCAGCAAAACGAGTCCCAACGTGATCGACGCCGGAGGCAGTTCCGAAGGCAAGGAGACCTCCATGTACCTCATCAGCTGGGGCAGCAGCTCCGTGCACGGCATTTACCCCAAGGGCAGCACGGGCGGACTCAAGAATGAGGATCTCGGCAAGTACATGACCTTCGACGAAGACGGCAAGAAGTTCCAGTGCGTGGGCGATCTCTACACCTGGAAGTGCGGTCTTGCCCTGCGCGACTGGCGCGCCGTGGTGCGCATCTGCAATCTGGACTCCACAAAGCTCTCGCTTCGCAAGGGGGAATCCGGCTTCATCGATCTTCAGGCCCTGACCATCAGGGCCAAGAACATGATGCCTCCGCACCTGCGCGATCGCGCCGTCTGGTACTGCAATCAGGATGTGCTCATGGCTCTGGAACTTCAGGCCACCGACGCGGGCAATGTGCATCTGGTCTATGGCGAATACTTCGCCAGCAAGGCCGTGCCCAATCTGCACGGCCGCCCCATCCGCCAGTGCGACGCCATCCTTTCCACCGAAGCCGTGCTTTCCTAGGAGGAGCCATGCTCATTGATTCCAATGCCGTTTTTTTCGATTCGGTTCCCGTCACGTCCGGTGAGGTGACCGGCAGCGCCGTGGGCCTGACTTCCCTTCTGAAGCCGGGCAGGGCGGAACCTATCCACATCTGCGCCATGGTGGTGGAAGAGGACTTTGCCGGAGGCACGTCCATCGACTTCAAGCTGACGCAGAGCGACAGCGAATCCGGCAGTTACGACGATGTGCCCGGCTCCGAAGTCACCGTGCCCCTTGCCGACCTCAAAGTCGGCAGGACCATCGGCTGGCGCTTTCTCCCGGCAGGCGTGACAAAGCCGTGGCTCAAGATGTCGGCCACGCCGTCCGGTTCGTTCAGCGCGGGCAAAATTTTTGCCGCCGTGGTGCGCGAAGAAAGTCAGCCCTATGAAGCGGGCATGTACATCGACGCCGGAAGAATCGTCGGGTAAAAGAGCATAACGCAAGCCGTGAGGCGGGGGAAACCCCGCCTTTTTTGTGCCCTGTGTGCCGCAGCTCTTCGGTGTGCCACAATGGAAGCAAAGGAGTTTGCCATGGCATCGACATCAGGAAAACTGGACATTTACAACATGGCGCTCGGCTTTGTGGGAACGCGCACCGTGGCCTCTCCCAATGAACGGGTGCCGGAAGCCATTCAGTGCGAGCTTTACTGGGATACCGCAAGGCGGGCGGCGCTTCGCGACTATCCGTACGGCTTTGCGCAGCGCCGCGTGCTGCTTGCGGAAAAGGCCATGCCCGACGTGTATTCCGGTCAGTGGCGCTTCTGCTACGGCGTGCCGGACGGCGCCTTGAAAATCCATGCCGTGCACGACGGCCGCAACAGGGAGCCGCTTCCCAGGCCGTGGAAGACCATGAACGCCGACGGCGGCAGGATCATCCTTTCCGACGTGGATGAGGCCATGGCCGATGTGACCATGGACGTGGAAGAGGTCAGTCTGTGGGATGAGCTTTTCGTCATGGCCATGGCCCGCAAGCTGGCCTCGCTCATTGCCGTGCCCCTGCTCAAGAACAGTTCCGGCAAGGTGCAGGAGCTGGTTCAGCTTTATAAGATGGCCATTCCGCAGGCAGACGGACAGGACGCAAGCGAGAGAGCAAGCAGGATGCGGCCGGATGCATGGCTGCTGTCAAGGGAGACGTGGTGATATGAGCATTTCCAAGGATAAAAGCAGCGTGATGTATGTGGGGAACGGCGTTGCGACCGAATTTCCCTTTGATTTCAAGGTGTGGAAACCGTCGCAGATTCTCGTGACGCAGGCTGATGCCGAAGGCGTGGAGACGAACATAACGTCGCAGGCTTCCGTGTCCGTGACGGAGACGGGCGGCACGGTGTCGCTGCCTTCGCCGCTTCCCGAAGGGTTCAAGCTGCACATACGCCGCGCCATGCCCTTCGTGCAGCAGGACAGGTACATCACCGGAACGCGTTTTGATCCGCACGAAATCGAGGACGCGCTCGACATAGCCTGCGCGGAGAGGCAGGAACTCAGGGAACAGACCGGCCGCGCCGTGAAAGTTCCCGTCACGTCGAACACAAAGCCTGAAGACTACATGGCCGCCTTCTGGAAGGCCGTTGCCGACATCCTGAAATCCGTGGGCATCGTTGCGGACGCCGAGGACTACATCAAGCGCTACGTCTCGGGCATTCCCATCATCAAAAAGAGCCTCGCCGAGGTGGAGAGCGGCGCGGACGGCTACTACTGGGTTACCGGATTCGGCGACGCGGGCAAGCCCGGGCACGATATTTCCGGCCGCCTCGTCACCGCAGACGGCAGCACGGAATCAAGAACTCTGGGCGAGCGGTTCGCCGACATCGTCAACGTGAAGGACTTCGGCGCGAAGGGCGACGGGGTGACGGACGACACGGAAGCCATCATGCGGGCGGCAGAAGTGGCCGCCGCCCGGCCTGCCTCCCTGTACATGCCCGGCTCCTATCTCGTGCATGGACTCATTCTTCCCGAAAATACGCACGTTCTTGGCAGACCCCTTTTCGTTGATGACGGCTCCGGCGAGGAATCCTCGTACCTCGTCGTCTTCGGCAGGAATTCGTCCATAGACGACATCTCCCTGAAGATGGTGGAAAACGGTCATTACCGTTACGGCGTGCGATTCAACGAAGGCTGCTCGGCGGGCACCGTGTACGTGTACGCGGAAGGAGCCAGGTTCAACGGCGAGGCCGCACATCTCATGGGCGACAGGGTATCCGTCGGTTTTCTCCATACCACGTTCATCAATCGAGGCGGGACTGTCGGAGCGTATTCCGATATCGACAGAAGCACCGGAAAGACGCCTTCAGGCGTGCAGTATTATCAGAACATACGGCTTGGCGGATACCATATCGACGGCTGCGTGCAGGGCCTGCGTCTGGGACGTCTTGCTTTTTCGGAAGTCGGACCCGGCTCGACGATCGGCCTTCCCGACGATGTGGAGAGAACGCCTGCTCCCGGCTACAACGGGGTGTACATCAGCAGTTGCCATGACATAAGCGTGGGCGATATCGCCTCCGAACGCGCGCTGGAACACGCCGTGAGAATAGGTGGAGACGACGTTGCCCCGGAAGGCTCCGAGCTTGTCAGCTACGACATCAAGTTCGGAGACATTACAGCATACAGACATGGAGGCAGTGCCCTCAAGGTCAATTCCGGGGTAAAACAGAGGGCGAGAAATATTTACGTCGGAAACGTTACCTCCATTGATGCAGGGAAGAGAAGCAGGGAAGTCAATCGTCGCCTGAGCACTGTCAGAGTGTCTCACTGTGATGCTTTCCATGCAAAGTATGCAAGAAGCATAACATATAATCTTGGTGACGTCCTTGATGGCACCTTTGCGCCGGAAACCGACGTCGTTGAGGTGAACAACAGCACGCGCGTAGTCATTGACAATGTGTACGCGGATATTGTCGGATCCAGTCTTATTGCCATAAATGAAGAGAACGATGTCACTCTTGGTGAGGATATACAGTCGTATTCCGAACTTGGATGCAGGAATCTCAAGTTCAACAACGTGCGCCTGTCCGGGCACGACTCTGCACCGGAATTTTGCATGAGCCGCATATACAATACCGGCATGGTGGTTCGGAATGTGGCGTACGGCAATGTCGACGTGAAGGGCCTCAGCTTTACTGAATATCTGCACATATATACCGCTGCAAACTTTTACGACGTCTATCTCGATGCGGCCGACGCCACGGGAAAACTTATCGACGTTGCCGGAGGGAAGATATATGTGCATGGCCGCGCACTGGGGGCTTCTCCCAACATTCTGGCGTCCAGTCAGCGCTTCAACAGAGACAGTGCGATAAGCACATCTTCCATCCTGGTGAAAACGCCTGTGTCTGCGGATGTGACCGGGTTGTCCGGGGCCATTACTTTCCTCAGGCCCTCCGGCAATCGGCCTGCCGGTGCCGTCGCCGGCGTACAGTCGGAAGATCAGGAAGGGGGAGGATATTCCGGCCTTGAGTTCCTTACCTCCGGTGGAACGGCGGCCACAAACGCCCTTGTTTCCGTATGGCGCATGCTGCCGGGAAGGCAGTTGTATCCGGTTCGAGACAATTCCGCCGTGGTTGGCCTGAGTTCCAATCGCCTGAAGGAAATTTTCTGTGCCAGCGGCAGCATCAACACCTCCGACGAGCGCGAGAAGCAGGACGTTGCCGAGTATCCCGACGCCGTGCTGGACGCCTGGGGCGAAGTGGAGCTTCGGCAGTTTCTGTTCCGCGACGCCGTGTCCGCCAAGGGCGAGTCGGCCCGCATCCATGCCGGCGTGATAGCCCAGCAGGTGGTGGAAGCGTTCGGGAAGCACGGCCTTGACGCCACGCGCTACGGTCTTTTCTGCCACGATGAGTGGGGCGACGAATACGAGACTGTGGAAGTTGAGGATGCGCCCGCCGCACAGGATTCTGAGGGCAATGAAGTCACGCCCGCAAAAACGCATACGGAGAAGCGCCTTGTGACGGCCGCAGGCGACCGCTACGGCATACGTTATTCTGAGGCCCTCTGCCTCGAAGCCGCTTACCAGCGCAGGCGCGCCGAGCGCATGGAACAGCGAATTGCCAATATTGAAGCCCTTCTGAACCAGAGAGGATAATATGATGGAACGGGAATATCTGCACGGCGTGGCTCACGTGAAAAAGGTCGGCGACACCCTGTACATCGCGTCCGAAGGCGAGGGCGTTGTCGACGAGAAAACCGTGATTGCCGCGGGCTCCGACACGCCGCGCAATCTGGCGGAGAGGTTCGGGGACGTTGTCAACGTCAAGGACTTCGGCGCCGTGGGGGATGGCGTCACGGACGATACAATATCAATAAATGCTGCACTAAAACACGCGGGCGACTCTGGCGGAGGTGTGGTATCTCTTGTTCAGGGAGAGAATTATCTCATCACGTCTAAGCTGCTTTCCTTTGACCGTGTGCAGCTTGACGGCCATGGTGCGACTATCATCTCTCATGTTCCATCAGGTTTTATTTTTGAGGCTCATGGTTCTCTTGGTGATGAAGTTCGCATCTCTGAGAAGCCGGTATCCTCAGCTTCCGATAAATCAAAGACGGTTATAAAAACCGTCATCTCGCATGACTTTTCTATAGGCGACAGGATTATCATTCAGGCTGCACGAGATGCACTGGCTGAAGATTCAGGCAAATACAGGACCGGTACTCCTACCGGAAGCACGGAAACATGTCAGTGGGCGGAAGTCCTGACGGTGAACAAAATCGTTTCGCCTGCGGAGTTTGAATGTACAGGCACACTGATATACCCGTACTATCTTCCTGAACGAGAAGATGGAGTTGATGTAAGCGCTCAGCCTACGCAGAGACAGTACACAACTGTACGAAAGGCCGATTTCCTGCACGGTGTGGAAGTCAAGAACATCACGTTTGAGGTGTACGGCGGAACTCAGGGATATGACAACACATTGCTTTTCGACCTGTGCGAAGGGGCCGTGGCTGAGAACGTAACCATCGTCAAGTGCGGTGAGGATTCTCATGGACGTGGTATAGAGTTCTGTAATTGCTTTGCCTCAAAAGCAGTGCGCTGCACAATTGATGCGTCTCAAGTGTTCCATGAAAATGTGAATGTCACGCACACCTACGACAATCACTTCACATTCGCTTCCTGCTGGTACTGCTCTGCGGAATATGTGACATCTCTGCACAGCGGCCAGAATTTCGATGCGACATACTCCATACCTACTGCACCGACCGGCGTGCGCTGTCCGTGCATCGGCATTGAGGTAGCAGGAGCGGTGTGCCACGGCAGCACAGACAATGCCGGAACCAATCACAGCGGTGCATGGGGATGCTCGTATAGAAATTGCCGATTTACGCAGTATGCCATTGGTATGCTTGTGCGTTCTCCATACACCGTTGTAGATGGGTGCAGTTTTTACGGCGACGTATCTACAGGAGAAACAGGGACTTTTGCTATTCAGCTTAGTGAACCGACTATCAACGGATGTGTAATTACCAATAACATCTTTCACGGCAGCAGAGGAATACGGCTTTATCCGTTTACTGCCAGGTCTGAAATTCCTAAATCCCGTCATCTTGGAATACTCATTTCTGGAAACTCATTTTTTGATACTGATTACGGCGTGTATTTTGATGACGTTCCTGATGAGTACGCTTATGAAGGCGGAGATTCTTCTGCTGCATATACAGACTATGCCTGCGGCGTTCTTGGTATAGATATACGAGGAAACCTCTTCTCGAATATAAAAGGACGAGTTATTCGTATTGGCCTATTTTGTAATGGAGTTACGTTCTGCGGAAATACCATAAAGGACTTTGAACCCGACACTCCGCTGTTTGGTGTAAACACGCTGCATACTTATTTTTATGCAACAGATAATATAGTATTGGGTACTTCCAATGCTATGATGACAGTATTTGCAGAACTGTCCGAGGATGACCCAAGAAACGCCAAACTTGACCCTAATTACCTAACACACGACATGTTTACCGGAAACCGTTATCAGAACATGGAAGTTCCGGTCTCATCCCTTGCAACCGGCCAGACCGGGACCAACAACTCGTTTATTGATACAATATACGGCGCAAAAAAGGGACTTTACATAAGGCGTGCTTATGAAATAGGTCCGTCTGTTTCTGTTGCACGATTCAAACTTGGCATAGGACAGGAAAGCACTTTCGACTTTGCACAGCATCAGTTTGCAACAACGGCAGATAATGCACTGTCGCTTGGTTCCGGGATTTATAGATGGAAGCAGGTATATGCTGCAACAGATTCCATCAACACCTCCGATGCGCGCGAGAAGCAGGACGTTGCCGAGTATCCCGACGCCGTGCTGGACGCCTGGGGCGAAGTGGAGCTTCGGCAGTTTCTGTTCCGCGACGCCGTGTCCGCCAAGGGCGAGGCGGCCCGCATCCATGCTGGCGTTGTGGCCCAGCAGGTTATGGAGGTCTTCGAGAAGCACGGCCTCGACGCCACGCGCTACGGTCTTTTCTGCCACGACACATGGGACGACGAATACGAGACTGTGGAAGTCGTGGACGAGCCTGCCGTGCTGGATTCTGAGGGCAACGAAGTTGCGCCCGCAAGGACGCATGCAGAAAAGCGCCTTGTGACTGCCGCAGGCGACCGCTACGGCATAAGGTACTCTGAGGCTCTCTGCCTTGAAGCGGCGTATCAGCGCAGAAGGGCGGAGCGGCTTGAGGCGAGCGTGTCCGGCCTTGAAACGCGCCTTGCCGCGCTGGAAACGGCGGTGGGCAGGGGCAGCGCGGCGCAGTAAAGAAGGCCCCGGGCAACCGGGGCTTTTCTGTGCCGCAGAGTCTCCGTCTGGTAGCATGGCACAAAAAAGGATGTGCCCATGTCGCGCATAGCGTTTCGCAACTTCACGGGCGGCGAAGTGACGCCCACCCTGTCCGCCAGGTACGATCTGCAAAAGTTCGGCACTTTTCTGCAGAGCTGCGAAAATTTTATCCCCAACCTGCACGGAGACATCGAGCGCAGGCCGGGAATCCGTTTCCTTGCATCGCTCGACGGCCCTGCCGTGCTTGTTCCCTTTCAGTTCAACACGGAGCCGGAAAACAACTACGTTCTTATCTTCATGTCCGGGAAAATACTTGTGGCCGATGAAAACGGCCTTGTTTCCGGCGCAAGCCTGGACAGCCCGTATGCCATAAGCGATGTGTACGATCTTTCGTACCATCAGGTCGCGGACGTGGTGTATCTGGCGCATAAAAAATACGCCCTGCGCAAGCTCACGCGCTCGGGCTCGGCTCCGAATTACCAGTGGGGGCTTTCCGAGGTGGCGCTCAATCAGAGTCTTGAGGCTCCTGGCGCTCCCACGGCGCGGTGGCACAGGGGGCCGAAGTCCAGCGACAGCAATGAAGCATATACTCAGAATGAAAACTACGTTCTGAACTATGTTGTCACGGCGGTGAACGATGACGGCATAGAATCGCTTGCCTCTGAAGTCGCCGGGGTCACGGGTCGTTATCCTACGGACTGGGTGCAGGGCGATTATGTTGATCTTCAATGGCCGGTGGTGTCAGGAGCTAAAGAGTACAATATCTATCGAGAATCAGCGGGATATTATGGTTTTATAGGCGTCAGCAGCTCATTAAAAGAAATTGCTGGAAGTTCATTTGTATCGTCCGTCAATATGAATGGACTCTCTTTTGTTCCTGGCCCGGGAGTGACTGCCAAACTGGAAAATGAAAAGGTAACAATTAATACGGGAGGTTCGCAGCATTCATGGTATTGTGCATCATCTCGACAGGCCATTGTCTGGTGTGCCAGTTCAGACAACAGCATATGGGTGCTGGTTAACGGCGTTGCCAGCGCTGATCTTTCAGGAATATATGACTCTTTTGTACAGGATACGAATTTTTTGGGATCTTACCAATGGGGATCGAACTCTTCCTATCCTTCAGGTTCCAATAGAGGGTATGCCTGTGTGCCCGTATGGTCTTCTCTACCGGACAGGATGGTAGGCTGTTTTCAGGACCAGAATTACGAGCCGGACACATCAACCACTCCTAAAGAAGACTGGAACCCCTTTGAAAACGGCAACCATCCAGCGGCGGTCACGGTGCATCAGCAGCGTCTCGTGCTTGCCGGAACAAGGGACAACCCGGCGTCGTTCTACATGAGCCGCACCGGCGACTATGAGAACTTCCGCAAGAGCCGTCCGCTTCAGGACGACGATCCCGTGGAATACATGCTGGCCTCCGGCTCCATAGACGACATCAAATGGCTGGCCAGCTTCGGAGAGCTGCTCATCGGCACGAGCGGCGCGGAATACAAGGCCACCTCGTCCGGAGCGTCCATAACGCCTTCCGACGTGCAGATTTCCACGGAAAGCTACTGGGGCAGCGCCGGTCTTCAGCCCATGATCATAGGCAACAGCGTGATGCACTGTCAGCGCGCAGGAAGTCATGTGCGCGACCTCTACTATTCGTGGGAAAACGACGGCTATGCAGGCAACGACCTTTCCCTTCTTGCGCCGCAGCTTGTGGAAACGCACGGCATCAGGCAGTGGGCGTTCCAGCAGTCGCCGGGCTCCAACATCTGGTGCGTGAGAAACGACGGCGTGCTCCTCTGTCTCACCTACATGCAGGAGCAGAAAGTCTATGCCTGGAGCCGTCACGTCACGGCGGGAAAGGTGCTTTCCGTGGCCGCGCTCTGCGGCGATGAGGAAGACGTGGTCATGCTGGTGGTGGAGCGCGACGGGGCGTACTTTCTTGAGCGCATGGCCCGCAGGTTCCGCGATTCCGACGGCATTGCCGACGCCTTTTTCGTGGACTGCGGCAAGACCGTCACGCTGGAAGAGGCGGGCACCACGGTAACCGGTCTCGAGCATCTGGAAGGCATGGAAGTGGCCGTTCTTGCAGACGGAAGCCCGGAAG
The DNA here is from genome assembly GCF_963931295.1 of uncultured Mailhella sp. Classification (NCBI taxonomy): domain Bacteria; kingdom Pseudomonadati; phylum Thermodesulfobacteriota; class Desulfovibrionia; order Desulfovibrionales; family Desulfovibrionaceae; genus Mailhella; species uncultured Mailhella sp. The sequence goes on along the minus strand of NZ_OZ007001.1, from coordinate 531,924 downwards.
AGGGGCACGTCGTCCGGAACGGAAAGATAGAGCTCTACTATCCGGCACAAAAGGTGCAGGCGGGACTCGGCTACACGTCCGTGCTTTCTCCCATGCCCGTGGAGACGGACACGGACGGGGGCAGCACGCTGGGCAAGAGGCGGGCTTACGGCAAGGTGGTGCTGCGCGTGTACCGGAGCGTCGGCGGAAGCTATGCGGCAAGTTCCACGGGCGACATTTTCGATACGCAGTCCTGGCAGGGCCGTGACTTCTACGACCTGCCGTTCCTGCCCGACGTGCTGGGAGAGGCCGTGCAGCCCTATTCCGGCGACATCGTGGTCACGCTTCCTGCCGGGCAGGACGAGGACACGCTCATATGGATAAAGCAGGACAGGCCGCAGCCGTTCCGCCTTGTGGCCATTTCCGCAGACATAGATTTCGGGGAGGTATGACATGGAAGCGGCAACGGTTGCCATGATGGCCAGCGGCATAGGTACGGGGCTCGGCGTGGTCTCGTCCATACAGACGGCAAAAACGCAGAGCGCACAGGCAAAATATCAGGCCGACGTGGCAAGGCAGAATCAGAAGCTTGCCGATCAGCAGGCCGGGGCACAGAGGCGGCAGGGCTACGAGAACATGATCGCGCAGAGGCAGGAGACCGCCAAACTCATCGGCCGTCAGAGGGCTGCGGCCGGAGCTTCGGGCGCAGCGGTCGACGTGGGAAGCAATCTCGATCTTCAGGCCGACACCGCGTTTCAGGGGGAACTTGACGCCGTCAATGCGTACAACAAGGGTCTTGATGCTGCCTATAATTCGCAGATTCAGGCGTGGAACAACGGCCAGCAGGCAGACGCCTATGATGCGGCTGCGGAAAGCATAAGGAATGCCGGGTATCTCAATGCGGCGAGCACGGCCATAGGCGGCATTGCTGATATTGGAACTGCATGGGCGAAGTTCGGCACAAACAAGTCTTCAACACAAGGCAGATATTGGGATCGGGCGCTTGGCAGGCATGTTTCGAGTCCCGTGAGACACTAGGAGGCGGATCATGGCGATATATGAACGCATGAAGGTGCAGGGGCGCGGCGGCGCGCTTCCCACGTATCAGGGCCGGGGGGAAAGCTACGTTCCCGGATCTGGAGTCCATGCCCGTGTTTCCGGATCAGACGCCCGCCTGCTTGCGGCCGGCGTGAGGGCGGAATCCGAAGCCCTCGGGAAACTTGGGAAGGCCATCGGGCTTTCTGCCGGGGAAGGACTTTCCGCCTATGAGGATTACAGCAAGACGAAGGCCACGGAGCTTTTCACGAAGTACAGGACGCAGATGCGGCAGAGCCTGTACGGTGAAAACGGTTTCCTGACCAGAGAGGGCGAGGAGGCTTTTACCGCCGACGCCGACGCCAGGGCAAGGAGCCGTGAACTGCGCTCGGAACTTTTAAAGGACATGGAAGGAAGCCTTGCCGAATCCATGTTCAATCGTCTTGCTGATTCGGAAGAAGCTGATTTTTCCCTGAAGGCGCAGGAATACAAGGGAAAGCAGTATCGCGTCTATCAGGACAGGACGGACGCCGCAGCTTTCGAGGAAGCGGCGGAAACGGCCATGCACAGTTACATGAGCCTGCCGGACTTTCAGAAGAACGTGGGACAGGCGCTCTATTATCAGGAGCAGATTCTCCGGCGTGCGGGATATTCCGGCGAGGCCCTTGAGCGCGGGCTCAAAGAGAGAAGCAGCAGGATATTTGCCGGAGCCATCCATCAGGCGCTGGCTTCGGACGACATTTCAGCAGCCAGGAGAATTCTGGCAGAGGGGGGCAGGGTATTTTGTGAAGAGCAAACGCGCATGACGGCCGACGATATGGCAAAGGCTGAAAAGAAGATACGAAACCACGCGGATGCCTTGCAGGCGAAGGCGGATGCGGCGGTGAAGCGTCGCGGGGAAGAAGCCGAAAAGACATTTGTGCAGAGTGCGAGTGCATCCGTCGTTTCGCAGCTTGACCAGTTTCCGGAGGACTGGACCGCAGAGCAGAAAGAAGCAAAGCTCGTGCAGCTCACGGCAGACATTGAAGATCCGAAACGCCGCCGGGCGGTGTGCGCCCTTGTCAGGGCCGATCTGAACGACAGGGAGCTTGTGCGCAAGGCCCGCGTGGTGGACGAGCTCGGAATTCTGGACCGGACCTTCGCCCGGAATCCGAACATGACGACGCTGGAAAAGCTTGCCGCGATACGCACGGGGAATTTTTCGCAGCAGACCAGAAACAGGGCGGAAAGGGAGCTCATGGACGCGGTGGACGGCGGGGACGGCACGGCTCGGTCCTCGGCCGGTCTTGTGGCGTACCGTCGGTGGTTCGATGCCGTGGGCGGCAGGGCCACGGCGAATGAGCAGAAGGCCATGATGTTCGACCTCGGCCTGAACGCCGGGGACAGACGGGCCGCCGAAACCTACAGTGACGTGCGCCTCGCCTATCCGCAGCAGCATGTCTTTTCGCTCATCGACGCCGTGAAGGGGGGACTGGAGGATACTGACAAGAACAGCATTTACGACGCCGTCATTCAGGAAGCGAAGAAAAAGAGCACAGCACTGAGCGACCGGGAGATCAGGGCCGTCATTCGGAACATGACGCCGGCCGCGGCGCCGTGATGGACAGTGTACGTGGACCATGAGTCCTGCCTGACGAGGGACGGACGAGGGGCGTGAAGTCTTCAACCGTGTCCAGTGCGCAGCCGCAGCACGCCGCCATGCGTTGATCCCATACACTTCGCGTTCACGCAGTCTCTGGCTCTCGTGAAGAATGCGTTGATTTCGCCTTTGAAAGGGCTCCGCCTGCCGGTCAGGCCATGAAAGAAGAAAGGGAGCTTTTTCATGGCGGGCATGATGCCCATACGCATTCAAATCACGCTGATTTTTGGCATGCGTCGCGGTCAGGCGCGGCGCGCATCTGCGGCTGCGAAGAGGAGAAGGAATGCTGCCGGGCCTCGCCCCGCGCGCCGACGTTGTGATTTTTATGTCGGAGCAGCGCCTTTTTTGACGTCATGCTTGACAGAACAGGAATGTATCGTTCATGCTGATGTATTGTGTACGCTCCGCCATGGGGACGGCTTTCTGGCCGAAAGGGCGGAGCGGCGTCGAACCAGCCGCATGCGCGGTAAAACTTTTGGAAAGAAGAGCATGAAAAAACTGGCTACTCTCCTTCTGGCGGCAGGCATGACGGCTGCCGCCGCCTCTCCCGCTTCTGCCGTTGACGTCAAAGTGGACGGCCGCTATCAGTTCCAGTTTCAGACCGGTTCCGAAGGCTTCCACGGGCAGAACACCGACTATGCGCTCCAGCGCGTGCGTCTTGGCCTGACCTTCATCGCCAGCGAGAATCTTTCCGGCTACTTCCAGCTTCAGGCCGGAACCCACGACTGGGGCACCGACACCACCGGCAACAGCGTGGACGTAACCATGCGTCAGGCCTACGTCGACTGGACCGTGCCGAGCACCGACATCAAGGTGCGCATGGGCCGTCACGCCTTTGATCTGCCCGCCTACGCGAGCGTTTCGTCCATGATTGCCGATCTCGTGGCCGACGGCGTGGTGGTCTCCGTGCCCTTTGCCGACCGCTACAATGTGACCGGCTTCTGGACCCGCATGGCGAGAGACGCCAACGGCGAGGGCGACGTCACCGACGTCAACGCGCCGAAGTATGATCTGTTCGGTCTGGTGGGCAACGCGTCCTTCGACGGCCTTACCGTGTCCCCGTGGGCGATCTACGGGACCAAGGGCGACGCCACCTACGTGGACGGCACGCGCTTCAGCCCGTCCAATCTGACCGATCAGGGCAACATCAGCGGACAGGGCCGGGCCGACATCGCGATTTTCGGCGCGGGCTTCGAGTGGAAACCCTTTGATCCCGTCACTCTGGCGCTCGACGCGGCCTACGGCTTCGTGAAGTACGACGAATCCGACGATCAGGAAGGCTGGTACGCCGTGGGCAAGGCCGCCTACGCCACGAGCTTCGGCGAACCCACTCTTCTGGCCTGGTACGCTTCCGGCGACAACCGGGGCCGCGACGAGAATTCCGGTCAGATTCCCATCATCTACGGCGACTTCAACGGCACGAGCACCTACTTTGACAACACCTTCGGTCCCGTGGGCGGCCATCGTTACAGCTTCGGCGGCACGTGGGGCGTGAGCGCGCAGATGAACGGCATGTCCTTCATCGACGGGCTGACCCACGATTTCAGCGTGACCTGGTTTGCAGGCACGAACAACAAGTACAACGGCGACTACGGCAGCGGCTACGACTACCTCACCACCGAGGATTCCGCCGTGGAATTCGATCTGCTCTCGACCTACGAGATCTACAAGAATCTGCATGCGGCGCTGGAACTTGCGTACATCATTGAGGATTTTGATACCAATCCCGCGCACGGCCGAGGCGACGAGGACTTCAAGAACGACTGGCGCGCCGCGCTTCATTTTGAATACAAGTTCTAATTCGCCGATGAACGGCTGCGGCGTCCGGGCCGCATGAGAAAACGCGCGGGGGAAACTTCGCGCGTTTTTTCGTGGGCAGTCGGGGGAGGGGAATCAGCGGGCAGTCGCACGGGAGCGGCAGGAGCGCGGAGCGAAGAAGGAGCACGGCGAGAGGAAAGATGGGTGGCAAAGAAACGCGCGCGGGGCGAGGGAAGAGGCGGGGGGATTGCACTCCTGCGGGCCCCCTGGGGTGAGAATGAGAGACGCCTTGCGTGCATTTTCGGCGAGTTGTCGTCGCGTTGCGGAACACTGCGGGGGAGCGGGGCGGCGCGGGGAAGCCGATGGGGAAAGACCGGGAACGCCGTGCAGGCGATGTCCGGCAGAACCTCAGCGCCGGGCAACGCAGAAGCCGCCGCGCCTGGAGTCCACGCTGCCCTTCAAGGCCGAGCTCAGCGCCGGACGCGTGGAAGGCTCGTCGCCCTCGTGAATGCAGCTTTCGGCCTGCCGCTCAGCGCCGGGGAGACGCGGCAAGCCGCGGACAGGCCGGGGCGGAAGCGGATTCCCGGCCATGCCGTCTCTCTCATCTTGCGCCCGCCGCCGGTCTTTCGCGTCATTCGTGGGGGAGGGCGCTCTGTGCTCGGCGTCTCTTCACCATTCATTGCTCCGGCGACGGCCCCTGCTCCGCCGCGCCGCGCTTCGCCGCCCCTCTTTCGCTTCTCCTGATGTCCCTGCCTTGCCCTCGTGTGCCTCTGCTGAGCCTCTTTCCCCGCGCGTCGCCTTTCCTCCGCGCCTGGCTTTCCGAGAAAAATCCGAATTTTTCCAGAGTATTTTGCAGGATTCTCTGCGCCGCAGCCCTCCGCAGATTCCCGCGCCTTGCCTCGCTTTTTTCATCCCCCGCGCGCGTTCCTCGTCGCTCCGGTTGCCCCGTCCATCCCCGCACGCCTCGCCCATCCCTGCCCGGCGTCTTCCCTCGTCCTTCGTCTTCCGCGCCGAGCCCCTTGCCCCGTTTGCCGAAAAGCGTCCGCAGCCGCCGTGCGCGTGGGCAGAAATCATGCGGGTTCAAAGTATTTAATAAAAATGAATTTCTTTTTCAATTAACTTGACAGGCGTACTATTTTGCGCAATTTTTGCTCTGCGTTTGGACGCTTCGCATCAGGGTCGGGCGAGAGCAAAGGTTGGGGACCGGAGACCGTTCCTGCGAAGCGGCGCTGGCAAGACCGCGTGCCGCGGTCAAACATTCGGGAATGCGCGAATGAAAAAACTCATCACTCTTGTCCTGGCCGCCGGTCTCGTCACGGCCGCCACCAGTCCCGCGTCCGCCGTCGATCTCAAAATGGACGGCGAATATCTCTTTCAATTCCAGAGCGGTTCTGAAGGCTTCCACGGCCGAAACACCGACTATGCCGTGCAGCGTCTGCGCCTCGGCATGACCCTGACCGCATCGGAACAGCTTTCCGGCTATTTTCAGCTTCAGGTCGGCGAACACGACTGGGGTTCCGACACCACCGGAAACAACCAGGGCGTGTTCATGCGTCAGGCCTACATCGACTGGGTCGTGCCCGGCACCGAGGTGACCATCCGCATGGGCCGTCACGCCTTCGATCTGCCCGCCTACGCGAGCACCTCGACCATGATCGCCGATCTCGTGGGCGACGGCATTGTGGCGTCCGTGCCGCTCGGCGAGCGTTACAACGTCACCGGCTTCTGGACCAGACTTGCGCGCGAAGCCAACGGACGCGGCGAAAAATCGGAAGTCAACGCGCCGAAGTACGATCTTTTCGGACTCGTGGGCACGGCGAAGTTTGACGGCTTCACGGCGTCGCCCTGGGCGATCTACGGCACGCGCGGCGATTTCGTGAATGAAGAGGGCGTGCGCTACAATCCCGACATCATGACCGAGCAGGGCAATCTCAGCGGTTCGGGCCGGGCCGACATGGCGATATTCGGCGCGGGCTTCGAGTGGAAACCCTTCGATCCCGTCACGCTGGCGCTCGACGCCGCCTACGGCCGCGTGGAATATTCCGCCTCGCCGGATCAGGAAGGCTGGTACGCGGTAGGCAAGGCGGCCTATGCCATGAGCTTCGGCGAGCCGACGCTGCTCGGCTGGTACTCCTCGGGCGACAGGAAGGGCCGCGCCATGAACTCCGGCCAGATACCCATCATTTACGGCGACTTCAACGGCACGAGCACGTATTTCAATGCGGCGTGGGGCATACTCGGCGGGCACAGAAGCAGTTTCGGCGGCACGTGGGGCGTGAGCGCGCAGCTGAACGGCGTATCGTTTCTGGAGAATCTCTCGCACGATTTCAGCGTGACCTACTTTGCAGGCACGAACAGCAAGCATAACGGCGCCTACGGCGACGGCTACGACTACCTCACCACCGAGGATTCCGCCGTGGAATTCAACATGCTTTCGACCTATGAAATTTATAAGAACCTGACGACCGCCCTTGAACTGGCGTACATTGTCGAGGATTTCGACACCTCGGCCGCGCACGGACGCAGCGGTTCCTACAAGGATGACTGGCGCGCGGCGCTTCAGTTCCAGTACGCGTTTTAGACGTCTTGCCTGCTGAAGGCGGGCGGACGCATGGAGCGTTCGGGGTAAGGGACGCGCGGCCGCGTATGCGGTCGCGCGTTTCGTCGTTTCCGGGGGGGGGCGCAGAAGGGGGCGTTGCGTCCTTGAAAGGAAAACTTTATACCACCACACGGCGCGCGCGTTCGCGCCGGCCGTGCGCAGAGCGGAAGGCGCGCCCCACAAGAGATATCATCTGCGGAAAAAGAGGATGCTGAATTATGACCAAGGTATTGAATTCCATCAAACTTGTTCCTGTGCTTTTCGTGCTTGACGTGGCGGTGATGTACGCCTCGCTGACGCTGAGCGGCCTTGCGCTGAACGTGCAGAATGTCGTCTTTCCCTTCACCTATTATTTTCCGGTGTTTCTGGGGCTGAGCATTCTTTACTTTGCGGTGCGCAATTTTTACACCGAGCTGAATTATTTCTTTTTTCTGAACGTGTTTCACTTTGTCGTGCTGAGCAAGGAACTTCCGAGCCTGCTCACGCTGATCACCGTGTAGCGCATTTTCGTCCGGCCCCTCTGCAGGACAGGGCGCGGAACGCTGAACCTGACGACATTTCGTCGGGTGGGCGTTCCGCGTTTTTTTTTGCGGAAGGGGGCGCGCCTTTGGTTTCTGCGTTAAAAAATGAGGCCCGTTTCTCAGCAGGGGGGAGGAGAAACGGGCCCTTTTCCGGCAGAGCCGGAAAACGTCGCAATCGACCTAGTGCCGTCTGTGCAGGAGGTGGCTGACGACAAAAGGACGCGCGGCGATGAGGGCTTCCCAGGTGGGAATCATGGAAATGACCGAGGCCACAAGCATGAGCGCAATGCCGCACCACATGTTTGCCGGAATTTTTTCGCCGAGCACGATCATGGCGAGGATGGGGGCCAGCACGGGCTTGAAGAAGAACACGAGCGAACCCTGCATGGCGGAAGTGGCTTCCATGCCCATGAAGTAGCAGGCGTAGCCGCCGGCGGTGACGAACACGCAGATGTAGAGGAAGTTCAGAATGTTGTGGGAAGTGTAGCCCGAGAAGAAGGGCATGTTGGCGAACATGGGCGCGCCGGCGGCCTGCAGGGCGTCGGCCACGGGTCCGATGTGGCTGATGAGCATGAGCGCGATCATTTCGGCGCTGGCGGCGAGGCAGCTGAAGCAGGTGACGGCCACGCCGGAATACTGGGCGCACTGTTTTTTGCCGAGCACGGCGTAGAGGGCGAAGGTGGCGGCGGAGAGCAGCACGAGCACGATGCCCACGGGATCGGCGCTGGTGTGCAGCGGATCAATGATGATGACGGCGGCCACCACTTCGAGCACGAGAGCGGTGATGTGCTGGGGCCGGATGTCGGCGCGCAGGATGAGGTAGGCGAAGCCGAGCACGAGCACGGGATTGCAGCTGAACAGCACGCTGACCACCGACGCCGGGGCGTAGAGGATGGACACCTGATAGAGCATCATGCTGACCACGAGGCCGACGAAGCCGAGTCCGGCGAAGCCTTTCCAGGCGGCGAGGGTGACGGTGGCTCCGTGCTGACGCAGACCGCGCAGCGCGAAGGGAATGAGCAGCAGACCGCCGATGAGGAAACGGGTGCAGGTGAGCTGCATGGGATTGAAGTCGCTGGCCACGGTTTTCAGCGCGACTTCCATGGAGCTGAAGAACACGGTGGCGAGAAAGATGAAGATGTATCCGCGATTCATGGTAAGAGGTTCCTGCCCGGAGGGCCGTTCCCGGGGCGCGCGTGAACAGTACCGCGCTCCTGACATTTCTTGCCTATAGCAGGGGGCAATGATACGGTAAAATACTCATTTGATATGGTAGGCATATCAAGAACGCATGACAGGGGGGAAATGTGGAACTGAACTGGGAACTTTGCCGCATATTTTATCAGGTGGCGCGCTGTCGGAATTTCAGCCGTGCGGCGGCGATGCTGTTCACGAGTCAGCCTGCGGTGTCGCGTTCGATGGCGGCGCTGGAGCGGGAACTCGGGTGTCGGCTGTTCATACGCAACCGGCGCGGGGTGGAGCTCACGCCCGAGGGGCGGATTTTTTACGCGCATGTGGAAGCGGGCTGCGAGCAGTTCCGGCGGGGGCGCGAGGAACTGGCGCAGGCGGTGGGCTTGCAGTCGGGGAGCATAGCCATAGGGGCGAGCGAGACGGCGCTGCGGGGCTGGGTGCTGTCGCGGCTGGAACGTTTTCACGCGCTCTACCCGGGAGTGAAGCTGCGTATGTACGGAGGCACGTCGTTTGAGGCGATGGAGGAACTCAAGTCCGGAGCCATCGACTTTGCGGTGGCGGCGATTTCGGGCGGGGTGTTCCGCTCGTTGAAGGAAACGCGGCTGTGCGAGTTTCGGGACGTGTTTGTGGCGTCGGAGGCGTTCAGCGATTTGAAGGATCGGTCCGTGCCGCTGGAAGAGGTGATGCGTCGTCCCTTCATCTGTCACAGGCGCGGCACGCTGACGTTCGAGTTCCTGTCGGGAATCTGCAAGGAGCACGGCCTGGACTTTGAACCGGCCATGGAGCCCGAAACGTCGGATCTCGTGCTCGACCTCGTCAGCCACGGCTTCGGCATCGGCTTCGTTCCGGAACAGGCCGCGGAACAGGCGCTGCGCCGCGGCGACGTGTTCGCGCTGAACATCGCGGAAGACATCCCCCCGCGCAGCATCAGCCTCCTCGAATACGAAGGACATACCCTCAGCCTCGCCGCCCGCCGCCTCCGCGACATGCTCACCGAAGACGCCTCCCTCCCCGCCCCCCGCCCCGACGCGTAAAGGCAGGAAAGGCATGCGGGGGAAATAATTCCCCCCGCGCCCCCCTGATTCCGCCGAAGGCTTTGCCGTTCGGCGGGGCGGGAGTGTGCAGGCAAGGTGAGTTGCCGAAGATAGGCGCTTCTCAGGGTAAGCTCAGGACGCGGAAAGTTCTGGCAAACGCCGTTCGGTCTGCGGACGCAGTGCAGGCGTGTCCTGTCGGCCCCGCCTGCGGTGGCCGACATCAGTTCCGACCCCGTCGGAACTGATGTGAGTAAGGAAGGATTTCCAGATGGGGGAAAATAGGCGGAAGGAACGAGGGGAAAAGGTGTCCGGGGTGAGGAGAAACGTTGAGAGCGTAAGAGGGCGCAGAATGGCGGAACGCTGCGGAGCCGGGCGCGGGGAGAGCGCTGAGCGCTGGAGCGTGTCGGGAAGCGGAGAGAGAATTCCGGGGATGGCGGCGGAACAGAACACGGCGGAACGCTGCGGAAGAGGGCCCGTTGTCCGTGCCGCTTTGAGGGGTGGGCGGCTGGGAGCGGCGGCGCGTTCGGGGAGGGGGATCCTTTATTAATGTTGGCGGCGTATGACGCCGAGGATGTTGGGCAGGGGAATGGCGTCTCCGCGGGAGGAAAACATGTAGGATGCGGGCGACATGCCGTTCCAGAGCTGGAAGGATTCGGGCAGACTGAGGAGCAGGGAGGCTTCGCTGCCGCCTTCCACGTACATGGCGCTGTTGAGATTGAGATCGGTGTGAGCCTTGAGGGCTTCCACGAAGTCGTGTACGGAGGCGGGATCGGAGCAGTGGAGGAACAGAATGCGGCCGTTCATGTCTTCGGCAATGGCGGCAATGGCGTGTTCCGGGCCTTTGGCGGGCCATATCTGCTGCGAGTCGGGGCCCATGAGGCGGAAGTTCTGCACCACTATGTCGTAGCGGGGCAGCAGGTTCTGCCAGTCGTCCACGCTGCGGTCGAGCACGGCGGCGCGCGGAAGTCCGTTTTCTCTGGGGCCGGCCACGAAGAACGCGCCGTAGCGGCTCACGATGCGGCTGTTGTTGGTGCGCTCGCCGCTGCGCATGTAGCCGGTGGAGGTCTGCCCGTCCTTGAGGTACATGCTGGCGTTGATGGCTGCGGTGAGTGCCTTGCTGGCGGCCCACTCGCGCATGGTGGGAATGCTTTGCCCCTCCCATCGGGAACTGAACAGACGGAAATCGTATTCGTCGGTATCGAAGCGGAGCACCCGAATCACGATGCGGCGGGAAAATTCGTCGCCCTTGTCTTCCACATAGGCCAGCCTTGCCATGTCCAGCCCCTTTTCCGGACTGAGCCAGATAATCGCGTCGCCCGGGAGCGTAAGGGCAGGCTCGGGTTCTTCCGCGCCGAGCATGGCCGGAAACACGAGCAGAAGCAGAGCGAAGGCTATGGTTCGCAGGGTGTCCATGCCCCTGTTGTAAGCCACTCGCTCCCGATGGGCAAGAAAAACCCTGTGCGTCTTCCCGGCAGGCGGGGGGATTGCTCCGTTATTCCGGCTTGTTGCAACGCGACTTTTTGTCTTGCCCATCGCCCGCATGCCCCGGAGAAAAACAATCGGCTTCCGTGTTTCTCCCCCGGCGCTGAGGCCGGGCGCGCGTTTTTCCCGCGCGGGAAGGGCGACTTTCTGTGCCTCGGCGCGGTCCGGGGCCTCTTCCGGGCCGTGGCGTGGGGGGGCGCGCGTCCCTCGCCGTGGAGAATAGGAGAGTCTCCCGGCAGTGGAGAGGCAAAGCTTTGGAGCTTCCCTTCATTCGGGCGCAGAACTCTGCGGAGACGCCTGCCTCGGGGGCGGCCTCGGCGAGTTGTCGGCAGCGGCGCAGCGCAGTCCCGCGGCGGCAGGGGAACCTCTCTCCGTTTTTCCCCCTTGCCGCGGGGAATTCGGCGCACGGCCCGGTGCGGAGCGCGGCACTTGACGACCGGGCGTATTTGTCCTACGCCCATATTTTTACGGCGCCGGAAAGCGAGTCTTTCGTTGCGGCCTTTTCAGGAGGCTGAGCGCTGCCGAATACATGCAAGAGGGCAGAGCCCCTGCCAGATAACGGAGTGTCTTTTGGAAGCACAGAAGAAAGCCCGCAAGCCCATCAAGCTTGCCACGAAGTCGGAACATGCGGCCTATTTCATGCCCATGCTGGAGAATTTCGCCGATCACGGCGAACTGAACGAAGTTGTAAAGAACTGCGTGGGCAAGGCCTGCGATCTTCTGGATGCGGGCATTCCGCTGTATCCCAACGATTTCAAGCGAAAGCAGAACGCCGGAGACGTGTGCGCGGCCTACGCCGACATGAGCGGCGAGGAGCTTGAGGCGCTGAACGAGGAATTTGCCATTGCCGGACGCATGATGTCGTCGCGTTCCTTCGGCAAGGTGATCTTCTTCCACGTCATGGATCGCAGCGGCCGCATTCAGTGCTACGCCGAAAAGAGCGTGCTCGGCGACGAAGCGTTTTCGGCCTTCAAGAAGCTCGACGTGGGCGACATCGTGGGCGTGACCGGTCATCTTTTCCGCACCAAGACCGGCGAACTCACCCTGCGCTGCACGAGCGTGCGGCTTCTCAGCAAGGCGTTCCGCGCGCTGCCCGACAAGCACAGCGGCCTCACCGACGTGGAATCCCGTTATCGTCAGCGCTACGTCGACCTTGTGATGAATCCCCGCACGCGCGAGATATTCCGCAAGCGTTCGCTCATCGTGCGCGAGTTCCGCCGCTTCATGGAAGAGCGCGGCTTCATGGAAGTGGAAACCCCCATGCTGCACGCTCTGGCGGGCGGCGCGGCGGCCAAGCCCTTCGTGACGCATCACAACGCGCTCGACATCGATCTTTATATGCGCATCGCGCCCGAGCTCTATCTCAAGCGCCTCATCGTGGGCGGCCTGGAACGCGTGTTTGAAATCAACCGCTGCTTCCGCAACGAAGGCATCGACACCCGTCACAATCCCGAGTTCACCACCTGCGAGTTCTACTGGTCCTACGCCACGTTCGAGGATCTCATGGACCTCACCGAAGAGCTGTTTGCGCACATCGCCACGAAGGTGTGCGGCAGCCCGGTGATCACCTATCAGGGAAAGGAAGTGGATCTCACTCCCGGCCGCTGGGCGCGCATGACCTATCACGAGGCGCTCGAAAAGGTGGGCGGTCACAGGCCCGAGTTCTACAACGACATGGAAGCCGTGCGCGCCTATCTCACCTCGCGCGGTGAAAAGTTCATGGAAAGCGAGGGAATAGGCAAGCTGCAGTCGCGTCTTTTCGACCTTGACGTGGAAGAGAAGCTCGTTCAGCCCACCTTCATTTATGCCTATCCTGCGGAAATTTCGCCGCTGGCCCGCCGCAACGACAAGAACCCCGACATCACCGACCGCTTTGAGATCTTCATCTGCGGCTGCGAATACGGCAACGCCTTCTCCGAGCTCAACGATCCCGTGGATCAGCGTCTGCGCTTCGAGGCGCAGGTGGAAGCCAAGGCCGCGGGCGACGACGAAGCCTGCCCGCTCGACAACGACTATCTGCGCGCGCTCGAATACGGCATGCCGCCCACCGCGGGCGAAGGCGTGGGCATCGACCGTCTGACCATGCTGCTTACCGACGAATCCACCATCCGCGAGGTGCTGCTCTTCCCGCTGCTGCGCCCCGAGGTGTAGTCTTTCGGGAACAACGCCCCGGCGATTCGCCGGGGCTTCCATGAAAGGGGAATCTATGTCGTATTCGCTGTTCATTGCTTCGCGGTATCTCACTTCGCGCAGCAAGCGCACGTTCATTTCCATCATTTCGTTCATGTCGGTGCTCGGCGTGGCCATCGGCGTGGCGGCGCTCGTCATTGTCATGAGCGTGTACAACGGCGTTACCGAGGAAATGCGCGAGAAGATTCTCGGCGCGAATCCGCACGTCATGGTCATGGCCACGCAGGCCGGAGCCTTCGGCCCCGAGGCGGCCAGGGGCGAAGGCGAGGTGATCGAGCGCATACGCGAGACTCCGGGCGTGGTGTCGGCCACGCCGTTTCTGTACGCCGAAGTGCTGCTTTCCACGCCGCAGGGAGCCACCGGCCTTGTGGTGCGCGGCATTGATCCCGTGTCGGCGGGCGAGTCCATGCCGCTTCTGCATCATCTGGAGAGCGGCAGCGTCGAGGATCTCGTGCGCGAGTCCGGCCCCGCGGGCATGATCGTGGGTCACGATCTGGCGCGGCGCTTCAATCTGCGCGTGGGCAGCAGGGTGAACCTCATGTCTCCGGCAGGGCAGCGCACCACGGCGGGCTTTGTGCCCAAGCTGCGCTCGTTCCGGGTGGTGGGCGTGTTCAAGTCCGGCATGTCGGATTTCGACAGCCGCCTCGCCTATGTTTCCCTGGGCGCGGCGCAGGATCTCATGGGCTATCCCGATGGGCACGTCTCCGGCGTGGAAGCCTTCGTGAAGAATCCCTACGACGCCCGCGACATCGCCAGGGACGTGGCCGAACGCCTCGGCCCTCCCTTCTATTCCCGCAACTGGATCGACATGAACGCCAATCTTTTTGCGGCGCTTCAGCTTGAGCGCTTCGGCATGTTCATCGTGCTGCTCATGGTCATTTTGGTGGGCTCGTTTTCCATCATCACGTCGCTGGTCATGCTGGTCATGGAAAAGACCAAGGATATCGCCATCTTGATGTCCATGGGAGCCACGGCGGCGGGCGTGCGGCGCATCTTCATGTTTCAGGGAGCCATCATCGGGGCTGTTGGCACATCCATAGGTTATGTGCTAGGAATCGTGCTGGCGCTGCTCCTCAAGAAGTATCAGTTCATCGAGCTGCCTCCCGGCGTGTACATGATGGACACCCTGCCGGTCATCATCGACCCGGTGGATCTTCTCGTCATCGGAGCGGTGTCCATGCTGCTGTGTTTCGTGGCCACCATCTATCCCGCCAGGCAGGCGGCCCGTCTCGTGCCTGCCGAGGCCCTTCGCTATGAATAACGACGTTCTCGCTCCCATCGACTTTTCGGATCATCCTCTCTACCAGGTGCGCCACGCGCAGAAAACCGTGGAGAGCCCGGCCGGCGAACTGACCATTCTGCGCGACGTGAGCTTCGACGTGAAGGCGGGTGAGGCGCTGGCCATCGTGGGCTCGTCGGGTTCGGGCAAGTCCACGCTGCTGCACATTCTGGGCACGCTCGACCGCGCCACCGGCGGCAGCGTGCTTTTCGAGGGGCGCGATCTTTCGGCCCTCACCCCGCAGGAAGCGGCGCAGTTCCGCAATCGGGAACTGGGCTTCGTTTTTCAGTTTCATCATCTTCTGCCGGAATTCACCACGGTGGAAAACGTGGCCATGCAGGCCATCATAGCGGGCATGCCGCGGCGCGAGGCGCTGGAACGCGCCGCCGAAGCGCTGGAGCGGGTGGGGCTTGCCGAACGGCTGAACCATCACGTGACCACGCTTTCGGGCGGCGAGCGGCAGCGCGCGGCCATAGCGCGGGCCACGCTTTTGTGCCCCAAGGTGCTGCTGGCCGACGAGCCCACCGGCAATCTGGATGAAAAAACGGGCGCCCGCGTGGCGGACGTGCTGAAAAAACTCAATCGCGACATGGGCATGACCCTTGTCATCGTGACGCATAACCGGGAACTTGCGGACAATATGGACCGCAGCCTTGAACTGAGATCGGGAGAGCTCTATGCGCAAGATTCTTTCTAGTCTGGCCTGTGCCGTGGCCTGCCTTCTTGTGTGGGCGGGCCTTGCGGACGCGGCCCAAACCCGTGTGCTGGTGTTGCCTTTCGCCGTCAATGCTCCGTCGGCGCAGGCGCAGCTTGCCCGAGATCTGCCCTCGCTGGTGCGTCAGGGATTCGAGGCGCACGGCATTGCGGTCATACCCACGTCGGCGTCGGGCAAGAGCGCGTCGTCCACGGTGGCGAGCGCCAAGCAGCGCGCGCGTTCGGCGCGTGCGGGCTACGCCGTGTACGGCAGCCTGAGCCAGGTCGGCGAACATTTCAGTCTCGACATGCAGCTTGTGCCGGCCTCGGCGTCGGGTTCGCGGGCGTATCACATGGAAGGCGCCAGTCTTCTTGAGCTTCAGCCTGCGGTGAACAGCCTTGTGGGCCAGATGGTGATTGATCTGGATTCCGCCTCTCCCGTTCGCACGGCGGCCAAGGCGTCGCGCGGCGGCATTGCGGACATTCAGGTGCGCGGCCTCAAGTTCATCGACAAGGACAGAGTGCTTGTGCGCGTAGGCTCCCGCACGGGCGATCCTGTGGATGAGGACCGCGTGGACGAAGACGTGCGCAACATCTGGGATCTGGGCTACTTCAACGACGTGAGCGCCGACGTGGAAAACACTGGCGCGGGCCCGGTGCTGGTGTTCACGGTGGCGGAAAAGCCGCGCATTGAAGAGGTGCGCGTGGAAGGTTCCGAAGCCGTGAAGATAGGCGACATTACCGAAGCGATGTCCACGCACACCGACTCCGTGCTCAACGAGAAGGTGCTTGCGGAAGACCTGCAGAAGGTGACGGATCTTTATCACAAGCAGGGCTTTTACCTGGCGCAGGTGACCTACGAAGTGCAGCCGCGCGCCGACGGCGCGGCCGCGGTGCTGGTGCTGCACGTGAACGAAGGCAGCAAGCTCTATATTAAGGAAGTGGCCATCGAGGGCCTCAAGGAAATTTCTCCCGACGACGTGAAGGACTTCCTTTCTCTGAAGGAGCGCGGTCTGCTTTCGTGGTTCACGGGCACGGGCGTGCTCAAGGACGATCTGCTGGAACGCGACTCGCAGGCCATCCGAGCGTATTTCATGAAGCACGGCTACGTGGACGGTCAGGTGGCGGCCCCCGAAGTGCAGTACGACGACGACGGCATCCGGGTGATCTTCCGGGTGCGCGAGGGCGTGCACTACAAGGTGGGCGACGTGATTCTTCAGGGCGATCTCATCGACACGGAAGACCGCATCCGCGAGCAGATCGCCATGGACGAGCATCAGGCCGCGGGCGACTATTTTGACGTGGAAGTGCTTCAGAACGACGTGAAGGCGCTCACGGACTTTTACAGCGACTACGGCTACGCCTTTGCGAACATCGATGTGGATCCGCGTCCGCGTCCGGAAGCGGGCGTGGTGGACGTGGTGTACACGGTCAAGCCCGGGGAACGTCAGTACATCCGCCGCGTGGAGGTGGAAGGCAACGACCGCACCCGCGACAACGTCATCCTGCGTGAAATGCGTCTGGCCGACGGACAGCAGTTCAGCGGCGCAAAGATGCGTCGTTCTGCGCAGCGCCTTGAAAAGACCAGGTATTTCAGTGAAGTGAATCCCACGGTGGTGCCCACGGGCACGCCCGGCGAAGTGGATTTGAAAATGGGCGTGAAGGAAACCGAAACCGGCGTGGTGAGCGTGGGTTTCGGCTACTCCACCTACGACAAGTTCGGCGTGATGGCGTCCATCACGGAGAATAACCTGTTCGGACGCGGCTACACGCTGGGACTGTCGGCGTACACGTCTGCGAGCGAGCGCTACCTTGAAGCGTCCTTCGTGAACCCGCGCGTGTTCGACACCTACTGGGGCTTCTCCATCAGCCCGTACACCATCGACGAGGAATGGTCGTACTTCTACAAGCGTTCCACGGGTGTGCGTCTCGGCCTGTTCCATCCCATCGGCGAATACACGAACGTGCATTTCGGCTACAAGTTCGAGCGTTACAACCTGTATCACATGTCGGACAACGCTTCGCAGATCATTCAGGCGTACCGCGGCAAGCACTGGGCGAGCACGGTGTCCATGGGCGTTTCGCGCGACACCACCAACCGTTCGACGTTCCCCACGGAAGGCACGCGCGTGTCTCTGAACATGCAGTACGGCGGCCCCTGGACCGGCAGCGACGACAGCTTCTTCAAGCCGATTCTTGAGGCGGGCTTCTACTACGGTCTGAACGACACCAACATTCTGCACGTGCGCGGCCGCGTGGGCGCGGTGTACAAGGCCGACGGCGACAAGACCATCCCCGTGTTCGAGCGCTTCTGGATAGGCGGCATCCGCAGCATCCGCGGCTACTCCTACGACGACATCTCGCCGCGGGATCCGAGAACGGGTGAAACCATCGGTTCCGACCGCATGGGCTACGCGAACTTTGAATACATCTGGGTGGTGAAGCCGGATCTGGGCCTGGCCTTCGTGCCGTTCTACGACATCGGCTTCAACACGGACAGCGCGCAGACTTCGAGCGTGTTCGACAAGGTGTATTCGTCTGCGGGTCTGGAAGTGCGCTGGCGTTCGCCGATGGGCGATCTGCGCTTTGCCTACGGCTATCCGCTTTCCGAGAACGCGGACGGCACCAGACGCCACAGCGGCCGGTTTGAGTTCTCGATGGGTCAGGCCTTCTAGGCGGGATTCTTCGGGGCGATCGGCGGACGCTTTTTGCGCCGCGATTGCCGCATGACCATCAACGGGGGGAGGGGCAACCTTCCCCCTTTTGCGTAGAACGGTGGAACGGCGATAGAGACGCCGCAGAACCGGAGCAGGGCGGCGAGCACGCCGAAACGGCGGAAGACGACGCCTTCCCGCGGGAAAGGGCGGGCGTCCGGAAAGAGCAGGGCGGCGGGGGAACGCTCCCGTGTCCGGCAGCCCCGGCGGAATCCGGAATCGGCGCGTCGTGAGCTTGCTCCCCGGGCTTTGAGCGCTTCGCCGTTGTGCAGCACATCCCGTGCTGACCGGTGTTTTCCCGGCGGTCGCCCGACGCCGGGCCTGCCCGACGGGGAATGGTCGCTCCGTTGGTCGCCGTGAAGCCGTTCGACCGCCGCGAGTCCTTGTCTGTTGCCCGG
The DNA here is from genome assembly GCF_963931295.1 of uncultured Mailhella sp. NCBI lineage: Bacteria > Pseudomonadati > Thermodesulfobacteriota > Desulfovibrionia > Desulfovibrionales > Desulfovibrionaceae > Mailhella > uncultured Mailhella sp. The sequence continues at coordinate 513,412 of NZ_OZ007001.1, read as the reverse complement.
GATGTCGTTCCCGGCTTCGGATGTCGTCCGCAGTCCTTCCGGTGCAGGACGCCCGCGCCCCGAGGGCCGGACGTGTCCCGAATCCGGACGCGCGGAGCTTCCGCACTCTGAGCCCGGCGTCGCTCCCGGCTTCGGATGTCGCCTCTTCCTGCGGGGCGTCTCAGTTTTCCCCGGATGTCGCCTCTTCCTGCGTCTCATTCTCATTTTTCCGGGCTTCGCGCCCCCCAAGCGTCTTTCACTCCAACCCGCGCACCGCGCACTCATCTTCCATGAAATACGATGCCATTATTTTTGATCTGGACGGCACGCTGCTCGATACTCTCGAAGACCTTGCCGACGCCGTAAATCACGCCCTGTCCGGCTGCACGACTGTCCGCCGCAGCATCGACGAGGTGCGCTCCTTCGTGGGCAACGGCGTGCGCACCCTCATGATCCGCGCCCTGCCCGGCGGCGAGGAGAGCCCGTACTTTGAACAGGCCTTTGCGGCCTTCCGTGAATACTACGCCGCCCATTGCCGCGATCATACCCGCGCCTATCCGCAGATTCCGGAACTGCTGAACGAACTTTCCGCGCGCGGCGTGAAACTCGGCATCGTGTCCAACAAGTCCGACAAAGAGGTCAAGGAGCTGAATCGCGCCTTCTTCGGCGGACTCTTCCCCGCCGCCCTCGGCGAACGCCCCGGCGTGCGCCGCAAGCCCGAACCCGACAGCCTCCTCGAAGCCATGAAGGAACTCTGCGTCGATAAAAGCCGCACCCTCTACGTCGGCGACTCCGACGTCGATATCCGCACCGCCGCCAACGCCGGCGTCCCCTGCGTCTCCGTCACCTGGGGCTTCCGCACCGAAGACTTCCTCCGCGCCTCCGGAGCCTCCGCCGTCATCCACTCCCCCCTCGATCTCCTTGATTTGCTGTAAAGGCAGAAAAGGCAGGAAAGACAGGAAAGGCATGCGGGGGAAATAATTCCCCCCGCGCCCCCCTGATTCTGCCTCCCGGCTTCGCCGGTTCGGCAGGACAGGGGGAACGGGAAAATTATGCCCGAAGCTATGGGCGAAGGGGGCGTGCCTGCCGGAAGGCCGTTTCTCAATGCTCGGGGGCCCGCGACCTGTCTTCAGACGGTCGCGCCGACGGGCATAAGTAGGCGGGATTCACTCCCGCCGTTAAACGCCATGCCCGTCTTCGCAGGCCGTACAGTGTGTCTTGCGCAAACGGGCCTGCGTACTCGTCGGGAGACTGCGGATGGCGGAGTGCTTGGCAGGCTCCGTTCGGTCTGCGGACTCAGTGCAGGTGTGCGCTGCTGCGCCCACCTGCGGTGGCCGACGCCTGTCCGGCCTGCGCCGGGCAGGCGTGTCAGAGGAAAGGGTTTCCAGAGGTTTTTGGGAGAGGGAACAGTAAGGGCCGCCCATGCAGGCCGAAAGTGTTCTTTCAACGCCTAGTCCCGGGCGACATTGGGAGCCTGCTCCAGATATTGGGGGAGAACAGTAACGGGCTGCATGCGACGGAGCAGGGGCCTGCGCTCCGACTTTACGCAGACGGAAAAAACATGGTATCAGACACAAAGGAACCTTTTCCGCCATGCGCGGTCATTTTTCCGGAGTGCGTACCATGAAGCAAAACAACGGAAATCCGAAACCGGTCCCCGGGCAAACGCTCTTCACCAGAAATTTCATTCTGATCTGTCTGGCCAATCTCTGCACCTGCATGGCGGGATATTCCATCATGCCCGTGTTGCCGCTTTATCTCATGGACGTGCTGCACTGTCAGAAATCCGTCATGGGCGTGGCCATGGCCGTATTTCCTCTGGTGGCTCTGCTGTTCCGGCCGTTTTCCGGCGTCATTGCCGACAGGTTCGACAGACGGCACGTACTCATTTTTTCCACGCTTTCCTGTGTGGTCTGCTTTCCGCTCTGCCTTGCGGCTTCGGGCGTGCTGGTCTTCATGCTTGTCCGGCTCACGCACGGCCTGGTCTTTTCCTCCATGACCACCTCGCAGGCCACGCTTGCCGTGGACTTCATGCCCGAGGGCAAAATGGGCACAGGCATCGGCATTTTCAGCAGCACCGTGTCGCTCGGCATGATTTTCGGCCCCATGCTCGGCCTCTCTGCGGCCGCCTTTTCCTATGCCGCGGCCTTCTGGGTTCCGGCGGGATTCGCGTTTGCGGGAGCCGTGTTTCAACTGCTCCTGCGCCCGCGAAAGCAAATCGTCATACGGCAAAAGAAGCTCTCGCCCGACATGTTCTTCATGAAGGAGGGAGCCTTCGCCCTTCTCGCGCTGCTCATCGCCTCTTTTATGCAGGGCATGATTACCAACTACCTTTCCGTGCTCGCCAGAGAAAACGGCCTTGCCGACTACGCCAGCCTCTATTTCCTGTTCATGGGCCTGGGACTTATGGGCAGCCGACTCTTTTCCGGGTACATCGTCGATCACGGCTTCATTGCGCAGCTTATCTGCTTCTCCGAACTCGCGACCCTGGGCGGAGCCATGCTGCTTTCCTGCACAGCGTCGCCCATAGTGTTCGTGCTCTGCGGCGCGTGGCTCGGCATCTCGCTGGGCGCGCTCATGCCGAGCTTTCAGACCATTCTCATGTCCCTTGCCGACAAGTCCCGGCGCGGCGTGGCAAGTTCCATGTACTTCATCGGCATGGACGGCGGCCTTTTCCTCGCCCTCTTGAGCGGCGGCGTCGTTGCCGACGTCCTGGGCATGGACGCCGCCTATCGCGTGGGCGCGCTGGGACAGCTCGCCTCCCTTGCCATCTTCCTGAAACTCGTTCTTCCCCAGCTGCGTCGCCGCAATTCACACGTTTGACGAGCGCCCGGCTTTCGCCGCATCCCGTTTGCGCAATTCACACGTTACGACCTGCACCACTTGCACGGCGGCTGCGCTTGACGCCGGAAGTGAGTCCCGGCTGCTTGCCTGCCGTCGGCCGGATTCCTGATGTCGCCCGCGTTCCCCAGAGCGTTGATAGAGGGTTTTCCGGTCTGCATGGGCGAACCTGCCCTCAATTCTTCCCTCAACATCTGGAAATCCCTTCCTTTCTCACACTGATTCCGGCGTGTCCGGAATCAGTGTCGGCCACCGCAGGTGGGCGCGAAAGAGCACACCTGCACTGAGACCGCGGCCCGAACCGCCCCAGCCAGGCAACCATCCCTCGCAGTCCCTGCCTTTCCGAACGCCCGCCGTTTCGGCAACGCTCTTTGCCTTCGCGCTCCCGCCCCGCCGAATGGCGCAGCCTTCGGCGGAAACAGGGGGGCGCGGGGGGAATTATTTCCCCCGCATGCCTTTCCTGCCTTTTCTGCCTTTCACCCCTGGGAGACGCCGGGGCCGGAGAGGGCGCTTTTGCCGTTGCCGAGGGGGGAGACCTGGATTTGGAGGGAGACGCGGTCGCGGACGGCCTGGACGTGGGAGATGATGCCTATCATTTTTCCTTTTTGTCTCAGGGAAGCGAGCATGTCGAGGGCGGTGCCGAGGGCTTCTTCGTCGAGGGTGCCGAAGCCTTCATCGAGGAAGACGGAGTCCACGCGGACGTTGCGGCTGGCCATTTGTGCGAGGCCGAGGGCGAGGGCGAGGCTGACGATGAAGCTTTCGCCGCCGGAGAGGTTGCGGGAGGAGCGCACGGCGTCGGCCTGGTAGCGGTCGATGACGTTGAGGGTGAGGGCTTCGGTTTTGCTGTGGACGAGCAGGTAGCGGTCGGTCATGAAGGCGAGCTGCCGGTTGGCCATGATGATGAGTCTGCGGAAGGTGAGTTCCTGGGCGTAGTTGCGGAATTTTTTTCCGTCGGAGGAGCCGATGAGCTCGTTGAGGGCGTTCCAGCGCCGGCAGGTGTCGGCCTGTTTTTTGAGCAGGCCGGTCAGTTCGGCGGCCTGCGATTTGCGCACGGCGTTGGCGCTGAGGCGTTCCTGAATGCTGCCGAGGGTGCGCAGGGCGTTTTCGCGTTCGGCGCGGGTTTCGGCGAGGGCCTGTTCGGTGGCGTCGCGAGGCGGCAGGGGCAGACGCTGTTCGGCGCGCTTGCGGGCAAGGTCCTTTTGGCGGGCGTCGAGGGCGGCGGCGCGTTTGGCGAGATGGTCGCGTTCGCTCGCGAGCTCGTCCATCTCCTCAGGGGAAAGCAGGGCCTCGCGGCAGGACTTCTCGTCGGCAAAGCGTTCGGCGGCGAGGTGTTTTTCGAGGTCGGCTTCCATATCGCGCAGATCCGAGGCGCGCCGGGTCAGGCTTTCGTCGATGGCGGCGGCGTCGCTGCGGCTGCGGGTCAGCGCCCGGGAGGCGTCGTCGAGGCGTACGCGCAGGGCCTCTTCCTGTTTTTCCAGTTCCTGCAGACGGTTGCGGGCGGCCTGTTCTTCGTCGTCCACGCTGCGCAGGCCGAAGATTGCGCGGCGGTCGGATTCGAGGGCGGCGAGGGAGGCAGCGAGGCGGTCGCGGTTTTCCTGCGCGCTGTTGTGTTCGGTCGTCGCCGAGTGCAGTGCCTGGGCCCCCACGTCGATGAGGCGCGTCTGTTCGGCAAGGGCGTTGCGGGCTTCCACTTCGCGGGCGAGCAGGTCGGCGTAGCGACGGCGGCGTTCGGCAAGAATATTCACGGCCTCGCGAAGCGTCGCGGGGGCTTCGTCTGCGCGCCGGAAGGCGGCAAGGTCGTGTTGCAGGGCGAGGCGTTCGGCGTCGGCCTTGCCCGCTTTGGAATCAAGTTCCGTGCGGCGTGCCGAGACTTCCGTGCCGAGGCGCAGCGCTTCCTTTTCCGCACTCTGCACGTCGGCAAGAGCGTTGTCGTGCATGAGGCGCAGGCGCTCCACGTCGTCGGCAAGGCGGCGTCCGGCCTGCTGCCGGGCGTCGAGGTCGCGGAGAGCCTCTTCGGCCCGGGCGAGAGCGTCGGCGGTCTCTGCGCGGAGCGTTTCCAGAAGTGCAGGCAGGGCGGGCGCGCGTTCGCTGAGCGCAAGCGCGGAAAGAATGTCGTTTTCCCACGCTTCGGCAGGCGCAGAAGTTTGGGCGGCTGCGGGGGCGGCGTGGTTTTGCGTCGACTCGTCGTCGGGCGCGGAAGGCGCGTCCGGGACTGTCGGCTCCGGAGAATCGGCGTCGTCTCTTTGCGTCAGCGCGGCGGCCAGCGCCGGGGAAAGGGCGGAGAGCGCAAGGCGCAGCTTCCGGGTGGCGTCTTCGGCGGCGGCCGAGGCTTCGGCGCGTCCTTCGGCGGCGTGAACGGCGTCGCGCTGATGCCCGGCCAGCGATGCGGAAACGCGGTCGCGGTCGCGCTCCAGCGCGGCGAGGCGTTCGGCGTCTTCATCGGGCAGAGCGGGCGCGCTCTTTGCAAACGGATGATGCGTGGAGCCGCACAGCGGGCACGGACTTCCTTCGCGCAGAGCCCGGCGTTCCTCTTCGTAGGAGCGGATTTTCGCCCGGAGCGTCTGCGTTTCCCGCAGCGCGTTCACGCGTTCCCGCAGCAGGGCGAGTTCCGAGTTTTCCTGCTGTACGGTGAGGGTCAGCGCCTGTGCGTCGCGGGCGAGGCGTTCGGCGCGGGAAAGGTGTTCGGCGCGCGTCGAGGCGGCGTCGAGGGCCTTGTCCAGCGCCCCGAGCCGGGCGGAAAGCGCGTCGCGTTCGGCCCGGAACGCGGACACGTCCCTGCCGTTCAGAAGCTCGGCAAAGGCGCTGCGCGCCGCCGTCAGCCTGTCCGAAGCCTCGGAAAGCGCCTTGCTGAGCGCCTCTTCCGAACGGCGGCGTCCGGCAAGCGCCGTTTCCTGTTCTTCAAGGTCGAGCGAGAGTTCGTTCAGCGCGAGGCGCTCGGCTTCTAGGGCTTTCTCGTCTTCTTCCAGTCGGCAGAGGCGCGTTTCCAGCGCGCCCACCGCTTCGGAAAGTCCGGCGTCGGCGGCGGAGGCTTCCTTTTCCCGGAAAACGCTCGCAAGGGCGGCTTCCGCGTCTTTTTTGCTCCGTTCAGCGTCGCTTTGTTCCTTGCGGCGAAGTTCCAGCGCGCTGCGGCGGGCGTCGAGTTCCAGATTCAGATTGTTCAGATCGCGGCGTCGGGCGTCGATTTCGGTGTCCGCGGCGCGCACGCGCTTCCAGAGGTCCCGCGCCTTTTCCACGGCGTCCTTTTCGGCGGTCAGCGCCGTTTTCGCGGCGGCAAGCGCGGAAGACGCCTGCTCTTCCTGTTCGGCAAGGCGGGGCGTCTCTTCCTTCAGCGCGGCGAGCTTTTCTTCGTCGCCGCGCTGCTCCTCGCGCCGGATGCGCAAAGCTTCGAGCGCCGGAAAAATCCCGGCCGCCCGTTCGGCGCGCTCCAGCTTTTCGCGCTGCGGCGCAAAGGTCTGCCCGTCGAGCAGAAGCGTTTCCCGCTCGGCGTTCAGGGCCTGTTCCTCCTTGTCGAGCGCCGTGGCCTGCTCAAGGCGCGCCATGTCGTCATTGAGCGCCTGCTCGCGGTTCGCCAGCGTTTCGCACGTCGCGTGAAGCGTTTCCCGTTCGCGTTCAAGCGCCGCTTCCTCGTCTTCGGGCAGAAGCTGCTGCGCGTCCAGTCTGTTTTTGAGGTCGTTGAGCTTTTTCTGTTCCTCGCTGCTGCGCTGCTGCGTCTTCCGTGAGATTTCCGAATAAATCCCCGTGCCCGTGATTTTTTCCAGAAGCGGAGCCCGTTTGTCGCCGTCGGCCAGCAGAAACGTGGCAAAACGCCCCTGAGCCAGCAGCATGGACTGCGTGAACCGGGCAAAGTCCATGCCTGTGAGCTCTTCCACGCGGGCGATGACGTCGGTGGTTTTGTCGGCCAGCGGTTGATCTTGGGCGTCGTACAGGTGGTGCTGCGGCGGCTGAAGTTTGCCCGAGCCACGCGCCCGGCGCTGACTCCAGCAGCACTTATATTTCCCGCGAGTGGTGCAAAAGCGCACCTCCGCCAGACATTCCGACGTCTGCCGCGACATGATTTCATTGCTGCTCTTGGTCACCTTTTCGAGGCGCGGCGTAGCGCCGTAGAGCGCCAGACACACGGCGTCGAGAATGGTGCTCTTGCCCGCGCCCGTGGGGCCCGTGATGGCAAATATGCCCCCGGCTTCGTATTCCGGCCCGTCGAGACGGATGCTCCAGTCGCCGGCGAGGGAATTGAGATTGCGGATATGAATGCTTAAGATGCGCATGAAGCGTCCTCCTCGTCGAAGAGCGCGGCGGCCGCGGCTTCGCGGAACGTGGCCCGCAGTTCCTTGAGCGCGGGATCGTCGGGTTCGGCGTCGGGAAAGGCTTCCTGCAAGCGCCGTTCAAAAACGGCTTCCACGCCGAGTTCTTCGAGATCGTCCTGTTCGGGATCGGCGTCCATGCCTTCGGGCAGGAACCGCGCGTTGCGGATGCGGAGCACTTCCACGGCTCCGGATGCGTGTTCCTCCACGCGGCGGCGCAGATCCGCAATCATGCTGCTGCCGGTGTAGAGCGCTTCGACCCACACGCTTTCCCCGGAGGCGGAAAGTTCGTCGAGGCGGCTCTCAATCTCGGCAATGTCGCCTTCCACGCGCTCCAGTCGCTGAAACACGGGCACGCTCACCCCGCGGGACACGATGCCGTCTCCCTGCGTTTCCAGAATGCGCACCTCGTGCCCGCGACAAACCTCGTCGAAGCCCATGGGCAGCGGCGACCCCGTGTAGCGCAGACGCTCCTCGCCGTGAACCCGCTGCGCCGAATGAAGATGACCGAGCGCCACATAGTCGAACGCGGCCGGAAACACGCCGGCGTCCACCTGACCGAGCGAGCCCACGCGCAGATCGCGCACGCCGTCGTCGCCGGAAATCACGCCTCCCGCGGCAAAAAGATGCCCCGTGGCCAGCAGCGGAACAGGGTGTCCTGCGCGCAGACGTTCCGCTTCCTGAGCGGCGCGCAGATAATGCTCCTTCATGCCTTCGGCCATGAGCCTGTCGCGTTCGTCCATGCTGTCGCCGTCGGCGGCGCGGTAAAGATCCCTGTCGCGCAGAAACGGAACCGCGCTTACCACGAGTTCGGGCTCGCCGCTTGCCCCGCACAGCAGAAAGGTTTCCTCTTCGGGAGAACGCGCCCGGCCCGTCACGTGAATGTTCATGCCCGAAAGCAGCCCGGCCGGAGCGTCGAGAAAGGCCGGAGAATCATGATTGCCCGCAATGACCACCACATGCCGGCACGGGCTCCCGCTTGCCGAAACATCGCGCAGAAAGTCGTAGTACAGCTTCTGCGCCGGATTGCCGGGAATCGAACTGTCGAACACGTCGCCTGCAATGATCAGCGCTTCCACCCCCTCGTCCCGAATCAGATCCACAAGCCACGCGAGAAAACGACGGAACTCCTCGTACCGCCGCCGCCCGTAAAGATGATGCCCTAAATGCCAGTCCGATGTGTGAAGTATCTTCATGCCTTCCCTGCCTTGATTCCCGCCCCTCGCGGAGCGCCCCCACGGTGTACCACGCCCCGCCGCCCCCTGTCACGGCCCGGCAACGGGAAAGGCAGAAAAGGCAGGAAAGGCATGCGGGGGAAATAATTCCCCCCGCGCCCCCCTGTTTCTGCTTCGCAGCTTCGCTGCTTCAGCAGAACAGGGTGAACGGGAAGATTATGCCCGAAGCTGTGGGCGAAGGGGGGATTGGAGGCCGGAAGGCCGTCTCTCAACGCTCTGGGGCCCGCGACCTGTCTTCAGACGGTCGCGTTGACGGCGGCAAGCAGCCGGAATTCACTTCCGGCGTGAAGCGCAGCCGCCGTCGTGCAAGTTGCGCAGGTCGTACAGCGTGTCTTGCACAAACGGGCTAGTGTTCTCTGTTGAGGTCTGCAAGGTCAGAAATAATTCCCCCCGCGCCCCCCTGTTTCTGCTTCGCAGCTTCGCTGCTTCAGCAGGACAGGGTGAACGGGAAGATTATGCCCGAAGCTGTGGGCGAAGGGGGGATTGGAGGCCGGAAGGCCGTCTCTCAACGCTCTGGGGTCCGCGACCTGTCTTCAGACGGTCGCGTTGACGGCGGCAAGCAGCCGGAATTCACTTCCGGCGTGAAGCGCAGCCGCCGTCGTGCAAGTTGCGCAGGTCGTACAGCGTGTCTTGCGCAAACGGGCTAGTGTTCTCTGTTGAGGTCTGCAAGGTCAGAAATAATTCCCCCCCTGATTCTGCCTCCCGGCTTCGCCGGTGCGGCAGGAAGGGAGTGTGCAGGCAGAGCGCATTGCCGAAAACTGACGGAAGTTCGGAAGGGGAAAGGCAAAGCGCGCCAGGCTTGGGTGTGCTTGGCTGGCGCTGTTCGGTCTGCGGACTCAGCGCAGGTGTGTCCGCACGGCCCCGCATGCGGTGGCCGACTCCTGTCCGACAAAAAAAACGGGCAAAAAAAACGGGAACTTCCGAAAAAGTTCCCGCAAAATGGACATGAGGATTCCTGCCCGGGGCAGGCTCAAAAGGATTACTTGTAGGCCTTGGAGGCAAAAATGCCGAGGCAGACGACTATTGCCATGAGGCAGGCGCAAATGGTGAGTACCAGGCTTCCGAGTTCCATACCTTCCTCCTTTTTCTAGGGAAGAGAATAAAAAGTTCTCTTTCTGTGCAGATATCATACGTCATGAATCATAGTATCATGAGTAATGATGCCTACTTTGTTTTTTTTTATAACATAGCAGGTGCGCAAGTTAAAAACAACATATTTTCGGAAAGTTTTTTTATTTATTTGCATGTTTGCATCATATGCAAAGAGAGTGTGAGAGAAAAATAAAGGATAATGAAAGAAGAATGTGAAAATATGAAGGGAAAAGGAAGAAGTAAATAGAAATGATGAAAAAGAGAAGTTGTGCATGGGAAAATGACGTCGTGAAAAAGCATGATGTCGTGCTGTTTTGTCAGTGCTGCGGAGCGTGAAAGAGAGATTTTTATGTGTCATGTTATTTGTGAAAGAAATGACATGAAGAAATCATGTATGAAGCTTGCTTGTCGGGAAGATGCAGAACGGGTTCCCGTGTTTGTTGGTTGGGTGCGCGGTGCGACGATCGTGCCGGTAATGCGGTGACTGGGGGGATGTCTGTGGGCGAGCGCATGAGGATGCGCGACAGGCGGCGGAAGCATGACGTCGGTGCGGGCGGGGCAGGGAATCAGTCCGGAAGCGGCTGCCGTGGCGTCGGCACGGGCTTCGGCGCGGCTGCTGCGGTGCGTGTTTTTTATTTTTTGATTTGCTGGCGGCGTCGGGGCCGTTGCGGGCGCGGCTGTTCTCTCGCGCCGTCGCCCGGGGTCGTGTTCGGCTTGCGAAGAAATCCCGGGACTTGCCTTGCGTCGTCAATAGGGTATGTTCGGAAAGGCGCGGCAACGGTTGTTTCTGCGCCGTGCCGGAACAGGCGGCGCACAGTGCGCGTTTCCGGTTTTCCAGAAAAAAGCGAGGCTTCCGCGCAGGCGGAGGCGAACGGGAGTCAGACATGGGCGAGTTCCGCGTGCCCGATACCGGGCTTCACATTCTTATCCTGGGCTGCATGAGTTCGGGCAAGTCCACGCTGCTCAACGCCATGCTCGGACGCGGGGCGTTTCCTGCGGGCAACCGGGCTACCACGGCACAGATATTCAGAATTGTTCATGATCCGTGGTGCGAGCAGAACGTGTGCCGCAACCCTTCGGAGAGCGACGAATGGCATCCGCTCACGCTGGAGAGGCTTGCGTCGTACAACGGAACCATGCGTGAGAACGTGCCTGCCGACATCTGGCTGCGTCTGCCGCACCTGGAGAAGAAGCGTCCCATTGTGTTTTACGATACGCCCGGTCCCAACACCAGCAAGCACGACGAGCATCGCGGCGAGACGTATTTTGCGCTGGAAAAGCTGCCGCTGACGCATATTTTTCTGGTGCTCGACATGGCGCAGCTGCACACGCGCGACGAAGAGGCGCTGCTGCGCGACATGGGGCGGGTGGCGGAGCTTCGCGGCGGAGTGCCGGTGCTGGTGATCCTCAACAAGGCCGACGTCATCGACGTGGAAAAGGAATCCGTGTCCGACATCGTGAAGGAAGTGCGCGACACGGTGGCGCAGTATCTGCCGTCGGGCTCGAACGTGGATGTGATTCCCGTGATGGCCAAGGGCGCCGAGGTGTGGCGACGCATGATAGATCGCGACAAGCTGACGGTGTTCGAGGTGGAATTCGGCCAGTACATCGACTGGCGACTGTGCCGCGCGATGCTTGAGGCGTCGCTGATTCCGGAAGAGATACGGATCAGCGTGGCGGAGCAGATGGAGGAATGGCGGAGACTGCAGAAGTTTTCGGAAGCGTTCCGCTCGTCGCTGGAATATCTGGCGCGGCGGGTGCATCCTGAGAACGCGGAACTCATCAACAAGAACGTGAGCAAGATTCTCGATTACGCCGACTGTCGCCGGGCCGTGACGGGTTCGGGCATGGTGACGCTTGAGGAGTACATCGACCGTCTTACGGTGAAGAATTACGCCGTCCCGCTGAAGGGGGACGAGCTGAACGAACGGGTGTGACATGAAGACAAGCAGCATCAGCAGAGAAGACGCACTGGCCCTTTTGAAGACCTGGAACAGCGAACCGTTTCATCTTCTGCACGCGCTCACGGTGGAAGGCGTGATGCGGTATTTTGCGCGCGAGCGCGGCTATGCGGATGAAGAAGAGTTCTGGGGGCTGTCCGGCCTTCTTCACGACATTGATTTTGAACGCTTTCCCGAAGAACATTGCCGCAAGGCGCCGGAACTGCTGCGCGCGGGCGGCGTGAACGAAGACATGATTCATGCGGTGTGCAGTCACGGCTACGGACTGTGCTGCGACGTTGAGCCCGAACACGAAATGGAAAAGATACTCTTTGCGGTGGACGAGCTCACGGGTCTGGTGGGCGCGGCGGTGAAGATGCGTCCTTCGGGCAGCGTGATGGACATGGAAGTGTCCAGTCTGAAGAAGAAATTCAAGGACAAGCGCTTTGCGGCGGGCTGCTCGCGCGACGTGATCCGCGAAGGCGCGGAGCGTCTGGGCTGGACGCTGGACGAACTGTTTGCGCGCACGCTCGACGCCATGCGTTCCTGCGAGGCGAGCGTGAACGAGCAGATGGCCGCGCAATAGTTCGCGAGGGCGTCGGCCATCCGGCCGGATGGCGGATTTGCGGCGCGTTTTTCCCGAGGGGGAGAGACGCGCCTTTTTTGTTGCTGCGGGGGAGGGCGGAAAGAAGGAGCGCGGCCCGGGGGAGGTCATCGGGGTGCCTGGGAATTTTGCTGCGGTATCGGGAGAGAGTTTGTCGAGGGGGCCCGGGAGATTTCGCCGCGGTATCCGGGGAGATTTTGTCGAGGGGCCCGGGGGGGATTTCGCCCCGGGCCGGAGGGGGTCGGCCCGGGGAAGGGCGGAAAGAAGGAGCGGGGCGCCTTGCGGTGTCGCGGGCCCGGAGCCTTTCGGCGGATCGGGCGTCGGAGAGGTGAGGGCGTTGAAGGCCGTGCCGCGGCGTCGAGGAGAGCGCTGCGGGCGGGGAGCTGCGGAGATCTTTGCCGGGTACGGGCGCGTCGAAATTCGACGTTTTTTCTTCGCGCGCTCCGGCGGACAGCGGCAAAACTTTCATAATATTCCTATCAATGTTGATTTTATTGATAAAGAGCGTATATTGCCGCCCCGGACGGAAGCCCCCCTTGTACCGCTCCGCGCTGCGAAGAACAATCGCGCGCAGCGGAAAATTCCGACTTCCGCGCATCGGCTGGAGGAAAAATGAAAGATTTATATAAAAAACTTGCTTATATCATCAGCAAATCCCGTTTCAGCATCTCTATTTTCATGGTCATGCTGGTCTTTTCCTTTTTCGGCTACCAGATCATGAAGATCAATATGCTGAAGAACGCCCAGAATCTGGGCTATAACTTGGCGCACACCTACGCCCTTGAACAGCGGGGCAATCTTCAGTTTTACTCCGTGCTTTTGTCGTTCGGCGTTTCCGTTGTGGACGAAAGTCAGAAAAACGGCAATCTTGCGGAAAAAATCATGTACTTTTTCCGACAGGTGCAGAGCCTGCTTGGCGAAGGCACCATTGATCCGTACCTGGTTTCCGGAAACAGGATCATTGCCCTGAATCCCTGGGAAGGCGACGCCGACTACGATTTTTCCAATGCCGTCTGGTATCGGCAGGCGGTGGAGAATCCCGGCAAGGTCATCTTCACCGACACCTATATCGATGCCGTGTACGGCAAGCCTGTCGTCACCATCGCCAGAACGTGCGCTTCGGGGGCCGTGCTGGCCTTCGACATCTTTCCAGAAAACTTCCGTTTTTCCTCGGTCACGCTGACCGGACTGCAGGAGTCGTCGTTTTTCCTGTGCGACAACAAGGGCACGCTGCTCTACGCGCAAACTTCGGAAGAGCAGTCCTACGACGAAATGAGACCGTATGTGCATCAGTTGTTCCTGCGCATCAAGAGCGGCGAACTGGCTTCGTATGCGGCCAGCACCAGCGATATGCACGGACAGCGCCGCGGCGTGTACTACTTTGAAATGCCGAACGGATGGATTTCCATCCTGACCATTCCGTTCAGCGTTATTCTCAATGATCTTGATTACTTCAGTGCTCTGTTCTATGGCCTTGTCGTGCTGCTGCTCATCGGCATGGGACTCATTTCCTGGCGAAACCTTCACAACGAACGCGTCTATGCCCGTACCAACGAGGCCGTTCAGGTGCTCGGCAACAGCTACTTCGCCGTGTATCGGATAGACTACGAACAGGCGCGTTACGAGGTCATCAAGGCGCCGGATGACGTGCGCAGACGCCTGTCGTCGTCGGGTTCCTACGCGGAACTGGTGCGGGTCATCATCGAGAATCTGGACTCCCGCGACCTTGGCGAGTTCATGGACAAGTTTTCCCTGCTCAGCATACGACGTCTGGTGGAGCACCGCATACGGGATTTCGGTCGGGACTTTCGTCGGCGCTTCGATAACGGATATCGCTGGGTGACCATCCGGGTGCAGTTCGACGAATCGCTCGCGAGTCACGACGTCATTCTCTGCTTCCGCGAAATAGAAGAGGAGAAGCAGAAACAGCTCGAAGAACACACGCTGCTCATGAACTCCCTGAACAAGGCCAAACAGAACGAAAAGGCCAAGCAGCTGTTTTTCAGCAACATGTCGCATGAAATGCGCACGCCGCTCAACGCCATCATCAATCTTACCGGCATTGCCAAGCGTTTTGCGCGCGATCCGCAGAAGGTGCTCGACTACCTGAATAAAATAGAACGCTCAAGCGTGATGCTGATTCAGCTCGTCAACGACATCCTTGAGCTTTCGCGCCTCGCGCAGGGCAAGATAGAGCTGAACAATCAGCCCATGGATATCCGCGTCTGCCTGGAAGAGAGCTTCACTCCGTTTAAAATTCAGGCGGAAAACGAAGGAAAAATATTCCGCGAAGTCTGGAACGTGAATCATTCCATGGTGATGGGAGACGCCTTCCGCCTGACGCGCATCATGAACAATCTGCTTTCCAACGCGATGAAGTTCACGGACGCCGGCGATTCCGTCACCGTGGAAGTCTCGCAGATGAGCCAGAAGGAATACATTCAGTATAAGATCGTCGTGTCCGATACCGGCATCGGCATGTCGGAAGAGTTTCTGCATCAGATTTTCGAGCCCTATACCCGTGAAAGCCGCGTGGCGTCGCGTCCGGTGAGCGGAACCGGCCTCGGCATGCCCATCGTGAAAAGCATGGTGGAACTCTTGAACGGCAGCATTGTTGTGGACAGCAAACCCGGTCAGGGAACCACGTTTACCGTGATCTTGCCGTTCCTCATGGTGCGCGGCGAAGAACAGAGCGCCGTGGAAACCGAATCGGCGCCCGTAGGCGGCGGCCTTGCCGGCAAACGCCTGCTCATTGCCGAAGACAACGAAATCAATATGGAAGTGGCGGAGGAAATTCTTACCCTCAACGGCATGAAGGTGGAACGCGCCTGGAACGGCCGCGAAGCCCTGAATATCTTCCAGCGCTCGGAGCCCTTCTACTTCGACGCCATCCTCATGGACATGCAGATGCCCGAAATGAACGGCTGCGAAGCCTGCAAAAGCATCCGCGCCCTCTCCAGACCCGACGCCGCATCCGTGCCCATCGTCGCCGTCACCGCCAACGCCTTCTCCGAAGACATCGCCGAAACCTCCCGCGCCGGCATGTCCGCCCACGTCTCCAAACCCATCGACTTCCCCATCCTCTGCCGCCTCCTCGAAAAACTCATCAAGGCAAGAAAGAAAAAGGAAGAGTAGGGGAGAGGAAGAGAGAATGCGGGGGAAGAGAGGGAAAATTTTGAAAAATTTTCCCTCTCTTCCCCCGCGCCCCCATCTCTCCTTTCAAAACTTTTTAATTTTTAAGGGCAGGATGACAGGGGGAGAGGAAAGGGAAAAGAGGTAAAAATAGGAGGGAATCGCTGGAAAGAGCCCTGCGTCCGCAACGCCCTGTTTGTACAGGATATGCTGTGCGGCCTGCGGAACTTGTACGACGGGCATTGCGTTTAACGGCGGAAGTGAATCCCGCCTGCTTGCCTGCCGTCGGCGCGACCGTCCAAAGACAGGTCGCGGGCCCCAGAGCGTTGAAAAACGAGTTCGGGTTTACCTGTGGCACTGACCTCGGTGTTTCCTCCAAAAAATCTGACAGACTTCCCATATCGCCCGTGATGAGGGCGTTGAGAGAATACTTTTCAGGCTGTATTTGCCGCTCTGCCTTCGGTATTCCTTCTCCCTCCACATCTGGAAATCCCATCCTTTGACACGACTGTCCGGCGAAGGCCGGACAGGAGTCGGCCACCGCAGGTGGGTCCGACAGGACACACCTGCACTGCATCCGCAGACCGAACAGAGCCCAGCCAAGCGCACCACCCCTCGCAGGCGCTGCGTTTCCGAACGCTCGCCCTTCCATAGCCTCGGGCATAATCTTCCTGTTCACCCCGTCCTGCCGAACCGGCGAAGCCGGGAGGCAGAAACAGGGGGGCGCGGGGGGAATTATTTCCCCCGCATGCCTTTCCTGCCTTTCTTCCTCTCTAACTCCATTGCTGCTTGAGGAAGGAGCCGGTGAGGCTTTGGGGGCAGTCGGCGATTTGGGCGGGGGTACCGGCAGCGACGATGCGGCCGCCGGAGGTACCGCCGCCGGGGCCCATATCGATGATGTAGTCGGCGTTTCCGATGAGGTCCATATCGTGTTCGATGACGACGACGGTTGCGCCGTTGTCGATGAGCGACTGGAAGACGCCGAGCAGGGTTTCAACGTCGAGGGGGTGGAGCCCTATGGTAGGTTCATCGAACAGGAACACGGAGTCGCGCTGAGCTCGGCCCATTTCTCCGGCGAGCTTGAGCCGCTGGGCTTCGCCGCCGGAAAGGCTGGGCGTTTCTTCGCCGAGGGTGAGGTAGCCGAGGCCGAGCTGCTGAAGCACTTCGAGGCGCTGGCGCACGAGCTTGAGATCGGCGCAGGCGTCGAGGGCCTGCCGAACATCCATGTCCATGAGCTCGGGCATGGAAAAGGCGCGTCCGGCGCTGTTCTGATACTTTACGGCGTCGGCCTCGCGGGAGAAGCGGGACCCCCGGCACGACGGACAGGGAATGTCCACATCGGGCAGGAACTGCACGTCGAGACTGACAACGCCGGTGCCGTCGCAGACGGGGCAGCGCAACTTTCCGGTATTGTAGGAAAAATCCCCGGCCTTGAGCCCCAGCCTGCGGGCGTCCGACGTGCGGGCGAACACCTTGCGCAGCTCATCGTGCACGTTGGCGTAGGTGGCCACGGTGGAGCGCACGTTGATGCCTATGGGACTGGCGTCGATGAGCTTGATCTGCCGGATGCCCTCTGCGCGCAGTTCACGCACGTGATCGGGCATGCGGGCGCCGCGAATGAAGGCGTTCAGCGCAGGGGCGAGGCTTTCAAGAATGAGCGTGGTTTTGCCGGAGCCGGAAACGCCGGTCACCACGGTGAGTCTGCCTTTCGGAATGTCCACCTCCAGCGGATGCACGGTATGAATGGCCGCTGTGGCCAGATGAATGGAGCCTTCCGTAAACAGGGCATCGGCCGGGCACTGCGGACGCACGCGGAAAATCCCCCTGTGCCCGAGAAATTTCCCGATGCGTGAATGAGGATCGGCCGCGATGTCGGCAATGCGTCCTTCGGCAACCACCGTGCCGCCGCGTTCGCCGGCTTCGGGCCCCATTTCGATGAGCCAGTCGGCGGCGGAAAGAATCTGCGTGTCGTGATCGACCAGCAGCACGGAATTGCCGTCGGCCACGAGGTCGCGCATCACGCCGATGAGCCCCGCAATGTTGGACGGATGCAGTCCGATGGAAGGTTCGTCGAGCACGTAAAGCACGCCCGTGGTGCGATTGCGTACCGCGCGTGCAAGCTGCATGCGCTGCCGCTCGCCCGTGGAAAGCGTGGACGCGGCCCTGTCCAGAGAAAGATAGCCGAGTCCGAGCTCCATCAGGCGCCTTGCCGTGCTCTGAAAGGCTTCAACAATGCTTTCGGCCATGGGCCGCATGACCTCGGGCAGAGATTCGGGCACTCCGGCCGTCCAGGTCACGAGCTCTTCGAGCGTCATGGCGCAGGCCTGATCCAGTGAAACGCCCCGCAGTTTCGGCGCGCGGGCGGCTTCACACAAACGCGTTCCGCCGCAGTCGGGACAGACGTCCTCCTTCAGGAACTTTTCCACCCGCTTCATGCCTTTTTCGTCCTTCACCTTGGCGAGCGCGTTTTCCACGGTATAGACCGCGTTGTAATAGGTGAAGTCGAGCTCTCCCGCCTGATTGGAACTCCTGGCCTTGTAAAAAATGTGCTTCTTTTCCGCGGGGCCGTCAAAAACGATGGCTTTTTCCTTGTCCGTGAGATCGCGGAACGGCACGTCCGTGCGGACGCCCATCGCACGGCAGACGTCCGTCATGAGCGACCACATGAGCGAATTCCAGGGAGCCACCGCCCCTTCGTCGATGGAGAGGGAGTCGTCCGGCACCAGCGTGGAACGATCCACCGTGCGCACAAGCCCCGTGCCGTTGCACGTGCGGCACGCCCCCTGACTGTTGAAGGCCAGCTCTTCGGCCGAAGGCGCATACCAGCGCGCCCCGCATTCGGGACACTCCATCTCCAGCCCGGCCGCCACCGCCAGAGAGGGCGCAACATAATGACCGTTGGGGCACCGATGACTCGCCAGCCGAGAAAACATGAGCCGTAAACTGTTCAGCAGCTCCGTGCCCGTGCCGAACGTGCTCCGAATGCCTGCAATCCCCGGCCGCTGACGCAGCGCCAGCGCCGCAGGCACGTGCAGAACCTCGTCCACCTGCGGCTTTGCCGCCTGCGTCATGCGCCTGCGCGTGTAGGTCGAAAGCGCTTCCAGATACCGCCTCGATCCCTCCGCATACAATACCCCCAGCGCCAGCGACGACTTGCCCGAACCAGAAACCCCGGCCACAGCCACAATCTCGTTCAGCGGCACATTCACCGATACATTCTTCAAATTGTGTACCCGGGCCCCCCGTACCTCAATGCACCCCGGCCCCTTGCCTGCATTCTCGCTCATACGCGCCTCCTCCGAAAAAACATAAACTATCCCGACAGCAAACAAAAGAGAAGAGAGAGAAAGGGGATCAGCAAGGGAAAGGCAGGAAAGGCAGAAAAGGCATGCGGGGGAAATAATTCCCCCCGCGCCCCCCTGTTTCTGCCTCGCAGCTAACGCTGCTTCGGCAGGACAGGGTGAACGGGATGACTATTCCCGAGGCAAAGGGCGAGGGGGGGAGTGGAAGCTGGAAGGCCGTCTTTCAGCGCTCTGGGGCCCCGGGCGACGTCAGGAGTCTGGCCGACGGGCATAAGTAGGCGGGATTTACTCCCGCCGTTAAACGCAATGTCCGTCGTGCAAGTTTCGCAGCCGTACAGCGTGTCTTGCACAAACGGGCCTGTGTGTTCTTCGAGAGGTGGCAAGGTCAGAAATAATTCCCCCCGCGCCCCCCTGTTTCTGCCTCGCAGCTAACGCTGCTTCGGCAGGACAGGGTGAACGGGATGACTATTCCCGAGGCTATGGCGAAGGGGGGAGTGGAAGCTGGAAGGCCGTCTTTCAGCGCTCTGGGGCCCCGGGCGACGTCAGGAGTCCGGCCGACGGGCATAAGCAGGCGGGATTCACTCCCGCCGTTAAACGCAATGCCCGTCGTGCAAGTTTCGCAGCCGTACAGCGTGTCTTGCGCAACCGGGACGTTGTGGACGCCGGGCGCTTGGGGGGGGGAGGGGAGAAGTCCAAGGGCTCACGCACAACGCCGGTGCGCTCGGTAGTGCGGATCGGGGCGTTTCAGGCCTGGAGAAGTGGTGTCGCTGTTTGCTGGGGGGGAGGGCAGACGCTGCATCTCTTTGACACGGGCAGTCGTGCCGCCGAAAGGGATTGCCGGAGGAGGAAAAAGGGGGCGACGCCCGGAGAAAAACGACGGCTCTTGATGAGCGCGGTTTCGCGCATGTTTGTGACCTGTCTGGGGAGCTGTTTTCGCGCCTGCCGAACGTGGACCGAGAAGGTTTTCCAGAGAATTTGCGGGGAGAAGGGCTCAAGACTGAGAGGAAAACGCGTCGACGGTATTTGCTGGGGAAAAGCGTCCCTCTACCTGCCTGCGTCGGGTAGTCGCAATCTAGCTCTAACCTCTTGAAACATGGCGAAAATCCGGGGAAACGCCTGCCGGTTCCTCTTTTCGTCTCCAGCCCGTCTTCCTTTGCTTCTTGCCCTTGCCTTCTCCCCGGTTTCTGTTTCCCTGCCGACTTTCTGTTTTTCCCCTCGCAAGACTTTCCTCAGTCTTGACACAGCCTTCGCCCTCAACATACCTCCTCCAGCCACCCTCAAAATTAAAAAGTTTTGAAAGGAAGGATGGGGGTGCGGGGGAAGGAAGGGAAACTTTTTCAAAAGTTGCCCTTCCTTCCCCCGCCTTCTCTCTTTCCTCTCTTCATTTACAAAAAAAGGCGGCCGATCGAGGGAAGGGCCGCCTTTTTTTATGAATTGGGGATGGGGTTATTTTTTATTGAGTTCAGGTTCCTGGGGGAAGATGGGCGTGTAGCGATAGGCCAGGGAGAGGACCATGGCCGCGTAGGCGAACACGAGGAAGCAGCTAGCCCATTCGGCCCAGTTGGGGGCGTAGGTGTACCAGCTGTCGAAGGGCATGACGGGCTGGGCCAGGCCCTGCACGGTGAGCACGTAGCGGTTGATGGTGATGCTCGTGCAGGTAAGGAAGAGCATCAGGTAGAAGATCCACGGCTTGGTGCGCAGGGGCTTGATGAGCAGCACGATCATGGGAATGATGATGAAGGCGTGTTCGAGCCAGAAGAGCCACTTGCCGTAGATCCAGCCGTGGAACATCTGGTCGAAGGTGAGGCCTTCGCCGGCGAGCATGTCGGTAGCCCAGTACCAGCTGTCGAGGCACTTGAACACGGTGTACACGATGAGCATGGTGCCGCCGACCTTGCCCATGAGCTGCTTCACGTCCCAGCTGACGAGCTTGCGGCCGGACATCTTTTCCATGAGGGTGCAGACGAGCACGGTGAACATGGGGCCGGAGGCCACGGCGGAGAGCACGAACAGGAAGAAGGTCCAGGGCCAGATGAAGAAGCCTTCGCGGAACAGGTAGGGGCGGCCGAAGAGCACGCCGTACATGCCGCCGAGGGAGCCCTGGTGGAACGTGGACAGGAACGCGCCGATACCCGCGAAGATGGGCATGTACACGTGGAAGTTGTGGGCCAGCGCGTGGATGAAGGGACGCTTCATGAGCTGGCGATTCTCCAGCACCAGGGGCACGAACTCAAGGATGAGCACGATGCAGTAGCAGGTGATGCAGAAGATAACTTCGGTGAGCATGGAGTGAACGTTGGGGTACCAGTAGCCGAACCAGCAGCGGATGGGCTGACCGATGTCGAGCACGAGGATCATCATGGCGCCGGTGTAGCACAGGAAGCCTATGACGGCGGCGAGGTTCACGATGTTCTTGAGCTCGTCGATGTTGAGAATGTAGCGAAGAGCGCCGGTAAAGAAGGCGCCTGCGCCGAGGGCGATGACGGCGAGGTCGAAGGTGATCCAGAGACCGAAGCCGAAGTAGTCGTCCATGCCGGTTTCGCCGAGGCCGAAGCCGAGGACGCGCACGGCGGCGTACAGACCCCAGAGGAAGATGACGCCCAGAATGGACATCCATCCCGTGAACTTAGTGAGAGAGCAGCGCTCGCACCCTTCCGGGAAGAGCTCCGCATCAACGGGTTTGCTGTAATCCATAACCTACCCCTGCTTTGTGGCTTCGCCGGTCTTTTCGTGTTCGAGATAGTTGTCGCCTTCGCGGCGCACCCATTCGCGTTTGCTGATGTAGTACACCTGGGGATCGGTGCCGAGGCGTTCCAGCAGACGGAAGGCGTAGGGGCTCTTGATGAGCTCATGCACCTTGTGGGCGGGATTGTTGAGGTCGCCGAAGGTGATGGCCCCGTTGGGGCAGGCTTCGGTGCAGGCGGTGACATACGCGCCGTCGGGCAGGTTCATGGGATCCTGACCCTTGGCGACGGCGGCTTCCTGAGCCTTCATGAAGCGGTGATGGCAGAAGGAGCACTTTTCCACGACGCCGCGCATGCGGGTGGAGACGTCGGGGGTGAGGGCCTGAGCCAGATCGCCGGGCCACTTCGGGTCGTACCAGTTGAAGTAGCGGGCATGGTAGGGACACGAGGCCATGCAGTACCGGCAGCCGATGCAGCGGGGCGGAATCTGGCTGACGATGCCGCCTTCTTCGCGCTTGTCGGTGGCGATGACGGGGCACACCGACACGCAGGAAGGTTTGCCGCACTGCATGCAGGGGCGGGGCAGGTAGGCCACTTCATGATCGGGGAAGGGCTTGTGATTGGTGAGACGGAACACGGTGAGCCAGTTGAGCGAACGGAGCTTGTTGCTGCCGTCCACGGCGGGAGCGACGTTGTTTTCCGCCTGGCAGGCCACCATGCACGCGCCGCAGCCCGTACACTTGTCGATGTCGATGACCATGCCCCATCTTATTTTGAACTGTTTGACTTCAGAAGACATCACGACCCCCCTATGCTCTTGCGGCCTTCACGCCGGCAAGGCCCCAGACCGGCAGGCCGGTGCCGGGTTCTCTGCAAACGCTGGTCAGCGCCAGGACATTCGAGCCCTTGCCCTTGCTGAACTGGTCGAAGGCGGTATGGCCAAGACCGGCAACCAGAGAAACGGTATCGGGCAGGATGCCTTCAAAAATGGCGGCAACCACGGTGATTTCCACATTGTTGCCGGCAACCAGCTTGACGAGGTCTCCGGCCTTTACCTTGAGTTTAGCGGCGGTGGCGCCGTTCATCTGCGCCACGCTGTACTTGCCCTTGAGCTGATAGTCGGTGACGACCTTGGTGGCGAAGGGCGGAATGGCCGTCTGCGGCGTGCCCATGGCGAGCACGGTGACGGGCGCAACCTGCAGATCGCCTTCCGCGCCGCGGGCGGAAGCGGCGGCCTGAATGGCTTCCCAGTTGTAGAACAGCGGGGAGGCGGGCAGGGTGACGCCTGCGGTGTGAACGACGCCTTCGTTGATCATGGCGCGGAAGGGCGCGCCGAGGGCGTAGGCATGCTTGTACAGCAGTTCGGGCATGTCCTTGACGCCGAGGTCGAGCTTGAGTTCCTGGGCGAGGGCGATGAACAGTTCGCCGGCGCTGCGGGCATCGGCGAAGGGCTTGGCCACCGGACGGGCGAGCGCGTAGGTCACGCGGCCGGAACCGTAGGGGGTCTGCACGTCGTCGAAGGCTTCCATGCCGAGGGCGGCGGGAAGCACGAGATCGCACGCTTCGCAGGTTTCGCTCATGAAGCTGGCCACGGCCACGGAGAATCCGGCCTTCTTGATGGTCGCCCCGATGCCGGAATCGGCGGGCAGGGCGTAGAGCGGATTGGCGGCGTACACGAGCAGGAGCGCGGGAGCCTTGACCTTGTCTGCGGCCACGGCCTGGGTGTAGTCCACGAAGCGCTTGCGCAGGGTTTCGCGGTAGTCGGTGGCGTGGGCGGTGACGGACACGGGGAAGGGCAGATCGAGCAGACCGCCCTTTCTGTTCACGCTGCCGAGCAGCATGTTGATGGCCACGGCCGCCATGACGGGGCCTGCGCCGCCGCCGCTGCCGAGCGCGGAACCGGCGATGACGAGCGGACGTTCCGCTTCGACCACGGCCTTGGCCGCGGCTTCGAGGCGCGCGACGGGCACGCCGGTGATGCCGGAAACCTTTTCAGGGGTGTAGGCCGCGGCGAAGGAGGCGAAGTTGCCGAGACCGGCGGCGAAGCCGGTTTTGCCCGCCTTGATGACGAGGTGGGCGATGCCGAGCAGCAGGGCCATGTCGGTGCCGGGCTTCATGGGCAGCCAGAGATCGGCGCCTGCGGCGGTGTTGTTCTGCACGGCGCCGGCGTAGATGAGCTTCTGGGTGGGCGTGCCCGCCACGGGATGCGTGCGGTTGAACAGGCTGCGGTTGGCGGCCACGACGCCCCAGCTTTCGAGCACGGGAGCGCCCACGGCGAGGATGCAGTCGCTGCCTTCCATGTCGTAGCCCAGGCGGCCCTGACCGCCCATGGCTTCCCATGCGGCGGCGGCGGGAAGTTCCTCGTCGGGCATGAAGTAGAAGTCGGAAGAGCCGCGCTGATTCAGAATGGAGGAAAGCACTTCGTTGATGCTCGACGTGGGATCGCCGGACACGGCGGCCACGGAAGAGCCGGCTTCCTGCATTTTTTCTTTAAGGATGGCTTCGGCCTGTTCCCAGGTGATGGCCACATAGGCGCCGTCGGCGGAGCGGCGCAGCGGAGTTTTAAGACGCGCGGGGCTCACGCGAAGTTCGGCTTCGGCGGCGGCGAGCGCGGTCATGGCCCCGTGGGTCACGGGGTTGTTCTTGTCGCCGATGGTGCGCACGGGCACGCCGGCCACGGTGCGCACAAGGAATCCGGTGCCGGACGGGCACAGTTTGCTCACTGTGGGCAGGTATTCGCTTTCGCCCTTCTTGAGGCGCGGAATCCAGCCCCAGTTCTGGGTCCAGTACACGGCGTCGTAAAGAGTGTTCCAGATGATGGGAGACGCCACGAGGCCCACGGTCCCGCCGGCGGCAAATTTAAGAAATCCTCGTCTATCCATGATTTCCTCGCTTTTGCCTTACTTGTGGCAGGTGAAGCAGGCATTGCTGGCGTTGGTGTTGCCCATCGCCATATGTTCGGCATGGCAACGTTCGCACCCCCACATCAGCATGGTGTTTTCGGAGTATCCCGAAAGCCTGTTTTCCCGATAGACGGGCGGCACGTCCGTTTCGGCCACGTTGAGGTGGCATCTGGAGCAGAACGCGGCCGTTTCCTTGGGGCCCTTGAGTTCGGCAAGCGCGCCGAAGTGCAGAGCGTGACTGAAGAACACGTTGTCGGGCTGCTTCTGATAAATCAGCCATTCCGACTTGATCTCGCGGCCCGTCTGAACGTAGTCGCGGACGAAGCGCGCTTCTTCAGGGTTGGAGCCCAGAACCGTGAAATGGCATTCCGCGCACTGAGCGGTGGTGGGCGTTCCGCTGAACGATCCGTCGGCGCGCACGAAGTGGCACTGCTCACAGGTCATGCCCTGCTTCTGTACGTGTTCGACGTGGCTGAAGGCGATGGGCTGCTTTTTGGTTTCCTTCATAAGGTTGGGCAGAACCCACCATCCCAGAATAAGGGCCACTACCAGCCCCACGACAAACGCGCCCCAGCCACAGCTGCATTTTTTTGCCGCAGTCGCCGGTGTGGTTGTGTTGTTCCTCTCCTCCATCCCGATGCCTCGTGCTGGTTGAGGTGATAAAAAAGGACAGTGCGCATCTTCCGGACGGGCCGGAAGGGAGGCATGTCGGAACCGTTTGAAATTCCTTGCCTTTACGGCGACGGTTCCAGTGAACTTTGTTATATTAGTTTAAAAAGAGGCGGCTTGCAATGGTGAAATCGCGTTTCGTTCTGCATCATGCGCAAGGCTCTCGGGTCGGGCGCAAGGGGCATGCGCGGAATTTCTCCGCCTAAGCATGGAATATCTATGAAGCTTTCCAAAAATCCCCGCGAAAGAATCATCCTTTTGACTGGAAATTTCTCCGATAAAAAAAGGTATGTTATTTTTTTCATTTACTAAAATGATCCGATCCGTCTCCCGTGCCGCTCAGGGTTCGCGTCGAATCTTCCGTTGAGGCGTCCTTTTCGGATTCCCTTTACGACTCTTGCCATAACCGTCAACCCTTTTTATACTTTTTGCGAAGCGGTGTTCCGTCTTCCTTTTCCATCAACGTTCCGGGGAGCGTCCCTCGTCTTCGGAACAAACGTAAAAGGCGGGTACTTGCATGCAGCAGGCCTTGGATTGTCGTATTTGTGGCAGAAAATTCAGCAAGCGCGGAGGCATCCGGCATCTGTGCAAGGAAACCATCGCAGACTTTGCACGGTTCGATATCGACGCCGAGGACATGTGCATGTCCTGCGCCATGGACAAGGTAAAGGAACTCTCCCTCGTGCGCGAGGAACGGCTCGGCGATCTCAAGGCGGAACTCAAGGAATATCAGGAAAAGGTGCTTCAGGAAATTCAGGTGTTCACCACGCCGCATCCCGAGACCTGGTCCTGCGGCATCAAGGGCGTGGTGTCGGGCTACGCGGTCATCGGCGTGGGCGCCTTCACGGGCCTGGCCAACGTGCTCACCGACTTTTTCGGCGGCGAATCCGAAGACTACCTTAATAAGATACGTCAGGCCGAACGCCGCGCCATCAACGTGGCCAAAATGCAGGCCATCGAAATGGGCGCCAACGTGATTTCCGGCATCCGCCTCGAAGTGAAGAGCGGCTCCACCGGTCTGCTGCTCGTCTCCTGCGTGGGCACGGCCCTCGAACACGGCTCCGTCAACATGCCCGACTTCGCCAAAATGCGCGAACTCTCCGTCGAATACCATAAGCTCAAGGCCGAACGCCTTCCCATCGTGGCCGGCACGTCCGAAAGCTACTCCGAACTCGCCCCCGCCAAGGACGAAAAGTTCCATATCCCCCCCTATCTCTAGGCCGTACCCCATAAATCCCGCCCCGCTTCCCCATCCCGAAGCGGGGCTTTTTTTGTGGGAAAGGCAGGAAGAGAGGAAAGGCAGGAAAGGCAGAAAAGGCAGAAAAGGCAGGAAAGGCATGCGGGGGAAATAATTCCCCCCGCGCCCCCCTGATTCTGCCTCGCAGCTAACGCTGCTTCGGCAGGACAGGGTGAACGGGAAGATTATGCCGGAGGCTGTGGGCGAAGGGGGGAGTGCCGACGGCAGGCCGTTTCTCGAAGCTCTGGGGCCCCGGGCGACGTCAGGAGCCCGGCCGACGGCAGGCAAGCAGCCGGAATTCACTTCCGGCGTTAAACGCAGCCGCCGTCGTGCATGCGATGCAGGCCGTACAGCGTGTCTTGCGCAAACGGAGCTGCGTGTTCTTCGGGAGGGAGCAAGGTCAGAAATAATTCCCCCCGCGCCCCCCTGATTCTGCCTCCCGGCTTCGCCGGTTCGGCAGGACAGGGTGAACGGGAAGATTATGTCCGAAGCCAAGGGCGAGGGGGAGAGTGAAGGCAGAAGGCGTTTTTTCGACGCACTGGGGCCCCGGGCGACGTCAGGAGCCCGGCCGACGGGCATAAGCAGGCGGGATTCACTCCCGCCGTTAAACATAATGCCCGTCGTGCAAGTGATGCAGTCCGTACAGCGTGTCTTGTGCAAACGGGCGACGGCGGTACTCGGGCGTTTTTGCTCCCGCGTTCAAACCGGTCTGCGCCTTGACAGTCAAAGTCGTTTGCCTGTACACTATCTCCCGATATTTTTCAGCCGGAGGGATGGCAGAGCGGCTGATTGCGGCGGTCTTGAAAACCGTTGAGGGTCACACCTCCGGGGGTTCAAATCCCTCTCCCTCCGCCACGACAAAGTCTCAGAAAGCCCTATAAGGTACTTAAAGCCTTGTAGGGCTTCACTTTTTTAATTCTGTTAGTCTCACTTGGTCTCAGTTGATTCTTGTGCATATCCGCTCTGGGGATGTATGAGGGGATGTATGGAGTCCATGCATCCCAGGGCCCTTTCCGCCATACATCCCCAAGGAGCATTTCATGAGTGGAATCAACAAGTTGACAGACACAAAAATCAAAAAAACACAGCCTTCCGACAAGATTATTCAGCTTGGAGACGGCGACAGGCTCTGGCTTGTCGTTTACCCCTCCGGAAAAAAGGTCTGGCGGGTCAAATGGAAAAGCGATCACAGGCAGGATCAATTCACCATTGGCCATTATCCGGGTATTTCACTGAAGCAGGCCAGAATGGAACGGGACAGGATTACCGGACTGCTGGATCAGGGAATTGATCCCAACGTTCAGAAGAAGGCCGAAAAAACGTTTGCCATGGAGCAGATGGAAAAGGATGCCAGAACCTTTCGTGTAGTCGCTCTGGAATGGCATAAGAAAAGAACCAAGGTGCAGACGGAAAGCACACGCCGCCTGAAAATGCAGCGGCTTGAAAAGCACGTCTTCCCCGTCATCGGCGATAAGCCTATGGCTTCACTGACCATGGCTGATCTTGTTGCCATGCTGCAGCAGATAGAAAGTACGGGCCATGCAGAAATGGCACGACGTGTCGGACAGATCGTAGGACAGATATGTCGTTACGCCAGATTACTCGGTGATATTCCCTATGACATCTCTACCGGCATGACAGAGGCTCTTGAGGCAAAACCGCCGGTAAAGCATCGAGCAACCATCACTGAGCCTGAACGAGTGGCCCGGCTTCTTCTCGATATTGATGAGTATAGCGGAAATATCGTCACACGCTATGCTCTGCGCATCATGCCCTATGTCTTTGTCCGCTCGCAGGAGCTTCGCCTTGCCAGGTGGTCGGAAATCAATTTCGAGAAGCATCTCTGGGTAATCCCTAAAGAGCACATGAAAATGAAAAAGCAGCACGTCGTTCCGCTGGCCTCTCAGGTGGAACGGCTCTTTCGTGAGCTCCATACATGGACAGGAAGTCATGAGCTGATCTTTCCTTCGACCCATTCCAAGACACGGGCGATTACGGACGTGTGTCTTCTGAATGCACTGCGTCGCATGGGATACGGACGAGATGAAATGTGCATCCACGGATTCAGAGCCATGGCTTCCACGCTTCTTAATGAACAGGGATATCGTCCGGACGTCATCGAAGCCCAGCTTGCCCATACGGATAAGAACCAGGTTCGAGCTGCATACAATCACGCCCAGTACCTCCCTGAGCGGATACGGATGATGCAGAAGTGGGCAGACTATCTGGACAGCCTGAAGAAGACCTGCCGAATTCGTTCTTCAGCAGAAGACTTCGCCTCTGCAGGCACAGCGTTAACGAAAAAAAGCGATCTGGTGCTGGACAATTCCGACGAAGGTCCGTTGCCGGAAATGGCGGTATGACTTTTTCTCTTGCCTTACTGAGCAATTCTTCGTATGTTTTTCCATGCACAACACCTCACGTGCACTCCGCTCCATCCAGGAGTCGCGGAATAACGGTCTCTGACCTTATTATAATTGTACGACAAGTATAAAAGTAGCTTTCCGGTCGGTACTCCCGGAAGCGCATTATAAAATTATTACTTCTAATTACCGATAATGAAACGTATTTCCATCAAAATCCATCAAAACCGCTGCTCCTCATTTGGTCCCTTTTTCGGATCGACTTTGACGTCAAGCCGATAACGGCTTCTCCCCCTTTTTGGGTGTGTGTAATTGCTCAGGTCTCAGAGGTTGCAGCCAGGAGACCTGACGATGACAACTTCAAGATCATCTCAATTCGTTCGGGCATCGGATCTCGCCGCCATTCTGGGTGTCAGCAAGTCAACCATCTGGCGTTGGCGGGCTGAAGGCAAGTTGCCCGATCCTTTCCGCCTTTCAAGTCGTGTAACAGTCTGGGAGCTGAAGGAAGTTCTCGCCTTCGTTGAACAGAAGCGAGATCTCTCTCTTTAGGCCTATCTTCGAGTACGGCGTGCCGTACGAGGTAGGCTTGCGCACTCCGCCTGCTGTCTCACTAATGGTCTGCATACGCCGCTATCGGTGCAGTCCTTCTCGGCATGCGTACTCTCCTGAATACCGGTGCAGGGTCAAACTCTTTGGCGGCTCTGCACTGTGAAGGTAAGGAGTTACAAGTGAGTACTGCCATCGAACCTTTTGGGTCCTATATTACGAACTTAGAGGGTGAAATCATTTTTGAAAAATATCTGCTAAGGTGTTTGCTTTCCCCCACTGCTCGATTTAGCATCATAGGAATTACGGAAAATTCAACCAGCCACAAATGGGGACTACTCGTATCCTTCAAGGATTATAGCTCCCATGAAAAGAAACTGGAAATCCCTCTTTCCTGCATCCATGCCAAGAACAGTTCTTTCTTCCGGAATATTCTCTGTGACGGCGGGTATTCTTGTCGGAAAGGATTTCCTCCGGATGTCTTGTTTGAGCGTATTCAGCAGGATTTGACTTGGTATCCTTTTGTCACACGTATCACCAAAGTAGGCTGGCAAAGAGCCCCAGAGGTGTACATCCTTCCTAAACGTATCTACGGCACCTTTGACCAGAGCAAATATCACTTTGAATGCAGCTGCAGTGGTTACCGCAATCATGGAAACCTTCAAGAGTGGGGCCAGCTTGCCGAAACTGCTGTTGGAAATACCCGTTTCGTTTTTGCGCTGTGCGCAGCTTTTGCTGCAGTTCTCCTGACTCCTTTGGGAATTGAAGGGGGAGGATTTAATTTTGTGGGTGAATCATCCTCCGGGAAGACTACGGCTCTCAAAATTGCCTCGTCAGTATGGGGAAATGATATAATATCTTGGAATTCAACGATAAACGCTCTTGAAAACATTGCTTCGGAGCATAACGACAATCTTCTGGTCCTTGACGAGCTGGGAGAAATGGATTCAGGGTCCTTTCATCAGACGGTGTACATGCTGGCCAATGGCTTTGGCAAAAACAGAAGCAGCGGAAACGGTAAACTGCAGGAAAAAAATTCCTGGCGTTGTTTGTTTCTTTCGAGCGGAGAAGTCAGCCTCATGGATAAGCTCTCAGAAAAAAAAGCGTCCTGCCATGACGGGCAACGTGTTCGCTTCCTGGACATTCCTGTACGTGCCGACATGATTATGCATCTCCATGGGAGAAGCAGTGCCGCTCAGCTTGTTTCGGATATGGTCTCCCTTGCTGATCAATACACCGGTACGGCTGGACCTCAGTTTTTAGAGTGGCTGACGGAAAATTTGCCAAGTCGGATTAGCTGCTTGAAAAGACAACTGAAACAAAAAGAGGACATGCTTTGCGGCTCTGAAGAAAAAACTGTGATCAGGCGAGCAGCTCGTCGTTTTGCCCTCGTATGGATTGCTGGCGAGGCTGCCTGGAACGCAGAAATTTTACCTTTCGAAATGGACATAGAAGCCGCAGTTCGCAGTTGCTACGATGACTGGCTGAAGGACTACGAGAATTCATCGAATCAAGAACAACAACAATTTCTCTACAAGTTTCGGGCCTGTATTGAACGGAACCGGTCAAAGTTCATCCATGTCAGTATGTCTGGCGATAACGTTTCCAAACTGATCGGATACTATAATCCCAAATCGAAAGGAACGGAGTATCTCTTCTCCAAGGCAACCTTTCACACCATGTTTCCTCAGAAAAAGGCGGTGGAATGGCTGAAACAGGCCGGATGGCTGAAGACCCGCAAGGATCGTGATGACAACGAACGTGTGGTCTGCGGCAAGAAAGGATATTACTATGTGGTAGTTCTTCCCAAGGACTGATAATCTCAGGGCTCTTTTCAGCAATGAAAGGAGCCTTTTTATTTTTGCCGTTCGTCAGAAAATTGACGGAAAGATGCTGCACATATTGGCTGTCTTGACGAAAAAAATAGAGTCATACAGTTGAAATAGATCAGATAATTAAAAAATCGTCAGAATTCCGTGGCTAAGGGGGGAAAGAGCTGTCATAGCCCAAAAGTACGACGCGCTGTAAAACGAATACCACTACCGATGCAAACAGGGAGGGCGGAAGAAAAGCGTCATCACGCGGCATATGATTCGACACGCTCGCAAAAAAATGCCCCGTCAGAACATGGTACTGACGGGGCGAATATGGAGGAGAACGCTCAGGGAGAAGCAGTGCGTTTAGTGTTGGGCAGGAGCTTCTTCCGGGATATCCTAGGAATCGGTGTGAACAATGATGCCGTTCCGGATCTCAAAGATTCCGCCGAAGCCCTGCTCTTCCTCCCATCGCCATTGCCAGTGGCCTTCAGGGCATGATGCTGCCATGACCTCCGTAAACGTTTCAGGATAGCTCCAGGGCGTATCGAAGAAGTAGCTGGTGTCGTCATGTTTCCGGCAGCAGGCATCCCACTTGCAGCCCCAATGGCTGTTTGTGAAGGTGTACCAGTCTGCGGCTCCGAATTTCTTGATGAGATTTTGAGCACACTCGGCGGTACAGCAGCTTTCGATGAAGCCTGACGGATGCTCCACATAAAGCAGCCCTTGCTGCTCATACTCCGTGCAAACACGATCCGCATACCGATCCTTGAACATCTGCATTTCCTCCGGGGAAACGATTCTGTTCGGAGAACTAGTTTTTGAGAGCTCACGCGGGAGAGGGACAAGCCTGCTGAAGCAGAATTCACCTTTCTCATCCACGATATGCTCACGAGTGAACGAAA
Organism: uncultured Mailhella sp.; assembly: GCF_963931295.1. Classification (NCBI taxonomy): domain Bacteria; kingdom Pseudomonadati; phylum Thermodesulfobacteriota; class Desulfovibrionia; order Desulfovibrionales; family Desulfovibrionaceae; genus Mailhella; species uncultured Mailhella sp. The sequence goes on along the minus strand of NZ_OZ007001.1, from coordinate 481,865 downwards.
CAGCCGTTTCATTGAGCGGGGTAACGGTGTTGGATACCCAGTTCGGCATAACAACCTCCTTAAATAGCAAAAGCCGGACTCCGTGAGGAATCCGGCCTTTTGCGGTTGATGGTACTATGAGGTGGGGACTACTGATCTACAGATCCGACATGATGTAACATTTTCGGCAGTGAGGGCAGAAAAACAGTTGTTTTCTGAGCCGTGCATACCGAATCTTTTGACCACGACTGTGAACGTTGAACAGGTTCCACAGGAACCGGAAGTCAACGGGTATCATCGTATCTGATGAACACTTCGGGCAGTGCATGGGGGACTCCTTATCGTCGATAAGTTTTCACTGAGCACGAAACCGTGTCATCAGTAATATTTTTATATAATAATTGAAAATATTAACAAAAAATTAGCTCTTAGCCGTGCAGGCTTACATGTCTGATGCTCATTGTTTCGTCCTCCTAACCGCAGTCTCCTTGCTAGGTGTGTCTGCAAACCTTGTTCTCGAAAAGAGGGAAGCCGAGTTAGGTAAGGTTTTCATCGTGTTACGACAGGGCAATGTGCTACTATGACATCCCTGAAGACCTCTGGCTCTGACTTGAGCCTATACTGCCGACAGAAGGTTCTCCTCGAGGATGGCGACCGACTGGTGACATCAGAAACTTTCTCAATGTTGTACATGGGATGCTGCGAACCGGATCTCCATGGCGGGCTTTGCCAGAGAAATATGGTTCGTGGAAAACTGTATATTCCCTATTCAAGCGTTGGCAGAAAAGAGGATATCTGACCGTTATCCTTGAGCGTCTTGCCTGCAGGCTGACATGAATCACACCATGATTGATGGGACATACGTTCATGCTCATAAGCATAGTGCCGGAGCTCGGCATAGCTCTGGAATCAATCAGGCTCTCAACCGAAGTCGTGGTGGTTTTACATCCAAAGTCCATGCGGTGGTGGATGCTCTCGGTAATTTGACAGCTTTTATTGGTACGGCAGGAGTATCATCGAAGCGATTCACCAGCATGCCTGTTGGATAACATGTCTAAAAAGTGTACTTTTCAGACACTCTTGATAATGTCAGTTTCTTTTCAGTCCTATAGCAAGGAATATTCTAAAATTCCAGCAGAAAAATAACGCTGAGTTATTCTTTCCCCCGCCAGCCAAAAAGTACACCTTTTAGACGCTCCAACTGAGGATTAGCGTATGGCTGGGGAGAAAAGTACCATCATCACAAGCCATGTGAGTGATATCAATAAGCTGTGTCTGTTCGAGGAGTTCGTCAGAAGCAGGTATCTTCCCTACGTGCAGCAAAATAAACGAAGCTGGAAGACTGACGAGCGATATCTGAACCGACATATCCTGCCCTATCTTGGTAACTGTTCTCTGTCCGAAATTTCTGAAGAACGGCTCAGGGGATGGCTCTCTTCACTGGAAAACAACGGTCTCTCCCCCAGTTCACAGTATCGTCTGTTCTGGCTCGTCAAGTATATTTTGAATTTTGCCGTACGGTTGGGAGTGCTCAAGAGTGATGCCGCATTCCAGAGTATGGTCGTGCGCAAAAGGAAGCCGCAAACAGTTCCAAAAATTCTTACTTCAGCAGAAGCATTGAAGCTTGTTTATCTGCTTGAGGAATATGCCGCTCGTCCCAGTGCGCAGGCTATTCATTTGCTTTTGCTTACCGGTGCCAGCAAGTCGGAAATCCTTTACGCCCGCTGGCAGGATGTGCATCTGCGTCGTGCAGTCCTTGCCACGAGGATGACCTATACAGGGGAAAGCAGACTGATCCCCCTGAACGCCGAAGCAATCAGACTTATTCGCAGACTTCCCCGTCGTAAAGATGTGCCGTGGCTCTTTGCCTCGTCATCTGGGCAGCGTCTTACGTCTGTTTTTTATACCTGGAATCTTCTGCGTACCAGGTTGGGAAGACCGGAGCTTCGTATTCAGGACATCGGGCAGAGTTTTGTCGCGTCTCTCGGAAATAGGGAAGCCTATGAAACTTTTGCGCAGCATTATAGAGCACAGCATTCCAGAAACACCGTCTATGACACACAAATCATCGATAAATAATAATAGGTTGAATTTCATGAAGACCACTATACATGTTGTGCTTTCATCTGACGACAACTATGCCTATCCACTTGCTGTTACTATTATGTCCGTTCTCTGCAACAGAACGGAGGGCGATGATCTGCTCTTTCATGTGCTAGACGGGGGACTATCTGAGGAAAGTCGTCGCCGTATCAGCGACATGGTAGAAGTAAAAAAAGCCTCCATCGAGTTCATCCTCGTCTCAGCTGAACAGTTTTCCGGTGTATGCCTGCATATCACTAAAGAAAATCATGTCAGCCTGGCAACATATTATCGGCTGCTTATTCCTTCACTCGTTTATGCCGACCGGTGCATCTACATGGATTGCGACATGATATGCCGATCGAGCCTTGCTTCGCTGTGGAACACCCAACTCAATGGAGACCTTGCCGCAGCGGTGAAAGACATCGACGAAGACAAGCAATCTGCAAGGCTTGGGCTGAAACGCTACTTTAATGCCGGACTTTTTCTCATGGATCTCGAATCCATGCGCCGTGAAAACACGCAGAAGGACTTCTTCCTGTTTCTTGAAGAGCAGCATGAACGCATCGTCATGCACGATCAGGATGTTCTGAACTGTGTCTTGGAAGGGCGTATCCATGAACTCGATATGACATGGAACTGTCAGGTAGCCAAAACGCACAAGTGCAGGGAAACCGGATTTCATGCGCTGAGCAGAACGGCAAACATTCTGCACTTCATCGGGCACAAAAAACCTTGGCATTGGGGGTGCAAGGCTCCGGGGCGTGCGGAGTTCTGGAAGTATGAAAAAGAAGGACCGTGGAAAGCTAGCTGGCTCGTGCGCCTTTTCAAGCAATGTTCTTTTCTCTCTTTTAAAAGGGCCCGCTCATGAATCCGTCCGTTTCCGTTATCATTCCAGCCTACAATGCAGAAACATATTTAAGAGAAACTCTTGACTGCGTCATCAATCAAACACTAAAAAACATTGAAATTCTTTTCGTCGACGACGGCAGTACCGACAGAACGCTCGACGTCATCTGCGAATATGCAGACACGGATCCCCGCATCAAAATTCTCCACACTTCTCACGAGGGTGCAGGAGCCGCCAGAAACACGGGCATGGCTTCAGCCCGGGGAGAGTATCTGTCGTTCCTTGACGCGGACGACCTCTTTGACGCTCAGATGCTGGAAAAAAGCTATCTTCTGGCGCAGCGTACGCAGGCCGACATCGTTGTCTTCAAATACTGCGAACAAAATCTCATGACAGGAGAACTCTGGCATGACCGTGGTCTTTCCCACCGGGCCATTGAACACGGAGGAAACATTGCTATCGGAATCGACGGACTTTCCTGGACGAATCCGGCTCCTTGGAACAAACTCTTCAGACGCGCATTTCTGAAAGAACACGGGCTCCGCTTCCAGAATCTTCGCACATGCAATGACTTTGCCTTTACCAAAATTGCAACTCTTGCTGCACGGCGTATTTTTTTTCTGAATGAAGAGCTGCTTATCTATCGTAAGAATCCGCATAATATCAGCAGCAAGCGTTACCACTATGCTTCCAATATTATTGAAGCTGGAAAAGAAATTCTTTTATACATCAAAAACAATACTTCTTTTTACAATCTTAAACCATTTTATAAAATGATGTTTAACCATTGTATGTATGAGTATGAACAATTTCCAACATTGCAAGATGCTAATATATTTATCAAACATGTTATTTTATTTCTTCCATTTTACTATCGATATAAATTTATCAAGCGAGTAATTAGAGGAAGAATAAAGAATTTATTAAATACAATGTTTTGTTATCACGGATGAGAATTAATTATAGACCTTCATCATCAGGAATACATGTATGAATGTTGCCATCGCTGGTACAGGTTACGTCGGACTGAGTCTTGCCGTTCTGCTGGCTCAACATCACAATGTCACCGCTGTAGACATACAGCCCGCCAAGATTGATCTTATCAATCGACGTCGTTCGCCCATTGCCGACAGCGAAATTGAATCCTTTTTCGCGACACGCAGTCTGCGTCTCACCGCCACCCTCGACGCCGAAGCCGCCTATCGTCAGGCAGACTATATCATCGTAGCTACCCCGACCAACTATGACGCAGAGCATAATAGGTTCGACACTTCTTCCATAGAAGACGTGCTGAACATCGTGGAGCGCGTGAATCCTCAGGCGGTTGTCGTCATCAAATCAACGGTGCCTGTGGGCTTTCTGCTCGATGTTATGACGCGGCATGCCCTGCCGAATATACTGTTTTCTCCAGAATTTCTCCGCGAAGGACGGGCTCTTTACGACAACCTTCATCCCTCCCGCATCATCGTGGGGGTGCCCCGGGGAGGCTCGGAAACGCTTCGCCGTCACGCCGAAACGTTCGCCACTCTGCTCCAGGAAGGGGCGGAAGACAAAAATATTCCCGTCCGTATCGTCAACTCCACAGAGGCGGAATCCATCAAGCTTTTCGCCAACACCTATCTGGCTCTCCGTGTGGCGTTTTTCAATGAACTCGATACCTATGCCGAGCTGCACGGACTGAATACAGCTCAAATCATCGAGGGGATAGGTCTCGATCCCCGCATTGGGCTTCACTACAACAACCCGAGCTTCGGCTACGGCGGCTACTGCCTGCCCAAGGATACCAAACAGCTCAAAGCCAATTTCGCAGACACGCCTAACAATATCATTTCGGCCATCGTTGCGGCTAATGCCACACGTAAAAACTTCATCGCTCATCAGATTCTGGAGCGGAATCCTGCCACCGTAGGAGTGTATCGCCTTACCATGAAAAGCGGAAGTGATAATTTTCGTGCATCGGCCATTCAGGATGTAATGCGCCGGATAAGCGCTGCTGGAGTAAAAGTGGTAATCTATGAACCTTCTCTGTCAGGGGATAAATTTGAAGGATTTGATGTTATCCACGACTTGAAAAATTTTAAAATCACATCAGATGTTATCTGCTGTAATCGCATCTCCGATGAGTTAATAGACTGCAAATCTAAGATTTATACTCGTGATTTGTTTGGTAGAGACTAAAAATATTCATTGCATAACGGAGTTATTATGCATTCTTCCATAATCAAAGTAAAAAACGCCTTTAATGAGTCAGAAACGGAAGCATGTATTATTATAGAAAATAATATAAATTATGTTCCAAAAGTTTCTGTTATTATTCCTGTATATAATACAGAAGAATATCTTTGTAAATGTCTTGATAGTATTATAGGGCAAACGCTTAAAGAAATAGAAATTATTTGTATTGATGATGGTTCAACTGATAAGTCTCTTGATATCATTAAAGATTATGCTAGAAAAGATAAAAGAATTACTGTTATTTCTCAAAAAAATCTTCATGCTGGAGTGGCAAGAAATGTAGGAATTTCGGTTTCTAAAGGAGAATATATTCATTTTTTAGATAGTGATGATTGGTTAGATATAAATAGTTATAAATGTATGTACGATATTATTACTAATATTAATGTTGATATTGTAAAATTTAGATCATATTCATTTGATAATGAAAATAATAAAATAGTTAATAGATATTTTACTAATATGGGAGCTATAAATAAAAAATATTTTTATAAAAAATTAAACTTTAATGATGATTATGAAATTATGATTCATATTTCAGATGCACCATGGTCAGGTATATATAATAGAAAATTTATTATTGATAATAATATATTGTTTGATAATTTGCTATGTTCAAATGATGTTACATTTTTTTATAAATGCATTTTAAAATGTAACTATGTTTATCTTACAGAGAAAAGATTTGTATATTATAGAATAAATAACAATAAATCATTAATTGGCATAAGAAAAGATCATTTTAATTGTCAAATTATTACATTTTTTAGAATAATTAAAATGATAGAAGATAAAAATATTAATATAAAAAAATGTATAAGAAAGCATTTAATAGAATCAATTTTTTTTCGTTATGATAATTACTTAAAAGAATCTCACGAAAAAGACAAAATTGTTAATGAAATGAAAATACTTGTTAAACATATAAATGATGATGAAGTAATGTCTAAATATAAATGTCTTTTTTACAGTCTTAAGTATGATATTTGTATATCTATTATTATACCAGTATATAATTCTTCGCAATATATTGAAGAATGTCTAACTAGTATTATAAATCAATCTATGAAAAATATTGAAATTATCTGCATAGATGATTGCTCAACTGATCATTCATTTTCTATATTGAAAAAATATGAAAAGCTTGATTCAAGAATAAAAATAGTAAAAAATGAAAAAAATATAGGTCCTGCAGGCTCTAGAAATATAGGTATTTCTATGGCAAAAGGACACTATATCGGTTTTGTTGATTCAGATGATTACATTTCTTCCGATTATTTTGAGAATCTTTATTTGTCAGCAATAGAACATAACGCAGATATAGCCTCTACATCAAATGTAATTCGTGTTCCATCATACGATAAAAAGAACATGGGCATTACACAGGATATTTCAACAATTAATGATAAATATAAGATGATTATATCAACAGGTGTATGCTGGAATAAAATATATAATAACAATTTTATTAATAAAAATAATATACATTTTCCATTTGGGTTTAAATATGGAGAAGATAATTTATTTGTATTTACATCAATTATGTACTCTAATTATATTTCTTATACAAATAAATCAATATACTATTATAGGGAAAATAAATCATCTATTATCCTTTCAAAGAAAGATGAACGCTGCTTTGATATGATAGATGTATACTATTTAATATACAATGAAATACAAAATTTAAAATTTGAAAAAGAAAAAAATATATATTTAAACTGTCTGTATGATAGAGTTAAAAAAGATTGTACTGGAACATATTTTCTTCTTCCTGAAAATTTACGTTCAACTTTTTCTAAAAAATATCATGAATTATTTCCTACAGTGGAACCTCTTCCAGAGTTTCCTGATGTTATCATATCTCTCACATCTTATCCATTACGAATTAATACTGTAAGCTACACGATAAAATCACTTTTAAAACAAGATTGTCATTATAAAAAAATTATTCTTTGGCTTGCTAAAGAACAATTTCCTCAGGGAGAAAAAGAACTTCCGACGGATCTTACAGATTTGATTTCTGATTCTTTCTGTATTGAATGGTGTACTGATCTCAGATCATACAAAAAATTAATTCCTGCCCTTAAAAAATATCCAGATGATATTATCGTAACTGCTGACGATGATATCATCTATCCGCGTGACTGGTTGCGCCGACTTGTACATGCGTATAGCGAGCATCCTGACATGATTCATTGCTTGCGTGCACATCGTATAGTTATTCATAATGGAAATATTTTGCCTTATCAGAGATGGAATGTTAAAGAGTATAATGTTTCTCCAAGTTTTTTAAATTTCTTTACAGGTGTAGGTGGTGTTGTATACCACAGTAGCCTACTATATAGGGATGTTATGCGTGAAGATATATTTACTAAAATCTGTCCTGATGCTGATGATATATGGTTCTGGGGAATGAGTGTATTACAGGGTACAAAAATAAACATTGTAAATCCGCCCATGGTGGAACTAAATTATGTCCCTCACTCTCAGGATGGGGATTTGCCATTATGGAAGAAGAATGTCCTGCAAAATGAGAACGACATTAAACTGAAGGCATTTTTAGATGCATACCCAAGCGTAAGAAAAATATTGATTGCTGAGAACAAGAAAGTGAGAGTAAAAGAAACAATTAATAGATTTTCAAAGCCTTATTACAAGGAAAAGAATAAAAATAATAAGTCTATTTATATTTTTGGCTTACCTGTTTTTAGAAAAATGAAAAGTGGAACAAAAAAACGAATCAGCATTCTTGGCATACAGCTTTACAAGAGTGAACAGACTGATTCAAAGAAACGTATCTCTATTCTCGGTATCCCGGTGTACTCAAAAAAGACAAGCGGATTCCGTACAATTCGTCGTTTACTTTTTTTCAAATTTAGCAAGTTTAACTGGAAGCGCTCTATTGAGTCTGATCTTCATCAGCTCATAGAGTCCGTCAAGTTTCTACAGAGTGACATTACCAACAACCGTGTCACGCACAGCATGGAGATAAAGAAGATAAGAAAGATTACGGAGGCTGCCCACCGTTCAGCCGCAGAATGTGTATGGGCCCTCACATACAACAGTGTAAGTTCCCAGAGTGAATGGCTAAAAAATACAACCTTTGCTCCGGGACGCTGGGCGCTAGGCTATCCAGCCCTTTACATTATGTTCCGTGTACTGAACGAAGCTCGGCCTAAAAGCATTCTTGAGCTTGGACTCGGCCAGAGTACACGCATGATTGCTCAGTACGTTGCTGCGAATGCTGATGTAGAGCATATAGTAGTAGAACATGATGAAAACTGGATCAACTTCTTTAAAAATGATTTCTCACTTTCATTGCGCACCAATATTCTTAAGTGTGATCGATCTATGGAATCGTATAAGGATGCAGAGGAAGTTCGTGTCTTTGTAGGATTGTCTGAAAAACTTGATAAGAAAAAGTTTGACTTCATATTCATTGATGCTCCTCTTGGCGGAGATATGAAAGTCTATTCACGAATTGACGTCTTGAAGATGATTCCAGAATGCCTCGCTGATAATTTTATTATTATGCTAGATGATACAAACCGTTCTGGAGAGCTCAATACTTTGAAGGAAATGATGTCTACTCTTGAACAAAACAATATTTCCTTTGTGTCTGGTACATATAGAGGTGATAAAGAAACATCCGTTATTTGTTCACCCGACCTTGGATTCTTTAGCTCGCTTTAATACGGAGTCCCCATATGCGGAATCATAGGATATAGCGGACATCGCCCGACTGTCTCCCTCCTTGTGGAGGGTCTGCATAGATTAGAATGTCGCGGCTCTGACCCTTTCGGCGTAGCCTTGTTCAGAATAGCAGAATCAAAGTAACCAAGTCAGCGGGTAAGTTCTCCAATCTGGAATCTAGGCTTCAGACGTCGGGCGCTATGCTGGCAGGGCGGGCATCTGGCCACACGCTGGGTCACTCGCGGTCTGTCTGTGGAGCGCAACACCCATCCTCACCTCTCGCAGGACGGGCAGATACCCATCATTCAAACTGTATTATTGAAAACTTTCAGGAGATTAAAGACGAGCTTATCGCCAAAGATCGCTTCTTCTCCTTTGACACAAATACCGAATTCTCGCTCATCTCATCGGCAAGGATTCCTCGTGATCTTGCCTTGGAGGGTACGCTGAAGCTCAAGGAAATCAGCTAGGCTCAGGACTCATTAATTGCCAAAAGGGTAAAAAGTTCTTATTGTCGGCATAGGGAGGATGCCATGAAGGAACTTTTTTATCTTTCTCATGAACAGATTGCTCGTATCAAACGCTACTTTCCTCGTTCCCACGGCATTCCGAGAGTCGATGACAGGCGTGTCGTCAGCGGCATTATCTATGTCATCAAGCATGGCCTGCAATGGAAAGATGCCCCGCGCGAGTATGGACCATACAAAACTCTCTACAATCGTTTTATCCGCTGGAGCCGATTGGGTGTCTTTAACAGGATTTTTGCGGAGCTTGTTGAACAAAACGGCTCCACAACACGCTTGATGATTGATACCACACATCTCAAGGCACACAGGACAGCAGCAAGTTTGCTGAAAAAAGGGGCCTTTCCCGATGTATCGGACGCACAAAAGGCGGCCTGAATTCAAAACTCCACGCTGTCTGCAATGCCTTCGGTCAACCGTTGGCCTTCCATCTGTCCGGCGGTCAGGTGAGCGACTACAAAGGCGCTGCTGTCCTGCTTGATACTCTGCCGCAGGCCAGGGAGCTTCTGGCGGATAGAGGCTATGATGCCGACTGGTTTCGTCATGCCTTGTCCCGTAAAGGAATCACGCCGTGTATTCCTGGCAGACACAGCCGAAAAACTCCGGTGGTCTATGACAAGGAGGTTTATAAGCAGCGGCACAAGATAGAAATCATGTTCGGCCGACTCAAGGATTGGCGCAGAATAGCCATGCGTTATGACCGTTGTGCACACACGTTCTTTTCGGCCATTTGTCTCGCTGCCATTGTCATCTTTTATATTTAATGAGTCCTGAACCTAGATCCATGCTGATGGATATTCCTCGTTCCCGACGTTCGCACTGGTGCAGGAGAAGGACGGCAAGGCCTTGAACTGCCTGTGGAAGAGTTATGGTTCTGCCCGAAGCGAATCCAGTGACTGTGGGCTTTTTTGCGTTGTCAGCGTTTCAGCTTTGCATCTCCTGCGTGGTCGACCATCTCGGTAAGGATGTGGAGTCATCTTGAAACCGCGCCAAGAGTGTGACGGTGGAATAGGCCACGGATGGCCTACCGTGGCATGAAGGCACTTCCTGGATAAGTCGGCTATTCTTTACCCGGAGTAAGCCTTCTTCTGTTTTGGAGTATGTATGAGTAAAAATATCAAAGAGAAGATCAGGCAGAGTCAGTTCGTCGTGAACTACGGCCGTATGTGGCCCTTCGTGAAGCCCATTTGGCCTATCGCGTTGCTGTCTCTTCTCATTTGTGTCCCTGTTGGCGCTCTGGATGCCGCAATAGCTCTATTTCTCAAGCCTTACACAGATATCGTTGTGGTAGGCAAAAATATGGAGGCGCCATGGTACATCCCTCTGCTTATCGTCGGCTTTACCACGGTGCAGGGTCTGCTGAACTTCGGAGGCGTCTACCTTAACTCGTGGGTCGGCGGCAAGCTTACGATGTCTCTGAGAGAGCGCCTGTATGATAAGCTCCTTCAGATGGAACCCGGTTTTTTTGACAAAACAAGTTCCGGCGAAGTAATGTACCGCTTCAATAATGATGCAGAAAAAGCCTGTGCCGGCTTGCTGGGAAACCTGAAAAGCTTCATCTCCCGTATTTGTTCCTCTGTTGCTCTTATTGGCGTGCTGCTCTATAATTCGTGGCAGCTTTCTATCCTGGCCATCGTTATCCTAGTCGTGGCGGTGGCACCGCTCACCCGCGTAAAAAAACTTATCAAGTCTCTGGTCTCCAAAGATACTGCGGGCATGGCCAAGGTGAATACCATCTACAACGAAACGTTTTCTGGCAACCGCACTATTGCCGCGTATAATCTGCAGAACAATCAGAAGGCTCAGTTCAATCGTATACAGGAAAATCTCTTTGATTTTCGCATTGCCATAACGCGCCGTACTGCGTGGCTTTCACCTTTTATGCACTTTGTCGTGTCCATTGGCCTCGGTCTTGCTATCGCCTTCGGCAGCTGGCTCATTGTGGAAGGAAAGATCACTCCCGGCAACTTCGTCTCCTTCCTTACCGCGCTCCTCATGCTGTATACTCCGCTGAAGAATATCTCCAATGTGGCGATTTCCGTACAGCAGTCCTTCCTTGCCATTGAACGAGCCTTTGAAATGCTGGAGCGTCCGGTATATCTACCTGAAAAGAAAGAACCTAAGGAAATCGGCAAAATTAAAAGAGGCATTTCCTTCACGAACGTGACTTTTGCCTACAAGAAGGGCGTCAATGTTCTCAAGGGGATAGATCTTGATGTCAAGGCGGGCGAGATGCTTGCTCTCGTGGGTAATTCCGGCGGTGGCAAGAGTACCATCGTGAGCCTGCTCCCTCGATTCTATGATGTTACCTCCGGCAGCATTTCCATAGATGGTGTGGATATCCGTGATTTCAGTCTGTACGATTTGCGCCAGCATATTGCTATGGTGTTTCAGGATAATTTTCTGTTTGAAGGGACTATTAAGGAGAATATCCTTCTGGGAAAGCCAGATGCTACCGACGAGGAAGTCGCGCTGGCTTTGGAACGCGCCTGTCTTACTGAGTTTGTAGCCTCTTTGAAAGATGGTGTGAACACCTCCATCGGTGAACGTGGCATGCTCCTTTCCGGCGGTCAGAAACAGAGAGTCGCTATTGCCCGTGCCTTCCTCAAGGACGCCCCTATCGTTATTCTTGACGAAGCAACCTCTGCTCTCGACAATAAGTCGGAAGGCATAGTCCAGCAGGCCATCGACAACCTCATGAAGGATAAAACCGTGTTCGTCATCGCGCATCGTTTGTCCACTGTGAAAAACGCCAACCGTATCGCTGTCATCAATGAAGGCGAGCTTGTGGAACTCGGTACTCATGAAGAGCTAATGGCAATATCCAATGGCAAGTACCGCACGCTGTATAATATGCAGTTCAAGGATTCTGTGACGGAGTCTGAGAACGTTGCCTGATGCGTAACTCTGTAGTCGTAACATTATCTTCCTTTTGAACGAAAGTCAGGCCCATCCCTTCAGGGGGGGGGGAGGATTTGGTTAAAAGCCCCCCAGCTAGGCTTGGGGACGAAAACTTATAGTTATGAGAGTGTTATAATAACCCCTTTTGACTAGCTAAAAAGGAGGTGCAGTCTGACAACTGCGCCCTGAAGCAAATCAAAAGGAGGTCCCCCCCAAGATGAGTGCATCGGCGTTTGCCGGATATTTAAAATGTCCTGACAGTGCTTGTGGATTTATTTAAAAAGGTAGTATAACATTTTGGAACGCGATAACCAAGGAAGAAGAGCATTATGAATAATATATTAAAAAATAGTTTTTACTCTACTTCAATTATACGAAATATATGTAAATATTTGCGTATAATGCGAGGGTGTCCTTTATTAAATGATTTTAAATTTGACTATATAATGAGTTTAGGAAACGCATGTCGTCCTGCAGCAGCTCTTCGTAGAAATAATTTGCGTTTTTACTCATCTCCATTTGATTGGATGATGAATTACAGTCTTAGTACTATAACAGATTTTTTTGAAAATGGATTTCATGATTTTTTTATTAATCATATTGATTTAAATATGGATAAAAATAATTTTAGAAGAATTCAAGATGTAAAAACAGGTATGATTTCTATGCACTCTTTTCCTACGGATATACCAATAGAAGAAAGATATTTGCAATTTTTTGAAATTATGAAAAGAAGATTTGATCGTTTAAAAAAAATAATTCATAATTCACAAGAAATATGCTTTATCTCTAATAGAGATGGACAAGTGAAAAATATAGAAAAATTTTTGCTCGATATGGATAGACTATTTCCTAACAAAATATTGGTATATATAAATATAGAAAATTCTGTAGAAATAGGAATTTCTTATAAAAAATAAAGACAAATTGTTATATTTATAATTTTCACTTTAATGATGTACACCCTGATGGGGCAGGACCTGAAAACCCAAAATTTTGGCTTGGCAATACTAAAGAATGGGATAAAATTTTAAAAAAAATACAGTTAAGAAAAACTGCTAGGAGTAATGATGCTAGCTCTGAAGATAAAGTTTGTAGATAAGAAATTATAATGATCAACTAAAAAAAGACTATCATAATTTATACTAAGGCGTTGAATATTGATAGATCTGTCATTAGTGAAAGAAAAATACCATTAAAGAATAGGACAGAATTAGGGTGTGTCTGCAAAAACAGTTCACGAAAAGAGGAAAGTCAGGTTAGGTAAGGTTTTCATCGTGTTACGACAGGGCAGTGTGCTACTATGACATCCCTGAAGCCCTCTGACTCAGACTTGAGCCTATACTGTCGACAGAAGGCTCTCCTCGAGGAGAGCGACCGACTGGTGACATCAGAAACTTTCTCAATGCTGTAACATTGGATGCTGCGAGCCGGATCTCCATGGCGAACTTTGCCAGAAAAATATGGTTCGTGGAAAACTGTATATTTCCGATTCAGGCGTTGGCAGAAAAGAGGATATCTGACCGTTATCCTTGAGCTTCTTGCCTTGCAGGCTGACATGAACTACATCATGATTGATGGGATATACGTTCATGCTTATAAGCATAGTGCCGGAGCTCGACATGGCTCTGGAATCAATCAGGCTCTCGGCCGAAGTCGTGGCGGCGTTACCTCCAAAACCCATGCGGTAGTGGATGCTCTCGGTAATTTGATAGCTTTTACTGTCACGGCAGGACAATACTCCGAGTATCCTCAAGCCAGTAGCCTTCTAATCCAGTATCATAACACAACAATTCTAGCCGATAAGGGCTATGACAGCAGGAGTCTCATCGATACGCTTCACCAGCAGTGATGTGAATCAGTTATTCCCTCAATAATGACGAAATATTATCTCTGTACAATTGATAGTATCTCTACAAGGAACGTCATCTTATAGAGATATTTTTCAACAAGATTAAAGAATATCGTAAAATTGCAACAAGTTATGGTAAGTTTTCAGAGGATTTTTCGGCCTTTGTATGTCTATATGTTTCACTTATCTGTTTTCGATAAGAGGTTTGCAGACACGCTCTAGAAAAGTTGCGTGTAGATAAAAAGAACTCGAAAAAGGAAAAGAGCTTGACGCCAAGCTAGAAACATACTTCACCAAACAGCGACAAACGGAAGATCTGTTTGTCCTATGGAACCGACAGCCTGAAAGCTATGGCTCCCGCCAACAATTCATTAAGCCCTGTGATCCTGTCATGGGGCTTTTTCATTTTTTATATAGAAATAGTATCAGATAGGAGGTTTTATTATGATTACTGACTATCTGAAAGCCGGTTTCCCCGCCATCCTGTTACAAACTCAGGAACCGCATCGAGCGGATGAACTCATGAGGAAGATTCCCGAATGGCAGATATGCCGTTGGGATTGTGTCTCCGGTGTTCACGGCATGGCCCCGTCATCCTTCACTCTCAACGAAATCCAAAACCCTGTCGAAGCTGTTCAATGGCTTTCCACTGTGAAGGATACGGTGCTCATCGCCCATGGACTCCAGCACTTTCTTGACGATCCTGTCGTCTGCCAGTCCATTCTGAACGGAATTCTTCTCTGGAAAAGTGTCGGCAACTGTCTGGTCATGGTCTCCCCATTGCCGACTCTTCCGATTCAACTCCAACCATTCTTTCATCTCATCGAGATGAAGCTGCCCGATGAAGAGGCGTTGATGCGCCTGCAGGCCGAGATCGGCGAAACCACCAACATCAGGACAAACCGCAAAGCCTCAAGGCTCGCCACAGGTTTGACTGAATTTCAGGCAGAAACTGCCTTCAGCTTATCGCTGGTGAAAAAAGGCTATTTCAGTTCCAAGGTCATCACTGAAGCCAAAGCGCAGATGATTAAGAAATCTGGTCTGCTGGAGCTTTATCCCTCTGCCGACATGCAGAACGTAGGTGGCCTGAAAAGACTGAAAAGCTACATCCAGAACCGCGCACAGGCCTACTCCCCTGACTCGTCGCTTCCCAGGCCCAAAGGAATCCTTCTTGTGGGCATTCCGGGAACAGGCAAGTCACTGTCCGCCCGTGCCGTTGCTTCCATGCTGGATTTTCCTCTGCTTCGTCTGGACATAGGGCAACTCAAAAATTCCCTTGTCGGCGAATCGGAACGAAGAATCAGAGAAGCAACCAAGATCATAGACGCCTTCGGCAACTGTGTCCTTTTCCTCGATGAACTCGAAAAAATGTTCGGAGGAGTCAAGGGCAACGGAAGCAGCGACGGCGGAACCACCAGCGGCATGTTCTCTCATTTCCTCACATGGATGAATGATCAGAACAAGGCGTTCATCGTGGCCACGGCAAACAACATCAGGGAACTGCCTGCGGAGTTTTTGCGCTCCGGCAGATTTGATTCCATCTGGTTTGTCGATCTTCCCGCTCTTGAGGAGCGAAGGGAGATCATTGCCATCATGAACAGAAAATACGGAACTGCCATGCCCCTTGAGTGGGCGGAGCAGCTGAACGGATACACAGGTTCCGAACTGGAACAGATCGTCAGGGATTCCCTCTTTGACGGTCTGGAAGAAGCCAGAAAGAACCTGATTCCGCTTTCCCGAACCATGAAGGAAGAGATTGACGCCTTGCGTTCCTGGGCCATGTCCAGAGCAAGAATAGCCAATACCCCCGACGAGGCTCCTCAGGAAGTGAGAAAAATCCGTTCCGTAGCCAGAAAACCTCTTACCCCGGCCAAGTGAGGCAACCATGTCGCACATCGCTAAAATCAAACTTCAGATCAAAGACCTGAACCTTCTCAAGAAAGCCTGTGAACGGCTCGATCTTCGCTTCGTGGAGAACCAGAAAACCTATACGTGGTATGGGCGTGTGGTGCATCCCGAAGACCTGAAGATTCACACGGACATCACCGAGGAACAACTCGGCAAATGTGACCATGCCATACAGGTTCCCACGGCCAAACTCGGCTATGAGATCGGCGTTATCAGACGCGGTGATGAATACATCCTGCTCTTTGACGACTGGGATCAGGGACTCAGAAAGGCTGTCGGCCATCATGGCGAACTGCTCAAGCAGGCATATACGGCGGAAGTCGTAAAAGCCCAGGCAAAACGCCACAACTATTTCTACTCGGAAAAGAAGGTCGACAATACCCTGAGAATCACCCTGACCGCGGTATAGGAGAGCACCATGAAAACCATCACCATTTCCATCGACGCCACAGGCGAAGTCACGCTGGAAACTTCCGGCTTCAAGGGCAAAACGTGCCTGGAAGCTTCGGAATTCATCAAGCAGGTTCTCGGCGAGGAAATCTCCCGTGAACTGACGCCTCTTTCCTATATTAATAGGGAAGGGAAAGAAGTGACCCGTCATGTTCCCGTGTGCAGGAACGGCGGTTATTCCATCCATTAGGAGTCCGACGTGTCGTATTCTGATATCTTCAAGGATGCGGCGCTTCTTCAGCTCACGGCAACCTGCTGGAGCATTGACAGAAAACTGCCGCCCGCACTTCTGGCTGAGGTCGGAAACGTGGACTATCTGAAAGGGAGAAAACTTCTCCTTGATCCGGAATCCACGGCTCCCATCAAACAAATAACCGGCAAAGCCCGAAACTACATCCGAAAACTGGCCTTGCCATTTCCCATTCGAGGCTGCGTACTCGTTCCACGGAAGCTGATTCCTGCCATACAGGATCAGCTTTCAACGTTTAAAAACGATTACGAATGTTCCGTGGAAAGTTTTCTCTACTGGTATCCTTCCGCCATTACGGAAGCAGCGGAGAAACTGGGAGAACTCTTCGATCAGCTGGACTACCCTTCTGCCGATCAGCTGAAGGGACGCTTTCGCTTTGAATGGCGTTACCTCACGGTCGGCCCGTCCACATCCCGAATACTCCCTGCCTCTCTGTACCAGGAGGAAATGACCAAGTTCAAGGAACTCATGGCGCAGGCACGTCAGGAAGCCGAAGAGGCGCTGAGAATGGAGTTTGTCGATCTGGTATCCAATCTGACCGACAAGCTGAACGGAACCGACGGAACGCCAAAACGCCTCCGATCTTCCGCTGTGGAAAACCTGCATGAGTTTCTGTCTCATTTCGACGACAGGAACATCTTTCAGGATGAACAGCTGGAGTCGCTGGTGCAGCAATGCAAAAGCATTGTGGACGGCGTATCGCCCGCACGGCTTCGTACCGACGTTTCCTTCAAAACGGAAATGCACGGAAAAATGAGCGAGCTGCTTGCTGCCATTGATCAGTCGCTGGAGAATCTTCCCCGAAGAAAAATCCGCATGAGCGATTAAGGCACAGGCTTGTTCCCGTCACAATTCAAAAGGGTGGCGGGATCTCTCGCCGCCCTCCTTTTCGGAGGAATCATGACCACTCTGAGACTCTCCAAGTCCAAAATCGGCACATTTACCCTGTGCCCTCAGAAGTACCAGTATACATACGTCGATAAGATCATTCCTGAAAAAACTCCGAAGGCCATGCTGGAAGGCTCTGCACTTCATCATGTCATCGAGAACACCATCGTGTATGGTGACAAGATTGCAGAAATTTCCAGAGTGGCATCCGACGAATTCTGGAAGGACATCGAGCTGACGGGCACAGAATATGAAAGCCCGGAAGCCATGAAAAAAGCTCAGGACAGCGTACTCAAAGAAGCTGAAACATTTCTCTCGCAGATAGCCCCTCTCAATCCCGTGGATATGGAAACGTACTTTGAGTATCCGTTGTTCAATCCTGAGACAGGTGAGGTCCATGAGAACATACTGCTTCGCGGATACATGGATCTCATAGACTGCACAGATGACGGAATTTACCGAGTCATAGATATCAAGACTTCGGCACGAACTCCGTTTGACTGGCAGGCAGATCGTTCCCTGGAACTCAGTACCTATGCGTACCTTCTGGCCAGTCGTTTCGGCTGGAACAGTTGTGTTCCGGTTTCTTATCTGTACCTTGTCAGAACTAAAAATCCCAAAGTCGTATGGCTCAACTCTGCACGGAGCAGAAAGGATTTCCAGCAGACATACTCCATGCTGCTGTCCATATCCCAGGCTATCCTGCAGGGGAACTTTTATAAAAATATCGGAATGCACTGTTCCTGGTGTCAGCATCAGGACATATGCTTCCAGTCAAAATCCATAATGTGAGGTTATCGTATGGAATTTTCCTATGCATCAGATGATATACGTGAATTGGCAAAAGCGCTTCTGAATGTGCAGAGGCAGCTTCAACCTGCTATAAAAGATGCCGTCAATCCTTTTGTCAAAAACAGATACGCGACACTGAACAGTATTATGGACTGTTGTCGCTCCGTATTGATTGACAACGGCATTCTGCTGGTTCAGCACCAAGTTCCCGCCGAACCCGGATACTGCGGCATTGTCACCAAGCTTGTTCATGCGGACACTGGTCAGTATCAGGCAGGTCTGGCCATGATCCCGCTGGCAAAAAATGACGCTCAAGGTTTTGGCTCTGCCTGTACCTATGGGCGACGCTATGCTCTTTCTGCCATGCTCGGCATAGTCACGGAAGAAGATGATGACGGCAATGCCGCATCCTTTCCACAGGAAAAGTGTCCGTCACGGCGTACTTCCCGGTCGCAGTCTTCGACCGCACAAAAGAAAATACCGCTGAGTCAGATACTTTCGTCCTTGAATCTTGCCGACTACATTCCCCATTACCGGAAATACCTGGAGCAGCTCTACGGCTGTCCTGTGGAGAGCATGACTAATGAGCAATATCAGGAACAGGTTGAAATACTTAGAGAATGTAAGGGAAGTCCCTTGGCTATGCGGGGATTGATCAAAACCCTCAACCCCTACAGAAAACCGCAACCCATCAGACAATAGCTTCGACAGGCTAAAACAAAAGCCCTCTTTTACATCAAAAGAGGGCTTATTTTTTGTGTTGTAAATTTTTTATGTTTTTATATAGAAATGGTATTAGTAGTTTATTTTTTTTGTTTAACATTCAACAATGGAGTTAGTTATGGCTTCTTTTCAAGATCAAATTAGTGAACTGAGTGATCAAGTTTTTGAAAAACTCAACATCAATACGTTTCCACTTGTTCCTGTAGATGAAAGCAGAAGGGAATATGAAGAAAATAAGGAATACGAAATTCCCGTTGACCTTATTTTCGACAACCCATGTGAAATTCGTAAGCACATGGATATGGAAGAGCTTGAGACTCTGAAGAACAGCATCAAAGCCACTGGTCAGAACAGCAGCATTATCCTTACGGAAGCGACTGTCGGAGATAAAGCAAAGCCGGAGCTGTCTGAGAAGCGGATATATCTGATTTCCGGTCAGCGTCGGTTGCGTGCCTGTCGAGAACTTGGATTTAAGACTATCCGGGCCAGATTTATTTATTCCAATCTCAGAAATGTCTGTCTGGAAGATAACATTGCCAGAGCAGATATTCATTACATCGACATGGCCGAGTACATAAATAAGTATCACCTGACGACAAAGTATCTTACTGAGACGCTTCATATATCGAAACAAACGGTTTCAGATTATAGAACGTTGATGAATCTTGATGAAAAAATACGTAATAGCATACGACAAAGACACGATATTCCAAAACGAGACATGCTAATCATTGCAAGAAAGAAGGAGGATAAGCAAATGGAAGCGTTCAATAATTACATGGAAAAAAAGGAAAACAAACCTATGAGACAGAAAAAAGACCCGAAGAGTAAAGCCTATTATGATATCAATAAATTATATATGTATCTGTCGAACAATTCTGATCTTGCACAAGAAGATCTTACAGATGTGTATGAAGTTGCACAGAAAATTGTAAATTTAATAGAAAAATATAATGAAAATGAATATATAAATTTTGTAAATGGTAATGAAGAAAGCGTATAATATATGGTAATATCGGAGAAGACGGTATATATTTTACCGTCTTCTTAAAAAATAAAATAAGTTAACTTGAAATGTATTACATAAATATATCAAGTTTTATATGCAAAAGAGGAAGACATGGCATTTGTAATTCGAAAAAATAGTGAAAATCTTATTGATAAATTGGAAAAAGCTGGTCACTTTAGAAGAAGATTTTTAGAAAATTGTTCTTCTTTTATGTATGTTATTAATAAGATAAATGAAAATACAGGTGAAATTACACAAAAACCTATTGGATTTTATAGATGTAAAGATTGTATGTGTCCTATATGTAGCGATATTAAATTGTATAAAATTAAAAATGATCTGATTAGTAAGATAGAAAGTATGGATACTTGTAATGCAATATTTTTTACAATTTCACCAAAAAGAGTTGAAATCAAATATATTAAAGATTTAATAAATGTATTAAGAGGAACATTTACAAAAATAAAAAATAATAAATTTTTCAGAAATAGAATTTCAGGATATATTACATGTATAGAATTTGGAAGTATCACTGATAAAAACTATATTCATATACATATGCATTGTGTATTATTCATGTCAAATAGCGTAAAAGGTAGAAATTTTATAAAAAATACTGATTTTAATAGTATAGTATGTGATATATTTGATAGCATTGCGTATAAGTTAAAATTTACGCCATATATGGTAAATAAAATAATATATGAAGTTTCTTGTGAAGAAAATTACATACCAGTTCAAACTAATATACAGTCAATTACAAGCATAAGTAAAATAATTCAAAAG
The DNA here is from genome assembly GCF_963931295.1 of uncultured Mailhella sp. Classification (NCBI taxonomy): domain Bacteria; kingdom Pseudomonadati; phylum Thermodesulfobacteriota; class Desulfovibrionia; order Desulfovibrionales; family Desulfovibrionaceae; genus Mailhella; species uncultured Mailhella sp. Next base: position 460,940 of record NZ_OZ007001.1, on the reverse strand, counting down.
ATGAAATATATACTAAAGTCAAAGGATTTAGAAAATCTCATATTATCGTTAAATAGAAGATCTTTAACTTCGTTTATAAGTCAAATTGTAAATATGAAATATGTAACTAGAGGCGGAATATTTAGCAAAAGTAATACTAAACATAATATATCTTCTGCTGACTTCGCAGCAGAGTATAAAAATTGTTATTTACTTAATAGATTAGATACAGAAAAATATATTCAAAAAAATAAGGAAAAATTTCTTCTATGGAAGAGTACGGATACTTTTTATTCAGAAATTGGAGGAGTCTGAGTTATAGTATAGACAGATTGATCTCCATAAAAAGTCTCCGACTCAGAGTTACATGAATCTGTACGTGCATTATATAATAACATATTGAAATATATGTGTTTATAGTCGATTTTAAAAGATAAATTTGTGATCAGAAGTTTCTATACTATTAAATAAGGTTGCCCTCTGGCATTTACGACGCCCTATATCCCCATGCCGAATGGTATGGGGAATTTTTTAACTGAGCGACAGGTGCCCTCCTCCCATGCGTCCATTGGATGCGTTTTTCAGGGGAAGAAGGCGTGAAAAAAACGGGAAAAAGATCATGTCCCTTTGACTCTTGTTGATTTTTACATAACTAATTGAAATTATTTATTTTTTGTATAAATGACAGGGATGTATGAAAAGATGTATTCTCCATAAGCAAACTACAGTATTTTATATAAATATCAATATGTTATCTTGTCAGTTCAAATCCCTCTCCCGCCAGAAGAGCAAAACATGTCCCCGCAGTTCGTACAGGCTGCGGGGATTCGTGTTTTAAGCCGTCGGGGAGGATGGGCCTTTGCCCAGAGCGTTTTTTGCGTTCTTGTCGTGCCATCTCCCGTCATCTCAGCGCCCGGGGCCCCGGGCGACGCCAGGAGCCCGGCCGACGGGCATGAACAGCCGGAATTCATTTCCGGCGTTAAATGAAATGCCCGTCGTGCAAGTTACGCGACAGTACAGTGTGTCCAGAGCAGACGGGAGGCAGAGTTGCTCAGGCGGCTAGAAAATGTCGCCCCGGGCGACGCCAGGAGCCCGGCCGACGGGCATGAACAGTCGGAATTCATTTCCGGCGTTAAATGAAATGACCGTCGTGCAAGCCCCGGGTCTGTAAAGCGTATCCGGGGCCGACGTGCCGAAGTGGCAGAGCTGTTTTTTGTTGCCAGAGGGGCACACCTTGAAGGATGTTCAAAGCCATCTCCCACAAAGTTTCAAAAAGTCCCATAAGGTATCTGACACCTTGTGGGACGCTGTTTAAGTCTTCAGGCATCTGCGGGAGCGGAAGCGACCGAAACAGAAAACTACCTGTTTTACGGGTGCTCCTGACGCTGCGTTCCTGGGATGTGCGGAGCTGGTTCGTCATTGCGAACTCGAAGCAAGCATCATGGAAAACACTGGCCCGGATTACGCTCCAAAAATTGACGCGATCATGCGGGATATTCCGGCCCGATGCCGATCTACGCAGGATTCGCTGGATTTTGCCCAAGATATTCTCCGGCTCATCGAACAGGAAGCCCAGAAGGAACAGAAATCCACCGAAAGCTCAGTAGTATCCCCCTCGATAACTGCGCAGAATAACTCAGAACGAACCCAACAAGAGCCACAAACAGGAGGCGAACAACAATCGCTACATGAACTCGTACAGGCAACGGAAGAAGAGCTGCCACCCTCTATGGGTAAGCAGCTCTCCGACATGATTTCCGGCCAATGCTCCCCTAAGCAACGAAAGGGAATGAGCGTTGCAGTAACAGGCAAGCTCTCAACAACCGAACTTCCCGATGCGCTTATCGTGGAAGCTCAGGCCATATCCAGAGCCTTACGGACAAAACTCCAAGGGCTTCTGCAATCCCAGGTATTGCGGCGTTCCGGTCCCTCACGGCATGGAGAGACTCTCGACTCATGGTCTCTATAGACTCGCGGTTCATGATCCCAGACTGTTCATGAAAAACGAATCCGTCACAGGAATCGATACCGCCGTCCATATTCTTCTGGACATTTCCGGTTCCATGACCAGCCGTATCGAGCTTGCCTGTGCCGCCTGTTGCTCCGTGGCGCTGGCTCTTGCTGCTATTCCGGGCATCTCCGTGGGCGTTTCTGCTTTCCCTGCCGATCATAAGGAAGATGTTGCGGCCACAGTTTATCCGTTATTGCAACATGGTAAACGTATAACAAACTCATTCGCCGCAGAAGCTCATGGAAGCACTCCCATGACGGAAGCCCTGTGGTGGGTACTTGGGATGCTTTCGACACGCCCTGAACATCGAAAAATCATCTTGGTGGTGACGGGCGGCTACCCGGACGATCCTGAGACTGCAAAAGAAACGATAGCAGCAGCGCAACAGATGGGAATGGAGGTGCTGGGCATCGGCATCGATGCTCCGGTCATCAGCTCTATGATTCCCATCTCCGAAAACATCACCGACATCCGCGAACCGGCTCCGGCAATGTTCCGGCTTCTTCAACAACCTCTACTCGAAAAAGGGAGGTGACCATGGCGTCATCCATAAAAAAGACGACCTGGCTCGCGATAGGCATTCTGGTTCTTCAGATCGCTATAAAAATCGTGAAGGACTGTGACGAATAACAGGCAGGCTTTACGGATAATTATTTTTTGATCTTTTCCTAAAGTTGGGAAGATGAAATATGGATATGCTGTCAGAGTTCTTCCTGCTTCATGATGTATTCATCGACAGTGACGACAAAAGACGTGGATCGGAAATGACGGCAGTCCTCGAGCATGAGTTTTCTCGAATCCTTCATGCTGAAATGGCCGAAGCGGAAAGCGTCTTCGTTCCAGTAGGTGAGGATGGGAAATCCGTCCAGAGGGATGGAGTTTTCCGTCAGAAGCTCGTCGATGTGGTTTTGGGAATAGGACGCCATGCCGTTGTGATGGCGGAAACAGAAGGCGGGGTGGCGCTCCAGCCAGTAGGTCATGGCCTCTTCATGCGTCACGCCTTCAGGTTTGGTCAGCATGGCGATGCGTTTGATTTCAGGCGTCCGCAGGACGACGGGTCTGTCGGTATGCAGTTCCCGTATCATGTATTCCGTCACCCGATAGGCTCCGAGAATGCGCGCCTCCTCGTACAGATGCCGGATGGCGTTCCAGTCCGGCCCCTTGATCTCGTCCACGGCTTCAACGCCGTAGGGATCATCGCCGTTGGTCTCCTGGGTGAGGCAGTTCAACGTCTGTTCGGAAAGCATGTTGGCCCGGTATTCCCGCATGTCGGGAAGAGACGCAAGATCCTTCACATGGCGTTCCAGGTACCAGCGTTTCAGGGGCGTGCCGGAGGTCTTTCCGGTAAGGACGATGATTTTGTTTTTGCAGCAGGGATACTGGTAGAGGGGCATGCCGATTCCTCAAGAATCTGGCGGTCACGACGGCGTGAGCATCTTCCGATTCTGTCGCGGCCGCGTTGTGGAGGGAGTCCGGCGGAAGAGAGCGCTGCCCTCTGTCCGCCGGAACAGGGGAGAGTACGTGTTAGAGATCGTGAACCGCGTGCATGGCGGAACTTACGGCCGCAAGCACTCTGCCTGCCTTCACGCAGTCGCCCGCGGCGGAGTAGGGGATGCCAGCGGCGTCGAGATCGGAGCACAGCGTTTTGTCGGCTCTGGAGCCGAGGGCGATGACCACGGTGTCGAACGGACCGAGATCGACCGTTGACCCGTCCGCGCGGGAGGCGGCAATGCGGTTGCCTTCAAAGGCCTGCACCTTGTGCCCGGTAAACACGGAAACGTTGAGCGCGGCCAGACGTTTTTTCATGAAGTCCTGCATGACGGGGTGAATGCCCTGCGCAATGTCGTCCGCCATTTCCACGATGCTGACGCTGCGTCCCGTGCGGGCGATGTATTCGGCCGTTTCCGCGCCCACGAGTCCGCCTCCGATGACGGCCACCCGGGCTCCGGCGTCGTCGAGATGGCCGTCGAGCACCTCATCGGCGGAAAGATGCGGCACGTTTTCCAGTCCCCTGAAGGGAATGGAGAGGGGAAGGCTGCCGGTGGCGACGATGACTCTGTCGGCGTTGAAACTGCGGATGAAGTCTGCGTTCACGGGGCAGTTCAGGCGAATCTCGACGCCGACGTTTTCCAGTCGATGGAACATGTTGAACAGGTAGATGGCCAGATCGGTCTTGAACGGCGGCAGCGAGGCGAGGAAGAACTGTCCGCCCAGTCGGGAGCGCTTTTCGCACAGGGTGACGCGGTGTCCGCGGCGGGCGGCGTACCATGCGGCCTCCATGCCGGCGGGGCCGCCGCCGACAATGAGCACGCGAAGAGGCGTTTTTGCCTTCTCGTCTGAGCGGAATTCGCCCTCGAAGCCCATGAAGGGGTTCACGGCGCAGAGCGTGTCGAGGCCCACGCCGGTGCGCATGGCGCAGCCGTCGTTGCAGCCGAGGCAGTTGCGCACGGCGTTGAACTTGCCTTCGGCGCACAGTCTGGGCAGTTCGGGATCGGCAATGAGGGCGCGTCCCATGGCCACGAAGTCGGCAATGCCGCTCTGAATGATTTCTTCGGCCTGAAACACGGTCTTGATGCGCCCGGCAAGAATGAGGGGGAAGTCCGGCCCCACGGCCTGACGCACGGCAATGGCGCGCGCTCTGTTGATGATGTAGCCCTCGCTCGCCGGAGGAATCACGGTGTGATGCGTGGCGTAGTTGCCGGATACGATGTGGATGGCGTCGATGTCGCCCGTGGCGGCAAAGAGCGCCGCTGCCGCCGCGCCGTCCTGCAGCGGCAGACCGCCGGGCAGGCTTTCTTCCACGCTCATGCGGAATGTCACGGTGAAATCTCTGCCCACGGCCGCGCGCACGGCCCGTATGACTTCAAGACTGAGTCTTGCGCGGTTTTCCAGCGAACTGCCGTATTCGTCCTGTCGCTTGTTGGTGTAGGGCGAGAGAAACTGCGTGAGCAGATAGCCGTGAGCGCCGTGGATTTCCACGGCGTCGAACCCGGCCTCTCTGGCGCGCCGGGCGGCTGCGCCGAACTGCCCGACGATGACGGCGATTTCTTCCTTCGTCAGCACGTGAACGGGTTCTTCCGAATAGGCGACGGGGCAGTCGGAAGGGGCCACCACGGGCAGTCCGCTGACGGAGCTCCAGGTTTCGCGGCCCGCGTGATGAATCTGAACGGAAATTTTGCCGCCCTGAGCGTGGACGGCGTCGGTGAGACGCCTGAGGCCGGGAATCTTGTTGTCGTCGTCAATGCCCACGCCGTGTTCAAAGCCCTTGCCCTGAGGGGTGACGTAGGTGGCTTCCAGCGTGTAGAGGCCCACGCCGCCGCGGGCTCTTTCGGAGGCGTATGCGATGAGACGGTCGGTGACGAGGCCTTCTTCCGAGGCAAAGCGGGTCACCATGGGGGGGCAGATGATGCGGTTGCGCAGTTCCACGTTGCCGAGGCGCGCAGGTTCAAGACATTTCATGAAGCTCTCTCCGTTGGACGGATAAAGGATGAGCGGCGTCGGCAGAGATGCCCTGTTCCGCTCAGATAGAAAAACGTGATTACTTGCCTTCGCCGGCGGCGCGGATTTCTTCGGCCAGGGCGGCGATGTCTTCAGGGAAGCTCTTGACGGCGGATTTGGAAGCTTCGATCCAGCGGGCCTTTTCTTCGGGACTCAGGCGGGTGATCGTGACGCCGAAATCCTTTTCCATGGTTTCAAGCACCTGGGCGTTGCGTTCCTTATAAATGTTGATGACGTGCCGACGGTAGGCTTCCAGCGCCTTCGTGAACATTTCCCGGTCGGCCCTGGAAAGGCCGTCCCACCAGTCGGAGCTCGTGTAGGCCATGTACAGCACGGGCAGATGGTCGGAGAGAAGCAGGTTCTTGGCCACATCGACGATTCTCTGATTGACGAAGGCGTGCCATTCGAAGTCCACGGAGTCGATGACGCCCTGCTGCATGGCGGTAAGCACTTCCGAGGCGGCCATGGGCGTGGGAATGAAGCCGAGCGATTCCATGGCCGCAATGTGATATTTGGAGGAAGAGGTTCTGTCCTTGAGGCCGCGCGCGTCTTCCAGCTTGAGAATGGGCTTGTTGGAGAGAATGCCGCGGTAGGTGGCCAGAACGACGTTGAGAGGCTTGATGCCCTTCTTTTCGGCGAAGGTCCAGAGGCGTTCCACGGCCTTGGAATGGAAGGCCCTGTTCAGCTTTTCCTCGTCCGGAAGCAGATAGGGCACGTCAAAGGCGGAGAACTGAGGGATAAACTGACTGATATTGTTTACGGCATCGACAACGATCTGAATGCTGCCGAACTGGACTCCCTGAAAGGCCGTATCGGAAGCTCCGAGTGATGCTGCCGGGTAGATTTCCACCACATACTTTCCCTTGGATTCCTTTTCCACGAACGGTTTGAAGGCGTCCTTCATGCCTGCGAGAATGGGATCGCCTTCCGGGTTGCCGGTCCAGACCTTGATTTTTTTGGGGGCGGCCATGCCGTCGGACACGAAGGCGGTGCCGGCAAGACTCAGAGCAAGGGCCAGGGCAAGGGAAGCAAGACGAATTTTCATGGTTGCACTCCGTAGCATGAAACAGGATTACAAGAGGCACAGACTGAGGAACGGAACATAGGCCAGGATGAAGTTTGCCGCTATGATGGCTCCGATGAAGGGCAGAATGGCCTTGGTGAGGATGGCGATGTTCAGTCCGCTGATGCTGCATCCGATGAACAGATTGACGCCGACGGGAGGCGTGAGGCCGCCGAGGCACATGGAGACGATGAAGGCGATGCCGAAATGCACGGGATCGATGCCGTAGCTCGTTACTATGGGAACCAGAAGCGGGGCAAAGATGAGAATGATGGCGGACACTTCCACGAACATGCCGAGAATGAAAAGCATGATCAGCAGCACGGCCGTCAGCACGTGGGGACTCGTGGTGAGGGACTGTACCCAGTGCAGAAGGGAATCCTGAATATTGGCCAGCATCATGATGTTGCCGAGCGCGTTGGCGGTGACAAGAACCAGCATGATGAGGCCGAGCGTGGTGGCGGAATCCACCATGATTTTGCGGAAGACGGCCATGGTCATGGACTTGCGGATGAATTTTTCCACAATGAAGGAATAGACCACGGCCACGACGCCGGCTTCGGTAGGCGTGGTGATGCCGCCGTAGATGCCGCCGAGAATGATGACCGGCACGCCGAGAGCCCATTTTGCTTCGCGGAAGCTCGCCCAGCGTTCCCTGGCGCTGGCCTTGGGGAGCACGTTGCCGTAGTGGTTTTTGGCGCAGATGAAGCCTGCCGTGACCATGAGCATGAGAGCGACGAAGCAGCCGGGAATGATGCCGGCAAGAAACATGTTGGAAACGGATACCCCGCCGAAGGCGCCGTACAGAATCATGGGAATGCTGGGCGGAATGATGATGCCGAGGGCTCCGGAAGAGGCGTTGACGGCCGTGGCGAAGGATTTCGGATATCCTTCCTTTTCCATGGCGGGAATCATGGTTGCGCCGACGGCGGCGGTGGTGGCCACGGCGGAGCCGCAGAGCGCGCCGTAGAACAGGCAGGTGACGATGGTGATGTAGGCCATGCCGGCCTTTCTGTGACCGAGCATGCTCCGGCAGAAGTTCAGCAGCGTGTCGGCAAGGGTTCCGCGCGCCATGATGTCGCCGGAGAGCAGAAAGAAGGGAATGGCCAGAAGGGGGAAGGAGTCGAAGTTGTTGAAAAGCTTCTGAGTGAAGAACATCATGGATTCGTCGGCCCACCACAGCGCCCCGACGACGCCGATGCCGAGGGATACGCCGATGGGAACGCCGATGACCAGCAGTCCCACGATGATCGTGAACATGAGCGTCAGTTCATTCATGCCTGTTCCCCCGCGCCGTCCGGAACAGTTCCGGAAAGAAGTTCATAAATGTTTTTGAAGCATTGCAGCGTTGTAAGAAAGGCGCTGAAGGGAATGCATGCCCATACCACCCATATGGGAAGAGGAAGGGAGACGGCCGTCTGTTCGATTCTCCATACCTTCATGGTCATGGAGATTCCTTCATAAACAATAAAGATGAAAAATCCTGCGCATATCGCCTGAGAAAGGACTTCAAATACTTTTTTTATGAAAGGCGGCATGTATAAAAGAACGATGTCCACGCGAAGGTGCGCCTGGCGCTTCATGCCCATGGATACTCCGAGGTAGGAGAGCGCCAGAAAAAGAAAACGTCCGACTTCTTCGGCCCAGGGCAGGGAAAAACTGAATATATATCGTGTGATGACCTGCGCGAAGATGACAATGCACATCATGGAGAACGTCAGGATGATCAGTGCGCTCGTCATGCGGTCAATGCCTTTGAACAGGGGGTTCAGCATGCCTCCTCCGATCGTCAGAATGTTTTGAAAATCTTGCCGTGCGCATGTGGCCGATCCCGAAAGACCGGCCACATGGGGAGTTAGTTCAGTCCGAACAGGCGTTCGGCGTTTTCATGCAGAATCTTGGGAAGAACGATGGGATTGTATCCCTGCGCCAGGAACTTGGGCAGCGCCTGCGTGTAGTCGGCATAGGGGTAGGCCGAGGCGTAGCACATCTTGTCGCCGATGCAGGTGTTCACGGCCTCGACCAGCAGATCGGCGCCGGGGAGATGGCGGTAGATGGAGCTTTCAAAGTACAGGTTTTCGTGACGCCAGACGATGGCGATGAGTTCCTGCGTGAAGGGGAATCCGGCGTGGGAGAGCAGCACCTTGAGGTCGGGCAGGTCCGCGCAGATATGATCCACGGGAAGCGGGCTGCCCCATTCCAGATAGGAGCCGCAGCGGATGGGCAGGGGGCCGATGGTGATGATGACCGGAACGTTCAGTTCGGCGCACTTTTCATAGATGGGGTAGAAGCGCTTGTCGTCGGCGGTGGTTTTCAGGGAGAAGGGATCCACGGAAACGCCCTTGAGGCCGAGATCCTTGACGGCGTGTTCAATGTCGTCCTTCACGTGAGCGTTCAGCGGATCGGCACCGGCAACGCCGATGAAGACGGGATACTTGGCGACGAGGTCGGCGATGTATTCATTGGAAACATAGGCTCCGCCGGTGGAGCGCATGTCGCGTCCGGAACAGACCGCGCCGGTGATGCCCATTTTTTTGAAATACTTCATGGTCACGTCAAGCGGTTCAGGCTTGAGCGGACGGGTCTGGGTAATCCAGAAGTTGGCGGGTTCGGGGTTGATGTAGCATTCAAATTCAGGGGTCAGGGGACGGAAGCGGCAGTCGATGATGGCCATGAGAAAGCTCCTTTTGAAGGATGAAAAATGGTTTTGAGGACGTGTTTGAGGATTCGCCGGCGGGCGGGCCCGCGGCGTTGCCGATGCAGGGGATGGAAAGGGAAGGGGATTACTGCATGATGATGCCCATGGCGTACCAGAACGGAATCTGAATGAGACCGAACAGCAGGGTGAACCAGGCGATTTTCATGAGATGCAGTTTGATGAAGTCCTTCATGGTCATGAGTCCGAAGCCGAACATGATGAGATAGGCGGGCACTTCATGAGGAAGAAAGACGAAGTCGGTGGAGTAGATGATGGTCAGAAGGGAGGGCAGCGGATTCATGCCGAGCTGCAGCGAGAGGCTGGCGAAGGGTGCGGGGAGCACGGCCATCATGGCGCCGGGGGAGAGAATGAGGTTGACGAGGGTGCTGAGGAAAAGCATGAGGAACAGGAAGCAGTTCACGCCGATGCCGGAAATGTTTTCGGCGATTTTTCCGGCAAGCAGCTGCGTGAAGCCCAGTTTGGTTCCCACTATGCCTATGCCGAGGCAGGCGGCCACGAAGAATATGACGCCGAGGTTGATCTGGTTGATGCTTTTTCGCGTGCCTATGTTGATGCCGGGAACAAAGCAGAGCCAGGGCAGGGTCATGAAGGAGTAGTTTGCCGAAATGCCGTGCAGAGGTTCGGTGCTGATCCATATCATCAGAATTGCGAGAAGAACGGCGGCCTTCTTTTCCGCGGGAGACATGGGGCCGAGATTTCTGTATTCCTCCTCAAAGTACTGCTTTCCTCCGGGCAGAACGAAGGTGTGGCTTTTATAAATCTTCGTCAGCAGCCAGATGAAGGATACCGCCATGAGCACGGAAGGGCTGTTGTAGAGCATCTGATCGAGGAAGGACACGGAAAAGCCGGGGTCGATGGTTTTGACCTGCGTGACCATCATGGACATGGTGGACGGACGATAGGCAAAGAGCTTGACGTTGAGTCCGGCTATGCCGCCGACCATCATGATGAGAAGGGACTCCTTGGATTTGCCGAAGCCCATGGCCCGGCATATGCCGTAGGCCAGCGAGATGAGAAGAAGGTAATGGCCGCAGAAGGTGATGATGCCGAGAATGAGGCCGACGAGATACAGGGCATAAAGCGTTCTGTTGTAGGTGCCGCCGCAGGTTTTGATGATCCAGTACGCGATGCGCTTGAGAATGCCGCATTCGTCAAGGGCGTTGGTGAGCACGAAGGCGCCGAGAATCATCCAGAAGGTGTCGGTGGTAAACGGCGCATAGGCCGTCTGGATGGGAACGACATGGAAAATATAGTAGGCGACGGGAAGCAGCACGGATGGGATGATGACATCCATGAGGTCAAAGGCAACGATGCTGATGACGCATATGCTTAGCATGAGATAGGCGCGTATTTCCGGCGTGAACGTCTCGGAAACCGGAATGAGCATGATGGCAATACTTGTGAGTATGGTAACCAGCCATCCGATAATTTTTCCTTTTTCCATGGTTACGGACATACTATTCCCTTTTTTCGGAGTGTTTTTTTTCGGTGCGTTCCTCGTGAACGGCAGGGGGAAGGGCGTTCCCCCTGCGGCACGGAGGATCGGCGTATTCAGGAAAGGGTTATATTGAACAGTTCCGCGGCATTTTTATAGAGCAGTTTGGGAAGTACGCTTTCCTTGAACATGGATTTGAAGATGGCGAGGCTTTCCCCGATGGGCATGAGCGGGTAGGCGGAACCGAACAGAAAGCGATCCTGAAGCCAGGTGTTGGCTGCGGCAACGTAATCCTGCGCGCCGGAGTTGTTCATGAGGTACATGTCGGGGCACAGCCAGATGTTTTCCTGCCAGAAGCAGACGCCGATCACGGCCTGCACCCAGGGCCATCCGCCGTGGGAGACCATGAAGCGGGCGTTGGGGAAGTCTGCGGCTATGCGGCTGATGATTTCGGGATTGCTGTAGGAAACGTCGGGGCCGGCGCGGCCGCCGAGCATGAGAATGACGGGAATCTTGTGCGCCTGGCACATTTCGTAGATGGGATAGAGTCTGCGATCGTTGGCGTAGCGGGGAACGGGGCATGCGCCGGGTTCCATGGAAACGGCCTTGAGCGGTCCGTTGATCACGTATTTTTCCACATCGGCCATGGCCTGCGGCACGTCGGCGCAGTTCAGGCCTGCGGCGCCGAGAATGCGGCCCTTGTAATGGGCGGTCATGTCCACGAGATCGTCGTTGGGAATATTATAGCGGAAATGGCCGTTACGACCGGTCGCGAGTCCGCAGGTGATGCCGGCTTCGTCCATTTCCTTGAGCATGAGCTCTTCGGAAACCTGCTGAACGGATTCCGGGGAGGTCAGGCCGAATTTGGCGCTGAGAGCCTTGTTGCCGGCGGGGGAGAACTGCTGTTTGAAGCCTTTGAACGGAGGACGGAGTCTGACGTCGATAATCATGGTTTCCTCGATGGTTGGGGTAGGGGGGGAACAATCGGATGCAGTTTCAGGCTACAGCGGCCATGCGGCCTGGAATCCCTGACGCACTGCGGTGATGACCTTGCTCGGACGAACGCAGTCGCCTGCCGCCGTGAAGGGAATGCCGGCTTCGGCAAGCTGCTGCTGAAGAAGGTTGCGGGAACGGTAGCCGAAGGCCATGACCAGAGAGTCGAACTCGTCCAGCGAGCGTTCGGTGCGCAGAGGGCCGCGCACGCGCACATGGAGGCCGGAGACTTCCAGCACTTCGGTGTTGAGCAGCGCATGCACGTCGAGTTCCTTCAGGCGGGCCATCATGAATATGCGGGTGCGCTTTTCCATGTCGGGAGCAAGGGTGTCCCGCAGTTCCAGAATCGTGACCTTCTTGCCCTGTTCCGCCAGCATTTCCGCGGTTTCGCAGCCGACAAGGCCGCCGCCGAGGATAAGCACGTTCTGCCCCGTCTCCCGTCCCAGAAGCACTTCCTGGGCGGTGACGGCTCCGGTGTTTCTGCAGAATCCGGGCACGACGGGCTCGCTGCCCGTGGCGACGACGGTCATGTCGGGATTGAGAGCGCGGATCATGTCCACGTCGGCTTCCGTGCCGAGCCGCACCTCCATGCCGGACTGCCGCACGGCGTGTTCCATGTAGCGGCGCAGCTTTTCAAAGGCTTCCTTGTGGGGCGGCCGGCAAGCCACATGGAGGAGACCGCCGAGGGTCTTTTCGCGTTCAATCAGCGTGACGTGATGTCCTTTTTCCCTGGCGGTGAGAGCGGCCTGAATGCCGGCGGGGCCTGCGCCTATCACGACTATGCGCTTCGGGGTGTTCGTTTTAATGTGGGGGAATCTCGCCTCCTGACCGGCTCTGGGATTCACGGCGCAGGTCACGTTTCCGAAGGGAATGCCTACGCATCCCTCGTTGCAGGAGAGGCATGGAGCCACGTCGTCCAGTCTGCCGGCCTGACTTTTGACGGGCAGGTACGGATCGGCGATGAGCGGACGCCCCATGACGATGATGTCGGCCTTGCCTGCAGTCAGGATGGATTCGGCCAGCGCCGCATTGTGAATGCGACCGGCCACGGCCACGGGAACGCGCGCTTCCACGGCCTTGCGCACGGCGGCGGCGCGATCGGCGTTGAATCCTTCGGGAAGGACGGCCGGCGGAATGGTGTAGCGGTTGGTTTCGCAGGCGCCCACGCTGATGTTCAGCGCGTCGATGCCGTTGTCCACAAAGGCCTGGGCGATGGGCAGGGAGGTTTGCAGGGTCAGACCGGTGCCGTTGAACTCATCCACGCTGAGGCGCACGGTGAGGGGAAAGTCTTTGCCTACGGCCTCGCGGCAGGCGCTGAGCACTTCCAGGGGGAAACGAAGACGGTTTTCCGCGCTGCCGCCGTATTCATCCTCGCGGAGATTGGTAAAGGGCGAGAGAAACTGATTGAGAAGATAGCCGTGGGCGCCGTGAAGTTCGACAAGATCGAATCCGGCCTTCTTGGCGCGGAGCGCCGCTTCGGCATAGCGTTTCACAAGATCGGCAATGTCTTCTCGCGTAAGGACGCGTGCGCCTTCATAGGGCGTGACGCCGGGAATGTAGGAGACAAGCTTGATGGGGCCGCCGTTGGTCAGCGGATTGGCGGTTCTTCCAGCGTGCTGGAGCTGGAGTCCCACTTTGCCGCCGCAGGCGTGGATGGCGTTGGCGAGCCTGGCGAGTCCCGGAAGCATCTCGTCCGTGTCCGCGCCGAGTCCGAACTTGTAGCTGTCGCCCTGACGTTCCACATAGGTGGCTTCGATCATGATGAGACCGACGCCGCCCCGGGCTCTTTCCGCATAATAGTGGATCATCTGATCGGTGACTTCCCCGTTGCTGGCCGCGTACTGCGTGACCATGGAAGACATGACGATGCGGTTTTTCAGGGTAAGCGCATTAATGGTGACGGGAGAAAAAAGCATATTGTATTCCATATCGCCCTCTGAGGTGAAGCTTGGTGTCGGAAACGGCCTTCGTCGAGCAAAGAACAGCCGTCGGATACAATAATGCAATATTTGTGCCAAAATGGAACGAAAGATAAAAACAAATATATTCAATAAGTTGAGAAAAATATACTCAAAATGCGCGACGATGGAATTTTTGGACAAAATAGGATATTTTTATTCAAAATTCGCGACGCCGTTCAGCTGATTTTTTAATGAAACAGTACAAAACATCAGCAACATGAAGCAAAAAGGAAAGCTGCTTTATGATAATTATTTGAAATAAAACAAGAATAAATACGGTTGTTCAATTGTTTAAAAATGTCCAATCTGTTCAGGCGTCAATGAGGGGGAATTATGTCGGACAGCACTTCCATGCTTGCCAATCGGGAAAAAATTTTCGAGGAGTGGAGGAAATTCCAGAACGGCGAAGAGGTTGATCACACCATTGTTCGTGATTTCGTTTATCGTTCGTGGCTGCGCTGCCGTGCCCTTCATGTGGATCCGTACCATGTGATGCATCGGAAGCTTCCGCCGGAACAGATTGCTGCGGAGCTGGAGCGCAACTCCATGCTTCTGGAAAGCTCAAAGGCCGTCATGGAGCAGATTTTTTCTCTCATTTCCGACTCTCACAGTTTTATTTCTCTGGCCTCGCGTGACGGCGTGATTCTGCACACTCTTCCCGGGGGCGGACTAGTCAACTCGCGAGGCACGTTGTCCAAAGAGGAGTACATAGGAACCGTGGGGTTAGCTACCTGCCTTGAGGAGCAAAAGCAGCTGGAAATTTTTGCTGCGGAGCACTATTGCACGGAAAATCATAATTTTGTCTGCTCCGCGGCTCCCATTCTGGACAAGAAGCAGAATGTCATAGGCGTACTCGGCATCACCTCGCCCTGCGAGACGTTTCATCTTCATACAAGCGGCATGCTCGGGGCTGCCGTCTATGCCATCATGGAGCAGCTTGCGCTGCGGGAAGTACTGGGGGAATACAAAGCGCTCCTGGAACTTATGGATGAAGGCGTCATTACGCTGGACGCCGGCGGCTCCATCCTGTTCATCAATGCCAAGGCCATGACGATGCTGCACCTGCAAAAGAATGCCGTCGGGCGGAACATTGCCGAAGTCATACGTTTCGGTCAGGCGGTCAGATCCCTGCTGGAGGAGAGGAAGGCCTTTCATGACGTCGATACCACGCTGATGCTGGAACATGCCGCACAATCGATTCCCTGCGTGCTTTCCGCGGCGGTGAACGATTCGACGGGCGGCATGATTCTGACATTGCGCGAAACTGCCCGCATGAGGGAATTCGCCACGCGCCTGGTCGGCGCCAAGGCTACGTTTACCTTTGACGACATTCTCGGCAGGTCTTCGGCTCTTTCTGAAGTGCTGAACAACGCCAGAAGAATAGCCGGATCGGATACGACGGTATTGCTTCTCGGAGAAAGCGGCACGGGCAAGGAACTTTTTGCGCAGTCATTGCACAATGCCAGTCCGCGCAGAGGGATGCCCTTTGTGGTGGTCAACTGTGGAGCACTGCCGAGGGAGCTCATTCAGAGCGAGCTTTTCGGCTATACGGAAGGATCGTTCACCGGGGCCAGTCGTCAGGGGAAGCCGGGCAAGTTTGAGCTGGCCGACGGAGGAACCATCTTTCTGGACGAAATAGGAGAAATGCCGCTGGATGTTCAGGTCAATCTGCTGCGACTGCTTCAGAACCGTGAGGTTGTCCGCATCGGTGGCCAGCGCGCCCGGCGCGTCGATATCCGCATCATAGCGGCTACCAACAAGAATCTTTACAACGCCGTTCAGAGCAAGACGTTTCGGGAAGATCTGTATTACAGGCTCAATGTGTTTCCCCTGCACATTCCGCCGCTGAGGGAGCGGCAGGGCGACGTCGCGCTGCTGGCCCGGCATTTCATGGAGAAGTTTTCCCGTCAGTCGGGAAAGACGTTGCGGGGGATTTCCAGAAGCGCGCTTGACGCCCTTCAGCGCTATTCCTGGCCCGGAAACATCCGCGAGCTGGAAAACGTTATGGAACGGGCGGTATATATGGCATCCGGCACGGAAGTGACGCTGAAGGAACTGCCGGAGGTCATTGCCGGACGCGAGTCGGAGCGTATGCAGAAAAGCGCTGAAGAGCGTCCGTGCGACAGAGGGGAAAAAGCCGCTCTGGAAGCCGCGCTGCGGGCCAGCCGCGGCCGCATTGCCGACGCTCTGAAACTATTGAACATGAATCGCAGCACGTTTTATTATCGATTGAAGCGATACGGCATACGGCCTGCGGACTTTCGTCACGATCTGCGGATGTCCGAGTGGAAAAACGCCGCCGAAACCAATCCGTTGCTCGGTCTGCGCGCGGAAGAGATGGAGGCACTGGCAGGACTGGCCCGGGAGCTTTGCCGCAACCGGGAAGGCTCTTAGCGGGGCCTGAACGGGAGAGACGAGGTCGGCTTCCGTTTCGGCATGGTTTTCCGGCGAGGAGCGGAGCCTGCGTCATTGCCTCTGGGACGCGATGTGCAGGGAAGGGGCGTCGGAGGGGGCAGACCTCGATGTGATGTTTTTCGACGGCCTCTTCCGAAGATGCTGGCAAGCCGGACTAGAGACGCAGGCATGCTCATGCAAAAAGACGCCTCGCCGTACTGCGCGTCTTGTGCTCGTATTTCTGCCGCCATTTTGCCGGGGATCGGAAAATTTTTCCATCCGAAGGTTGGAAATACGGTTGAAAAAAGAAAAAGGGTTATAAGTTTATCAGTTATACCCCCGGAAATATCTGTAGCGGACAACGATATTCTAACTTACGACCTTCAACTTGGCTCGCTATCGATATTCTTGTTCTTCAGATCGCCATAAACTCGTGAAAGATACGGTGGATGATGAATAGACAAAATACATCTCGACAGGTATCTATCAAGGTGCATTTTCCTCTCTTTAAAGATAACCTGTCGAATAATATGCTCTGAAAATGGAAGAGGTTGTCAAAATTTCCGCTGACTGGGGAGAGACAGACAGGCAAAGCGTCGTTATTCATACGTCGTTGCAGGCTTTTGTCCTGTATAACTTGTGACCTGTATGTGTATCTTTTGATGAATTAGAAATAAGTGTTATTTCCCTCCGCCAGAAGAGCAAAAAAGTCCCCGCAGTTCGTACAGACTGCGGGGATTTATGTTTTTAATCGTGTAAAGGGACGGGGCTCAGGCTCCGTCATGGATAGGGATGCCTGCGGGCTGTTCAGTCGACGCGGAAAAGTGTACCTTGTCGGCCGTGGCACGATTGCCTTCCTGGAAAAGCAACAAGCAAGGATTTTCCCATGACCAGCAGTTTGGGAGCCCGTCTTCTGCCTCGGGATCCGTGGCTTCCCTCACTCGGGCCCCTTGTCGCCTCGTCGTTCCTGCGGCGCTGGTTGCCGGTCGGGCGTCAGTCGGGCTTCGGGCAGGCGTCATGAGACGGCCGGACGCTTTTCGCAGGGCGGGTCGTTGCCGGTCATCGGAGAGGCAGCCTTTTGCCGACTGGCGGTCGCGTGATGGCCATGAGAAATTCCGCGCCTGCCGTCAGGCCGCCGAATCCGGGGTGGCCGGGCCGCTGCCTTCGTTCCTCGGTCGCTGGCCGCCGCTCGTCCGTCATGGGAGGGGCGTTTTTTGTTCCGGCTCCTGGGCGTCTCGCCGGGCCTTTGGCCTGGGAGGCCGGGGAACTGACGTCCGCCACGCCGTCGTCGGGCCGCCGGGCGACTTCTGCCGAACCCGCGCCTTGCGGCTGCCCGAATCTTTGCCCGGCGCGATCAGAACGTCAGGGTTTCGCCGTCGTCGGGCATGATCACCTTGTCCCACACGCCGCGTTCCGTGAGGCGCTTTTTCATTTCCGGCCGCGAAATGGTGGCGTGCGCCACGGCGTCCATGTGGCTCACCACCACGGGCGCTCCGTCGGCGGCGCGCACCGTCCTTTCCACGTCGGCGTCGTCCATGATGAGGCGTCCTTCGTCGAGCAGCACGGCCGCGCAGGCATTCACCACGATGACTTGCGGATTCCACGTGCGGATGTTCTTTTCCACGGCGTCGTACCAGATGGTGTCTCCCGCCAGATACAGCGTCTTTTCGGCGGGATGATGAAGCATCACGCCGCAGGACGGGCCGCACGGAATTCTGGTGCCGTGTCTGGCCGGAACCTTCACGAGATGCACGCCCTCAAATTCGCTGTTTTCGTACATGACCGTCACATCCGTGAAGCCGGAACGCACGAAGGCATGCGCGTCTTCCATGCTCTGCACGAACACGGGAATGTTCTTGTCGAGGCTGCCGCCGATGGCGCCGTCCGGCGACATGTCGATATGATCGGGATGCACGTGGGTGCAGATGCAGGCGTCCACGCCCCTGAGCACGTCTTCCGGGGGCATGGGCAGCTCGGTCATGGGCATGGGAATGTCCAGCTTTTCCGGCTCGCAGCGGAACAGATTGCCGAGCATGCGGAATGCGCCCATCGTGCCCTTGCCCATGAGCCAGGGATCCGTGAGGAAGGTCTTGCCTGCGTACTCGATGCGCAGCGTGGCGTTTCGTATTTGCTGAATCTTCATGAGTTTCTCCTTGTGCTGTCGAAGTGAAAAGGTTGGCGTCTCGCGACGCTCGCAGGTTCAGGCACGGCTGCGGTTCGCCGCATGCCCGCCCCGTCGGACCAGTCTTGCCGAAGAATGATCCGCGCCTTCAGGGCGTCGGCAACGCCGAATGCCGGTTGCGTGCGGTCTGTCCGGCATTCGGGGAGTCGGAAGGCGTTCGGACGCTCCGGGCGCGCTTCCGGAATCGTCGGGAGCCGTTTTTCGTGCGCCTGAATGCGTCGGCAGCGCGGATCTTTCCGAGCGGAGCCGGAGGCAGCTGCGGCGTCGGCCCCGGCGTGGTGAAAGGGTTCTCATCCTTCGGAGAGAACGCGTTTTTCCGCGCGGGGCGGACACGACGGCAAGGGCGTCGGCCTGCGTGGGTCCTGGTTTACGCGAGGAATGGCGTTGTGCTCTGAACGCGGCGGGAAGTCTTTCTGTGCGCTCCTGTCCGGTTTAGACATAGACCCTCTACTGGCTATAGGGTCAAGAGGGAAACGCGAATGTTGCGAAAGAAATCAGAGGGAGCCGCAGGGCGCAGGAGATGGGGCGCGGGACGGGAGCGACGGGGAAATTGTTCAGGAAGATTGCGCTGTTTTTGAAGGGAGGGGCGAGGTGCGTTGCGTCTTTTGGGAATGGGCTTGCTGGCGGTGAAGAATCAGGCAGGCATCTGGGATGCTGATGCGGAGCGTGAGGCGGGGAGAGCAGACTCGCGGCGCGCCGGATCCCGCGGAAGAGACGCGGGGGCTTGGCATGGAGAAACGAGCCAGAAGGTCGGCGCGGGACGAGGCCGGGGAAATTCCGGGCAACAGCGCGAAAGCTGGGAAGTTTCTGTATACGAGGAAACGGCGGAATGGCGCTGCGTGTCGGGGAGGGGGAAAAGGGAGTCCCGTTCCCGGGCAGCCCCTGACTCCGTCTCTGGGCGGAGAGCTGCGGACGAAACAGGCGTCGTTGTCCGCGGTTCCTGCTCTCCAGTGCGTCAGGCTCGGCGGGGCAGCGCTGCCGGAGGCGGAAGCGCTGGCAAAGTCGTCCGCCGAAGGCACGTCGTTGCGAGGCGTTCTCCGACGCGGCGTCGAAGCGCCGGAGTTTCTCATCCCGGCAGAACGCGCGGCGACCAGGCCGACGTTGTCTGTCTTTCCTGCCGAATCCCGCCCGAAAGAAAAGGCCGCCTGCGTGTCCGGAGGAAGCGCAGATCGGCCGTAATTCTCCCGGACGGGCCGGGCCCGGCAGCGCGGCAGGAGGAGTCGTCGCTGCGAACCCGACCCGGCAGGGGTCTTTTTCATGGTTACGCTTCTGATGATACGTCGGGAAGCGTTCGGATGCAATCGTTCCGAGGGGGAAGAAGATATGACAGGGGATGGTCATCAACGGACTTATTTACTTGTGTTTTATTATCTCATTGATTTCATTTTTTAAATTTTTATCCTTATTTTTTTTGTTCTTTAATTTGCCTTTTAAATTTTTTCCAAGTGGTAATTTTGAAAGAAGGCTGTATGATTTATATCTGAAAATGATATAATTTTTTGATAATGAAGCACAGATATAATGAATAATTTTATTGTTGTTATAATTATCATGATTATGTTCATTATTTTTAAATTGAATATAAATTATTCATATTGAACAGTAAATAAAAATAGTTTGTAAGATGTATAAAACTGATTATGCTCAAGTCGTGAAGTATTTATAAAAGAATTATCTCTGTTTGAAATATGTTATTCTTTATTATATATAAAGAATATATGCGATTGTTGCATGTTGATGGTAAAATCATTATGACTGAGTTAAATAACGGATACAGGACAAAGAAATGAAATCCATACTCGTCACCGGCGGCGCCGGGTTCATCGGCTCCAACTTCGTGCCGTATTTCTGCGCGAAATACCCGGAGTATCGTGTCGTCAATCTCGACAAGCTTACCTACGCGGGCAATCTCGACAATTTGAAAGAGTGCGAGGGCATGCCCAACTATGTCTTTGTGCAGGGCGACATCTGCGACGAAGCGCTTGTGGAGCGGCTTTTTACGGAATACGACATCCGGGGCGTGATTCACTTTGCCGCGGAGAGCCACGTGGACAACTCCATCAAGGGGCCCCGCGCCTTCATGGAAACCAACTATATGGGAACGTTCACGCTCATCGAGACGGCGCGCCGTCACTGGATGGACGCCCCCGGCAAGGTGAAGCCCGGCTATGAGGACGCACGCTTCCATCACATTTCCACGGATGAAGTGTACGGCACGCTCGGGGCCACGGGATACTTTGTCGAAACCACGCCCTACGCGCCGAACAGCCCGTACTCGGCGAGCAAGGCGGGATCGGACTTCATCGTGCGGGCCTGCCATCACACCTACGGCATGAACGTGACCACTTCCAACTGCTCGAACAACTACGGCCCGAAGCAGCATCACGAGAAGTTCATTCCGGTCATCATTTCAAAGTGTCTCGCAGAAGAGCCCATTCCGGTGTACGGCAACGGCTCGAACATCCGCGACTGGCTCTATGTGCTCGATCACTGCAAGGCCATCGACCTCATTTTCCATAAGGGCCGGAGCGGCGAAACGTACAACGTCGGCGGACACAACGAGCGGAACAATCTTCAAATCCTGCACAAGGTGTGCGCCGTGCTGGATGAAAAGAGACCGCGCAAAAACGGGGCGAAGTATGAGGAACTCATGACCTTCGTTTCCGATCGCCCGGGACACGACCAGCGTTACGCCATCGATCCGACAAAAATCATGACGGAACTCGGTTGGAAGCCGGATGAAAACTTTGATTCCGGCATAGTGAAGACGGTGGACTGGTACTTGAAAAATCTGTGAGAAGAGGGAATGTCTGTTATGACACGGATATTGTCTCCATGCCTTTTATCCTGAAGCATGGTCGGAAAAGCCGAAGAGCTGACTTTGCTGCAACGGCAGGGCGTTTGCTCCTTTCGTGTGCCGGCGGCGCATCCGGGGGCTTTTCGTCCGCCATGGAAGCCATCACAACATGTTTCCGGGCGAATGCCGGGGTGATGACGCCGGCGGAGGTCCGACCGGGGCCCGCGTTTCCATATTCATGCCCTGGGGGCAACGCATCCGGAACGCTTGGGCGAAACCATGGTCGGCCTGTCCGCACAACGGAAGCCGGGCGCAGGCGCGCCCGGCGATGGTCAGTTCTTACGCGTAGGCCGGACAGTCGTTGCGGCGGAGGCAGCCGTGGCACTCCAGCGTGTCCACGTCGCGGCCGCGTTCCGGGCATCCGATGAGTTCCGGACGGTAGCGCAGCACGGGCGACGGCGTCGGCACTGCGGCGGTCGCCTCGACTTCCGGGCGCTTCTCTTCCCCGCAGGCAGCGGAGTCGGAGGCAACGTCAGCGGGCCTCTCCTCCCGGTCTCCGGCAGGGGCTGCTTCCTGCGGCTTTTCTTCGGGCTCCTGCTGTTCGCCTTCGCCGGAAGTCTCCGCTGCCGCCGGGGCGGCATCCGTCGTCCCGTCAGTCTGCGCGCTGTTCCCCTCTTTGAGTGCCGCAGTCGCGGCGCTGATCTCTGCCTTGTCGTTTTTCTCCGCGGCGTTTTTTTCGTTTTCCGGCGTGGAGCGGCGTCGAGCCTTTTTTTCCGCCGCAGGCTCGTGCCCTTTTTCCGCTTCGGCAGCGCCGGAATGTGCTGCGGTTTCGTTGGGAGCCCCGGGCTGGGCGCTGCTCGCGCTGGCCGCAGCGCGGCGGGGTCTGCCGCATTTTTTGGCGGAACCTGCGGGGGCGGCGTCGACCTTCGCTTCGCCTGCCGTTTCCCTGATCGGCGCTTTGCGGGGAGTGCGCTTTTGCGACGGCGCTTCGTCTGGCGCTTCTTCATCCCTGCGGCAGATGTCGGGGGCTTCGGATGTCGGCGCGGCTTCGCACGGCGCGGGCGTTTCGCTTTCGGCAACAGGGTCGGGCGTGGTGTCGTCGGTGGGCGCGGCGCTCGGTTCCGAGAGCGCCGCGCGGCAGCGCTCCAGCGCTTCGGCCATGAGTGGAGCGGGCAGCACGTCGAGCAGCGCGGCCAGCAGAAAGGCGTTTTCCTGTCCGTCCGCACGGCGGGCGCGGAAACGGCGCACGGCCTGCACGTTGGTTTCCAGATCGCAGGCAAAGGCCTCCAGTTCGCAGACGCGCTCCTCGCAGGAGCGCTCGCGCAGGCCGAAGGTCAGGTTGCCCCAGAGGCGGGCGGCGGTTTCGACGAGCGTGAGGGTGGGGGCGTCGCAGCACAGGGCGAACACGGCAAAGCCCGGATCCGAACACAGCGTCAGCAGGCGATGCCGCACCAGACATTCATCGCGGGGCAGGGAAGAGGCGGCGAGCAGGGCGCTTCGGGATTCCGCCACGGCGCGGGCCTGCGCCGCGGAATACGGATGATGCCGGGGCAGATCGGAAACGTGGGAAAGATCGTGAAAGGTGGTCATGGCTGAGCTCCTTGAAAGAGGTGACGAGTGATTTGATCGAGGCCCGGCGGCCTACGGAACGACGGAGAGCAGGCGGCCCCTCGCGCCATGCACGCCGACGGGCAGGATTTTGCGCCGGGCGGGCACATGGGAACAGGAGTAGAAATAGGGACACCAGCGCGGGGAACAGATCCAGCTTTCGGGCGGGGCGGGCGGAAAGATGCCGGCGTCGACGGCGTTCAGCATGAATCGGAACGCGCGGATCACGGCGAGCAGGTCGCCCGGAGCGCGGGAGGTTTCGATGCGCTGGAGGGCAGGCGTTCTGGTGCTGACGAGCACGTCGCAGATGAGGGAAGCGGGGGCGGCGCCCGAACGCTGCCGGAGGGCTTCGCGGCGGAGCGCGGGATCGGGCGAAGCGTGGGCGCGGTCGGGATTCCAGCGTTTGGCGGCGGTGGCGATGTGATGCGCCTCTCCGTTGCGGTTGAGGCAGTGGAGATTCACGGTCACGGGCATGGGGAGGCCGAGGTCGAGCAGAGCGCGTTCATCGGCGAGCACGGGATCGAGCCGGGGAACGAGTTCGGCGCGGAAGAGGGCGACGAGGGAGAGCGCGGCGTTTTTGGCATCGGTGAGGGAAGCGCGGACGGAGGAAAGCTCCTCAGGCGCGACGTACACGCCTTCGGCTGCGCGACGGTTGAAGGCGTCGGCGGCAAGATCGGCGAGTTCTTCGGGGGATGGGAAGGCGTCGGCATCGAGTTTGCGGCGCAGGGCGGCGAGGGCGACCTCGCGGACGGTGCGACCGACGAGGACGGGAATCGCCGGGGGCGCGAAGTCTTCCTCAAGAAAGCGGCGACGCCACTGTTCGGCGCAGCGCTGGAACATGACGAGCTGGGATGCGGAAAGATAATCGGTCACGAGAAGCCTCCTTGACGGTTGAAGACGACGGACAGGGCGAGCGGAAGGCGTGCCTGTTCCGGTGTCTGTGGAGAATTTATACAAATGCAGATTTCAAGTCAATAAAAAATTCTGCATTTGTAAATACAGCAGGAAAAGAACTGCCGGAGCGTGAACGACAGCGGGAACAAAAGGGGAAGCAGTGGGGAAAACTGGAAGGATGGCGCTAACAATGGGGCAGCGGCGGAAGAAGCGGGGAGCATCGCATGTGACGGGGCGAGGGTGTCGCAGGAGGCGCGCGAGGCGGGAGAGAGGCACGCCGAGTGCAGCGGGGAATGCGGGCGTTCGGGTGAGAGGGGGCGGGAGGAAAGAGGCGGGGGGGCGGAAGGGGGGGGACTGCGGAAAGGCGGGACGGGGAGTGCCGCGGATGCGGGGAGCGCGAGGCATGGAGGAGTATGATGAAGAAAGGGGAAACGCGAGAAACGGGGACTGGGGGAACGCAGAAGGCGCGGAGGGGCAACCGTTGGGAACGTAACCTTGAAGGTGACGGGCGATGGAGCGGGCGGGGAGAGGCTTGCCGGAACGGGATGCGGCGGACGATGTCGGAGCGTTGGAGGAAGGGAGGGGCGAAGCCGGGAAGGGCGGATGCGTTGAAGGCCGAACACGACGGCCTTTTCCCGCCGGTCTTTCGGCATCCGCTACGGACAAATCAAGGGGGTTCGGGGGAAATTATTTCCCCCGGCGGGGCGTGGGGCGGAGCCCCGCATACCAAACCCATCCCGCGAAGCCGAACCGGCCCCGCGCTGTTCAGAAGCGAGCGTGGCGTCGGGGACCCGGCGGCCTTTTCCCGCCGGTCTTTCAGCATCTGCTACGGACAAATCAAGGGGGCTCGGGGGAAATTATTTCCCCCGGCGGGGCGTGGGGCGGAGCCCCGCATACCAAACCCATCCCGCGAAGCCGAACCGGCCCCGCGCTGTTCAGAAGCGAGCGTGGCGTCGGGGGACGCGGCGGCCTTTTCCCGCCGGTCTTTCGGCATCCGCTACGGACAAATCAAGGGGGCTCGGGGGAAATTATTTCCCCCGGCGGGGCGCGGGGCGGAGCCCCGCATAGCAAACACCAGCCCCGTCGTTGTTATTTCTGGCTGACGTCGGACCAGGACCAGATGACGCGGCCGACGATGGATTTTTGCCAGTCGCCGTCGAAGTCGTCCATGAGGCTGAGGACGCGGGGAGGGTTGTCGGCGGCGTTGTCGGAATAGTAGGTGATCTGGTAATCGCCGTTGTGCTTGTCTTCGACGGCGACGCGTTTAATCATGCCGGAGCCGTCCTGGGGATCGAGGACGAGCATCATGCGGCCGGGGGTGAGGACGTTTCTGTCGTCCCTGTCGACGAGCACGATGTCGCCGGGATGGAGCACGGGCTCCATGGATGTGGAATTGGGGCCGATCTGGACGGCGAGGAGGTTGCGGCGGCGCATGACGGCGGGCTGATACTTGTACACGAGGAACCAGCTTTCGACCTTTTCCTGCGGAATGTAGCCGGGGCCTGCGCCGACTTCGCCCACGAGGGGGGCGGCCCAGTAGTCCTGGGCGTCCGGGGGGTGGATGTTCTTTCCGGCGGGAACGATTTCGGCGTCCACGAAGCAGACGGGGCGACCGGCTTCACGTTCCGGGGAAGTGAACGACACGCCGAGCTTTTCGAGGGCGGGCTCCATGGAACGGAGAGAGGGCACGCGGGTTTTCGACTTGAGCCATGCGTACATGGTCTGATAGGAGATGTCGAAAAAGCGCGCGGCTTCACGCAGGTTGCCGTTGAAGTCGCGGGCAACCGCCTCTTCCAGAATGCTGAGAGCGGACTCGACGAGTTTCATGCCGACAGCATACCTGTTTTTTTTTGCTTTTGCAAAATCTGCTTTTGTAAAACTTTATGCTTTACATTTGTCTGCATTTGTAGATAAAACAGAAGCGTGGCTGAAATTTCGGCATCAGAAGGGCTGCGGAGCCTTGCGACCGGCCGCGGCACGGCGACTCTGCGCAGCGCGTCTTCGGTGGCGGCCTGCATGCGATGGCCGCGGAACTTGAACGCTGCGGAAGCGCCGATGGCGGAAGCGTTTTCTTCGTCTCCGAAAGGGGGCGGGGGAGCCGCGTCAGCTTCAACAACGGACGCCGTCGCCGCGAAGTCCGGACGCTGCGGGACCTGACGTGCCGCTCCGGGGGCGTCGGCGTGAGGGGCAGCGGCGGAACCTTTCGCCATCGCTGCGGCTGTCGAACGGGGCGGCGACATCGGCCGCATTATCGTTCCGGACGGGAAGCGCCCGGATCAAGGAGTCGGAAACATGGCGGAATACAGAACCTTGCGCATGAGCTTCTGGAACGACCCTTACGTGGAGGAACTCGGCCCGGAAGGGCGACTTTTGTATTTGTACCTCATCACGTGTCCGCACACGAACAGTCTCGGCGTGCTGGAAGTATCCACGCGGCGCATGGCCTACGAAACGGGACTGTCGCCGGAATCTGTGGACGCGCTGATTGCCGAGGCGGAGCGCGCGGGCAAGCTGGTGAAGGACGGCACGCTGCTCTGGCTGGTGAATTTTGTGAAGCATCAGGCCTCGACGTCGCCGCGGCTGGTGCAGTCGCTGCGGGGCTTGTGGAAGCGTTTGTCGTCGTCGCGCATCCGCCGGGCGGTTCGGGAACGGTATCCGGAACTGTTCGGGCCGGGCGCGGCGGATGTCGGGCCCGGGGAGGGTGCGGATACCGTGTCCGACCGTGCGGACACCCTGAGCGGAGGGTCGATTAAAGAGGAAGAGGAACAGGAAAAAAGACCTCCCGGGGAAGGGGGGTGTCGTCCGCCGACGGAAGAGGAGGTGCGCGCGTACTGCGAGTCGCGGAACAACGGAATTTCGGCCAGGGGATTTGTGGAGTTTTACGCGTCGCGGGGCTGGAAGGCGGGCGGCTCGCCGATGCGGGACTGGCGGGCGGCGGTGCGAGCATGGGAGGCGAAGCGGGGAATGCGCAGCGCGTCGCGGACGCAGGGGCGCGAGATGCGGAACGAGGAAGCGGCGCGGCGGGCGCTGGAACGGTTTGAAGGAGCGGCGACGTTTCGGGAGGGGCGCGCGTGAACAGGGATGCGGAAGAAAAAATGCGGTTGATACGGATGCTTGCCTCGAATTACAGCGCGGAGCTTGATGAGGATACTGCAACGTTGTGGCTGGTGCTGATGTCGGCGTACAGCGTGGAGGATTGTCGAAGCGCGGTGTTGTCGGTGGTGCGGGGCTGCGGCTTTGAATCGGTGCGGTTTGGGAGTCTGCCGCCGTTTGCGCTGATTCAGCGGGAGCTCGACGCCCGGACGGGCACGGTGCGCGGGGAGAGGAACCTTGCGCTTCAGGCGGAAGCGGAATGGGGCAGACTGCTGGAAGAAGTGCGTTCGTGCGGATTCTGGCGGACGCCGAAACTGCATCCGACGACGGAATTCGTGGTGCGGCAGCTCGGGGGATGGGAGCGGGTGTGCCGCTGGAAGGAAGAGGATCTTTCCTGGAAGCGGCGGGAATTTCTGTCGGCGTGGCGGGAGGCGGCGGGCAGGGAGGACGTGTTGTCGCTGGGAGCGGAAGCCGTGGCCGGACTGGATCGCGGTCCGGTGCGGCTCACGACGTCGCTTTTGCGCCGCAGGCTGGACGGCGGAAAAAAGAAGGCGACGCCGGGGAAGAGGGAAACGTGAGTTCAGATGCCTGCCCCGGAAGTCCCGGGAGCCTAGGGGATTTTTGAAGGGCGGAGAAGCTGAGGCGTGAACGCGGGCGAAAGGATGTTCGACGCGTGAGAGAAGAGCGACGGCGAAGCGTGTCCAGAGGCCGTCGAGAACGTCGGAGCGTGAAAATCCGTAGGAATGCCGGAGGGAACTTGGAAACCCCCGGGACCTGGGGATGGTGGAGCCTCGGAATCCTTGGAGCGCGGCGGCCGGTTCGGATGGCGTCGGCAAACAGGGGCGTCGATCCCTGTCATCAAAAGGAGAAAGGAATGTTGAAAAAGTGTGCGTTTGAGGAATGCGGAAACTGGTTTGAATCGACGAATGCGCGGCGTCTGTTTTGCAGCGAACGTTGTCGGCGTCAGGGGCAGAATGCAACGCGTCGGGCGCTGCGCGCCGAGCTTCGGGACGCCAGAGAGCATCTGCGTCCGATGGAGGATCCGTGGGCGCGCGGCCCCGCCGACGCCTCGGAAGCAGAAGACGTGTGGGCCAACGCTCTGCTCGACGCGCTGCCCGTCGGTGCGGAATCGCTGAACGTGGCGCAACTTTTCAGCGTTCGGGCGCGCGGTTCGGCGTCGCGCCCGGGAGCGGCGGCAGGAAGGTACGCGACTGCGCGTCCGAAAGCCTCCGGAAGCGCGCCGCGCACGGCCTGTCGGAACGCGTCCGGGAGCCTTCGCCAGAACGTCGCTTCCGCAAGCGGGGCGGCGGGCGCAGAGGCTGTCGGCTGTTCCGATCCGGCTCCGCGCGCGGAGCCTCGCGCAACGCGTTCTGCGGAAGATCAGCTTTTTCCTTCGGCGTAGCCCCTGTGATATCCGGACTTCGTGTCGCTGATGGCGTTTTCCACCCCGGCCTTGGCGCGACCGGCGGTTTCTCCGATCCACGAACATCCGGCCGAAAAAGCCAGAGCGGCCAGCACGACCGCTGCAAGAATGCGCTGAACGGCTCGCATAATTCTCCTGCCTTGATTGCGGTTGTCGTTCCGGGAGCGCAGACGAAAGGCTGCCGGAATGAAAGTCGATTCACGGTAAACGCAACGCCTTTTCGGGTCAAGACGCCGCGCCTCGCCGCGTCAGGGCCGCGAAGGAAAGCGTCCGCAGGGCGGCAGTCTCCGTCCTGCAGACCGGGCAGGCCGAGACAGCGTGTCCTGTGCAAAAGAAACATGACAGACGCCGGGGCGCTCGTCAGGCAGAAGCGTCAAAGCCCGCTCGGCGTCCGGGCCGCGGCCGCCGGAAATACGCTGAGTCCGGGCCGCGGCGTCGACCAGCACAGTGAAAGGAGTTCAACATGACGGACAAATCTTTCAGAAAGGCGCATCGTTTTACGTCCCGCTGGGAAACGGGTTCCGCGGGCGGCCCCGGTTTTGCCGGAAAGGGGCGCAGCTTCCTTTTGCTCGGCGAACGCGGCATCGCCGTGAGCGGGCACGAAGGCCGCTTCGGCGTGCGCATTGATCCGCGTTCGGCGTCGCGATCCGCGGGAGAAGTGCGCCGCGCCTTCGGCAGCCTGCTGCGCCTCGACGACGTGCCTCCGCGCTGCGCCATGGTGCTCTACGACACCGCCGTGGGCATGGGCCCGGAATACGCCGCGGCCGCCGCCCGGCAGGCCCTGGGCTTCCCGCCCCGCTTCGCCTGGAACGAACGCCTGCGCTCCGCCTTCCGGCACTGCAACGACGCGCACACCGCCGCCGCCATCTGTCACCTGCGTCGGGGACGCTACTGCGAACTCGTCCGCCGCAATCCCGATCTCGGCGGACAGCTCCGCGGCTGGCTCGGCCGCGTGGACGCCCTGGAATGCGCCGTGACCGACCCGCCTTCCTGACGCCCGGGCCGCCCCTCAGGCTTCCGGCGGACGCCTGCCGACCTCCCGTCCGTTCCCGACGCCTGCCGACCTCCCGCGCCCATGCCGATCCTGCCTCAAATCCCGCATCGCCCCGGGATGTTTTCCCCATCTCCCGGGCGGTCAACCCTTCTCCCATGCCGCGCGTCGGCTCCTTCCGATGATATTGTTCACCGCCACGGCGCGATCCGCCCATGTCAGCGCATCGGCCTTTCCCCGGCCTTGCCGCATTCCCGGAAAAGGCCGCCGCCACTTTCCCCGAAAAGCCCCGAAAACCTCGGCAATCCCTTGTGTTGTTGACTTAACCGGCGCGGTTCTCTATCCAGAGAAATATACGCTCTTTTTTCGGCGGGCGCGCCCGTCTTGCTCATGACAAGGAGAATACTCATGAAGAAGTTTTGTCTTGCCGCCGTCCTCGCGCTGCTGATGGCTCTGCCCTGCGCAGCCAGGGCCGCAGATTCCGGCATCTACGTCGTTCCCAAGTTTGTTGCAGGCTTCCAGAGCACCGACTGGAACGTGACCGCGCCCGGCGGCTCCGGCTCCAAGGACAGCACCCGCGGCATCGCCGGATTCTCCATCGCCGGCGGCTACGACTTCAGCGTGCTCTACGGCGCTCCCCTGCGCGCCGAAATCGAATACGGCTACAACAGCCGCATCGATAAGAGCGTTCCTTTCGGCGAGGCTGAATCCAGACTCCAGACCCTCATGGTCAACGGCTACTGGGACATCACCAACATCATGGACTTCACCCCCTACGTGGGCGCAGGCGTCGGCCTCCTCTTCGCCAATACCCGCGGCAGCGCCGATATCAACGGCCAGCACTTCGGCTCCTCCGATACCGACATCAAGCTCGCCGCGCAGGTCGGCCTCGGCTGCTCCTACTTCTTTACCCCCAATATCTCCGCCGACCTCGGCTACCGCTACCTCTTCAGCGGCGACAGCGAAACCGGCTACAACGGCTACAGCCTCCGCGCCGAATCCCTCAGCATGCACCAGTTCTCCCTCGGCCTGAGAATTACGTTCTAAAGAGAGGGGGAGAGATTTGCGGGGGAAGGGGGAACCCCTTTTGAAAAAGGGCTTTCCCCCTTCCCCCGCGCCCCCATCCCCTTTCCTAAAACTTTTGTTTTGGGGGCCGACGGGCAGGGGAGAGAAAAGCCCGGAGACTCAAGTCGAGGCGCATTCGTCGCCCAGCCCTTCCATCTTCGCTTTCTGACCGCTTTGCCGCCGTTTTGCGGAAAGCGGTTTTTTGTTTTTCAGGAAGGCGCAGTCGAGAGGCGGAACAGTCTAAACAGGGCCGGCCATCAACGACGCCCCGTCACGTCCCTCAGCAAGTCGTGACGACGCTTTTTGCCCGGACTTTTCTTTTCTCCCCTCAACATCCTGCAATCCTTTCTTGCTCACGACTGCCCGGCGCAGGCCGGACAGGAATCGACCGCCGCAGGTGGGTCCGTAAGGACACACCTGCACTGCGTCCGCAGCCCGAACAGCGCCCGCCAGGCGCGCCCGAGCCTCGCAGTTCCAGCCTTTCCGCACTTCCGTCATCTTCGGCAACGCGCCCTGCCTTACCGCCAGCGCCCCGCCGAGGGCGAAGCCGTCGGCGGAAACAGGGGGGGCGGGGGGAATTATTTCCCCCGCATGCCTTTCCTGTCTTTCCTGCCTTTTCTGCCTTTCTGTCTTTATTGGAGGGGGGAGGGGGTTGCCTGTTGACGGTGTTATGTTTTAGTACGGGGGTTCTGGAACGATTTTTTTTTTGCATTCCGTCGGGCATGATTGAGTGGGGGCACTTGCCCGTGCGGTAGTGCTGTGCTAGTGTGTCAAAAGGAGATGACCTTTATGAAAAATCTGTGGGCTCCCTGGAGAATGCAGTATATTCTCGGGCCGAAGTGTCATGATGGGTGTGTGCTTTGCGCGCCGGAGGATCCGGCGCTGGATGAAGAACGGCTTATCGTGTATCGGAGCGGTCATGTATTTGTGATGCTGAACCGTTATCCGTACGCCTCGGGTCATCTGATGGTGATACCGTATCGTCATGTCAGCGACATCACGGAGCTTTCTGCGGAGGAAGCTGCCGATCTGATGGCGGTGACGCAGCTGAGCTGTCGCGTGTTGCGGGAGCTGAGTCATCCTCAGGGCATCAACGTGGGGTTGAATCTTGGGGAAGCCGCGGGAGCGGGCATAGGCATGCACATGCACATGCATGTAGTTCCCCGCTGGAGCGGCGACTCGAACTTCATGGCTGTGCTTGACGATGTGCGGGTCATCCCTGAAGCTCTTGTGGAAACCCGTCGACGCATGGCGCCGGTATTTGCCAGGCTGGCGGGGCAATCTGCCTGAACCTTTTTTCCGCGTGTGCTGCTGCGATAAGGAGACGTCATGCGCTATATCAAAGTTTTTCTGCTGGTTTTGCTGTTCTTCGTGGTCATGATGCTCTTTGTGCAGAACCAGCCGTTGTTCTCCGACGCGGTTTCGCTGAAGGTGGATCCGATGTTTGCGCCGGCGATCACCACGGCGCCGATTCCGCGTTATGCGCTGCTGCTCATCAGCTTTGCGCTGGGCGCGGCGGTGGTGCTGCTCATGCTGATCTGGGACAGGCTGGCTCTTTCGGGTCGCGCGTCTGCGGCGCGTCGTCGTGCGACGTCGCTTCAGAAGCGTCTTGACAAGATGACGGCGGAAAAGCAGAAGCTGGAAGCCTCTCTTCAGGAAGCGGAAGCGAAGCTGAAGGAAGCGGCGGCGAATCTGAAGGACGCCGAAGCCCGCGCCAAGGAAGCGGAAGCCCGGGCCGAAGCTGCGCAGAACGCGGCTGAATAACAGTCAGGCAGGCGCACGGAACAGGATTGTTTCGTGCGCTTTTTTTCCCTGCGCTTCTTGCGGACGCCTGACGGCGGACGGCTTGACGCGGCCGCGGATTCAGGGCAGGGTGTTTCGCTTTCGGAAAGTCCCGGGGCAGGGAATGCTGCTCCGGTGTTTTGGGAGCGGTTTGGACTTCTTCCGGGCCGCCCTCGGGCTGCGGTTCTTCTGGTCTGCTGCCCCGGCCTCGGCGTCTCGGAGAGGCGTTTCGGGAACCTGAATCAACGCGGTGGCTCCGGTCGTCAGAGCCTTGAAACCCTGCCCCCGGTCGCCCCTCGGCAGGCTCTGAATTCGGAGGCCCGCGCGCCGAAGCAAATCTTCGGGCGTGCGCCCCGTCCGGTCCCGCGGCAAAGGCAGGCCCTCAAGGGGGCAGAGCTTCGGAGCTTCGGGCGTTTGCCCGAGCTTTTCGGCGTTGATGTTTCCCCCCGGGCGTGCGTCCCGCTTCCCGGGCCGAGCCTGGATCGCCCTCGGGCGGTCTCCCGGGTTTCCCTGGGGGGATGCCTTGGCCGTGAGCCCCCGGAGTCGGCTGCTCCGGCCTGAGTCCCGCCGGCGTTCCCGGCGTCGGCATTCCGCCCCTCTCGGGCGTGTATTCCCGGTTCCCTCGGAACAGGGCAGGCCCCGCGCGTCGGCATTCCCGGAGCCGCAGCGCCGGTCGCCGAGTCCTGCGGCAATTGTCCCCGGCCCGCCCGCAGGCAGGCCCCGGAGTCGCGCCTTGAGACTCTGTTCCCCGGTCGCCCCCCGGGTGGCCCTGACGCGGAGCCCTGCGCGCCGAAGCACATTTCCGGGCGTCGGCGTTCCTCCGGCCTTCGGGGCAGCTCCCGGCCCGAGCCTCCGGCGTGTGTCCTCGGCCCGCGTCCGACTCGCGGCAGACCCCCGCGCGACAGCGCCTCGGAGCTTCGGACTCGGCAAAACGTCCTTCGGGACCGAATTTCCGGGCGTCGGCCTCTCGGGCCGCCCCTCCGGCCTGAGCCCCGGCCCGCGCTTCCGGCGTCGGCCGCTCCCGGGTTCCTTTGGGACAGGCCCCCGGCCAGGCCTTCCCGGCCCACGTTCCGGAACCGCTCCCCGCATCCGCGGTCGGAGCGCAGATCGGCGCGCATTCCCGGCCCGCGCCCCCACTGACACGCGCCGGGCCTTCGTCGAGAGCACCATGAGCGACACTGCACCGAAACTTACGCCCATGTATCGGCAATATCTGGAAATCAAAAAGGATTATCCCGATACGCTGCTTTTTTACCGCATGGGCGACTTCTACGAACTTTTCTTTGAAGACGCCGAAATAGCCTCGCGCGAACTTCAACTCGCCCTTACGAGCCGCAGTCGCGACGAGGGCGGCGTGCCCATGTGCGGCGTGCCCTGGCACGCGGCGGAAAACTACATCAGCGTGCTTGTGCGCAAGGGCTACAAAATCGCCCTCTGCGATCAGATGGAAGATCCCAGGCAGGCGCGCGGACTGGTCAAGCGGGCGGTCACCCGCGTCATGACCAGCGGCACCGCCCTCGAAGACGCCAACCTCGAAGCCAAGGCCCACACCTATCTCGGCGCGCTGTTCTGGAACGCCTCGCGCGGGGCGGGCGGCTTTGCCTGGCTCGACGTGTCCACCGGCGCATGGACCGGCATTCAGTCCTCGCGCGAGGAGGAGCTCAAGCAGTGGGCCCTCAAAATGGCTCCGCGCGAGCTGCTCATGCCCGACAAGGGCGACATTCCCCTTTCGCTGAACTCCCTGCCCGGCATGCAGGTGGTGCGGGTTCCGGTGCGCAGTCACTTCGAGCTCGAAGGCGCGCGCGAACGCGTGCTCGCCGCCCAGCACGTGCAGGAAGAAGCCGCCCTCGGTCTGGAAAAAAGTCCCGAACTCATGCAGGCCTGCGGCGCGCTCGTGGCCTATCTTGAGCAGATGCAGAAACGCGATCCGGCGCAGCTTGCGCCGTTCCGTCCGCTGGACAAGGGCCGCTATCTCATTCTCGACGAAATTACCGAACGCAATCTCGAACTCTTCTGCCGCATGGACGGCAAACGCGGCGCAGGCACGCTCTGGGCCGTCATGGACAACACCCGCACCCCCATGGGCGGCCGTCTGCTCGAAGAACGCATGCGCTGCCCCTGGCGTCGGCTGGAACCCATTGCCGAGACGCAGGACGTGGTGGAATTCTTCTGGAAGCGCGCCGACGTGCGCCGCGCCCTGCGCGACGCGCTCGAAAACGTGTACGACATCGAACGGCTGTCCACGCGCATTTCGCTCAACCGCTGCCAGCCGCGCGATCTTGCGGCTCTGCGCGAGAGTTTGAGCTGCCTGCCTGCGGTGCGTGCGGCGCTGGCGCTCCCTGAACAGGGACTCTCCACCGACGACGACCGCCGCGGCGTGCTCCTGCCCGCGGCGCTTCAGCGCCTGCTGAAGAAATGGGACATGCTCGAAGACATCACCGATCTGCTCACCAAGGCCCTGCGCGACGATCTGCCGCCACAGATCACCGAAGGCGGCCTGTTCCGTCAGGGCTACGATCCCGCCCTCGACGAACTGCTCGATCTTGTGGAGCACGGCGAAGGACGTCTTCAGGATCTTCTGCGCGAAGAGCAGGAAAAGAACAACATGCCCAAGCTCAAGCTGGGCTACAATCACGTGTTCGGCTACTACTTCGAGCTTTCGCGCGCGCAGCAGGCCGAGATTCCCGATTATTTTCAGCGCCGGCAGAGCCTTGCCAACAGCGAGCGCTTCACCACGCCCGCCCTGCGCGAACTTGAGGAAAAAATGCTCACCGCCGCCGAACGGCGCAAGAGTCTGGAATACGCGCTCTATCAGAAGCTGCGCGAAAAGGTGGCGGCCTCCCGCCCCAGACTCGTGGGCATGGCCGCGCGTCTCTCCTGGCTCGACTACTGGCAGTCGCTCGCCGAAGGCGCGGAGCGCAACGGCTGGACAAGACCCGAACTCGACGAAAGTCAGGAAATCGTCATTCGTCAGGGGCGGCATCCGGTGGTGGAAGCCGTCACGGGGCGGGCGTCGTTCATTCCCAACGATCTTTCCATGGACGCGAGTCGGCATCTGGTGCTCATCACGGGGCCGAACATGGCGGGCAAGTCCACGGTGCTGCGTCAGACGGCCATCATTGCGATCATGGCGCAGATGGGCTCGTTCGTGCCTGCGGCGCAGGCGCGCATCGGCCTGGTGGACCGCATTTTCTCGCGCGTGGGCGCGTCGGACAACCTGGCGCAGGGGCAGAGCACGTTCATGGTGGAAATGATGGAGACCGCGCGCATTCTGCGTCAGGCGGACAAGCGCAGTCTGGTCATTCTCGACGAAATCGGACGCGGCACGAGCACCTTCGACGGTCTGGCGCTGGCCTGGGCCGTGGTGGAGGAACTCGCGCGGCGGGCAGGGGGGAGCATCCGCACGCTCTTTGCCACGCACTATCATGAACTCACGTCGCTGGCGGGAGCGCTGCCCGGCGTGTGCAACATGAACATTGCCGTGCGCGAATGGAACGGCGACATCGTGTTCTTGCGCCGTCTCATTCCCGGCCCGGCCGATCGCAGCTACGGCATTGAAGTGGCGCGTCTTGCGGGCGTTCCGGCTTCCGTGGTGCAGCGCGCGAGGGAGATTCTGGCGCAGCTTGAGGCAGCGCGGGGCAAGGCGCGGGTGGCGAAGCTGGAAGCCGCCGTGCTCCCGGGACTGGACATTGTTCCGGCAAAGGGTAAAACCGTGAAGCCCGCCCCGATGCAGGAACCGTCTCCGGCCCGTGAAGCCGTTCCGGCGCAGCCCGCGCCCGAACATCCGCTTCTGGAGGCGCTGCGCAGCGTGAATCCCGACGCCATGACGCCTCTCGACGCGCTGCGCCTGCTCTCCGACTGGAAAATGCTCTGGGGCGCGCCCGCAAAGGACAAGGCCGCCGCGCCTGACTCCGCAGCTTCGGCCGATGCCGCGAAGGAAAACGCCCCGCAGACAGGCGAGGCGCAGACCAGCGAAGCGCAGACAGTCAAGGCTTCCGGCGCCGCCGAGGCTCCCCGCCGCCGCGGACGAAAGAAGGCGTCCGGGGCTCCGGCCTGACGCTGATCTCCGGGAATTCGGAGCAGAAGCGCGCCGCGTCCGGGCTGTCCTGACGCGGAGGGCGTTCCCCTCCGGAGAGTCCCGAGGCGGAAAGCGTTCCGCGCCCGGGATTCGCGCCCGGGAATTCGGAGCAGAAAGGGCTCAGCGTCGAAGCTCCGATGCGGCAGGACGTTCGGCCTCCGGTGGGGGCAGAAACATGTTCTCCGCCGGAGAGGCCCGGATCAGCAAGGCTTCCGCGCCGGGCAGGCGGCAGAAACGAAACCATGCTCCGCGCCGAAGTTCCGGGGCAGAAGCGCTCCTGCCGGAAGGTTCGGAGCCGACAGGACAACAAGTTCCGCGCCTCTTTTCGGCGCAGACAGAAAAACGACCGCCTCCCCGGCAAGGATGCGGCACAAGCGGCATGCCTTTGGGCATGTCATCAAGGATTGCTATGAAACGTCGTTTCGTGTTTTCAGGAGCCTGGTTTGCGCTGATTGCGCTGTGCGCGGCGCTCGTCGTCGCCGGATGCGGCCGCAAGGGCGATCCTGTGCCCGACTACTCCCGCGATGAATTTTCCTTTGCCTCGCTCAGCGCCGAGGCCGCGGCGGACGGCACCATCACGTTTCAGGGCACGGTGTCGGGCGCAGCTCAGAACCTGGAATACATGGTGCTGGAAATGCAGGCCGTGGACGGCGAACTGTGCGAAGGCTGCCCCTTCCTGCCGCAGGATCAGTACCGCGTCGATTCCCGCGACGCCTGGGAAAGCAACAGCGGCTCGTCGTTCAGCTTCGTGTATCGCCCCGTGTTTTCCGGCAGCGCTTATCGGTGGCGTCTCATCGGTCACAATCTTTACTCGGGCCTGCCCGACGTGGTGAGCCCCATGCAGACGGTGTTCATGGACGGCTATTCCGGCATCGACATGTCCATGCCCGCCCTCGGAGAATAATCATGCCTGCTCTTCAACGTGCGGCGCGCCTTTTGTGCGCCCTGTGCCTGTGCCTCGGAATCTGCGCTCCTTCCGCCTGGGCCGCCGCCTACGCCGACTTCCGTTCCGACGTCCAGTACCGCATCGACGGCAAATCCGTGCATGCCTGCGGAGCCGCCATGTCCTCCGGCCACTACTCCAGACTCGACCTCGACCTCGGCAAGGCCGGAGCCTTCACGCTCCTCATCGACAGCCGCAATCACATGCTCCGCGTGCTCTCCCAGCGCCTCAAGGCCTACGTCGAAATTCCCGTCTCCGGAGACCCCCGCGATTGGCGCAGCCTCGTCAAAAGCGCCGCGGCCGCCGTCATGCCCCAGAGCATGGGCATGATCAGCCTCCAGGAAAAGGAAGTTACCCCCATAGGAAAGGATAACTGGCAGGGCTACTCCGTCAGAAAAACACGCAACGTCTTCGAGGCCGGCTTCATGGGCTCCACCAGACGCTTCACCGTCGAAGTCTGGGAAAACGAGGCCTTCTCCCCCTTCCCCATGCACGTCAGAGCCGAAGAAACCGACGCTACCCACGGCGGCGCCGCCTGGCTCACCAATATCGTCGCGGAACAGGCCGCCCAGTCCATGTTCCAAATCCCCCAGGGCTTCTCCCGCTATACCTCCGTCCTCGACCTCTTCCTCTACGCCCTCACCGCTTTCTAAAGGCAGAAAATGCAGGAAAGGCATGCGGGGGAAATAATTCCCCCCGCGCCCCCCTGATTCTGCTTCGCAGCTAAAGCTGCTTCAGCAGGACAGGGTGAACGGGAAGATTATGTCCGAAGCAAAGGGCGAGGGGAGAGTGAAGGCAGAAGGCGTTTTTTCAACGCTCTGGGGCCCCGGGCGACGTCAGGAGCCCGGCCGACGGGCATAAGCAGGCGGGATTCACTCCCGCCGTTAAACGCAATGCCCGTCGTACAAGTTCCGCAGGCCGTACAGTGTGTCTTGCGTCAACGGGATGTTGTGGCAGAACTATTCCTGCGAGGTCA
Source organism: uncultured Mailhella sp. (assembly GCF_963931295.1). NCBI lineage: Bacteria > Pseudomonadati > Thermodesulfobacteriota > Desulfovibrionia > Desulfovibrionales > Desulfovibrionaceae > Mailhella > uncultured Mailhella sp. The sequence goes on along the minus strand of NZ_OZ007001.1, from coordinate 423,055 downwards.
GAAATAATTCCCCCCGCGCCCCCCTGATTCTGCTTCGCAGCTAAAGCTGCTTCAGCAGGACAGGAGCGTGCAGGCAAAGCGCGTTGCCTATGGCTGCGGTCGGGCAAAAAGGTCATGTCCGCAGCGGGCGGAGTGCTTGGCGAACGCTGTTCGGTCTGCGGTCTCAGTGCAGGTGTGCGCTGCCGCGCCCCCCCCTGCGGTGGCCGACATTGATTCCGGCGTGCCCGGAGTCAATGTGAGTAAGGAAGAAATTTCCAGATTTTTGTTGGAGAAGTAATCGGCACGGCGTGGCGGAATTGATTTTCGGTTCAGTCGCCGGGGCGGGGAGAATGCCTGTCGGAAGGCTTTTTCTCAACGCTCTGGGGCCCCGGGCGACGTCAGGAGCCCGGCCGACGGGCATAAGCAGGCGGGATTCACTCCCGCCGTTAAACGCAATGCCCGTCGTACAAGTCCCGCAGTCCGTATAGTGTGTCTTGCGCAAACGGGATGTGTAGGACGCCGGGGCGTTCGTCAGATATATAGAAAGTGTTCCGAGAGTGGGGCGTCTTCCTCTCTTTTTTTTTCGATTCAGCGCTTATGCCGGGGTGACGTTTGCCGGACAAAGAGCGGCGCGGAATGTCGGCTGCCGCCCATGATGTTGCACGGCGTTGCCTTTTAAAAATCTTGTCCCCCTTCCATTCAATTTCCGGTCTGCCCCCTTCTACTGAGCGATTTGAGGCGATTGATTTTTCTGATTCTTGACAGTGGGGGAAGGGGGGTGGATAGTGGAAAAGCTCAGGTTTGGAGTTTTTAAGGCAGGGACGTTGCGGATATGACGATAGGCAGCGGATTTCATTTATCAGATCTTCAATACTGGCGCGAGTTGAAGATACTGGCGGAGCGCGCCTCGCGGGATGTATTGTCCGGGCTTTTGAATCGTGAGACGGCGACGGACTACATTGAGCAGTGTTTGCGGCACATGCAGCCTGGGGACATGTGTGCGTTGTTCATTGTTGATCTGGACAATTTCAAGCAGGTGAACGACACGCTGGGGCATCAGGCCGGGGATCAGGTCATCCGTCTGGCGGCGAAGGCGCTGTCGGGGTGTTTTCGGGCGACGGACATTGTGGGGCGTCTTGGCGGGGACGAGTTTTTTGCGCTGATTTCGGGTCCGATTACGGAGGAGAGTGCGCGGGAGAAGGCGCGGAGCATATGTGAGGCGCTGCAGTTTTCGATAGGCGTGAATCCGACGCTGCATGTGAGTTCGAGCGTTGGGGTGTACATAGCGTCCGGGGAGACGCGGGCGTTTGAGAAGCTGTACGAGCGTGCGGATGCGGCGTTGTACGAGGCCAAGGCGGAGGGGCGCAACAGGTATCACATCAGCAGCGGGGAGGAGTCGGAAGAAGGCGAGCACGAGACGGAAGTGCTGCCGTATGCGCCTGTTCAGCTTCAGGCGCTGCTTGAGCACATGGAAGAAGGCGTGGCGCTGCTGGAAGTGCAGGAGAACATCAGCGTGGTGTATGCGAGTCCTGCGCTTTTGGGCATGCTGGGCGCGGAGCCGGGAAGCGTGGCGCTGCCGTGTGATCTTTCGTCGTTTTCCGGGATTCATCCCGACGACGTGCCCGAATACGAGCGGCTTTTGCGCGAGAGCATGGCGAGCGGCCGCGGGGTGGAATACGAGCATCGTTTTCTGCGCAACGGGGTATGGCGCTGGTGTCGGGCGCGGGTGACGCGCATGCCGGCGTCCGGCGGCAGGGTGTCGATGCTGGCGCTGGTGCGGGATGTTTCAGGAGCGCGCAAGCGCGAGGACGCGCTTCAGGAAGAGAGCGAGCTTTTGAAGCTGGCGCTTGATCGCGGTTCGCGCGTGCTCTGGGAACTGGACGTGTCGTCGCGTCGATTTGTGCTGTTCAACAGTCGGCGTCGAGTGAACGCGTCGTCCATGCGGGTGGAGAATTTTCCGGAAGGCCTGATTGAGCGCAGGTGGGTGCATCCGGATTCCGTTTCCCGGTTCCGGGCTTTTGCGCGCGACATGCTGGGCGGACGTCCTGCGGGCGGCGGAGCGTTCATTCTGCGGCACAAGATGAGTCGTCGATACGGGTGGTTTTCGGTGTACTATCGGGTGCTGCCCGACGGGGATCGGCGGCCGCTCAAGGTGATAGGCATTGCGGAACCGCTTTCCGGGGGCGTGCTTTCGGGCGGAGGGATATCCGGCCGGGAGCGGCTGTGGGAGGCGCTGCGTCCGAATCTGTTCTGCTATCTGCGGCTTGATCTGACGCGTGACCGTGTGGAGGCGCTCTGGTCGGAAGGGCGGACGTTTACGCAGCATTTGCGCGGCGTGAGCTGCATGGAGCTCCTGAAGTGGGAGAAGAAGCGGCTGTTTCGGCGGGAGGACAGGGATGAATTTCTGTCGGTGTTCGGTCGGGATGCGCTGCTGGAGGCGTTTGCGCACGGCTCGGAGTGGGTGACGCGGGAATATCGTCGCGTGGACGAGGGCGGCATGGTGCGCTGGCTGTCGTACACGGCGCATCTGGCGCAGAATCCGCTTTCCGGGGACGTGCAGGCCTTCGGCTTTCTGCAGGACACGGAACGGCGGCATGCGCGGGAAGCGTCGCTGGTGCGCAGCTCAAGCGATTTGCCGGTGCACGGCATCTACGGGCGCGACATGGCCCGCAGGCTGGCGGAAAACGTGCTGGAGACCGGGGGCTTTCCGCTGCATCTGCTGGCGTTTGTGCGGGTGCTTGGTCTGTCCGGGCCGGAAGCGGCGCGCCGTCGTCGATTTATTTTCATGGCGTTTTCGTTGCTGCTCGGTTCCGACTGCGTGATGGGCGAGCACGGCGAGGACGCGTTTACGGTGTTTCGTTCCGACGCCGCGCCGCGGGTGGTGACGCGGCAGCGCATGGACGAAGCATTTGCCTTTGTGCGTCAGGCGCTGTTTGACTGCGGCATGGCCATGATTCCGCGTTTTGTGGCGGCGGTGGCCTGCGCCGATCTTTGCGGAACGGACTACGAGGCGCTGGTGCGGCGAGCCGAGCAGATGTGCGGCGAATGGGAAAACGAGCCTTCGGACGTGATTGTGTTCATTGACGATCTGTCGCCGTTCCAGCCCGAGCGGTCGGACGGGCTGCCGCTGGGCGCGGAATCCGCGGCTTCGGCGTCGGTCGTGCGGGATGCGGCGTCCGGCGGTGAGGTTCCGGCTTCCGTTCCGGCAGAGGAGTCTGCGCCGGATGCGGCGTCGGCATCCGCGGGCGCGGCGGCCCCCGGAACTTCCGATGCAACGCTCCCTGCGGGGGCGGGAACTTCGGCTCCTGCGCCCCATGCTGCTCCCGGAACTTTTGCCGCCGTGTCCCACGGCGCCCTCGGATCACCGGCTCTCGCGTCTGCTTCGGCTTCCGGAACCTCGGCCCCTGCGGCCGCTGCCGCCCACGGAACATCGATTCCCGGAGCCTCCGGAACTTCGCCTCTCGGCGCGTCGTTCCCCGGCGCGACGGCATCCGCTCCGGCCGTGGGCAACGCGGCCCTCGGCGCTCCGCTTCCCGGCATGGCGGCCCTGGTTTCCGCTGCGGCTGCGTCGGCGGCTGCCTCGGCCGACCATACCGACCATGCCGACCACGCGGTTTCCGCCGTTGAGAGCGACGTCGCCGCCCGCCCGGCGCAGTCCGTGTTTCCGAAGGAGGACGTGCGTAACGTCGAACCGGCGCGCCGCCTCTCCGACAATGGCAAGAATACGGCCATAGCCTGTCTGGAAGCCCTGCTGCTCGACGAGTCCCCGGACGTCGTCATGGCGGAGGTGCTGCGGAATCTGGGAGAATACTATCAGGCGGACAGAGTCTATACCCTCGCCCTCGTCGACGACGGCCGCAGCGTGCGCGCCACCCACGAATGGGTGAACGACGGCCGCCGCAGTCTGAAGAAGCAGTTTTCCGACGTGCCTCTCGACAAGATTCCCATGTGCTGGCGCGCCCTGCGCGAGAACGCGCCCCTGCACATGCGCAGCAGGGGCGACCGCTGGAGCTATGCCGTGTTCCCCCTCGCGCCGGAAGACGGCGAGCCCGACGGTCTGCTCTGCGTGGAGAATCCGCGGGCCCGCATGGAAGGCGACGGTCTGTTCGCCGTGCTCATGCCGTATCTGGAACGGTCGCTGCGCGTGTCCGGTCAGGGGCGGGATTCCGGCATGCGCGACGCGCTCACCGGATTGCAGAATCTGCGCGCCTACATGGACAAGGTGTGTCTGCTCACGTCCGACGCCTATAGTTCTCTGGGGGCGTTCATTCTGGATATTCCCGGGGCGTCCCAGCCGCGGCGGCGCGTGGGACAACGGAATTCGTGGCGCATCCTGTACGTTGCCGAAACGCTGAGCGCCGTGTTCGGTCGCGAACTGCTGTTCCGCACCCGCAGCGACGAATTCGTGGCCCTGTGCGCCAACAGCACCCAGAACGTTTTCCTCGCGCGGGTGCTGAGAGCGCAGTCCCTGCTGCAGCGGCGATATCCGGGCCAGCTGCGCTTCGGCTATTCCTGGTCGGAAGGTCTTTTTTCCGGCGACAAGCTGGTCAAGGAGGCGCGCACCATCATGCTCTGCAATCAGCTGGAGCCTGCGGCCGACGGAAAGGGGCAGTCCGCGCACGGCGTGCGGGGGCCCGCCGTGGCGGGCACGGCCGGACTGGAGAGCTTTACCATCTACCTTCAGCCCAAGGTGAACATGCGCACCGGCGATCTCGTGGGCGCGGAAGTCTTGGTGCGCGGCCTCGACGGTTCGGGCCGCGTCATTGCGCCCGCCCTGTTCATGGAATCCCTGGAACGCACGGGCGTCATCCGCGAGGTGGATCTGCACGTGCTCAATCTGGCGCTCTCCACCATGGAAAACTGGCGCGTGCGCGGCTGGAAGGTGCTGCCGCTTTCCGTGAACTTTTCGCGCGCCACCATGCTGAGCGCCTCGGCGCCGGGTTCGGTGCTGGCGCTGTTCAGCCGGTATCCGCATATTTCGCCGAACCTGCTCGAAATCGAGGTTTCCGAAAACGCCGGCGATCTGGAAAACCGCACGCTCGAACGCGCCATGGCGGGGTTTCGTCCGTTCGGGGTGCGCTTCGGTCTCGACGACTTCGGCACGCGTTACGCCAATCTTTCGGTGTTCGCCAACGTGGCCTTCGATACCGTGAAGCTCGACAGAAGTCTCATCAGCGGCCTGTCGCACAACGCCGTGGGACGCGCCCTCGTGGGCGACATCGTGCGGCTGTGCGCGGTGCGCAACATGACCTGCGTTGCCGAAGGCGTGGAGACGCAGGCGCAGATCGACGCCCTGCTTGCGGAAGGCTGCGTGATCGGACAGGGCTTCTACTACGGTCGCCCCATGTCGGCGGCGGATTTTGAACGCAGATACCTGCGCCCCCAGCCGGGGCAGGAAGGCGTGACCCCATGACGGCAGAAGCGACAACGGTTCCGACGCGCTGAGCACGGAGCAAAGGGGGAAAAGGATGGAAAAGGCGAGAGCAAAGGAGAAGAGAGGCGGAGAATAACACAGCCTCGTATCGTTCCATTTTTTCTCATGTCGCAGACCAGACCAGAGGGTTTGTGCCTCGCCCTTGTGCGATACACAATAGTTATGGTCCTGCCTGGTTCTAAGAGAACAGCCTTGCAAAGGGATGATGACGAATCATGATTTCTTTACTCTTTTTCATGATGAACCCCGTTTTAATAGACCTGACCAGCAGAGGGGTTATGACCTGTTCCTTCAATTATTTTCTAATGACGTTTCTAAAGGTTACGTTCTCATAGACCTGCCCGGAGGGATGGTAACCCATCATTACGGGGCGCTTAGTATTCTTTTGGTGGCTTTCCCCTCATGAGTGAGCGATAAGGCAGTTCTGCAACGAGCTGCCTTTTTTTATCGGAAAGCGGCTGCCAGAACTGAGGCGCAGGCGAGGGCAGGCGCGAAAATAAAAGGATCGGTCAGGAACGCTGATGCGAGGTCGGCGAGGGCGAGGCAGGGCAGGGTGAAAATCGAGGCGAGAGCGGGCGCGGCGGCTTTCGACATTTCCCCGAGCTTTCGGTCAGGCGGGAGATACGCGCAAGCAAAGTCCCGACGCCTCTCCCGCAGTGAAGCGCGGTGCAGGGCTTGCCGGGGGAATTCCGACGCCCCCGCCTCAGCAACGCGCGTGGGGGGGGAGAGCGGTACACGTTTGGCAGTGGCGCTTGCTACGTCGTGGTGGAGACAAGCAGGCACGCAGAACGGCGCAACGCCGCATGCGGATTGCAGTTTCCTTATGATTCCGGTGCAGGAGGACTGTGGAAATCTTTGATTTCTTCTCTGCATGAGTTTTTGAACATGTGGAGGAGAAAGCACTTGCTTTTTTACCGTGGTACGACTACTTATCAGTAAAGATTCTTAATAAGGAGGGTGCCATGTACGACAAGGTCAGAACGCGACGCGCCTTTTTCCTTGTGCTGCTGCTGTTTTTTTTTTGCGAGTGACGCGGCGGCGAAGTTTACTCGTCCAACTTTTGACCCCTTACGGGAGCCGGTTGCCATGACAGAGAGCGGATTTCGTATTGTGGCGCGCGGCGATGCCGCCGTGCCGCCTCTCACGCCCAGGGGAGCGGATGTGATTCTCCGCAAGGCCACGGAAGCGCCGTGGTCCGGTGAATATGAAAAGAACACGGCGGCGGGAACGTATTTGTGCCGTCAGTGCGGCGTAGCGCTGTATCGTTCGTCGGACAAGTTTGATTCCGGCTGCGGCTGGCCCGCCTTTGACGACGCGCTGCCCGACATCGTGCGTCGTCTGCCCGATGCCGACGGTCGCCGCGTGGAGATCGTGTGCAATCATTGCGGGGCGCATCTGGGACACGTGTTTGAAGGCGAGCGTCTGACGGAAAAGAATACGCGTTACTGCGTGAATTCGTTGTCGATGAGCTTTGCGCCTGCGGGCAGCGAGAAGGAGAAGCTGGGGCTTGCGCTGTACACGCAGGTTCGCGGAACCAGCGTGGCGGTGCTTGCGGGCGGCTGTTTCTGGGGCGTGGAAGACGCCATGAGCAAGCTGCCGGGCGTGGTGGACGTGCGATCCGGCTACACGGGCGGGCATACCGACCGGCCGTCCTATGAGGATGTCTGCCGCGGCGATACCGGCCACGCCGAAGCCGTGCTCGTGCGCTTCGATCCCGCCAAAATCAGCTATGAAGCCATCGTGCGCCGCTTCTTTGAAATTCACGATCCCACCCAGCTCAACCGCCAGGGCCCGGACGTGGGCAGTCAGTACCGCTCCGCCGTGTTCTGGCTGGATGAAAACCAGAAGCAGACCGCACAGAAACTCATCGATGAACTGCGCCGCCTCGGCTACGACGTCGTCACCCAACTCGAACCCGCCGGCCCCTTCTACGAGGCCGAAGCCTGGCATCAGGACTTCACCAGACGCACCGGCCGCGGCGGCTGCCACCTCCCCGTCCCCCGCTTCGACCGCCCCGCAAAGTAAAGCCAGGAAGAGAGGAAAGGCAGAAAAGGCAGGAAAGGCAGAAAAGGCATGCGGGGGAAATAATTCCCCCCGCACCCCCCTGTTTCTGCCGTGCGGCTGCGCCGCCCGGCAGGACAGGGTGAACGGAAAGATTGTGCTCGGATCTGTGGGCGAAGGGGGGAGTGTCTGCCGGAAGGCCGTCTTTCAACGCTCTGGGGCCCGCGGGCGACATCAGGAGTCCGGGCATGGCAGCCCTCCCGAGATCATCAGGCAGGCAAGGGAACCCCGAAACCAACGAAGGCGCAGCCTCAAGAGAAAAGTTTGAGGTCGCGCCTTTTGTTTTGCGGGCAGAAAAGCGCCTTGACGGAGTTTCCTTTGCATCCTTCGCTCAACGCCGCGGACGGGCGGCATCAATGCGTGATGATTTTTTGGATTTTCAAGAGGGCATCCCACTGTTCGCCGAAGGCGTTCAGGAGCTGTTTCTGTGAAACATCCGTGGACGACATGAGGCAGTAGGTATTTCTTTCCGTGAAAGAAAAATCTGCTTTGTTTTTTATTTTTCCTGCGGCGCTTTCAAGGCTGGTCAACATACTTTCATCCTGTCTCATGTCGCTTATGTAAAGATACAGTTTGATGGAGCAGGTGTCGTCGTCATTGAGGGAAATATTAATGTAAATCGGCCAGTAGGTGTCATTTTCTTCGGAACGTTCCGCAATTTTCCAAGTCGTGAAATCGCACGAGCCTTTTTGTATGTAATAGGATGTTTTAAACTTTTTGCTTACGGCAAGGGAAAGGTCTATCTCCTTTATATATTTCATTCTCTTGATAAGTCTTTCAAATATCCACTGATGTTTGACGTATGTTTTATACAGAGAAATGTCGAAGTGCTTCTTGTCGGCAATAAAATCGGTGATGCTGTCCTCATGCAGATCCTTCACGGCGTTGATGAGTTCTGCATGCGTGTGACAGAGCTGATCCATGCAGTCGTCGAAGGCGCTTTCGTCGTCAATGGCGGTATGGAATGATTCGAGAATGTATCTTATCCGCTGTTCTTTGACGTCCTTCTTATGATTGACGATAAATTCGGATATCCAGGAGAAGTCGAGCGGTATCCAGCCCTTTTGGGCGATGTGTTCCATTTCAGGAACGTTCATATTGACGTCGAGATAGACGAAGAACGTTTTCTCCAGCTTGTTTTTGCGCGTGTTGGAAAAATATTTTTGATAGAAACTGAGCTGATTGTTGTGTTCCTTGGAGCCGAATTTGTTTTCAATGACAATGCATACCTTGTCGCTGACAAGAAGAATGTCCAGTCTTCCCTTTTTCCCGTAATGCTTGATGGTCTGCTCGGTAAGAATGGTCGCGGAACCGATGTCGCCGAGGGTCAGCCGGTCTGAGTTCAGCTCTTCGTGCTGTTTGACGCTGTTGTTTATCTCCGCCACAAAAGCTTTGAGAAAGGCATTGCCTAAACCGTGACTTTCTTCTGGATCAAGAAGCCAGGCGATCAGTTGTGACGTGCCGAGCTCATTGAGCGAAATAAAATCAAATATATTGTTCTTTTTTGAATAGTTGACAATAACGGCGTCGGATTCAAACTTTTTGATGGGGATGGTCATGGCATATTCCTTTGTTCAAGGGAAAATTTTTTGCTGAATGCTTCATAATATGATATTGTTCTTTATTGCTCAAGTGATATCTATGCAGAACGGCAACACTCACGCCTTCCAGCTTCCCTATTCACTGCAACAATTCACTGCGCAATCTCTTCCTCGATGGCTTCTCACGTTCGACATCAGAGACACTCAACGCGTAGTCACTCCCCTCTGCCTTTCCTGCGCCATCTCCCTACGCCATCAGCGGAAAAGCGCAGGACACCCGCTCTCTCAGCTATAACGTTCCTTCCCTCGATTCAGCCTTTTGACTTTGCAGGCAGGGTAAGCGGATCATTCAACACGGCACCATCGACGGGGCAGACGTCATAACCTGCGCCTTGTTGTCTCGAATGCAGGCGTTGTCGTCCTGCCATTTTTTTACTCTCCAAACATCTGGAAATTCCCCCCTTTGACACGACTGCCGACATTTGTCGGACAGAAGTCGGCGCGCAGCAGCGCACACCTGCACTGAGACCGCAGACCGAACAGCGCCCGCCAAGCACCCCGGCATCCGCAGTCCCCGCCTTTCTGCACTTCCGCCATCTTCGGCAATGCGCTTTGTCTTGCCGTCAGCGCCTGCCGAACCGGCGCAGCCGCACGGCAGAATCAGAGGGGCGCGGGGGGAATTATTTCTGACCTTGCAGAGTTCCGAAGAGCACACAGACCCGTTTGCGCAAGACAAGCTGTACGGCCTGCGCGGCTTGCACGACGGGCATTGCGTTTTACGCCGGAAGTGAATTCCGGCTGCTTATGCCCGTCGGCCGGACTCCTGACGTCGCCCGGGGCCCCACAGCGTTGAGAAACGTCCTTCCGGCCTCCACTCCCACCGTTGCCCACAGCTTCGGGCATAATCTTTCCGTTCACCCTGTCCTGCCGAAGCAGCGTTAGCTGCGAGGCAGAAACAGGGGGGTGCGGGGGGAATTATTTCTGACCTTGCAGAGTTCCGAAGAGCACACAGACCCGTTTGCGCAAGACACGCTGTACGGCCTGCGCGGCTTGCACGACGGGCATTGCGTTTTACGCCGGAAGTGAATTCCGGCTGCTTATGCCCGTCGGTCGGACTCCTGACGTCGCCCGGGGCCCCACAGCGTTGAGAAACGTCCTTCCGACCTCCACTCCCACCGTTGCCCACAGCTTCGGGCATAATCTTTCCGTTCACCCTGTCCTGCCGAAGCAGCGTTAGCTGCGAGGCAGAAACAGGGGGGTGCGGGGGGAATTATTTCCCCCGCATGCCTTTCCTGCCTTTCCTGTCTTTTCTGCCTTTTCTCTCTTTCTGCCTTTAACTAAAAAAGGGCGTCCGTTTTTGGGGCGCCCTTTTTTAGGTTTATGTTTTCTGGTTAGCTGCCGGGTTCCTTATCGGTCTTTTCCACGGGGCAGCCGCACCACGGGCAGTAGTGCATGGCGGCGGAGGGGAGGGGTTTGCCGCAGTCGGGGTTGGGGCAGACGATGGGGCAGGGGCCGAGTTCGACGATGAGTTCGCCTTCGCGCACGGGGATCATTTTACGCGTGGCCTGGTAGTCGGCGGTTTTGAGCACGCGTTTGACGATGCCGTCGGTGGGGGCGAGCACGGCCTTTTCCTGCTTCATGATGGAGATGTTGAACAGTTCGTCTCCGGCCTTCACGATATCGCCGGGCTTGACGTACATCACCCAGAGGTCGCCGTTGGAGGGGGCGGCCACGTGGTAGATGTTGTTCTCATCGGCCATGGTGGTGTCGGCGGAGGTCATGCGGCCTTCGGAGACTTTGACTTCGTGACTGATGAGGATGGAGTCGAAGCTGTAGCGCACGGTGACGGTTCCGTGATCGGTGACGGGACTGATGCGGAAGATGGTCATCTTGTGGGGCTTGCCGCTCGAGTCGGTGAACTGGAGTTCCTGACCCAGCTTGAGGCCTTCAAACCACACATGCAGGGGCAGGCGGTTGGGATCGCCGTACTTCTTGACGAACTGCATGGTTTTGACGGCGTCGCCGGGGTGGTTCAGGTACATGACGAGTTCTTCGTCGGTGGGGGCGCGCTTGATGATGGCGGCGCAGGCCTTGGATTCGGCTTCAACGTTGACGTCCTTCAGGTGCTCGAGGGGAGAATCCTCGGTGCGGGAGGCGAGGGCGGAGCGGTAGGCGGAGCTGCCGAAGGCGCTCTCATAGACCCAGTCTTCGGGGAAGCCGAGGGGCAGGCGGCCGAACTTGCCGAGCAGCAGGTTGCGGAAGGCGTCGTTGCAGTCGCGGTAGATGTCGAGGCGCTGTTCGCGAAGGATGTCGTCCACCTGATCTTCGGGGGTGACGGCGGCGAGTTCGGCCACGCGGATGAGGTCCTGCACGCCCTTTTCGCCGCTGCGCTTGAAGGCGTTGGTCACGGCGAGGAAGGCGGTGTTCCAGGTGATCTGGGAACCGGGCGTGACGTCGTGATAGCGCACGATCTTGCGGATGGCGGCAAGGAAGCGCAGCATGTGGGGCAGCAGCTGAATGTAGCCCTGCTTCATGGCGCCTTCCTGCGAGGACGAGGTGGCTCCGCCGGGCATGCAGTGATACACGGCGTTGTAGTCGGTGCCCTGGAAGTAGGGGGAGCAGTAGCGGTCGTAGAAGGGCATGATCTGCTTGAGCACGAAGTTGGCCTGGGCGATCATGTCCTTGTTGACCATGGTTTTGAGGCCGAGTTCATTTTCCATGTAGGCCACGGTGGCGAGCACGTCGCCCTGACCGTAGGTGCGCACGCTGGCGCCGAGGCCGGTATCGACGATCTGAACGCCTGCCTTGGCGGCGGCGCCCACGGCGGGCACGAAGAGGCCGTCGGTGGCGTGGCGATGGTAATGAAGCACGAGGTCGGGCCACTGCTTGCGGATGGCCAGGGTGAGATCGGCGATGAAGGACGGCGAGCAGATGCCGGCCATGTCCTTGAGGCCGAGGATGATCATGCGCGAGGCGTCCTTCTGGGTGCAGCCCGCGATGCTGCCGACCATGTCGAGGGTGGCGGCGGTCACGTTGAGGTAGTGGTCGATGTCGAAGCCCTTGGCCACGGAGATGGAGAGGGCGGGTTCAAAGACCACGTCGTTGCGGGAGAGCACGACTTCGGCGATGGGGCGCATGTTGCGCATATCGTTGAGGAAGTCGAAGCAGCGGATGATCTGGTAATTGTCGCAGATCATTTCGCCGGTGATGTTCATGAGGTTGCGGGGCTGGGGGGTGTAGCCGAGCACGTTGGTGGAACGCACGAGCAGCTGCTTGAGCGTCTTGGGCGCGAACTGATTCCAGGCCTGAGCCTCGGTGAAGGGATAGGTCATGTTGGCCATCATGGCCACATGGAAGTGAGCGCCGCCGCCGTTTTCGAGGGAGAAGAAGTTGCAGGAATCGAGGTAGGGCCCGATGAGCGCATCTTCGGCGAGGCGGAAGCGGTTGCCGGTATTGGACTGCGTCATGTCGCGGGTGGTGGTGTCGGTGAAGTGCACCATCTTGGAATCACGCAGGAATTCGAGCAGCTGATCGCGTTCGTGGGGATAGGGGCTCGGAGCGTAGCGGTCTGCGCCGGAGATGTGGGGCAGCACGGGCTCGAAGGCGGGCAGACGGGGGGTGTCTGCGGAGCGGTACTGACCGAGCTGCACGAAGGGATTGTATCCCTTGGCGGTGATTTCGGCCACGAGGTGGCTGAGACGTTCGCCTTCGGGCGCGAGATCCTGATAGTCGAAGAGTTCCGGCGTATTGGCGACGAAGTTGGTGTCGAAGTTGGCGGAGCGGAACTGTTCGTTCTGGAGGATGTGGCGATAGAAGGGCAGCGTGGTCTTGATGCCGGAAATGGTGTACTCTTCGAGGGCGCGGTTCATGATGCTGAGAATGCGTTCCCAGCTTCTGCCGAAGGCGATGAGGAGCGCGCCCGCGGAATCGTAGTTCGAGGGGAAGTCGTAACCGGCGCAGAGGTTGGAGTCGATGCGGATGCCGGGGCCGCCGGGGGATTCGTAGCGGACGACGCGACCGCAGTTGGGGGTAAAGTTGTTCTGGGGGTCTTCGCAGTTGATGCGGACCTGCATGGCCCAGTTCTGGGGCTTGGTGTTTTCCTCGTTGAAGGGGAGTTCGGCGCCGAAGGCGATGGCGATCTGCGCGCCGACGAGGTCGATGCCGTAGCGGCTTTCGGTGATGCCGTGTTCGACCTGGAGACGGGTGTTGACCTCGATCATGTAGGGGGTGCCGTCCTGGGTGACGAGGAATTCCACGGTGGCGAGGGAATAGTAGTTGACGGCCTTGATGAGGGCGCGTGCGTATTCCTTGAGCTGATCGCGGAGTTTCTGGGTCATGCCGGGCCAGGGGGACGGCGTGATTTCGACGAGCTTCTGATGATTGCGCTGCACGGTGCAGTCGCGTTCATCGAAGGCGAAGACGTTGCCGTACTGATCGGCGATGACCTGGATTTCGATGTGGCGGACGTGTTCGAGGTAGCGTTCGACGAAGAGGCGGGGGTTGCCGAAGGAAGCTTCGGCCATGGTGGAAGCCTTGACGAAGGCGTCTTCGAGTTCCTGCATGGTGCGGATGACGAAGATGCCGCGACCGCCGCCGCCGCCTTCAGCCTTGAGCATGACGGGCAGACCGATTTTCTTGATGACCTTGCGCGCGCCGTTGATGTCGACCGCGCCGTCGGAACCGGGCACGACGGGCACGCCGATCCTGGTGGCGAGATTTCTGGCCTGCACCTTGTTGCCGAGCAGGTTCATGGATTCGCAGGTGGAGCCGATGAAGGTGATGCCGGATTCGGCGCACTTGCGGGGGAAGCTGTCGTCTTCGGAGGCGAAGCCCCAGCCGGGATGGATGCCGACCACGCCGCGGGCCTTGGCCTTGCTGATGATGAGGTCGAGGTCGAGGTAGGCGGAGGGGTTGGGACCGAGGAGCATGAGTTCCTGAGCGGCGGAGGCCGCGGGGGAGGTCTTGTCCACGTCGGTGGCGGTCATGATGGCCACGGCGCCGAAGCGTTCGCGGATGGCGCGGCAGATGCGGCGGGCGGGAATGCCGCGGTTGGCCACGAGTATGGCTTTGCCTTTGAGCTCGGCCTGAACTTGTTCCATGGTTTTTGCAGACATATCTACTCCGAGGAAGGGGGAGGTTTCGGGGGGCCGGGTTCCGACGGGGAAAGTCAGGAGACTTGACCGGCGGGAAGGATGGAGCCGCCCAGAAACGTTTCCGTTCCGAATGCTGTACTGAGGCGAAGCGCGCCGGATTCGGTCACGCCGTCCACCACGCCCTCACAGGGGATTCTGACCATGGTTTCCCTTTCGGGGCAGGCGTCGGCGAGCGTGACGCGGCAGCCGCGGAAGGCGAGATGCCTTTGCGCGAGCGCGGGCCACCACGGTTCGAGGGTCTGCCTTTGTGAATAGCAGGAAAAAAGACGGCTCGCAAGTCGAATCCAGAGCGTGAAAATAGTCACGATGTCCTTGGATTTGCTGTCCTTTTGCGAGGGATCGGCGCAGGCGGGATCGATGAGGGGAAAGCCGGATGCGCGCCTGAGCACGCCTGCGGAAAAAGCGTAGTTATCCCGGAGCATTGAGTTCGGCGGGCAGGAGACGAGGTTGAAGCCCGTGCCCACGATGAGCGCGCCGCGGCGTTCTTCCATGAGCATGCCGCCGACTTTGAAGCAGTCGTTTCTGCCCGGGGCGACGCCGGGGCGGAACGAGGATGAGGGCTGAAGGAGGTCGTTGGGCCATTTGAGGAGCACGGGGCAGCTCTCGCGGGAGAGGGCTTCGGCGAAGAGGGCTCCGCAGGCGGGGGCGGCGGCCGCGGAATCGAAGGGCGGGGCGAGGGGAAGGCGCAGGGCGGAGTAGAGATTGCCCTCGGGGGAGGCCCAGGCGCGGCGCATCTGGCCGCGGCCGGAGCTCTGACGCAGGGAAAGCACGGAGGCCCATTCGGGGAAGAGGTCGGCTTCGACGAGCAGGCGGGCGACGTCGAGGGTTGAGGTGGCAGGGCCGGTGATGTACACTGGGGCGGGCAGTCCGGGCGCGGGAATTTCGAGCCAGCGCACGCCGTTTTTTTCTTTGGGCGTCCAGGCAAGGGCGTCGGGGCCTGCGGATCCGGGACGCGAAGACGAGCCGGAGAGCGGAGCCGAGGCGTTGGCTGCCGCGAGACCGGCGTCCGCGCAGGTGGCCGCGTTTGCAGTTGCGAAGGCCGCGGCGATGGCGTCCGCCTCTGCGCCCGCTTCTGCGCAGGCGCTGGCGTCCGGCGTGTCGGCGCGGTTTCCGCCGTCGTCGCGCTCCGTCCATGCGGCGGCAAACAGCGCCGGAATCGTCGCCAGATCTGCGGCGGTCAGGGCAAGAGGCGAGGCGGCAAGCGCTTCCGGCGAAAAGGGCAGAGCCGTGGGCTCCTGTTCCCCGATGGGGGGCAGGCCCAGATAGAGCAGTCGCAAGGCGGCGTTATCGTTCATGGATCCTCCAGAGCGGCCGTCGCGTATCGGCGGCGATGAAACACACAGCCCCTCCTGCGGGAGGGAGGCGCGCGGCGTTTTTGCCTGCGCGCGGCGGCCCGCGGGCCGGGGGCAACATGGGTGAATGGTATGTGGTGGGCGGCGCGGTGCGCGATCTTCTGCTGGGGCGTCCGGCCCACGACGTGGATGTTTCCTTCAGCGGTGGCGAAGAGTTCTTTCTACAGCGCTTCCCCGCGGCGCGCAATACGGGTCGCAGTCCTGAAATCTGGCTTGTGGGCGCGGACGAGTTCACCCCGCTGGAAGGCGATGTCGAGCACGACATGCTTACCCGCGACGTCACGGTGAACGCCGCCGCCTTCGACGCGCAGGGGCGTCTGTTCTGCCATCCTGATTTTCTTGCGGACATGGCTGCCCGTCGTCTGCGTTTCGCCTCGCCCGACGCGCTGAAAAACGATCCGCTTCGCCTCTTCCGCGTGGCGCGCTTTGCCGCGGCCTGGCCGGACTGGACCGTGCCCCCCGAAACGCTGGACGCCATGCGCCGCGCGGCCGTGGAGTGCCGATCCGCTGTGGCCGCGCTTCCTGCCGAGCGCGTGGGACGCGAATTTCTGCGCGCGCTGGAAGCGCCGAAGCCGTCGCGCTTCTTCACGGTGCTGCGCGACGCGGACTGTCTTTCTCCGTGGTTTGAGGAACTCGCCCCCGCGGCGGACATTCCTGCGGGGCCGCTCCCGTGGCACGACAATTCGGTGCTGGATCATACCCTTGAGGTGCTCGACCGCTGTGCCGGACACCCCCTTGCCGCCTGGATGGCCCTTTGCCACGATCTCGGCAAAATCCGCACGGACGCCGCCATTCTGCCGCATCACTACGGGCATGAGCTCAAGGGCGCGGAACTCGTGCGCGCCCTGGGCCGCCGCCTGCGCCTGCCTTCGCGCCACATCCGCGCGGGCGTGGCGGGCACGGCGCTGCACATGAAAGGGGGCGTGTACGGCTCCCTGCGCGCAGGCACGCGCAGAGACCTGATCTGCAAACTCCAGGAAGCCCGCATCTTCCACGATTTCTGGATCCTCGCCGGAGCCGACGGCGGCTGGAACTGGGAACCCATGGCCTCCCGCGACCTCGCCGCCATCCGTGCCGTGCGCCTGCCCGAAGCCTGGCGCAACCGCGGCGCGGAATCCGGAAAACGCCTGCGTCAGCTCCAGTGCGAAGCCCTCTCCCGACTCCCGAAATCCCAGCCCCCCCGCGCCCTCAACGCCCCGCCTTTGCCGGAAGAGTAAAGGCAGGAAAGGCAGGAAAGGCAGGAAAGGCAGAAAAGGCATGCGGGGGAAATAATTCCCCCCGCGCCCCCCTGATTCTGCCTCCCGACTTCGCCGGCAAGGCAGGCGCCGACGGGAAGGCATGGAGCGTTTCTGAGAACGGGCGGGAGTGCGGAAAGGCAGTGACGCCGGGCTCGGAGTGCTTGGCAGGCGCTGTTCGGGCTGCGGACTCAGTGCAGGTGTGCGCTGCTGCGCCCACCTGCGGTGGCCGACTCCTGTCCGGCCTGCGCCGGACAGTCGTATCAACGGAAGGGATTTCCAGGTGTTTTTTCGGGAACGCCGAAGTCAGGGCCGCAAAGGTAAACCGGAAAGCATTCTTTCAACGCTCTGGGGCCCCGGGCGACGTCAGGAGCCCGGCCGACGGGCATAAGTAGCCGGAATTCACTTCCGGCGTTAAACGCAATGCCCGTCGTGCAAGCGATGCAGCCCGTAAAGTGTGTCCGGCGCAAACGGACGACGGCGTTACTCATGCTCCCGGCAAGATGTCGTCAGGAGCCCGGCCGACGGCGGCGCGTAGCCGGAATTCACTTCCGGCGTTAAACGCAAGGCCCGTCGTGCAAGTTCCGCAACCTGTGCAGACTTTCCTGCGCAAACGGGTGATGGCGGACGCCGGGGCGTTTTCGTCCATCACATTTTTCCTCAGACGTTCTACCATTCCTCACGGCTGCGGAGCAGGGCGAGCATACCGGCTTCGCAGGAGCTTTTTTGTTCGGGGGTGAGGGCGGTGAAGGTGAGGGCGCGGGTAGGGCACGAAGCCACGCAGGGGGGAGACTCGGTTTCGGGGTTGAAGAGGCCGTTGCAGAGGTCGCATTTGATCATGGGGCTGCGCGGAGCGGCGAACGAGGGCACGTGGAAGGGGCAGGCTCTGAGGCAGGCGCGGCAGCCGATGCAGGCGTGTTCGTCCACGGTGACGAGGCCGTTTTCCTGTTTGCGAATGGCGCCTGCGGGGCAGGCTTCGAGGCAGGCGGGCGTGTTGCAGTGCAGGCAGGCCACGGAAGCGTGACGCAGGCGGGGCATGGTTTCTTCTTTGGTCCACAGGGTATCCAGGCGTCGGCGGCAGGCGTTCTGCGGAGTGTCGCGCCAGGTTTTGCAGGCAACCACGCAGCCGTGACAGGCAATGCAGCGTTCCGGGTCGAAGGTGATGGCGTATTCCTTCATGAGGCATCCTTTTCGGCGGGGCAGACGCGCGCGACGTTTACGAGAGTCTGACTGCCCATGGCGGTGATGAGGGGATCGGCGCTTTTTTCCATGTCCGGGGAGTAGAGCAGGTTCACGTTGGCGCCGCCGTCGAGCAGGGGCAGGTCGGGCAGGCCGAGTTCGGCGCATCCCTGCCACCAGCCGTGCAGCAGCATGACCGTGTCTTCGCGGATGCCGGGGTAGTACATGGCCTTCACAAGAAGAAAGCCGTGGGGAGAGGTGACGCGCACGGTGTCGCCGTCGGCAATGCCGAGGGCCCGGGCCCTGTTCGGATGGATGTGCAGACAAGGTTCCTTTTCCACCTCGCGCAGCAGGGGAACGTTGCGCTGCCAGCCTGCGGAAAAGCTCCGCGAGGTGTGATAGTCGGAAAGCACGAAGGGGTAATCCTTGAGGAGTTCCGGTGTGCCGGTCACGCTTTCCACGGGTTCTCTCCAGCCGGGCAAGGGCGCAAAGCCCGCCTCTTCAAAGCTGGTATTGTAGAGCGCCGCCTTGCCCTGAGGCAGGAAGGGACTTTTGTCGAGGCGCGAGCTGGGCGTGGAGAAGACTTTTGCGTAGTTTTCGTAGGTACGCCGACCGGCGGGCGGATAAATGATGCCCGTGCGGTGGGAACGCAGCTCGTCCATGGTCATGCCGAGCGGTTCGAGCTGCCAGTCCATGCAGGCGTTGATGTCGCCGTTCCAGAATTCGTCGCCGTAGCCGAGGGCGGTGCCGATGTCGAGAATGATCTGCTGCATGGAGCGGCCTTCGCCCACGGGATCAGCCGCCCGGCTGCGCGCCATGATGAAGGGGCCGCGCACCTCGAAGGGATGATCGATTTCATAGGGCGTGAGCGCGGGCAGCACGATGTCGGCCCAGGGCATGTCTGCGGTGCGGTGGGTGTCGATGACGACATAGAAATCCAGCTTTTCCAGCGCCCTGATGACGCCTCGCGGATTGCGGGTGCTCACCGTGGGCTGCGAGCCGGGCGCAATGATGGCGTGAATGGTCGGATGCTCGGAAACAACGTCGGCAAAAAGGCGCGGATACGCGGCCGAAGTGCCTTCGCGGAACGGCTGAAACGCGCGGGGAAATTCCGGTCCCACGATTTTTTCCAGCCATTCCGGGGTGTACCTGTCCCTCATCTGAACGCTGCGCGGCGCGGGCATGGTGGAGCCCGGCCCGGCAAACAGATTGCCGCCCGGCCTGTCGAGATGTCCGGTAACGGCCATGAGCATGGCTATGGCGCGGATGGCGTCGCTGGCGGAAGGGGCGTGTTCGAGACCGTTGCCCACATCGATGGTGGCCCGGGGCGTGGTGGCGTAGGTGCGGGCCATTTCCTCAATGATCGCAGCCGGTACGCCGCAGATGCCTTCGGCCCACGCCGGACTGAACTGACGCACGTGTTCGGCAAGCCTGTCGTAGCCGAAGCACCATTGATCAACGAAATTTTT
This sequence comes from uncultured Mailhella sp., assembly GCF_963931295.1. Lineage (NCBI taxonomy): Bacteria > Pseudomonadati > Thermodesulfobacteriota > Desulfovibrionia > Desulfovibrionales > Desulfovibrionaceae > Mailhella > uncultured Mailhella sp. The sequence continues at coordinate 403,652 of NZ_OZ007001.1, read as the reverse complement.
GTCGATGAGCCCCTCGCCCGTGACGACGTGGAGCATGGCAAGGGCGAGAGCGGCATCGGTGCCGGGGCGCACGGGAATCCAGTCGGTGGCGAAACTGCCGTCGGCTTCGATGGAGGGCTTGATGGCGTAAATGCGCGCGCCGCGAAGCCGGGCTTCCACGAGCGCTTCGGCCGTGCCCAGCGGCGGCCCGGAATACACCGGCTGCCTGCCCCAGATGAGAATCACGTCGGCATTCCTGTAGTCCGGCGAGGGCCGCGCCCCTATCGTGTGGCAGAAGCCGAAATGAAGCTGCATGGCGCAAATGCCGCTGTGTCCGTAGTTGGGACTGCCGTGCGCCACGAGCAGACGATACAGATATTCGCTGTAGTCGCGCCGCGCCGGAGAAAGCACCGCCAGCGATTCCGGCCCGAACGCCGCCTTCTGCGCCTTCAGCGTGTCCGCCACAATGCCGAGCGCTTCATCCCAGCCTATGGGCTCGAAGCGGCCTTCGCCCTTTTTGCCCGTGCGCCGCAGAGGCGTGGTGATCCTGTCCGGAGAATAGACCCACTGCGCCGCCGCATGAGCCTTGCAGCACAGCCCGCCTCTGTTGTGCGGCGCTTCCTTCATGCCCGCTACCCGAAGCAGACGCCCGTCGCGCTCAAACGCGTACACCGCACAGTTCCCCCGCGGCCCGCACATGCCGCACCACGTGGGCACTGCCCGTTCCCCGCGCCGCGCCGCCAGCGCCTCCGCCTCCTCCAGCGTGAACGCTCCGCTCCTGTCCCATGCGTCGGTAACCTTGTGAGGCATGCTCCCTCCCTTGCTGTGATCTTCAAACATAGGCGGCCGACTGCCCGAATGTCAAATAAGTCAAAGGCAGGAAAGGCATGCGGGGGAAATAATTCCCCCCGCGCCCCCCTGTTTCCGCCGACGGCTGCGCCGTTCGGCGGGTGGGAGTGCGGATGCAGGACGAGTTGCCAAATCCGGGCGGGCGTTTGGAAAGGCAGGAACTACGGATGCCAGAGTGCTTGGCAGTCGCTGTTCTGGCTGCGAGCTCAGTGCAGGTGTGTCCTTTCGGACCCACCTGCGGTGGCCGACTCCTGTCCGGTCTGCGCCGGACAGTCGTGTCAAAGGAAGGGATTTCCAGATTTTTTTTGGGGGGGAGGGGGAGATTGGCCGAGACCGGGGAAACGCCAGTCGGTACTGATGGGGAAAGCGATGGTGCGAGAGCCTGGGCCGCAAGTAGTGCCAAAGGAAAGGATTTTCAGAAGTTAAAGAAAAAGGCGGAAGTCTCAATACATGCGCTTGAAACAACAATGTTCGGATGAGGACGTCGCCGGGGGGCAGCTCGCTGAAAGAGTGCCTTCCGGTCTGCACTCACTCCCGTTCGTCCTCTGCTTCGGGCATAATTTTCCCGTTCACTCTGTCCTGCTGAAGCAGCTTTAGCTGCGAAGCAGAATCAGGGGGGTGCGGGGGGAATTATTTCCCCCGCCTGCCTTTCCTCTCTTCCTGCCTTTTTGCTTTTCCAGTTGCGGGGGGAGGGGTTTTGCGGCAGTAGAGGGGGAGGGGGTGCGAGATGAGTCGGCAGCTGCGGTATCGGAGTTTGGACGGGCATTTACGGGGCGAGTTTGGGGAGAAGGTGCAGAAGATCACGCTGGATGCCGGGTCGGGGTGTCCGAACCGGGACGGAACGCTGAGCGTGGGCGGATGCACGTTCTGCAATGCGGAGGGTTCCGGGCCGGGCGTGGGGCTGGGGAGCTTTCGGGAGCAGTGGGAGCGCTGGCGGTCGCGGTATGCGGCCATGCCCAGAATGAAGAGCACGCGTTTGTTTCTGGGGTATGTGCAGTCGTTTACCAACACGTACGGGCCGGCGGCTCGGCTGTCGGCCATGCTGAAGGAGCTGGAAGCGCTGCCCGGGCTTGTCGGGGCGTGCATCGGCACGCGCCCCGACTGTCTGGATGAAGAGAAAATGCGGCTGATGGCGTCGGCGCCGTGGCGGGAATTCTGGCTGGACGTGGGCGTGCAGACGTGCAGCGACGTCACGCTTCGGCGCGTGAATCGCGGGCACACGGCGCAGGATTCGGAAAGGGCGCTCCGGCTGGCGGCGCGATTTGGCGTGAAGACGTGCGCGCATCTGATGGCGGGGCTTCCGGGCGAGGACGGCGAGGACTTTTTGAAGTCGGCGCGCTGGCTTTCGGGCCTGCCCGCGGACGGGGTGAAGCTGCACAATCTGTACGTGCCGAAGGGCGCGGCCGTGGAACGGGCGTGGAAGAGCGGAGAGCTGCGCCTGCTCGATCAGGAGGAATACGCGCTTTTGGCGGCGCGGGCGCTCACGCTGCTGCCGTCGAACGTCGTGATTCACAGGCTCTGCGCGGATCCTGCGCCCGGCGAGCTTGTCGCTCCCGCCTGGGCGGCGGACAAGCGCCGCACCCTCGACATGATCGACGCCGTGCTGGCGTATAACGACTGGTGGCAGGGCAAGGACTGCGACGCGCCGGAGCGGAATCCCTTCCTCGACTGAGCGTTTTCCCGAGGCAGAGCGTGCTTTCCGACGACCGGGGGAAAGCGCCCGGCGTCCCTCCGTTTTCCCTCATCCCCCTCGGCGGAACGAGGTTTGACGGAGAAATGTCGCGTTCACCCATTAAAAATATTGACAAGAGCGCAAATACGATGGAAAGCTGTCTGGTTCCGAAAGGCGTTCCGCGCCACTCGGAGGACGGCGGGCCGGACGGTCGCGTACTATTGACAGCGCGCCTTTTCTGTGCCTAGAACCTCCCATTCCATACTCCATACGTCCTTGCGAGAAATCCCCATGGCCAAGATTTTTGATATGATACTCGGTATTTTCTCCAACGACCTCGCGATTGACCTCGGCACCGCAAATACCTGCGTGTACGTCAAGGGCAAGGGCATTGTGCTCCGCGAGCCGTCGGTGGTGGCGGTCAAGAAAGACAACCGCGGCAACAATCAGGTGCTCGCCGTCGGTTCCGAAGCCAAGCGCATGCTCGGTCGCGCTCCCGGCAACATTCGCGCCATCCGCCCCATGAAGGACGGCGTCATTGCCGACTTCGAGGTGACGGAAGCCATGCTGCGGTATTTTATTTCCAAGGTTCACAATCAGCGTCGTCTCGTGCGTCCGCGCATCATGATCTGCGTGCCCACCGGCATCACTCAGGTGGAAAAGCGCGCGGTCAAGGAATCCGCGCTCAGCGCCGGCGCGCGTGAAGTCTTCCTCATCGAGGAGCCCATGGCCGCGGCCATCGGCGCCAATCTCCCCATTCAGGAACCCACCGCCAACATGGTGGTCGACATCGGCGGCGGCACCACGGAAGTTGCGGTCATTTCCCTTTCGGGCATCGTGTATTCCCGTTCCGTGCGCGTGGGCGGCGACAAGATGGATGAAGCCATTCTCCGCCACGTCAAGCGCAAGTACAACATGCTCATCGGCGAATCCACCGCCGAAGAAATCAAGATTCAGATCGCCTCCGCCTATCCCATGGAAGAGGAAAAGGAAATCGAGGTCAAGGGTCGCGATCTCGTCACGGGCATCCCGCAGACCATCATCATCACCTCGGAAGAAGTGCGCAAGGCCATCGCCGAGCAGGTGGACGCCATTGTGCAGGCCGTGCGTCAGGCCCTCGAACAGACCCCGCCCGAACTCGCCGCCGACGTCGTGGAACGCGGCATCGTGCTCACCGGCGGCGGCGCTCTGCTGCGCGGTCTGGATCAGCTTCTGCGCGAAGACACCTCGCTGCCCATCTTCAGCGTGGACGATCCCCTCGCCACCGTGGTCATGGGCACGGGCATCGCGCTCGACAACATGCGCACCATGCGCGAGGTGTGCATAGACTAGCTCTTGATCCCTCCCCTGCCGACCGGGGGAGGGATTTCATGCCCAACGCAGGAGTCGCCCCGCCTTGCTGCCCCGACGCATCATTCTTCTCATCATCTGCACGCTGCTGCTTTTTCTGGGCATCTACACCTGGAACCAGCGCACCGGACAGTGGGACAGGCTGTGCGCCGCCGTGGGACTCGAATTCACCGGGGGCATCATGCGCGGCCTCGACAGCATTGAGGATTCCCTCTCCGACGTGTGGAACAGCTACGTCGATCTGCGCGACGTGCGCCGTCAGAACGACGAGCTGCGCGAACGGCTCCGCATTCTCGAACAGCGCCTCGCCGGAACCCGCGAGGAACGCGCCGAACTCGAACGTCTGCGTCGGCTCATGCATCTTGAGTATCCGGCGTCGTGGCCTGCGCGCGCAAGCCGCGTGCTGGCCTGGCGCATGGGCCCCAATGCGGCGCTTTCCACCATCATGCTTTCGAGCGGCTACATGAGCGGAGCCGCGCCGGGCACGCCGGTCACGTCCTGGGCGGGCGTGGTGGGCCGCGTGCTCAAGGCGGGCCCCAGCACCTCCGTGGCGCTGCTTCTCACCGATACCGGCTCGCGCGTGGCGGTCATCACGTCCGAGGGGCGCGTGCAGGGCATACTTTCGGGCGGCGGCCCCGGACTGCCTCTCGAACTTCGTTTCGTGCGGCAGAACGCTCCCGTGCGCGTGGGCGAGCTGCTGGTCACCTCCGGCGTGGATTCCTGCTATCCCAAGGGCATTCCCGTGGCCCGCGTGACGGCCATATCCACGGGCGGGGCGTCGCGTTCCGGGGCGTCGGTGCTCGAAATTCAGGCCGAACCTCTCGTGGATTTCCACAGTCTTGAGGAAGTGTTTCTGCTTCAGCGGCCTGCCGATTCCATCACGCCCGAGAGCGACGCCGTCTATACCCGCCGCACGCCGGTGCTGGAAAAGCCCGAGGAACCGGCTCCCGAAGCGGGAGGCGCTCAATGAGCTGGGCGAGCGCCGGCTGGTGGCTCTGCTATGCGTTCATAGGCGTTGCGCTTCAGGCCCTGCTGCCCGGTCTTGATTTCCTGCTGCCGGGCTTCATTCTGGCGCTTCAGGAGCGGAATTTTCCGCAGGTTCTGGCCGTGGGCGCGTTTTTCGTGCTGCTTCAGGAAGGCATGGGAAGCATGGCTTTCGGCGGCACGCTTTTGTGGTACGCGCTGGCGGCCATCGTGTTTCATGTGGGCTGCGGCCTGCTTCAGGGCACGGGCTTTTTGTTTGTGGCGCTGTTCGGCATACTGCTTTCCTGCGCGCATTATCTGATTTTCGCCACGCTTTCCGCGCTTCAGGACATCCCGTGGAATCCCTCGCTGCTTCTGGACGAATGCCTGTTTCAGGCGCTGTTCACGCCGTGGGTGTGGTGGGTGGCCGCGGCGCTGCGCCGCAAGGTGATCCATGAAGATAGAAACCGGCAACGATGAATATCAGCCGCCGAAAAGCGGACTTCTGCTTCTCCAGTGCTGCATAGTGCTGCTGTTTGCGCTGTTCTGCGCGCGCTTCTGGTATCTGCAGATACACCGCGGCGCGGATTACGTGCGCATGGCGCAGGAAAACCGCCTGCGCGACGAACGTATTTTTGCGCCGCGCGGCGAAATTTATGATGCGTCGGGCGAGCTGGTGGCGGAAAACCGCACGGCGTACGGACTGGCGCTTGTGCGGGAATACTGTCCGGACATTTCGGCGGCGCTTGCGCAGGTGAGCGCCTGGACCGGCGTGCCGCTCGATCGTCTTCACGCGCGCTATGAGCAGGATCGCAGCAAGGGCCGCAGTTTTGACCCCATCCTGCTGCTCACCGACATGCCTTTCGAGCAGGTGGCGCCCATTGAGGCCGAACTTTACAAGTGGCCCGGTCTGCGCGTGGTGACGCATTCTCGGCGCTACTACCCGGAAGGGGAGGCGTTTTCGCACATTCTGGGCTACGTGGCCGAAGCCAGCGAAAAGGAACTCGCCGAAGATCCCGACCTCTCGCTCGGCGACATGGTGGGGCGTCAGGGCCTCGAAAGCGTGCTGGAACGGCGTCTGCGCGGACAAAAAGGTTTGTACCGGCTGGAAGTGGACGTGCTCGGCAGGCCGCTGAGCCGTACGCTCATCGAATCGCCGCACATGGGGCAGAACGTGACGTTGTCCATCGACTCGCGGCTTCAGCACGCGGTCATGGAGGCGATGGGCGACTATTCGGGCAGCGTGGTGGTCATGGATCCCGATTCCGGCAAGCTGCTCGCGCTGGTGACGCGTCCTGCCTACGACAACAATATCTTCATCGGCGGGCTTTCGGCGCGCGACTGGAACGCTCTGCGCAGCGATCCGCGTTTTCCGCTCCAGAACCGTGCCATCCAGAGCGCCTATCCTGCGGGATCGGTGTGGAAGCTCATGATGGTGGGCATGCTGCTTGAGCACGGCGTGTCTCCGCAGGAAAAGGTGTTCTGTCCCGGACAGTTCACCCTCGGCAATCATACGTTCCGCTGCTGGCGGCGCGGCGGGCACGGAGCCGTGGACATGGAGCATTCGCTCATCTATTCCTGCGACGTGTATTTCTACAGCATGGCGGTGAAGCTGGGCATCAACAACATGGAAGCCTTTGCCCGCGCCTGCGGCTACGGCCGCGAAACCGGCATAGATCTGCCCTACGAGACCACGGGCCTTGTGCCTTCCCGCGACTGGAAGAAGCGCCGCTTCGGCGAAGCCTGGCAGCAGGGCGATACGGTGAACGCGTCCATCGGGCAGGGCCATGTGCTCGTGACCCCGCTCCAGACCGCCGTGTTTCTTTCGTCCATCATCAACGGCGGCTATCTTCTCAAGCCCCAGCTCATTGCCGACGCTCCCCGCGAGGTCACGGGCAAGACGCCCATCTCCGACGCTCACCGCGAATGGATCAAAAAAGCCATGGTGCAGACCGTGGAAGCCCCGGGCGCGACCGCCAAGGTGCTGAAAAGAAAGGATATGACCATAGGCGGCAAAACGGGTACCGCGCAGGTGGTCAAAATCAAGATGCAGGGCGACCGCCGTGTGAAGACCGCGGAAATGGAATTCCGCCAGCGCGACCACGCCTGGATAGGCTCCTGGGGCGAAAAGGACGGCAAACGCGTCGTCGTCGTCACCATGATCGAACACGGCGGCGGCGGCGGCGCCGTGGCAGGCCCCGTCACCAAGGCCGTTTACAACATCCTCTTCCCCCCGGAACCCGACGCCAAACCCGCTAAACGCAAGTAGCAGGAAAGGCAGGAAGAGAGGAAAGGCAGAAAAGGCATGCGGGGGAAATAATTCCCCCCGCGCCCCCCTGATTCTGCCTCCCGGCTTCGCCGGTTCGGCAGGACAGGGTGAACGGGAAGATTATGGCCGAGGCCAGGGGCGAGGGGTAGAGTGGAGGCCGGAAGGCGTTTTTTTCAACGCTCGGGGGCCCCGGGCGTCGTCAGGAGCCCGGCCGACGGGCATAAGTAGGCGGGATTCACTCCCGCCGTGAAACGCAATGCCCGTCGTGCAAGTGATGCAGGCCGTACAGCGTGTCTTGCGCAAACGGGGCTGCGTGTTCGTCGGAGCTTTGCAAAGTTAGAAATAATTCCCCCCGCGCCCCCCTGATTCTGCCTCCCGGCTTCGCCGGTTCGGCAGGACAGGGTGAACGGTATGCGCTGAGCAAGGGCGAAGGGGGGGAGGCATGCCGGAAGGCCGTCTCTCAACGCTCGGGGGCCCCGGGCGACGTCAGGAGCCCGGCCGACGGGCATAAGTAGGCGGGATTCACTCCCGCCGTTAAACGCAATGCCCGTCGTGCAAGTGATGCAGGCCGTACAGCGTGTCTTGCGCAAACGGGGCTGCGTGTTCGTCGAAGGTCTGAAAGGTCGGAAATAGTTATTCAGGGCGTTGTATCCGGAGCCGGAGGGCCACGGCGTTGCTCATTCCGTGCGGAATCAGGTATGGTGCAGATCGCCGTGCTGATGTTCCATGCGGTCGGCATAGGCGAAGGAGAGGGGCGCGACTGCGGTGACGAGCAGCGAGGTGATGAGTCCCGCGCCGAACACGCCGGTGAAGCCGCCGTACTGATAGCAGAGGCCGAAGAGGATGGGGGCGAAGGTCTGTCCCAGCCGGAACATGGTGGAGTACGCGGACATGATGGATCCGCGGGTATCGGGCGTGGCGGTGAGGGAAACGTGTCCGGCGCAGCAGGAATTGAGCGTGCCGGTGCCGAGTCCCACGAAAAAGAGGGCGGGCACGGCTTCGACGAGGCCGGAGCCGAAGAGCAGGAGCAGCATGGAGAGGCACAGTTCGAGGCCGCCGACAAGGCCTATCGTGCGGGCGGCAAGATGCCTCATGCCCCACTGGGTGGACATGGCGCCCACGAACATGCCCACGGCGTACAGGGAGAAGAGCACCCCCGCAAGATCGGGAGAAAGGTGGTAGCTCTTGTCCACGAGCAGGGAAAGATGCGGATACACGGCCCCGAAAATGACCAGCGCCGAACCAATGCGCACGGAAAACAGGGAAAGCACGCGGCCCGAGGTGAGCAGCGTGAGCAGATGGCTGCCGTACTCCCTGAAGCTGACGCCTTTGGAGGGCGACTGCGGAACTCCGATGGGCAGACTGACGATAAGCGCCGCAGCGCCGAGAATGACGGCGAAGAGAAAACCTGTGCGCCAGGTGCCGAAACTGAGTATCCAGGTAACGATGATGGGTGTGATGGCAATGCTGAAATACTGCATGGCCGTGGCCTTGGTGACGAAGCGCATGCGGTCCTCGCCCTGAAAGAGATCGCTCACGAGGGTATTGCACATGGCTTCGAGCGGGGTGATGGAGAGGCCCTGAAGCGCGCGGCCCACGAGCAGCCAGCCGAAGTTTGGGGCGGCCCAGCAGAGCAGGGAACCCGCCACGCAGATGATGAGTCCGGCAAGCAGCATGGGGCGACGACCTATGCGGTCGCTGAGCACGCCGTAAAGCGGAATAACGCATACTCCGGGCAGGGCGAACATGGAAATGACCATGCCCATTTCAATGGGGCTGAGCGCAAAGTCGCGCATGATGAAAGGCAGGCTCGGCACGGCCACGGGATTGCCTATGGCGCATATGAACGCGAGCAGGTAGATGAGAAAGATGAGCGAACGGCGACCGGATGTTTTCATAACGACTCCTCGAGAGCGGAGCAAAGTTCCGGTTGAGGTGAGGCCCGGTTCGTCGGCGGCGCGTTCTGAGCGGAGTCGGAAGTCGCAGGGGGGGGGCTGCTCGAGCCTGCAAAAAAGGCCCTGCGGACAGAAGCCGAGGGCCTTTCAGGAATCAGTTACACGCGTTTGCGGCCGCCGCCCATGCGGTAGCGTTCGGCGCAGGAGAGCACGGCCTTGCGCAGACGCAGGGAATGAGGCGTCACTTCGAGCACTTCGTCTTCGCGCATGAAGTTGAGGCACTGTTCGAGGGACATGGGGCGCACGGGGGTGAGGATGATGTTTTCATCGTGGCCGGCGGCGCGGAGGTTGGTGAGCTTCTTTTCCTTGGTGACGTTGACGTCGATGTCGTTGTCGCGGCTGTGTTCGCCCACAACCATGCCTTCGTACACCGGATCGCCGGGCACGACGAAGAGTCTGCCGCGGGGTTCGAGGTTGAAGAGGGCATAGGCCACGGCGTTGCCGGGACGGTCGGCGATGAGGGAACCGGTCATGCGGGTGAGGAAGTCGCCGCGATAGGGTTCGTAGCCGCTGAAGTCGGAGTTGAGAATGCCGGTGCCCTTGGTGTCGGTGAGGAATTCGTCGCGGTATCCGATGAGTCCGCGGGCGGGCACGGAGAAGGTGAGGCGCACGCGGCCGGTGCCGTTGTTGATGCAGTTGGTCATGCGGCCCTTGCGGAAGTTCAGCTTTTCGGTGACCACGCCCATGTAGATTTCGTCGCAGTCGATGGAGACTTCTTCGATGGGTTCGTACTTCTGGCCGTCGATTTCCTTGAAGATGACTTCGGGGCGGCCCACGGTGAGCTCGAATCCTTCGCGGCGCATGGTTTCCACGATGATGGCCATCTGGAATTCGCCGCGGCCCTTCACGAGGAAGGCGTCGCGATCTTCGGTGTCTTCCACGCGGATGGACACGTTGCGCAGGGCTTCGCGATCGAGGCGTTCACGGATTTTACGGGCCTGCACGAGCTTGCCGTCGCGGCCGGCGAGGGGCGAGGTGTTGATGCCGAAGCGCATGGACACGGTGGGGTCGTCCACCTTGATGCGGGGCAGCGGAGAAGGATCGGCGGCGGTGCAGATGGTGTCGCCGATGGTCACATCTTCGATGCCCGCCATGACCACGATGTCGCCGGCATCGACTTCATCCACATCGACGAGGCTTTTGCCCTTGTACACCTGGAAGCGCGTGGCGCGCAGCGGACGGGGAGTGCCGTTTTCGCCGATGCACACGAGGGCGTCCTTGGTGTGGGCGTGGCCGTTGCGGATGCGGCCCACGGCCAGACGGCCCAGATAGTCGGAATAGTCGAGGTCGGCCACCAGCATGTGGAAGGGCATTTCGGGATCGTACGTGGGAGCGGGAATGTACTTGAGAATGGCGTCGAACAGGGGCGAAAGATCCTTGCGCTCGTCGTTCAGGCTGTTCATGGCCACGGCGTCGCGGCCGATGGCGTAGAGCACGGGGAATTCGAGCTGACTTTCGTTGGCGTCGAGGTCGATGAAGAGGTCATAGACTTCGTTGAGCACTTCGGCGGGACGGGCGTCCTTTCTGTCGATCTTGTTGAGCACCACGATCACGGGCAGAGAGAGACCGAGGGCCTTGCGCAGCACGAAGCGGGTCTGGGGAAGGGGACCTTCCGCAGCGTCCACGAGGAGGATCACGCCGTCAACCATGGAGAGGGCGCGTTCGACTTCGCCGCCGAAGTCGGCGTGGCCGGGGGTGTCGAGGATGTTGATGCGAACGCCTTTCCAGCCCACGGCGCAGTTTTTGGCGGAAATGGTGATGCCGCGTTCACGTTCGAGTTCCATGCTGTCCATGAGGCGGTCGTCGACCACCTGATCGGCGCGGAACATGCCGCTCTGCTTGAAGAGACCGTCCACCAGGGTGGTCTTGCCGTGGTCGACGTGGGCAATGATGGCGATATTGCGGAGAGATTCGTTACGGGCGAGAGAACTCACGTTCGCATTCCTTCTTTGACTTGGTTTGAAAAAAGTTGCCTTCGCGCGGACTGCGCCGACTCCTCCGAACGCCGACCCGCGCGCACGCGCAGCCCGACGCCGAAACCCTGCCGGGCGGCGGCGGAAAACCTGCCCGGAGCCGCTCCCTTCTCGAAGCCGCCCCGGACGGATGATGTACTCTTTGAAACAGCGAAGTATAAAGAAAGGAAGCAGAGATTGCAACCCTCCCTCACACCTGCCCCGCCGGGCGGAAATGCATCCGGAAAGGCAGGATTGAGAGGAAGAGTGACAAGCCGGAGCCCTCGGGGCGCTGCCCCGGGCCCGCCGGGGGAGATAATCCCCCCCGGTCCCCCCCTGATTCCGCCGACGGCTGCGCCCTCGGCGGGCGCTGGCGGGAAGGCAGGGCGAGTTGCCGAAAATGGGTGGTGGTTCGGAAAGGCTGGGACAGCGAGGGGGCGCTTGGCGTGCGCGATTCGGGCTGCGGACTCAGTGCAGGTGTGTCCTGTCGGACCCACCTGCGGTGGCCGACTCCTGTCCGGCCTGTGCCGGACAGTCGTGTTAAAGGATAGGATTTCCAGATAGTTGTGGGAGGGAATGTCGAGGAGCGTGAAAGTAAACCGGAAAGTGTTTTTTGACGTGCTGGCCCCGGGTATTGAGAGACTTCCTTCCGGCCTGCTCTTCCCCTTTTGTCCTTCGCTCCGGGCATAATCTTCCGTTCACCCTGTCCTGCCGAACCGGCGAAGCCGGGAGGCAGAATCAGGGGGGCGCGGGGGGAATTATTTCCCCCGCATGTCTTTCCTGTCTTTCCTCTCTTCCTGCCTTTTCTGCCTTTACGGGCAGGAGATGATGCCTTCGGACCAGAGGCAGGCGCCGCAGGTAGGGGTATTATTGCCGTAGCAGTCGGGGAGGGAGTTTTCCCAGTTGTCGCACTGGGAGCAGCGGCAGCAGGGGGAGAACTCGAAGTTGCGTACTTTGCTTCGGAAGGCGGCGTAGTCCGGGGAGTTCCAGATCGTGTCGAGGGGGGTGTCGCGGACATTGCCGAAGAAGTGGTGCTGATTGACGCGGGTTTTGCCGCCCCAGTAGAGGCGGGAGGTGCGCAGCAGCGACATGCAGGGAGCGACGAAGCCGTCGTGCCGCACGAAGGCGATGCCGTCGTCGATGAAGCGGCAGCGGCGGGCGGGGCGGTGCAGGCGCTGGCCCGACAGGAATATTTCGCACATGCCGGCGCTGAGCAGTCCGGCGGCGGCCTGGGCTGCGCCGGGCTGAGTCCAGTCCATGAGGGGCAGGTGGATGCGCGGTGCGGAAGGCGGCACGTTGTCGCCGCCGAGGTCGCTGCCGATAACGTTGCGGTAGAGCAGCTCGGATTCGGTGTGCTCGTCGGTGGGAATGGCGTGGGAAATGTTCACTTCGTTTACGCGGTAGTAGCTGGCGAAGTAGGGCAGATCGGCGAGTTCCTGCACGTTGCTCTTCATGACCACGAAGGCCAGCCCGAGCTTCACTTCGCGGTTCAGGGCGAAGCGCAGCTGGTTGAACGTCATGATGTGCTGCTTGAGCGTGGCGAGGTGTCCGTTGCGTCGAATGCTTTCGTAGCGTTCTTCCTTGAAGCCGTCCACGGAAAGCCAGAGCATGTCGAGACCGGCGTCGAGCAGGGCGGCGGCGTGCGCTTCGTCGAGCAGCGAGCCGTTGCTCAGAAGTTCGGTCCGGCGGCCCGATGCCGACGCCGCGCGTACCATGTCCACAATGTGCGGATACGCCAGCGGCTCGCCCATGCCCCCGAAAAATATGGTGTCCACGCTCGCGGGCAGATGCTCCATCACCGCGCGGAACGCCTCCTCGTCCATGTCCCCCGTGCTCTCGCCTATCCAGCTGTTGCGAAAGCACATCGCGCAGCGCAAGTTGCACCGCGACGTGGGCTCAATGTACAGCCGCTTCAGTTCGTCGCCCATATGTTCCCCCGCCGGGAATCCCCGGAAAAAGTTAAACTAAAACTCAAACTATACCTTTTTTCGCCACCGTGTCCAGCTCGCGCCGAAAAACACGCCGTTTCATTATTCAGAGCAGCAGAAAAGGCAGGAAAGGCAGGAAAGGCATGCGGGGGAAATAATTCCCCCCGCGCCCCCCTGATTCTGCCTCCCGGCTTCGCCGGTTCGGCAGGACAGGGTGAACGGGATGATTATGGCCGAGGCAAAGGGCGAGGGGGAGAGTGCATGCCGGAATGCCGTCTTTCAACGCACTGGGGCCCCGGGCGACGTCAGGAGCCCGGCCGACGGGCATAAGCAGGCGGGATTCACTCCCGCCGTTAAACGCAATGCCCGTCGTACAGGTCGCGCAGGTCGTACAGCGTGTCCGGCGCAGACGGGATTGCGCAGTCGTTGGGACGCTGCAAGGTCAGAAATAATTCCCCCCGCGCCCCCCTGTTTCTGCCTCCCGGCTTCGCCGGTTCGGCAGGACGGGGTGAACGGGAAGATTATGCCCGAGGCAAAGGGCGAGGGGGAGAGTGCATGCCGGAATGCCGTCTTTCAACGCACTGGGGCCCCGGGCGACGTCAGGAGCCCGGCCGACGGGCATAAGCAGGCGGGATTCACTCCCGCCGTTAAACGCAATGCCCGTCGTGCAAGTCGCGCAGGTCGTACAGCGTGTCCGGCGCAGACGGGATTGCGCAGTCGTTGGGACGCTGCAAGGTCAGAAATAATTCCCTCCGCGCCCCCCTGAGTCTGCCTCCCGGCTTCGCCGGTTCGGCAGGACAGGGTGAACGGGAAGAATATGCCCGAGGCAAAGGGCGAGGGGGAGAGTGCATGCCGGAATGCCGTCTTTCAACGCACTGGGGCCCCGGGCGACGTCAGGAGCCCGGCCGACGGGCATAAGCAGGCGGGATTCACCCCCGCCGTTAAACGCAATGCCCGTCGTGCAAGTGATGCAGGCCGTACAGCATGCCTTGTGCAAACGGGATGCGGCGGACGCAAGGCGATCGCATGGAGCTTGAGCTTTGCGACAGCGTGTGCACCGGCAGGCGGGACGGTGGAAGAAAACGTCGTTCGTGCGCCCTGAGAACAGGAAAACCGCTTGTAATAATAAAAGTTTTAGGAAAGGGGATAGGGGTGCGGGGAAAGGGGAAAAGCCCTTTTTCAAAAGGGTTTTCCCCTTTCCCCGCAATCTTTCTATCTCGTCTTCCTCAGACTCCGCCTTTTGTTCGTCCTTTTCTGGACGCAATGTCGGAAATTCTTTGCGCCGCAAGGGTAAAAAAACGCTTCCCATGTGACAAATTTAACGATATAGGGTGAAACTCCTTTTCCCGCCCCTGATTCCGGGAAGAAAAAAACAACGATAAGAGGTGAGAAATGAACAGGATTTTTGTGACGGGCGTTATGGTGCTCAGCATTGGTGTCAGCGGCTGCATGTCGGCGGGAAAGCATCGGGAAGCGGTGCGCGACGACACGGCGGACAGAATTTCCGTCGGCAAGGTGCAGAGAGAGATTCGTGAAGGCATGTCGAGTGCCGAAGTGGTGTCCATACTCGGTTCGCCGAACATGGTGACCACCGACAGCGAACGCCGCGAAACCTGGGTGTACGACAAGGTTGCCACGGAACAGGCCTATTCCGCCTCGCAGGGCGGCGTGGGCGGACTGCTCGGCGGGGTGTTCGGTCTGGGCGCCGGCGGCCTTCTCGGCGGCGCGACCGGCAACGTGGAACGCAGCAGCGGAGCGTCGGCCACGAATCAGCGCACTCTGACCATCATCATCAAGTTCGACGAGAACGGCAAGGTTCGGGACTACAGCTATCGGCAGTCCAGCTTCTGATGATCCGTCCTTCCGGGCAGGGGCGAAGACCTCTTGAGGGAGAAGCGCTTCCGAAGATTTTCGTCGTCAGGCCGGGAAAGAGAGGCCGGTGCGGCGCGGCTCGCCTTGGAGCGGAAATTCCGCGTCAGCCGGGGAGCCGGTGTTTTCTCTCTGCCGGAAGCCTGCCCGTCACGCGCTGCGGGTGGCCGCATCACCGTGGGGTGCTGGACTCTCTCCGCCGCTTGCTGCGGCCTGCCGCAAACCCTTCGCCGTGGAGCGGATCCCTCCCGGGAACGCGCGGTCAATCTCCCCAGCGTCCGCAGCAGCGCAAATCTGCGGGAATCTCCCCGAAAGCTCAAGGATTTTTACCGGACAATTAATGTCGTGAGGATATATTGTGAAAAAAGTGTTTATGCTGATTCTGTGCGTGACCATGCTTGCAGGCTGTTCCACGCAGATTCCCCGAGACGCGCTTCTGCTCACGCCCGACTCGCTCCAGAGCCGTCAGATGCAGACCCGGCGCTTCGACACCACCGACAAGGCCGCCATGCTTGCCGCGGCTACGGGAGTGCTTCAGGATCTGGGTTTCAGTCTTGAGGAGGCGGAAGTGCCGCTCGGCGTGCTGGTGGGCTCGAAGAAGCGCGACGCGTCGAGCACCACGCAGCTTGCGGGCGCGTTCATCATTGCGGCGCTCGGAGGCGGTCAGGTTCCCGTGGATTCGCATCAGACCATACGCGTGTCCATGGTGATGCGGGAAAATACCGGCGCGCCGGGCTCCCGCGCTCCGATGAAGAACCTTTCCTCCGCGGAACTGACCTCCGTGCGGGCCGACATCGAAAGGAACATCGCCGCCGGACTGCGCAAGAACTATTCCCGCGACGTGAGCGACAAGGCGGCCAGACAGGCCGCCGACAACGCCGTCAAGGTGATAGAGGCGGATCTCAAAAAGATTCTGAGCGTGCAGTCGAGCGGCGGAGAATCCATTGTGCGGGTGACGTTCCAGCGCATCATCTTCGACACCGCCGGACAGATCACCCGCGCCGAACAGATCAACGATCCCGCCATCTACCGGGAATTTTACGATAAACTTTCCAAGTCCGTCTTTTTGGAGGCTCACGAAATATGAAAAAGCTCATGGCTCTTGCTCTCTCCCTTGTGGTGCTGCTCTGTGCTGGCTGCGCCGTGCCCGCCGCCGAAGGCCTGTTCGAGTCCGGCGGCTCCTCGCAGCTGCGCCTGCGCCAGATCCAGACCCGTTACTTCGATACCTCCGATAAGCAGAGAACCGTCGAAGCCGTCATCGCCACCCTCCAGGACCTCGGATTCGTCATCGATAAGGCGTCCCTCGACCTCGGCAGCGTCACCGGCACCAAACTTAAAGGATACACCGTCCGCATGACCGTCAACGTCATGCCCCGCGGCAAAGCGCAAATGACCGTCCGCGCCAGCGCCCAGTACAACGTTACCCCCATCGAAGACCCCATCATCTACCAGGACTTCTTCAACGCCCTCTCAAAAAGCCTCTTCCTCCAGGCCCATCTCGAAAACTGAAAGGAAGAGAGGAAAGGCATGCGGGGGAAATAATTCCCCCCGCACCCCCCTGATTCCGCCGAAGGCTGCGCCATTCGGCGGGGCGGGAGCGTGCAGGCAAAGAGCGTTGTCGAAGATGGCGGGCGTTTGGAAAGGCGGGGACTGCGGATGCCGGGATGCTTGGCGGGCGCTGTTCGGTCTGCTGCCTCAGTGCAGGTGTGTCCTGTCGGACACACCTGCGGTGGCCGACACGGATTCCGGCCTCGCCGGAATCCGTGTGAGTAAGGAAGGATTTCCAGATGATTGCAATGGGGCTTTTGTTGCCGGACGGGTTCAGGTAGTATGACGTTTCGGGGGAAAGAGTCGTTGTTGCCGGTGGGGAGAGCCGGTTCGGACTGCGGCGGCGCATGGATGAGAAAACGCGGAGTGCGCGTTGACGCCTGTGCGCAGCGGGGTTCTTATCATTGAAACGACGGGGAATTTCGCCGAAAGTTTGTGTATGAGGCGGGGGAGGGGCTCCGGGTGTCGATGGGCGCACAGGCCGCGTTGTTTTTGGGGAGTGTTCGGCTCGCGGAGGCGGAAGCGGCGGAATGCGATGCGGAAAGGATGGAGAATACGGAATGAAAGTGACGGATGAACAGATAGCCGAGCGTTATGCGTCGATGACGGATGAGGAACTGAAGGCGTTGGATCCGGCGAAGCTCACGGCGGAAGCGGCAGCGCTGCGGGCGGAAGAACTGAAGCGTCGCGGCGTGTCGGAAACGCCCGCGGAAGAAGCGAAACGCGCCCGTTTCGAGCAGGAAAGGGAAGCGCAGGCCGGACGACGACGCCGCGGCCAGCTGACAGCCGTTGCGCTGGTGGTGGCGTCGCTGGCGGCGGAACTGGTGCTCCCGCGCTTTGTTGAGATTCCCGATTTTCTGCTGGCCTGCGTGGTCGTGGTGCTGTGCGTTCTGGCCCTCTGGGCGTGGCGGGGCAAGTCCTGAGCGCCGGGGATGGAAGAATATTTTCCGCTCGCCTTCCCCATAATATTGAGACTGTGCCTTTCGGTCTGCATGGGCTTCCCTGATTTTTCTCAATATTTGGAAAGCATTTCCGGTTGACATAACTGCCCGGTTCGGCTTCCCGAAGTCGCCCGTGTTTCCCCTGAGTGTTGAGAGAACATGTTACGGTCTGCATTGTCGGCCCTTGATGTTCCTTCATCCCCCCAACATCTGGAAATCTCATCCTTTGGCACGACTGTCCGGCGCAGGCCGGACAGGAGTCGGCCGCCGCAGGTGGGCGCGGAAGCGCACACCTGCACTGCGTACGCAGACCCAACAGCGCCCGCCGGGCCTTTCCGCGCCTCGCAGCCTCCGCCTTTCCAAACTCCCGCCATCTTCGGCAACGCACATATTCCCGCCGGCGTCCTGCCGAACCGGCGAAGCCGGGAGGCAGAAACAGGGGGGCGCGGGGGAAATTATTTCCCCCGCATGCCTTTCCTGCCTTTTTGCCTTTCCTGCCTTTCCGGGGGGCGGGCGGAGCCCCGATGCTCTTGCCTGATCCTTTCCTCTCAACCCGTTCTATCCGTAAATAAGAGGATATTAAGGAAGGGGGGGTTGATTCTTTCTGTTTGGAAGGTATAATCGCCCCACAAAAGGCGGCCGCGCGAGCGGCGCTGAGCTCGGCTTCTGCATGAAGTGCGGGGTCGGGCGGGCGCGTTGCGCCAGTTGCGTCATGTTGCGGATAAGGCGGGAGGAGAGGATCGCCTTATCAGATTGTTTCACTATTCTATGGTCTTATGGCCTTTTCCCCTTTGCAATAAGGAAATGGCGTGAATAAACAGCATAAAGTGCTTATAGCCAACCGCGGCGAGATTGCGGTTCGCATTATTCAGGCATGCATAAAGCTCGGACTTGATTTTGTATGCGTTTACACGGCGGAGGATGCGAGTTCCGGTCACGTGTTGCTGGCCCGCGAAGTGGGCGGCGAGAAGAGCTTGTACCGCATATCTTCGTATCACGACGCGAACGAGCTTTTGAGCGTGGCCGACGAATCCGGGGCCACGGCGGTGCATCCGGGCTACGGCTTTTTTGCCGAGGACTTTCGTTTTGCGCGTCGGGTCACGGAACGCGAGCGTCCGCTGGTGTTTCTGGGGCCGTCGTGGCGGGTGATCCGCGATCTCGGCGACAAGATCAACACCAAGCGTCTGGCGCGTTCGCTCGGGGTGCCCACGGTGCCCGGTTCCGACCGTCCCATCTACGACGAGCTTGAAGCCGAAAAAATTGCGCGTTCGCTTTTCGACTTTCAGATGCAGCAGGGGATTGCGCGTCCGCTGGTGCTGGTGAAGGCCTCGGCGGGCGGCGGCGGCATGGGCATTGAAGAAGTCTATGACATCGACATGTTCCGTCAGGTGTACCGCCGCATCCGCAACTACGCCATGCGTCAGTTCAAGGACGAAGGCGTGCTCATCGAGCAGCGCATCAAGGATTTCAATCATCTGGAAGTTCAGGTGCTTTCCGATCGCACGGGGCGTCATCCGGTGCATTTCGGCACGCGCAACTGTTCCATTCAGTCCACGGGGCGTCAGAAGCGTCTCGAAGTGGCTCCGGGCTTTGATCCGTCGTCCATCAAGTACGATTTCGACGCCGCGGCCCTGCTCGACGAGATCGTCATGCATTCGCTGAACATGGCGCGCAAGGTGGGCTACGACAGCGTGGGCACCTGGGAATGGATCGTCACCCGCGACGGGCATCCCTTCCTCATGGAAGTGAACACCCGCATTCAGGTGGAAAACGGCGTGTCGGCGGCCATCAGCCGCGTGAAGGGCAAGGAAGTCGATCTCATTGCCGAACAGATACGCACCGGTCTCGGTGATCCGCTCGGCTACACGCAGGACGACATCACCTTCCACGGCGTGGGCGTGGAATACCGCATCATTGCCGAAGACCCCGACAACGGCTTCTCCCCCTGGGTGGGCGACATCGACCGCTTCAGCTGGGAAGAGCACGAATGGTGCCGCGTTCACACGCATGTGCCTCCGGCCTCGCCCGAGCATCCCTACACCATTCCCACCGAGTTCGATCCCAACCTGGCGCTGGCCATCATCTGGGGCAAGGATCTTGCCGAGGTGAGCGCCCACGGTCTTGCCTTCCTCGACACGCTCCGTCTTGAGGGGCACGACGGCAAGGGCGAACCGCTGAAGTCCAACGTGGAATTTCTGAAGAAAAAAACGGAGCGCATGCTGCGTTTCTAGTTTCCTGTTCTGGTCAGGAAGGGATATATTTTTATGATGGAATGGGAAAAGCAACTGCATCAGCTTTCCGACCGACTGTGTTATCTCAAGGATATCTTCCCCGGCAAGCACGAGGAGGACATCGCGCTTCTTGAGACCCGTCTCGGCGAGACCCGTCGCAAGCTCGAATCCTGCACGGCCGAAGAGGCGCAGGCCGAAATGACCTCGCTCGAAGACCTCTTCTTCTTCATGGAGTGCAAGCTCGAAGACAAGCTCACCCCCATGGACAAGGTGCGCATCGTGCGTCATCCGCACCGCATCTGCCTGCGCGACATCCTTGAAAACGTGTACGACAACTACACCGAAATCGGCGGGCAGGGCGAGCACACCAACGATCCGGCCATGGTCATCGCCCGCGCCTACATCACGCGCAAGCGTCACGGCAAGGTGTATCATCAGCCCGTGCTCGTGATGGGTCACGAAAAGGGCCACGGCGAGGAATTCCGCAACGGCGGCTCCGCCAAGCCCTGGGGCAACGCCAAGGCCAAGCACTACATGGGCGTGGCCGAAACCGAAGGCATTCCGATTCACGCCTACGTGTTCACGCCGGGCGGCTATCCGCTGGAAGACTATCCCGGCGCGGCTCAGCAGATCGCCCGCAACATCTACGAAATGGCCGGCCTTACCGTGCCGCTCATCGCGGTGTTTTCCGAAGGCGGTTCCGGCGGCGCCGAAGCCATTTCCCTCGCCGACAAGCGCCTCATGTTCTCGCACGGCTACTATTCCGTGATCTCGCCCGAAGGCGCGGCCGCCATTGAAGGTCATCTGCGCGGCGGGGCGCGCGCTTCCGCCGATCTCGTGGAACGCTGCGCCAAGGATCTGCACCTCACCGCCGAAGACAACCTCAAGTTCGGCTACATCGACAAGATCATTCAGGAACCCGTGCTCGGCGCGCGTCCGTACCACTACGAGTTCTTCCGCACCATCCGTCAGGAAGTGATCCGCGCCACCGACGAAGTCGTGCTCGCCGCCCGCGGTCTCGCGCCGCTGCGCGCCGCCACGCTGCGCCGCTTCCGCGACAGGGAACTCAATCTCGACGAATTCTCCGTGCGCTGGGATCTTTCCCGCAAGGCGCGTCAGCGTCTCGTGGAAATGCGTCAGAACAAGTTCATCAAGGCCTCGCACCGCGAGTGTCAGAACCGGCGTTCCGTCATGGGACGCCTCGGCGACGCATGGTCCGAACAGTGGTGGGAAATCTACAATCGCCTTATTTATGATTTCTATCACCGCAACCGCCGCACCTTCTCGAACCTGCTTGAAGAAATAGGTTCGGAATGGGAAATGCTCAAGCTGCGCGCCATGAAGCCGTGGAACAAGCTGCGTCACGGCAAGGTGGAGGAACCCGCGGGCAACACCGAAGAGCTGACCACGCTTTCCGAATGGGAGGAAGACAACCATTCCGGATGGGCCTGGGTCAGCCCCAAGGCCAAGGAAGATCGTGCGGTGTCGTGTCCGTATTCGGCGCAGCGCGGCTGCATGGACATGTGGGCTCCCGATCTCTACAACGAATTTGCGGGCGTGTGCTCGTCGTGCGGACATCACTTCCCCATGGAATACCAGTGGGTGATGAACAACTGCTTCGACGAAAATTCGCTCTATGAATTCAATACCGAAGTGGAAGCCGGCAACCCGCTGAACTTCCCCGGATTCGACGAAAAGATCGCCGCGGCCAAGAAAAAGACCGGCCTCAAGAGCGGCTGCATCACCTTTGAAGCCCGTCTCGACGGCGTGCAGGTGGTGGTGGCCATTCTGGTGGGCTCGTTCCGCGGCGGATCCGTGGGCGTGGCCGAAGGCTCCAAGTTCGTGGCTGCCGCCGATCGCGCGCGCCGCAAGCGCTATCCGTTCATCGTGTACTGCCACGGCACCGCGGGCATACGCATTCAGGAAGGCACGCACGGCGTCATTCAGATGCCGCGCTGCACCGTGGCCGTGCGTCGCTACATCGAGTCCGGCGGCCTGTACCTCGTGCTCTACGATACCAAGTCCTACGGCGGCCCGGTGGCCAGCTTCCTCGGCTGCGCGTTCTATCAGTTCGCCATCCGCTCTTCGGACATCGGCTTCGCGGGCCCGGGCGTCATCAAGAACACCACCGGTCTCGACATTCCGCCGGATCATCACAACTGCTACAAGGCGCTTTCCCGCGGGCACATCCAGGGCGTTTGGGATCGCCGCGACGTGCGCGCCAACCTGCGCCAGGCCCTCGAAACCATGGGCGGCCGCAACCTTTACTATCGCTAGGGTGAAAGCATGAGAGACATTGCCGAAGTTATGGAAGAACTCAAGGCCGCGCCCTACACGGAACGGGAGGTCTGCGCTCCGCACACGGGCGTGATTCAGTTCGCCGACATCAAGGAAGGCGACCGCGTGAGCGGCTTTACCGGCACCTGGAAGGAAATTCCCGGCACGCACATTGCAACCATCACGCGCGAGAAGAATCCGCGCAAGGTGCTCGCCACCGAACGCGGCGTGCTCCAGAAGCTCTATCGAGATCTCGACGGCTCCTTCGTGGAGGCCGGAACCCCCCTCGGCGTGATCCGTCACTACCTTACGCGGCAGGAAGTCGTGAGCAAGCTGCTCAAGGAAAGCCTGTACGCCTTCTGCGCCCCGGAACGAGCCAAGTACTACTTCGTGCCCGACGTGGACAAGAAGGTGAAGATTCTCGGCTGCCGCACCGTGTCCATCCACGACGGCATGGAACTGTTCATCGTGTCGCGCATGAAGCGTGAAGTGCCCCTGTGCTACAGCGGCCCTTCGGGCATCATCTACGACGTGTACTTCGACCAGACCCAGAACGTGGACGCCGGAAGCCCCCTTATCGTGGTCTGCCCGCCGGAACAGCAGACCGCCGTGGAAGACGTGGTGGCCCGCGTCCAGAGCGAATGGAACGAAGGCGAATAGCCCCCTGAAAAACGTATGACCCAACGCCCGACCGCACCCGCAGCCGGGCGTTTTTTTAGGGAAAGAAAGGAAAGGCAGAAAAGGCATGCGGGGGAAATAATTCCCCCCGCGCCCCCCTGATTCTGCTTCGCAGCTGAAGCTGCTTCAGCAGGACAGGGTGAACGGGAAGATTATGCCCGAAGCAAAGGGCGAAGGGGGAGTGCAGCCGGAAAGGCTGTCTCTCAACGCACTGGGGCCCCGGGCGACCTCAGGAGCCCGGCCGACGGCAGGCGCGTAGCCGGAATTTACTTCCGGCGTTAAACGCAGCCGTCGTCGTGCAAGTGATGCAGTCCGTACAGCGTGTCTTGGGCAAACGGGCCTGCGTGTTCTTCGGGGGAGGGCAAGGTCAGAAATAATTCCCCCCGCGCCCCCCTGATTCTGCTTCGCAGCTAAAGCTGCTTCAGCAGGACAGGGTGAACGGGAAGATTATGCCCGAAGCAAAGGGCGAAGGGGGGAGTGCAGCCGGAAAGGCCGTCTTTCAACGCACTGGGGCCCCGGGCGACGTCAGGAGCCCGGCCGACGGCAGGCGCGTAGCCGGAATTTACTTCCGGCGTTAAACGCAGCCGTCGTCGTGCAAGTGATGCAGTCCGTACAGCGTGTCTTGGGCAAACGGGACGTGGCGGAAGCAGGGCGCTCGAATGTCTGCGCCCACCTGCGGTGACCGACTCCTGTCCGGCATGCGCCGGCAGTCGTGTTAAAGGAAGGGATTTTCAGATTTTTCGGCGGGTAACACCGGGACAGGGCCGCAAATGCAGCCGGAAAGGCCGTCTTTCAACGTACTGGGGCCCCGGGCGACCTCAGGAGCCCGGCCGACGGCAGGCGCGTAGCCGGAATTTACTTCCGGCGTTAAACGCAGCCGTCGTCGTGCAAGTGATGCAGTCCGTACAGCGTGTCTTGGGCAAACGGGCAGTTGCGGGTACTCGGGAGAAGGAAGAAGAAAGAAAAGGAAGGTCGCCCCGGGCGCGCGGCAAAAGGAGTATAAGGTATGGGAAAGATATTGCAGATTCGCGTAGGCGCGTGGACGTACAACGAAGATGAAGTGGTGGCGGCCTGGCCGCGTCTTTCGGCGCTGGTCTGGTCTGAGCTCGACCGCTGGGGGCCGCAGGGCATGAAGCGCGGGGTGACGGAGCTCGCGGAATATCTGCCCGATGCGCTGCGTTTTGCGGATATTTCGGAGGAGAGCCGGAAGGCGCTGATGCCCGGGGCGAAGAAGGTGACGGACAAGCTGGACGAGATGCGCTCGGCGCTGGCGGACTGGGAACCCCGAAAGGCCAACGCTCTGAGCAACGAACTGGAAGATGCGCTTACCGAGCTTGAGAAGCAGGCTCCCGAAGAGTTCCTCGCCCTTGGTGACGGGAAGTAGAAGTCGCGGACGGTGAGGATTCCCTCTCGGGAGAAAACTCGGGCAATTGGAATGGTTGAGCCGCGGGCGGAGAAGGGCCCGCGGTTTTTGTTTTTGGGGGAAAATTACATCACCGACCGGGAGAGGAGGGTGACGCCGGAAATGAAGATCATGAGGAGCAGGAGCTTGCGGAAGGTTTCCTGCGGCATGCGGCGCACCACGGGAATGCTGATGAGCACGCCGATGACGGCGAAGGTGAGGGAGATGCTGACGGCGTCGTACACGGCGCTGGAGTAGAGACCGGCTTTCCGCTGCATGACGATGATGCTTGCATTGACGAAGTTGAAATACATGCTGGTGGTGGCGAGGGCGTTTTTCTGTTCCCAGCCGCGGAAGGCGGTATACACGGCGAGGATGGGGCCGCCGAGGCTTGTGCTGGCGGTAAGGAACGCGCCCGCGGTGCCGATGATGAGCGCCGTGACGGGATGATAGGGGAGAGTGGCGCGCACCTTGTGGGAGAAGAACTGCCAGGAGACGAAAAAGATGAGCAGCACGCCTATGGTGAGCATGAGCACGGTGCCGGAGAGCACGGAGAGCATGGCGACGCCTGCGGGAATGCCCACGATGCAGCCGAGAGAGAGCCAGATCATTTCTTTCCAGAGAATGTAGCGGCGGTAGATGATGGAAAGAGCGAGGGGGGCGACGCCGCTGGAGATGCAGGCGATGAGAATGGCCTCTTTGGGGCTGGCGATGAAGGTAATGAGGGGCATGGCGACCATGGCCGCGCCGATGGACGTAACGCCGTGAACGAATCCTCCGAGCAGCCAGGCGAAGGCAAGCCAGATCACATGGGCCAGAATCATGACAATCTCCTGAAAAATGGTGATTTCTCATAAGGGAAAAAAACGGGCGAGTTGTCAAGGGGGGAAGATGGGAAACGCATCGCGGGGAGGAAAAAGAGCTGCGGGGCGCGGAGCGTGGCACGGATGCGGGGGAATTTTGTGCGAAGATTGAACGTCTTCTATGTGCCTTGCCATAAATCTGCGAAACGATTAAAGTGCGGACGTCTGTCATCTGTGAGGACAAAGGATATCCATGCCCAGACTTGCCGTTTTTCATGCCGACAATCTGGCAGTGCTGCGCGCGCTGCCGGACGCCTGTGTGGATCTGATTTATATTGATCCGCCGTTCAACACGGGAAAGGTGCAGCGTCGCACGCAGCTTGCGACGGTGCGTGACGATCACGGCGACCGTGTCGGATTCAAGGGGCAGCTTTATCGGACGATCCGGGGCAAGACCAGCGGATACGACGACAGGTTTGATGATTTTCTGGGCTTTTTGCAGCCGCGCATGGAAGAAGCGTACCGCATACTTGCGCCGGAGGGCGCGCTGTTTTTCCATCTGGACTACCGGGAGATTCACTACTGCAAGGTGATGCTGGACGGCATTTTTGGCCGCGCCTCGTTCATCAACGAGATCATCTGGGCGTACGATTACGGCGCGCGCTCGAAGAAGCGCTGGCCGGCGAAGCACGATAATATTCTCTGGTACGCAAAGAATCCTGAGAAGTTCACGTTTAATTTCGACGCGATGGACAGGATTCCCTACATGGCGCCTGCGCTGGTGGGGCCGCGGAAGGCGGCTCTGGGCAAGACGCCGACGGACGTGTGGTGGCACACGATAGTGAGTCCGAACGGCC
Organism: uncultured Mailhella sp.; assembly: GCF_963931295.1. Taxonomy (NCBI): domain Bacteria; kingdom Pseudomonadati; phylum Thermodesulfobacteriota; class Desulfovibrionia; order Desulfovibrionales; family Desulfovibrionaceae; genus Mailhella; species uncultured Mailhella sp. The sequence continues at coordinate 378,129 of NZ_OZ007001.1, read as the reverse complement.
GGGAGAAGACCGGCTATGCCACGCAGAAGCCGCGGGCGATCATAGATCGGATAGTGAAGGTGCATTCCAATCCGGGGGATATTCTGTGCGACTTTTTTGCCGGAAGCGGCACGCTTGGGGAATCGGCGTTTGAGCTGGGGCGCAATGCGCTGCTGGTGGACAGCAATCTCGAAGCGGTGCATGTGATGAAGAAGCGCTTCAGCGGCATGGATGTGGAATGGCGTCGAGGTGCAGCGCGTGTTCGCCAGTCGTTGAGCGATCTTGAGGAAGCGCGGGACGCCTTTCGTGCGGAGTCCTCGCGCGGAGCGGAGCCGGCTGCTGACGAAGGATTGAGCAGGGCGTCCGGCTCGGGGAAGAGTGCCGGAAAGGTGAAGGCGGCGAAGACGGGCGCTGCGGAAGAGACGCCGCGCAAGGCTCCGATTCGGGCAAAGAAGCCCGGACGCCCGAAGGCGAAGACGGCGAAGCCTGCGACGAAGACGGCGAACCCGACGCCGAACAAGGACAAGCCGGAGCGCTCCCGCAGAAGCAGGTGAGGGATTCGTGCCGGAGCGGTTGACGGAGCCGGACGGCGCTTTGCCCTCATGCGCGGGACAGGCGCGGACCGCATGCCGGATGTTCAGTGCAGATTGCCACGCGCGGCATGAACGACAAGCGTCGCCTTTTGCAGGCGGCGTTTTTTTATCTGCGGTGGAGCGGCGACACCTGGACGCAGGTCCGGGGGCCCACCATACTGTGAACATGAACTCCGCACAGGCAGCGCCAATGCGAGCAGGGGCATGGGGCGGCCGTGGTGGCGACTGGAGAGCTGCCCGGGCGCTGGGGAATGTTTCCGGGGAGGCCGGGAAATTCGCGACCGCACTTCGTGACGACCTTCTGTGCGGCCATGGCATCGGGGGAAACGCCGCTGGAACTGGAAGGGCTGTGGTATTTACATGTCATTGCTCGGGACGCTTTCCATTATTGTTGGTGATGCCTGATTGTGGAGGCGTGCTTGCCCCTGGTGATCGATGATCTTGGGCGGCGCGGCTGTCCGTGTGGACAGGGGCAGCGGCGGTTTTTCCTCTCTCGGCAGCTCTGCGTTCGCGGGGAAAATCACGATACGAAAAATGCCCCGTTTTCTGGCCTGAGGGCGTTCTGCGCGCCGGGGAAAAATACAGCAGAAAACATTTACGAGGAGTCGCTCTGCCGGCGCGGGAAAAGCTGACGAGCCTTCTGGTGGATCGTGTGTTTTTATGGAGCTTCTCTGAGTGCCGGGGAGAAATCACATGGGTTGTTCTGGAGCCGCAGGCTGAACCAGTCGTTCTGCGCGCCGGGCTTGATGCCTGTTGTTTTTCGCTCCGTGTCCGTATTGTGTCCGCTTAAACTTAAAGCCTGCGGCAGGAGCATGTTCTGTCGCAGGCTTTAGTGAGGAGGACTATGTAAAGCGGGGCGCTTCAGGCTGAAAAAGCGCCCCGCATGGCAGGGAAAAAGGAACGGAGCGTTCCCCGAGAGGAGGGGCTGACAAAGGCAGGCGCGGCAAGGGGGAAAGGTGCGCAGCGTATCCGTTCCGGGGGAAAAGGTTTTTACCGGCGTCGAAGCCCTTGGGAAGATTCCCCGTCATCCCGGGGCGTCGTGCCGGTTTGCCGTGGAGCCGTTGTCCCTGCGGTTCGATGGGAGTCGGCCTGATCCGCGGCGAAAATATGTTCAATCGGCGGCGCTGAGTCCGTCGCGGCCTGCCCCTATTTGACGACGAGGGCGAGCACCGGAATGAGCAGCAGCGAGACGAGCGTGCTCATGATGACCGCGGCCGAAGCGTCGTTGGAGGCGACCTTGTAGGAGTCGCTCATGGCATAGGCGAGGGTTCCCACGGGCATGGCGGCGAGCAGCACGCCCATGGAGCGCCACATGGGTTCGGTGTGAAAGGCGGTGAGCGCGATGAAGGCGATCACGGGCTGGACTATCTGCTTGCCGATGAGAATGACGGCCTGTCTGCCGGGATGAAACACGCTGTTGTCGCCGTGATTGCGCAGTCTTGCGCTGATGACGATGCCGAGCGACACGAGGGCGCAGGGCATGACGGAATTTCCGAGGGCGCGGCAGGGGGATTCGATGACGGCGGGCACGGGAGTTCCGGAAGCGTAGAAGGCTGCGCCGCCGAGGGTGGCGAGCACCACGGGATTGGTGACGAGCGCAAGGGCGATGGTGCGTATGGGATGCCGTCCGCGGGCGCCGTTGTTGACGAGAATGAACAGGGTGATGAGCACCATGGGGATTTCGAGAATGTTGGTGAGGGTGCTGGCGAGCACCACCACGGGGCTTCCGGGATACAGGGCCATGAGTACGGGCAGGCCGACGAGCACCACGTTGGGGAAGCTGGCGAGCATTGACAGCACCACTTCCTCCCGGTAATTTGTGTCGAATTTAAGGAAGTGGAACACCGGAATCAGCGCGCCGAAGGTCACGAACAGACAGACGGCGAATCCGGCGAGAAACGCCTCATGGTCGAGATCTTCGGGGCGGCACTCGGCAATGGAAAGAAAGATCAGGGCCGGAAGTCCGAGGTTGACGAGGAACTGATTGAGCGTCGTCGAGCCGAAGGGGGGCACGAGTTGAAAGCGTTCAGCGAGCATGCCCAGGAAGATCAGCACAAACACGGGCAGCAGTAATAAAAACACATCCCACATGGGAATCTCCAGACGGGCGCTGGGCGCGCGTCATTTGCATTCGTAGTTGTTTTGGAGTTCGCCTTTCGGCCGGAAGGCGCGGAAAAACAACATGCAGCAAATGCTGCGGCGGCGCAAACGAGATTTCCTGTGGGCCGGGATAAGTTTTTCTTATGATAGAGAATCCACCGTTGAATGCGCTGGCGGCCTTTGAAGCAGCGGCCCGGCTGGGCAGTTTCACCCGGGCAGGGGAGGAGCTGTGCGTGACGCAGGCGGCCGTGAGTCAGCACATCCGGCATCTTGAGGATTATTTGGGAGTGCCGTTGTTTATCCGCCGTGCGCCCGGAATCCGACTCACGCCGGACGGGGAACGGTATTACGCGGCGATTGCGGGCGCGCTTGACACGTTGCGTCGGGAGAGCGCGCGCCTGCGGCGCGGGGTGGGACCGCTTTCCGTGGTGGCGGAGGCGAGTTTTGCGAATCGCTGGCTGGCGCCGCGACTGAGTCGTTTTTGCGAGCGCTGTCCGGATATTGATATTCGTATTGGACCGCATCCGGGGCATCCTGTGCTTGGGCCGGATGTGGATGTCATTGTGCGGCTGGACATGCCTGAGACGCCCGGACTTTTTATGGTGCAGCTGCCGGAGGAGCGCTTTTTCCCGGTGTTCGGCCCGGACTACTGGCGCGATCACGAACGCGACTGGCAGACCGACCGGCTTTTGCGTTCTCCGGAAGCCGGGGAACAGGAATGGAAGGCGTGGTTTCAGGCGTCGGGACTGCGCCCGGACCTGCGCTTCGGGCCGATGTTTCAGTTTTCGTACATGGCGCTTTCCGCGGCGGCGGAAGGCCGGGGCGCGGCGCTGGCGAGCTCGCTTCTCGTGGCCGAAGACCTCCGCGCCGGACGCCTCGCCGCTCTGCGCACGCCCACGGTTCCGGTCAGAAGCCGCTATACCGCAGCCTGCCTCGCCGAGGCCGCCCGCACCCCCCGAGTGAGCGCCTTCTTCGCCTGGATGCAGGACGAACTCTCCCGCGACAAGGCCGAATTCCCCGACTGCTTCCCCGATTCACGGGAGTGAAAGACAGAAAAGGCAGGAAAGGCAGGAAAGGCAGGAAGAGAGGAAAGGCAGGAAAGGCATGCGGGGGAAATAATTCCCCCCGCGCCCCCCTGATTCTGCCTCGCAGCTTCGCTGCTTCGGCAGGACAGGGTGAACGGGAAGATTACGCCCGAAGCGAAGGGCGAAGGGGGGAGTGCCTGCCGGAAAGCGTTCTCTCAACGCTCCGGGGCCCCGGGCGACGTCAGAAGCCCGGCCGACGGGCATAAGTAGCCGGAATTCACTTCCGGCGTTAAACGCAATGCCCGTCGTGCAAGTCCCGCAGGCCGTACAGCGTGTCTTGCGCAAACGGGCCTGCGTGTTCTTTGGGACACTGCAAGGTCAGAAATAATTCCCCCCGCGCCCCCCTGATTCTGCCTCGCAGCTTCGCTGCTTCGGCAGGACAGGGTGAACGGGAAGATTACGCCCGAAGCGAAGGGCGAAGGGGGAGTGCCTGCCGGAAGGCATTCTCTCAACGCTCTGGGGCCCCGGGCGACATCAGGAGCCCGGCCGACGGGCATAAGTAGCCGGAATTCACTTCCGGCGTTAAACGCAATGTCCGTCGTGCAAGCAGAGCAGCCCGTAAAGTGTGTCCGGCGCAAACGGACGACGGCGTTACTCATGCTCCCGGCAAGATGTCGTCAGGAGCCCGGCCGACGGCAGCGCGTAGCCGGAATTCACTTCCGGCGTTAAACGCAGCCGCCGTCGTGCAAGCCTCGCATTCTGTAAAGAGAGGCTTGAGCAAGCGGGCAGTTGCCGCACTCGGGAGAAGGAATTGGTACCGCCGGGCGTCCGGGTCCCCCTCGGCTTTATCGGGTTGACGAGCCAGACAAAGGGCTCTATAAAAATGTCTTTGGCGCGTTTTCAGAGGGCCGGCACGGCCTTCTATTTTTCAAGGTGCGTCCTAAGGAGAGATATATGTCGAACATGACAATCGTTGGTGCGCAGTGGGGCGACGAAGGCAAGGGTAAGATCGTCGATCTGCTCACTTCCGAAGTGGATATGGTGGTCCGTTTTCAGGGCGGCAACAACGCCGGACATACGGTCATCGTCGATGGCCAGAAGTACGTCCTGCATGTCGTGCCCTCGGGCATACTTCATCCCGGGAAGATGTGCGTCATCGGCAACGGCGTTGTGCTCGATCCTGAGAGCTTCCTTGAGGAGATAGACGCCCTCCAGAGCCTCGGACTCGACGTCAGCCCCGAAAGATTGAAAATCAGCTACAAGACGCATCTCATCATGCCGTATCATCGCGCCATCGACGGCGCGCGCGAAGGCAGTGCGAAGTCCAAGATAGGCACCACCGGCCGCGGCATCGGCCCCTGCTACGAAGACAAGAAGGCCCGTGTGGGCGTGCGCGCCGGCGATCTGACCGATCCCGAGGTGCTGCGCGACAAGATTGAGCACGCCCTCAAGGAAAAGAACGTGCTCTTCACGCAGCTCTACGGCCTGCCCGCGCTGGATCCTGAAACCGTGTTCAACGATCTCATGGCCATTGCGCCGCGCCTTGTGCCCTATCTGGCCGACGTGTCGAGCCTCATCATCGACGCCGACGCCGCCGGCAAGAGCATCATGTTTGAGGGCGCGCAGGGCGTCATGCTCGACATCGATCACGGCACCTATCCCTTTGTGACGTCGTCCAACGTGGTGTGCGACAACGCGTCCATCGGCTCGGGCGTGCATGCGGGCATGATCGATCAGCGCATCGCCATCGTGAAGGCCTACACCACCCGCGTGGGTTCCGGACCTTTCCCCACGGAACTTTTCGACGACATGGGCGAATTTCTGCGTCGTCAGGGCGGCGAATACGGGGCGACCACCGGACGTCCGCGCCGCTGCGGCTGGCTTGATCTGGTGGTGCTGCGGGAAATGGCGCGTCTTTGCGATCCCACGAGCATTGCTCTCACCAAGGTGGACGTGCTTTCCGGCCTGAAGGAAATCAAGTTCTGCGTGGCCTACGAGTACGAGGGCAAGGTGATGCAGTATCCGCCGCAGACCCCGCGCGGACTCGACAACGCGAAGCCGGTGTTTGAAGTGCTGCCCGGCTGGGATGAGGATCTTTCCGGCTGCACGGACTGGGATTCCCTGCCCCGCAACTGCCGTCGCTACATTGAGCGCATCGAGGAAGTGCTGGGCGTGAAGGTGGGCTACATTTCCGTGGGGCCCGACAGGAATCAGACCTTCCGTCACTGATATGGCGGCGGGAAAAAAAGAAGGTAAGACGGCTGCGCGCCGCGTTGCGCCCGAGGACGTGCTCCCCGGCGTGGACGAGGCGCGCGCCGCGTTTTCCGGCGCGCTGGGGCCGGAGCTGGCCAGACAGCGCGGCTTTTTGCAGGCCATGCGCGAGGAGCCGCCGCAGCTTCTGCATCTGGAAGGCGGCGACGCGTCGTCGCGGGTGGCGCTGGCTCTGTGGTGGGCGGCGCTGCTCAACTGCGAGGAGCAGGGCGACGAACCCTGTCTGCGCTGTCATTCGTGTTTGAGCATCGGGGCGCGGATGCATCCCGATCTTTTTCTGCTCGACGGCCGCGCCGGATCCATCAAGATAGACGATGTGCGTGGCCTGCGTCCGGTGATGGGCGAGAAGCCGCATTTTGCGCGTCGGCGCGTCATCGTGCTGGCGGAAGCGCAGTCGCTGGGCGTGGAAGCGGCCAACTCGCTGCTCAAGGTGCTGGAAGATCCTTCCCCCGACACGTGTTTTGTGTTCACGGCTCCGCAGCGCGAGCGGCTTTTGCCCACGCTGGTGTCGCGCGGATGGGTGATTACGCTGCCCTGGCCGGAAACCGGACGCGCGTTGCCGGAGGCCATGCGGGTGTGGGAAAAGGCGCTCGCGCAGTTTGCGACGGAGGGGCGCGGCTGGTTTGATTTGTCGCAGTCGCGCAACGGGCTAGATGCGGCCACGGCGCAGCAGGTGGCTCTTGTGGGACAGAAGGCGCTGGCGGACTGCCTTGCGGGGCGCGAATCCGGGGCGCTGGCGGCCTTGTTCCGGCCGCTGCCGGAAGAAAGTCTGCTGGAATTGTCTGATATTTTTGTGGAGTGTCAGGATGCGCTCATTGCGCAGGTGAATCCGCTTCTGGCGCTCGACGCCATGGCCACGGGCGTGTATCGGGTGGTGCGCGAAGGACGAGGTCGTTCACGTCGGAGTTCTTGACAGAGGGGCATATCGTTCCTACCTTTTCGGGTACCACTATTGGAGGTCTTTTGATGAGTCAGGAATTTGAAAACAAGGAAGCTCTGAACGAGGAGCCGGAACTCGAAGCCGGGGAACAGCCGCAGACCGAGGAAGCGCCCGTTCAGGAAAAGTCGGAAGACGAACAGCTTGAGGAGTGCCGCGCCAGACTCTGCGCCGCCTGCAATGTGGCCGCCGAGGCCAACGCCGTGAAGCTGCGCGCGCTGGCCGAAATGGACAACTTCAAGAAGCGTGTTCAGCGCGAGAAGGAAGAGCAGGCGCGCTACGCGGCCGAGAAGGTGCTGGCGGATCTGCTGCCCACGCTGGACAATCTGGATCTTGCGCTGCAGTACGGCGGACAGTCGGAAGAGAGCCGGAACATGATGGTGGGCGTGGAAATGACGCGCACCATGCTGCTCGACGCGCTGAAGAAGCACGGACTTGTGCCTGTGGGCACGGCGGGCGAGGCTTTTGATCCCAACAATCACGAAGCCGTGGGGCAGGAAGAAGCCGAAGGCGTGGATTCGGGATGCATTGTCCGCGTGATGCAGAAGGGATATCGCTTGAACGATCATTTGCTGCGTCCGGCCCGCGTGATCGTTGCCCGATAGGATTCCTTTTGAAAAACGTTGCGGAAACGGAGAGGCCTTCGGGCAGCTCCGTTTTTGTGTTGGACGAAGGGGAAGGGAGTCGTTTCCGCCGGATGGCGTTTTGCGGCGTGATTTACGGCGCGGACAGCCCGGGGCCGGATGCGCGTGAGAAAGGCGATTTTGCGCAGCATGCGCGGAATGTTTTCAATCGCGGCGCGGGTTTCGGAAGGCGGGGCGATGGAAGAGTCATTGTAGCTAATGGAACAGGAGAAATACTATGCAGGTACTTCTTGTGAACGGCAGTCCGCATGCCAAAGGTTGCACGTTTACGGCGCTTTCTGAAATTGCCGCCGAACTGGAAAAGCAGGGCATCGGCTCGCAGATTTTTCAGCTGGGCACGCAGCCCATTGCGGGCTGCATCGGATGCGGCGCGTGCCGCAAGACCGGCCGCTGCTTCCGCGACGACAAGGTGAACGAAGCGCTGGCGCTGGTTCCCGAGTTTGACGGATTCGTGTTTGGTTCGCCGGTGTACTATGCGTCGGCGTCCGGCCAGCTGGAAAGTTTTCTCGACAGACTGTTCTTCAGCGGCTCGTCGTTGTTTGCGAACAAGCCGGGCGCGGCCGTGGTGAGCTGCCGCAGAGGCGGCGCGTCTGCGGCGTTTGAGCAGATCAACAAATATTTCGGCATGAACAACATGCCGGTGGTCACGTCTATTTACTGGAACCAGGTGCATGGCAACACGCCCGACGAAGTTCGTCAGGACGCGGAAGGCCTTCAGACCATGCGTCAGCTTGCCAGAAACATGGCGTGGATGCTCCGCTGCTTTGAAGCGGGCAAGGCCGCCGGCGTGCCGCTGCCGGAGAAAGAACCTGTCATCCGCACCAACTTCATCCGGTAGGAGAAGGTGCGATTGAGGCTCCGGGCAAGCCCTGAGTCGTGACGGTCGGGCGTTCTGCAGAACTTCGGTTTTGCGGAACGCCTTTTTTGTGCGCGCGGGGGAGCTCCTGTTCCGGGGAACGAAAGCGCGGGACGAGTCGTGTTTGTTTGAGCAAAATCGCGGGGTGAATCCTGCGGAACATGGCCGGATGCGCGCCCCGGACTGCGGCGACGGTTGTTTCCCTCCCGGCGCGTCGCCCGTTCCCTGCGGCTTTGTTCGTTTTCTGCGGGTCGGTTGTGCTCATCCCGGCGTCGGTTCCTGTGGCGTCGCCTGTTCCCGGCATCGTCCGGGGGGGGGGCTTGCCCCGGCTTTCCCTGAGCTTGGGGAGGCCGCAGCATTGACGCGGAAAACCGCCCGGCTTGCCGTTCCTTTCTTCCGCGTCCGAAAGAGAAAGTTGTGCGCGATTTCGGACTTGCCACGCTGCTGCGTGCCGTGTACGCTGCTGCACGGCGGATGCGCAGAGAATTTGCGCTTCCGTCTGCCGACTTCTCGATCACGCCGCTCATCCTGCGCCGACGTTGGCAGCGCCGAGCCTCGATCTGGATCGCACTCCCGCCTGCGCCTGCATGCCATGCGGGAACACTGCGCCGGGCGGCAGCGTCTCGACGAGCTGTGCCGCTGCACGGTGCGGAATCGTTCCGCGCTGCTGCGCGTGTTCTCGCGGCTCACGGCGTCACGCCGCGCCGCAGCCTCGAAGCGCTCGCGTGGAAAAACGTCTGCCGGAACGCGGTCTCTTGCCGATGCCGTTGCTGTCGGGCTTTTGCGATCGGGTCATCTTATGAACAGTGTTACCCTGTTTACGGGCGTCGCCCCCGGACGCTGTCGGGAGCTTTTTTCCGCAAACGGGCCTTCCCGAGCCGTTTTATGAACATGTCCAGTAGAGCCGTCGGTCATGCCGCGGCGCTTTTTACCGTTGTCGTCTGGGGCGTCACGTTTGTGTGTACCAAGGTGTTGCTCAGGGATTTTCAGGCCGTGGAAATCCTGTTTCTGCGCTTTGCCATGGCCTTTTGCGCCCTGTACCTCGTCGCTCCCGGACGCCTGCCCCACATGACGCCGCGCCGTCACGCCGTCACGGCCGCCGCCGGACTCACGGGCACATGCCTCTATTACCTGCTGGAAAACATCGCGCTCGATCATACCATGGCGTCCAACGTGGCGGTCATTCTCACGGCCGCGCCGCTCTTCACCGGACTTGTGGGGCGCTTCGTGTTCCGCAGCGGCGAGCGTCTGGGACTCTTCTTCTACCTCGGATTCCTTGTCGCCATGACGGGCATTTGCCTTATCAGCTTCAACGGCGCGCAGCTTTCCCTGAATCCTGTCGGCGACCTGCTCGCCGTCTCCGCCGGACTGGTCTGGGCCTTCTACGCCTGCCTCACCAGCATCATGGGCACGTGGGGCGTCTCGTCCATCCAGATCACCCGCGCCACCTTCGGATGGGGGCTGCTGTTCATGATCCCCTGCATGCCCCTCTTCGGCTTCGACTGCAACTTCGCCAGACTCCTTCGCCCCGTCAATCTCGGCAATATGCTCTTCCTCGGCCTCGTGGCCTCCGCCCTCTGCTTCACAACCTGGAACATGGCCGTCCGCGCCCTCGGTACCGTCCGCGCCAGCCTCTATATCTACCTCGTCCCCGTCATCACCGTCGCCGTCTCCGTCGTCGTCCTCAACGAATCCCTGACCTGGCTCTCCGCCCTCGGCACCATCCTCACCCTCGCCGGCCTCTTCCTCTCCCAGTCCGAAAAAAGATAGAAAGGCAGGAAAGGCATGCGGGGGAAATAATTCCCCCCGCGCCCCCCTGATTCCGCCGAAGGCTGCGCCGTTCGGCGGGGCGGGACTGCGGGTGCCGGGCGCGTTGCCGAAGCTGACGGCGTTTGGAAAAGCGGGAACTGCGGATGCCGGAGTGCTTGGCTTGCGCGGTTCGGTCTGCGGACTCAGTGCAGGTGTGTCCTTTCGGACCCACCTGCGGTGGCCGACTCCTGTCCGGCCTTCGCCGGACAGTCGTGATAATGGATGGGATTTCTGGATTTTTTTTGGGGGAGGAGAGAAGCACTCGGCTTGATGTGATTGCGCTGAGTTCGGTTCAGCAGTCTGGGGAGGGGAGTGCCTGCCGGAAGGCTTTCTCTCAACGCTCTGGGGCCCCGGGCGACGTCAGGAGCCCGGCCGACGGGCATAAGCAGCCGGAATTCACTTCCGGCGTTAAACGCAATGCCCGTCGTGCAAGTGATGCAGTCCGTACAGTGTGTCTTGGGCAAACGGGTGTGTGAGCTATTCGGGACACTGCAAAGGACAGTCGTGATAACGGATGGGATTTCTGGATTTTTGGGGGGAGGAGAGAAGCACTCGGCTTGATGTGATTGTTCTGAGTTCGGTTCAGCAGTCTGGGGGGGGAGCGCCTGCCGGAAGGCCTTCTCTCAACGTACTGGGGCCCCGGGCGACGTCAGGAGCCCGGCCGACGGGCATAAGTAGCCGGAATTCACTTCCGGCGTTAAACGCAATGCCCGTCGTGCAAGCCTTGCATCCTGTACAGCGTGTCTTGCACAAACGGGTGTGTGAGCTATTCGGGACACTGCAAAGGACAGTCGTGATAACGGATGGGATTTCTGGATTTTTTGGGGGAGGAGAGAAGCTCTCGGCTCGATGTGATTGTTCTGAGTTCGGTTCAGCAGTCTGGGGGGGAGCGCCTGCCGGAAGGCTTTCTCTCAACGCACTGGGGCCCCGGGCGACGTCAGGAGCCCGGCCGACGGGCATAAGTAGCCGGAATTCACTTCCGGCGTTAAACGCAATGCCCGTCGTGCAAGTGATGCAGTCCGTACAGTGTGTCTTGGGCAAACGGGCAGTTGCGGGTACTCGGGAAAAGAAAAACGTCGGGCATAAGCAGCCGGAATTCACTTCCGGCGTTAAACGCAATGCCCGTCGTGCAAGCCTCGCTTTCTGTACAGCGTGTCTTGCGCAAACGGGCAGTTGCGGCCCCCGCCACGTATGCAGGTCGCGCAGACTTGCTCCGATGCGGAGCCCGGATCGGGCCTTTCGTGTGTTGACGGGCGACGGAGAAGGGGTTCCGCCGAAACGGCGGACGCTTCTCCCGTGGTTGATGTTGGAGAATTTGACCGGCATCCCTTGATCCTGCCGACCGGCGAAGCCGGGAGGCAGAATCAGGGGGTGTGCGGGGGGCTTGTCCCGACTTCGCCGGGGAATTATTTCCCCCGTATGCCTTTTCTGCCTTTCTTCTTACGGCTTGACGGCGCGGGTGGCGAGGAAGCAGGGGCAGAATCTGTCGAGGAGGCGTTCGCCGCCGAAGGAATCCTCATAGAATCCTGTGATGACGAAGCCTGCGGCGATTTGTCCCTGTATCTGATCGGTGAGGGAGTGGCCGAATTCCACGGCGTCGCCCTTGCGTTCGAGGTCGTCCTTGCTGAGGTAGTCGAGGTCGGAGTAGGGAAGGGGATATTTGACCTGCAGAATGCCTTGTTCTTCGAGTTTTTCGTCGAACATGTAGAACACGGGGTTCATGAATCCGCTCATGAGCACGCCGCCCTTTTTGAGCACGCGGAAGGCCTCGTTCCACACCGGCTGGATGTGCGGAATGAACACGTTGGACACCGGATGCACAATGATGTCGAAGGAGTCGTTGTCGAACATGGACAGGTCGGTCATGCTGGAGCGCACGGTGTGCAGATTGAGATTTTCCTTGCGGGCCACGGAGCGATCCTGTTCGAGCTGCGCTTCGGAGATGTCGAGCACGGTGACGTAGGCTCCGGCGGCGGCGAGCACGGGGCCCTGCTGACCGCCTCCCGAAGCCAGACACAGGATGCGTTTATCCTTCAATGGCGGGAACCATGCGCCGGGAACGGGTTTCTGAGCGGTGAGCATGATGCACCAGTTGCCGTTTCTGGCGTTTTGTATGACTTCGGAATCGACGGGAACGGTCCAGGGATTTTTCTGACGGACCTTTTCTTCCCAGTTTTTGCTGTTCAAGGCAATGATGTCCATAGTATCTCCTTTGAGCATGGGCCTCGACGCAGGAAATCGGCGTTTCGGCGGATGCGGAATCCGACCTGCCGCGCCGTGAGAACGGACAGGCGGAGCGCTGTGCGGCGATCGCAGAGAAACGCGACGGGCGTGTTTCGCGAGAGCGTTCCGTCACGCGTCCGCGCAGCGGCAAAGCGCACGCCGGTGCGAAAATCCGGCGCTTCGATCATGCGGCGATGCGAGCCTGCATGAGGCGCACATCGCGGAAGCGCAAGTCTCGCGTGAGAGCGCAGGCTTGAGCGTCGGCGCATGTCGCAACGTGCGGGGCGGCCGCAGGGGTGCGGCAGAAAGCGGAATCCTGCGAGGGGGAATCGGCGAGAATGTCGGGGGGATCAGTCCTCCTGTTTTTTCTTGCCGAAGTGGAGGATGTGTCCCATTTTTTCCTGTTTGGTGCGCATGTAGTGCTCGTTGATGTCGCACAGACCGATTTCAATGGGAACGCGTTCCGTAATTTCGATGCCGTAACCTTCAAGGCCCACGATCTTGCGGGGATTGTTGGTCATGAGGCGCAGGCGGCTGATGCCGAGGTCGCGGAGAATCTGAGCTCCGGCGCCGTAGTCGCGCAGATCGGGGGCGAAGCCGAGCTTGATGTTGGCTTCCACGGTGTCGTAGCCCTGTTCCTGGAGGGCGTAGGCGCGTATTTTGTTGGCGAGGCCGATGCCGCGGCCTTCCTGACGCATGTACAGCAGGGCTCCGCGGCCTTCCTTTTCTATCTGCATGAGGGCGGCGGCAAGCTGATTGCCGCAGTCGCAGCGCAGGGAACCGAAGGCGTCGCCGGTGAGGCATTCGCTGTGAACGCGCACGAGCACGGGAGAGGGATCGACGCGTTCATCGACGTCGCCCTTGACGAGGGCGATGTGGGTGTCGGAAGAGGCGTCGCTTTCGTAGGCGATGATGCGGAACGTGCCGTACTTGGTGGGCATATTGGCTTCGGCCACGCGGCGGACGGCGAGTTTGCCGTGGCGCATGTGGTAGCGGATGATGTCGCGAATGGCGGCGATGTGCAGACCGTGGGTTTCGGCGAAGGCTTCGAGATCGTCCATGCGGGCGACGGAGCCGTCATCCTTGAGGATTTCGCAGATGACGGCGGCCGGACGCAGACCGGCGAAGGCGGCGAGATCGGAACCGGCTTCGGCGATGCCCACGCGGGTGAGGACGCCGCCGCGACGGGCGCGCAGCGGGAAGACGTGACCGGGGGTGACGATGTCGTCGGGGCCGGCGTTTTCGGCGACGGCGGCGAGAATGGTGGTGGCGCGGTCGGCGGCGGAGATGCCGGTGGTGACGCCTTCCCTGGCCTCGATGGACACGGTGAACGCGGGAGTGTGCCCGGCGTTGCTGGAGGGCATGAGGGGCAGATGGAGCTTATCCGCCATGTCGGGTGAGAGGGCGAGACAGACGAGGCCGCAGGCGTGACGCGCCATGAAGTTGATGGCGTCGGGGTTGACGAGCTGGGCGGCCATGACCAGATGACCGCTGCATTCGCGATCGTCGTCGTCGACGACAACAATCATCCGCCCGTTGCGGATGTCGTCCACAGCCTGTTCGATGGAGCAAAGAGAAGAAAGCTGACGCATGACAAACTCCCTGGAGATGTCCACATCAGGGCCGCAGAAGGCGCTAGGAGAGAGGAGAGGCTTCAGAATACTGAGGCGAGGAATCCATTCTCTTTCTTCCGGACTGTTACCGTCGGCCCCGGATTTGCACCGGATCTGCGCTTTTTCCCTTGAAAACGCGCCCGCGGGCTTCCCCGCGGAATAGGGGGATCACCGCCGGTGGGGACTTTCACCCCGCCCTGAGAGTTCTTGTATGTTTTAATGTCCTGGCGGCTGGTGTCAAGGGGAGAGGGGGAAAGTTTCCGCGTTTTTGGCGGTTTGCGGGCAGGGAGGACGCTTTTGGGGGGAATGCTCGCCGCGGAGAAGGAGACTTGCAGCCGTTTTTTGCGGGGATGCGTGCGCGTGGGAGGAGACGTGCGGCGAAGGCTGAGCGAGGGCCAGGGGATCGGGCACGGAGGATAAGAGGAAGCACAGAAAGCGCAGACGTGGGAGCAGGGAAGCTCGGGAAAGCGTAAACGGGAGCGGAAGGCAGAGCGGAGACGGGGCGGAAAGCGCAGCCGGAGCGGCAGCGGGGGGGCAGCCGTGCAGACGAGGTCAGACGTGCATACTGAGGCGCATGGCGTAGCGAAGGCGCAGAGGCTGCGGGAGTATGGCAGGCGAGCGCGCGGATCAACGTCGCCCGACTTCGTCGCGGCGAAGCATGGTACGGTGAATGCGGAGGGGACGGATCCCGTCGGCGCTGGAGGAAAACTTCAAAGGGAGGCGCAGGATCACGCCTTTCTGCCTCCCTGTCGGCTCCCTTTGTCGCCGTCCGGCTTTTGGGGGCAGTCTTCCTCCTTTTCTCTGCCTCTGGCTTCCCCGGGGTGCGCTCTTTTTTCTCCCTCTCCCCCGCCGTCCTTCGGCTTGCCGCTTTTTTGTCGCTTCTCTCTCCGGTCTCATGCTCAGGACTTCCGGCAAGCGCGTCTCGCCTTGTTTTGAAAAGCCTGCGCTTTAAAAAACGCGAGGCTGCCGCGGCAACGCTCCGGCGGCTGGCCCGTACATTGTCCAGCCCGTTTTCCCCTCCGTCGAGCCTGATTTTGGAACTTCGCTGAGATATCTGTGCCGCATGGTTCTGCGGCGTCGGCCCGGTTCGCAAGTAGGCTTTTCCCTGCCGCACAGAGCAGCGCGGGCAGGCTCTGATCGGAAAAAATGCTTGCCAGAACGGAAAAAAAGAGATATGTAGTCCTACCGAGATAAAGTCCGGTAGAGTAAACTCGTCGGCGTTTTTCCCGAACGCTCCGGGGAATTCGCGGCTCAGGTCGCAGAACGGCGTTTTGCAAAACTTTGCGGAACGTCAGGTTCGCAATGGGAAATCTCTCCTTTATTGGGGAGTTTAGATAAAGGGCAGTCGAGCTGCCTCTTCTAAAAGAAGCCCGGAAGCTAGCGCCGGGCTTCTTCTCTATTGGAAAGCCGGATGCTGTCGGCCCGCGCAGGCTCGGGGCAGGGCGTTCCCGAAGATTCGCCCGAATCCCGACTCTTCCCTCAACTCGCCGCTCCTTTCCGCGCCGCTCGGCCTGCACCCCGCGCCGCTCCCCGAAAGGCCCGCGTTCCCATAAAATCATGCGCCGTTCTCCGTTCCGCGCCCGATATAGATAAGGAGGCTTTATGGTTCCCATTTTTTCCGCTACGCCGTCTGAACTGGGGGAATCTTCCGCGCTGGCCGAACTCCAGCTCCTCCCCGATCAGGAACTCATGAGCCTCTGGGAACAGACACAGTTCGCCGTCGCCGCCCTCGAAGGCGCAGGCGGCAGCGCGAAAACCGCCCATACCTACGAGTTCGCCGTCCTCATGGAAATGCTCCTCATGGAAATGCAAAGACGACTCGTCTCCCGCCCCTCCAGCGAACTCTTCGGCTCCGCTCCCTCCGATGCCCTCCCAACCCCCGCCCCCCAGACCTCCCCTAAACTCATGGTCGTCAAAGCCTGAGAAGAAAAGGCAGGAAAGGCAGGAAAGGCATGCGGGGGAAATAATTCCCCCCGCGCCCCCCTGATTCTGCTTCGCAGCTAAAGCTGCTTCAGCAGGACAGGGTGAACGGGAAGATTATGTCCGAAGCAAAGGGCGAGGGGAGAGTGAAGGCAGAAGGCGTTTTTTCAACGCTCTGGGGCCCCGGGCGACGTCAGGAGCCCGGCCGACGGCAGGCAAGCAGTCGGAATTCACTTCCGGCGTTAAGCGCAGCCGCCGTCGTGCAAGCGGTGCAGGCCGAACAGCGTATCTTGCGCAAACGGGCCTGCGTGTTCTTCGGGACACGGCAAAGTCAGAAATAATTCCCCCCGCGCCCCCCCTGGTTCTGTCTCCCGGCTTCGCCGGTTCGGCAGGACAGGGTAAACGGGAAGATTATGCCCGAAGCAAAGGGCGAGGGGGAGAGTGCATGCCGGAATGCCGTCTTTCAACGCACTGGGGCCCCGGGCGACGTCAGGAGCCCGGCCGACGGGCATAAGCAGGCGGGATTCACTCCCGCCGTTAAACGCAATGCCCGTCGTGCAAGTGATGCAGGCCGAACAGCGTGTCTTGCGCAAACGGGCCTGCGTGTTCTTCGGGACACGGCAAAGTCAGAAATAATTCCCCCCGCCCCCCCTGGTTCTGCCTCCCGGCTTCGCCGGTTCGGCAGGACAGGGTAAACGGGAAGATTATGCCCGAAGCAAAGGGCGAGGGGGAGAGTGCATGCCGGAATGCCGTCTCTCAACGCACTGGGGCCCCGGGCGACGTCAGGAGCCCGGCCGACGGCAGGCAAGCAGCCGGAATTCACTTCCGGCGTTAAGCGCAGCCGCCGTCGTGCAAGCGGTGCAGGCCGAACAGCGTATCTTGCGCAAACGGGCCTGCGTGTTCTTCGGGAGACTGAGAAGAGGGAAAGCCCTTTTTCAAAAGGGTTTCCCTCTTCCCCCGCGGTATCTCTTCTCCCTCTCTCCTCTTTACGCTTCGGCAGCGGGGTGTCTTTTTTCCCAGAGGCGCATGTCTTTCATTTTTTTACGGCGGACGCGCTGGATGGATTTACAGACAAGAGGGGTATCGCTTTTGATGCCCCATTTTCTGCGGTAGGAATCGGCGTCGAGGCCGTGTCTGGCGAGGTGTTTTCTGGTAATGAGTTTGAAGGATTTGCCGCATTCGAGGCAGGTGATGCTTTTTTCCCGGATGGATTTGGAGGGAGCGGGGAGGGAGAGTTCCTCTTCATCGTTTTCGGGGAGCTGGTTGTTTTCGAGGTTTTTGAGGCTGGCGGCCAGGGTGCGGATCATGGTCACCATTTCTTCTTCCTGCATGACGCGGACGGAAGACTGCGCCTTGACGAGTTCTATGGCCTGTTTGAGATAATCATCCATGGGGATCCTCCCGTAGTTTTTCGAGTCGATGAGGCGCAGCGCGAAGCGTTTGCGGCCTGAAATTTTTTTGTGGGGCGATCCGGAGGAGAGAAGCCCGGATCGCCCGGGACGGGCCCGCGCCGGCGCCGGCCGGAGCGGGTGCAGGGCTAACGAGAAGCCCCGCGAACATGATGAGCCAGGCCGCAGTTGACGGCGTTGTTGTGTCTGATCCAGGCGTCGAAGAGTATGCGGGACACGAATATGGCCGTGAACATGGAAGCGACGATGCCGAGCGCCAGGGTGACGGCGAACCCGCGGATGGGGCCGGTGCCGAACTGGTAGAGCACGGCGGCGGTGAGCAGGGTGGTGAGGTTGGAGTCGAGGATGGAGCTCTGGGCCTCGCGGAATCCGGCGTCGATGGCGCGGCTCATGGTGAGGCCGCGTTTTATTTCCTCGCGTATGCGTTCAAAGATGAGAACGTTGGCGTCCACGGACATGCCTATGGTGAGCACGACGCCTGCGATGCCGGGCAGGGTGAGTGTGGCTCCGAAAAGGCCGAGCCCTGCGAAGAGCAGGCTGATGGTGAACACCAGCATGGTGTTGGCGAGGAGTCCGGCAAGGCCGTAGCAGACCTGCATGACCACCATGACGCCGATGGCGCCCACGGCTCCGGCGATGAGGCCCGCGCGGATGGAATCGGCGCCGAGGGAGGGGCCGACGGTGCGTTCTTCGAGCACGGAGACCTTGGCGGGCAGGGAGCCGGAACGCAGCACCACGGCGAGATCCTGGGCCTCTTCGGTGGTGAACGAGCCGGTGATGGAAGCCTTGCCGCCGCTGATTTTCTGCTGGATCACGGGGGCGCTCTGGACAACGCCGTCGAGCACGATGGCGAACTGCTGATGGATCAGTTCTTCGGTGACCCGTTCAAACTGATCCGCGCCCCGCGAACTGAACTGGATGGATACGCATGGCTGATTGCGTTCATCGAAAGCGGGGCGGGCGTCCACGATGTCCTGACCGGAGAGCAGGGGCGCCTTGTCGAGGATGAGGCCGCCGGAGAGATCGTTCTTGCCGGCGGCGGTCCAGGAGCGCGAGCCCGTGACCAGCGGATACCACGCCGTCCCCGGAGGCATGAGGGTGGAAGTGGGGCTGACGTCGTATCGAACGCGGTGGAAGGTGAGCTGTGCGGTGCGCCCGATGAGCTGAAGGGCGCGCGCGGTGTCGGTGACGCCGGGAAGCTGTATCTGGATCTGATCGTCGCCCTGGCGGCGGATGTCGGGTTCCGCCACGCCGAAGGCGTCGATGCGGCCGCGGAGCGTGCGGATGGTCTGATCCATGATGCGTTCACGGAGCTGTTTTTCCCATTCGGGGCGGAAGGAGACGAGGAATTTTTCCCCGGATCCGGACGAGATGGCAGACCCGACTGCCATCTGTCCGAATCGGTCGCGCAGCAGGTTGGAGAGTTGTTCGATTCCCTCGTGTTTGAGCGGCACGAATTCCAGCGTTCGACCGTCGGCCTGACGGAGGAGGCGGGTCCTTATTCCCGCATCGTTGGCGCTGGAACGGATATCCTGCCCCAGAAGGGACAAAGATTGGGAAACGGCCTGATCGACGTCTGCGCCGAGGGTGAGGTTGATGCCTCCGCGCAGATCGAGGCCGAGACGAATGGGATCAGGCAGCCACGCGTCGAGGGCGCGGGGCGGCACAAAGAAATTGACGGATATGCAGGCGGCGCAGAGAAGAGCCGTCAGCAACGCGACGCAGGAGCGCCAACGCAGGGAACGCATGAAAAATCCTCTTGGAGCGTTCGGGGGCCGTGGTCGCGTTGACTGGCGCGCGTGAGAAGGCAATCGGCGCAGAGACGCGGATTGTCGCAGATCGTGCGGGCGCGGCGGGGCTGAAAGGAAACGCTCGGAACGTAAGTGCAGACGCAATGCCCGTCCGCAGGGGCGGAACGGGAACTTCGGCCATAACTAGACGTTCGCAGAGGAAGGGGGAGCGAGGGAGAACCAGTGGATGAGCCCGTGACTTTCCGGCGGACAGGCGGGCACGTCGAAATGCTCCTGAGCGCAGAGGAAGAAGTCGGGCAGGGGAGGCGTGGGGGGCAGGGCGGCCGGAGCGTCGCCGCCGTCGAAGCCGGTGGAGGCGTTCTGCTGACGTTTGCCCGGCGAGCGCAGGGATGTGCCGTCGGATTCGGCAAAGGTCTTGAGCTGGGAGACCGGATTGCTGATGCCGCTCACCGCCAGGGTGAGCGAGGCCATGCGGAAGCTTTGGGTTTCCTTGCTTTCCCCGGCATGTCCGTGAGGGGGCATGAAAAGGACGCAACAGATCATCAGGAGCATGATCCTGATGCCGAGAGAAACTCTGTTCGTCGTGCCTTTCATCATGTTTCCGCCTTTCTCCACAGCTTGACTATGACGTGTTCCGGGCCTTTGTCAAGGGGCGGGAAAGACAAAAGGAGAAATTAGCGCCAGCCGGAGCACACATCCACCCATCCGCGGGAGCAGGAACAGGTTTCGAGGTCGGCGGGGGAGAGTTCGATGCTGCTGTTGTCGCTGCCGCAGGCGGGGAACACGGTGTCGAAGCGGCGCAGGGATTCGTCGAGAAACACGTCTGCGGAGTCCGGAACGCCGAAGGGGCATACGCCGCCCACGGCGTGGCCGGTGCGCGCTTCGACCTCTTCGGCGGGAACCATTTTGACCTTTTTCACGCCGAAGGTTTTCTTGAAGCGTGAGCTGTCCACGCGGGCGTCTCCGGCGGTCACGAGCAGGATGGTGCGCTCGCCGTTCAGGAAGGAAAGGGTTTTGGCGATGCGGCAGGCTTCGACGCCGAGAGCGCGGGCGGCGAGATCGACGGTGGCGCTGGAGAGCTCGTGTTCCTGCACGTCGCGGTCGCGGTTCCAGCGGCGGAGGTGTGCTTTGGCTTTTTCTATGGACATGGGAAACTCGCTAGGCGGCAAGCATGAACCAGGAAGCGGCCATCATGACGGCGTAGGCTGCGACGCCGAGCGCGCCGAGAATGGCGGCGAGGCCTGCAAGGTTGACCCACAGGGGATTGCCGGAAAAGTGCGCGCGGCTGCGCCAGAGGCCGAGGCTGGCGAGCAGGCCGTAGAGCAGTGCGAGCAGGGGCCAGACGAGGAAGGCTGTGGAACCGTGCCAGCTTTGCAGATCGAGCAGGGGAAAGATGAGGCGGGTGAAGACGAGGTGTCCGACGAGGGGCACGGACACGCAGAAGATCCAGAATGTGACGGTGAGGGAGAACTCGCCGTTCATGAGCTTTTTGACGATGTTGCGGGGCGCGTGCTGCTTGTCGCCGCCGGCGGCGGTGAAGAGTTCGGCGGCGCGCTTGCCTGCGGGAGTGCTGGACATAACGATCCTTGAAGAGCTTAGCGCGTGGGGCCCAGAATGTTGCGCAGTTGTCTGGGCAGGTTGAGATCGAGATCAATGGCCTTGGACGAAAGGGTGCGGTTGCCGTCGGCGTCGAGGGAGTAGCGCGGAGAGGGGAGGCTGCCTTCGAGACGCACGGGAATGGCGGCGCTGCCGGGAATCTGCACGGAGCCTGCGGCGTCGATGGTTTTTTCCACGAGATCGACGTTGCCGGAGCCGGAAAGGGAAATGCGGGGAGCTTCCATGGCGAGCCTGTCCACGGCGAGCTGACCGTTTTTGACGGCGAAGGAAAGGAAGAGTCTGTCGAATCGGTTGGAGGAAAGCAGGGTGCCGGCGAGCGGAATGCTGGAAGGCAGAATGCTGAAGGCGGTTTCGACCTGGGATGAGGTGAGACTGCCCTTGCCGTTGAGGGAAGGCAGCCCGCGGGAGGTGGTGAAGGAGAGGGATGCGTTGATGGAGCCGCTGCCCATGAGCAGGGGCTGATCGGCGATGGCCTGGGAGATGTCGTTGAGATTGGCCTGCGGCACGCTGAAGTTGACGGAGAGCCGGGAAGAGAGGGGCGTGGTGGGCAGCATGACGGTCTTCATGGATGCCGTGACCGGGCTGCCTGCGAGGATGCCGGAGAGGGGATTGAATTCGTAGGTTCCGCTTTGTCCGGCGAGGCGTGTGTAAACGCTTTCGAGGTGGACGCGGTTCCAGCGCAGGTGTTCGGCGGAGAGCTGAAGATTGACGCGGGGCCAGCGGGTGAAGTCGCGGTTTTCGAGTTTTTTGGGCGCTGGGGAGGCGTCGCTGCTGCGGTAGTCGTCGAGGTTGAGGTCGCCGAGCTTGAGGTCGCCGGTGATGACGAAGGGGCTGTGCGAGATGACGAGGTTGCCGGCGAAGGTGAGGTCGTCGGCGTTGCCCTGGATGTTGGACATCTGCATGCGTCCGTCGGACCAGCGCATTTCTGCGGCGAAGGAACAGTCGCTGAAGATGCTGTGATCGGCAAAGGGCAGCGGATGATGAATGATGGAGCTGATGCGCTGCGGATCGCCTTCGATTTCGACCTTGAGGGTGGCGTCTCCCCTGACGGGATCGCTGTACATGCGGGCGAGGGAGGCGACGCTGCCGGAGGCGGTGGCGGAGAGATCGGGGCCTTTGAAGCGCAGCTGGGAAAGGGTGAGGGCGTCGCTGTCGAAGTCGTAGTCGAGTTCGCCGGAGAGGTTGAGGTATTCGCGGAAGGCGACGCCGTTGCCCGGGGTGAGCATGGCCTTTTCGATGGCGAAGGAAGCCTTGTCCTTGTTGAGGAGGGCGGAGCAGTTGAGTTCGATGCCGGCGTGGAAGAAGGGGGAGGAGCCTTCGATGTCGGTCTGGAGAATGAACTTGGTGGCGGTGCCGGGGTGGACGTTGGTGGCGCTCAGGGTGACGGGGGCGAACACGATGGTGGAGCCGTCGGGCTGAATGAGGCACACGCGGCCGCGGTTGATGCTGATGTTGTCGGGAGCGATGCGCAGGGCGTGGAGCATGCTCTGAATGAGGTCGTCGAAGTCGCGTCGATGTTCCACGCTGGCGGGGATGCCGTTGAGATATTCCATGAGGGGCTTTTTGAGCTTCATGGTGAGGTTGAGGTCGTCGACGGAGAAGTTTTTGATGCTGAATTTGCCGGTGAGCAGGGCGTGGGAGGAAATCATGACCGAGGCGCGGCTGAAGCTGAAGCTGAGGCTGCCGTCGGGGCGTTTCCAGGAGCTGGCGGCGAGTTCGAGGCCGCGGTTGGGGAAGAGGGTAAGCTCGGGGGCTTTTTCGGAAACGAGGGGTGCGCCGGTGCTGTTTTCGACGTAGGCGTTGAACTTGTCGACGATGATGTCGCTGTTGGTGGCGACCAGCGCAAAGAGACCGCCTCCGGCGACAAGAACGAGAAGAACGAGAACGATGAGTATTTTTCGCAGCATCTGAGTATCCGGCGAACGGGTTAATGGGGATACAGTATACAGAATCGGCGGAGGCGGCAAGTCCCCCGGGGGCCGCGGGGCGTGATTGATGGGGACTGGGCGGATGGCGAGGGCGGGGTGGGGCGAAGACGCCGGGCTGGACGCGGGGGAGAGTGTGAGCAGGAGCGGGGAAAATGTGGGGGGAAGAGAACGAAGGGGGAAGCGATTGCGCCGGGGAGGCTGGAAAAGGGCGTGGGGATTGCGACGTCGGGGGCGGGCATGGGGAACGCGCGGCGGGGCCCGGCGTGGTAAGGAAAATGTCACGATGAGGGGAGAGCTGGCGGCGAGGGGCGGCAAAGAGGGGAGCTCCCGGCTCATAACCGGGCTGCCTTCTGCACTGGGGGCGAACTCCGGGGCCGGAGGACGGCGGACGGAGCCGGAGGAAGGGGCGGCCCGGAATGGGGAAAATCGGTCGGGCAAGGAAAAAGTCTTTTGAGCGCGAGGGAAAGCGGAGGGAAAAGGTGGCTGCGCCGGGGAGGCTGGAAAAGGGCGTGGGCATCACGATGTGTGGGGCGCGCGTGCCGTGGTGGGGGGCTTTGCGAGTGGTCGAAGTGATTGAAGGCGGCGAAGTTCACCGCAGGAGCGTTTTGCTCCCGTGTGGGCGGGCCTTCTGTGCAGTGTCCGGCGTGACCGCGCAGACGCTTCCGCGCCCGCTCGGACGGGCCGAAAGAAACGTGATTTAGAGCTCGGGGAAACTGCGGCATCGCCTCGGGGAACGCGGATGTGCGGCGAAGATTCAGCGGAGGGGCGCACCCCATCTCGATTTTCTTCGACTGCGCCTTTTTCGGCAGGCCTGCGGATGAGCGCGACTTCCTGCTCCCAAAGCAGACGCGCGCCCGAGTCCCTCAAAAAATTACTTGAAAATGATTTTCATTCTTGCTAACGTCAGCTTACGCCTTCCCCGGATATCCCGGAAAACGCGCTTCAACCATCCCGGGACGCGCTCGCGCTTCCCGACGACATACGCCGGTTTCACCCGGCAGAGGAGCATCATCATGCAGACGTTCGTCGTTCTCGTCATCCTTGCCCTCGCGGGCGTCTATCTCTTCGCCAGATTCCGCCGTTCCGTTTCCGGCGGCGGCTGCGGCTGTGGCTGTTCCTGCTCCAAAAAGGGCGGCTGCGCTTCCTGCGCCACGTCGCTGGAACCGCTCCGGATCAAAAAACATCCCGACAGCAGCGCGCCTCGTTCCTGATGTCGTAACTGTGCGCCGTCGCGGGGGGCCGGGGCCGTGATTCGCCCTCTTTTCCCTTCCCGCGACGTGCAAAAATGTTCCGGCTCGGCAAATTTCCGGGCCGAAGTCGTGTTCGCGGCTCTTCCCTTTTTCAGAATCGGGCCTATTTTCTGAAAAAAAGGAGTATTCGCATGAACACGCTGACCCCCCGGCAGATAGTTGCCGAGCTCGACAAATATATCATCGGCCAGGAACAGGCCAAACGCATGGTGGCCGTGGCGGTGCGCAATCGCTGGCGTCGGCAGCAGCTCGATCCCGCGCTGCGCGACGAAATCGCTCCCAAAAACATCATACTCATGGGCCCCACCGGCGTGGGCAAAACTGAAATCGCCCGCCGACTGGCCAGGCTCACCGGCGCTCCCTTCATCAAGGTGGAGGCCACCAAATATACGGAAGTCGGCTACGTCGGCCGCGACGTGGAATCCATGATCCGCGACCTCATGGAAATCGGCATCAAGCTCGTGCGCGACGAAGAAGGCCAGCGCGTGGCCGCCAAGGCCGAAGCCCAGGCCGAGGAGCGCCTGCTTGATCTTCTTCTGCCCGGCAGCAGCACCGAGGCGGGCCGCGAGGCTACGCGCGAAAAGCTGCGTAATCTCTGGAAGCTCGGTCACCTCGACGATCACGAGGTGGAAGTGGAAGTCACCGAACAGGCTCCCCAGATGGACATGTTCGGCATGCCCGGCATGGACAACTCCCTCGGCAGCCAGATGAAAAACATGATGAGCCGTTTCATGCCGCCCAAGACGCAGAAAAAGCGCATGAAAACCCGCGCCGCCTACGACATCCTCGTGCAGCAGGCCCGCGATTCCATGATAGATGAGGAACACATTGTGGAAGTGGCCCGCGAACGCGTGGAGCAGAGCGGCATTGTGTTCATCGACGAAATAGACAAGATTGCCAGCTCGGCGGCTCAGCAGCGCTCCTCGGACATCTCGCGCGAAGGCGTGCAGCGCGACCTTCTGCCCGTGGTGGAAGGCTGCGTGGTCAATACCAAGCACGGCATGATCCATACCGATCATATTCTGTTCATCGCGGCGGGCGCGTTCCACTTCAGCAAGCCCTCGGACCTCATTCCCGAACTCCAGGGCCGCTTCCCCCTGCGCGTGGAACTCCAGGCCCTCGGCAGCAAGGAATTCTACCGCATCCTCACCGAACCGCACAATTCCCTGCAAAAGCAGTACAACGCCCTGCTTTCCACTGAAAACGTCACCCTCCATTTCTCCGAAGACGGCCTGCGCGAAATCGCTTCCTTCGCCGAAGAAACCAACGCCAGAACCGAAAATATCGGCGCCCGCAGACTCTATACCATCCTTGAGAAAATCCTTGCCGATATCTCCTTCGACGCCCCCGAACGCGCCGGACAACACATCGTCATCGATAAAAACTACGTCTGCGAACACCTCGCCGACGTCAGAAACGACGTCGACCTCCAGCAGTTCATCCTGTAAAGGCAGAAAAGACAGAAAAGACAGGAAAGGCATGCGGGGGAAATAATTCCCCCCGCGCCCTCCTGATTCTGCCTCCCGTCTTCGCCGGTTCGGCAGGACAGAGTGAACGGGAAGATTACGCCGAAGCTGTGGGGCGAAGGGGGGGGCTGCCGGAAGGCCGTGTTTCAACGCTCCGGGGCCCCGGGCGACGTCAGGAGCCCGGCCGACGGGCATAAGCAGGCGGGATTCATTCCCGCCGTTAAACGCAATGCCCGTCGTGCAAGTGATGCGGGCCGCACGGCGTGTCCTGTGCAAACGAGCCTGCGTGTTCTTCGGGAGTCTGCAAGGTCAGAAATAATTCCCCCCGCGCCCCCCTGTTTCTGCCTCCCGGCTTCGCCGGTTCGGCAGGACGGGGTGAACGGGAAGATTATGCCGAAGCTGTGGGGCGAAGGGGGGCTGCCGGAAGGCCGTGTTTCAACGCTCTGGGGCCCCGGGCGACGTCAGGAGCCCGGCCGACGGGCATAAGCAGGCGGGATTCATTCCCGCCGTTAAACGCAATGCCCGTCGTGCAAGTGATGCGGGCCGCACGGCGTGTCCTGTGCAAACGAGCCTGCGTGTTCTTCGGGAGTCTGCAAGGTCAGAAATAATTTTCCCCGACAATTTGGGGCAAGCCCGCCGCGCTCTCCCTTTTTCCGCCTTGCGGCTGCGTCGCAACGGCGGCAGATGGGTAAAAGTGATGACATTTCATCATTGGAAGGCTATGCTTTTCCAAAAGTCTGCCGTGACGGTGAAG
The DNA here is from genome assembly GCF_963931295.1 of uncultured Mailhella sp. NCBI lineage: Bacteria > Pseudomonadati > Thermodesulfobacteriota > Desulfovibrionia > Desulfovibrionales > Desulfovibrionaceae > Mailhella > uncultured Mailhella sp. The sequence continues at coordinate 351,984 of NZ_OZ007001.1, read as the reverse complement.
TCATGTCGATGTATCGGCGCGGCAGGAGAGGGAGGGCAGAAACATGCGCAGGTTGGTGGCGGTGCTGATGGCGCTGCTGTTCAGTTTTTCTCTTCTTGTGACGGACTCGGATGCGCTGGTTGCTTCTGCCGTGAGGCTGCCGGTCAATACCATCAAGCAGCTCGCCCGCCTGGGCAAGACCAGCGGTTCAAAGGAGCTGGGAGCCAATCTGATTCGGCTTTCGGAAAAGCTTCCCGAGGCGCAGCGGCTTGCGTTTCTTGAACAGGCGTATGTGGATATCCTCGTCAGGCAGGGCCGGCTCTCTGCCAGAAAGGCGGATGAAGTCATAAAGAATCTGTCCGGTACTCCCGGGTTTCGCAGTGCTCTGAGCAAAATGAGCGGCATCAGTGAGGCCAAGGCTTCCGGCCACGGCTTTGAAGTGCTTGCCGCCAATGCCTTGAAAAAAAACGGATATAAAATTCTGGCCATAGGACAGAGATTTGACGACGGCATCAAGAACGCCATGACGGATATTGATCTGATCGCGAAAAAGGGATCCAGGACATGTATTTTCGAGCTGAAGAATTATCATCCGCAAAGCATTGATTACAATGCCCTGATTAATTTTCGCGGTGATATGCAGAGTCTGAATGCGTATGCCGGTAAGCATGCGAACGTGCGCAGTTTTTTTGTCATATCCTCCAGACCTGTCGACAACAATATCGACAAGCTTCTCAGGGCGGCGGCCAAATCGCAGAATGTGGAGCTCCTGTATGCTGATGTCGACACGCTTCCCATGCTTCTCGAGGTGTTGAAATGAAGGCGTTAAAAGCAACGGTCTGCGTATTCGGCGTGGTTTTTGTGACATTTTTGCTCGCGGATACCTGCTTTGCTTCGGAACTCGGTACTTTTGCCTCATTTTATAAGAAGTCCGTTGTCGTCGGCTGGGTGCTGGCGGCGCTGGTGGCGGTGGTTTCCGGCATTGCCGTGTATTTCACCGGAGGGCTGTCGAGTCCTCTGCTGGTGGGCCCCATAAAGTTTGTGGGCTCCATGATAGGCGGTGCCATGGGACTTTCCGGAGTGGCGGCAACCAATGCGGGGCTGGCCATGCTCGGCGGCGGAGCCGTGACGGCGGGCGGTCTGGGAATGGCCGGTGGTGCGGCGCTTTTGACGACGATATTCAGTTTCGGCACGGAAGTGGTGAGCGATTACGGCATAAATAAAATTTTTGCCGAGTATTCCTACAGCCGTATGCAGGAAGAGGCGGCGCAGATGCCGAATTTTCCTCCCATAGTCAACACCTCGGGCCCGGACTGCATAGAGGAGGCCGTGGACATTCTGGAGGACGGCTACATGGATGAAGAAGTTCCCGGTTCCGACAACAACAGAAAAGTGCTCGAAAAGGCATACAATGCCCTGAATGTATATGATCCTTCGTTTACTGCCGAGGAAAATGCGAGACTCTATTCGGCCCGGGCGCTCCTTTTATTCATCATGAGTGATTTTAAAATGGCCTATTATTATGCTGATGAGGCCATCAAGACCGGGGTTGACGATCCGCTGACCGTACCCAGATACGTTGCGGCGGTATCCGGTTATCTCACGGGTGCGACGGAACGGTATCTTTCCACGGCATATTTTCGTGAATCCATCATAAAGGAACCGGACAATCCCTTTATTCCGCTCATGTATTCACTGTACATTTCAAGACTGGGCATTGCTGATAAAATAAGATGCGAGGTCATCAACAATATAGCCTTCATCGGATTCATAGAAGATGATGAAATGCGGAAATCCGCCTACTATATTATTGAAACGGCATATTTTTCAAGAATAAAAATATGTCAGAACATCATAACGACATGCCATGACAACAGGGATAATGAAATCATCGACAGAGAGCGCCTGAAGGAAAAGGCCGCCGATGCCATGGAGGAATATACGAATCTTCTCAACAGTACAGAAGATTTCATTACCGAGAATATTTCCAGAATCGATGCCGATGACGGGGATGAGCAGCGGGCTTCCGACAATCTCCACCTTATAGAGCAGTATCGGAACGATACTTCCAGACTGGAACGGCTTTACCGGGAAATATAGCGCTCCCTGCGCCGCCTGTTCCGTGCAAAGGACATGAAGAAAGGCCGCTGCCCAAGCCGGGCGGCGACCTTTTTTTGTGCGTGTATTTCATAAAGAGGCTGCGGGAAGGCGGTATTTTTTCCCCGGGAGGAGAAGAGCTCTCCCTCAAAAAGAAACTGTCGGAAAGCGTGCCTCTCCTCCTCGCCGCGCCCCTTAAACATTAAAAGTTTCAGGAAAGGGGATGGGGGTGCGGGGGAAGGGGGAAAGCCCTTTTTCAAAAGGGTTTCCCCCTTCCCCCGCAAATCTTTCCCTCTCTACGTCCTCTCTTACTCCATGGCGGATTTCAGGATGAAGCTGCGGGAGTCGACCTTCTGGCGGGCCATGCCGTTTTCGATAAGGAAGGTCATATCGTTGTCGAGGCTTTTGATATCGTTTTCATTGAGTCGTTTATTGTAGTGGGACCAGGCGTAGAGCTGTTCGGCGTCGGCGATGGAGATATTTTGTTCTTTGGCTCCGAGGGCGACGGCTTCGTCGTGGTGGGCCATGATCCAGTCGTAGGCTTCGTCCTGGACGGCAACGACGTCCTTGAGCAGTTCGGGCTGTTCGTCGATGAACTTTTTGCTGGCGCACATGGCGAGGATGGGGGTAACGAGGCCGGTAGCGGTAGCTATGACGGGTTTGCCCGCCTGTTTGGCCTTGACGAGGGCGCCTGCGGCAATGAGGGCGGCGTCCACCTTGCCGGACATGAGGGCGGAGAAGCTCTGGGGGATGCCCATCTGGACGAATTTCACGTCGCGGATGGTCATGCCTTCTTTGGCGAGTCCGGCGACGAGCAGCTGATGGAGCACGGTGCCCTTGGGCCCGGCGACGGTTTTACCGCGCAGGTCTGCAAAGGTTTTGGGGCCGTTTTCCTGTCCAACGAGGGCGAAGACGTCGGTGGGGCGGGCGGCTCCGGCGATGATGATGACCGGATTGCCTTCGGCGTTGGCCATCTGCACGGAGGTGGTGTTGAGCACGCCGCCCACGTCGAGAGCGCCGGAAGCCATGGCGGTGGCCTGCTGGGCGCCGGAATCTATTTCATGCCACTGCACCTTGATGCCCTTGGGTTCGAGTTTTTTCTCAAGGAGCTTGTGTTCCTTCATGACGATCATTTGCAGATTGAAGGGCGACTTCACATAGCTGATGTTGAGAGCGCCTTTTTCGGCAAAGGCCGGGGAGGCGGCGAGGGAAAGGGCCAGGGCAAGGGCGAGCGTTTTGAGCATCTTCATAATAATTACAACTCCTTAGTATTCAGATGCGTAAGAATGTTGCGGCGAATGAAGTTTCGCCGTTCGGGGCCGGTGTTTTCGGAAATGTTGAAGCTTTCCACGATGACGCCGCGATCCATGACGCAGAGGCGGCTGCCGAGGCGCAGGGCTTCTTCCATGTCGTGGGTGACGAGCAGGCAGAGCGAGCGGGACATGAGTTTTTTGAGCATGTCCTGAAGCTTTTCCCGGGTAATGGCGTCGAGCGAGGCGAAGGGTTCGTCCATGAGCAGGATGCGCGGCGAGCGGAGCAGGGCGCGGGCCACGCCCACGCGCTGGGCCATGCCGCCGGAAAGCTCGCGGGGCATGGCGGAAAGCACGTCCGGGGAGAGTTCCACCATGTCGAGGGCCTCCGCCATGCGGATGTCGGCGTCGCGGCAGACGCGGGGCAGGGCGAGGCGCAGGTTTTCGCCTGCGGTGAGCCAGGGCAGCAGGCGCGGATCCTGAAAGACCACGGCGCATTCTTCGGGGCGGGGGAGCACGAGTCCGGCGTCCGGGGATTCGAGTCCTGCGGCGATGCGCAGCAGCGTGGACTTGCCGCATCCGGACGCGCCCAAAAGGCAGGTGACGCCCTGCGGAGCGAGGAACATGTCGGTTCCGCGCAGCACTTCGCGCGATCCGAACGATTTGCGGATGCCGCGCAGCAGCTCGACGTTTTCGGAAGAAGTTGCGGAATCAGTCATGCGGCGAGCTCGGGAAAGCGGCGCTTGAGCAGCGCGGAGGAAAGGGCGGAAAAGGCGGCGTCGAGGGCCCAGCCCAGAAAGCCGATGATGAGAATGCCCACAATGACCTCGTCGGCGCGCTGCATCTGTTCGGCGTCCATGATCATGTAGCCGAGGCCGCTGCTGGCGGCGATGAGTTCGGCGGCGATGAGGGCGCGCCAGCTGTAGCCGAAGCTCAGGCGCAGGCCCGTGATGATGGAAGGCGTGGCCGCAGGCAGCAGAAAGAAGAGCACGGTGCGGGTGCGCGAGAGGTGGAGGCTTGCGGCGAGCTCGCGGAACGAAGCGTCGAGTCGGCTCAGGCCGTCGCGGGTGTTGAGATAGATCGGAAAGAACGAGGCCAGAACAATGACGGCAATCTGCGTGGCGTCGCCGATGCCGAGCCAGAGAATGAGCAGAGGCGTGAGGGCGAGCGGAGGCGTCATGCGCATGAAGGAAAGCGTGCCCTGAAAAAGCTCGTCGAGCAGCCGCCAGCGATACAGCAGCGCGGCCGTGCCGAAGGCCAGCGCCACGCTCAGACAGAAGCCCGCCGCAATGCGGTAGAACGACGACAGAACGTGCTCCGTAAGTACGCCGCTTTTCGCCATGGCAAGCCCGGTTTCCAGCACGCGCCCCGGCCCGGGCAGCAGATACGGCGATACCGCGCCGGACACAATCTGCCAGACAATAAGCACTACGGCGGGTACAAAAATGGACTTTATCATGCGCATGCCCGCAATTCTAGAACGCATGCGCCCGACTGTCCATGCAGAAATAACGTATTTTTTGTCACAAACGCAGCGCATAAACAGACCCGCCGCCGACGCCCGGCAGAACGCCCGCAGCGGGAAACGCAGAAAGGCAGAAAGGCAGGAAAGGCATGCGGGGGAAATAATTCCCCCCGCGCCCCCCTGTTTTCCGCCGAAGGCTGCGCCGTTCGGCGGGGCGTCGGCGGGAATGCAAAGCGCGTTGCCGAATCCGGGGGGGAGTTTGGAAAGGCGGGGACTGCGGAAGCCGTGGAGCTTGGCAGGCGCTGTTCGGGCTGCGGACGCAGTGCAGGTGTGTCCTTTCGGACCCACCTGCGGTGGCCGACTCCTGTCCGACAAGTGTCGGACAGTCGTGTTAAAGGAAGGGATTTCCAGATGTTTTGGGGGAGGGATCGTCGAGGTTCGCCCATGCAGCCCGGAAGGCCATCTTTCAACGCTCTGGGGCCCGCGGGCGACGTCAGGAGCCCGCGCCGACGGGCATAAGCAGGCGGGATTCACTCCCGCCGTTAAACACAATGCCCGTCGTGCAAGTGATGCAGGCCGTACAGTGTGTCTTGTGCAAACGGGCCTTCGGGCGTCGGCGTTTTTCTCTGCCGAGTGTCAACGCTCTGGGGCCCCCGGCCTGTCATCAGACGGCCGGGCCGACGGGGCGAAGCAGGCGGGATTCACTCCCGCCGTTAAACGCAATGCCCGTCGTGCAAGTTCTGCGTTCGTACAGTGTGTCTTGCCCAGACGGGCCCTCGGACTTCGGTGTTTTCTCCTGCGGGGGGGGCAACGCTCTGGGGCCCCCGGCCTGTCATCAGACGGCCGGGCCGACGGGGCGAAGCAGGCGGAATTCACTTCCGCCGTCAGCGCCGCCCCGTCGTGCAAGTTCTGCGTTCGTACAGTGTGTCTTGTGCAAACGGGCCTTCGCGCCCCTCCTGTCCCCTTAAAATGTCACGCGCAGACCCATCATGAACTGATGAACATAGTTGTCCTTGGACTTCAAATTCATGCCGTCCACAAGGCCGGTGACGTTGCCGTTGTCCATCATGAGGAAGCGGTAGCCGATGTCGGCGGAAAGGTTGTCGGTAAAGGCGTAGGAGCAGCCGAGACCCACCTGCCCGGCGAAAACGGTGTCGGTGTCGCTGTTGGAACCCAGCAGATCGGCGGCGAGACGGGTGTGATTCACATGTCCTTCGGTCTTGAGGAAGGCCATGCCGAGACCTGCGCCGATGTAGGGCGTGAAGCCGTTCCAGGTGGTGATGTCCCAATAGGCATTCGCAAGCAGCGTCTGGAGGCCGACCTTGGCGTGGAACGAATGGTCGCCGTCGCCTTCGGTTTTGGAAATGCGTCCGTAAGCGCCGTATTCGAGTTCGGCGTGCACGGGCACGCTGAACACGGGATTGAAATCGTAACCCACGGCAAGAGCGCCGCCGGCGCGGGCGCCGGTTTTGGAATCGGAGCCGAGGCCCTGACCGTGATACGAAAGTTCGCCCTTGGAATGCTGAACGTTCAGCACGAATTTCGGCGCAATGTACACGCCGACAAGATCGGCGGCTTTGGCCTGAACGGGCAGCAGCAGGCAGGCGGCCATAAGCAACATTCCGAATTTCTTGAACATGTGATTTCTCCTGTTTGAAGGTGGCTTGTCTGGAACGCAATGTTCCGGCAGTCGGGCGCGGGCCCGGCGCCGTTCCGGCGTGCGGAACGTTCTGCGGCGGAACCCGGCAGGGCGGCGTTGTCCGTAGGAGTGCGGCATCCGCCTTGCCGGGGACATGCCTTATTTATAGCGCGGCGGGTAAGCGATGCCATGATTATCATGCGTCAATGTGCAGATGAGATGCCGGGTGCTCGCCCTAAGTCCGGCGATCGGCGACAGGAGCGGGAAAGCGACGGGGCAAGAGCCGGAAAGGGAGGGCAACAGAAGCGGTAAAAGAACAACGGGAGTGAGAGAAAAGAGCGGAAAGGAGCGTCGGCGTTGCAGAAAGGCGGGGAAGGATGGGCGCGGGAGAGCATGGGGAGCAGGGAAAGAGCGGAGGGGAAGAGAGTCGTGGACGGGCGGCGGCGTCGGGTGCGGAGATGGGCGCGTGAAGAATGGAGGGCAGGGCCGCTGCAAAGATTGCGGCGGGCGTGGCGGACGGCAACAGGCAACGGACGGGCGGAGCGGCGGCCATGCGGACGACAGTTCCGGCGGCGCGGAATGATTCTGAAGGGGGGGAGGAGGTCGCGGCATGAGTTCGGGACAGCGCAGCCCCCGGCGTGAGAGCCGTCTGCCCAACGGCATGTCCCGGGATGGGAAAATTCCCCGGGGCTGCGGAAGTCTTTGGGGAACGTCATTTCCGGGGGGCAAAAAAGTCCCCGGATGCGTCAGGGCAGGCGGGGACTTTGGAAGAGCGGGGATGGAATGATTATTTGCTTTCGGGGAGTTCTTCGGTAGCCTTTTCGTCGGCGGCGATTTCTTCGGGGGTGCGTCTGCGCAGGCGGAGTTCATAGAAGAACAGCATGACGAGGGAGATGAGCAGAGGCACGAGGTAGTAGAGCACGCGGAAAACGAGGATGGCTCCGAAGAGGCGTTTGGGATTCACGCCGTGGATGATGTGCATGAGGATGAGTTCGAGCACGCCCACGCCGCCGGGAACGTGAGTGAGCACCACGGCCACCTGCGCGAGGAGGTAGTTGGGGAGGAAGTCGGCGAAGGTGAGGGTGCTGTGCTCGGGCAGGAGCACGTAGAGGCAGGCGGCGGCGACGAGCAGGTCGGCGCAGGCGACGGCGGTCTGAGCGAGGGCGATGGGCAGGGTGGGCAGGGCGAATTCTTTTTTGAAGATGCGCACGGCTCGGCCTCTGGCCCACCAGCAGACGAGCAGATAAAGGATGCACAGGGCAAGCAGACCCGCGCCGAGGGGGCGGATGTGACCGGGTTCGATGCCGAGTTCCGGGGGAATGTGCACGTTGGCGAAGAGGAGCACGCCGCCTGCGAGACCGAGCGCGCCGATCCAGAAGGTGACGGCGAGCATGAGCACGAGGCGCACGATGTCGATGGGATGGAAGCCCCAGGCGCTGTAGAGGCGATACCGCACGGTGGTGCCGCCGAGCAGCGCGCCGAGGTTGTAGCTGACGGCCGAACCGGCAAAGGATACGAGGCAGACGCGGGGAAAGGGCAGACGCCGATGAATGGCCCGCACGGCGAGCCAGTCGTAGCCCACGAGAATGGCGTAGTTGATGACGACGAGCACAACGGCAAGAATAAGTTGCCGATGTTGTATGTGGAGAATGCTGTCTATGATTTCTTCCATGCTGTAGCGCTTGAGCTTGTCGTAGAGAAGCCAGCAGGCCAGCGCACAGATGAAAAGAACGAGGAGCTTTCCCAGAATCGGCAGATATTTTTTCGTCTTCGGCAAATCACACACCCGGAAAGTACAGAGTCTCGCCATAAGGCGGGGAACAAATTTGTGCGCCATCACAATACCTTTATGGAAGGGTAAAGGCAAGGGGAGAAAGGTAACAAATCGAGGAGGAAGGTTTTTTCATCACAAGATGAGCGCGGGGGAGGGAGCGCTGCTGCGGAGCGGAATGCCTGGAAAAGTCTGGCGTGCAATCCGTTTGCCGGGGGTGGGAAGCAGGGGGCGCGTGCGGGAGATGGGCGTCGTTTTTATCATTTGTGGGGGAAAATTGATATGAATTTCACAAGACATTGACAAAAGAAGAGAAGTTTTTTGAGGGGGAGGGGAGGACACTGGGGCGTTGTGCCGGAGGCGAAACAGGGGAGGCGAGGTTCGGGGCGAGATTTCGGATGAAGAGGCGAGGGGGCAGGGGCAGAAGCTCGAAGCGGCAGGCGAAGAACGAGGATTCGGCAAAAGTGGCTCGGTCTGAGGAGAAGGCGCGCCGGGGCGATTTACTGAGGAAGGAGAGGGGCGCGGTGGAGGGTCGTCCGACGGGAAGCGCGGCGTTCTGGCGGAGACAGGACGAACTTTCGGGACCGGCGACGGCGGGCCGGTCGGCTTTGGAAGGAAAAAGGGCTTCGCCGAGAGAAAATTTCGGGCCGGGAATCGTCTGGAGAGAAGGAGAGACCGGGGCGGAAGAAGGCGCGGCGTTCGGCGCATGGGCGAAACAATGACGAACGGCTCGAAGAAGGGGGAAAGAACGACGGAAGGGCGTCGATTTTTTTCGTTCGACGTTCGCATTCCGGCAGCGTCTGTCACTGCGTCGACGTCTGTTTGTTGATCTATTATTGTTTCGTCGTTTTTCCGCTCGCTGCCTTCCGTCCTTTTGTCGTCCGGCGTTTTGTTTTCGCGGCGGACATCCGTTTCCCTGCCTCGTCTTTTCGCGAGGACTTCGGAGTTCCTGTCTTTGATTTACGACTCTTTCATCCGTTTTTGTCTCCCCCGCATTCTGTCGTCTTTGCGTTCCCTTTCGAGGTTCCCTCCGTCATTCCCGCAAGCCTGAGCCGCCGAACGGCGAAGCCGGAGGCGGAAACAGGGGGCCCGGGGGCTTGTCCCGACTTGTCGGGGGAATTATTTCCCCCGGCGGGGTTCGGGGCAGCGCCCCGAAGGCTCTTGTCTGTCCCCCTTCCTCTCTCCTCCCGGGGGGAATTGACGCTGCGGGGCGGGGCAGTTAATCTCTGGTTGAATTTCAGGAGGAAGAGATGTCGGCAGAGAAGGCGGGACTGGAGCCGTGGCCTGCGGCGGTGAAGCGCGGCAGGGGGCGGCCGCGCAAGGTACGCGCTGATTCGGCGGCGGAAGGGTCTGCGCTGCTGGAGGCGCAGGCGGTGATTGACGCGCCGGACGGCGTTTCGCAGGAGAAGGAGAAGAAGCCTACGGCGCTTTCTGCGGCACGGCGGGCTCCGTCGGACAGTCTGAGGGCGCTGGGGGAGCGCTGGCTGGACGAGCTTCTTGCGGTGCGGGGGCTTTCGCCGATGACGGTGGATTCGTATCGGCAGGACATTGCCTCGCTGTCGTCGTTTCTGGAGGAGAGCGGGCTTGGCGACTGCACGGCGAAGCAGGCGCTTTCGCGTCTGGACGACGAGCAGCTTCTGCTTTTTGTGGTATGGCTGCGGCGTCGGGGCGACGGCAAGCGCACGCTGGCGCGGCGGCTTTCGTGCCTGCGGGGCTTTCTCGGCTGGTGCGTGGATCTGGGGCTCATGGAAGGCAATCCCGCCGAGCTGCTGGACGGGCCCAAGCTGCCGCGTGTTTTGCCCAACGTGCTGACGCGTCAGGAAGTGCTGGCGCTCATTGACTCGCCGGACACGCGCACCAAGCTCGGGCGGCGCGATCACGCCATGCTTGAACTCATGTACGCGTCGGGGCTGCGGGTGTCGGAACTCGTGCATCTGCGACCCTTGGACATTGATCTGCAAAGCGGCGTGGTGCGGGTATTCGGCAAGGGGCGCAAGGAGCGTCTGGTGCCGATGCACGCGCGGGCCGTGGCGGTAATGGACGACTATCTGCGTTCGGTGCGCCCGGAGTTCATGCCCCAGGAAAGCGTGGTGTTTCTGAACCGGTCGGGCATGGGGCTCACGCGGCAGGCGGTATGGAAGCTCATCCGCCGCTACGCCCTGGAAGCCCGCATCGGGCGCGACATTTCGCCGCACACCATGCGGCACACGTTTGCCACGCATCTTCTGGAAGGCGGGGCCGATCTTCGCACCGTGCAGATGCTGCTCGGTCACAGCGATCTGGCGGCCACGGAACTTTACACGCACGTGCGGTCCGATCTTCTGGAAGACGTGTACCGCCGCTGTCATCCGCGCAACGCGTATCATGCCGCAGGCGCGGATCCCGGCGAAGACGGGGAGGGGAGCGCTTCCGCGGATGCAGATTCTTCCGGCGCTGCCGAGATGGCGGGGACTGCCGAACTTTCTGCCGACGGCGCGGATGCCGTGTTCACGGGCTCCTGCTCTTCCTCAGACGCGGGCGCCGTTCCCGATTCGGCCTCTTCCGCCGGGGCGCGGTCGTCGATTTCCGGCGCAACCTTTGCGAAAGGCCGGGCGGCCTCTTCCGAAGCCGGAATTGCCGACTCTGATGTTTCTGCCGTGGGGGTAACCTCTCCCGACCTGGCCTCCGGCGCATCCCCCGCCGCGTCTTCCGCGGCATCTTTTGCAGGCGCAGATTCTTCTGCCGCTTCCTCCTTCATCGCTGCGGCGTCGGATTCCGCTCCGTCCCCCGCCGCTTACCATGCTTCCGTCCCGCGCGACGCATCCCTCCCCAGCGAGGAAAACTCAAAGGATGATTCCCATGAACGTTGATACCGTCGTCACCTGCCACGCCAACGCCGACAACGACGCCCTTGCCGCGCTGGTCGGCGCGCTCGCGCTCTATCCCGACGCCGTGCTCCTTTTCCCCGGCAGTCAGGAGAGGCAGGTGCAGGAATTTTACGACGAAGTGGTCGAACCGCTGTATCCGTGCGTGAGTCAGCGCGAACTCGACATCACGCAGGTGAAGCGCCTCGTCGTGGTGGATACGCATCTCGCCAGCCGTCTGCCCCAGGTGAAAAAGCTCCTCGAACGCAAGGATCTGGAAATCCACGTGTGGGATCATCATCCCCTGAGCGACGACGAGGGCGACGACCGCCTCCCCGCCGCCCTCATGATGGATGACGCCGTCGGCGCGGTGAGCACGTTTCTGGTGGAAGAAATCCGCCGCCGCAACATCAATCTGACCTGCGAAATCGCCACCTCGCTTGCGGGCGGCATCTACGGCGACACGGGGTCCTTCGTGTACAGTTCCACCACCCCGCGCGACTTTGAGGCCGCCGCATGGCTGCTTTCGCGGGGCGCGGATCTCGCCGTGGTGAGCCGTCTCATCACGCGCGTGATGGGCCGCGAACAGCTCAAGGCCCTGTCGGCCATGCTTGAAAACACCCAGGCGCGCGACATCGGCGGCGGGGTGGTCATGGCCATATCGTCCATGCAGAGCGAAACCTTTCTCGACGACTTCGCCACCCTCGCTCCCCGCATCATGGAAATCGAAGACTGCTCGGTGCTCTTTGCCATTGCGTCCATGGAAGACAAGGTGCAGGTCGTGGGTCGCAGCCGCACCCCCCTCGTGGACGTGGGAGAAATCTGCCGCAGGCTCGGCGGCGGCGGACACTACTATGCCGCTTCCGCCTCCGTGAAGGACATGACGCTCCCCCAGGTGCGCGACTTTCTCAAAATGCAGGCTTCGCTCATCGTGAACGCCGACGAAAACGCAGGCAAGCTCATGACAAGCCCCGCCCTCGGCGCATCGGAGAGGCTCACCATCGGCGAGGCGCAGTCGCTCATGATACGCTACGGACTCAAGGCCGTGCCCATTTTTGCCGACGGCACGCAGCGCTGCATAGGCATTCTCTCGCAGGAAACCGCCGCCAAGGCCTGCGGTCACGGGCTTGCGAACATCGCGGTGGGCATGTACATGCAGCGTTCCTTCAACGTGGTGCCGCAGAGCGCCGGCATTCAGGAACTCGTGGACATCATGGTGGGCGGTCAGCAGCGGCTCATTCCCGTGGTGGACGGCCCCGATCCGCAGGGCCTCGACGACGAAGATCGCGAAGCCGAACTTCTCACGCGCTCCGTGGTGGGCGTGGTCACCCGAACCGACATCATCCGCCTGTTCATGGGCGAAAACGGCGCGCACATTCCGCCGGTGAGCCGCAAGGCCCGCAAGGAACGCAATCTCGTTTCCGTGATGCGCAAGCGCCTTTCGGCTCCCTGTCTCGACTTTCTGCGCATGGCCGGCGAAATCGGACACGACGTCGGCGCGTCGGTGTACGTGGTGGGCGGCTTCGTGCGCGATCTCGTCATGGACGGCAAAGGCCTCAAGTGGCCGGATATCGACATCGACCTCGTCATCGAGGGAGACGCCATGGCCTTTGCGCACAATCTGGCCATACGGCTCAAGGGCCGCGTGCGCGAGCACCGCGAATTCATGACCGCCATGCTCGTGTTTCCCGCCGAAAGCCTCTGCGCCGACGTGGAGAGGCATCGCCGCACGCACCTTGCCGACACCACGGAAATCAAGGTGGACATCGCCACCGCGCGCCTCGAATTCTATTCCGAACCCGGAGCCCTGCCGCAGGTGGAACGCGGCTCCATCAAGATGGACCTCTATCGCCGCGACTTTTCCATCAACGCCATGGCGGTGCGCCTCAATCCGCAGGTGTTCGGTCAGCTCGTGGACTTCTTCGACGGTCAGGAAGACATCCGCAACAAGCGCATCCGCACCCTGCACGCCCTGAGCTTCGTGGAAGACCCCACGCGCATGTTCCGGGCCGTGCGCTTCGAGCAGCGCTACGGATTCCGCATGGGCGCCCAGTGCGAACGCTTCATGCGCAACGCCATAGACGATCTGCACCTCATTCATCACCTGTCGGGCTCGCGCATCTGCCATGAACTCGAACTCATGATGGAGGAACGCAATCCCTATCTCGGATTCCGCCGCATGGACGAACTCGGCCTGCTTGCCGAAGTGCATCCGCTGCTCGCCATGAACGACGAAAAACGCGACATGGCCGACCGCGTGCGCCGCGTGCTCGAATGGTACATGCGCATGTACCTGCCCGAAGAACCCGACCTGCTCATGCTCATGGTCATTGCGCTCTGCCGCCGCGCCCCCGCCCCGGAAGTGGAATCCCTGCTCGCCAGACTCCAGTTCTCCGACAAGAGAAAACGACAGACCATGCAGGTGCGCTCGGCCATCATGGCCGCCCGCGCAGGCATGACCCAGTGGGAAAAGAAAAAGGGCCCCATCAGCGATCTGCACCGCATGCTCGGCCGCGCCCCCCTCGAAACCCTGCTCTACCTCCTCGCCCAGGAAAACAATCCTGAACAGCATGAAAAACTGACCCGCTACATCTACATGGGCCGACAGATGAAGCCCGATATCAACGGCGACGACCTCAAACGCATGGGCATCCAGCCCGGACCCATGATAGGCCGTATTCTGAACGACGTGCTCGCCGCCAAACTCGACGACGAATCCATGCCCCGCGACGACCAGCTCGCCCTCGCCGCCCGCCTCGCCGTCCAATACGTCGCCGAAGAGGCCGCCGCTGCCAAAGCCGAAGAGAAGTAAAGGCAGAAAAGGCATGCGGGGGAAATAATTCCCCCCGCGCCCCCCTGTTTCTGCCTCCCGGCTTCGCCGGTTCGGCAGGACAGGGTGAACGGGAAGATTATGCCCGAAGCTGTGGGCGAAGGGGGGAGTGCCGCCGGAAGGCCGTTTTTCAACGCTCGGGGGCCCCGGGCGACGTCAGGAGCCCGGCCGACGGCAGGCGCGTAGCCGGAATTCACTTCCGGCGTTAAGCGCAGCCGCCGTCGTGCAAGTTCCGCAGGCCGTACAGTGTGTCTTGTGCAAACTGTTTGCGAGTTCTTCGGGACACTGCAAGGTCAGAAATAATTCCCCCCGCGCCCCCCTGTTTCTGCCTCCCGGCTTCGCCGGTTCGGCAGGACAGGGTGAACGGGAAGATTATGCCCGAAGCTGTGGGCGAAGGGGGGCAGTAGGAAGGCCGTTTTTCAACGCACTGGGGCCCCGGGTGACGTCAGGAGCCCGGCCGACGGCAGGCGCGCAGCCGGAATTCACTTCCGGCGTTAAGCGCAGCCGCCGTCGTGCAAGTTCCGCAGGCCGTACAGTGTGTCTTGTGCAAACTGCCTGCGAGTTCTTCGGGACACTGCAAGGTCAGAAATAATTCCCCCCGCGCCCCCCTGGTTCTGCCTCCCGGCTTCGCCGGTTCGGCGGGGCGGGGTGAACGGGAAGATTATGGACAGAAAGAAGGGCGAAGGGGGAGGAAAAGCCGGAAGGCTGCCTCTCAGCGATCGGGGGAACGCGGGCGACTTGAGGAGTGCAGCAGGAGACTGCGGACGCCGGGGGGCTTGGCAGGCGCTGTTCGGTCTGCGGACGCAGTGCAGGTGTGCGCTGCTGCGCCCACCTGCGGTGGCCGACTCCTGTCCGGCCTGCGCCGGGCAGTCGTGTCAAAGGAAGCGATTTCCAGAGCCTTTTATTGGTTCTTCATACTTGGGATTTATGAATCTGAACAGGTTTCGGTGGAGCTTTGGGAAATCGCGTTGTTCTGCACATGTGGCGATATGTTGCCATTCCCCCCTTGTTCATCCCCCAAAATTAAAAGTTTCAGGAAGGGGAAAGGGGGTGCGGGGGAAAGGGGACAACCCTTTTTCAAAAGGGTGTCCCCTTTCCCCCGCATCTCTCTTCTCTCTCCCCCTCCTTCCCTTCACCCTTTCTTTTAAGGGGGGAATCCGTTATGGTGGAGGGGAGTGGAACGGTATAATGGAGCTTTTGGGGGTAAGGAATGTCGCCTTTGAATCCTTTGACTGACAATGAGCTTTCGGGATATCGCTCCTTTTTGAAGGAGAGGACGCAGCGTTTTCAGGAAGAGATGGCCCGTCTTCGACGGGGGCATGGATCGCTGAAGCTGTATGCGGATTTACATCAGCGGCTGGGATTGCATCGCGGTTTGGATCCCGAGGGGCGGGACTGCTGGCGTGTAGCGGAGTACATGCCGCAGGCGACGCGGGTATGGCTGGCGACGAGCCGCACGAATTTTGAGCGGCGTCCGGAATACGAGCTGGTGAACGTTGGCGGCGGCTTATGGCGCATGTATCTGCCGAAGGACGCGCTTTTTCACGGCGACTACTATGAGTTGCACGTGGAGGGCACGGGCGAGAGCGGGGTAGTGCGCAGGGTTCCGGCGTTCGCCTGCTGGGTGGAGCAGCAGAAGGACAATCCCGACATGTGGTGCGCGCGGGTATGGGATCCGCAGACGCCGTATCTGTTCCGCTACGACAGGCCGGTGCGTCCGAAGTTTCCGCGCATTTACGAAGCGCACATCGGCATGTCGCAGGATGCGCGCAAGCACACGCCGGGCTCGGTGGGCAGTTACGACGACTTTATCCGCGACATGCTGCCGCGCATCAAGTCCGACGGCTACACGGCGGTGCAGCTCATGGGGGTTCCCGAGCATCCGCTGTACAAGTCCTTCGGGTATCAGGTAAGCAGTTATTTTGCGCCGTCGTCGCGCTACGGCACGCCGGACGGGTTCTGCCGTCTGGTGGATGAGGCGCATCATCTGGGGCTTTCTGTCATTCTGGACATCACGCACGCGCACGCCTGCGCCAATACGGAGCAGGGCATTGCCCGCTACGACACCAGTTCGTATTTCTTCGATGAGCGCTCCAATCAGTGGGGCACGCCGTCGTTTGACTTCAGCAAGGACATGACGCGGCGTTTTCTGCTGTCGAACTGCCGTTACTGGATGGAAGAGTTTCATGTGGACGGATTCAGGTTCGACGCGGTAGGCAACATGCTCTACACCGATCACGGCATCGGCGACAGTTTTGAGCATGTGGGGCGCTGCTTTTACGGGCCGGACGGCAAAAGGCGCACCAACGCGGCGGGCGAGCTGTACCTGTGCCTTGCCAACGAGCTGGTTCACAAGCTGAATCCTTCCGCCGTGACCATTGCGGAAGAGTTCAGCGGCATGCCCGGACTCACCTGTTCGCCGGATCAGGGCGGACTCGGCTTCGACTACCGCTTTGCCATGGGCCTGCCGGACTTCTGGGGCAAGTACGTGAAAACGCCTTCGGCGATGGGCAGGCTGTGGTATGAAATGACCAATCACCGCCCCTACGACCGAACGATCAGTTACGTGGAATGTCACGATCAGTGCATCAACGGCGACGACGCCATGATCTGGCGTCTTGTGGGCGATGCCATGTACACCCGCATGAGTCCCTTCAACGCCACATGGAACGAAACCCGCGGCGTGGCTCTCTACAGGCTCATGCGCGGCATCACCCTCATGTCCGCCGACGCGGGCTACCTGAACTTCATGGGTGCGGAATTCGGCCACCCCGAGTGGCTCGATGATCAGGAACACGCTCACCGTCAGTGGCAGCTCGCCGAAGATCAGGTGTCGTTCTACGCGGCCCTCGCCCGCTGGGACAAGGCGCAGATGAAGGAAATTGTGGACAAGCATCGCCGCGACTTCGCAAAGGGCCCGGAATTTCGCTTCATCCATGAAGACAAGCGCCTGCTCGCCTTCTCGCGCGGCAAACTGCTCTTCGCCTTCAACTTCCACGAAACCCGCCCGGAACCGGACTTCCGCTTCCGCGTGGAACCTGGCAAGTACGTCGAACTCATGTCCTCCGATGAACCCCGCTTCGGCGGCTGCGGCAACCTCGTCCCCCATAAGCCCCCCACCGAACACTTCAGCGACGCCTCTACCGGCATCGACCTGCAGGACATTACCCTCTACCTCCCCCCGCTCACCATGCTCGTCCTCGAACGACAGTAGAAGAGAGGAAAGGCAGAAAAGGCAGGAAAGACAGGAAAGGCATGCGGGGGAAATAATTCCCCCCGCGCCCCCCCTGTTTCTGCTTCGCAGCTAACGCTGCTTCAGCAGGCGTTGACGGGAAGGCAGGGCGAGTTCCGAAGCGATGTCTGGCAGGGGCAGGCTGCGAGGTTTGGGAGTGCTTGGCAGCCTCTGTTCTGTCTGCGGACGCAGTGCAGGTGTGTCCTCACGGACCCACCTGCGGTGGCCGACATCGATTCCGGCTTTTGCCGGAACCGATGTGAATAAGGAAGGATTTCAAGATAGTTAAAGGAGCCGGGAGAACATCCCGACTCCTTGTCTTTTTTTACGGTTGAGCGGTGGTAGCCGAGCGGCTCTCTTTCAACGCTCTGGGGCCCCGGGCGACTTGAGGAGCCCGGCCGACGGAAGGCGCGTAGCCGGAATTCACTTCCGGCGTTAAACCCGCCGCCGTCGTGCAAGCTCTTTCGGTTGAGCGGCGGGAGCCGGTCAACCGTCCGCACTGAAGATGCAGCCGAAACCACGCCAGGCCGGCCAATCGACCCGCCGAACGGCGAAGCCGGAGGCGGAATCAGGGGGGACCGGGGGGAATTATTTCCCCCGGCGGGGTACGGGGCAGCGCCCCGTTGGCTCCGGTCTGTCTCCCTTCCAATCAATCCGGGGCAGCGCCCCGTTGCTCTTGCCTGTCCCCCTTCCATTCAATTACTTCCCGATGAGTTCGAGGGTATGGCAGGCTCTGGCGGTTGCCTTGAGGCGTTTCAGGTGGTTGTTGAGCTGGAGGACGCAGCCGGGGCACTGGGCGGTGACGACGTCGGCGCCGCTTTCGATGACGGCTTTAGCTCTGGCCTCGCCGAGTTCGTCGGCGATGTCTGGGTTTTTGAGGCTGGAGATGCCTCCGCCGCCGCAGCAGGCGCCGGGGTCGGGGAGTTCCACGAGCTTTATCCAGGGCCTGGACGCGAGTTCCTCACGGATGGCGTGTTTCACCTGATTGTCGAGGCGGAAGTGGCAGGGATCGTGAACGGCGACGACGAGCGGATCGCCGGCGCTCACGGGGCGTTCCTTCTGGCGCAGGAGGGCCGCGGCGGGCAGCGGCGGCAGGGGGGAATCGAAGCCGAAGCGGGCGTCGTGGCGGCGCAGGAACACGGCGGCGTCCACGATGCGGCCGGCGAGTTCCTTTCCGGCCAGGGTGTATTCGCGCGAGAGGGTGCGGTGGCAGGTGGCGCACAGGGTGAGCACCGGCATGGAGCCGCAGGCGGCGAACACTTCCGCGTTGTGGGCCTGCGCCTTTTCAAAGGCTTCGCCGAAGCCGCTGAGCTGGGCGGGCGCGCCGCAGCACGACTGGGCGCGGGGCAGAAACACGGTGTAGCCGCGCGCGGTGAGGGCGTTCACGAGGCGCAGCGAGGCTTCCACGTTCACGAGGCCGCCGAAGCAGCCCGTGAACAGCGCCACTTCGCCGATCTGCGTGACGTTGTCCGGCGGCATGATGCGTTCGGGCAGAAGGTCGTACAGCGACTTGGAAGCGAGGTTCGGCATGCTGCGCTTGCCCGCCGCGCCGCACAGGGCGTCGGGCAGATGGCGAATGCTGCCGCGCCGATCCAGCGGGAACAGCCACTGGAAGAACGAACAGGCGCGCACCACCTTGCGCGTGAGCTCGCGCCGGGGCAGAAGCGCGCAGGTCACCATTTTTTCCAGGCGGCGCTTCATGGTGAGCTTGCCGTCGCCTTCGGCGAGGCGGGCGTCGAGAATGATCTGTGCGCCGTCCACGCCCTTGCCGCAGATTTCCGTGCAGGAGAGGCACTGCATGCAGCTCTTGATGGATTCGTGGTAGCGTTCGCCGGGATTGAGTTCGCCGGATGCCACGGCGCGGGCCAGATCGATGCGCGCCCGCGGGCCGAAGGTTTCCACGAGATAATGCTTGTAACTGGGGCACACGCTCAGGCAGCGGCCGCAGTATTCACAGGTGGGGCCGTTCATGACTATCGCTCCAGCTTGCCGGGATTCATGATGCCGTAGGGATCGAACAGGCGGCAGATGCCCCGCATGATGCGCATTTGTTCGTCGCCGAGCTGCATGGGCATGTACTGCTTCTTTTCCAGACCGATGCCGTGTTCGCCGCTCACGGTGCCGCCGAGTTCGAGCACGGCGCGGGTGGAGGCGTCGCAGAAGGCGCGATAGGCGGCGTCTTCCGCAGGCACGCCCGGGCTGTAGAGCACCATGGGATGCAGATTGCCGTCGGCCGCGTGCGCGATGGTCACCACGTTGCAGTGATGCTCGTTCGCGAGCTTTTCCATGAGCTTGAGCGCCCTGGGCAGCAGCGACACGGGCACGGCGTAGTCCAGCGTGACCAGGCGGTCGGCCTGGCGCACCAGCGCCGCCGTGCCGCCGCGACGCGCCTTCCAGAGGGTGTCGCGTTCTTCTTCCGTGGCCGCGAATTCCATGCCGATGGCGTGATGGTCGCCGCAGATCTTCTCGATGGTCTTCATCTGTCCTTCGAGCACCATGTCGGGGCCGTCCACCTCGATGAGCAGGGCCGCGCCCGCGCCTTCGGGGCAGGGCACGCCGTACACTTCGGCCACGGTTTTCAGGAACACGCCGTCCATGAGTTCGAGCGTGCAGGGCAGAATGCGGTGACCCACAATGTCCGTGACCACGGAACCGGCTTCGGCAGCGTCGTCGAAATAGGCGAGCGCCGTGCGGATGCTTTCGGGCAGCGGAATGAGCTTCACCGTGACTTCGGCGATGAAGCCGAGCAGGCCTTCGGATCCGCAGATGAGGCGGGGCAGATCGAAGCCCGTGACGTCCTTCTGACAGCGGTTGCCCATGCGCACGATTTCGCCGCCGGGCAGCACCACGGTGAGGCCGAGCAGGTAGTCGCGGGTGACGCCGTACTTGGCTCCGCTTGCGCCGCCCGCGTTGGTGGACACGTTGCCGCCTATGGTGGAATAGAGGCAGGAGGTGGGGTTCGGCGGATACATGAGGCCCTTTTCGGCGGCGGCCTTCTGCAGCTCGGCGGTGACGCAGCCGGCCTGCACGCGGGCGAGGCGATCGGTGACGGACACCTCAAGCACCTTGTTCATGCGCGAGCTGCACAGCACGAGCCCGCCCATGACCGGCACCGGAGAGCCGGCCAGACTGGTGCCGGAACCGCGCGGATACACAGGCACGTGATGCTGATTGCACAGCCGCATGACGGCCGAAACTTCTTCCACCGAGGCGGGCAGGGCCACGGCGTCGGGCTTGTGATTGGCGAAAAGATCGTAGGCGAAGGAACGCAGATCCTCTTCGCTTTCCAGAAAGCCCTCGGAACCGAGAATATTTTTCAGCTCGCCGGCAATGCCGGAAGGCAGACTCATAGCTTTTCTCCTCTTGTGCTAGCGCGTCTTCAGGTAACGTTCGATGCGGTCCATGGCTTCGGAGAGCCTGTTTTCGTCCACGGTGCAGGCGAGGCGCACGCAGCCCTTCACGGTTTTTTCCGGCCCGAAGGGGAAGCCCGGCACCACGATGACCTGTTCCTTGTCGAGCAGATCGAGGGCAAAGGCCAGGGAATCCTGTTCCGCGGCCTCGATGTGCGGGAACAGATAAAAAGTTCCGGCAGGTTCGAGGCAGCGCACGCCGGGCATGGCGTTGAGGCGTTCGGCGGCCAGATGCGTGCGGCGGCGATAGGCGTCGCGGAAGGCGTCGAAGGGCGCGCGCGGGCCCTTGAGCGCGGCCAGGGCGGCGCGCTGATTCGGCGTGCCGGTGCTCGCCACGGAGTAGCTCAGCACTTTAATCATTTCCTTCATGATCCAGGAGGGGCCGAGGGCGTAGCCCACGCGCCATCCGGTCATGGCAAAGGCCTTGGAAAAGGAATTGAGCACCACCGTGCGCTCGAACATGCCCGGACGCGTGGCAATGCTTTCGGCCTTTCCCTGAAACACGATGCTGTCGTACACCTCGTCGGAAATCACCACAAGATCGTGGCGCACGGCGAAATCGGCGAGCATGTCGAGGGTGGCGGCGTCGAAGACCACGCCCGAAGGATTGCAGGGCGAGTTGATGAGCAGGGCGCGCGTTTTCGGAGTGAGGGCGGCTTCCATGTCGTCGAGGGTGGGAATGAAGCCGTTCTCGAAGCTGGTGGCCACGGGCACGAGTCTGCCGCCCGCGAGGGCGCAGTGGCCCTGATAGTCGGAGAAGCAGGGCGCGGGGGTGAGCACTTCGTCGCCTTCGTCGAGCAGGGTGCGCATCACGGCGAGCAGGCCGTGCATGGCGCCGGAGGTGATGAGCAGATGTTCCTCTTGCCAGGGCAGGCCGGACTTGGCGCGTTCGGCGTCGAGCAGGGCGGCGCGCAGATCGGCGTCGCCGGAGGAGGCGGCGTAATGGGTGTAGCCGTGTTCGGCGTCTTTCATGGCGGCCTCGCACACGAAGGCGGGGGTGTCGAAGTCGGGCTCGCCGATGCTGAGGGAAATGACGTCGTGATAGGCGGAAGCCTTTTCGAGCATGCTGCGGATGACGCTGAAGCGCAGCGGCGTGACGTGGGAACTGAGTTTCGTGTTCATGACAGATACCGGTTGAGGAAGCGTAAGGCTTCCCGTTGAAGGCGAAAGAAAACGCCCGCGCCCGGACGCGGGAATATTCCCGGGCCCGGGCAGAGGGAGATCAGAAAAGGCTTGAGGTTACAGGTATCCCAGCATGCGAGGGATGGTGAGACAGAAGGCGGGCACGTAGGTGACGAGCAGCAGCACGGCGAGTTCCACGGCAATGAACGGCAGCACCGAGCGGATGACGTAGGAGAGGTCGAGCTTTGTGACGCCGCAGATGACGAACAGACATACGCCGAGCGGCGGGGTGAGCAGGCCGACGGCCATGTTGAGCACCATGATCATGCCGAAGTGCAAAGGTTCGATGCCCACCTGCGTGGCCACGTTGAGGAGAGTGGGGGCCAGAATGATGATGGCCGCGCCGCCTTCCATGAACATGCCGACGAAGAGCAGCAGGATGTTGAGCAGAAGCAGGATGATGAGCTTGTTGCTGGTGACGGACTGAATGAGGGCGGCGAGCTGATTGGGAATCTGTTCGGCGGCGAGGAGCCAGGCGAAGGCGTTGGCGGTGCCGATGATGAGCAGGAGCACCGCGGTGGTGAGCACGCTGGAGCCGAGCACCTCGATGAGGTCCTTCATGCGGAGGGTGCGGTGGCAGATGCCGAGCAGCAGGGCGTAGAGCACGGCGACGGCGGCGGCTTCGGTGGAGGTGAAGATGCCGAACATGATGCCGCCCATGATGATGGTGGGGGCCATGAGGGCGGGGAGCGCCTTCCAGAATTCGCGGCAGAAGCGCTTGATGGTGAGGGGATTGGGATCGCGGGGATAGTTTTCGCGGATGGCGACGAAGTAGCTGTAGGCCATCATGCCGAGGCCGAGCATGAGGCCGGGCACGATGCCTGCCATGAAGAGTCCGCCGATGCTCATGCCGGTGGTGACGCCCATGATGACCATGAGGATGGAGGGCGGAATGATGGGACCCATGGTGGAGGCGGCGGCGGTGACGGCGGCGCTGAAGCCGGGATTGTAGCCGTTCTTGATCATGCCGGGAACCATGATGGAGCCGATGGCGGCGGCGTCGGCGACGGCGGAGCCGCTGATGCCGCCGAGGAACATGGAGGCGGCGATGTTGGAATGGGCGAGACCGCCGGGAATGCGGCCGACCAGCATGTAGGAGAAGTCGATGAGGCGCTGGGTGATGCCGCACTTGTTCATGAGATCGCCGGCGAGCACGAAGAAGGGCACGGCGAGAAGGGAGAAGGAGTTGAAGCCCTGGAACATGCGCTGCACGACCACGAGCAGGGAGGTGTCGTGAAGCATGAGGCCCGCCACCGTGGTGAAGGCGAGGCAGAGGGCGACCGGCACGCCGAGGAACAGCGAGACCAGAAAGACGAGAAAAATGAGCATGAGCATGACGAGATCCCTACTTGCTGTCGCGGTTCTGAGAGAGGGGATCGAAGACGGGGGCTTCCTGAGAATTTTCGCAGGTGGCGGCGACTTCGGAGATGTCTTCCATAACGGTGCTTGCGATGCTGGCGTTGGAGCCGGCGCTGGTGGGGAAGCGATCCTGGAGCATGTCGGCGATCATGGAAAGGGCCATGAGGGCGCCGCCCACGGGCAGGCAGAGGTACGGATAGATCATGGGAAGCTGAAGCGCAGGAGAAACCTGCATGGCGCCGCGCATGGCAAAGGCCCAGCCCTTGACCGTGACGAGCAGGAAGAACGCCAGCATGACAAGCTGAATGATCGGGGCGAGATATTTGTCGTACACGCCGGAAGGCAGATGTTCGACGAGAATGCGGACGCCGAGATGCCTGCCCTGACGCAGGGCGGCGGCGCTGCCGAGCATGGCCATCCAGCACATGCTGAACCGGGCGATTTCCTCGCTGGTTTCAAAGGTGAACAGATGCGTAACGCGGCAGAAAACCTGCCCCAGCGTGGCCACGACCATAATAATGCAGAGGGCGATGCCCAGCCACAGACTGACCTTCATGAGAACATTGGTCAGCCTGTTGACCTGAAGGGAGATCAACGTCATGACATTTTTCATTAGGGTAAACCTCAAAAGGAAGGAAGCGCCGGACAGGCGCTTCGGTTAAGGCCCGCACAGGAAAAAGTCGGGGACGATGCCACCGTCAAAAGACCGTGCGGATGTTTCGGGACAAAACAACTGGGAAAGGCTCATTCCGCAGAAAAAGCCTTTCCCGGGAACACTGGCTGCGGGGCGGAAGCGCCTACTTGCCGGAACGGGCGATCTTCACCATTTCCTGAGCTTCGCGGATGCATTCATCCATGAGCTGCTGTTCGTGGCCGGCGACCTTGGCTTCGGCCTCGTTCGCGGCCTTGATGGCGTCGTCGACCCACTGCTGACCGACGCGGTCGGCAATGATCTTGAGGGCGGCGGGCTGGGCGGCTTCGCGGAACATCTTCTGTTCTTCGGGGGTGGGCTGATGAATCTTCATGCCCTTGTCGGCCATGTCCTTGAGGGCGGCGGCGTCGCTTGCGGCGGTGATGCCGGCGTGCACGATGCAGAAGGCCTGCGCGCCCTTGTAGAGGGCTTCCTGCTGGGCGGGGGTCAGGCTCTGGAACTTGTCTTCGTTGATGAAGATGAGCAGCGGGCCGTAGAGATGACCGTCAAGCACGAGGCTGTCCAGCACTTCGTAGAACTTGGAGTCGTGAATGTTGGCGATGGGGCATTCCATGCCGTCCACCACGCCCTGCTGCAGGGCCATGTAGAGCTCGCTGTAGGAAATGGGAGTGGGGGAAGCGCCGAGGCCGCGGGTCATGGCCATGTGGGCGGGGTTTTCCATCACGCGGATCTTGAGATCCTTCATGTCGGCGGGGCTCTTCAGTTCCACGCCCTTGGCGGTGAAGTGACGGAAGCCGTGTTCGGCCACGGCGAGAATGCGCACGCCGGTTCTCTTGCAGAATTCGTCGGAAAGCTTCTTCACGAAGTCGGACTTCAGAAATTCCCAGCCCGCGGGGCTGCTCTGAATGAGGTAGGGAATGTCGAACACCATGGTCTGGGGCACGAAGTTGGCGGCAGGGCCGCTCGTGAGGGTGCCCATGTCGATGGTGCCCATCTGAATGCCTTCTAGGGCTTCG
Organism: uncultured Mailhella sp.; assembly: GCF_963931295.1. Classification (NCBI taxonomy): domain Bacteria; kingdom Pseudomonadati; phylum Thermodesulfobacteriota; class Desulfovibrionia; order Desulfovibrionales; family Desulfovibrionaceae; genus Mailhella; species uncultured Mailhella sp. The sequence continues at coordinate 327,259 of NZ_OZ007001.1, read as the reverse complement.
GCTTCGCCGCCGAGCTTGCTCGCGTGATAGAACACGAGTTCGACTTCGCCGTTGGTGGCTTTGCGGACCATGTCGGTATAGACGTCGGCCGCGCAGACGGTGCGGTTTTCCGGGGTGTCGGGGCCGGAGTTGGCCACCTTGAGGGTGATTTTGGCCTCAGCGGCGACGGAGCCGGCGAGAAGCATGGCCAGAGACATGAGAACTGCAAGAGACTTTTTCAAGGGAACGCACCTCTGAAACTTGCTGTTGATGGGGAGAGAACGCTTTCCGGTCGTTGTGGCGCAACGGAAAGACTGCTGTGAGCACGTTATTCCTGATGGATGATTTTGTCAATAATGATACAAAACACAACTAGTTGAAAGAAAAAGACTTTTTTAAAAATATTCAAAATTTTTCACGCTTGTCGACAAAAATGGCCGTCCGAGGTGACATTTTTGGCAGAACCGGGGCTGTGTTTGACGCAAAAAGCGCCCCCTTGGGGATGGCGGAACAAGCCGGAAAAACGCGCCGTGAAAAGTTCCTGCGACGACGCGCCGTGCATTCGGGCTGAGGAAGGGGAGCCGCGGGGACAGGGGCATTCTGCGCGAGAGGGGGGAATGTCTGGAACAGGAGGGCAACGCCGCCTTGAAATAGCGGGCTATTCTGTGCGAGGGGGGATGCCCGGTCTGCCCGCATCTCGGGCGCTTCGGCGTTTGCCTTGTCCCGTTTGCGCAAGACACACTGTACAGACTGCGGGACTTGTACGACGGCGGCTGCGTTTAACGCCGGAAGTGAATCCCGCCTGCTTATGCCCCTCGGCGCGACCGACATTTTCCTTTTTCCGAGTGCCGCAACTGCCCGTTTGTGCAAGATACGCCGTGCGGCCTGCGGAATTTGTACGACGGGCATTGCGTTTAACGGCGGGAGTGAATCCCGCCTGCTTATGCTCGTCGGCGCGACCGCCTGAAGGCAGGTCGCGGGCTCCAGAGCGTTGAAAGGGCGTTTTGGATTTTACCTTCGCGGCCCTTGATGTTTTTCCCAGAAAATCTGGAAATCCCATCCTTTGATGCGACTGTCCGGCGGGGGCCGGACAGGAGTCGGCCGCCGCAGGTGGGTCCGGCAGGACACACCTGCACTGAGACCGCAGACAAAACAGCGCCTGCCGAGCACTCCGGCGACCGCAGTCTGCCCATGTCAGACATCGCTTCGGCAACTCGCCTTGCCTGCCCACTCCCGCCCCGCCGAGGGCGCAGCCTTCGGCGGAAACAGGGGGGCGCGGGGGGGATTATTTCCCCCGCATGCCTTTCCTGTCTTTCCTGCCTTTCCCGGGGCGGAGCCCCGTTGCTCTGGCCTGTCTCCCTTCCATTCCAACTATTCTTCTTCGAGTCCGAACATGGTTTTGCAGATTCTTGATCCGGAGGGGGTGCGGAAGATGCGGCGGAGGGCGGCGGAGGCGGCGTGTTTGCTTTCGTTGTCTTCGTAGAGGTTGACGAGGAAGTCGGCCTCAACGAGGATCTGGTAGTCGGGGTCGTGGATATCGGTGTAGGTATGGTGGTGTCCCACGAGGAAGCAGACGCGGTTGACGACGTCGGGGTCGATATCGAGGTTTTCGAGCAGGCGGCGGGCTTCGGCGGGGCCTTCCTGTTCCTGGAGCGCGCCGGAGCAGCTTCCGAACTTGGTTTCGGCCGGGCGGATGCCGATATCGTGAACGAGGGCCGCGGATTCGAGCACGAACTGCGTGCGGGCGTCGAGCTGCTCTTCGCGTCCGATGAGCCGGGCGAAGGCGTGTACCTTGGTCAGGTGCTGGATCCTTTTGGGATCATTGGCAAAGTAGTCGATCATGGCAAGAAAGATGCGGTCCGTGGCATCCATGGCAAATACTCCTGCGTGAGAACTGTTGCGCCGCCGGGGAAGCGGGATGCGTCTCGATGGTCGGGGCGGAAGCGTTTCCTGGGGCGGCACGGAACGGGCGCGGCGAACGGACGCAAGTCGCGTCTGTTGCCGGCGTCGCCGGGGCGTCCGGACATGTCCGGAGGGCCGTTTCGGCAAAACGTGACGCCTTTTTTCCGGCGTCGGGCGAATTTCGCTCTGGTGTACGACCCCGGCTTTGCGGCGTCAATGCCCGGGATCACAGAAAAATATCCTTGCGCGGCGCATGTTCGGGATTATCTTTGACGGGCGGACTCCCGCAGGCCGGGAAGGTTCGTTCCGGGCGCGGTTCGCATGCTGTTTCGCGTTCTGGACTTCGTCGAAATTCTTCGCGCGCGGCATTCGGTCGCGCGGTCACGTTCACAGGCGCTCCCCGCAAGCGCTTCATCAGTTCATCAGGAGAAAATTATGCTCAGAAGAATCATCCATATCAATGAAGACGCCTGCACCGGCTGCGGCCTGTGCGCCTCCGCCTGCCACGAAGGAGCCATCGTCATGCAGGACGGCAAGGCCCGTCTCGTGCGCGACGACTACTGCGACGGCCTCGGCGACTGCCTGCCCGCCTGTCCTGCCGGAGCCATTTCCTTCGACTTCCGCGAGGCCGACGCCTACGACGAAAGCGCCGTGAAAGCCCATCTGGAACAGTCCGGACGCACCCTGCACGTCGAACCCGCGGGCGAAGAAACGTCGGAACTGCGCTTCTGGCCCGTGCAGATCAAACTTGCGCCCCTCTCCGCGCCCTATTTCCAGAACGCCGACCTGCTCATCGCCGCCGACTGCACCGCCTACGCCTTCGCCGACTTCCACCGCCGCTTCATGCGCGGCCGCGTCACCCTCATCGGCTGCCCTAAGCTCGACGCCGTCAACTACGCGGAAAAACTTGGAGAAATCCTGCGTCAGAACTCCGTGCGCAGCATTACCGTCGTCCGCATGGACGTCCCCTGCTGCGGCGGCATGGAACTCGCCGTCCAAAAGGCCGTCGCCGCCTGCGGACGCAACATCCCCTGCGAAGTCGTCACCATTGCCCGCAACGGCAACATCCTCCCCGCCGCTCCGAAACTCCGTCCCCTGCTGTAGAAGAGGAAGTGGAAGGGGACGGCAAGAGCCCTCGGGGCGCTGCCCCGAGAAAGGCAGGAAAGGCAGAAAAGGCAGAAAAGGCATGCGGGGGAAATAATTCCCCCCGCGCCCCCCTGTTTCTGCCTCCCGGCTTCGCCGGTTCGGCAGGACGGGGTGAACGGGAAGATTATGCCCGAAGCCAAGAGCGAGGGGGGGGGAGTGCCGTCGGAAGGCCGTTTTTCGACGCTCTGGGGCCCCGGGCGACGTCAGGAGCCCGGCCGACGGCAGGCGCGCAGCCGGAATTCACTTCCGGCGTTAAGCGCAGCCGCCGTCGTGCAAGCTCCGCAGATCGTACAGCGTGTCCGACGCAGACGGGATTGCGCAGTCGTTGGGACGCTGCAAGGTCAGAAATAATTCCCCCCGCGCCCCCCTGTTTCTGCCTCCCGGCTTCGCCGGTTCGGCAGGACGGGGTGAACGGGAAGATTATGCCCGAAGCCAAGGGCGAGGGGAGGGAGTTCCGTCGGAAGGCCGTTTTTCGATGCTCTGGGGCCCCGGGCGACGTCAGGAGCCCGGCCGACGGCAGGCGCGCAGCCGGAATTCACTTCCGGCGTTAAGCGCAGCCGCCGTCGTGCAAGCTCTGCAGATCGTACAGCGTGTCTTGCGCAGACGGGGCTGTGCGGTTTTCGGAAGTCTGCAAGGTCAGAAATAATTCCCCCCGCGCCCCCCTGTTTCTGCCTCCCGGCTTCGCCGGTTCGGCAGGACGGGGTGAACGGGAAGATTATGCCCGAAGCCAAGAGCGAGGGGGGGGAGTGCAGTCGGAAGGCCGTTTTTCAACGCTCTGGGGCCCCGGGCGACGTCAGGAGCCCGGCCGACGGCAGGCGCGCAGCCGGAATTCATTTCCGGCGTTAAGCGCAGCCGCCGTCGTGCAAGCTCCGCAGATCGTACAGCGTGTCCGACGCAGACGGGATTGCGCAGTCGTTGGGACGCTGCAAGGTCAGAAATAATTCCCCCCGCGCCCCCCTGATTCTGCCTCCCGGCTTCGCCGGTTCGGCAGGACGGGGTGAACGGGAAGATTATGCCCGAAGCCAAGAGCGAGGGTGGGGGAGTGCAGTCGGAAGGCCGTTTTTCAACGCACTGGGGCCCCGGGCGACGTCAGGAGCCCGGCCGACGGCAGGCGCGCAGCCGGAATTCACTTCCGGCGTTAAGCGCAGCCGCCGTCGTGCAAGCAATGCAGTTCGTACAGCGTGTCTTGCGCAGACGGGACATGGCAGACGCCGATGCGCTCGAATGTCGCGCTCGCTTGCGGTGCTCGCATCCTGTCCGGTCTTCGAGAGTCGTGAGCAAGGCAGGGGAGTGAGCGGTGAAACCGTGGGATCAGGCTTGAAGTCACGCAAAACGCTTCCGATGTCGCAAAACTGCCGCGTTTGCACGCCCTTTGTCGGAAAAAATGTTGAAAGCGCAAAAAAAATGCTTGACGCCTGACCCCAAAACGACTAACTACATCCCTGCAACGACGAGTTGCTTCGTTCCCCGATAGCTCAATAGGCAGAGCGGGTGACTGTTAATCACTAGGTTGGCGGTTCAAGTCCGTCTCGGGGAGCCATAGAAATCAAGCCCTTGCGATGAACATCGTGAGGGCTTTTTCGTTAAGGCCTTCAGGCAGTTGAGGGAGCGGAAGCGACCGAAACAGAAAACCACCCGCTAAGCGGGTGGAACACAAAACGGTTATACCTAAAAAAACACCTTTTCGACAAGACGGAGTTGTTCAGGCTCCCGTCCACATCGAAAAGGTGTTTTTTTATGGCGAAAGAACAACATCCGGCACATGCGAAATGGCTGTGCAGGTGCCGCATTGTCTTCACTCCCAAGTACAGGAGAAAAGTGATTTGCGGGCAATACCGTGAAGAAACAGAAGAAATAATACGACAGATCAATTGTAAGGGAATTGAAAGCATTGATGGGCATATGAGGATAGACCATATGCTTGTCATGATGCCGCCAAAGTATGCGATATCATCCGTTATGTGGTATATAAAGGGTAAAAGTTCACTGATGATTTTTGATGAATTTTCCCAGCTGAAATACCGGTATGGCAATCGGAGATTCTGGAGCGTGGGATATTACGTCAGCACCGCAGGTTTGAACGAAGCCACAATCAGGAAATATATACGGGAGCAGGATAGAGAAGATATCATGCTCGATAAGAGGACAGGGAATATAGGGATGCGTTCAGCCTCAAAGCGGAGAAAATTCTTTGGGAGCATACTGTGAGTCAACGTGCATGGGGGCTTGAACAGGTGAAAAAGACAGGGCGCCGACCTGAGAAGTTCAGGCAGGCGCCCTTAAGGCGCGATTAAGTAACAAGACCTTGCGGAGCAGGGCAATCCACCCGTTTTACAGTGAGTCTGATTTATTTGTTTTTCTCCGGACAAAACGTTCGCGGAAGGTGGAACGGCAACTTTTGCAACCGGACGGTTCAGCAGCCGTACGGCTCCATGACGGCCAGCACATCAATGCTGATGTCGACGTGCTGCGTGAAGCCGGCCCAGCGAAGAACGACACTGGAGGAAAGAACGTGTTCCTTTCCTTCTTCCAGCAACGTCTCCCAGGCACGACTTTTCAGACGGCTGCCGAGACGGCAGAAGGCAAAGAGTCCTCCGGGAGTGAAAACAGGGCCGCGTTTCGTACTGTATCCGAGGGGGTGCATGGGGATGAAGCAGCGGACGTCATATCCGTTTTTGTTTTCCGTCAGCAGAGGCGGGCAGAGCAGCACGTTGAGTCCGTACGCATTCACCAGCAGTGCCTGGTCGATGTCCGGGCAGTCCTGCCTGTTCAGACACCCGCATATTTCAGCCAGCTTTTGGCAGCTGTCTTTGGTCGGGGAACTTTTCTTTAAAAGGAGAGGCCACAGAAGTTCGGCCAGATCCTGTTTTCCGTCGCCCACGAGCTTGTGCTGCAGCAGGCTGTACTGCTCCTTGTAGAATCGGCCCACGGCATACTGCAGCTGAGAAAAAGGCGGGTAATCCGATTCCTTGATGTCGCCCGGGTAAGAGGCCCGTTCCAGGATTTCCTCGGGAGTGACGTTGTTTTTTCTCAGTCGGCGTATCTGTTTTGGGGAAAGCAGACCTCCGTAGGTAAAAGGCAGGGCCGACAGCGGAACTCCTTTGCGCAAGCGCACGGCAAGGCTCGGCAGCTGGGCGGCAAGCGCAGGACTGAGGGATGTTCCTTCCGGAAAATATTCGCTGGAGGCGGGGAAAAAACGACTGCACATCTGTGCGGCCCATGACATGCGTTCAATTTTCTGTGCGGAAACGTGAAGCGAGGTTTTCGAGAGGTTTCGTATGGTGTCCTTCGTGTACTTCGTAATGTCGTTGTGCCGTCCTTCCAGCCAGCACAGCGTGATGAGCAGGGCGCTCAGGAAGAAAGGCTCGGCCAGGTAGTCGGTCTGATCGTTGCTCAGGTTCAGTTCGGATTTGATTTCCGTCTGAATGCTGCGGCCTTCCTCCTGCACGAAAGAAGATATGGCGGTCACGAGATCTTCCGTCACGGCATTGCGCACGTCGGCCCCCTGGGAGGAAAGCACGCGTGCCATGGCGGATCGGAAGTCCTTTCGTCGTTCTTCCTTCCATGCGTCTGCCCTGTCTTTGCCGATGTGGATTTTTTGAAATTCCTTCAGGCAGCTCACCATGCTCTTGAGCACTTCGCGACAGGACAGAAATGCGGGCAGAAGCAGTTCGGCCGGCGCTTCGCGGAGCTGGTTTTTTTTCAGTACGGCGTTGAGTTTCGCTATCCAGTGGGCCATGGGATTCACGCTCTCCCAGCTCATGCCCGTGTCGATGAGGGCCTCCCCCTGTTCCAGAAGAGAGTACACATCTTTTCCGTTGACGGATGAGTCCTTTTTCGCCAGTCGAAGGTCTGGTTCAAAGGTCATGTTGCAGGCCAGATCAAGAACTTTTTCAACGAAGTTCAGCAGGCGTTTTTTCTGCTCCTCGTTGTTTTTAATGTTATGGAAAAAGAAGGTGCTCCGGAGAACGTTGAACACTTCTTTGGCGCGAACGGGAGATTTTCTGCGCTGTTCGGCCATGCGGAGAGCGTCCATGACGGTGCGGAAGCTCTCGAAACTGATGTCGTCCAATTCGTCGAGCATGTCGTCGGACAGCTTGCGGAGATCTTCCTTTTTCAGCGCCATGCTGCGCAGCGGCGACTGTTCCCTGTAGTAGGATACCAGCTTGTCCAGATGCGATGTTTTTGTGCAGCAGTCGATCATGATGCAGGCTTCCGGGGACTTGTTGCTGGTTTTAAAACGTCCTATCCGGCCGAGAATGTTGTGATACTCGTTTTCCGTAAGGGGGCGGAGTTCTTCACCGCCGTGCTTTTCCCGAGGAAATTCCAAGTCCAGGAGCATGAGCTCGTCGGCATGCAGATTGACGCCGTAGCTCAGGGTTTCGGTGCAGAAGGCTACAGGCGTCAGCGAGCAGGCGGCGTCGTTTTTGAATAGTTTTTCCGTTACCTGGCGCAAGGCGCGGGGCATGTCGCTGTCGTGCATGTAAACGCCGAACTCGGCCCATTCCATTCTTTTCTTTCCGTAGTCGCCGGGAATGTCATAATTGGTGCAGCAGATATGTATGTCTTCGGCCGCCTTGCTGTTGCCGTCTTCCTTATTCTGTGATGGATCGCAGAGACCGTGCCTTCTCAGGTCGAACAGTTCGTTCGCCAGGTTTACCAGCTTGTTTTTGCTGTTGCCGACGACAAGAAGGCGTTTTCTGTCTTTCGACCGGTCGTCAATCCACTGGGCGATGGTATGGATGCTCTGAGGCTGGTGGGCATTGTCGTCTTTGAATTTTTTTGCCTGGGCCTTCAGATGGTTGAGCAATGTTGAACAGTGTTCGAAGCTGAGCATTCTGTCGGACTGCGTGGAGAACTCCACCAGAGGAACCTCTGTGGGCGTGGAAGTTCTTCCGTACAGCAGGGCCACGTGACATACCTTCTGAGGACGCGAGCGACCGGAAACGGTCATGGCCGGAAGTTCTTTGTCGTCCAGAGTCCGCGACAGATAGGAGTCGAGGGAGGGGACATCCTTCCGGTCTTCCACAAGTTCCGTGGTGACGGCCGCAATGCGGAGGAAGGGAGCGTCGTCGTTCTGACATGTTTTCAGCTTGGCCAGCAGCATGTCCAGAGGACCTCCCCGCTGTTCGCTGCCGAGCATATGCACTTCGTCCAGCACAACCATGCCGAGTTTCGTCAGCATGTGGCGGTTCATGGAAAGAATGACGTTGGCCTTCTCGTTGACGATGCAGGCAATGTCGAAGCAGGCCGCGCCGAACCTCCAGTCCTGTTCGCTTTCTTCTCCCGTGGAGAGAATGACGTCGTGTCCGGGAAGCAGACGTTTCAGTTTTTGGAAAACTTCTTCCACAAGTGCCCTTGTCGGGCCGATATACAGCGCTTTTCTGCCGGAAATGAGCGTGTTTACCATGAGTCCCTGGGCCAGCAGCGTCTTGCCGGAACCAGTGGGGCCGGTGATGATGACATTGGGCAGCAGACGATCGTCCTGCATGCTGTCGAGAAACAGCTGTTCCCTGTCGGGCAGGGCGTCGGCGCGGCCGAGACTGTTTTCCGGCAGGGCAGACCTGAACAGTTCCGTTTGTTCGCCGCCCTGAAGGATTTCCTTTCTGATTTCCTCGCAGTCGGCGGCGGCCATCAGAAAAAAAGCTGCCGGCGTATTCTTGTCGGCATTTTCGCACGCCGTGTCGGCGACGGAAGGAGCCGGTTCCGGAGCGATTTCGTAAAGAGGTCTCAGCCTAAAGTTCATCAGTTCGGCAAGACCCCGGCTCCATCGTTCCCCTGTTTCTTCTCCGTGGCGTACGAATTTGCCGTGCTGCTCGGGAATGGGAAAAATGAAGCGTCCTTCCTGCAGAGCCTTTTCCAGAGACTCCGGGGATGAGAGATCCTTCCCGTTTCCCGTTTCCCGGTCATGGCCTTCAAGGTTGCGTATATCGCTGCTGTGAAGAAGAATAAAGGTAGTTTTTTCCCTCCTGCACAGGGCGACTTTTCTTTCCACCGCCTCCGGGTCGTTCAGCGGGAGAAGATTGCTGCGCGAGTCCGTACAGGCGGAAATAAGCATGCTCCAGTCGTCGTAACTGGTGGAGTAGGAAAGGGAGCGGGTTTCCGCCGCCACCTCCAGCGCAGCAGCCGCCGATGCGGGCTTGATGCCGAGCTGTGGAAAACCGCTTTTGGGAGACGCCTCAACGTCCTGTTCTACGTCGATGTGGAGTGTGAGCCGGGTATGGGGAGAAATTCTGTCCTTCTGCAGCCGCGCGAGGATGGAATCGACGGTTTCGTACAAAAAAGGGTGGTCGGGATCGAGAGGGATGAGCTCATCTTCGGAAGTTTTCAGTCTTATCGTGTTCTTGGAAAAGTCGGAATCCTGTTCAAGCTCCAGCCAGCAGCAGAAATCCTCCTTGTCGGCAGACTCGCTCAGTACGGGAAATCCTGTTCTTGCTATGCGAATGGCCATGGTCACCCCTCAGTTGCGGGAAGATGGAATGTAAAGAAGTGCGAGGGCGGCTGTTTCCCGCCAGGGAATGTTCTTTTCGATCAGCAGTGCATGCACGTCTTCAAGAGTCTCGGGAACGGCTTCATCCGGACGGCACCATCCGTTTTTCATGAGCACCGCCATGAGCAGGCAGGAGCAAAAGAAGCTGAAGTCGCCCCGGGAAGACGGAGCGTTCAGTTCCTCGCTCCAGTTTTTTGAAGGCAGAAGCTCGTGCAGCAGGGCAAGAGCGCGCGACATGTCGGGCGAGGGCCGAAGAACGCTGTTCGCGGCTTCCCATATGGCGCCGGCATCGCCGCAGCTGCCGACATGGCTTGCTGTCCAGGAGCAGAGCTGGCAGATCTGGTTGCGGCAGTAGTTGTGCACTATGCTCTGCAGCTGTCTTCGTGCTTTCTGCTGCTTGTCGTTTCCGCCGCTGACAGGCCGGAGAATCAGCAGCTCATGCGGAGGCGCCGTCTGCGCCCCCTTGTTCGCGGCGCTGCGGGAAACGCTGAGTCCGCCGTTGAAGTAGGGAATGGCTCTGTCGGGAAGGCCGCAGCGCAGGCGGCGTTCCAGAACGGCCGCACATACGGCCTCTTCATCCGAAAGAAGTTCCGTTCCTCCGAAAAAGCGCACGAGAAGCAGCGCCCGCCAGGTGAAGCGTTCGGAAAGCCGCGGCGAGAAGAAGGGACCTTCCGCTCCTGGGTAACCGACCTTGACCGCCGGCCACATTCTTTCCTCCACGATGTCGAGACTACGGCCGGCCGCCCAGGCCATGACGGCAAGCAGCGTCATTCTTGTTCTGGACCTGCGCGCGCCTTTCTCCTGAGGGGTGTCGTTTCGGGACAGAACGGCGAGCAGCTGGCCGAGAGCCGTGTCGAACTGCCGGCGGAGCCCGGTGATTTCTTCCCCGGAAGCTCCGGGCAGATGCAGATTCTCTTCAAGAGCCGAGAAGAAATTTTCCTTGTCGTAGCGGGGAACGCGTCTGCCGTATATGCCGTTTATGAGCTGCTGTACGGAAGGACAGGCCAGAAGCGCCGTCATCCATATGAGCGGGCTTCCGGTCCGGACGCTTTTTTCCCTGAAATAGTTGCGCACGAGACTCAGCCATTCGGCCATGGCCTCGGCGTCTTCCAGGGGAGAACCGGAATCCAGCAGCGCGCATCCGGCCTGCGTTATTCTGTAGGTCGCTTCGGAGGAAGGAGCATTTCTTCGTTCCGCAAGCGCTATGCCCTTGCAGGCAAGGCCGCACAATTCGTCGAGCATGCGGCCGACATGAAGCTGAAAGCTCTTTTTGTCGGGGAGAGATTGCGCCTTCATGCCGTGCACGGTGCCCATGAGCCTCCGGGCTACCGTAAGAGCGGAGACGAAGCTTTCCGCGTCTCCCTGTTCCAGAGCCGCAGTTCTGAGCGCGCACAGATACATGGCCTGCACCTCCGCATCGCGTGCGCAGGCGTTTTCCACGGGATTGGGAGAAAGCACGCGCGTGGACCGGGTCCGATAGCAGTCCAGAAGCTTTTCCCGGACGACGTCGTCGTTGAGAGATGCGTATCTCCGGGCGGGAAGAGCGAGAACTGCAAGGCCGGTAGAGCCGGGGAATCTGCCCGCCCTGCCCATGATGTTGTGCATGTCGATGCCGTCCATGAACACGGCCCCCCCTTCCCACACCTGATAGGAAAGCGTGGTCAGAAGCACGACGTCTATCCGCAGGTTCACGCCGTAGGCCATGGTTGTCGTGGCAAGCAGAATGCAGCCTCGGGTGTCCTCTTCCCGAAAAACCTGTTCAACGGCGCTTCTCAGATCGAAATGCAGGTCTCCGCTGTGCAGAAAGATGCCTTTTTCCGCCCATTCCGCAAGCTGCCTGCGATGGCGTTGCGAAATGACGCCCTGCATTTCGAGGCGTTCCAGGTCGCTCAGGAATGCTTTCGGTTGTCTGGAGGGCGGCAGCTTCTCCCTTGTTCTGCAAAGGTTGGGAATGACGTTGAGAAGGATTTTCTTGTTCGTGTGCACCACGAGAAGACTGCGGCCGCTGTCGGCGTAGCGTCGAATGCAGTCCGCATCCAGGGGCATGAAGGGCGCGTCTTCGTCCAGAGGGAGTTTCCGGGCCTTGTCTATGAGTCCCCGCACGGTCTCGTCCATGCGGCTCAGATCCTTTTCTTCTGGAAGAAGCGGCGAGCTTTTCTCGAAAAGATGGAGCCGCGCTTCTTCACAGAGAAATTCGTCCGTTCTCGTTCTGCCGTAGAACGCGAGCCGGTGTTCGAGAGGCAGGGCGCGGCATTTGCCCGAAAGCGTCAGCGGGGGAATGTCCTGCAGTCCGTCTTTGCGGGTGAGAATGCGGCTGAGCAGCTTCAGAGTTTCTCCGCTTTCCACGGTAAGCACGACAACCCGTGCGCGGGCCTGGGACAGCGAGGCGAGAAGGGTGTCGAGTTTTACGCCCCGCTCCTTCAGATTGAACATGTGCGCTTCGTCCACCACGATGAGGGGGCTGCGGTCCTTCAAGGTCCAGTCGCTCATGAGCATGGAGAGAAGCTTTTCAAAAATGGTGCAGCATATGGCGGCGCGCCCTTTGTACACCTTCCAGTCGTCGGCGGCTTTGTCGCCTGTGGAAAGTATGATGTCGCTTTCCGGAATCATGCCGCGGCACAGTCGGCGCAGCCGGATCCAGTTTTCCTGAGCCAGCGGCCGGGTGGGAGCCGCGTAGAAAACCGTGCCCTTGTCGCGCAGGGCTCTTTCCATGATGAGGGCAAGCGCAAGCTGCGTTTTTCCGCTGCCGGGCATGCCGGAAAGAAGGAGATTCGGCGTCTCTCCCCTTTCGTCCGGCAGAAGCACGCCCGGTGTGCGAAAGACCAGAGCGGGAAGAGAACGTTCGTCAAGCGGGCTGTCCAGTGCTTCTGAGCTCTGCTCCGGCATGGACTGCCCGACGCCGGCAAAGCAAAGAATGCTGCGGAAGCTGAAGGCGGGCATCGTCGGAGACCTTACTTTTTGAGTACAAAGACCTGAATGGCCGAAGGGGAGGCGTTCCCTTCAAGACGGAACGTCAGCTTTTCCCGGGGAGGAATGACGGCAAAGCTGGCTACATCGCTGTCGGAAGAGGCGAATTCGGGAAGCTCAAGGCCCGTCTTTCGGGCAGCAGAGCCCGCATGAGGCGCTCTGACGGGAATGAGAAAGCCCTGTTCGTCCACCATCTGCACGCCGAGGGCCTTGGAATAGTGCGAAGTGATGGTGACCTTTCCGGCTTTTTCCTCCACGAAAAGCAGGTTTTTCCACTGGAAGATCTGCGAGCCGTTTGCGGCGGCATAGCTCAGCTCTTCGGGAAACTGCGTTTCGGCGGGACGCCTTGAGCAGTGCAGCTGCCCGACGCTGCGGGGCGCAGCGCCGCCGGAAGCAGATTTTTCCGTGCTTTCGGCCAGTTCCGCCACCTCGTGGATGGCGTTCATGGAAAAATACATGCTGTGCCGCACTTCCAGCAGACGGAACTGCGCCCTGGGATCGCTTTTATCGAGGTTCGTCATGGGGCCGCGGGATATTTCCCGCGTCAGCACGACCGCGCCGGGAAGAGCCGTGAAGCGCAGGCGGTCGAGCCAGGAAACGGGCAGAGAGTAGATGTTCCACGATTCCGCGAAAACCGACCGTTCGGCATCCAGAAAAACGTCGTCGGGCGTGGCCAGAGCGGAAAAGCCGCTTACCTGAGCCACCCTTACCACGTTGTAGGGAAAGATTTTGAGAATGAGCACGTCCGGCGCGTTGTAGTAACGGGGCATGGAGCCGGCCCAGCCGTTCTTCTCGCGGGAAACGGACCATACCTGTCCCGGGGAAGGATGAACATGCTCCTTTTTGGGGGAGCCCCCGATCAGGTCGGCCAGATGCTCCCACAGAAGTTCGCTGTCCAGCTCGTCGAGCCTCTTGCGGCAGAGGGGACACGCTTCAATGTGTTTTTTCAGCATCTCGTCGTCTGGAAAGGCGGCGAGTACGGAAGGGGGAGGGCACAATCTGTGCCTTCCGGCGCAGACAAGGTATTCCGAAAGAGGGAGATGGTGTTCCTGCATGTTGAATTCCTTCAGATGATCAAAGAAGGGCATCCGTAACCGGACGGCTTGAAAGTTTCTTTGTGAGCATGGTCCAGCACAGGGTGCGATAGTGCTCCGCTATGTTTTCGTTTTCCGGAACATGACGAGGCAGAGGATTGTTGTTCTGAGCAAAGGCAAGCCGGATGCGTTCGAGTTTTTTCTCCCAGGACATGTTGAGCCGGCAGCGTTCCGGACAGCGTGCGCATTCGCTCGGCAACGATTTTCCCCGGTCGGCCGTCCCGGACAGGCAGAGAAATTTGCGGAAGAGCAGAAAGGCCTGCTCCTGCTGCTCGGAAATGCGGTTTTGCGAGGAGAGGCCGAGCAGATGCTTCAGCGTGCATTTCGACATCTTGCCCTGAATCTGTCCCGATTCCAGAATCTTTACGGAATCTTCAAGGAGTTTTCTCCGGGGAGGGGGCAGCACTTCTCCTTTCAGTCTGTCTTTGCGGACTTCTTCCTCGCGCGTGTCGGAACCGCAGATGAGATCGGCAGACTTTTCGGAAGCACGTTTCAGCTCGCGGCGGTTTTCATCGTCCTTTTCCAGCGCAAGACGGCATTCGTCCAGCGTGCGCTGAATATCCTGCTCCGTCAGTCCTCCGTCGTTCACGCCCAGACTCCATAAATAGAGCTTGTCTTCCGGTGAGAGAAGACTGATGAAAAAGTCCATGGCTCTGGAGGTGTCGCTTATGAGCTCTTGAGAAAAATCCGTTTCCGGAGAAAAACAGGCGCGCTCGGCAAGAGGATCGGCTTGCCCGTAAGCCGGCGCGGAGGCGTCTTCGCCGTCAGGCCCCATCGCCGACTCGAGCGCGTCCAGCGGGTATTTCAGATTCGGGTAGCAGACGACAAGCGCCTGCCTGAGAACTTTTTTGGTAATGAACCGTTCCCGTCCGGATTCCTTGGCCAGAAATTCAGCCAGCTCCCGGGCGAAGGTCAGCAGTTCCCGGTTGCGGGGACCGTGTTTTCTTCTTCCTGTCTTGTAATTGCCTGTTTCGCTTGCCCGGTACACGGAGGCGGCGTCGAGGCCGGGCCGGAACCGGCCCGTGCTGCAGATGTCGAGCATGACGGATTCTTCTTCCTGCGTGGGCATGGGGGAAGATGCGTTCAGGGCAAAGGCGAAGCTCTTGTGCTTGTCCCATGAGAAGGCGAGGCTGCCGTCGTTGTCCTTCTGCTCCTGCAGCGCCTGGGAAAAGCGGTGGAGCATGTTCAGCAGGGAACCGTTCGGCGCCTTCTGCCTGTATCTGTTGTGTCTGAACTGCCTGAATTTCTCCTTCACGCTTTCGGCGCTCGTGTCGGCCTTCAGGCGGGAGAAGCCGTCGCCCTTCCAGAGAAAGTCCAGGAGATCTGCGTAAAAAAGGTTCTGTGCGGATTCGGTTTTCGGGCCGATCTGGTTCACTATTTCTTTTACCCATCGGTCGCAGGGCTTGTTGCGGGGGGGCCGGGCCGCAAACACCTCGCTGTTGCAGCCGCGATCTTCCGGTGAAGGTATCGTTGCGGAAGGCCTTGCCTTTGCAGTGGAGACTCTGGTCATGATCCGTATCCTTCATCAGATGACGTCTTCCGGGGCAACGAGACCCCAGAAAGCGATTTTGGGTGTGCCGGCAGGGCCTGAAAGTTCGGCAATGTCGTTCATGTCCGTCACAGGAAAGGAGTGCTCCTCACTGAGGTAGGTCCGGGCAACGAAAATATTTCCTGTGGACGTGCAGGTGTTCTGTTCTATGAATCTTCGTTCCGGCAGATTCTGCCAGTTTTTTGTAGAGCAGGGGCAAACAGAGAAGATCGAGTTTCCCAGGCTGCGGGTGATATATACGGGATGGTGGTGATTCATTTTCCATTCCGGAAGATTCTGGGGGAAGCCTCCCTGCGTGGCCTGCTTCAGTTTCTGGTTGTTGGCACGAATAAAGTACATGCCCGTCTGCACATGTCTGGGAAGAGGCGCCGGCTGTTTCGGATAATGAGAAGAAAATGGTTGTATTTTCAAGGTAATGCTCCCGTAATGCCGTGTTGGGCAATAGTGATATGATCTTATGCAACAGTATAGGAATTTTTGACTTTTGGTAAAGAGATAAAAAAGGCAAGGAAAAACAGCCGAATTCATGCCGGAAAATCGCTGATTGACGCAGTCGTGCGGGATGCGTGCGCACGCATCCCGCACGACTGCATCAATCAAAAAGTCTGCCGATGGCGTGGCCGAGCACTCTTCCTCCGAGTCCTCCGCTCAGGGCGCCCGCAAGTCCGAAGAGCGCCGTGCCGATTCCGGGACACAGGGCCGTTCCCAGGGCCATGCCCGCAAGCGTGCCGCCGTATCCGCCCGCGGCGGAAGATGTTGCGGAAAGAGAGGTCTTGGCCAGATCTTTCGGCGTTGATTTGCCCTGCAGGCATCGGACGGCCTCCTGCCCGATTTCCACAGCGGCAAAGGCGGCTGCCGTGGCGGCGTTGCCGCCGGCGAGCTTTTTGAGACTTTCGCCGCCGAGGCGTTGTCCCAGGGCCTTTGCCCCCTCCTTCAGCGCAAGGGCGGCCGCCGTGGTGCCTCCCGCATTCACGGCCCCTCTGCCGCTTTCAATGACGACGTTGCCGATCACCTCCGCCTTGCTGATTTCTCCCCGGGCGCAGCGCTTCATACCGGTCGCCAGAGCGGACATGCCGGAGAGTGCGGCTCCCAGCGCGGCGCTCTGAGCAGAACAGGCTCCGATGTCCTGGAGGTTGCTCCACAGCAGATCCTTGTTTTTGCATTGCACGCCGGCATTGTCCGCCACGCGGGTGGTTCTGCTGCTGGAAATGTTGGTGGATTCCATGGGCTGATCCGTTGTTGTTTTGCTTTTGTTGTACCCTGCGACGGTTTCCCGCGTGCCCATGAGCTTCGTGCTGTGGTACTTTTTTGTGCGAACTTTTGTCAGCGTGTCTCTGATGCCGGCAGGGCTGGTACAGTCCTTGAGCTGATAGCGCCCCACGTTCTTCCCGTTCTGCATCTGAACAACATCGACGGCATGGGCATGAGGGTTTCTGGTGAGCATGGCCCTTTTGCCGTTCCACATGTTGACCGGGTTCAGATTCAGCTTGTCCCGAAAGAGAATTTCGTGAATCACCCCCTTGAGCTGCATGTTGTTGCCTGCGCGATCCAGCGACTCGCATCCCACGGAGTCGAGGTAGTGTTCGAAGGCGGCGGAGCAGGTATTGGCTTTTTCCCGGGCTTTTTTCATGAGTGTTCTCCTGATGTGAAAGGGTTCAGCGGCAAAGCAGACGAAGAATCCGCATGATTATGATGGGGTCGCCGGGCAGACGGCGAGGAATGGGCGGGGTGCGGAGTATGTCGGGCAGATGAAAAATGGGGGGAAACATGGTTGTCTCCAAAAAGCGGCCCTTCGCGAGCCGGTTTGAAAAGTTTGTCTTACTTTGAGTAGTTTTGTTTTTCGGGCAGATTTCACCATGGTCTGAAAAAATTTTTTCAAAACGTGAAACAGCGGAAAGGAGTGCTGTGCGGTGAATGGTGGAGGAGCGCTTGCCGGCGACATGGAAGGAGAAATTCGCCGGAGTCTCGTTTCTGCTCCGCGTAAAGGCTGTGCTGTTTTCAACGGCGCGCCGCAACGTTTGAAAAGAAAATCTGAAGGAAAACGAGGGGCAAAGATGACCTCGACGCCTCGCTGATTCGACATGGCGCAGCATACGCGCGCGTTCAGAGCGGCCGGGCTGTGGGAACTATTGTTTCGGCATGTGCGTCATGAAGGGCGACATGCGGGATTCCAGAGTATTGTCATGCGCACGGCACGTTTCTCGCGCCGTGCGGCTCGGCACACGGCAGCCCGGCTTGAGCCGACATGACGGCTCAAGCCGGCGAGGGGGCCTGAGAAGTTCAGGCAGGCGCCCTTAATGCGCGAGCAGGTGACAGGCCCTTGCGGAGCCGGGCAATCCACCCGTTTTCCAGGGGCCTGACTTGATCACGAATGTTCTCCCTGCCGTCTCCCTGATTTTTCGATGATGCCAATCCGCTGGAACTGTTTTTACTGTCAAATAATTATTGGTCGGCATCGTCATGTTTCCATCGGCCTCTCTGCAAAACGGCGAGCTGTCTTGTAAGCTGCGTTTTTCCTTGCCGGTGGCGGGACAAGACAGGCCTGTTTTTCGTCATTTTTGTTGCCGCAGGCCTCATCTGACGCCGGTTGCCGCCTTTCTTCCCCCGCGCGTTGTCTTTTTCCGGCGTTTTCCCTGCGATTACGATTTCTTTTCCTTCCTCTTCGCGTCGTACAGAGCGGCAGCGGCTTTCGTTCATGCCGGGCGTTTTGGGGCAATCCGAGGATGGACGATGTGAGGCGTCCGTTTGTGTCCTTTGCAGAGCAGCGTTCAACATATCGTTTGTTTTTGCTGACTTTCCGTCCCACGCATGATCTGAGGCGCTTTTTTACAATCCTGATGATGTCAGTTTTGTTCGGTCCTGCAGCTGGGAACATCCGAAAATTCCGGCAACGAAGCAACGTCGATGCTGATTCGGTCTCTAGCAGTCAGAAGGCACACGTCTGGGATGCCCGGTTGAGGAATCGCGCATGACAGGCAGGAAAAATATCATTGTCGTGACTGACGGGAATGATATCAATCAACTGTGTCTGTTCGATAACTTCGTCAAAAGGAAATATCTTCCCTGCGTACAAAAATATAAGCGGAGCTGGAAGACGGACGAACAATATCTGACCAGGCATATACTGCCGTATCTTGGAGGCTGTCTTTATAACAGAAGTACCTGAAAAAACGCTTGGTGCATGGCTTTATGCTTTAAAACAACGGACTGTCACCCAGTTCGCGCCGTCGTTCGTGCTGGCCGACAAAGCATATTGTGGACTTTGCCGTGCGCACGGGCGCGCTCAGCAGCACGGCGTTCCACCATATGGTCGTGCGCAGAAATGCGCCGCAAAAAACACCGGAATGCTTACACACGAAGAGGCATTGAAGTTGATTTGTCTGCTGGAAGAATATGCCGGCCGTCCCGGCGCGCAGGCCGTTCATCTGCTGCCGGCCGGAGCCGGCAAGTCGGAAATTCTCCATGCCCGCCGGCAGGAGGTGCATCTGCGACGCGCCGCTCCTGCCGCGAGAACGGTCCATGCCGGCCGGAACGGATTCATTCCGCTGAGTCAGGAAGCTGCCGGAGTTGTTCGTCGTCTTCCCCGGCGCAAAGACGCGCCGCGGCTCTTGCCTCGTCGTCGGGAATCCTCTCACGTCTGTTTTTTATGCCTGGAATCTCCTGCGCCAATGCCGGAGGAAAACGGAATTTCGCCTTCATGAGCTGCAACTCGGGTTTGCAGAGTTTGATTTTATGAGTGTCCAAAAGAAATAAGTTTTTATAAACTGTTGTAAGTTATAAACGTAGATTTATACATGGTATATACGAAAGTATGCTTTAAAATAAATTTAATGATTTATTAATAATAAAATTTTATAAATAATACAGATAGCTTTTTTATTTTTGCATCGTAATTATGACGTGGGTTTCATTTTTATAAAAGTATAATGGTACATATTATCAGGAGAAGGTATGCTGAATATCGTACTTCCTATGGCAGGCAGAGGGAGCAGGTTCTCAAAGGCCGGGTATACCATTCCTAAGCCTTTTATTCCTATTCATGGAGTTCCCATGATTAAGGTGGTGATAGACAATCTTACCCCACGCTGTGATCACCGATTCATCTTCATCTGCCAGAAAAAGCATCTGGAAACATATGATGTTGAACGCAGACTTCGTTCCTACACAAGAAACCCCGTGATCATTGCCGTCGACGGCATCACGGAGGGACAGGTTTGCACGGCACTGTGCGCGCGAGCCTTTTTCAATGACGAAGATCCACTGATGAGTGCCAATACCGATCAGTACATTGATATCGACATCAATGAATATCTTGACGCCATGCAGTCCCGAAATCTTGATGGCATGATTATGACCATGAAATCAACAGATCCCAAATGGTCATATGCCCGTACCGATGAAAGAGGACTGGTTGTGGAAACTGCTGAAAAAAAGGTTATCTCCGAAGATGCTACAGTAGGAATATTCAACTTTTCGCATGGATACGACATGGTGCGTGCTGCAGAAAAAATGATTGCAGACAATGTTCGCATTAATGGAGAGTTCTATACTTGTCCATGCTATAATTATCTTATCAAGGAAGGAAAACGTATAGGCATATATCCTGTGGGCAGAGAGTATTCCGGCATGTACGGACTTGGCATTCCTGAAGACCTCGAATTTTTTATTTCGCACCCCATCTCACGGAAGGTCATAAGATGAACATACTTTCTCATCGCGGCTGGTGGAATACTCTTGCGGAAAGAAACAGCGCAGCGGCCTTTCAACGCTCTTTTTCTGCTGGATTCGGCACGGAAACCGATGTTCGAGACCTTTGTGGTACGCTTGTTGTTTCTCATGACATGCCCTCCGGTGATGAGATGCTGTTCGAGGACGTTTTGAAAATCATGGATGGACGCAATCTTCCCCTGGCCATCAACATCAAGGCCGATGGACTTGTCGAACCGCTTCTGGAGATGCTGAACAAGTATCGGCAGACATGCTATTTTACTTTCGACATGTCGATTCCTGATCTTGTTGTTCAGACGACATATGGGGCGAATGTCTTCACTGGCCTCAGCGATATCGTGCCTGCCCCGGTGCTCCTTGATAAGTGCTGTGGCATATGGCTGGATGCTTTTTTTTCCGAATGGTACGGAGCTGATCTTATCGATGGTCTGCTGGAGAGCGGCAAACAGATATGCATTGTTTCTCCTGACCTGCATAAACGAAATCCGTTTGCGCACTGGGAAGTCATACGCTCGTGCCGAGGTCTTCGAGACGGCAGGCTCATGCTCTGCACGGATATGCCTGACAAGGCCAGGGAGTTCTTTGCATGAAAATAAAAGCTGTGCTTTTTGATATGGACGGTGTTCTTATCGAGGCTAAAGAATGGCACTATGAGGCTCTTAATCAGGCTCTCGGAATTTTCGGGTATGAAATAAACAGATTTGAGCACCTCACAAGCTATGATGGACTGCCTACAAGAGTAAAGCTCAATAAACTTACCGTTGAGAAAGGATTGCCGGAATCTTTGCATGGCTTCATCAACGAAATGAAGCAGCAATATACCATCGGGCTTATCCACAGATTCTGCAAGCCCCGTTTCAATCATGAATATGCCCTCTCCAGGCTGAAGGCGGAAGGATACAAGCTGGCTGTCGGTTCCAATTCCATACGGCAGACGGTGCGTCTCATGATGGAAAAGGCCAAGCTTATTCAGTACTTCGATCTTATTCTCAGCAATCAGGACGTCAGACACGCAAAGCCTTCTCCTGAAATTTATCTGACAGCTATGGAGCGTCTGGGGGTACGCCCTGAAGAGTGTGTCATAGTTGAAGACAACGAAAACGGCATCAGAGCGGCGATAGATTCCGGCGGATATGTTCTTCCTGTGAAAACCGTTGACGACGTCACGTATGAGAACATCATGACAAGAATTCATGAAGTGGAGGAGGGGGCATCATGAACATCGTCTTTCTCATGGGGGGGAAAAATGATTCCCGGCCAGGCAGCGACTACCCTATTTATATGGCGGAAGTTCATAATCATCTGATTCTGGAAAATCAAATAAATTACGTTCAGGACGCAGCTCCGGAACATGTCATCTTCTGCGTCAGAAAGCATGACATAGAACAGTATCATGTGGATTTCATCGCCAGAGCGCTGACAGACAACGCCGTCATAGTGCCTATGTGCGGGCAGACGAAAGGAGCCATCTGCTCAGCGTTGCTTGCCTGCTCCTATATCGACAACAACGAGGAACTTGTTCTTTGTTCTGTTGACGACTGTGTTGATCAGCCGCTGCGAGAAATTCTGCAGAATTTTCGTGAACAGCAGTGTGATGCCGGAATTGTGACATTTCGTTCCGTCCATCCACGCTACTCCTTTGTAAAAACAGATGAGAATGGAACAGTTTGTGAATTTTCAGAGAAAAAGCCGATCAGCAGGAATGCCTTGGCAAGTATCTATTATTTTTCGAAAGGCAGTGATTTTGTAGCTTGTGCCAAAGATGTTATACGTAAAGATAATGCCATTAATGATAAATTTTATATCAGTCAGACTTTGAATGAAATGATTTTGAAGCAAAAAAAGATAACTGTTCATCATATTGACAACCAGTTTTTCCATCCCATGAAGACGGAAATGCAACTCGCAAGCTATTTGAAAAAGCTGGAAAATGCACTGGAGAGCGTATAATGGCACAGCGACCTCTGGATAAGGATATTTCTGTCGTTATCCAAGGAGCTCTTTCCGCTCATACGCCGGAGGTCCTGCGTTCCGTCCGACGTTTTCTGCCTGCGTCTGAGCTTATTCTTTCCACCTGGAAAGGGGCCGATGTCGACGGGCTGGATGCCGACGTCGTTATTTTGAACGATGATCCCGGCGGATGCATATGCACGCGAAGCGGGATAGTGCAGAATCTGAACCGCCAGCTCGTATCGACCCGCGAAGGCATACGAAGAGCTACCCGTAAGTTCGTTCTTAAACTTCGGTCCGACACCAGGCTCACCGGCAGCGGCTTTCTGGACTTCTGGACGCGCTTTCCCCAACGGGAAAAAGCGTTCTCTCTGTTTTCCAGACGCCTGCTTGTCTGCTCTTTCTATACGCGCCCGCCTTTCTGGAAAAAGCAGGCGTATCTCTACCACCCTTCAGACTGGACGAGTTTTGGTCTGAAGGAGGACATGCTCCTTCTCTGGGATGTTCCTCCGGTAAAGGAACCGGACTTTTCACAATATTTTTGCAGGGAATATCCGGATGGCACATGGACGAGATTTTTCCCCGAGCAATATTTTCTCATTGCCTGCATGGCAAAGCTCGGCGTTCCTGCCGGGATACGGAGTCAGAGAGATTACAGTGAAGATCTGGCGCTGCGCTCTCAGCACATTCTTTTGAATAATTTCGTTATTCTCGATTATGGAAAACAGTTTACTATTTCCTGTGCAAAATATCCCTCAATATACAGCGATTCAAAAGTGCAGTCATATCGTAATTTTCTCATTTTTTATAAAAAATATTGTGACTGCTTTTATCCTGTTTCGAGAAAACTTGTATGGCGTGAACTGTTGGGAATAGAAGATGCTCTTGATAATATAAAGTTTCATGTTTTTCGTATAAGAAGACATAAAAATAGAATATTTGAAGTCCTGGGACAGTCTTTAGGCATATTGTATTACATTGCAGTTGTTTTATTCCGTACAGTAATTTTTTTATACAGAATTATCTTTTTTTGATGGGATGACATGAAGATCGCAAAACTCAGCGACATGACGAAAGGATGGTTCATAGGTGACTTCCGCCCCAGTCTTCTA
Organism: uncultured Mailhella sp.; assembly: GCF_963931295.1. NCBI lineage: Bacteria > Pseudomonadati > Thermodesulfobacteriota > Desulfovibrionia > Desulfovibrionales > Desulfovibrionaceae > Mailhella > uncultured Mailhella sp. The sequence continues at coordinate 304,342 of NZ_OZ007001.1, read as the reverse complement.
AGGACACAGGATGTTGAAATTGCAGTTAAAACTTACCAGAAAGGCGATTGTGAGGCAGCTCATTATCACAGAATTGCTACCGAATATACCGTTATAATATCTGGCAAAGTGAAGATGAACGGCAAGGAATACGGAAAAAATGATATCATTGTTATGGAACCGTGTGAATCCACAGACTTTGAATGTCTTGAAAACGGCACTGTAAACGTTGTGGTGAAAATTCCAGGGGTGCCCAACGATAAATATGTTCTCAAGTAACAGGAGCATATATGCACAAGCGAATACTTCTCTGCCTGAACAGAGACCAGAGTAAAACATTTGACTATTCCGTTGATCCCGATGACGCCATGCTGATGCTTGGCGGAAACAGCGGAAACAACGTATTCCAGTACACGCTGCAGAATCTGCTCCGGGGAGAAGACTGCCAGGTAGATATAGATACGGATTTTTTTGCGGATTTTTCCGCTTTTCGGGCAAGAGCAGATGCCATCAGCGCAGAATACGATGCCATGGTTTTTTCTCCGGCCAATGTATTTGCCAACTATGCTGTTGATGCCGGACTCACATTCTGGCGCGACAACATAGAAAAGCTTCGCATCCCGGTATACGCCATAGGTGCCGGAGCGCAGTCCGACGCCTCCTTTTCCCTCGGTTTTGTTGATGAAATTCGAGATCAGGCCACAGCCTTCGTCAGGAGCATTCTGAATACCGGAGGAACGCTGGGGCTCAGAGGCTATTTCACTGAAAGCGTCGTGCGGGCGCTGGGCTTCCAAGACTCTGATTACACGGTCATCGGCTGTCCTTCCATCTTTCTCAGGGGCAGAGGCCTGCGCATGGAAAAGCCGAAGCTCGCCAGAGAGGAGCTCAGAGTCGCCGTGAACGGATTTCGAGCATGGAACGACAGGGCGTTCCACCGGCATTTCCGGGAATATCCGGGCTCCTATTTCGTCTGTCAGGAAGAATTCTATCGCCTGCTGTACGCTCCCGACAAGCTGACCTGGAAAGAGCTTCAATATCTGTCCGATCCCTCGGAGCTCTGGCTCTCCATGTACAGACAAGACAGAATAGCCCTGTATGGCGACATTCCTGCATGGTTCGAAGATTTGAAGCGCAGGAAGATCAACTTTTCCTTCGGATGCAGAATTCATGGCAATATTCTCCCCATACTGGCCGGCATTCCAGCGTATCTGGATGCGCTGGACTCGCGAGTCAGGGAACTTGGCGAGTTCTTCTCCATTCCTGCCAGAACCTTCGACCGTAACCCCGAAGATCTCTATGAGCTCTACGAACAGACCGACTACACGGCGTTCAATGCCGGCTTTGCGGCCCGCTATGATAATTTTGCCGCGTTCATGAGCGCCTGCGGACTTCCGTGCTCTCCTGCGTCCGGTGAACCGCCGCACGGCGTCGTTCCTCGCATAAAGGACGACGATAAGGATATTGTCGAGCTTGTCGCCGCCTCCGTCAGCTGCAATCCTTCCGTATTCAGGAGAGACGTGGACGCCAGAGACGTCGTCTTTGTGGCGCATGAATTCGGCCTGTATAAGGGACATGGAGGAATAGCGTCATATTTATATAATATATGTAAATACTTAGTAGAAAATACGAATATAAATGTTCATGTCATATCTCCGACCGTAGATGAAGCATGTGATCTTTTGAGATTTAAAAATTTTGCTATGCATCATATAAGCGGAAATATTTCCGAACAGAGAGGAAAAGTTTTTTCCATATGCGCCGACATACAGCCTCAATATATAGAATTTGCAGAATATGCCGCTCTTGGCATGAACTGTACCATGAACAAGGCATCGGGGCAGGATACTTTTAAAAATACTCTGCTTGTCACGAACAATCATACGGCCTCAAGGGAATGTTATGAATGGTCTTCAGGGTTGCCGTATGAATATGCATCGTCAAGTCTTATGCAGAATGTTGCCTGGGAAAAAATACAGATGGAGACAAGCGACGTATGCATTGCTCCTTCAAAATTCCTTGGGAAATATGTTAAAAAGCAATATCGGCTTAAAGACAAAGTTCTTTTTTTCATGAATCCGTTTATGACAAAAATAAAAAATAAAAGTGAGCTGCAGAAGGAACTTGCTGGAAAATATGATTTATATCATTATAATGATTCTTTTAATATTACTCTTGTAACTCGTTTTGAAGGACGCAAGAATCAAAAGCTGCTGGTGAAGGCGTTTTTATCTCTTATGCAGGCATCGCCGGAGAACATTCGACTCTTTCTTGCCGGCGGCAGCACCTGCAATCCCCATACGGGCGAGGACTACAGGGAAGAGGTGTGGCGGTCTCTTCCCGAAGATCTCAAAGACCATGTCTTGCTTTATGATTTTCTGTCGCAGTCCCAGCAGGAGCCGTTCATGGCCGTCACAGACCTCACCGTCATGCCGTCCGTGTTTGAAAATCAGCCCATGGCCATGATTGAAACTGCCATGCGCGAAATTCCGGTCATTGCTTCACGCTACAGCGGATGCGCGGACTATCTGCTGCCCGAAATGCTTTTCGATCCCTTCGTGGAAGGCAGTCTGGCCGAAGTCGTCGGCAACTTCATGCGCAAATCCGCAGAAGAGCGGGCCGCCATAGCCTTGATTCAGAAAAGACGGCTTTCCGCCATCATTTCCCCTGCCGTGTCCATTCTTCCCCGTTTTTCTCTTGCTCCCCGGCGTACACGCAGAGGCCTGAATCTCGATTTGCAGGAGCTTTATCATGAATAATGCGTTTTCGTTGCTGATTCACGGTCCGCTGGAAGGTCAATGGATTGACGAAATTGTGCGTCAGATCAGACAATGTGCCTTTTCGTTTAAAAAAATAGTTGTTGTCGGCTATGCCGCTGACGAGGCGGAATACAGACAAATTCTTGAAAGGCAATTTCAAAACATCCGCTTCACTCTGGTCTGCGTGCCTGACCTCATCAATCCCGGATTCTTCAACATCAACCGGCAGATTCATATGGTATCTGCCGGTCTTGCCGCCTGCCCGGAAGACAGTCTGGTATTCAAGTTGCGCAACGATCAGTGCGTCGACTTCAATGCAGTCGCCAGGCTGGCGCCCATTGCATTGAGTGGAAAAATTGTCACTACGAATTGCTTTACGAGAAAGGACAGACTCTATCATCCTTCGGATATGTTTCTTTTCTCCTCTTGGGAACTGCTGAAAAAGTATTATTCCTGTCCTCTGATGCAAAGAACGCATTTGGGGCATATGCTGGACCTGCAACTGCAATTCAGGGCAGAACCCGAAAGCATGAAAAGCCTGCCCCTTGTTCCTGAATCCTATCTTTTCAGGGAATATTTGAAAGCCTGCGGCTACAGTATAAAAGAAACTCCCGAAGACAGTCTTCAGGCGCTGCGGAAGTTCATGTATGTGGTCAATAGTTGGGATATCTCCTTCCGCTGGAACAAAAAAAGGACTCCCTTCTATCCCAGAGGCAGCCTCATACTTCCCTATACGTATAATATGAGGCCGTTCGCAGGAGCTCCGAAGGAGCACGCCTCATGTCTTGCCCGGCATGAGGTCAATGGAGAAAGACCGACCGTAAAGGATAGGTTCTACATCGAAAAAAGCCTTCTGATCTTTTCCCTCTCCCGCGAGGCCCTTTGCACCCATAAGCCCAGATTCAAATATGCGACCTATAAACTGCTGATGACGCTTTTGAGAGGCATGCCGTATTTTATTTACAGAAAATACTGTGACAAACTGAAGAGAAAAATAGATAAGTACAGGAACTGTCAGGCGTAGTCTTTTGTTATGGCGTCATCATGTGCTCTTTTCTTGCAGGTATTGCGGAACATATCGGCTCGGAAGAAAGGGGACGGCTTGTAAAAGAAACCCGTTCCGGTGGCTTGGGATCGCTCTGCGCTACTTGGAAATGTTGTTTTTACCGCATGTTTCAGTCGGCATGATATACCCCCGGCAGGGCACAAGGATTCTCGGGGAAGGAATTTTCCCATGCCGTTCTTGAATTTCAGGTCAAGCCGTGCCGTTTTTCCACCTGTTGACAGCTCGAACTCCTGTCAGAGGTGTGGGGCTGTCGCATGCTTTTGGGGACTCCGGGGCAGAGCCGTCTCCAAACTTAGCCTCGGATGCCGCGGCGATTGACGGTAAAACGGCATCCACCGTTTTTTCACGCAATCTGCACGTTGCCCCTGCGTTGCTCCGGAAGGTAAAGAGCGTTGCCATTTTCCTTGCACGAGCGCTTGTCTCCGGCATCGCATGTGAAACGGGGGCGGTCAGGTTCTGAATTCAAGGTTCTTCTCCTGCATCGAGTTGTTCCGTCTCCGACAGGGTCTTCGACGAAGAACATCAAGCCGTCGGTGAAGGGGAATTCGTCTTTTGCCAGGCGGACGCCGTCATGCATTCCCTGCGCGCCGCCTGTCAGGCTGATCACTCGGGTATCGATGAAGAGGCGTTGGGACTGGTTCCTTGCCACATGCAAGGAGTTTGAGCGGATATTAAATGATAAAAACTTGTCTTGTCGATACAACTATTGTCAGTAATGACAGTGATCAGCTGAACGTCAGTCTGTATATATACGCGCTTATGAACGGGTTCATTCATCCGATGATTTAATGCGCATTGACTTTATTCATTATTTAAAGTGATAGTTATATGTTGTTGCAGCATTGGTTTGTCATGAATATGCAGCAATGATGCAAATAATTTTATACAGGACTTTGTTGACGCCTTTTTCTGACGTGGTCAGCTGCCGGAATCGAGGTCAACGATATTTTCGTGATCATATTTCGTCCGTCCCTGAGCAGACTTGCCGGCCTTTCCCTCAGAAAAAATCGACCGGCTCGGCAAAATCTTCAGGCAGACAGGCTCCCGCCGCCCGTCCCTGCGCTTTCCCTTGACTTGCGGGCGGGAATGGTTATGCTGATTGCAGCGGCTGAAAGGTGTTTGCCGCGTGTTCCTGCTGGTAGTGGAACTTGTGAGAAAAGGACGTGTTGCGCGTTCGTTTTCAAATAAGCAACCCATTGATTTAGCAGGAATTTTTTTATGTCGTTTTTGTTTTTCGCGCCGACTGCCGACAGTTTTTGAGATTGAGCCCTGGGCCGGGAATATCCGGTTCGGGGCTTTTGCGCGTTAACGCCGACGAGATTCCTTCAGGAGAGAGCCATGGCCGATATACGTCTCATGAGACCCGGAGCGGGAGAAGTTCAGAACATCACCTGCGCGCCCGAGGCCCGATTCATTTTCGATTTTCCCACCGATGAAGCGACGTTGTCGCGTTCCGGCGACAATCTGGTCATCACCTTTGAAGACGGCGCGACGCTGCAGCTGGAAAACTTCTACACGGCGTATTCGAGCAAGAACATGCCGTCGTTTGAAGTGGAAGGCGCGGAGATTTCCGGCGAAGACTTCTTCACGGCCATGAACGAGCCCGATCTCATGCCTGCGGCGGGTCCCGGCGGAAACGCGGGCGCGCAGAGCAACGGCAACCGCTTTCATTCCTATGTGAACTCCGAGCTTCTGGGCGGCCTTGATCGTCTGGGCGGCCTCGACATCGGCTGGAACGACGGCGGACGGGATTCCGATCTCGACGGCGGCGGAGGCGGCCATGTGGATTTCGGCGTCACGCTGATCGGGGAATCGGGCGAGGTGCCTGATCCTTCCATTCCGGTCATCGATGATCCGACGTATCCGGACCAGCCCGGCTGGGATCAGACCGTGACCGGGCGCGACGTTCTGAACGTGAAGGAATCGGAGCTGGACGGCGCGGGCTCGCAGTCCGTGGATCACGGTTCTCTTCTGGTGCAGGCGAAGGACGGCGTGGCGAGCATCGTCATCGACGGGGTGACGGTGTACGAGGGTGAACCGCCGGTGCTGCATGCCGATGCCCGGGTGAACACCGACGAGGGCTATCTGACGAATTTCCGCTACAGCGCGGCAACGGGACGCCTGGAATACGACTATGTGCTCACGCAGGCCACGACGGAGCACAAGGGCGAGGGCAAGGACAGCATAGCGCACAACTTCCACGTCACCGTGACCGACACCGACGGCGACACCGGCGCCGGACTCATCACCGTGGTGATCGAAGACGACGTGCCCCTTGCCGCTGACGACGCCTCAGGTCTTGAGGAAAACGAAATCGTGTCCGGCAACGTGGTGACGGGCGAAGTCGACACGTCGGGCACGACGGAAGGCTTTGTCGCCATAGGCAGGGACGACTACGGCGCGGATGCCGCCGCACCGACGAACGGACTGGTCTGGAATCTTGATTCGTGGGGAGAGAAGGCGTCCTACGACGCCGAGACCGAAACGTGGACTGTGACAACCGACTACGGCACGGCCACGCTGCATGCCGACGGCAAATTCAAGTTTGATGCGCTCAAGAACGCCGGTCTCGATGAAGGCGTGAGCGTGAGCGTGAGCTTTGACTACACCATCACCGATGCGGACGGCGATTCCTCAAGCGCCACCCTCACCGTGACCGTGACGGGCGATACGCAGCCCGTCGTTACGTTCGAGAATCCCGACGCGAATTCCAACGCCATTACCGTGGATGAAGCGCTGATTCCGGGCAAGGGCAATGCCGAGCATTCGGACAACGCCGCCCACACGGCCTCGGGCGAAGGTTCCTTCACCGTGAACTTCAAGGGAGAAAGCGGCGACGTTACGCTGACGTACGGCAAGGATGAGAGCGCGCAAACCGTTACCCTGCGACTTGAGCAGGGCCGGCAAGAGGTTGCGCCTTCCGGCAATGCTGAGTTGATCGTGAACGGCGTCACCGTGACGGTGACGGGAGCCGTGTATGATGCGGCCTCCGGCGAGTGGACCGTGAACTACACCTACAACCTTGCGACGGGGCAGGATCACGGGAGCGATGAACTCATCGGCGCAGGCGACGTTCTTGACGGCACCATCGACATTACGGTGAAGGACGATACCGACGACTACGCCTATGGGCACATCGACGTTTCCGTGCATGACGACGGCCCGGTGGTCACGCCTGTGGCAACAGTGTATAAGGACCACGAGTATTTCAACACGGTTTCCGTTTCCTTCGGCGCGGACAACGATACCGATGCGGGTTCGCATCTTGCCGTGAACGCGTATGATGCCGCCGGAAACCTCATAACGTGGACGAACAACAACACCGATCTGAACGACCTTGCCGCAGGCCAGCAATGGACAAGCTCCGACGGCAACATCATCGTTTCCCGCGGAAACGATGGCAACTTCGTTTTCAAAATCAAGGAAAACGGCATCAACGCCGATATTAAGGTGACGGCCACGGACGCCGACGGCGATACCGACTCGAAGACTCTGCACCTTACCGCGCCCGACTCGAATTCCAGCGCCATTATTGTGGATGAGGCGCTGCTGTCCGACGGCAGCGGTTCGGTCGAACAGGGTGGTCATGGCGATGGTCATGCGGCCTCGAGCGAAGAAGCCTTCTTCATCGTGGATCTGCACGGGGAAGACGGCACGGTTACGCTGACGTACGGCTCAGGGGAGAACGCTCCGACCGTTACCGTGAGCCTGATCAACTGTGTAACGTTCAGTAATAGTTGGCTGTCCTCTAAAAACATGCAAGATTCCACGCTCCCCAACACGTTTATGGTGAACGGCGTCACCGTGGAGGTGAAGAGAGCCGAGCAGCAGGACGACGGTTCGTGGAAGATTATTTACTCCTATGACTTGAACGGGGAGCAGGCTCACCCTCAGGGTGGGGCTTACAACGATGGGGCCAACATAGGCGCAAACGACTTTCTTTCCGACAGCATCGGCATTACGGTGACGGATGCTACCGGCGACACGGCTACCGGTGCGTTGACGGTGACGGTGCATGACGACGGCCCGGTGCTCACCGGGCTCTCGAACAGCACCGGTGCCGAAGCAATGCTCAATGAAAGCACGGGCCCCCTTGTGGTCAGTCTGGAAGACTTCCACACCGGCGCGGATATGGCGAACGGCACGACTCCCGCCAAGGTGACGGTAGCCGTGGGCGGGCAGACCTATGCCTTCACGGTGAGCAGCGGAACTCATGGCTATGTGTTCACGCCCGAAGCGGGACAGGGAAATGCCGTGAGCATTGAACACGGCGAGAACGGCTACGAACTGCACTACACGAGGCCGGAAGGGGATGTCCAATCTTCCGGCACGCCTTCCTACACCTTCACCGTTACCGTTACCGACGCCGACGGCGACAGCGTAAGCAAGAACATCACCCTCACCACCAAAGACAGACCGGATATTTCCTTCGGCACGAACGAAGATATTACTGATGAAGGCAGTGTGAAGGAAGCAGGCGTTGCGGGGCACTTCCCGGCAGACGGAGAAAACGCCAACAGCACTGTTCCGGGAAACGATACCGCTTCCGGCACCATTACGCTTACGGATACGGACAGTGCTGCGCTTACCCTGACCGTCACCGGCAACGTGCAGCATACGGACAATTCCGAAACGCATGACAATACGGAAGATGCGCAGGTGAGTTCCACCTCGTTCGGTGGAAATGGGTTCAGCCTCGGCACAGGCGGCACGCTCACCCTGTATTTGAACGCGGACGGAGAGCTTGTGACCGCGGCCGGGCTCGCCGAGAATGAAGACTACTACGGCACGCTCACGCTGAACTTTTCCGCTGGAAAGACGGGAAGCTGGAACTTCACGCTGAACGAAGGCTCCAACCTCGTGGATTCCCTGAAGGAAGGGGAGTCGTTCGATATTACCCTCAACCTCACGGCCAACGACGGCACGCAGAACGATCGCGGATATACCTCGGACGATGCCACGCTGACCATCCATATTCAGGGCACCAACGACAAGCCGGTGTTTACCACGGAAGTCACCAGTGTGGGCGACCTCGTGGCGACGGATGAGACCGGCGGCGTGGATAACGTGCCGAACAGCGTTTCCGGCACGCTCACAGCCACGGATGCCGACGCCGACAACGGCGCAGGAAGCGACATTGCCGCCGTGAATGGCCTGACCTTTACCGTGACCGGGCTTGCCGGCACCGATGCGGGCAATGTCGATGCGAACGGCGGCTATGCTTCTTACGGCTCCGGTTTCAACTACAACAACCTTGTCAGCAGTCAGCGTGGGGAGGTTACCTCCGGCAGCGACAACGACGGCAGCTTCACGCAGGTGACCACCGCCTACGGCACGCTGAAGGTGTACGCCGACGGCTCCTATACCTACGAGGCGAATGACACTTCCAAGATAGGCGGCGATGAATACGTCACCGAAACCTTTACGGTAAAGGTGCAGGACGCCCACGGTTCGTGGGATACGCAGACCATCACCATCACCCTGCGCGATGAGGACAACGGCATTACCGGCGGCGCGGACATTTCCCAGAGCCTCCGCGAAGAAGGCGTGGTGGGTGATGATGAGAGCCTTGTCGCGAAGTACGGCGACGATGATCCCAATGAGCATGTTTCCACGGATAACGGCACGGCTGCACCGGACAACGTTCTCTTCACCGATGTGGACCTCAACGACACCGTAACGCTGACCATAGGTAAAACCGACGTCAACCTCGTGCAGGCAGATGGAACGTCTGAAGGCACGGTGGGCTCTATTGCGCTCGCGTCTGGCGTCACGGTAGGCATTGTGGGAAGCTCTTCAACGGTGCTCTACCTTGTGGCCGCAGAGAACAGCGACGGAACGTGGAGTTTTTCGTGGAGTACGGAAGACGACGGCGACGTGGTGGGCGAGCTGACGCTCTCCAGAAAGGACAACGGCGACGTTTTCTACGACTTCGCCCTTGACCCGAACAATAAGCTCAGCAATACCGCCGCCGACAACAGCAGCTTCCTCGAACGGCTGGATCAGGGGGATGAAGTCGAAATCAAGCTGGACTTCACGGCAGGCGGAGCAACCAGTCATGTGGAGCTCACCATTACCGGCACCAACGACCGGCCCACGGTTTCCTTTGCCGACGACAGCACCGCAAAGAAGCAAGACACGTTGTATGCTTCCGGCGTGGGGCGTGAAGATGACGCGGACGTTGTTACTACCGGCGGTGCTTCTACGCTCAATCCTGCGGAAATGAACGACTATACGACGTCCGGCACGGTGTCCGGCAATCTCAAGGCCTCTGATCCCGACGCCGGAGATTCCACCACATTCTTCATTTCAAATACAACAAGTACCAGCAACAAGATTTCTTTCAGCACGAGCGAGGGTTCCAATACCGTCACCGTCCTGCTTGACGGGGAAAAGGTCGGCACGCTTGTGCTGAATCCCGAAACGGGCAGATATGCCTTTGACCTGGAGCGCGGGGACGGCAATCCTCTGCAAAAGTATGCGGAAGGCACCAGGTTTTCCTTTACCGTTAACTTCAAGGCAGAGGACAGTCATACCTCCACCAGCGCCAACAGCGTGAGCGTGGAGATTACGCTTGCCGCCACCAACGATGCGCCCGTGATTACCGCTTCCGAGGATATGAATCTGAGCGTTGCGGAATCGGGCAGCAGTGATTCCGCCAGGGTGACGGCGACGGATATCGACACCACCGATACTCTTACCTACGGTCTGCTTTCCGATGCGGTGTACGACCAGCTTGTCGACGCTCAAAATCCCCAGTCTGTTCAGATGACGAACAGCATCTCGCTGGGCAACTGGGGTACGGTAACCATGGCGTCGGACGGCACCTACACGTTTTACCTGAATAAGGAAAATCCTGAGCTGGCTGCGCTGCGCAAGGATGAGGTGAAGGAGCTCACCTTCCACGTGGTGGTGCGGGACGACAAGGGCGCGTACGACATCAAGGACGTGACCATCAGCATTGAGGGCGAAGCCTCGTCGGCGGTGTTCAGAGGCAGTGCGTCCGTGGGCGTGGTAACGGAAGCGGGCGTTACGCCTCCTGCTCCGGCCGGAGACGAAAATGGTGAGGTCAAGGGTATTCCTTCCGTTTCCGGCAAACTTGAGGCCGTGGCCATAGATCATGACAATAACGGGAATGCTCAGGAAGTGCAGTATTCCGTCAACGGTCACGAAGACGCGGAGACGAAATCGTTTTCCTCTCTGGACTCCGCTGTTCAGACTGCCATCAATGACAAGTTTGGAGGGAACAACTGGACCGCTGACGCCGATGTCACGGTGGTTCAGGGCACCTACGGCACGCTCTATCTCAACAACAACACCGGCCAGTACTTCTATCAGCTGGACAACGGCAACGAGGCCACCAATGCCCTCAAACAGGGCGAGATAAAGAACGAAAACTTTACCATTCACGCCGAGGGCGCGTACGATGCCGCGCACGGAGGTGCCAACGGCGCGGATCGGCAGCTTATTATTTCCGTGCAGGGCACCAACGACGCTCCCACGCTTGATGGCGTGCGGGTTGGCGGCCAGACTGTTTCTCCTGACGAGAATGGAAAATTCATCGTCTCCGGCGTTCAGGAAGACGGCGTTCAGCAAGTCAGCGGATCTCTGGTCGGCGACGATGTGGACAGTGCTCCGACGTCGCTTACCTACCTCATCAAGGTTGCCGATGGGGAAAACTCCTATCGTTATCTCGCATCCGCTTCCAATGACTACGGCTTCCTCACGCTGGACGAGTCGACGGGCGAATACACCTTCACGCTCAACAACAAGGCCGTGCAGTACCTTCCGGCTGGTGAGTTTGGCCAGACGTCCTTCACGGTTGTGGTGAAGGACGAGCACGGCGCCATTTCCGAAGAAAAGGAGCTGGTCTTCAAGATTGAAGGCGCAAACGACACGGCTTCCATCAACAGCGTGACTCTGGAAACCAACGAAGATGCAAAAGAGGCCGTCAGCGGTGGAGAGCATACAATAACGATTTCCGACGTTGACAACAGCGAGAAGATGTTCACCTCCGTGTCGTTCGGCGGCAAGACGGTGGAGCTGACGGACGCGAATGCCAAACTTGACGACGACGAAAATCCGTATTGGACCATTGAGGGGGATTACGGAACGCTCACGCTTACGAAGGACGGGAACGGTCTTTCCTACAAGTATGAGATAACCGACGAGGCCGCCCGAGAAAAGGTTCTGCAGGCTCTCAACAAGGGCGAGAGCGAGACCGAAGAGTTCATCGTTCGCGGTACAGCAGGCGACGAGGAGACGTCGGGCAAGATCACGGTTACCATCAATGGCGAAGACGACGCGCCGTATGATCTGTTCTGGAATCCCCGTCCTGACGTGGACGAGAATTATGATATTGTCGAGAATTTCGACGGCGCCATTACCGATGGCGTTGACGGTTCCGTGCTGAACGTCAGGGGCTGGGATTCCGTCGGCGGTACGGTCATCGGCAACGACAAGGACAACGACACATCGGAACTCCGCTACTACGTGGCGAACGGAGCGGCGGACCCCGATCAGGAACAGAATACCTCCACGTTGCAGACGGTGAAGGGCGAATACGGCTATCTGACCATCAATGCGCAAACCGGCGAATTCTCCTATACCGTGGATACGTTGAGCGATGCGTATCAGGGAACGGACGGCGAATGGCTGGGACAGGAGTCGTTCACGATTATTGTGGCCGACCCCTACGGCAAAACGCACGAGGAAACCATTCATTTTGACGTGTACTATCACAGCGGAGATGGCGGCGGTCAGGCCCCGGTTCTCGGTGATGATCAGACCCCTGTCGATGTGGATGAAGACGACGGCAAGTACTTCGAAACCGATGCTGAGGGCCAACCTGTTCATGATGCCGAGGGCAACCCCATAGATCTCACGCCTCCGCCTTTCGTGGAAAGCAAGTGGGAGCCGATTCTGGATGAGAATGGTAACCAGGTAGACGTTGTTCCTTCCGCCATCTGGCTGGTGGACGATAACGACGGGCGCACTCATACAATTCAAACCGACTACGGCTCTCTGATTCTGGAGCGGGGAGATGAGGGAAAATGGGGCTACCGCTTCGTGCTCGACAACAGCAGTCCGACAGTCCAGCAGATGGATGAAGGCGAGAAGGAGGTACTGACCTTCCATGTGCAGACGAGCGAAATGGGAAAGGATGAGACCAGCACCATCACGGTGACGGTGACTGGCCTCAACGACAGACCCGTCATCGAGGCCCACGAGGATCTTGTGGTGTCCGACACTGAGAACAGCACTGATTCCGGCAAGCTCACCACTTCCGATCCTGATGCCGGCGACGTGGGCACTGGGGAAGTCACTGGCGAAGGCGAAACCGTCCAGCAGAACCTGAGCTACAGCGTCAGCAGTTCGGAGAACTGCTCGGTCGGAGAGCCGAAAGAAAAGGAAAACGGCGATCTCGTGTATACCGTTACGGGAACGTGGAAAGACGCCTCCATTACCTGGGGCGAGTTCACGCTGCACGAGAACGGTTCCTACAGCTTCACGGCTTCGGACGCGGCAAAAGTGTTGTTGAAGGGAGAGAACCCGACCTTCCATCTGACCATTGAGGCCAACGACGGCTCGGATGCTCTGAACGCCACGACGTCCACGGAAGTCGCCATCACCATTCAGGGCACCAACGAAGCGCCTGTGATCACTTCGGCGGACACAATTTTCGTTACGGAAGATACGGTTCTCACCGACTCTGAAAAGCTGACCGTTACCGACGACAGACATGACGCGGATGGGAACCCCACAGGGCTGACCTACGCCGTATCGTTCGGGAATGGAGCCTGGGGCCCCATTGCCGAAGGAGACTACGGTTCGCTCTATGTGCGTGCCGACGGAACCTACGCCTATCAGCTCAACAACCAGCTTCAGGCCGTGCAGGAGCTGGAAAGCGGCAAGACTCTTACGGAGACCTTTACCATTTATGTGACGGATGCCGACGGCGAAGTGGTTCCGACGCCTGTCACGGTAACCATCAACGGCACGGATGACGCTCCCGTGCTCTCGCTCGATGCCCCGGTGCTTACCGTGAAGGAAGGCGCTGAGAATGCCGTGGAAGGCAAGGCCACAGCGACGGACGCGGATAAGGTGGATCAAGGCAAGCTGAGCTATTCCTTCGATGGCGGTAGCTTGACAGAGACCGATGAAGGCGGAAACACCTACAGCGTGCTGGAAACTGACTACGGCACCTTCAGAATCAACACCCAGACGGGCGAGTATTCCTTTACCATCGACAACGATAGTGAAGCGGTCAAGAATCTGCGCCCCACGGACGTTAAGGATGTGCTTGCCACAGTGGTGGTTTCCAACGGCAGAGAAAATTCCGTGGAACAAACGCTCACCGTGCATGTTTCCGGCAGCGAAACCGCGCCGGAAGTGACGGTGGAAGGCAGCGTCAAGCCCAACTGGACGGATACCGGAGCGCCCGTGGGAGAAGGCTGGGGTGGAAGTGATGGTTTTATCGGCAAGATTCAGGCCACCGGCTGGGACGCCGGGCCCGACCCTGAGCATCCCGATACCGACACCCTGAGCTATGCTCTTGACGGTTCTCACCCGGTTACCATGGGGGGCAAGGTCTGGCGCGTGGCGACTACGCCCAAAGGCACGCTGTACCTCAATCCCGAAACGGGCGAGTACCGCTATGAGCCTTCCGGCAATGTGCAGACCCTGAGCGAAGGCGAAGAGCAGAAGGATTTCTTTACCGTGACCGTGACGGACAGCACGGGCAAAACGGTAGAGACCTCCCTTTCCGTCATCATAACCGGCACCAATCAGGAGCCGGAAATCAGCTCGAACGCGGTTTCCGGCAACATCGGCACACTCACGTTCTCCGATATCGACGCCAACGACACGCACACCGTGACCTTCGATGATCTGTACGCCTCTGAGGCTGGAAAAGAGGGTGCTGCGCTGAGTGTGAACACGGCGGAGGGTGCCATGCCGACCGGGCCCGTTGACGTGTACAACGAGAATGGTGTTCTGGTAGGCACGATGCAGTTCGGCTTTGTCGAAGGCGGCAACAATCAGGGGAACAAGTTCACCTACACGTTCATGCTCAACGATGCGTATGAAAACAGCCTTGAGGTGGGAACGAGTGTTGATGTGTCGTTTAACCTGACGGTAACGGACAGTGCCAAAACGACGGGGAGAGACAGCGACGACAGCAACAAGCACTTCACCATCACCAATGCCAACGACGAGGTGATGATAGCGGATGGCCAGCTTGCCGACGTTACCATTGACTCCGCTGATGAGTCGGCCGGAGGCTCGTTCACCTTTACCGACAAGGACGTGAAAGACACGCACACCGTGTCGTCCTCCGTGCAGGTTAAGCTGCCGGACGGAAAAACAGCTGACGCAACGGTGGAAAACGGCGAGGTCACGCTGGAAGATGGAACCGTTCTGGGCACGCTTGAGGTTACTCATAATAATGACTCCACCGGCGGAGAGCCCGGCAAGGTGTCCTACACCTTCAAGCCGAGCAGCGAGTACCTCACAAGTCTCGGCAAGGATGAGGCGACACAGCTTGACCTGACGTTCACGGTGAGCGACGGCAACGACTCGGAAAAGACGACGTCAGTTTCCGTCACGCTCAAGGGCAGCAACGACGCGGTGAACATCAGCTCGGACAACTTCAGCACGACTCCGAACGAAGACGGCGTCTATACGGGGTCGCTCGTGTTCAGCGACGCGGACGTGACCGACACGCACACCGTGACCTTCGAGGGGCTGTACGGAGCGGAAAACGGCACTGCGCTGAGTGTGAACACGGCGGCGGATTCCATGCCGACCGGGCCCGTTCCCGTGTACGACGGGGAAGGTGTGCTGATAGGCATGATGGAGTTCGACTTTGTCGAAGGCAGCAACAATCAGAATAACGAGCTCTCCTACACGTTCACGCCCGTAGATCCGAACAGTCTGCCCGTCGGTGACCACAGCGTGAAGTTCACGGTGTCGGTAGATGATGGAAACGGATCTGCGACTTCGTTGAATACGGAGTACATTGTTGGCCTTACCAATGAAAACGACGTGGTGAGCATCAATACGGAAGGGACTTCTTCTTCCCTGACTCCGAACGAAGACGGCGCTTATACGGGTTCGCTCGTGTTCAGCGACGCGGACGTGACCGACACGCACACCGTGACCTTCAAGGGAGAAAGCCTCAAGACCCTGAGTGTGAATACGGCGACGCTGTCGGAAAACTCTTCTCCCGTTGAAGTGTACAACGCGGAAGGCGTGAAGATAGGCACGATGGTCTTCACGTTCACCAAGGGAGAAAACGATACGAATACGCTCTCCTACACGTTCACGCCTGCCGAAGATCTGACGGAAGATTTTTCCGTTGAGCTTTCCGTGAGCGACGGACATGAAACGGAGACGGAGCTCGCCCCGACGGTGAATGTGACCTTCAATAAGCCCGTGGAAGAATTGCCGGAAGAGTCGGAAGGCTCCGGCGACGACAGCGACAGCGAACAGGAACAGGCCCGCGTGGAGCAGGAAAACGGACTGCTCACGGCCGCCATGGTGGTTTCCGGCCTGAACGGCGTTCTCGACGCCTCCTTCGATGCGCCGCTCTTCGACGCGCAGACGGATGCGCCCGACGTTCCGGAAGGGCAGGACACGTTCGCCGCCGACAGCCTCGTTCTGCCGAACACGCCCGACGCCCCGGCCTTTGCCGTGGCCGACGCTTCGGCGGAACACGCTGCGCCGCAGATGTTCTCCCTCCATGCCGATCCGGTAATCCCCGAGGCGACCATGCATGAGAGCGCTGCGGCTGCTCCCGATGCCTCGCCTGCGGACGATGCTTCGAGCGACGCGCCGGACCTGATTTCGCTCCTCGCGGACAACGATCCCGGCGCGCCGGAGCACGGCTTCCTGTTCAGCGCTCCCGAGGGCGACGTGTTCTCCGGCAGCGACGGCAACGACTATATGGCGGGCGGCGAAGGCTCCGATGCCGTGATGGCCGGCGACGGCAACGACATTGTGGTGTACGACGCCAGCGACTACCTCATCGACGGCGGGTCGGGCATCGACTTCATCGTGTCGGACGACAACTCCCTGTCGCTGCATGAGCTGCTCACCGAAAGCGGCCGCGACGGCCACGACGGGCCGATGGTGAACGGCGTGGAAGTGCTCATCAAGGGCGATGACGCGCTCAGCCTCACCAGCATGGATCAGCTCTCGAAGGATTACGGCGTCACCATTGACCGCGATGCGCAGGGCAACGAAACGCTCACGCTCAATGCCGATCAGTGGCACGCCAACGGCGACGGCAGTTTCGACTACGTCGGCAAGCCGGACGTTGATCTCACCTTGGAAACCAGCCTCACGCCTGTGACGCATGACGACGCTGCCGACGCCGCCGTGCAGCAGCAGGTGTTCATTCTCCAGAATACGCAGGGCTAGCCCTGCTTCGTGCCGACCGCTCCGGTTCAGGGGCGGTCGGCTTTTGCGCGGGGAGGCGGCGCGTTGTCGTCCGGCTCTCCGCAAAGTTTTGCGTGGCGCAGGCACGGCGCGGGGCGTTTCGGCGCGAATGTTGTCGGCGCGGGGCGTTTCGGCGCATTCCGGCTCCGGGCGTGCGGCGTTGGGCCTTCTGCCCGGCGTCCGATTCCCGGGGCGAGGCGTTCCGAATGCCCGGGCGCTTGAGCGGGCGCGCATCCGGCCCTGACGAAGCCGCAGAGCGGGCTCGGCACTGCCTGCGAACGCCGGCCCCTCGCCTGTGCGGAAGGCTCCACAATGAAGCATCCCGGCATCACCGAAGAGGAGTCGGCCCCGTTCGTGCGGGCGGCTCCGGGGCCCGCCTGTTCGCAACAGCCGGAAAAGAATGCGGGCCGGACGGCGCACAAAAGCGCTGGAAAAAGAATCCGAAACGGCGCATGATGCGCGGAGCGCGGGTTCCGAGGCGCAAAGGCGAGAAAATATGCGATTTCTGTTCTGCGACAACATGTATCCCGGCAGGTTCGGTCATCTGCCTGCGCGCCTGGCGGCCGATCCTGAAAACAGGGTCATGTTTCTTTCGTATCACGCGAGGAGCGGCGGCGCGGACGACAACGTGGCCCATGCCCGCTTCCGGCTCGACAGAACGGAAAACGCGCAGGAATCCGATCCCTTTTTCGCGGCCTGGGGCAAGGCATTCCGGCTCGGCAGGCAGGCGTTCCGCACGTTCTGCCACATCCGCGACTCCGGCTTCGTGCCGGACATGATCTTCATCACGTTTTTCGACGGGCCGGCGCTGTTTGTGCGCCGCGCGTTTCCCGAGGCGTTCGTGACCTCGTATTTCGGCGCGCTGCGCGTGCGGGACGCCGATGTTGCCTCCCGCCTCGACGCGCTCGCCGACGTGCAGAATCATCAGGCGCTGCAGAGCGATCTGTGCTTTGTGCGCAGCGAGGCGCAGAAGGCGCGTTTTGCCGCGCCGCTGCAGCCGCGGCTGCACGTGCTGCCGCCCTTTGTGGATACGACGTTTTTTTCGCCCGGGCACGGGGAGCTGCGCGAGTTCTTTCCCGATGAAAACGCGCGCGAGCTCGTGGTGTTTCACATGAAGGGGGCGTCGCGCGCCGCGGCCGAAGGCGCGCAGACCGCGCTTGCGCTGCTGGCAGGCCGTCCTTCGTGCTGCGCGGCGCTGGCGTTCGGCAACGAGAGGGCGCGCGATCTCTGGCGGGAGCGCGGCGCGGCGCTCCCGGAGCGGTTGCGGCAGCGGCTCCTTTTTGTCGGCGGTCTGGACAAGAACGACTATCGCGCGCTGCTGTGCGCCGCCGACGTGCATGTTTTCCCCGAAAACGAAGATCCGCCGCTCCAGGAAATGCTGGAAACCATGAGCTGCGAAACCCTGCTCATGACGCCGGAAGGCGGGCGGAATCCGTTGTTTGTTCCGGGCGAGACCGTGGAGACCTTTCCCGCGGACGCCTCCATGGAGGAACGCGCCCGGCGTATCGCCGCCGCGCTGGACGGGCGGGAAGAGAGTCTGCGCATACGCAGGCGCGGCAGGAGCGTCATGGAGCGCCGCTGCAACGAGGCCTCGGTGCTGGATGAGCATCTGCGTTTCGTGCTTGCGGCCTTTGCGCGGACGCGGCAAGCCTAGAGCGGCGGATGCGCGCGGCGCAGGGATTGGCGGCGCAGGCTCTCCGCGTGGGCGCGGCAAGCGATTGTGCGGGAGCGTGCTTTTTCTCCTGCTCGGCCTTTTCCGGATCGCGACGTCGCGGGGGCGGCGTTTTTCTCGACGCGTCACATCTTTCCGCAAGGCGGGCCTTGTCCGGCGCGTCGTTTCCGAAGCGGCGGGAGTCCTGTCTGCCGCGCTTCTGCGCCTCGGGCCGTGCGCGGCGCAGGCATCCCGCAGAGCATGGCTCCTACACGGAAGGCTCCTGTCATGCCTTTCAGGCATGGCAGCTATAATGCATAGGTATTTGCTCTTTTGCCGCAGAAGACGATATTTTGCAGGCAACGAAACATTCTGGGAGAATCGCCGATATGGAAACAATACAAGGCAAGACGTTTGACGAAGAAAGGGCGCTGTACGGCCTTTGCCACGCGCGCATCAGGGATTGCTCGTTCACCGGCCCGGCGGACGGCGAAAGCGCGGTGAAGGAATGCGAAGACATTGTGGCGGAGCGCTGCCTGTGCAATCTGCGCTATCCGTTCTGGCATGTGCGCGGCCTGACCATACGCGACTGCGACATTACGGAAAACGGTCGCGCCGCGCTGTGGTATTCGGAACACATAGACATTGAAGACACGAAGCTGCACGGCATCAAGGCCCTGCGCGAATGCAGCGACGTCTCCGTGCGCAACTGCGACATTGTTTCCAACGAATTCGGATGGTTTTCCCGCAACTTCTCCATGCGTGACTGCACGGCGAAGAGCGACTATTTCATGCTGCACGCGCGCAACGTGGAATGCGCCGATGTAAAGTTCACGGGCAAGTACGCGCTCCAGTACATGCACGACTGCGTGTTCGAGCGCTGCGACATCACCAGTCGCGACGCCTTCTGGCATGCGCGCAACGTCACGGTGCGCGACTGCGTGCTGAAGGGAGAATTCCTCGGCTGGTATTCCGATCATCTCACGCTGGAGCGCTGCCGCATCATCAGTTCGCAGCCGCTGTGCTACTGCACCAATCTCAGGCTCGTGGACTGCGAAGTGGTGGATTCCGATCTCTGCTTTGAAAAGTCCGACATTCACGCCGTCATCACCACGCGCGTGGACAGCATCAAGAATCCGCGCTCGGGCGTGATCGTGCTTCCCGGCGTGGACGAGCTGATCCGCGACGACGATTCCCACGCCGAAATCATCTTCACGGAACGGCCTTCGCAGGCGTCCGACGAAGCGCAGAAGGGCGAAGCCTCCGCCGACTGATCCCCCGCCTTCGGGAAAACGCGGCAAAAGCGCGGCAAACGCCGCAGGGGCAAACAGTCCGCCCCTCGATCCGGAGGGTGCAGCGCGCGTCCCGGCCCGGAAAAGGGCAGGGCGCTCCGTGTTCCGTACCGGCAGGCGCGCCCCCCCGCGTTCCATGTTCCGGCCCGGAAAGGCGCGGAACACTCCCCGCTCCGCTCAAAAGGCGGGCAACCTCTGCTTTCGGCGTAGCATGCGCAAAACAACGCTTTTCTGCGTAAAACACGCCTGCGCAGAAGGCCGTCGGCCTCCGGCCCGGAAGAGACAGCAACGGCTGCGCGCGGAAAACGAAACAAGTTCCGCTTCCGCTCGGAAGTCGCAGCAAAAACGTTTCCGGGTTCGGTAGACGACACAGAAGCCGCTTTCGCCGGAACTCCCCGGCAAATTCCGCTTCCCGGGCCCGGAAGAGGCAGCAGCACCCGTTTCCCTTCGGAAGACGAAACAGGTTTCGCTTCGGCTCGGAAGCCCCGACAAGTTCCGCTTCCAACCGGAAGACGCAGGAAAGCCCGCTTCCCGGCAGGGGGAGGCGGGCTTTTTGCCGTGCGCTCCGCGGCGGAACGGTGTCCGCCGCGGGAGCGGAAGAGGGTCAGCGGATGCGCTTGTTGCCTTCCCACACGAGGTCGGCTTCGGGCAGCACGGGCAGGTAGGTGAGCCACTTGTGACTCTTCATGTATTCCGGATCCTGCTGGAGCTTGCGGCTGAATTCCAGAATGGGCGGCACGATGTCCTTGATGTCGCCGGCGAGGTTCGCGGCAATGCCGGCGTTCGTGGCCTCGATGCACAGATCAATGGCCTTCTGGCTGTATTCCATGGAGCTCATGAGCGTGTCGAGCGCCTTGGCCGGATTGTGGAAGCCCACGCTGTTTTCCGCGGAAATGAGATCCCAGAAGAACTGTCCCTTGCGCACGTTTTCGCGGGCGTCGGCCATGAGCTTGTCGTAGGAGGCGTTGCGTTCGCCCGTAAATTCATTGGCGAGCCGCACGGCTTCATGCGCCTTCACGCTGGTTTCCTGCGCCTTGAGAAGCTGACGGAACGTCTTTTCCTGAATGTCGTGCACGCGGGCGCGCAGGAATTCCGGAGTCTTGTCGGAATGACAGGTGCGGCAGGCCGTCAGTTCGGGATCCTTGAGGGGCGAGGTCCACCAGTGACTCGAGAACTTCTTGCCGTCCTGCTTCTGATAGGGCATGTGGCAGTCCGCGCAGGAAACGCCCGCCGCGCCGTGCGGTCCGTTCTGCCAGGTTTCGTATTCGGGGTGCTGGGCCTTGATGATGTTCACGCCCGAAACCGCATGCACGAAGTCGGTGAACGGTCCGTTCTTGGGGCCGTGGGTGTTGTAGTATTCATACATGTTTTCGGGATCGAAGCCGTTGTCCCACGGGAACACGGGCTTGCCGGCCGGGCCGTTGTCCTTGTGGGTGAAGTAGTATTCCACGTGGCACTGACCGCACACCAGACTGCGCTTTTCGTTGCGCGAGAGGGTGGCCCAGTCCTTGCCGCTTCTGGCGAGCCAGTCCTTGAGCGGAATGGAGTAGAGCTGCAGTTCCATGGTGGTGGTGTCGTGGCAGGTGGCGCAGCTGATGCTTCCGTTCATGACGTCCACCTTGGTGCGGTAGTCGTTGAAATCGCGGCTCCACACCGCGTCGCCGTCGGCGGCCACCCACTGCGATATGGCCGGAACCTTGCAGTTCCAGCAGGTGGTGGGCATGTTGCCCTTGCCGTCGGGCGAGTAGCGGTTGATGCGGTCTATTTCGAGAATGTCCTTGACCGCGTAGGTATGACCGCGCGCCTCGTTGTATTCGTACATGAAAGGATAGCCCAGCCACAGATTCTTCAGATACGGCTGCGCCGCCCGGAAGCCCTTGGGCAGCGGATTCACGCCGTCGTTCTTGCGGAAGTTCACCGAACCCTTGTATTCCGTCATGACGGAACTTTCGTCGTTCTGGCGATAGGTGGCGTACTGGCGGGGGAAGGCCTTTTCAAAGGCCGAGGCGTCGAGCGTGTTCGCGGGAAGGCCGCTATTGTAAATGGGGGTCTTCACCACGGGGGGATCGTCCTGACAGCCCGCGCTGACGATGGAACAGGCAACGATAACGCCTGTCATGAGCATGTTCATCTTATTCATCTGCCGCCTCCCTGTAGCTGACGGGGGTTTTCTTCTGATGCGCCATGGCCCGGTGGCAGTCCACGCAGTAGGGCTTGGCCATCATGACGTCTTCATTGGTGACCCGGTGACAGGCGCGACAATTGGCGTTGACCACTTCCCGGGTTTCCAGCCGCGCGAGGAGCGGCGCTTCCTTGCCCTGCAGGTTGGCGACGACGTCGCGCAGACCTTCCTGCGCCTTGAACGGCAGCTTGGCGAGCAGATTGTGGGGCGCGTGACATTCGTTGCACGCGAGGTCGGCATGCGGCGAGAGGCTGTGCGTGAGCGCGGCTTCGCGCATGACGTGACAGGTGGAACAGAATGGTCTTGAGTCGGAAAATTGCATTCCGGCGGCTGCAAGAAGCACCAGCACAGCTCCCAGCGCGGTGCCCCCCAGCAGCATTTTCCATGGACCGTGTCTGGACGCTTTCATGGCTCTCCTCCCTGGTTTATGAAAACACACGGCGCTTCCGGTATAGCGTGCCGGAGGAAAAATAACTGTGATTTAAATCACAAAAGAGGGCTTCTTGACAAAAAAATCGGGAAGAAATCGTTGACGGGTCCGGCTTTGGGGTATTGTGAAAAGGGAACGGACGGAAACGAAAGCATGATCGCAGTCACGGCGGGAGAGAAGATGTTGTTTTATATTGGCGCACTGTGATCGGCGGGAGACGTTGCGGCGCAGTTGCGGCGTCGGCCGGAACGCGGGGGGCGGAGATGCGCGGCGCTGCAGATATGTTGCGCAGCGAGTGCGAAAATTGTAACGATTTTTCACAAATGAGGCGCAAAAAGGCGATGCGGAGTTAGGCAGAAGTGCGGGGAAAGCGCAGGAAAAGGAGTGTGGGATCGAATGCGGGGAACAGGGGAGAGCGAATCTCGGGGAGACGGCAGAACCCGCGCGGGAAACAGAACCATGCGCGGGCGGAGACGGGCGTCTCGAATGTGCGCCGAGGTCGGCCCGGAGTTTGGCGGACGAGCGTCGGGGGAATGCAGCGTGGAGGTCCTGCGGGCAGCGGGTAGCTGAGATGTTGCGCAGGCGGGGAACGGGCGGACGCCGGTGTAACCCGACCCGGGGCCCGGCGGACACGTACTCGGATGAAGGGCGCGCCGGAAAGGGCGTTGACCATCCGGGGAATGCGGAAGTCGAACTTGCGGGCTTGCGGGAAAAGCAAGGGCGCGGAATCCCGCAGGCGGCGGGGAGCCTCGGAATAGTGCGAGCTGCGCAGCGTGCCGGAACGGCGCTTTCCCGGGCGTCGTCTGTTCGTCGGCGGGATGCCGGGAGAGCGCGGGCATCGGCGGCGGGCGGGCACGGGCAAAGGCGCGGGCGGAGACGGCGTTTCGGATGTGCGTCGGAGGCACGCCCGGAGACATGACGGCTTGCGGCGGAGGCACGCCGTTGAAATTGCGCCGCGCGTGGCGGCATTGTTTTGCGCATCTGCGGAGTGCGGCGCGTCGGGCGCTGCGACGCAGCATCAGCTCGTCCGGCAAAATGCGGGGCGACGGAATCATCTGGAGGGAAGATCATGCATCAGAACGGCGGAAGCGGAGAAAAGGCTGCGCGCGCCTGGATTGCACCCGTGTTTTTTGTGCCCGCGCTCGCGCTGGCGGCGGCGCATGTGTGGCGCGCAGGGCAGACGGGCGAGGCCGCGGCGCTCATCGTCTGGGCGCTCATGTGCCTGACGCGGCGCGCCTGGATGCGTCCGCTCGCGGCGGCCCTGCTTCTGCTGCTTGCGGGGGAGTGGCTGGTCACCACGCAGAGTCTCATGGAAATGCGCGTGGCCCTGGGCAGACCCTGGACGCGTCTTGCCGTCATCATGCTGGCGGTGACGGCCTTCACCGCGGGCGCGGCCCTGCCGACCTCGGCGAAGGCGGGCCGTGCGTGGTTTTGCCGCGGCCGTGAGCGGGAATTCATGCAGGCGGCGGCCTTTCTGCTCGCTTTTGCGCCGCTCTTCTGCATGGCGCGCGTGGCTCCGCAGCTCATGCTCGTTCACAGACTTGTTCCGGGCTTCGGCGTGATGCAGGCGCTCGCGGCCGGATGCTGGAGCGCGTGGCTGTGCGCCCGACTGGCCGACGCAAAACAGGCGGGCCGGACGCGCCTCTTTGCGTGGCGGCTGTTTTCCGTGGTGTTCTTCGCGCAGTTTTTTCTTTCGCTTGCGGGCTGGTCGCTGTTTTCCATGACCGGCGAATGGCACATTCCCGTGCCGGGCGTCATCGTGGCCGGAGCGCTGTACCGCGGCGCGGCCGGATTCATGCCTCTTTTGTTTGCCGTGTCGGTGCTCGTGCTCGGGGCCGCGTGGTGCAGTCATTTGTGCTACTTCGGCTCGTGGGACGCATGGGCCGCGTCCCGCGCAAAGCCTTCGCCGCATCCCGGACCGCTGCGCTGGCGCGCGCTTTCGCTTCTGCTGGTCTGCTTGGCGGCGCTGGCGCTTCGCCATGTTGCGTCGCTGCCTGCGGCCGTGGCCTGCGGCGCGGCGCTGGGGCTCGTCATGATTCCCGCAGCCTTCTTCGTCAGCCGCCGCAGAGGCTGGGCCGCCTACTGCACTCTGATTTGTCCGCTGGGGCTGCTCTCCTGCCTTGCGGGCCGTCTTTCCCCCTGGCGCGTGCGGCGTTCCTCCGCGTGTACGCTCTGCGGCGCGTGTACGCGCGTCTGCCGCTACGGCGCGCTCACGAAAGAACGTCTCGAAGCCGGAGGCCCCGGACTCTCCTGCACATTGTGCCGCGACTGCCTGAACGTCTGCCCCCGCGGCGGCCTGACCATGACCTGCGCCGGGCATGGTGCAGGAGGCCGCGCGGAGAAGGCGTTCGTTGTTCTGGCGTGCGCGCTGCACGCGCTCTTTCTTTTCTCCGCCATGGTGTGACGGCGCGGCGGGCGTCTTTTGTTCTTGTGCGCTGTTTGCCCCTGTGCCATACTGAAAAAGAGTGCCGGGAGCCTGCGCGCCGAAGTTCGGACGCTTCCGCGCCTTGCCGCGTTCGGCGGAAGGCGGAATCTTCGTATGCTCTTTCGCGGAGCGTCCGTTCTTTGTTCCTCGCGGGCGGCGTTGTCCACGGCACGGATTTTGCATGGAAAAGCGTGAAAGGAGCGTCATCATGGATCAGAGCCTTTCCTACATTGAAGCGCTGAACAGGGAAACCGGACTGGATATTCGGCTTTCCGACGCCGGGGCCGCGTATCTGATGCTCGACGGCCGCGGACTGCTGATCCAGTGGCTGGAGGCGCAGCAGATGTTCGTGATCTACGCGGAAGTGGGGCCCCTTGCGGGCTGGCGCGACGGCGAAGTGCTGCGTCGGCTTCTGGCCGCCAACTTTCTTTTCATGCAGACCCGGGGCGGGGCGCTCAGCTACGATGCCTCCGCCAACATGGTTGGCATGAACTATGCGCTTCCCGTGTACGGTCTTTCGCCGGAAGACTTTGTGAAGAAGCTCGACGCCGTGCTGACGCTGACGGAAGAGTGGAGAGAAGAGCTGCGCCGCCTGTGCGCGGAGCAGGAAAGACTTGCCGGAGGAGAGCCCCCGGAAGACGACACCCTTGCCGCCATGCAGAACATGATGCGGGTCTGACCCCGAAGAGGAGGCTGCCATGCCTGTTGATCTGAACACGCTGTTTCAGAACGTTTCCGTTCTTGACGACAATGTGCAGTTTCATGCCCCCGCCGCCGACGATCTGCGGCAGGGCAGCGCGCTGCACGGCCTGAAGAAGCATTTCGAGTCGGCCCGCGCCGAGGAGAATCGGGCGGCGGTGCAGGCGTTCATGACGGCCATTTCTCAGCATCCGGCCTACGCGGCGCAGCTCGGCGCGGTGCGCGCTCCGCTCGACGAGCTCATGCAGAGCGGCAAGCCGCTCACGGCGGGGGCGGTGCGGCAGACGCAGCTTGCGCTGAACATGCAGCTTGCGTCCATTGCGGGCGCGGAGCTTGTCCGCCGCGGCAACCTTCCGGCGGGACACGCCTCGTCGTTTGCGTGGTTTGCGGCCTCGCGCGGCCTGCCGCTCGGCGACGAAGCGCAGCAGGCGGCGGCGCTGAAGTCGTACGTTCTTTCGGAAATGTGTCCGAAGTTTGAGGGCATGCTGAGCCGTCTGCCGGATCTTTGCGACGACGAGAAGAACCGGGCCGCGCGGGCGCTCATGCTGCGGATGCGCGGTCCGCTGGAAGGCCGGAACGGCTTTTTCGCCCGCGAGCTCGACCGCGAACTTGCCCGCGGCCTGCAGGTGTTTGACTTTCGGGATTTTGAGCGGGCCTTTGCCGACGCCTGCGCGCAGGACATGGATCTGGCGCGCTCTCTGAGCGCCGAGGAGCTGGAGGCCGTTGCGGCGGAAGAGAAGCCCGCGGACATTCTGGCGGCGCTTCACGAAGCGCAGAGCGAGCTCGGGGCGGACGGCATGAGCGCGCTCTGCAACAAGCTCATCGTGCGTTCGGGGCCGCTGTCCACGCGCGAGGAGCGCGCCTCGGAAATCAGGGCCTGTCAGGTGGAGATGATGGGCAAGCTGGCGGCGGGCGTGGCCATGCAGCGTCACGGTCTGCCTGCGAGCTTTGCCGTGGCCGTGGGGCATCATCCCGAGGTGGAGGCGCTTGCGCGGGAAAGGCTCGGGAGCGTCTCGCCGATGCACATTCCCGACGGCAGGGAGGTATTCGACGCGCTTTCCGAGGCGGTGGAGAAACTGCTGGAAGAGCATCTGCCGCTGCTTCAGGAACTGGCCGTGATGGCGCAGAACCCGCCCGTGAAGCTGGATCCGCCGCTCACGCCGGAAACCATGCCGCGCTACATCAACGCCATGATGTTCGGCGACGTGCTGCTGGAGCCGCTGCTGCACGACGGCGCGCCGCTCGACGAGTTTTTTCTCGACCGTCTGGTGGGGCTCACGCTGTCGCTGGATGCCGCAACCCACGCGATGGAAGGAGATTTCGGCGCCCGCGACAGGAACGCCGTGCTGGAAAACGCCCTTTCGCTGATTCTGGCGCGTCGCGGCGTGCCGCAGCAGATGCTGCCGGAAATGGTGTCGCGCGCGGTGACGAAGTTCGGACGCCTGGCCTCGGAACTCAATTCTGCGGCGGCCGCGATGCGCAGCGGGGCCTACGGACGGGACGCCATGATGATTTCGGCAAGAATGCTGCCCATGGCGGGAGCGCTTCAGATATTCGGTCAGCAGCTCATTTCCGCCATGAGCGACGAGCAGCGCAGCGGCATGAAGCTCGACATGTTCAACGCGCCCGCGCCGGGAGCCGACGTGCGGGAGATGCGTCGGCGGGGAGCGGCGTTTACCGAGAGCACGTTTCAGAGGGATGTTCCGCTGAACCGGCTTTCCGATACGGTGCGCGACTTCGTGGGCGCGGCGGGCGTGCGTCTTCCGGCGATGGATCCCGCCGTGGCGGCCGGTCTTGCGGACGAGCGGGCCGGACGTCTGGCCGCGGACAATCTTTCCATGATGGAGGCGGTGCTCTCCACGCTGATTCCCGAAGGGACGCGCGGCGTTGTTCCGCACACGGGGGAATTTCGGGCGCTGATGGCCGAGGCTGCGGCAAAGCGGGACTTATCCGGCATCGACATGGAGCGCGTGAATCTCGAACCCATGCGCGAAGCGGTGCGGCGGGCGGCTGCCGACGTGACGAAGGCTGCCGTGGATGCGGGCCGGGCCGTGGATCCTGCGGCGGTGCGCGCGGCGGCGGAAGGGGCGCTCGTTCAGGAAATGGAGCGCCTGCACCGGACGATGGCCGCCGTGGACGCGCTTGCGGCACGAGCGGTGACGAACGGCGTGGCTGCGGGATTTACCGCGGCGGAAAAGGCGGCCATGAAGGAGGCCGCGCAGCTTTTCGGCCTGCGCGACGCGAACGTGCTTGCCTCCATCGCCTCGGCGGCCTGCAGCGCATCGTTCGTGCGCGATCTGGTTTCGCTGGGCACTCCCGGCGTCACGGCGCGACAGGTGTTTATGGAAACGCATGCTCTGGTGGGCAAATATCTCGCCATGCGCGACGCGCTGCCCGGCGACGCGGAAGGCGTGGAAAACGCGCTGCGGGCGGCGCTTCTCATCGGCGCGTCGCATCTTTCCCCGGCGCAGGCGGGGGCGCTTGCCGATGCCATGCGCTCTGCGGCGGCAGAGAGCACGGCGGGCGCGCTGCTCTGGCTGCGGGAGCGCGGCCTCAAGCCGAAGGACGAGCGCATGACGACCGCGATGTTCGACATGATGAACGCCGTGCGCGGAGAAATGGAAGCCGTCGGCGGACGGGGAGACGCGGCGCGCTTTTCCCGCTGGTACGACGCGCGTGCGACGCATCCGAGCGAGATTCCTGGCGGGCACAACGGCATCATGACGGAGCTCAAGACGCTGGGCGGCAGAGACAGCATTCCCGACTATTATTTGAGCTTTGCCGGACACAACCCGCCGCTTTCGCGGGGAGACTGGGACACGCTGGCCGCGGTGCTGTCGCCGCTCATGGAGTCGGCGAAGTCGTCGCCGCGCAAGGACATGCTGCGGGAATGGGTGGCCTCTTCCGCGGAAGAGATTCTGGCGGCCATGCATGACGGCGGAGGGCCGCTGTCGCTGCCGCGTCTGTGGGACATCTTTACTGGAGGACGTCTGGGGCCCATGCCGGCCTCGGCGAAGGGCATGGACGCCGTGGCCCGCATGCTGGACGCCGTGGACACGGCGTATCATGAGCGGGTGAAGCTTGTGGAGGGAGAGGCGTTTCCGGGGAGCAACGAGTGGAAGCTGTTCCACAACAGCGGTCTGGGCGTGCCGCCGCGGAAGCTGCTGGAACTGATCGAACCCGGCAGTTCCCTTTCGCTCAACGATGTCCGCATGAGTCTGGAAATGACGTCCATGCGCGACGTCACGCCGGAGAGCGTGTACCGGCTCGGCGAGGATTTCGTGCGGCAGGGCCAGAGCGCGACGTTGCGCTTCACGAAGGCGGACGGCACGTCTCTGAGCGTGCATCCGGTGAAGATTCCGAGGCATGAGATTTCCGAGGATCACCCGGTGCTGCGTCCGATTCTGGATTTCTGGCGGGGCATGACGCATTCCGAAACGCAGTTCCTGCGGGTGGCGCAGGCGTTTTCGCAGACGCCGCTCATTGCGGCGAGGTTCATGAGCGGCGTGTTTCCGGGCCTGCAGTACAACGAGCACGGCGCGTTCATGATGAGCGCGGTGGAGCAGGCGGACGGCTCCATAGTCATGGACATCAACGGCGACCCGACGCTTCCTCTGCAGTTCCATGAACAGTTCCTCATCCGGCCCGACGGCTCGCACGTCTGCACGGCGTTCGAAATGAGCCGTCCGGCGCTGAACGACCGGCAGGCGTGACAAGGCGCAGCGCAGGAGCATGCTGAAACGGACGCCCCGAATAGGGGCGTCCTGCTTTTTAAGCCCGAAAACTCCCCTCTATGCGGGGAGTTCCAAAAAGGCGAAGCCTTTAAATAAGTTAAAAAGAGGGTTCCTTTGTGAGATAACAAGTTGTCTCGACTCGAAATCCATGCACAAAGGAACCCAGCAATGAATGACCAGGGTTTAAATCATACCCGTTGGACCTGCAAGTATCATATACTTTTCGCTCCGAAATTCAGACGCAAGCCGATATACGGAAAGTATCGCGGAACGAAAGGAGAAATTCTGAGAAAACTTTGTGAATGCAAAGAAATAGAGAGAGTAGAAGCAAATGCGTGTATGGACCATACCATATGCGCATCAAGATTCCACCAGAGTATAGCGTGGCGCAGGTAATGGGGGATTTGAAAAGGAAGAGCTCTCTGATGATATTCGAGAGTTTTCCGCATCTGCGCCATAAGTTCGGCAATCGTCATTTCTGGTGCACCGGCTGTTTTTTCAGCACGGTGGGAGTAAATGAGGCGAGATCATCAATATGTACGGGGGCAGGAAGAGCGAGACAACTGATCAGTATAGTTTGGTGGAACGGCCCGTCAGCTTGTTTGCAAGCAGCAGGAAATAACGCTGCGGCAGGAGCCGAGACCGGGCCCTCCCAAGAGGGCCGCCGAGTAACAGACCCTTTACAGGGACAAACCAGAACCGCCCCTTCAAGGGGCGGTTCTGGTTATTCGCCGATTCTTGCCGGCGTCAGGTTCAGGGCGTCCATGATGTGCAGAATGTGTATCTTCATGGCGCTCCTCGCGCCTTCGGCGTTTCTGCTGACCATGAAGTCGAGAATGAGCTGATGATCGTAGCGGCTGCGGTGCAGGGCTTCGGGATGACGGGGCGCGAGGTCCATGGCCTGCTCGAAGGCTTCCTGGAGCACGGGCATGAGCCGGTTCATGAATTCGTTGTGCGTGGCCCGGGCGATGGCGCGATGGAAGGTTTTTTCGTCCTCCAGCAGGCGCGGATCCTCGGGATCGCCGGAGGCGATGCGCTTGGCGAGCTCGCAGATATGCATCATTTCGCTTTCCGTGGCGCGGAGCGTGGCGTAGTAGGCGACCTCGGGTTCAAAGATCATGCGCATTTCATACACGGATTCGGCGCTGCCTTCGGCGGTCGGCACGTCGTGCAGTTCGCGGAACGAGCGTTCCTTGAAGTCTTCGCGCACGTAGGTGCCTCGGCCTCGTCGTATTTCCAGAACGTTGCGGGCGGCGAGCATGCGTATGCCCTCCCGCAGAGTGATGCGGCTCACGCCGAGTTGGCTGGCGAGTTCCAGTTCATTGGGCAGCTTGTCGCCCGGCTTGAGGGTTCTGTCCACGGTAATCATGGACAGAATGCTTTCAGCCACTCTGTCGGACAGTCGTTCTGTTTTTTTCAAGATAAGCTCCGGCAAGAGCGTTTCCGCTCGGTCTTTGCGAAAACGGCCGGACGGACGGCATGATTCCGTCTCCGGTCGTTTTCGCCTGCGCCGCGAGGCGCGTGTTCATGAGGGGCAGGCGGAGGCTGCCGGGGTATCAGTGATTCTTCTTGTACTCCCGGCCGCAGCGGTTCTGTTCCCTCATGCTTTCGATGAAGGCTTCCAGCGTCACGCCCTTCGGACGATAGGCCCATTCGGTGGAAGTCACCACCTTTTCACCCATGGCTTCAAATTCGCTTTCGTCGATTTCCACGTCGTCGAAGCACACCGGGAAGCCCATGCTGGCGTTGAAGGCCATGATGGCGTCGCGCTCTTCATACTTCTTGTCAAAGGTGAGCAGGCACAGAACGCCCAGAGCGACGATTTCGCCGTGCAGGTGCTTGTGTCCGTTCTTCGTTACGGTGGCGCCGTAATAGACGCAATGCGCCAGAGAAGAGTTGTAATAGTACTCGGGCGTATGCGTGGTCATGTTGGAAACTATACCCGTGGAAATGATGATGTCCAGCGTTACCTGTTCCAGTTCGTGGGAAGGCTTCTTGTTGCGGCAGGCCTCGAGGGCCTTGGCGCCGAAGCGGATCAGCGGGCTCGTGCAGACATGGGAGAGCTGCACGCCCATGAGCGGCGTATGGCTCAGTTCCACGCCCTTGCTGGAGAACACGGCTTCGCATTCCTTGGAAAGCGCGTCGCCGATGCCGGCCCAGAGAAGCTGATAGGGCGAATCGGCGATGATGTCGGAATTGATGAAGGTGTGATTCGCCATCTTGGGATAGTAGTATTCACGGAAGCTTCCGTCGGGATTGTAGATCACGCAGATGGACGTGACGGAGGCGCAGTTGCTGGCCACGGTGGGGAAGCAGAAGAGCGGCTTGTCGAGTTCGTTGGCCACGTATTTGCCGGTATCGCAGGCGCGGCCGCCGCCGACGGCAAAGATCATATCGGCGTTTTTGACGGATTCGGTTTCCATGAGCATTTTGCCGTTCTCGTAGGTGGAGTCGCCGCCGAACCAGACAAAGTCGGTAATGGTCACATGGGTTCCTTCCACGGCCTTCAGCAGGGCGTCGTGTGCCTTGGACATGGCCGTTTTGCCGCCGATGACCACGGCGGTGTTGCCGTAATGGCGGGTGACGTGAGCTATTTCGTTGTAGCAGTCGGAACCGATGGAGTAGTTCGGAAGAAACATATTGTAATGAGACATGACCTTCTCCTGTGTTTTCATTTTCGTTCCGGGGAACGGCGTTCCCGGAACGGTTCTGATGTAACCGCCCTGATGTCTGATGTCAATATTTGTTGTCTGTTTTCATTTTTTAACCCGGGGATATTCTTCCATGTTCCGTGTCCTTTTCTGCGGCGGGCTTTGTCCTGAAACGTCTGACATCGCTTGTGCGGCAGGGCTTTTTGAGAAAAGACGTCTGTGGTCTGCCGACCTGTTCTGGTGGGAAGATTCAGCAGAAAAATTTTTTGCGACACTTTCTTCGGAGAGTGAAATTTGTCTCTGGAGGGGAAAGCAATGAAACGGAAATGTTCCGAACGGGGCGTATCTGGAAGCTTCGACGCAGTGCGGCAGGCTCGGCGAAGACGGAAGCAGGTCGGGGAGATGCGGGGAAAATGGCCGTCTGTCGGGGCATGTCGGTTGAAAGACGCGCGTCGGAGGGGGCAGGGAGCAGAAAAGGCTTGCCGCGTGGACTTCCGGCATGGGCGGAGGGAGGATGCGACGGGATCGGATGGTCCCGGCCATGTTGAGCGTGTGCGGCCGGGCGTCGGCGAGAGGAGGGCTGACGAAGACGCGAAGCGCGGAGGCAGCCGGACATGCGTTCCGGCGTCTCGTTGGCGCGCTGGCGTCCGCAGGACGGGGGCGTTGTTTCTTCTGGTGCGGGTCTGGCGACGGACGAATGGAGTTTGCGGATGCGCCGCGGGGTAATCGTTCCCAGGGGCAGGGGTGAAGGAAGCACGAAAAACAGGAAATAAAAAAGCGGCCGGACAACGTCCGACCGCTGATCGTCATGGTGGTGGAGATGAAGAGATTTGAACTCTCGACCCCTGCCTTGCGAAGGCAATGCTCTCCCAGCTGAGCTACATCCCCACATGCTGGCCTCGCGCCAACGGGACAGACTCTAGAAAAGCCGGCCGGGATTGTCAAGCGTTAATTGAAACTTTGCGTAAAAAGACAAAGGCGCGCCTGTGGACCGAAAGTTCTCTGCCGGGAACTGGGCGTCACGGGCAGGGCGAAGTGTCATACTGTTTGAAGGCAGGAGAGGCATTGCTGCGCCTCGCGGCGGAGAGAGAACTCTGCCTCTTCCCGGAACCGGAGCTCCTGTGCGGGGGCGTCTTTCGGGAAAAGGGCTTCCTTGGCGAGTGACGGTGTCGAATCTTTGGGCCGACCGGACGGCGCTGCATTTTCTCCTATCGCGGAGCCTGCGGCCAGCGCGGCCTTTCTGGCCGCAGCCATGGACTGCAGCGCGCCCATGCCCTTCTGATTTTTTACGCAGGTTCCTGCGGCAAAAAGATTTCCTTCAACACGGCCTTCGGCGTCTGCGGGCAGCACCGCTCCCTTGCCGCAGGCGCAGAAAACGAGGTCGAAGCTGCTGCGGAGCTTGTGGAGTTCGGCCTGTCCCACAGGGGAGGCGCAGCGAAATTCAATGCCCGAGCGGGAGAGCATGGCCAGGGTGCGCTCCACGATTTCTGCGGGAACCGCGGGAGAAGGCGCAGCCGGAGCCGAGCTTGATTCCTGCACGGGCGCGTGGAGCAGCGTGACTCCGGCCGAAGACGCGGCTTCGAGCACGACGACGGCGCATCCCTGTTCGCGCAGAGTCCAGGCGGCCTGAAGACCTGCGGGGCCGGAGCCTATGACGACGGCGCGCTTTCCGGAAAAGGGCAGGGAGAGAGGCTGGAACAGCATGTCGCCGTAGTGTTCCGAAAGATGCTTCAGCATGCGGGAGATGAACGGGTGAGCGCTTCCCTTGGGACATGTCGCCTGGGCTCCGGGATCGCCGAGCGCGGCGAGGATGCCTCCGAACGGCGTTTCTTTTCGCAGGGCAAGCGCGGCTTCCCGCTCTTGCCCTGCCGCCATGAGACGGGCAGGCATGCCGTAGTTGATGCCGAGCAGGGAGCCGCGCAGGCAGGGCGGCATCGGTTCCGGACGTTTTTGTTCACAGGCGTCGGAGAAAAGAGAGTCGTGCGGTTCGGGAGCGTTCATGAAGGCGAATTCCTCTGAGTTCAGGTGGCGCGGCCTCGGACGCGCGTCTCTTGGCCGGGCGTGCATGGCGCAGCATGATTTGCACATAGAGCCATAATCCTGTTTCCGTCAAGACGCCGCTGGGCGGGCAGAGATGCCGGAGCATGTCGGCGCTCGGCGGAGATCATTGCTTTTCTGCTTTTTTCGGAGCTATATGAAAGCAGAACTTTTCAGGAGGAACCTATGTCTGAAAAAAGATTTCTCGGTATCTGCGGAAGCCTCCGGGCGTCTTCCCGCAACATGGGCCTGCTGCGCTGTGCGGCGCAGGTCATGCCGGAAGGCGCAACGCTGGAGATTGCCGATATTTCAGAGCTTCCCTTTTATGCGGAAGACAGGGAAAAAACTCCGGCCGTCAATGCGTTCCTCGACCAGGTGAAGCTGGCGGACGGCTTTGTGCTGGCCGTGCCGGAATACAACTATTCCGTGGCTCCGGCGCTGAAGAACGCGCTGGACTGGGCTTCCCGGGAGAAGGGGAACATCATGGCCGGGAAAAAGGCGGCCCTGATGGGAGCCGGCGGCGGCATGGGCACGTCCCGGGCGCAGTATCATCTGCGTCAGACGTGCGTGTATCTTGATCTGCGCGTGCTGAACAAGCCGGAAATTTTTTCCAACGCCTATTCCGACGCCTTTGCGCAGGACGGCTCCGTGGCCGACACGGAAGCCGGCCGGGCGCTTCGCGCCAAGGTGACCGAGCTCATGCAGGCGCTGTGCGGTCAGGCGTAGAGTGCGGCGCCGCTGCCGTTGCGGCACAAGGATGGGGCAGGCGGCGTTTCTTTGTCTCAGGTCGCGTGAGACGCGGCCTGCCGGAAACGCCTGCCTGTAGCAACGCGTTGTTTTCATGACGATTTTTGCAAATCGGACGCACGAATCATCGACGTTCGTTTTGCAAAAATCGCTGTCTGATGCGTTCAGTCGGCGTGTTCCGGGGGAAGATTTTTCTTGCCGTTCATGGAAACGATGCTGATTCTGATCACGGCGGTGCGCGACAGCATGTCTGCGGGAACGGGCAGCGTGCAGCGGCTCCGGTATTTTTTGGCCAGAGCCGCCAGAGCAGCCTGTTTTTCCTCGTCGTCTTCAACAAGGGCGGCGCGGCCTTCGCCGTAAAGGCTCAGATATCGGGTCGTCGCCTGTTCCCTGTCGATGCCGAGAACTTCATGCACGGAAAACCCCGTGCAGGGGTTCTTTGTGAGGCAGTCCAGCTTGCGGCCTTCCGTGGCGCAGTGAACATAGACGGCGTTGTTCATGTACACGAAGTTGACCGGAATGACGTACGGAAATTCTCCGGCGTGAAAGGCCAGAGTCATGACGTCGGCCCGACCAAGCAGATCGGTGAAAAAACTCTGTTCGCAGCATTCTCTGTCGTGGCGTCGCATGGCGTTCTCCTGAAACAGGGTTGTGGATGGAGTCTGTTCTGAAAGAAGGCGCGCGCCTTGTCAATCGTCCGCGCCTGCCGGATGCGGCGAAGGTCGGAGAGATGGCGCGCCGCGGGATTGTCGGCGGCGTCTGCGTTGTTTGTGAGGGGTGTTTTGCCGGAAACAAGGAGCACGAAAACATGATCGGAGCGATTATCGGCGATATTGCGGGATCCCGTTTTGAATGGCGCAACTGCAAGAGCAAGCATTTTCAGCTTCTGACGCCGGAATGCCGCGTGACGGACGACAGCGTGATGACGCTGGCCGTGGCCGACGCCTTGCTGAAAAGCGACGGAGACAGGGAAAGTCTTTCGCGTCATGCCGTGGAGTCCATGCAGGCCTTCGGCAGACGCTGGGCTCGCGGCTGTTACGGCGGTCGCTTTTCCCGCTGGCTCATGAGCGAACATCCGCAGCCCTACGGGAGCTTCGGCAACGGTTCGGGCATGAGGGTGAGCCCGTGCGCGTGGGCGGCCGCTTCGCTGGAGGACGCGCTGGACATGGCCGATCGGGTTACCCGCGTGACGCACGATCATCCGGAGGGCCTGCGCGGAGCCGAGGCCGTGACGGCGGTCATCTGGTATGCCGGAAAGGGCGAAAGTTCCGGGGCCATTCGCAAAATAGTGGAGGAATCCTGGTACAGGCTCGATTTCACTCTGGACGAGATTCGGGATGACTATGGATTCGACGTCAGCTGTCAGGGCTCCGTGCCGCAGGCCATTGAGGCGTTCCTGGAAGCGGAAAGCGTGGAGGACGCGGTGCGCAACGCCGTTTCCCTCGGCGGAGACAGCGACACCATCGCCGCCATGGCGGGCAGCATGGCGGAAGCGAGGTTCGGCGTGCCTGCCGACCTTCGGGCGCAGGCGCTCTCGTATCTGGACGCGCCGCTCGTGGACGTGCTGGAGCGCTTCGAGCGGCGTTTTCCCGTGTCGTTTCCGGCAGCGCCGAGCGTTTAGGCTTCGGCTTCCGGCGAGTGGGGCGCGCTTTCGGGGCGGAGCCGGATGTACATGCCAGGGCGAAGATCGGGAGCGTCGAGATGCACGACGCCTTCCATGCCGGGATTGAGCCTGTCCGTTTTTTCGCCGCGGTGATTTTCCAGCGCGTAGGAGCCTGCCCGAAGCACGGGGCGCTTCATGCCGGGCAGCAGCAGTTCGGCGTCGCTGTCGGCGTTCCAGGGGGAGCGCGCCTGAATGCGCCAGCCGTCGTTTCCGGCGGGGGCCAGAACTCGGGCGACGACGGGATGCGCCGTGAAGTTGCGGGGCGGCCGTTCCACCCGGCGTTCCGGGAGAAAGAAGCCCGAGCAGAGCGGGCGCGAGGCCGTGTGAAAGAGCTCCGTCACGAAGTCGTCGGCAGAGATTTCTTCCTGTTCGGATGAAGCAAGATTCAGGGCCGTGCGGTATGCGTCGGTCACCTGCGCCACGTATCCGCCGCTTTTGGTCCTGCCTTCCAGCTTGAGCGCGGAGGGCCCCATGCGGACGATGTCGCGCATCCAGCGAACAAGGCAAAGATCCATGGGCGCCCAGACGGCGCTGAAGTCCTCTTCCTGCGTGACGTCGAGAAAAGGCCCGTCGCGGCGCACGGCTTCTTCCACGGTGAGCCGTATGCCGCGGTAGTCGAAGCGGCAGGGCTGGGTGCAGAGGCCGAGATTGGCAGGACGATTATTGACCCATGCCGAAATGAGGCAGTGCCCGGAAAGCGAAAGGCACATGGCTCCGTGGACGAACACTTCAAAGTCCATGTCGGGAAAGCGGCGTATGAGAGCCGTCATGGCGTCCTTGCCGAGTTCGCGGGCGAGATTGATGCGTCGGACGCCGACTTCCTTCCAGAATTCCACGGCGGCGGCATTGACGGAATGCGCCTGGGTGGAGAGGTGCAGTTCGAC
The DNA here is from genome assembly GCF_963931295.1 of uncultured Mailhella sp. Lineage (NCBI taxonomy): Bacteria > Pseudomonadati > Thermodesulfobacteriota > Desulfovibrionia > Desulfovibrionales > Desulfovibrionaceae > Mailhella > uncultured Mailhella sp. Next base: position 266,706 of record NZ_OZ007001.1, on the reverse strand, counting down.
GGAGGGGCAGAGGCGTCCGGCGAGACGGATGACGCCGGGATCGGCGGCAATGAGGCCGTCCGCGCCGAGTTCCGGCAGCCGTTCAAGCTGTTCTTCCACGGCGGGCAGATGCTCGTCGAAGGGCAGGGCGTTCAGGCAGTAATAGACGCGCACGCCGGAGCGATGGGCGAAGGCGATGGCGTCGGCAAGTTCCGGGCCGTCGAAGCCGCGGCATTTTGCCCGCAGGGAAAGGGCGCTGCCGCCGAGATAGACGGCGTCGGCGCCGTAGAGCACGGCGGCCTCAAGCTGTTCGCGACCTCCGGCCGGGGCGAGTAGTTCCGGGAGGGAATGAGTCATGGCGCTAACAAGGTAAGAAGTGAACAAACGCGGAAGAGCCGCTTGCCGATAGTTAGCCTCCCTTGCCGGGAAAGACAAGCGCCGCGCGCTGGACAAAAGTTGTGCCTGTGCTTACTTATGGCCGGTGCCGCATGGTCGGCACAGGAGATTTTCATGAAATATATTCGAACGGTTCTGTTTTTGGCGCTGTTTGTTTTTTCCGGCGCGGCCCGGGCGCTGGCTGCGGGAGCCTTCGGCATAGAGCTCGGCGCCGACGTGGCGCAGTATGCGCACGGCAGTCAGCCCGTTTCCGAGCGCTGGCAGCTCAAGATGTACGAGATAACGCCTCCGTCCCCGGATTCCAGATTCGACACCTATGCCGTGGACACGTATCAGGGCAGGATCATCCGCATCATGGCTTCGTCGCCCGACGACGCCAGTGTGGACGGCGCTTCCACGCTGAACGTGCTTGAAGGCCTGAAGCAGGAACTGGAGCGCCGCTACGGCGAGCCCTCGCTCAGCCTGGACGACGTGGAGGACGCCGGAGACGATCTGCGCGGATATCTTGCGGATGAAGGCGGTCTGGAAGTGCTGGAATGGAATTTCGCCGGCGCGGAAAAGAAGGCGGACAGGCCGGGAGCGGTGTATGTGTTTCTGGCCGGTTCCGAGACCGAAAAAGGCGCTCAGGCGACCTACTGCACGCTGTATCTGGAGAGCCCGGAATATCCCGCGCTCAGCGATCAGGCGGGGCAGATGGAAAATCAGCAGAACGACGGCGGGGACGATCAGCAGCTCGAAGAGATGGACGAGGATCAGCAGGAAGAAGCCGTCGACAATCAGGCCGAATAACGAGACGCGGAGCGCGGTCGCCAGGTCGAAGCGGCGGCCGTCCGCAGAGTGCGAGGAAAAGCTATGGAAAGAAGCGCTGACGTCGTGCGCCGCGCATGGGGATGTCTGCTCGGGCAGATTGCCGGAGATTCTCTGGGCAGTCAGGTGGAATTCAAGGACGAGGAAAAGGTCAGGGCCATGTATCCCGCCGGGATGGACGAGCTGGAAGGCAGCGCCCTGTACCGCACGCTGCCCGGACAGCCTACGGACGACTCGGAAATGGCGCTGGCGCTGGCCCGCACGCTTGCCGAGGAGGGCACGTTCAACGCCGGGCGGATTTTTGCGGCCTATAAATCCTGGCTCGGCAGTCATCCCGTGGATTTTGCGCATTCGGTGTTCCGGGCGCTTCACGGCAAGCCGGATGCCCGAAGCGAGGCCAACTGCGCGCTCATGCGCGTCAGTCCTCTGGGCGTGTTCGGCGCGAGGTTCATTCCTGAAACGTCTCTTCCCTGCGACGACGGCGGAGAACCCGACATGGCCGTGCTCAACGAGGATGCCGGCATGAGAACGCTTGCCCGCTGGGCCATGGAGGAAGCGGCGCTGACCTGTCCGCATCCTTTGTGCCGGGCGGCGAACGTCGCATACGTGACGGCGCTGGCCTACGGCGTGCGGAGCGGATCTCCGAAGGACATGCATCGTGCGGCGCTGACGGCGACGGCGGCTCTTTCCCGCTGGAACGACGACATGCCGCAGGCAGAACTCTCCCGCGTACTGGACTGCCTGGAACGCGCGGCGTTTGAGCGCCCTGCCGAGTATCAGAACGACATGAGTCACGTGCTGACCACGCTGCAGAACGGATTCTGGCAGCTTCTCCATGCTTCCGACGCCGGGCAGGGCGTGCGCGACACCGTGATGAAGGGCGGCGACGCCGCAGCCAACGGCGCTGTGGCCGGAGCGCTGCTCGGCGCGGCTCTGGACATTGATTCTTTTCCGCCGCAGTGGGCGGATGCCGTGCTGGCCTGTCGTCCGACGGCTGATCGCGCCGACGTGCCTCAGCCCAGGCCGGAAATGTTCTGGCCGCTGGACTTCATGCCTCTGGCGGAAAAACTTCTGGGATGACGCGCGGCATGAAAGCGTGAAAAGGCGGGACCCTGCGGTTCCGCTTTTTTGGTTAAAAGAAAACCCCCAGCTAGGCTGGGGGCCTCCGAAAACCTATAGTTATGAATATGTTATAAACACTCCTCTTGATTCGGCAAGAAAGGGGTGCGGTCTGGCGACTGCGCCCATGAGCAAATCAAAAGGATGTCACAATGGGTGACGCAAAGAAGTTAGCGCATACGAAATGGAACGGCAAATATCACATGGTTTTTGTACCAAAATATCGCCGACAGAGTTTCTATGGTGAGAAGAAAAGGGCCATAGGAGAAATCTTGCGGAAATTATGTGAGTGGAAGAGCGTGAGCATAGTAGAAGCGGAATGCTGCCCCGACCATATCCATATGTTGCTTGAGATGCCGCCCAAGATGAGTGTATCGGCGTTTGCCGGATATTTGAAAGACAAGAGCAGCCAGATGATATATAAGCTGTTCGGTGAGCTGAAGTTCAAATATCGTAATCGGGAGTTCTGGTGCCGCGGTTACTATGTCGACACGGTGGGCAAGAATAAGGCAAAGATGGCCGAGTACATCAGGGATCAACTGGCCGAGGATAAAACTGAAGATCAGCTGAGCATCTCGTACGCCGGAAGCCCGTTTTACGGGCCGTCGGCAACAGAAATGCAGATGTCAGAGCGTACATGCGCCTCTAGGGCGCGGCTGGTAAGAAAGCCTTACAGGCGCACAAGAGGAACCATCGGCTATGCCGGTGGGGCCCCATTCGGGGGAGGGGAAGGCAGAGGCGGAAGGGCGCGAAACAGGCATTCCGCTGGAATTTTTAAAGCAGTGCTTTAAGTTTTTCAAAAAGAGGAGCGCAGCTGGAGAGGCCGCGCGCGTCGTTCTTTCAGAGGCGGAGACGCCGCTTGCCGGGCGGCATGCATCGCGGAACGTTGCGGCCTGTTGCGCCTCTCGGCAGACATCGGGCCATCGTGCAGCGGCGTCACCTCGGCAGCGCGAGTCTGCATGCCGCAGGCAATGCTGCGGCATCGGGCGACGATGCGCCCCGTCCGGGGGAACGCCTGCGACCTCCGTGCTCCTTCTGCGATGCGGCGGCTTCCTTTTTTCTCTTTTCCCTGTGCCGCAGTGACGGCGGCGGATAGGTTCTCTGGAAAAAGGGAGCTTGTTTATGGGAAATTTTGAAAAAGCACATGACTTCACATCGTTGTGGGAAGGCGGACGCGTCGGGCATGTTGCCGATTCCGGCGGCTCCGCACATGACGGCGGCTGTCTGGCCGCTCTCCATGGGCAGGAAGATCAGGGCGATACTGGCGAAGACAACAACATTGAAGGCGATATCGACGCCGACGAGTCTGCCCTCACGCCGGAAGGCGCCGTCAGGAGCATGCGCCGCAGGTTCTGGGACGCCCTGAGCCTCGACGACGTGAAGCCGCTCTGCGCCGTGGTGATGTACGACACCGCCGTGAACATGGGGGCCGACTGCGCCTGTCGCCTTGTGCAGAAGGCTCTCGGCCTGCGCGCGGACGGCGTATGGGGGCCCGTGACCCTTGCCGCGCTGCGCACCTGCAGCGACCGCAAGACCGCCGTGGCCGTCTGTCACCTGCGCCGGGCCCGCTACCACGAACTCGTCAACGGCAACGGCAGCCTGAAACCCTTTCTCGACGGGTGGCTCCGTCGCGTGGATTCCCTTGAAAAAACCGTGGAAGCCGCCAACGGCTGAAGGAGACGCCATGAATGACGCTGCATGCATCGGCCGCGGCGTGCCGTTTGAGCGCATCCGCCGCATCACCGGCTACCTCGTCGGCACGACGGACAGATTCAACAACGCCAAACGAGCAGAAGAGAGCGACCGCGTGAAACACTGCACCCTCGAACCCGTGAACTCCTCCGCAGAAAGGGAATAGAGAGAAAGGGGAGGAGTCTCGGAGCGCTGCCCCGATGGAGGGAGAAGGATGACGGGCCGGAGACTCGGGGCCCTGCCCGAACGCCGTCGGGAGGAAGTTTTCCCCGACAAGTCGGGCCCCGAGTCCCTCACGATTTCAGGGAGGCCGGCGCGTGGGGAAGAGCGCCTTTACGTCGATGAGTCGGCAGGCGGCGTTGTGGAGTTTCCGGGGCGAGGGGGATTCGCCGCGGAAGCGCAGTTTCGGCGATTTTTCTTCCGCGGTTCCCGCGAGTTGGGGGAGAGCTTGGCGGAATGGGCGGGAACGGGCGATGTTCGGGAATCTTGCGTGCAGGGAGAACTCTGCGGCGGGTACTGCTCTCCCGTATTCATGGCAGTTTTCCCGGCGGGGGAAGAGTCTGGGCCGGTTGGGGACATGACGACGCAGTTTTGGGGGAGGCGGTCAGCGCGGGAGAGTCTGGGCAGGCCAGCAGCATGGAGGCGGCGCAGGCGGGGGGGCACGGCGTGCTGGGAGAGCCTGTTTCTGATGCCGTCACCGAGATGGTCAATCCGCGTTCCGCCGGGCCCGCTGAGGAGTTTCCGGGACGTGGAAAAAAACTTTTTTCAGAGGCCCTTCGACGCTTCGCTTCGGAAGAGCCGGGGAGGCGGAAAGAAGGCAGGGAGAAGAGAGAAAAAGAGGGAAAAGGACGGGGGAGGAATCGCCGGGGCCCGCAGCACAGCGGGCTTCCGGCTTTTTTTGTGGGCTACTTCTTGTCCCATTCGTGCCCGTTGGCCTTCCACCAGAGGCAGGATTCCCGGCACCAGTATTCGGTAACGATAAAGGCGTCCTTTTCGTAGGTCAGATCCGTGGGGCGGCAGCCCGTTTCCTCGCAGGGCATTTTGCACAGCACCACAAGGTTGGAACGCTCGCCGTGCGGGCAGGGATATTTCTTCTTGTTTTCTTCCATGATTTCGTCCTGTCGAACATGCTTTGTCCGCCGCTTCGGGGGCGGGCGTTGCCGGCGCAGGCGCGGGGCTTCGGGAGCAGACGTCACGCCGGAAGTTTCGCTGAGAGGTCCTCGTGTGTGCGACCCGGCGCTTGCGACAGGCCGGGCGTTCCCCCTTTGCGTCGCGCTCCTGTGCAGGCGCAGCATGGCACAAAAAGGCCCGGAGCGCCAGCACGGCCCCGCCGTCGCGACTGCTCCCGCCGCAGACAGGGCCAAAGCGCCAAAGCGCCGATGCGCCGGGCGCTTCGGCAAAGCCGGGGCGTCAGTCCTGTGCGCGGTCGTCTGTTGCGATTTTCGGGCTTGACGGATGAAAAGTGTCCGACTCTCGCGGGGGCGCGCTCCCAACCTGCTGTTGCAACGTTCTCATCCGTCGAGCGCCCGCCTGCGCGTCGGCGGCTCTGGAATCTGTGCAGGACGGGCAGCGGCAGTTCGGCAGTCAATCCAGCGCGTTCGTTGCCTGTTCTGCGGGGACTGCGTGTTTTTTCAGCAGCGTCCGCCTGCGCGCGTGTTTCGTTCTGCGCGTGTCGCTTCGGATAAGTCAACATTGTTCTCTTTGGAAAAAGAATTGGTCGATTTTTGGCATAAAACTCGATAGAGCGCCATAAAAGTTGGCACTCTGCGGGGCGTCGTTCGTGCCGTCGCTGTCCAAAACTTTTCCGGCACAGGGCATTTGTCCGTCTGCGTCCGACTTTTGGAACGGCAGGGCGGGGGAAAGCGCATGGCATGCTTCTTGCATGATGAAAGACGCAGGGGGAATCCGCCCGCTTCCTGCGTCATTCTTGCCTGCCGGGCGCTTTCGTGACATCCTTTGCCAAAATCTACGGAGCAGCACCATGCCGAGATCCATTTCGTTTAATTTCACGGCGTTCAGCAGCATGGCCGATTCGCTGAGCGATAATTCCAGTCTTGTTGTGAAGAACGGAGGTTTTGCCGCGCAGGGCAAGGTCGGCACGTTCTTCACACTCAAGTCCACCAACAGACAGGCCGGCGACGCGCTCTTCAGCGTGGTGCGGCAGAAGTACGGCAACACCGTGGCCGACGCGCTGGCTCCCCGCCTGCGCAGCGTGCGCGAAGAGGGGCGTCCGCTCAGCGCGAGACTCGTGCGCGATGTGCTCCACAGCGCCGCCGACATGGCCGACGGCCTTTCCCGCATCAATGCCGACATGGCCCGTCACTTCGTGCTCGGCAACACCGGCCCGGGCGACACCCGCAACATCTCGCACGCCTTCAACGATTTCTGCGCGGCGAAAGGCATGGATCCGGCGGCGCATCAGCCGCTCATGGCCGCGTTCGGCGAGGCGGTCATCCGGGCGGCCTCGGCCGAAAACGGCAGGGTGATGAGCTACGAGGATTTGAGCGCCATGGTGCGCACGGCCTCCACGCCCGATTTGAAGAGAGCCTGGAACGAAGTGCGGGCCGGAGCCTTTCTTGCCTCTCCCGCAACGCACGCCGCGGTTTCCGCGCTCGCCGATTCCCTGAATCTCGATGCGGCGCAGCGTCAGCAGCTCGGCCGCGCGGTGAACATGACCGTGCATCACGAGGCGGAACTTGCCGCCGACGGCAACCGCGTGTTCGACGATCAGGCGATGTTGCGCGGCATTGCCGACGGCTCCCTTGAAGAATTGAGGAATTTCGCCTTCGCCTGCGGCAGAAACGTGGATGTGTCGCACATGGCGCAGGACGCCATGGCCTGGACCACGCCCGCCACGGCGGCGGACATGGCGGTGGTGACCAGCCGTTTTTCGGGCAGCGGCGTGGGCTGCGTGGCGCTGATTTCGCAGCGTCTCGGAGAAATGCGGGCCCTCCAGCCCGACGGCCCCCTCACCCGTGAAACCATCTGGCAGGGCTGCTTCCACGAATCCATGCCCGCCGAACGAAAGTACGAAAGCCTGCGCGATTTCAACGACGCCATGTTTGCGCGGCTTGCCGCCGTGTTCGAGCAGGCGAAGCCCGGCGATCCCACGGCGGCCATGACGGGCATGACCTCGCTTTCTTCGGGCGTGACCCTGGAAAAGGCGGCGGCCGGTCTGCGCGGCCCGGTATCCCTGTCCATCGACGACTTCGTGAATCGTCCGTCGCTCACGCCTCCCGGGAGTCTGGGCACGCTGGACGAGGTGGAAGCCTCCCTCGCCAAGGACATCAAGCGTCGCGGCACGCACGGCGCGCTGCCGGACTACAGCCCCGCCGTGACCTTCGGCCTTCCGGGCGGCCCTGTGGACACCGTGGATATTCACGACACCTCGGCGCTCACCGAAGAGGAACTTGCGCGCTTCAACGCGGGTTCGACGTCGCCGGTCAGCGCGGAACTTGCGCGGCGCGCGGTGGCGCTTTGCAACGGCAACGACGTGCAGGCTCGGCAGGTCATTCTGAGCATGGGGCAGAGCGGCGCGTTTCTGGTGCGGTCCAACAGTCATTTCACCGGCATTTACCAGTCCGAACATTCTCCGCTGGACATCGACGTGCGCCGCGAGGAAAACGGCAACGTCACCATGCGCTTTTACAAGCCTGCGGCCTCGCCGCTGGATATGGACTATACCTACACCATCACGCCGGACGGGCGCGGCACGCTGACGGCCTGCCGGATTCAGGCCCGTGCGCCTCAGGCCGCCGCGGCGGGGAATTGAACTTCATTTGAGGATATGAATCATGCCTGATGCCTTTACTTCTCTTTTGTCGGCGCTGGCTCCCGCGCTGGGACTGCCGGAAATCACCGTGCGCGAGGACGACCCTTCCTGCCTTCTGGTCATCGACGATTTTGAAGTCAGCCTGCGCTGGCTGCCGGAAGCCGACATGGTGATGATGTTCACCGTGGTGGCGCCGCTGCCCTTGGAGGGGCGGGAAGCGCTCTACGCCGAGCTTTTGGACGCCAACACGTTTTTCCACGGCACGCAGGGCTTTACGCTGGCCGCGCGGGAAGACACGGGAGTGACGCTTCAGGGCGTGATGTCCATGCGCCTGCTCGACGGCTCGAACGTGGCGCAGTGGGTGCAGAACTTTGTGGACGTGGCTTCGGAGTGGCAGGCCGTCTGCCTGAAGGAGCCGCAGCCCGACGCGCAGCCGGAGCCGCAGACCGTGTTCCCGCAGGACATGCTGCGGGTGTAGAGCGCACTGATCCGTCGGCCGGGCGAAGAGCAGGGAGCGCCTGCAACCGTCTGTGCCGGAAAAAGAAAGGCCGCCTTCGGGCAGCCTTTTTTTGTGCATGCTGTTGAATATGAAGAAGTGCATCTTCCCCGGGCGGATGAGCGCTTTTCCCGCAGAGCCCGACTCCGCGCGCCTCGGCGCTGCTTCTCTCCTGCCGCAGAGGGGCGCAACTTCTCTGAACGCGGATGGCCGCAACGTTTCTGCATGCAGAGGGTCGCTCGCGAAACATACTTGACGAACGCGCCGCTGCCGTGGCTCACTGAAAAACACGCGTTTTTCGCGCGCCGAACGCAAACGTCAACGCAAAGCGAGGAAACATCATGGCCGTGGTGCTTTCATACCGATGGCGAAGGAACCCCGAACGACTGCTCCGATCGTGGGGCATGGGGGCGCGCGTGCGCTCGTCGCGCGAGGAAAAGCGTTTTCTTGACCGCCTGGATGCCGCGCCCGACAACGAACTCGGCAATTTCTGCCTGGTCATGGGCGGCTTTACCGACGCCTTTTTCGGTCGGGCCTACGCCATTCTCGGCGACCTGCCCGCGCTCCTCGGCGAAGATTTCGACATCTATTACCGCGAATACGATGAAATTGCCGCCGCCCGCCGCCTTCTTCGCCGCTACGGCGGACTCCCGCGCCGCCTGGTGCTCATCGGACACAGCTGGGGCGCAAGCTCCCTCGCCCGGGACGTCGTGCCCGCCTGCCGCAGCGTTCGCGTGGATGCCCTCGTCACCCTGGACCCCGTGGGCGTGCGCGGCCCGCTCTTCCTGCCGCAGGTCCGCCGCTGGCTGAACGTCTATGTTCCCTACGACAAGGCCGCCTGGTCCCGTGAAAACAATATCGCCAGACTCGGCAGACCCTGGGAATTCGTGCGGCAGGCCGGCGTCAACCGCATCTTCCCGCCCCTCCGACACGCCGACGCCCGCGGCATGTTCCGCGCCTTCGGCGAAGGCTTCATCAGACTCGTGCTGCTGGAGAGATAGGAGAGAGGCGGGGGAAGGAGGAAACCCTTTTGAAAAAGGGCTTTCCTCCTTCCCCCGCGCCCCCATCCTCCTTCCTAAAACTTTTGTTTGGTGGGGCAGAAGAAGGGGGGGCGGGCGTTGCGAAGCGCGCGGGGCGTGTCGGAGGGCAATGGGGAAACGTGTGTTGCGAAAGGCGCGGGGAGACCTTGGGGGCGTTCTGGAAAGAGTGGGCAGGGCGTCCGGAGTGGTCGTCCGTCTGCGTGGCGGTGGAACAGCACGTTGCGAATTGCGCGGGGTGTTTGCCGGGGCGGGCGGGGCGAGTGCGCTGGTACGGCGCAGGGACTGTGCTCCGGGGCGTTGCCCGGCGCGGCGCAGGAATGCCGGCATCGAAGACGTTCCCTTCATCGCAGACAATGAGCGTCGCCTCGCGGGCGCAGGAATGTCGGACGGAACGGAGCTGCGGCGGCACTGCGGCGTCGGGATGTTGCGGGGCGGGGGAGAGGCGCCCGGCGGACGCGGCTGGCGCGGGCGTCGGGGTCAGGACGGCGTCGAGGTTCCGACCGGCGGGCGGAAGGTCCACTTGAGGGCAAAGAGCGCGAGCACGGCGGCGGCCAGCGCGTAGGCGGCGTTCATGCCCCAGAGGGAGATGGCGGCGAATCCGCCGAGAGGGCCGAGCGCCGCGCCGAGGTCGATGGCCAGCGTGTAGGCGGTCATGACGAACACCGCGTTTGAGCGCGAAGCCGCGTCTGCGGCCAGGGCGTCCGAAAGGGTGGTCATGGCGGTGCAGCACAGCTCCACGGCCGCAATCGCGGCAAGCCACGGGCCGAGGGGCAGCGAAAGGCCGATGAGCAGAAACAGTCCGGCGGCTGTCCAGCATCCGGCGGCAAACATGGTCACGCGGCCGAGGCGGCCGTCGGAGAGGCGTCCCACGAGCGGCGAGAGCAGCGGATCCCAGCCCCAGCGCAGCGACTGCATCACGCCCGCGGCCGTGGCGCATCCCGCCGTGACGCCGAGCACGGTGATGCTTTCGCCCCAGTGATGGGCCATGAGCGCGGACAGCGTGGACATGAAAAACCCCTCGATGATGAGCGTGACCGCCATGCAGGTGACAAGCACCCAGAAAATTTCCGGCGAGTGCAGCAGGGCTTTGGGAGAAACGGCGGCGTTTTTGCTTTTGCGCGGAGAGGGTGGCACGCCCCTCAGCAGAAAAAGCGCCGCGGGCAGGGCTAGGGCGGCCGCAGCCGCGCCGGCGAGCAGGGCGACGCGCAGTCCTGCAAGGTCGGCCAGAAGACCGCCGCCCAGCATGCCTGCCAGATTGCCGAGGCGGTAGGTTCCGGTGAACAGGCCCATGAAGTAGCCCCGGTTCTTCTGACCCGCCGCGGCCATGACCGTGAACAGGCCGCCCAGCTTGAGAAGCGACCAGGCCAGCCCCCACAGCACGCGCAGCGCAGCCCACGCCGCCAGCGAGGACGCGAAGGCGTATCCCACGGGAATGAGCGCGGAAAGCAGCGCGGCAAACGCGGCGCAGGTTTTCGTGTTCAGGCGCGTGTACGCCCAGCCGATGAGCGGATTGAGCGGCAGCCGGGCCAGCCGGTTCAGAGCCAGCACCACGCCCACTTCCCAGAGCGAATCAAGACCGGCTTCGCGCCAGAACACGGGGAGCGTCACGTAGAGCATGGCGTCGGCGGCCACGCAGGCTGCGGTGAGCAGCGCAAAAATCAGCACTTCCCGGCGGGACGTCCCGCACGCTTCCGGCATGACGGCCTCCTCAGGCGAGATAGAGGTGAGCGCCGGAATCCCGAATGAGACTCTGCCAGCGGGAGGGCAGGGGCCCGTCGGAAAACACGGCTTCGAGCTGGCTCACATGTCCGACCCGCACCATGGCCGGACGCCCGAACTTGGATTTGTCGCACACGAGAAACACCCGCCGCGAATGCGCAATGATGGCGCGCGCCACCGAAACTTCCCGATAGTCGTAATCGAGCAGATTCCCTTCCCCGTCGATGCCGGAAATGCCGATGATGCCGAAATCCATGCGGAATTCCTGGATGAACTGTTCGGTTTCGGGGCCGATGACGCCGAGATCGTGGGAACGCACCGTGCCGCCCGCAATGATGACCTCGAACGTTTCGTTGCCCGCGCAGATGCGCGCCACGTTAAGATTGTTGGTGAGAATGCGCAGATTCTTGTGATCGAGCAGGGCGAAGGCCACCGCCTCGGTGGTGGTGCCGATGTTGATGCACAGCGACGCCCCGTCGGGAATGTGCCGGGCGGCAAGCTCGGCAATGCGGCGCTTTTCGTCGGTGAAGAGCAGCTTGCGCTGATCGTAAATGATGTTTTCCGTGCTGAGGGGCATGCCCACGCCGCCGTGAAAACGCTGCACCCGTCCTTCGTCGGCGAGCTGATTGATGTCCCGGCGCATGGTCTGCGGCGTGACGGAAAAATTCTGCGCGAGTTCCTCAATGGTCGCGTAGCCGCGCTTGTTGAGGAATTCCAGAAGATTTTTCTTGCGGCTGTCTGCTTTGTTCATAGGCGGTCCTGCGGGGAAGTGCCCGGAGTATAAAAGCATCGGAACGCTTCCGCAAGCAGAAAAGAATATTGCGGAAAATGATTGTGTGAAAAAAAAACACTATTGACACATTGACGTAACAAAGACTACACTCACTGTCTTATTGTAGAAGAAGCGTCCGGTTTCTCGGCAGGGCAGAGCTTTTGCCGGAGAATCCGCGCATTCGTCCCGGCGGACTTGCCGCCGGTGAAGATACGCGCTCAGGCGCGACAGCGACACATGGAGAGGAGCATGTCGGTAAGTTTCTATTTTGACAGGCAGGACAGAGAAATCCTGACTCTGGTCAACAGAATACTGGAATGCCCGGACAAGGCGCAGAGCCGCGTTTTCGACGCCAATCTGCATCCGCACGGCATCAAGGGACTGGTGATTTCCCGCGTTTCGCGGGTGGCCTATGCCGTCATCAACCTGCTCACCAATCTGGAAGTCGGCCAGGCGGACGACCGCATCATGGCGCTTCAGGCCCTGTACGACGAAGTGATGAGCAGCGCGCACTCCATGCTGCGGCGCAACACGGCCCGCGTGCTTCTCCAGATCATGAAGGATCTCGTGCGCGCGCAGGATTCTCCGCTCACGCAGCTCAAGCTGGCGCACGATTTCCGCAAGGCCGCGCAGGGCACGCCGCGCGTGGTGCGCAAGATGCTCGCGCGCTATCATCTGCCGGAAATGCCGGAGGAATGGAATCAGCTTTCCTTCGACGATCATGTGTACGACGCCCATTCGCGCGGTCGCAAGACGCCCACGCATCTCATCATGGACGCCTGGATCAAGGGATTGCGCTATCTCACGGTGGTATATTCCAACTACATAGACTACGCGGCCGCCAGGGAAATTCTCGACGCCGCGGCCATCATGGGCATTCACGTGCGCGTGGGTCTTGAGGTGCGCTGTCCGTTCCGCGGGCGCTACGTGAGCATGGTGTGGGTACCGCGCGGCTTCAGCGCGTCCGGAGACTTCCTCGAATTTCTGGAGTCGGACAAGATGCAGGCCCTCACCGCGCAGGGCCGCGAGGCCGTGGAATGGCGCAAGGCCCGCACGCTCGACGCCCTCGATCGCTGGAACGAGGGCAAGCGCAGGGAACTTTCCCGGGCGTGGGGCACGGAAATACCCGAAATCAAGGCCGGACGCCTCATGGCCTGCGTGGGCCTCGGTCAGCCTTCGTTCGAGCATCTGGCCGAGTGCATGCACGGTCACGTGCTGCCCTTTGCGAAGATTCGGGCCCAAGAGCTCAAGGAACGCGTGGTTGCCGGTCAGGACGACGACGGCGCCGCCGAACGCGAGATTCTGGAACTGGAGAATCTCACGAGCACGGTCATTGCCAGAGACTGGCTTGAGGGTTCGGATCTGCCCGAAATCGGCGCGGATCAGAAGGACGTGCCCGTGATGTTCACGCGCTCGCCCGCGCAGATGGTGGAGGAGCTCTCCACCCTGCACACCGGCTACCGCCTCATTCTGAACCTCGCCGGACTCAACGTGCGCGACGTGCTCGAACTGCTCTACGACTGCGACTGCTGCATCACGCATCTGGAGCTCTTTAATCTTAAGGACTGGCACGAAGGTCTGCTCAACGATCTGCCCGCCATCAACGAGCTGCAGCGCGTGCTCAACGAAGGCCGCGGCCCCCGCATCAAGCAGATGGTGCACGAGATTCTCGACAATCTGGAAGAAAGCGGCGAAGTCGAACGGGCCGCCAAGTTCCGCAGCATTCAGAGCAACATTCCCACGCTCTGGGAATACTACCGCAAGAATCCGCTGAAAAGCCGCATCGGTTCCAATTCCGTGCGCGACAACAACGGCCGTTCCTTCGGCATGGGCTTCGTCTATACCGAAACCCTGCCTTCCCGCGCCAAGAAAACCCTGCGCGAAAATAGCGAGTACATGGGCGAAATTCCCGTTCACACCCGCATCGAGGAACGCGTAAGCTACGAGGACGACAGGGAAAACGTTTCCGGTCTCACCCGCGCCATCCGTCACGTGCCGGGGCTTCGCCACTTCCGGCAGGCCAGACATCGCGCCTGGCTCCCCGACGACAACAGCGAAATTCAGCGTCCGGGCAACGTGGTGAGCCTCGGCGGCATCAACACGCCTCCGGCCAACGCCCTGCTCGAAGACAGGGAGCCCCGCAGGGACGACAAGCCCGGTTCCGCCTATCTCAGCACCACCGTGACCAACTGGATCAAGGTCATGGCGGGCTTCATTCCCTCGGTGGCCTCCTTCCTCTACACCCAGGACTGGTGGTTCCTCGCCTGGTTCGGCACGTTCATATGGTTCGGCATCACGGGCATACGCAACATCATTCAGATGGTCGTCGCCGGCAACGGCACCACGCGCAACACCCTGCTGCGATGGAAGGATCACGTGAGCATCAGCCGCATCTGCGATTCGCTCATGTACACCGGCATATCCGTGGCGCTGCTTGAGGTCATCGTGCGCGTCTGGTTCCTCGAAAACCTCTGCGGTCTCAGCGTGCGAGAGCATCCCGGCATCGTGTTCGCCGTGCTCAACTTCGTGAACGCCATCTACATCTGCGCCCACAACATCTATCGCGGCTTCCCCCGCGAGGCGGCCATCGGCAACCTGTTCCGCAGCGCGCTCGCCATTCCGGTGTCGTCGTGGTACAATCAGGCGTTCGTGGCCATCCTGCTGCTGTCCGGCGTGGCCGATCCGCTGTTCTACACCGTGCCGAGCGCGGCCATCATTTCCAAGCTCGCCTCCGACACCGTGGCCGCCGTCATCGAGGGCTACGCCGACAGTCAGAACAACCGCCGCATGCGCCGCTGGGACTACGACGGCAAGATCTCCCGCGTGTTCGCCTGCTACACCAGACTTGAGCTCCTCTTCCCCGAAGAGGACATCCTCATCAAGCTGGCCCGCTCCGAAGGCCGCGTGGACGAACTTTCCGGCGAGGCCCGCAAGCTTGAGCTCGCGCTCATCATCAACGCTCTCGACCTCATGTACTTCTGGTACTACCAGCCCCGCGCCCAGGACGCCTTCCGCCGACTGGTGAAGAACATGAGTCAGGCCGACAGAACCGTGTTCGCACGCGCGCAGCTCGTGCTCCTGCGCGAACGCGACATCAGTCAGCTTTTCGTGGACGGCCTTGTGGGACGCAACTTCTCCCAGCCCCTGGCCTTCTATCTCGACAAGCGCCGCGACTACCTCAACGCCATGATGAAGCTCTGCCGACCCGGCCGCAGAACTGTTCAGCCGCTGCCTTCCATTGTCTTTGAAGAGCCCTCGTCGAACGCTTCGGCCAAGGAACCTTCTTCCGCGCAGGCATAAAAAGACAGGACTTCATATTGCATAACTCACGGAAGTATAGTACACAAAAGACAGACTCGCATATGCGGACAAGCCGCATGCGGGAGAGCCGTCGGCGTTGGTTCACGTCGGCGGCGCAACACAATATGCCAAGGCGGCATATCCGAACAAGTTCTGAGGAGGACTTATGAAACGCTTTGTTGCTCTTTCCCTGATCATGGGTCTGATGATCGGCGCCACCGCCATGGTCGGCACCGCCCAGGCCGCCAAAGTCATCAAGATTGCCGGCATGAAGGCCGAAGGCGAACCGGAAACCATCGGCATGCACAAGTTCGGCGAATATCTTGAAAAGCTTTCCAACGGCAAGTACAAGGTCAAGGTGTACCCCAACAGCTCTCTCGGAAAGGAAGACAAGTATATCGCCGACACCCGTCGCGGCACCATTGAAATGTGCGCCACCGGCACTCAGGTTGCCTCGTTCCATCCCGCCATGGCCATGATGGAAACTCCCATGCTCTACGACAGCTATGAGCACGCCTACAAGGCCATCAACGGCGGCATCTTCGACCTCCTCACCGACGGATTTACCGAAAAGTCCGGCCTGCGCACCCTCAACATGTTCCCTCTGGGCTTCCGCCACTTCTACACCAAGAAGCCCGTCCACAGCATTGACGACATCAAGGGCCTCAAGCTCCGCGTGCCGAACATCACCCTGTACACCACCTTCGCCAAGGAATGCGGCATCAACGGCCAGGCCATGCCCTTCGCCGAAGTCATGAGCTCCGTTGACCAGGGCGTCATCGACGGCGGCGACAGCCCGCTCTCCGACATCACCTCCACCAAGGTTTACGAAAAGTGCCCCCAGATCACTCTGACCGGTCACATCCTCGTCATCCACAGCCTCTTCATCAATGAAAAGCTGTATCAGTCCCTGCCCGATCAGGACAAGGCCTGGTTCAACGAAGCCGCCAAGATGGCCGCTGAAGACATCTGGAAGCTCGTGCAGGATATGGACAAGAAGTCCATCGCCGAAATCGAAAGCCACGGCGGCACCGTTTCCGAACCCACTCAGGCCATGAAGGACTTCATGACCGAAGCCGCCAAGCGCACCTGGACCATGTTCACCGACGCTTCCAACGAAAAGACCTACGTGCCCAACGCTCAGGCCATCTTCGACAAGGCCGCCAGCTTCAAGTAGTCTTTGCCTGTAACCGGGAGCCTGTCTTGAGGCAGGCTCCCTTTTTGTCTCTGAATCTCTGGCTGGTTCTCTGAGGTCTCTATGAGTGAATCTTCTTCTACCAGGAATAAGGCCAACCAGGCCGGCGCAGTCGCGTTCCAGATCTTCTGCGCCTGCATCTTCCTTGGCATGATCGGCCTGGTGTTCCTTAACGCCGTTCTGCGCTACTGCTTCAACTCCGGCTATCCGCCGAGCGAGGAATGGGCGCGCTTCCTCTTCATCTACATCACCTTCTTCGGCGCCATCGAAGCCTTCTACCGCAAGAAGCACATCGCCGTGGAAATGGTGGTGGATCTTCTGCAGGGCAACTGCCGCAAGGTGGTGAACATCATCGCCATTCTGCTGTCCATCGCGGCCCTCGTCGTGCTGCTTCAGGGCGGCGTCTCCTATGTGCTGATGACCCTTGACACCTACGCCATCGCCACGTACGTCAATATGTCCATCATCAACTCCACGCTTCCCATCATGGCCGCCGCAGCCATCGTTCTGCAGCTGCGCGATCTCATCACCGTCATCCGCACCCCCGCCTCTGAATTCAAGAAGAGCGAGGGTATGGATCTGTCCGAGCTTCAGCACTAATAAGAGGAGAGAGTATGGAACTTTTTCTTTTTCTTGGATCTCTCTTCGTTTTCCTGTGCTTCGGCATTCCGATCGCCATGGTGCTCGTGCTCTGCGCCATGGTCCTCATGTTCCACGCCGACATGTGGGACCCCATGACCATCGCTTCCTGCATGCTCGACGGCGCCAACAACTATCCGCTGATGGCCATTCCCTTCTTCGTTTTCGCCGGTGAAATCATGGCTGCCGGCGGCCTGTCGAAACGCGTCGTGCAGTTCGCCCAGCTTCTCATCGGCGGCGTGCGCGGCGGCCTCGGCTACGCCGCCATCGTGGCTTCTGTCATCTTCGCAGGCCTCATGGGTAGCTCCGTCGGCGAAGCCGCCGCCCTCGGCGGCCTGCTGCTGCCCATGATGAAGCAGGTCGGCTATCGTCCCGGCCGCGCGGGCGCCATCATCTCTTCGGGCGCCATCCTCGGCCCCATCATCCCGCCCAGCACCAACTTCATCATCCTCGGCTCCTGCGTGAGCGGCCTGTCCATCACCAAGCTGTTCATGATCGGTCTTTTCCCCGGTCTCTTCATCGGCCTCGCCCTGATGATCATGTGGTTCTTCATCGTTCGCCTCGACGGCTACCATGAAACCATCAAGTTCACCCGCGAAGAGAAGAAGAAGATTCTTATCGACGCCACCCCCGCCTTCATGATGCCCGTGCTCCTGCTCGGCGGCATCCGCTTCGGCGTGTTCACCCCCACCGAAGGCGGCGCCTTCGCCGCTGTGTACGCCATCCTGGTGTGCCTGCTCTGGTACCGTGAAATCGGCCTCAAGGACCTGCTCAAGGTCAGCGCCTCTTCCGCCCGTACCACCGCCGCCGTTATGATGATCGTGGCCACCGCTACCGCCATCGGCTACTTCATCACCCTCGCCGACATCCCGCAGCAGATCATCTCCCTGTTCGCTCCGTTCAAGGATTCCCCGATCATCCTGCTGCTGCTCATCAACGTGTTCCTGTTCCTGATCGGCATGGTCATGGACCTTACCCCCAACGTCCTCATCTTCGCGCCTGTGTTCTATCCGCTGATCCTGGACGCCGGTATCGATCCTTACCACTTCGGCCTCATCTTCATCCTGAACCTCGGCATCGGCGTCATCACGCCCCCCGTCGGCACGGTTCTCTATGTGGTGTGCGGCATCGGCAACCTCAAGCTGCCGGCCCTGGTCAAGAACCTGCTCCCCTTCCTGTTTGTGGAAGTCGTCATGCTCCTCCTGCTTACGGTCTTCCCCAAGCTGTCCCTTATCCCCATGGGCTGGCTTATCTGACGGCCTGACCTTGGATGAACTCTCGGGGCGACTCCTTCACGGGGTCGCCCCTTGGCGTTTAAAGAGGAAGAAGGACAGGCCAGAGCAGCGGGGCGCTGCCCCGGGATTGAGTGGAAGGGAGACCAGGCAAGAGCACTCGGGGCTCTGCCCCGGACCCCGCCGGGGGAAATAATTCCCCCCGGGCCCCCCTGATTCCGCCGAAGGCGTTGCCGTTCGGCGGGGCGGGAGCGCGGGAGCAGGGCGCGTTGCCGAAGACTCGCGGGAGAGGGGAAACGGCAGCGGTTGCGAGGCTGCGGGCGTTGTTCGGTCTGCGGACGCAGTGCAGGTGTGCGCTGTCGCGCCCACCTGCGGTGGCCGACTCCTGTCCGACAAAAGTCGGACAGTCGTGAGTAAGGAAGAGATTTCCGGATATTTTGGAGGGATCACCGAGGCCGGGCTGCAAAAGCAGACCGGAAGGCTGCTTCTCAACGCTCATGGGTCTCCGGGCGACATCAGGAACTGCGGCCGACGACAAACTTCGATGACGGCTGTTGAAGCATTGGGAGAGAGTTTGCGCTCAGCGGTAACGTGTGCGCCGCTCAGGCACAAAAAAGGGCAGCACAGTGAAGAAAGCTTCGCCGTGTGCCCTTGAAAACAGAGAGTCAGCCTGAAATAATAAAA
Organism: uncultured Mailhella sp.; assembly: GCF_963931295.1. Classification (NCBI taxonomy): domain Bacteria; kingdom Pseudomonadati; phylum Thermodesulfobacteriota; class Desulfovibrionia; order Desulfovibrionales; family Desulfovibrionaceae; genus Mailhella; species uncultured Mailhella sp. The sequence goes on along the minus strand of NZ_OZ007001.1, from coordinate 247,864 downwards.
GTTTTAGGAAAGAGGATGGGGGCGCGGGGGAAGGAGAAAAGCCCTTTTACAAAAGGGTTTTCTTCTTCCCCCGCAAGCTCTCTTCCTTTTTTTCCTTTTCATTTTCCAAAGAGGGCGGCACGGTTGAAGAATGTTTCGCTGTGCGCCCTTGAAAAGAGAGAGATCAGCCTGAAAATAATAAAAGTTTTAGGAAAGGGGATAGGGGTGCGGGGAAAGGGGAAAAGCCCTTTTTCAAAAGGGTTTTCCCCTTTCCCCGCCATCTCTTTCTCTCTTCATCAGTACACGATTTCGATTTCCGAGCGGCCCTGATAGAGGTTCCAGAACAGTTCGGCGATGTTGTTCGGCATGTATTTTTCGGATCCACCGATCAAGCCGCAGACCTGAACGGAACCGAGGTAGATTCCCTGTTCCTTCAGGACCGGATGCAGTGCCAGCACCATGGCGCGCAGTGCGGCCTTGTCCATGGAAAGGGGGAGATAATCCGCGCTGGGATACAGCGACAAGCCGCCGCCGGTAATGAGAACGGCTCCCTGCTTTTGGCGGAAGGCCTCGCAGTTCATTTCCTGAATGCAGGTGTATGCGCCGAGCACGTCGCCGGCATAGCGCTGCCGCATGATTTCCGCGTTCATGTTCTCGGCAAGGTCGGCGTCTGCCGTCGTCGTGCCGACGTTATAGAACAGAACGTCCGGCACGCCGTACCGCTGCACGGCTTCCCGCAGAGACGCGGCAAGAGCGCTTTGATCCGCGGCGTCGGCGACCTGCGTTTCCACGTCCATGCCTTGCGCGCGCAAAGCGTTCCGGTATTCGATCAGACGTTCCGCGTTGCGGCACATCAGTACCACGCGAAAATCGTGTTCCGCAAACATCCGGGCAACGGCGTTGCCCAGCCCCTTGCCTGCACCTACCACAAGCAGTGTCTTTTTCATGTGATGTTCCTTTTTTTGAAGCTTAGAGGGAAGCGCCGAGCCGTCGGGCGGCGTCCGTTTTTCCGCTTCCCAGAATTTCGCCCCGGTTCTTCCAGCCCAGATTCCGCTCATAGGTGCGGTACCATGTGACCGCCTGCGAATAGTCCGAACCTCCGGCCGTCATGAGCAGCACGCTTTCCCGCGCAAAACCCGCGTATCCCAGACATTCCAGTTCCGCATACAGGCGATCCGCCGCCGTCTTCAGCGGTCCGGTCACCGTCCAGAAATACACGGGAGATGCAAACGCCACCACATGGCATTCCGCAAACGCGGCGTAAATCTGTTCCATGTCGTCTTTCTGCACGCAGGGATTGTGGGCGTTCCGTCCTGCGTGCAGACATCCCAGGCATCCGTGTATGTTCATGTCGGTCAGATAAAACTCGCGAACCCGGTGTCCTGCGCGGCGTGCGCCTTCCGCAAAGGCTTGAATCAGTCCGGCTGTGCGTCCGTTTTTTCTGGCCGCGCCGTTTAAAATCAGAATGTTTTTGGGCATGACTTCTTCTCCTACCACCAGCCGAACAGACTCCGACCTTCGTCGAGTCCTTCGATGGTCTGCATGTCTTCCGTGCTCATATCAAAGTTCAGGGAATCCAGATTTTCCCGCATGTGCCGCGGATCGGTGCTCTTGGGAATGACCACGATTCCCTGCTGCGTGAGAAAGCGCAGCGCAATCTGTGCAACGGTTTTCTCATATCGCGCGGCCATGTCGAGCAGCTCGGGCTGCTGATGTATGCCGTGACGCCCGCAGGCCAGCGGCGACCAGCTTTCATGGATAGTGCCCAGTTGCTGTTCCAGCTCCCGGAGCTTCTTCTGCTGGCGGAAAACGTGGGTTTCCACCTGATTGACGGCCGGAATCACCGTGCAGTGACGCGTCAGATCCAAATAGCGCTCTTCCAGAAAGTTGGAAACGCCGATGGCTCGAAGCAGACCTTTTCCATAGGCGGTTTCCATGGCGCGATAAATTTCGTGCGTGTCTCCCGAGGGCTCGTGAATCAGCAGAAGATCAATATAGCCGAGATCCAGGGCGTTCAGAGAGGCGTCGATGGAGCGGAGCGTGTCCGAATAGCCGCGGCAGCCCCACAGCTTGGTGGTGATGAACAGCCGCTCGCGCGCAATTCCGGATCGCCGGCAGGCAAGACCGACTTCCCGTTCGTTGCCGTAGCATTGCGCCGTGTCTATGGAAAGGTATCCCGCGGAAAGCGCGGCGGCCACGCATGCTTCCGTCAGGCGCGGCGGCGTTTGATACGTGCCGTAGCCGACAACGGGCATGGACACGCCGTTGTTCAGAATGGTTGTTTTCATGCTTTTCCTCCGCCTGGTGTTATGATGCTGTTGTAGCGGAGAAAAAATTGACAGAGAAGATACCAAAATATTAAAATGGTTTTTAGAAAATCTGAAAACGAGGTCGCTGTGTATAGTCGGGAACTGACCACGTTTATTGCGGCGGCGGAGCAGGGGAGCTTTCTGAAGGCGTCCAGAACGTTGTACACGACGCCTGCTTCCGTCATGAATCAGATCAACAAACTGGAGTCGGAAGTCGGAGTCGCGTTGCTTGAGCGCACCAACCAGGGCGTGCGCCTGACCCCGGCAGGACGCTCCATATACACGGACGCCAAAAATATTATCAGGTTGTCGGAACAGGCTATGGCCCGTGCCCGTCGCATTGCCGGCGACGCCCGACAGACGGTTCGCGTGGGCACGTCGATACTGCGCCCATGCAGAACGCTGGTGGATCTGTGGTCGGAAATTGATGACGGCGAAATTGCCTTTTCCGTGCAGATCGTTCCGTTCGACGACAGCCCGAACAGCATGGAACTTATGCTGGACTCCCTGGGCAGAGACATCGACTGCTTCGTCGGCCCCTGCGACTCGCTCACCTGGAAGCAGCGATACAACATGCTCCTGCTGGAGCCGGTGAACTGCTGCATCGCCGTGCCGAAAAATCATCGGCTGGCAGAAAAATGCGCCCTGACCTGGAACGACCTCAGCGGAGAAACGCTTATCCTCGTCCGCCGCGGAGAATCCCTCGTGCTGAATAGCATGCGCGACGATATTGAAAGAAATCACCCAGATATAGCACTCATCGATGCGCCGCATTTCTACGACGTCGGCATATTCAATGAGTGCGAACAGCGCGGATGCCTCATGGAAACGCTGGATATCTGGAAGGGCGTCCACCCCGCCATGAAAACCCTGCCCGTCGCCTGGAACTATCACATGCCCTACGGCATCGTTTACGCAAAACGCCCCTCCGACGCCATGCGGCAATTCATAGAGAAAATTCAAAAACACCTCTCCTCAAGAAAGGCAGAATAGGAAGACGGACAGACCGGAGCATCGGAGAAGGATAGGAAGGTGGACTAGCCGGAGCAGCGGGGCTCTGCCCCGGCCCCCGCCGGGGGAAATAATTCCCCCCCCGGGCCCCCCTGATTCCGCCGACGGTGTTGCCGTTCGGCGGGGCGGGAGCGCGGGAGCAGGGCGCGTAGCCGAAGACTCGCGGGAGAGGGGAAACGGCAGCGGTTGCGAGGCTGCGGGGCGCTGTTCGGTCTGCGGACGCAGTGCAGGTGTGCGCTGTCGCGCCCACCTGCGGTGGCCGACTCCTGTCCGACAAAAGTCGGACAGTCGTGAGTAAGGAAGAGATTTCCGGATATTTTGGAGGGATCACCGAGGGCCGGGCTGCAAAAGCAGGCCGGAAGGCTGCTTTTCCACGCTCTGGGGTCTCGGACGACATCAGGCCCCCCGGCCGACGGTAAACTTCGATGACGGTTGTTGAAGCGGCGGGGAGGTCTTGCGCTTTGCGGTAACGTGTGCGCCGCTCAGGCACAAAAAAAGCAGCATAGTGAAGAAAGTTTCGCCGTGTGCCCTTGAAAAGAGAGAGATCAGCCTGAAATAATAAAAGTTTTAGGAAAGAGGATAGGGGTGCGGGGAAAGGGGAAAAGCCCTTTTTCAAAAGGGTTTTCCCCTTTCCCCGCCAACTCTTTATCATCTCGACGCCCCCGAAAATCTCAGTGCCGAGTATTGAAGCGCTGGGAGAACGTTTGCTCTCTGCGATATCGTGTGCGCCGCTCAGGCACAAAAAAGGGCAGCACAGTGAAGAAATCTTCGCCGTGTGCCCTTGAAAAGAGAGAGATCAGCCTGAAATAATAAAAGTTTTAGGAAAGAGGATAGGGGTGCGGGGAAAGGAGAAAAGCCCTTTTACAAAAGGGTTTTCTCCTTCCCCCGCAAACTCTCTTCCCTCTCTCTCTTGCTTACACTTCTGTGGCGTGGAGCCAGACCTGGTAACGTGCGTTCAGGCTTTTTTTAGTAGTGGTCCAGGAGATGCCGGCGGTATAGAATTTGTCGAGTTTGAGTTCAAAGTTTTCGATTTTGGTAAGGAGGCCTTCGACGGTATTGAGGGCCTGTTCATTAGCGGCGAGCAGGGCTTCATAGGCTTCGCTGAACTGTTCGCTGTGGAACTCTTCGACCGGGGTATGGGAAGTCATTTCGTGGCCGGTTTTGAGCAGGTAGAGCTTTTTGAATTTCGCGCATTCGATGCGGTCGTAGGACACGGAGCGGATGAAGGTGGCGAAGTCGTCGTGGAGGGTTTTGAAGGCGTTGTAGGCTGCGGCGGCTTCGGAGTTGCAGAAGAAGGAATCGCAGGAGAGCAGGAGGAAGTATTCCTCGCCGAGGAACTTCTTGATGCGGGGGAACTCGTCGGGATTATAGAGGTAGTGATCCCAGTCGGAAACATGCTTGTCGCCGTCGATGGCGCTGATGAGCAGAATCTTGTGATGCAGCAGTTCGGCGTACACGCGGCCGCCGCGGCGCTTGAGCACGGTGATGGCCGTGTTCTTGGAATGGAAATACATGGTGAGCGAGGCGATGAGGGCGACCAGGCTGACGGAGAACACGGCCACGAACACGCCGAGGAAGGTGAACGTGGTCATGCCGTAGGTCGCACGGGAGAAAGGAAAGATCATCGCGAGCGACAGCAGGGAGAGGAAGAACAGCGCATAGGAAAGATTACGGAAGGTACTCATGGGCAATTTCCTTATATCTCAATATCTCAGCATGGACGGAAAGAAGCGCCTCACCTGACATAGGAACAGATGGGGCGATTCTCTGCTGAAAAAAGAGAAAGGTCAATCTCATGAAGAATTTCTTTATCGGGACAAAATTCGTCCTCCCATGGCCTGCCAGATGGCGTTTGAGGCGGAAATAACGCCGTATTTGCGCTCCAGAACGGAGAGTCGGGAGTCGTTGCAGGCCTTCAGCGCTTCAAGCCAGTCCTTGAGTTCGTCGGCTCCCTGATCGTATCGTGCTTTGCGGTACGCTTCCACTCGCAGATCGGCGTCATATTTTTTCTTAATGTTTTCAAACTGTTGTTCAGCATTGCCCAGGGCACTGTAGTAGAGCGACACCTCATTGAGGGCAGTGGTCACGCTCTTGGTGAAGGCGAGCTTTGCGTCTTCGTAGTCGGCCTCGGCGATTTTCACGTTCCATTTTACACGATTCCAGTCGAGGAAGGGCAGCGTGAAGTTGACAAGTCCGCTGAGGAACGAGGAACTGAACAGATCGGAAGCCGAAGTCGCCGTGGCTCCCAGGGTTCCGCCGATGCTGACGGTGGGAAAGAGATCGGCGCGGGCGGCGCGCTGATTCCGGAACGCGGAGAGCAGGCGGAAGCTGGCGGCGTTCACGTCGGGCCGTGCGCCGAGCGCTTCGATAGGCACGTTGAGATCCACGGCAGGCACGTTGACCGCGAGCAGATCGGGCAGGGGCAGGTTCAGTTCTTCCTGCGGGCGCAGGTTGAGCAGATCGCGCAGGGTCTGCCGCTCTTCGCGGAGCTGTTCTTCCAGCGTGAGCACGGTGGTTTTCTGGGCGAGCAGGCTTTGTTCGGTCTGGGCGGGATCAAGGCCGTCGGTCTGACCGGCCTGGAACTTGTTCCGCATGATGGTGAGGAGCTGTTCGTAGTAGGCGAGGCTCTGGCGGCTGAGTTCCAGCGCGCGCGAGGTGTAGGCCATGCTGTACCAGGTGTTCACCACGCTGTTGACGAGGGCGAGCTTTGTGGCTTCCCTGTCCTGTTCGGTGGCGTGGAATTCCCAGGACTGCGCCGAAGCGGCGTCGCGCAGGCGGCCCCACAGATCGAGTTCGTAGGAGAGGCCGAACGAGGCGTCGAAGCTGCGCGTGGCATGACCGCTGTCGAGCGCGGTGCGGGAACCGGCGTCGCCGGAGCCGGAGAACCAGGGCACGAGCTCGGCGCCGAGCTGACGGGCCTGATACAGGGCGCGGTTCACGGTGATGGCGCTGCGGGCGAGATCAATGTTGCGTTCGAGGGCCATGTCCACGAGCTTGTTGAGGGAGGGATCGTTGTACTGCGTCCACCATTGGCGGTCGATCTGGTAGTGCTGCTGCATCTGGGCTTCGGACAGGATGCCTTCGTCGGGAATCTGAGCGTCGCGGGTGGCGCAGCCGGAAAGAAGAAGCAGGGCGGCGCACAAAAGAGCGGTGTGTTTCATGGAATCACTCCTGGGCGAGCGCGTCCACGGGATTGAGCGTGGCGGCGCGGCGGGCGGGCATGTAGCCGAAAATAATGCCGATGAAGGTGGAACAGGTGATGGCCAGCACGATGGACCCCGACGAGAACGACATGGGGAAGTCCGAGATGAAGGAGTTGAACAGCAGAACGATGCCTGCGGAGAGCAGCACGCCCGTGACGCCGCCGATGACGCAGATGAGCACGGCTTCGATGAGGAACTGCTGGAGCACGTTGAACTGCCGTGCGCCGATGGCCATGCGCACGCCGATTTCTCTGGTGCGTTCGGTGACGGAAACGAGCATGATGTTCATCACGCCGATGCCGCCCACGAGCAGGGAGATGAAGGCGATGCAGGAAATGAGCAGGCGCATGGTGGTCGTGGTGCTTTCCATGGTTTGCCGGATGCTGTCGGTGTTCATGGTGAAAAAGTCGGTGACGCCGCGGTGACGCGAGGTGAGCAGGCGGGTGAGTTCCTTTTCGGCGATCTGGGCGGAGACGCCGTCGGCGATTTTCACCGTGATGGAAGAAATGGTGCGGCTGCCGGACACGCGGGCCATGTAGGCGGTGTAGGGCGTCCAGACGGTGAGGTTGCTGCGGGGGCCGAAGGTGGCGTTGGGCTTTTTGGTGACGCCCACCACCTCGAAGGGATGCTTGTTGAACAGGATGACGGCCCCGATGGGATCTTCGCCGTTGGGAAAGAGTTCCTGCACGGTGTTGTCGTCGAGCACGGCGACGGCGCGGGCCTCGTCGATGTCGGCGCGGTTGATGAGTCTGCCGCGGGCGAGTTCGAGTCCCTTCACGCTGAAGTACTGTTCGCCCACGCCGCTCAGGGAGCCGTTGGCGGAGAGGTTGCGGTACACGAAGCTGCCGCTGGAACTGGCGGAGGGGGTGGCGCTCGCAATGTAGCTTTGTTCGGCGAGCACGTCGGAGTCGTCCACGGTGAGGGTGGTGTAGCGGGCGGAGTTTCTGTCGCCGAAGCTGCGGCCGGGCATGATGTCGATGGTGTTGGTGCCCATGGCGTTGATGCCCGCCAGAATTTTTTCCTGAGAGCCGCGGCCGAGGGCGACCACGGAGACCACCGAGGCAATGCCTATGATGATGCCGAGCATGGTGAGCAGCGAACGCATTTTGTGGGCGAGTATGGCCTGCACCGACATGCGGAAGGCTTCGGCGAGCTGATCGCGCAGATATTTCCAGGAAGCGGCGGGCGCGGCGGCGGGCTTTGCGCCCTCTGCGTTGGCGATGGGCTTTTTCCGCTGATCGCTGATAACTTCGCCGTCCTTGATTTCGATGATGCGGTTGGCGTATTCGGCGATGTGCCTGTCGTGGGTGACGAGAATGAGGGTATGGCCTTCGGCGTTGAGCTGCATGAGCAGGGCCATGACGTTTTCGCCGCTTTTGGAATCGAGCGCGCCGGTGGGTTCGTCGGCAAGGATGATGTCGCCGCCGTTCATCATGGCGCGGGCGATGGAAACGCGCTGCTGCTGACCGCCGGAAAGTTCGTTGGGCTTGTTTCTGGTTTTGCCGTCGAGGCCGAGCTTGACCAGAAGCTCATGGGCGCGGGCGTTGCGCTGCTGTCCGTCCATGCCGGCGTACACGGCGGGGAGGGCCACGTTTTCCTGAGCGCTCAGACTGGCGAGCAGGTTGTAGCGCTGGAAGATGAAGCCGAATTTTTCGCCGCGCAGTTTGGCCAGAGCGTCGGGGGAAAGGCCGCGCGTGGACACGCCGTCCACGAAGTAGTCGCCTTCGGAAGGGGTGTCGAGACAGCCGAGAATGTTCATGAGCGTGGACTTGCCCGATCCGGACTGTCCGATGATGGCGACGAAATCGCCGCGTTCGATGCTCAGGCTGACGTTTTTCAGCACCTGGACGCGGCTTTCGCCGCTGCCGTAGTGCTTGCCGATATTGCGTACTTCGAGAGTGACCATGAAAGTTCCTCTGTTCGGGGAAAGCGGGGCTTTTTGCTCTGCGCCGTTTTTGCGCGCCGTGCGGGGATTCTCCGGGGCTGCCGGAAGGGGGCGTCGGGCCCCGGCCTCCCGGAGCGGAAGTTCGGAGCGCTTGCCCCCGGCCTTCGTGCCGGGCGTCGTGCGGGGCGATGATTCCGGAGCCTCGGGCATGTCGCGCCGCATCTTTGAGCCCGGCGGCGCGTCAGCTTCGGTTCAGGCGGGGCGGCGCATCAACGGGAGCGGGCGCCTTGCGGATGTCGCAGCCTGGCGTCGGCGCTCCCGCCTGGCCCTGCATCAGCGGGGCGGCCTGCGGTTGCTGCGGGGATTGGCAAGACTGTCCTGAATTTCGGAGCTCGACATCTGCGTGGCGATGACGGACTCTCCCTCGCTGAGGCCGGATTTGATTTCGGTCATCACGTTGTTGGTGAGGCCGATTTCCACCTTGCGCACTTCCACCTTGTTGTTCTTGCCGAGCACGCGCACGGAATAATTGCCGCGGCCGTCGTTTTCGAGCACCAGACTGGGCACGAGAAGCACGTTGTCGGCGGAGGCGATTTCAATGACGTTCTGGGTGGTCATGCTGAGGCGGAGCACGCCGTCGGGATTGGGCACGCGGGCCTTGGCGTAGTAGTACACCGCGGAACTCGACGACGAACTCGACGAGCTCGACGAACTCGAGGATGACGCTCCCGACGAGGACGACGTGGCGTCGGAAAGCGTGGTGTCGCCCGGATCAATGGAGGAAATGGTGGTGGTATATACCTTGTCGGGCGCGCCGAGCAGAGTGTAGCGCACCTTCATGCCTTTCTGAATAAAAGGAATGTCGCCTTCCGAGACCTCGATTTTGATTTCCATGTCGGTGAGATCGGCGATTTCGGCAATGGTGGGGGTGGTCTGATTGGCGTTGACGGTCTGACCGGCCTTCACGGGCACGGACACGATCACGCCGTCGAGCGGAGCCACGATCTTGGTGTAGCCGAGATTCGTTTCCGCCGTGTTCACGGCAATTTCCTGCTGCAGAATCTGCGATTCCATTTCCGTGACGCTCGCGCGGGCGGCGGCCAGCGTGTTTTCGGCGTCTTCCAGATTGGCGCGCGAGGTGGAATCGCTTTTTCTCAGCTTCACTTCGCGGTCGTACTGCGTCTGCGCCACCTTGAGCGCAATCTTGCGCGACTCAAGCTGCGCCTGATACGTCTTGAGCAAAGCGCGGGCGGTGTCGAGATCGTTCTGCCGCGTGGTGGGATCAATCTGCGCAATAAGCTCGCCTTCCTTCACCTTCTGACCGATCACCGCGTTCAGCTCCATGATCTTGCCCGAAGCCTGCGAACCTACCGTGACCAGCTGCACGGCGTCCACCTCGCCCGTGGCGTTGACCGTCTTGCGAATGCTGCCCCGCACGACGGTTTCCGTAAGATAGTGAATCTGCGAGGCATTGCTGCGCTGCATGTGCCACCAGTAGCCGCCGACGCCCGCAAGCGCAATCAGAATAACAGGAATGAGGAGCTTTTTGTTCATGGAAAGGCTCACTTTGCAATGTTCAACATGAAATGACGGAACCACTCCGCAAAAAAGGATATAAACAAAAAATGCGCCGCTGGTAAATGAAACTTTGTTTCAAATCATTGCACCCGCCCCGCCCGGCTGCTCCAGCCCCGCAGCGCCGCCCCGGCCCTCTGCCAAATCCCCTGTGTTTTCAACCCATAACACTGTAACACACAGAAACATTTTTTCAGAAAGGCAGAAAAGGCAGGAAAGGCAGGAAAGGCAGGAAAGGCATGCGGGGGAAATAATTCCCCCCGCACCCCCCTGATTCTGCTTCGCAGCTAACGCTGCTTCAGCAGGACAGGGTGAACGGGAAGATTATGGCCGAGGCAAAGGGCGAAGGGGGGGGCAGCCGGAAGGCCGCTTCTCAACGCTCGGGGGCCCCGGGCGACGTCAGGAGCCCGGCCGACGGCAGGCGCGTAGCCGGAATTCACTTCCGGCGTTAAACGCAGCCGCCGTCGTGCAGGTTTTGCAGTCCGTACAGTGTGTCTTGCGCAAACGGGGCTGTGCGCTTTTCGGAAGTCTGCAAGGTCAGAAATAATTCCCCCCGCACCCCCCTGATTCTGCTTCGCAGCTAACGCTGCTTCAGCAGGACAGGGTGAACGGGAAGATTATGGCCGAGGCAAAGGGCGAAGGGGGGGCAGCCGGAAGGCCGCTTCTCAACGCTCGGGGGCCCCGGGCGACGTCAGGAGCCCGGCCGACGGCAGGAGCGTAGCCGGAATTCACTTCCGGCGTTAACGCAGCCGCCGTCGTGCAGGTTTTGCAGTCCGTACAGTGTGTCTTGTGCAAACGGGGCTGTGCGTTTTTCGGAAGTCTGCAAGGTCAGAAATAATTCCCCCCGCGCCCCCCCCTGATTCTGCCTCCCGGCTTCGCCGGTTCGGCAGGGCGGGAGTTCAGGGGCAGGGAGAGTTGCCGAAGCGATGTCCGGCAGGGCAGGCTGCGAGGCTCGGGAGTGCTTGGCGTGCGCGGTTCGGTCTGCTGCCTCAGTGCAGGTGTGTCCTTTCGGACCCACCTGCGGTGGCCGACTCCTGTCCGGCCTGCGCCGGACAGTCGTGATTAAGGAAGGATTTCCAGATGTTGAGGAAGAGGATGCAAGGTGGGGGAATAGACGATGGAATGGTAAGGGCCGCAGTGATGGAATGGAGGGGGAACGTCGTAGGGATTTTGCGGAGGGATAAATTTTCTCCGTTCCCCAAAAAATCTGCGGGACGGACCCGCCAGGGTTCGTCCCGCAAATTATGGGGGTTCGGGGGAGATTATCTCCCCCGATGCCTTTTCTGCCTTTCCTTTCACTCAGCGAGGGGGGCGTGGGTGAGGCGATGGAGTTCCTGGTGGGCGATTTCGGGGGTACGGCCCTGGCTGCGGGCGATGGCGTCGAGGTTTTCGACGGCGTCGCAGTCGCGGAGGTAGAGGGGGGGGATATCGGCGTCGGTCTGGGTATCCCAGTTGATGTGTTGTTCCAGGGCGACGAGGGCGTCGAAGGAGGGGGCGGTTTGATTGATGAGGAGTCGTGCGGCGGGGAGGGCGCTGCGCAGACACTCGGGGTTGCTGGTGAGGGCGCTGCCGATGACGAAGGCGGGGGAGCCGAGGTCGATGCCCTGGGGCAGCGGGGGAATGGGCATGAGGAAGGTGTTGTCGACGGGCTGGGGAATGCCGTTTTCATCGGCGCGGAAGCGGGCGACGTAGGCGAGTCCCTTGCGGGCGTTGGTGAGGGCGAGGACTTCTTCGCCGGGGAGGGCGGGAGCGGAAGCGGCGAGGCACTGGAGGTAGTTGAGGCCGGCCTGTTTGGCGTTCAGGGCGCGGGCGAGGCCGGATGCGGTGGTGAGGCCGATGCGCAGGCCGGTGAAGTTGCCGGGGCCGGCCACGCAGGCAATGCGGCGGATGGCCGCAGGGGCCGTGCCGAGTCGGGAGCAGGCTTCGCGCAGGGCGGGGGCGAGCAGTTCGGTGCCGCCGCGCTGTGCAAGCCAGTTCTGCCCGCAGAGCAGAGCGCCGTTTTCGCACAGCGCGAACTGGACGCGCTTTTCCGCAGTATTCAGAATAAGAGTAAGTTCACGCATTTATTTGAACCAGCGCATAACGTCGTTGAAGGTGGCGAAAATCATGAGGGCGATGAGCAGGCTTGCGCCCACGCGCATGGACCATTCCTGCACTTTTTCGGGCACGGGGCGGCGCACGATGATTTCCACGATGCAGAACAGGATGGCTCCGCCGTCGAGCACGGGAATGGGGAAGAGGTTGAGCAGGCCGAGGTTGACGCTGATGAGGGCGGTGAGCAGCAGCAGGGGCACGATGCCGGCTTCTGCCTGCTGGCCGAGCATCTGGGCGATGAGAATGGGGCCGCCCACGGAATCGGCGGACACGGAACCGGTGATCATTTTTTTCACGCCGGTGAGGGTGACGTCGATCATGTTCCAGGTCTGGCGCAGGCCGAGGGCCGCGGATTCAAGGAAGTTCTTGGGCTCGTAGCGCACCGCGCCGGAGGCCTGCACGCCGATGAGCCAGGCGATTTCCTTTTCGCCGAAGATGTTGGCGCGTTCGCTGCGGGTGGGAGTCATGTCGAAGGAGAGGGGCTCGCCGTTGCGCAGCACGTCCACTTTGAGGGTGCGGCCGCCGGAAGCGCCCACGGTTTCGGGCACCTGGGACCAGCGGTCGATTTTGACGCCGTCGATGGCGGTGATGATGTCGCCGGGGAGCATGCCCGCCTGCATGGCGGCGCTGTTCTGCACGATGGCTCCGGCCTGCGGGAGCGGAATGGCGAGGCCGGTACTGAGGGTGAGGCCCCAGTAGATGATCCAGGCGATGACGAGGTTCATGAACGGCCCGGCAAAGGCAATGATGAGCCGCTGCCAGGCGGGTCTGTTGTTCACGGCCTCTTCCTGGGTGAAGCCGAGGCTTTCCACTTCGTTGCTGTACTCGCCCACGCCCGACACGTAGCCGCCGAAGGGCAGCCAGGAGAGGCGATATTCGGTTTTGCCGCGCTTGAAGCTGCACAGCTTCGGCCCCATGCCGATGGAAAAGGTGATGACGCCTACCTTGAACGCGCGGAAGGCGAGAAAATGGCCGAGTTCATGAAAGAAGATGAGTCCGCCGAACACCAGCACCACGGCGAGGGCGGCATCCCAGTAGGAAAGATAATGGAGTAGTGACTGCATGGTTTCCCGATGGGGCGGAGAGTGTCCGCTCCGTTGAGGTTGAACGGACTGCGGCGGGAGCGCAGTGCTGTTTGCGCCGCAGGCGATGTTCCGGCGCGGCCGCAGGGCGGGTATGCGCCTCGCCTGCGGGGGAACGCTCGAGGTCAGGGCCGCCAGGCTTCCGCCTTGCGGCGGGTGGCGTTGTCGGTTTGTTCCACGGCCTCCACGGCGCGGGCCGCCTGCGGAGCAAGGGGGCCGTCGTCGAGGTCGAAGTTCTGCCTGTCGGAGGCGTCGTCGAGCATGTCGCGCACCAGAGCCGGAATGTCGGTGAAGCCGATGTCTCCGGCAAGGAAGCGCGCCACGGCCACTTCGTTGGCGGCGTTGAGCTCCACGGTGTGGCCCTGGGCCAGGGCGCGGCGCGCCAGATCGAGGCAGGGGAAGAGATCGAGACGCGGCTCCTCGAAGGTGAGGGTGCCGATTTTGGCGAGATCGAGAGGCCGGATGCCCGTAACTCTTCCGTCAGGAAGATAAGGCCAGGAAAGGCAGTCGGCAATAGGCACGCGCATGTCCGGCACGGCGAAATGTCCCATGAGGGCTCCGTCGGCGAGTTCCACGAGCGAATGCACGATGGACTGCGGATGCACCACCACCACGACGTCGCGCGCGGGCATGTGGTAGAGGTGGCAGGCCTCGATGATTTCCAGCCCCTTGTTCATGAGGGTGGCGGAATCAATGGTGATTTTTGCGCCCATGGACCAGTTGGGATGTTTGAGGGCGTCTTCGGGGCGGACGTTTTTGAGAAATGCGGCGTCTTTGGTGCGGAAGGGGCCGCCCGAAGCCGTGAGCACAAGGCGGGCGATGTCGTTTTCGCCGCGGCCGACCATGCCCTCGAACAGGGCGAAGTGTTCGGAATCCACGGGAAGGATGACCGCGCCGGTGCGGCGGCAGATGTTGCGGATGAGATCGCCCGCGAGCACCAGCGATTCCTTGTTGGCGAGGCAGATGGTCTTGCCTGCCGCGGCGGCGGCCACGGTGGCGCGCAGGCCTGCCGCGCCCACCTGGGCGGAGAGCACCATGTCCACGTCGTCGAGGGCGGCGAGGGCGGCGTAGCCTTCCTGACCCCAGACTATTTCGGGCCGGTAGGAGGAAGGAAGCAGGGCGGCGAGGGCGTCCACGCCGTGGGGGCCGTCCTTTTCCAGCACGGCGAGGCAGGGGGGACGCCAGGCTTCCGCCTGCTTCGCGAGCAGGGCGATGTTTCTTCCTGCGGCAAGCGCGCGCACCTCGAAACGGCCGGAGTCGCGCCAGGCGTCCAGCACGCGCAGGGTGCTGGTGCCTATGGAACCGGTGCAGCCCATGAGGGCCACGCGGCGGGGAAAGGGCAGGGCGTCGAGTTCGCCGGGAATCTTGCTGATGTACTTCATGAAAGAGCGCTTGTTGGAAAGGTCGGCGCAAAGGCGCTGCCGAAAAAAGGGCAGGCGTTTTCCGAACGGGCCGGAAAACGCCGGAAAGAGTTGTCGTCTGCCGACTACTGGGCGGCCTGGGCGAAGAACGGATACAGGGCCGAGGCGGCGGCGTAGGTTCCCACGCAGAAGGAAATGCTGTCGAGCCTGTCGAGCACGCCGCCGTGACCGGGCAGCAGGTGGCTGGAATCCTTGACGTTGACGGCGCGCTTCAGGGCGGATTCAAAGAAGTCGCCAAGCTGCGCCATGACGCCCATGCCCGCGCCGAGGGCGGCAAAGGCCCAGAGGGGGGCGCTGCCGAGGGAGAGGCCCATGCCGCAGGCCACGACGATGGAGGCCAGAAGTCCGGCAATGGAGCCTTCCATGCTCTTCTTGGGGCTGACGCCGGGCCAGATGGGATGTTTGCCGAAGCTCACGCCGGCAAAGTAGGCGGCCATGTCGGAAGCGGCGGGCAGCAGCACGACGAAGAGCTGTTCCCAGCGGGTGAAGTGCATGGCCGGGGCGAGCAGCAGAGGAATGTAGAACACGCCGCAGATCATGACGGCGGCGCGGCGCAGCGGATCCAGCGATTTTTCGCGGCTCCATGCGACGAGGGCGTAGATGGCGGCGAGCATGGCGCACACGGCGAGCGCGGGCTCGGAGGGCAGAGAGAAGGCGCTTGCGGCGAGAAAGACGAGGCCGAGCGCGAGGCCGAGGATTTTCATGCCCCATCCGCCGGAGGGCTGGAACAGGAAGAGAAATTCGCCCAGACCCACGAGGGAGAGCAGCGCGACCAGGCCGGAAACGTACCATCCGCCCATGACCCATGCCGCAATGAGCACGACGGCGAGCACGGCGGCGGTGATGAGCCGCAGGCCGAGTCCCGCGGCGCGAAACTTGTCATTCATAGCATTTTCCTTCTGTAGCCGAGTGGAGCTGCTCGCTGGTTCTGCCGAAGCGGCGGGTGCGTCCGGCGTAGCTGCCGAGGGCCTTGTTGAGTTCTTCCGGACCGAAGTCCGGCCAGAGCACGGGGCTGAAGTAGAATTCGGCATAGGCGCTCTGGAAGAGCAGGAAATTGCTGAGACGCTCTTCCCCGCTGGTGCGTATGACGAGATCCGGATCGGGCGTGTTCGGCGCGTAGAGGTAGGAGCGGAACGTTGCTTCGTCGAGCTCTTCGGGGCGCAGCCCGTCGGCGATGGCGCGGCGCGCGGCCTGAAGAATTTCTTCCCGGCCGGAATAGCTGATGGCCAGCGTGAACACCATGCCTCGGTTGGACGCGGTTTTTCTGAGCGCGTAGTCGAGAGCCTGACGCACGGCAAAGGGCAGATCCCTTTTGTCGCCTATGAAGTCGAGGCGGATGTCCTGCGCCATGAGTTCGGGCATCTCTTCGCGTATGAAGCGCAGAAACAGCTCGAAGAGAAAGCTGACTTCCTTTTCGGGCCGCCGCCAGTTTTCCTTGGAAAAGGCGTACACGGTCACGTAGCCTATGCCCCTGTTCCGACATTCGCGCACGAGGGTGCGCACGGCGTCCACGCCGGCGAGGTGTCCCTGCGAGCGGGGCAGACCGCGTTCCTTCGCCCAGCGGCCGTTTCCGTCCATGATGACCGCAATGTGCTGCGGCAGTTGATCTTCCATGCGCCATCCATGATGTCGAAAAGCCGGGCCGGACCATGCCGCCCGGCTCTTCCGCACAGGATTTCCGCCCGACGAAGTCCGCGCGACGCCCCCTGTCTTCGAGGCGTCGGCGGACTTTGACGGGTCAGATTTCCATGATTTCCTTTTCCTTGGCCTGAGCCTTGGCGTCGGCCTTCTTCACGAAGGCGTCGGTGAGCTTCTGCACGTCGTCCATGGCCTTCTTGAGCTCGTCGGCGGAGATTTCCTTATCCTTTTCGAGCTTCTTGAGGGCGTCGTTGACGTCGCGGCGGATGTTGCGCAGCGCCACTTTGGCGTCTTCGGTGTACTTCTTGCTCACCTTGGTGAGTTCGCGGCGACGCTCTTCCGTGAGCGGCGGCACCGTGATGCGGATGATGCGGCCGTCGTTCATGGGGGTGAGGCCGAGGTCGGACTTCAGAATGGCCTTTTCCACCGGGGAGAAGGCATTGCGGTCCCAGGGCTGAATGGTGACGGTGCGGCTGTCGGGCACGGCCACCGAGGCGAGCTGCTGAATGGGCGTGAGCGTGCCGTAGTAGTCAACCTTGATGTTGTCCACAAGGCTCGTGGTGGCACGGCCGGTGCGCAGTTTGCCGAAGTCGCGGTCGAGCGCGACGAGGGCCTTTTCCATGCGTTCTTCGGCGTCGAGCTGCAAGGTCTCGATATCCATATTATTCTCCCTTTACAATGGTGCCTGCCGCTTCGCCGCAGACAACGCGTTTGATGTGCCCGCCGAACATGCTGCACACAATGACGGGCACGCTGTTTTCCTGCGCCAGCGTAATGGCCGTGGCGTCCATGACCTTGAGGTGGCGGCGCAGCGTCTCATCGTAGGAGAGCTGATCGAAGCGTACCGCGTCGCTGTATTTCATGGGGTCCTTGTCGTACACGCCGTCCACCTTGGTGGCCTTGATGATGGCGTCGCACTTGAGTTCCGTGCCGCGCAGGGCCGCCGCCGTGTCGGTGGTGAAATAGGGATTGCCCGTGCCCGCCGCGCAGATGATGATGCGGCCCTTTTCCATGTGGCGAATGGCGCGACGATGAATGTAGGGTTCGCAAAGCTCGCGGATGTCGATGGCCGAAAGCACGCGCGTGGGGCAGTCCATTTTTTCGAGGGCGTCCTGCACCGCCACCGCGTTCATGACGGTGGCCAGCATGCCGATGTAGTCGGCGTTGGAGCGATCCATGCCCTTGGCCGAGGTGGACAGTCCCCGGAAGATGTTGCCGCCGCCGATGACAAGCGCGAGCTGCACGCCCAGCTTGGCGACGTCGGCGATCTCCTTGCAGATGCTGTGTACGGTGTCGGGATCTATGCCGCTGCCTTTTTCACCGGCCAGAGCTTCGCCGCTCAGCTTGAGCAGCACGCGCCGGTATTTGAGTTCGCTCATTGTCATCCTCTTGTGGAATCAGGGTGTCGGGAATCGTCCGCCTTGGGCAGGCCGTGATCGTAGGGCGCGCCCCAGCCTCCCTCGTGGATGCGGACATATTTGAGAAACGTGTAGAACGCCGTGTGCGCGGCCATGAGAAAGCCCGCCCGGCCGTCGAGCACGCCGAGCTTGCGCAGATACATGTCGACAAAGCGCCACAGGCCGTGGCCGAGGCCGACGAGCACGCCGCCTTTGCGGCCCTGCGCTTCGAGATCGCGCGCGCCGCGTTCGGCGTAGTCGTTGAGCTTGTCGAGCTGATTTTGGAAGCTGCAATAGGTGTAGTGCAGCATGTCGCCGTCGAGATCGCCCCAGGGGCCGGCGGGCACGAACTTCTGATGCGCGCCGCTGTTCTCAATGCGGATGGCGTCCGGCCGGAACAGGCGGAACAGCCTGTCGGGATAGCAGCCGCCGTGTTTCAGGAATCTGTCGAAGTACCAGGTGCGGCGGGGCATGGAAAAGGCGCTCTTGTCGCCCGGATTCTCCAGCGCGGCAAGAATGCTTTTTTTCAGCTCCGGCGAGATGATTTCGTCGCAGTCGAGCATGAGCACCCATTCGGTGGGAGCGTTGGCGGCGAGCCAGTCGATGCCGTAGCGTATCTGTTTGGCGTTGCCCGGCCACTTGTTCTGGATGAAGATGGCCCCGTGAGAGCGGGCGATGTCTTCCGTCTTGTCGGAGCTGAAGGAATCCACAATGAGCACGCGGTCGCAGAAGGAAAGGGATTCGAGACACTTTCCCAGCAGGCGTTCGCCGTTCAGGGTAATGATGAGGGCGGTAAGTCGTACGGGAGCTTCCATGAGGCGATCCGTAAAAAGGGCATAAAAAAGGGGAGAGAATGTTCTCTCCCCTTGTATCCTGAACTCTTGTCGGATTCAAGCTCGGCAGCGCGACTTTTCCATAAAAGTCGCGAACACGGGCCCGATTACGCGCCGAGCTGGATGCGGACGAACTTGCTGATCGAGATGGAGCAGCCGGCGGCCTTGGCGGTGGCCTTCAGAAGGTCCTGCACGCTCATCTTGTCGTCGCGGATGTAGGGCTGATCGAGCAGGCAGACTTCCTTGCAGTACTTCTTCACGGCGCCTTCGGCGATCTTGTCGATGATCTTCTCGGGCTTGCCTTCGGCAAGGGCCTTCTGACGATACACTTCGCGTTCGCGTTCGAGCAGCGCGGGATCGAGGCTGTCGGCGTCGAGGGCGAGGGGGTTGGAAGCGGCAATCTGCATGGCCACGTTCTTGGCGAAGTCGGCCACGGCGGCGTCGGCGGGCTTGTCGGTGTCCACTTCGACGAGTACGGCGAGCTTGCCGTTGGAGTGCACGTAGGTGCCGATGACGCCTTCGCCTTCAATGCTCATGCGCACGAAGCGGCCGAGCACGGTCTTTTCGCCGGTGGAGGCGGCCAGCTCGTTCATGCTGTCCTGGAAGGCGTCGAGGTTTTCGGGGTTGTTCGCGGCCACTTCCTGGGCCACGTGCTTGGCGAAGTCCTGGAACTTTTCGCCGCGGGCCACGAAGTCGGTTTCGGTCATCACTTCAACGATGGCGGAAACCTTGCCGTCGGCGCTGGTGGCGGAGGCGATCACGCCTTCGGAGGTGGCGCGGTCGGCGCGCTTGGCGGCCTTGGACAGGCCCTTCTGACGCAGCCAGTCGAGCGCCTTTTCCACGTCGGCTTCACATTCGGTGAGAGCCTTCTTGCAATCCATCATGCCGGCGCCGGTCTTGTCGCGCAGCTCCTTCACCATGGCAGCGGTAATAGCCATTGTTATGCTCCTTGCAAATAAAAGGGGTTATTCAGCGGCTTCGGCCGTTTCGGCGGCCTTCTGCATGGCAGCTTCGGGATCGGCCACTTCCTTGCTCTGGGCGGCGCCTTCGAGGCAGGCTTCGGCCATGGCGTTCACGAACAGCTTGATGGCGCGGATGGCGTCGTCGTTGCCGGGAATGATGTAGTCGATGACGTCGGGATCGCAGTTGGTGTCGGTGACGGCCACGATCGGGATGCCGAGCTTGCGGCATTCCTTCACGGCGATCTCTTCACGATGCGGGTCGATGATGAACACGAGCTGGGGAAGGCTGTCCATGTCCTTGATGCCGCCGAGGGTCAGATTCAGCTTGTCGAGCTCGCGCTGGAAGCTGAGGATTTCCTTCTTCTGATAGCGGTTCACGGAACCGTCGGCGAACATGGCTTCGAGCTTCTTCAGACGTTCGATGCTCTTCTGAATGGTCACGAAGTTGGTGAGGGTGCCGCCCATCCAGCGGTTGGTCACGTAGGGCTGACCGGCGCGGGAGGCTTCGGCGGCCACGGCTTCCTGAGCCTGGCGCTTGGTGCCGATGAAGAGCACCTTGCCGCCGTTGGCCACGGTTTCCACGATCTTGTCATGGGCGGTGCGGAACAGCTTCACAGTCTGCTGGAGGTCGATGATATGGATGCCGTTGCGGGCGCCGAAGATGAAGGGGCGCATCTTGGGGTTCCAGCGACGGGTCTGATGACCGAAATGCACGCCGGTTTCCAGCATCTGTTTCATGCTGACGTAAGCCATGGTAATTCTCCTTGAGAAAAAAGGGTTTGTCTTCCACATCGACCCCTGGCCCTTCACCCGTTGACGCCCTTCGTCTCCGGGAACCCTGGCCGCTGCCGATGTGTGCATTATGTGTAACTTGTGGTGTCTATCCTATTTTTCCCTGCAAGGCAAGTGTTTTCCGGGCGGCGTGCGCGGGACAGTGTCGGCGGCGGGGGAACGGGGACGGGAGAGACGTCGGCAGGGCGCGTTGCGGGGAGTGTCTGCCCGCGGGGGATTTTTTGGCGGCAGAGGGAGCTGCGGCGGGAAAGGCGTTGCGCGGAAGAGGCGGCAGCGTGAGGCGGGCGTCGCGCGGCCTCTGCGGGCGGGGGACTGCTTGCGGGGAGAAGGCGCGTTTGCCGGGCGGGAGGTTCCTTTGCGTGAGAGCGGGGCCTCTGCGGGGAGAAAATTCGTCTGCTCGCGGAAGAGGCGTCTGCCGGGCCGCCGTCGTCGAAAACGTCGCCGTCGGAACGATTCGCTGTCCGCGCGGGATTATTTTTTTTCTGGCTTGTTGCCGCGCACGATCATGTCGGCGAAGGAGGTGGCGGTTTCCTTCACCCAGTCGAGGTGGGGTTCGGGGGCGTCGTTGCCGAGAATGGAGCTGACGGTGACGAAGAGCACGGTGTCCTTCACGGGAACCACGGCGGTGGCCACGGCCGTGGAAAGCCAGCTTTTGGGGCCGCGTTCCATCATATTAAAGTGGATGAGACTGGTGTACAGAAACGCGCTCGACGTGCGCACGGAATCCACCAGCAGGGGCGTGCCCGTGGAGAGCGCGCGTTCGAGGGCCTTCTGACGGTTTTCCAGCTCCTGCGCCGGGGTGTCGGTGCGGCTGCGCGGTATGCGCGAAAAGCCGATGAAAAGTCCTTCCGTGGAGCGGGCCAGCAGTTCGGCGTCCTTCTGATCCAGGGGGCGGTTCTGGCCTTCCATGGCGCAGATGAGCACCTGCCTCGTGACGGCGTCGCGGCTGCCGTAGCGGTACTGATGCGCCATGTACTGCGGCAGATACATCTTCACGAGCCGACCGTGACGCACGGCGTTTTTTTCGGTGTCGAGAAAAAGGTCGGACTCGCGATCGGTGAGTTCGGTGAAGCCGTCGGGCGCGGAAAACTTGAGGGAATCCACACCGTCGTCGAAGGCGCGGGCGGAAAGGGGAAGGCAGAGCAGAAGCGTGAGAAGCAGGGGAAGAACTGGGCGCATGGCGAACTCCTTGCGTCGCGGCAGGGCCGCTCGGAAGCGGCGCGGCCCGGAGATGAACTCCGTGCGCTGCGAAGCCCTTCGAGAGTTGCCCGGCGTCGGGATTTTTGTCAAGGCTCGGGGGCCGCTTACGGCTTGACCGTGAGCCGAGGTGATATTAAAAGGAAAAAACCGTTTCCGTCCCCTTCGTTTTTGCGGAGGAGTCCTCGGGAAGTTGCTTCTTCCCTTTCCCCCTTACCCGTGGAGGAATCATGTCTCAGCTGCATATTACCTGGTATGGCCATTCCAACGTCATGCTCAGTGAAAACGGCGTGTCCGTTCTTTTCGATCCGTTTTTTGAAGGCAATCGCTTTGCGCCCGACTGGCGCGAAATCCCCCGTCCCGACATTGTGGCCCTGACGCACGATCACGGCGATCACATGGGGCAGACCGTGGAAATCGTGCGCACCACCGGAGCCATGCTGTACTGCATCGCCGACCTTGTGGGCTACTTCCGCGAACGCGGCGTGCCGGAAGGTCAGATCATCAACTACGGCATGGGCGGCAACGTGGACGGCACGCTGGAATTCAAGGGAACCAGGCTCACCATGACGCAGGCGTTCCATTCCGCGGCCATGGGCTCTCCTGTGGGATATGTGGTGGAAATGCCGGGCGGACACACCGTGTACCACGCCGGCGACACCGGCCTGTTCGGCGACATGACGCTCATTGCCGACCGCTTCAATCTTGATCTTGCGCTGCTGCCCATCGGCGGCGTGTTCACCATGGACGGCAAGCTGGCCGCCAAGGCGGCGGGCCTGCTCGGCGCGCCCGTGGCCATGCCCATGCACTACCGCACCTTCCCGGTGCTGGCGCAGAACGCCGATCTGTTCGTGGAATCGCTGAAGGAATTTGCTCCGACCTGCCGTCCGCTGGTGATCGAGCCCAACGAGATGGTGGTGCTGGACTGATTTCGGCACTCGGATGCCCCGCCTCCCGGGCCTGTTCCCGGAGGCGGGGCCGACTCTCCGCGGCATGAGGGACGCATCTCCTCGGCCGCGGACGATGCTGCGCCCGGGCGTCGGTCCTGCAAAACGTCGATGCCCCGCGCAGTCTTGTCTGCCTTGCCCGTTGTCGGCAGACGCGGGCGGAAGGATCCCCCTCCTCGGACGCCCGGCGTGTCGTCGTCGAGGGCCTGCCTGATCGCCCTTCGGCGGGAGCATCCTGCCCGCAGGAGAGTCCGGCGGCAATGTTCCGGCGGAAGGCGTGAGCGGGCGGCACTGAGACAGCCTTGGCGCTCCGCTCTCTGCGCTGCTTTGAGCGTCTCCCGCGTGGGATGCCCGGGCGGCGGAAGGCGCTTTCGCGCGGCGCAAATGCCCGGCGTGCGGCATCCGGCGTTCGGGCGTCAGGCTCGTTCTGCGGCGAGGCCTCATCCGCGTTTCGGGAAGCGTCGGACGCCGACGACGCGGGCGGAACGCGGGCGGCAATGTTCCGGCGCGGGCCGTGCGCGCCCCGGGCCCGGACTCCCGCAGTGCGAGGCTTCCGGCATGTGCAGGTCCGCTTCCCGGATGTCCTTCAGCGCGGAGTTTTTTCCGCCGGGGAAGAGGGGCTTTTCCCGCTTCATCATTTTTCCGAAAAGGGTTATCATGGGTTGGTTCCGCTGCGGCGTCCCGCCGCGGCCGAAGACTGACGCATGGGGAGACGCCTATGGCCACCGTTATGCAGCACGAAGAACTGATACGCCGCGCCCTTGCCTATATTCTGGAACGCAGACGCGACTGCCCCGGCGCGGACGCCGCCGAGCTTCTGGACAGCGCCGGCGCGCGCTTCAATCTTTCGCCCCTCGATCAGGAGGCGCTGGAAAGACTGCTTTCGCTCAAGTCCGACGAGGGCGTCGCATGAATCTTCTCCAGCGACGCCTGTTCCTGGAGCACGCCAAGACGTTTTTTCTGTCCATGGCCGTGCTCCTGCTGTTCATCCTCATGGGCCGCGCGCTCCAGCTGCGCGACATGCTCCTCGGTCTTGAGCTGAGCATCTGGGATACCCTGCGCCTGTTCGGATATCTGAGCCCGTTCTTTCTGCTCATCATCTGCCCCATCGCCTGCATGCTGGCGGTCTTCCTCACCTTTTTGCGCATGAGCACAGACAGGGAACTCGTCGCCCTCAAGGCGGGCGGCGTGAGCCTGTATCAGATGCTGCCCGCGCCGCTCCTCTTTTCCGTGCTCTGCGCGCTGCTCGGCTTCTGGATTTCCGTGTACTGGCAGGCCTGGGGCATGGGACATTTTCGTTCCGAAGTGCTGGACATCGCGAGCAGCAGCGCCCGCGTGGTGGTGCAGCCCGGCGTATTCAACAAGGACGTGCCCAACATGGTCATGTTTGCGCGCAAGGTGGATCCCGTCACCGGCACCATGGCCGGCGTGATGGTCGAAGACCGGCGCGCCGCCGACACCACCATGACCATTCTTGCTCCCGACGGCAGCCTCGACGCCGACTACGAAAACGGCGAACTCATCTTTCTGCTCAAGAACGGCCGCAGCTACACCGAAAAGGATAATGCGCTCTCGGTCATGGGCTTTCAGGAATACGCCGTGCGCCTGAGCTTCGACTCTCTGTTCCAGGGCGTGGACATGGGCCCGGTCAAGCCCAAGGAATACACCTGGGCCCGCCTCTACGACACCCAGAACGAACGCGAGCTCCAGAAGACCGATCCGCGCATGGCCCGCAAAATAGTGGTGGAACGGCACAAGCGTCACGTGTTTCCCATCGCCTGCGTGGTGCTGTGCATCTTCGTCATACCCATTGCCACGTCGTTTCAGGGCCTCAAGCAGCAGACCGGCGTGCTCATGGCGCTGCTTCTGTTCCTCGTGTATTACAGCCTGCTCATGCTGGGCATCAGTCTCGGCGAAAGCGGCGATCTTGATCCGGCCATCGGCCTGTGGGTTCCCAACGCGGTCTTTCTGCTGATGGGCCTCTACGGCCTGCGGCTCGCCGCACAGGAGCGCATGCCGCGCATCACCGAATACTGGAATTCCCGCAAGAGCCGCAAAAAGAAGAAGGAGGCCGAGCAATGAGCCTGCTTTTCCGATACATCTTCCTGCGGCACGCCCGCCTGCTGCTGCTCATCATGGGCCTCGGCGTGGGCATCTACCTGCTCACCGACATCGTGGAACGCGTGGACATCTTCATTGAAGCGGGCTCCGGCATAGGTCTGGTGCTCCAGTACTTCGGCGTGCGCCTGCCTTCCATCATCGCGCAGATCCTGCCCGCCGTGTTCCTGCTGGCCACCGTGGTCACCCTCTGCCTCATGGGCGGCAGCCGTGAACTCACGGCCCTCCACGCCGGCGGCATTTCCTTTGCCACAGTGGCCGTCATTCTGGTCATGTGCGGCGTGTTCTGGGGCGTCGTGCAGTTCTGCTGCTCTCAGCTGCTCGCCGTGCAGGGCGAACGCTATTCCCAGCAGATATGGCAGGAAGAGGTGCGCAAGAAGAACCTCGACGACCGTACCCTCGACGACGTGTGGTTCATGGAAAGCGGCTGGACCGTGTCCGTGAAAACGCTCAGAGCCGACGGCGAAGGTTCCGGCTTTTCCGCCTTCCACGTCCGGGACGGCGGTTCCGACGTGGACGTCATCGTGCGCGCCCCCCGCGTGAAGGGCAGCGAAAACGGATGGGTGGCCGCCGACGCCGTGCGCCTCTATCCCGATACCTATCAGAGAGAAAGCCTTCCCCGACTGGAACTGCCCCTGCATCAGGATCCGGAACTCTTCTTCTCCACGGAATCCAACAACCTGCAGCAGCTCCCGCTCTGGCAGCTCGGCGACGCCATCAACCAGCTCGGCGCGGCAGGCTCCAACGTGGACGGACTGCGCACCGTGTGGCACGGAAAAATCGCCTACGCCGTCTCCCTCGTGGTCATGGCCGTGCTCGGCGCTGCCATCGTTTCCCGCTTTCCCAATATCTACATCGCCGTGGCCATCAGCATGGCGGGTACCTTCATCATGTACGCCCTCACCATGTTCGGCGAATCCCTGGGCCAGCGCGGAGCCCTCCCCCCCTTCATGGCCGCCTGGGGCCCCGATACCGTCCTGCTCCTCATCGCCGTAGGCAGACTCTACCTCGTCAGCGTCCGACGCTGATTCTCCCCCCCCCCTACATCCGGCAACCAGCGCGGATCGGCTCGCCCCGGTCCGCGTTTTTTTCGCTCGGAAAGGCAGAAAAGGCATGCGGGGGAAATAATTCCCCCCGCACCCCCCTGATTCTGCCTCCCGGCTTCGCCGGTTCGGCAGGACAGGGTGAACGGGAAGATTATGCCCGAAGCAGAGGGCGAAGGGGGGAGTGTATTCCAGAAGGCGTTTTTTCAACGCACTGGGGCCCCGGCGACGTCAGGAGCCCGGCCGACGGGCAAAGTAGCCGGAATTCACTTCCGGCGTTAAACGCAATGCCCGTCGTGCAAGTCCCGAAGGCCGCCCGGCGTGTCTTGCGCAAACGGGACGTGGCGGATGCCGAAGCTCTCGCATGTCGCTCCCACCTGCGGTGGCCGACTCCTGTCCGGCCTGCGCAGGACAGTCGTGTTAAAGGAAAATATTTCCAGATGTGCGGGGGACGGAGGGCAAGGACGCGGGGAATGAAAAGGCAGAGAAGGTTTTACCAGTCGGTATTTCCATAGTCATCGGAGTAGGAGCGGAAGCTGTCCGAGCCGATGGAGCCCGTGGTATTGCCGTAGTCGTCGGAGTAGAGACGCACGGAGCTGTCGCCTATGGTTCCGGTGGTGTTTCCATAGTCATCGGTGTAGAGACGTATGGACTCGCCGTCATCCGTGTAACCGGTGCAGTTGCCGTAGTCGTCACAGTAGAGATGGCCTGCCGAAGAAGGGGCGGCGGGCAGGAGAAGAGCGACCGTCAGACACAGGGCGGAAACATGGATGTTTTTCATGGCGCGTTCCCGGACAGGCTTTGTTTCAATGTTGCGAAACAATGAACAGGATAGGTTTGCATCCTATCTTATCGGAAATTCTTCGTCCATAATAAAAGTTTTAGGAAGGAGGATGGGGGGGGCGGGGGAAGGAGGAAAGCCCTTTTTCAAAAGGGGTTCCTCCTTCCCCCGCATCTCTCCCCCTCTCTCTTTCTTCCTAATCTTCTATTTCAGAAAACGGGGTGAAGGGCTGCGGAGGGTCGGAGGGTTCGGCGAGGCGTTTTTCCATCCAGACCATGTCGTACCAGCGGTTGAACTTGAAGCCGCAGCGGGGGAATTCTCCCACGGTATGGAAGCCCATGCGGGTATGGAAGTGGATGCTGGCGAGGGTGAGGTGTTCGTCCTCTTTGGGCGGGCGGGCGATGCAGGCGTAGAGCAGCAGGATTCCCTGTTTTTTCAGCAGGGATTCGAGGCAGTTGTAGAGCATGGCTCCGAGGCCGCGGCCGCGTGCGTTCTGCGCCAGGTAGATGGAGGCTTCGGCGCACCACTGGTAGGCCTTGCGCGGGTGGAAGGCCGAGGCGTAGGCGTAGCCGAGAACGTCGCCGTTCTGTTCGGCGGCGAGCCATGGGTAGCGGGCGAGGGTGTGGGCGAGTCTTCCTTCAAAGTCCTGAAGGGTGGGCACGTCGTACTCAAAGCTGATGGCCGTGTTCTGCACGTAGGGCGCGTAGATGTTCAGCATGGCCGGAACGTCGGCCGTGGTTGCCGTGCGGATGCGAATGTCGTTCATGAGTGCCTTCTGCAACGCAGTGTTTCGGGATGGGGCGTCTGATCGGAGACTCGGCGTTTTTTTTGGGGGGGGGGAGGGAATGCGCGGACGCTGCCGGCGTGGCTGCGGCTGCCTCTGCGGGGAAGAGAAAAAGCCGGGGAGGCCGCGCCCTGAGGGAGTGGCTTGACCGGGGCGCTTGATGGGACGCGGCAGGAAAAGGGCCGCGACGCCTGCGCCCCACGTACTGAAAAATAAAAAGTTTTCGGAAAGAGGATGGGGGTGCGGAGGAAGGAGAAAAGCCCTTTTTCAAAAGGGTTTCTCCTTCCCCCGCCAATCAATCCATCTCTCTCTCTCTTACTTCCCCCCGTCGTCGCCGACTTTGAGGGCGGCGAGGAAGGCTTCCTGGGGCAGTTCGACGTTGCCCATGCGTTTCATGCGTTTTTTGCCTTCCTTCTGTTTTTCGAGGAGCTTGCGTTTACGGGTGATGTCGCCGCCGTAGCATTTGGCGAGCACGTCCTTGCGGTAGGCGGAGACGGTTTCGCGGGCGATGACCTTATTGCCGATGGCGGCCTGGATGGCGACCTCGAACATCTGGCGCGGGATGGTGCGTTTGAGTTTGAGGGCGAGGGCGCGGCCGTAGGGATAGGCGTTGTCCTTGTGAACGATGACGGCGAGGGCGTCCACGGGCGCGCCGTTCAGCAGGATGTCGAGCTTGACGAGGTTGGATTCGCGGTAGTCGATGGGGGTATAGTACTCTGAGATAGCGCGTCGGGTTCCGGATTTGAGCTTGTCGAAGAAGTCGAACACGATTTCCGCAAAGGGCAGGTCGTAGGTGATGACGGCGCGGTTGGTGGTAATGAATCCGAGATTCTTCTGGATGCCGCGTTTTTCTTCGCAGAGCTTGAGCACGTTGCCCACGAATTCGGTGGGAACGTGGATATCCATGCGCACGTAGGGTTCGTAGAGGGCCTTGATTTTGGAGCCGTCGGGGAACTTGGCGGGGTTGTCGATGGTGAGGGTTTTGCCGTCGGTGGTGTCCACCTTGTAGATGACGGACGGCGCAGTGGCGATGAGTTCCACCTGAAATTCGCGTTCAAGGCGCTCCTGGATGATTTCCATGTGGAGCAGGCCGAGGAAGCCGCAGCGGAAGCCGAAGCCGAGGGCCGAAGAGGTTTCGGGTTCGTAGGAGAAGGCGGCGTCGTTGAGCTGGAGCTTTTCGAGCGCGGTCTTGAGGTTTTCGTAGTCGGCGGCGTCGGTGGGGTAGAGGCCGCAGAACACCATGGGCTTGACTTCCTTGAAGCCGGGCACGGGCTCGTCGGCGGGGTTGTCGCGCAGGGTGATGGTGTCGCCCACGCGGGCGTGGCCGAGTTCCTTGATGTTGGCGCACAGGAAGCCCACTTCGCCGGCGGCGAGTTCCTTTACGTCCACCACGCCGGGGGAGAACACGCCGAGACGCACCACTTCATAATCGCGGTTGCCGGCCATGAGGTGAATCATGTCGCCGAGCTTGAGGGTGCCCTCCATGACGCGGAAGAGCACCACCACGCCCTGATAGCTGTCGTACCAGGAATCGAAGATGAGGGCCTTGAGCGGCGCGCTGCGGTCGCCTTTGGGCGCGGGCAGCCGATGCACGATGGCGTCGAGCACCTTGTCGATGTTGAGGCCGGTTTTGGCGGAAACGTCCACGGAATCGGTGCAGTCGAGGCCGATGGTGTCTTCGATTTCCTGGCGCACGCGGTCGGGATCGGCGCTCGGCAGGTCTATCTTGTTGAGAATGGGCACGATTTCGTGATTGTGATCGAGCGCCATATAGACGTTGGCGAGGGTCTGGGCTTCCACGCCCTGGGTGGCGTCCACCACGAGCAGCGCGCCTTCGCAGGCGGCCAGGGAGCGCGACACCTCATAGCCGAAGTCCACGTGGCCGGGGGTGTCGATGAGGTTCAGCACGTACTCGGAGCCGTCCTTATCGGTGTAGGGAATGCGCACGGTCTGCGCCTTGATGGTGATGCCGCGCTCGCGTTCGAGATCCATTTTGTCGAGGTACTGATCGCGGGCCTCGCGGGCGCTCACCAGACCGGTGTATTCAAGGATGCGGTCGGCGAGGGTGGACTTGCCGTGGTCGATGTGGGCGATGATGCAGAAATTACGGATACGATCGAGTGAGGTCATGCGTCTTGGGGGTAGAAGTTGACGGCGTGTTTCACCGCAAGAAACCATGGTAGCGCGTGAGGCGTCTCTCTTCAAGGGGCGCGTTGCCTGAGCGCGCCGTTGCCGGAGCAGCAGCCGGAGCCTCGGGGTGAAGCGAACCGGACAGTCGTGACCGGACGACGTGAACCGGGCCGGAGCAAACCGGGCGGGCTCGGCGAAGCTCGGCGGGAATGGGCGAGGCGGGGCAAAGAGCCGCGGAAGATTGCCGCGCCGCTATTTTTGCGCGCCGAATCCGGGAATGGACAGCTTCTTTTCGAGCTTGGCGAGGAGCCAGGTGGCGGCGCTCACCATGACGAGGTAGTAGCAGGCGGCCACGAGATAGACTTCCGTGGGACGGAAGGTGCGGGAGACGAGCACCTTGGCTTCGCCGGTGAGTTCGATGCAGGTGACGATGTACGCCAGAGAGGAATATTTGATGAGGTAGATGATTTCATTGCCGCAGCCGGGCAGGGCGCGGCGCACGGCCTGGGGCACGATGACGGACCAGATGGTTTGCCACCTTGTCATGCCGAGGGCCTGCGCGGCCTTGATCTGCCCCTGCCGGATGGAAAGCAGAGCGCCGCGCACGTATTCCGACTGATAGGACGCCGTACACACGATGAAGCCGATGAGGGCGGCGGCGTAGGGGGAAAGATAGATCTTCACGCCGGGGAGGCTGGGCAGACCGAAATAGAGGATCATGAGCTGCACGGTGAGGGGCACGCCGCGGATGACGGCCACCACGGCGTCGGTGCCGCGCTTCATCCAGGGGGTGCCGAACACGCGCATGACGCCCATGACCACGCCGATGAAGCCCCCTATGAGCGAGGCGGGAATAATGAGCTGGAGACTCATCATGAGGCCGCGGTCGAGGTAGGGCATGACGCGGGTGGTGAGGAAGGTGGGATCGAGAAAATCGAACATGATCAGTTCTGAGCCTCCGGGGCGGGTTCGGCCTCGCCGCAAAGTTCAAAGAGGCGGGTGCAGAAGTCCTGGGTGCGGGTCTGGGCGCCGGGAGCGAGGAGTTCTTCGGGGGAACCCTGTTCGATGACGCGGCCGGCCTCCATGAAGAGAATTTCGGTAGCCACGGCGCGGGCGAATTCCATCTGATGAGTGACCATGATCATGGGCATGCCGTGGGCCGCGAGATCGCGAATGACGGTGAGCACTTCGCCCACGAGTTCGGGATCGAGGGCGGAGGTGGGTTCGTCGAGCAGCAGGATGGTGGGATCCATGGCCAGGGCGCGGGCGATGGCGACGCGCTGTTTCTGACCGCCGGAGAGCTGAGCGGGATAGAGTTTTGCCTTGTCTTCGAGGCCCACGCGGGCGAGTTCCACGTGAGCGCGTTCGAGGGCGTCGGCGCGGCTCATGCCGCGCACCTTGCGCAGGGCGAGGGCGACGTTGCGTTCGGCGGTGAGGTGATCGAACAGGTTGAATTCCTGAAAGATCATGCCCACGTGCTGACGCAGATCGTAGAGCTCTCTAGTGTTTTTGAAATCGACCTTGCGGTCGCCGAGCCAGATTTCGCCCTGATCGGGTTCGAGCAGGCAGTTGATGCACTGCAGAAAGGTGCTCTTGCCCGCGCCGGACGGGCCGATGAGCACTTTGACGTCGCCCGGACGCATGCTGATGGAGCAGTCGTCGAGGATTTTGCGTCCGGTAAGATACTTGGTGAAGTGTTCCGCGCGAAGAATGGGGGTGTCGTTCTGAGGAGCGTTCATGGTGTCTCCCGGCATCACATGCCGGAGTTGCTGTAGCCGGGGATGCGGGCTTTTCGTTCGAGGCGGCGGAGCAGGGTCACGCCCGCCATGGTGATGGCGAAATAGATGAGTCCGGCGGTGATGTAGAGGGGCAGGTGCTCGTAGGTGCGGGACGCCACAAAGTGGGTGCGCGCCATGATTTCGGGAGTGCCCAGGGCGAAGCACATGGCGGAGTCCTTGAGCAGGATGGAATATTCGTTGGACCATCCGGGAATGGACAGCCTGAGAGCCTGAGGAAGAATGACGTGCCGAATGGTCTGGAAGTCGGTCATGCCGAGGGCGCGCCCGGCCTTGAGCTGACCGGCGGGCAGGGACATGATGGCCCCGCGGAATATCTGGGACTGATAGGCGGCGCTGGTCATGCCGAGCACGATGCAGGAAGCGCCTATGGTGCCGACGTCGAGACCGATGAGGCCGAACAGGCCGTAGTAGAAGAGGAAGAGCAGGAGCAGAACGGGCACGCCGCGGAAGAACCATACATAGAAGCTGACGAGCAGGGCGGCGGGTTTGGGGGCGTACACCTGCGCGACCGCCATGGGCACGCCGAGGCAGAAGCCCAGGGAAAGAGCTCCCGCCACCAGCACCACGGTGACCAGCGTGCCTTCAAGGATGTAGGGGAAGGCTTCG
Organism: uncultured Mailhella sp.; assembly: GCF_963931295.1. Lineage (NCBI taxonomy): Bacteria > Pseudomonadati > Thermodesulfobacteriota > Desulfovibrionia > Desulfovibrionales > Desulfovibrionaceae > Mailhella > uncultured Mailhella sp. The sequence continues at coordinate 216,278 of NZ_OZ007001.1, read as the reverse complement.
ATGATGGTGGAAAGAATATGCACTGTTGAACCCGGTATGGATGAGGAATGCATGCTGCGGCCGCGCGGCCTGTGAAGGCCGGGGGCCCGGCATGAGCGCGCGCCCGGCCCGGAAACCGGGCAAGGCGCGGGATGAGCAATAAAAAAGGAGACCGGACAGCCGGTCTCCCGGGACGCGGCGTATTACTTGTTGGAGAGGTACTTGGCCTGAAGTTCCTTCCAGTAGGGATCGGCCTTCAGCTTGCGGTAGCCTTCGTTCACGAGGTTGAGCAGTTCCTTGTCGTCCTTGCGGATGGCGACGGCGAAGTCGTCGTCGGGGGCGAAGGTGCCCACGATCTTGACGGGCTTGCCCTTGTTGATGGCGTCGTTGGCGGGAGCGCTGTCGAGGGCGATGGCTTCGATGCGGCCGTTGAGCAGGTCTTCCACGGCGAGGGGCGCGGAATCGTAGAAGCGCAGTTCGTAGGAGAGCTTTTCTTCGACCTTCTTGGTCTCGAGCAGTTCATGTTCGTTGGTGCCGCGCTGCACGCCGAGCTTGGTGGGGCCGTGAATGGCCTGATCGGCGGTGAGCTTGGAGTCGGCGGGAACGAGAATGACCTTCTTGATGGAGTAGTAGGGTTCGGAGAAGGCGACCACGGCGGCGCGTTCGGGGGAAACGCTCATGCCGGAGCAGACCATGTCGATCTTCTTGTTCATGAGGGCGGGCACGATGCCGTCCCAGTCCATGGGCTGATGCGTGACTTCAAAGCCCATGTGCTTGGCGATCCAGTCCATGGAATCCACGTCGAAGCCGGCAGGCTTGCCGTCTTCGCCGACGTAGGCGAAGGGAGGATAGTTGGCGTCGATGCCGTTGACGTAGGTTTTCGCCTGAGCGCCGACGGCCATGCAGAGCACGGCGAAGGCCGCAAGGAAGCAGGAAAGACGTTTCATGTGAGCCTCACGAAAAGATTGAAAGTGATGATTTTTCCTGCGAGGGAATATATAGAAAAAAAGCCTGAGAGGCAATACGAAGCGGAGGGCGGCTTCGGGAAAAGGGAGAAGTCGCAGGCGAACGGGGAAAGAGTCAGAGACCGGAAGAGCGCGGTGGCGGGGCGGAGCGACGTGTTCGGCGGCGCTGCGGGCCTGGAGAGGGGGAGAGGGGCGCGGAGATTCGTGTCGTTGCGGGATGGCGCTGCCGCGGCGAAGGCGGGGCGCTGCGTCGAACAGGCGCAAAAGTCGGGGAATTGAGCCGGGATCGCGCCTGCGACCGGCAAAGTGCGGAGAACCGGGGAACCTGCGCGGCGGATGTTTCGGCAGTCCGCGGACTTGGGAATGGCCGACGCTGCCGGAGGGAAGAGCGCGAGGAGTACCCGGCAGGGACACTCCGCGGGGAAGTTCCTGTTTGCCTTGCTGTTGCCGGAGGCGTCAGGGGCGACATTCGGGGGGCATCTCCCCACGGTCTTGGAGAACATGACGCCGCGCTCCGCATTCTTCCCCCGGCGGGGGAGAGCCTTTGCGGCAGAATATCAGCGTCGGCGAAGGGGCGGCGTTTTGCGGCGCGTGAGACGGGTGCGGGGAGAGCGGAAACTCGGCGTCATCCGGAAGCGCCGCACCTGGGGAGCGTTGCTGCGGCGCAGGCCGGGGCGTTTTCTGCCGGACGCGGTTTTGCCGGAAATCCGCGTCCGGCAGAAGGCTAGTCGCCTTCCGCGTCGCACTTCGTGCCGGAGAGCTTTTCCTTGATCCATTCGGGCACGGCCACGGGACGCCCTTCGCGGTTGACCACGGCGTGCAGGGTCATGCCTTCACAGAGCAGTTTGGTGCGGTCTTCGTTGTAGATTTCGTAGCGGAAGCGCACCGAGGCCCGACGCCACTCCGTGATGCGGGCGTGAATCTGCACGTGATCGTCGTAATGCGCGGGGGAACGATAGCGGCATTCAACCTCGCGCACGGGCAGCATGAAGCCCGCTTCTTCAATCTTGCCGTAGCCGAGCCCGGCCTCACGACACATGGCCCCGCGGGCGCGTTCAAAAAAGTGAATGTATTCGGCGTAATACACTACGCCCATGGCGTCGGTTTCGCCATAGGAAACGTAGTGTGGAAGCCAGACTTCGGCAAAGGTTTCTTCCATGGAAGCGTCCTTGTTTCTGGAATGATGGAAAACGTCGGCGATGACGGAAAATGCTGGCGCTGATGGGAAATGTCGGCGCGGGGCGTCGGCGTTGCCTCGAGCGGCGCAGCGCGCAGAAAAGAGAAAGCGCAAAAAGCCACGGCGCGTCGTTTGCGCAGCGAGGCGGCGGGAAGGCGGCCGGAGGCGTCGGCATCGAAAACGAGGGCCCGGGCCGCAGATGTTCGCCCGCCAAAGGGGAGCGCCGCCCGAAAACGGCGGTCGTGACCGTTGCGCCCTCTGCCGCTCTGCGTCAAACAGGCGGCGTCGGCGGTTTTGCCGTGCAAGGCGCGTCATGCCGCAGACGCAGGATGCGCCTTGCGGACAAGCCGTTCAACCGCCCGGATGCGGTGCGCGACAAAAGAGCACCCGGCCATGAGTGTTTCCCGGCCGCGCGCTTTTGAACTACATGCCTTTTTTTACCAGCGGGCCGCTCGGGCACTGGCAGATGGGCATGATTTCCACGCGGTTGATGTTGATGTGCGTCGGACGATGGGTCACCCAGAACACCGTTTCGGCGATGTCCTGCGGGGTGATGGGGCTCGTGCCTTCATAGACGTTCGCGGCCTTCTGCGTGTCGCCGTGGAAGCGCACGATGGAAAACTCGCTTTCCGCGAGGCCGGGTTCGATGTTGGTCACGTGGACGTTGGTGCCGAGCAGATCGGCGCGCAGGGCGAGGCTGAACTGCTTCACGAACGCCTTGGAGCCGCAGTACACGTTGCCGCCCGCATAGGGATAGTTGCCCGCCACGGAGCCCAGCATGACGATGTGACCGCGATTGCGCGCCACCATGCCGGGCAGAACTGCACGCGTGGCGTAGAGCAGGCCCTTGATGTTGGTGTCGACCATGGCATCCCAGTCGTCGAGGCTGCACTCCTGCGCCGGCTCCAGACCGAGCGCGGCTCCGGCGTTGTTGAGAAGCACGTCCACGTCGTTCCATTCGCCGGGCAGATTGCCCAGGGTCTCGGTCACGGCTTCTCTGTCGCGCATGTCGAGGGGAAGGGGCAGAAAGGCGTCGCCGAGTTCCTGATGCAGGGCGTCGAGACGTTCGGCTCTGCGGCCCGTGCCGGCCACGTGCCAGCCTTCGGCGGCGAAGAGACGTGCGGTGGCCAGGCCGAAGCCCGATGTGGCGCCGGTGATGAGAATGTGCTTGGGCATGGAACACTCCTTGCTGTAAATGATGAACGCCGCAACGATAGCCGTTTTGACGGGCCAAGGCAACCGGATGCGCGCCGAAGACGCATTGTCCCCGGGGAGAGCGCAACGGGCGCGGACCGGCAGGGAGGCGTCCGCCAGCATGACGGCACGCTTTGAAACAAAAAAGTTTCAAAAACGGGCGCGGCACACCTTTGACAACGCAGAAGCCGGAGCGTGCTGCATCTTTCGTCTGCATGGCGGCGGAGAATTTCTTTATGGGAATGACGGTCTCTTCGGGAAAAGCGTCCGCACGAGTTCTCCGACGGGGGCAAGTTCCGCGGATTTTTTGAAAAAAAATGGGGAGGCCGGCGCTTGACTCCGATTTTTTGCCTTATTAAAAGGATGTCCTGTTCTTTGGAACAGAGAACTTTCTATCATAAGAGATGATGCTCATGGACAACAGCAATAACCATGATACGACGCTCGCCGATCTGGAGAGGGTCGAACAGGAAAAACTGGAACAGGAACGCCGCGCCGCGGAAGAGGCCGCACTGGCCGACGCCGCCAAGAAGAAGGCCGCCGCCTCTTCGGTGCTCTGGTCGGCGCTCCTGACGGTCATCAAGCTGGTGGCGGGCATATCCACCAACAGCCTGGGTCTTCTTTCGGAAGCGCTGCACAGCACGCTTGACTTCGTGGCCGCGGGCATCACGTGTCTTGCGGTGCGCATATCGGCGCAGCCGGCGGACGAGCGGCATCCCTACGGACACGGCAAGGCCGAGAGTCTGGCCGCGCTCGCGGAAACCGTGCTGCTGCTCGTCACGTGCGCGTGGATCATCATCGAGGCCCTGGAGCGGCTGTTCTTTTCGGCCGGGCCGGTGGAGCCGTCGTGGTGGGCCTTTGCGGTGGTGATTATTTCTCTGGCGGTGGACATCAGCCGTTCGGCCATGCTGCGCAGGGTGGCGCGGGAACACAAGTCGCAGGCGCTGGAGGCCGACGCCATGCACTTCACGACCGACATATGGTCGTCGGCGGTGGTGCTTGCGGGCCTGACCTGCGTGGGACTGGCGTCGTTTGCCGAACCTGATTCCCTGCTGTACCATGCGCTCACCAAGGCCGACGCCGTGGCCGCGCTGGGCGTGGCGGGCATTGTGCTCATGGTGAGCTGGAACATGGCGCGCAACGCGGTGCTCACGCTCATGGACGGCGGCATGAGCGAACAGGCGCGTCTTGTGCGCGCGGCCCTTGCGGCCAACGCGCCCGCGTATGCCGCCCGCAGCGTGCGCGTGAGGGAAAGCGGCGCGCGGCACTTCGTGGAACTTGTGGTGTCCGTGCCTTCCGATCTGCGCGTGGACATGGCGCATGAAATTTCCACCATGCTGGAAAACGTGGTGCGCGGAGTGCTGCCCGATGCCGAAACCACGGTTCACATGGAGCCGGAAGAGGAAAACCATCGCGATTTCTACGCCACGTCGTATCGTCTGGCGTCGCTGCACGGCCTCATGATTCACAATCTGCGCCTCGTCATGCAGGATGACGGCATGCACGTGGAAGTGCACATCGAACTGCCCGACGACATGCCGCTTGCCGAAGCGCATGAAAAGGTGACGGCCTATGAAACGGATCTGCGTCGTCGCGTGGGCGCGGTGTATGTGGTCTCGCACATGGAGCCGAGGGGCGGCCGTTCGCACTGCGACGCGCATCCCGTGAATCTGGAAGAAGTGAAGAAGGTGGTGGACAAGGCCCTTCAGGATTCTCCTCTGGGCGACGCGCATCATCTGCACGTGTACAACGGCGACGAAGGCACGACCGTGACCTTCCATTGCCGTTCCGACGCGGCCACGGTGGGCGAAGGTCACGAGCTTGCCTCGCGTCTGGAAGACGAAATCCGCTCCGGATTGCCCGGCGTGGGACAGATCGTCATTCACGTGGAACCCCGGCCTGCCAAGTAACTCGCCCGTGTCTTTCCTTGCGCGACATGTCGGAGGGCCGTATCTCGGCGTGCTTATGCTGCTGGTGTCCATCACATCCACGCAGCTCGGCACGTCCGAGGCCAAGTTCCTCATGATGAAGGTGGGGCCGGAAGTCACGGTGGCGCTGCGCCTTGCCTGCGCCACGCTGCTGCTTTTTGCGGGGCTGCGGCCCTGGCGTCACATGCCGCGCAGGCAGGAGTGGAAAAGCGTGCTCGTGTACGGCGTGGCCATTGTGTTCATGAACGGCTGTTTCTACCAGGCCATTGCCCGCGTTCCGCAGGGCGTGGCCGTGGCCGTGGAATTTTCCGGGCCGCTGATGGTGGCCGTGTGCGCTTCGCGCCGCTGGACGGACTTTCTCGGCGTAGTGCTCGCCGTGGCCGGACTGCTGCTTATTCTGCCGTGGTCGGGGCTCGATGCGGGGATAGACCCGGCGGGCATTGCCTTTGCGCTGGCCGCGGCTGCGGGTTGGGCGGGATACATCGTGTTCGGCCGCCGCGCGGGCGTGGGCGGCGTGAGCGTGGCCGCGTGGGGCATGCTGGCGGCTACGGTGGTGGCCGTGCCCTGGGCGGTTCTTGCGGAAGGCACGCTTCTTTTTCAGCCCGACGTCATTGCCGACGTGCTGCCGCTGGCGTTTGCGGTGGGCTTTCTGGCCTCGGCGCTGCCCTACGGGCTGGAAATCGTGGCGCTGCGCATCGTGCCGCCGCAGGCCTACGGCGTGCTCATGAGTCTGGAACCGGCGGCCGCCGCGCTGTTCGGATTCCTCATTCTCGGCGAGGTGCTTTCGGGGCGGCAGTGGTGCGCGCTGGCGCTCATCATTGCGGCGTCGCTGCTTGTGATGCGCAACGCGAAAAGTTCCTGAACAGACCGCAATTCTGCGCGCCGCACGTCTGCCGCGTTGCTGGCGGAGTTCTTCGGCGTTTTTCCGCGTTTTTGGGAGCGGCGGGCCGTCTTTGGTCCGCCGCTTCTGTTTTCTGCCCTCCCGTCTTCCGTGATCTTTGCGCCCCTGCGCCTGGTCATGTTCCGAAGTGTCGTGCCCCGGCCTGGTCATGTTCCGGCGGTGGGGCGGTTCAACCGGCTTCGTTTTCCTTCTTCATGCTTCGCCCCGGGCCTCCGGGGCTTTTTTTTGTCCGCGGGGCCGGACGCGGGGGACGGCTGCGGGGAAAGGGGCTGAAGCGGAGTGCGGAACGCGGAGGGGGAGATGGCAACTTTCGGAACCGGAGCGCGGGGAGAATCCGGAGCGAACAGAGATGCTGCCCCTGTCTGCTCGAATGTGCGGCGAAGGCGAGCCCGCCCGGACGGGCATATCGCCGAGCCGCTGCACGGGGCTTTCCGGGCAGTACCGGGGCAGAGGTCGGGGCGGCTTTCAGGGCAGTGCGGAGGCTGAGGCCGGGCCGGTCGCGTTCTCGGCTCGCGGGGCCGGAGTGCGGATCGGAGCGGGCGTTCCGGGTGCTTCGCTTCCCTTCGGTGCGGCTTCTTGCGGGGCTTCCTTTTGTCCTGCAAAGCGCTGCCGCAACGGGCGCGTCTTGCCTCCGGGGCTTTGTCTCATCATGGCGCGGGCCTCCCCTCCGGCCCGGCGCAGGCGCAGGACCAAAAAAGAAGGCCGACCCCGGAAAAGGGATCGGCCTGCGAGTCATGGCTTTATCCGCCGGAAGCGCGGGGAGTGTGCGCTGTCCGTTGGGCGTCGGCGAATGATTCAGCGAAGGTTGTTGGCCTTGAGGTATTCCACCAGCAGGTCCGGGAAGTCGGAGAACATGCCGTCCACCTTGAGCTTCTTGAAGGACACGTCGAGCACTTCGTTGAAGTCCTTGAAGCCCTTGGGCAGGGAATCCTTGCGCAGCGTCCAGGAATGCAGCTTCATGCCGTTCTGACGGGCCAGATCGCCGAGGTTGGACAGCGTGTAGCTCTTGCCGTCGGCCGTAGGCACGGCGAGCAGATTGAAGTTCGGCGCGTAGATGGTGGCGTACTTGGACACTTCCTTGATGCCTTCAGGCGTGGTCAGCCACTTGTGACGGGCCTTGTCGTCCTTGGCGCCCTGGCCGCCCGCGGTGACCAGCATGCAGAGCTGTCCCTTCCAGCCGAGCTCGCGGGCGCGGATCACGGCCTCATAGTCGAAAATCTGCAGAATGGCCTTGCTGTCCGGGGAGTTGTAGCCGAACTTCGTCATGGTGTCGATGGTGGCCTTGAGAATGTCGAGACCCTGATTCATGAAGAAATCGGGTTCCTTCACTTCCACGTACACGCCCACGTTGCGGCCCGTGGACTTGTTCAGGCCCTGCACCTGATAGAATTCCTCTTCCAGGGAGGGAATCTGATAGCCGATGGGCGAATCGGGGAAGCGGCCGGGAAACACGGCCTTGCCGGTCTTGGGATCAAAGCGTTCGGTCACGCGCAGGGTGCGCAGTTCGTCGTAGGTGAAGTCGGAAGAGTAGTAGCGTCCGTTCTTGCGATGGCGATCGGGAAACTTCTTGGCCACGTCGGTGGTGGTGTCCACGAGAATGTCGTGCATGACCATGAGTTTGCCGTCCTTGGTCATGACGACGTCCTGTTCCACGTAGTCCACGCCCATGGCGTAGGCCATGGCCTTGGCGGGCAGGGTGTGCTCGGGCAGATAGCCGCTCGCGCCGCGATGCGCCGCCACGTCGGGCCGGTAGTCGGCGGCGACGGCGGTAAGAGGCAGCAGAAGAGTCAGGGCGAGGGCCTGGGCAAGAAGCGCTTTTCGCATGAATGCTACTCCTGAAAGAGGGTGAACCGGACGCGCGGCGCGTGATTGCGCATGCCGGATTGAGTTCCCCATATCATGTCGCGCGGGTTTCGTCCAGACAAGGGGCGCAATCTTTTTGTGAAGCCTCTGCAACAAGGGAGTTTTGTACTGGTTAAGAAAGGGCTTGGAGGTAAAAAAAAGAGACCGTGTGCGTTGGTTCCGCAGCCTCGCGGCTCGGAGGTGCGGAAAAGTGCATGACTCTGGTCTTCGTCGGGGCAAGAGGCGCAGGGCCCGAGCGTTGCGGGAGAAGGGCGCGGCACCGGACATGCGGCAGGGGGGATCATCTCGGGTGCAAACGCGCGGCGGACGCAAAATCTCGGCGGAAGAAAGGCTCCGGGGGCGAAGCCCGCGCTGGAAGAACGACTCAGCGTGAGCGCGTGACGCGGCAAAAGGGAAGGAAGAGCGCAGAAGTCAACGGCGGTCGCGAACAGAAGGCGCGGGGAAAAGACGCCGCAGATGCCGAGGTCGGACGCAGCGCGTGCAGAGGCGGGCCGGTAAGTCCTCGTCGGAAAAGGGCGCAGCGGCTGGCCGGCGCAGCGAGAGAGTGTGAACCGGCAAAGAGGCGACGAAGATTGCAGAAGGCAACAGCGGGTGCGAAAGGCGGCGGAACGGGCGAAAAGGCTCGGCAGTCGGTTTTCCTGCCGGGGCCAAGACGCAGCGCATGCATGCGTGGGCGATCCCTCTCCGGAATGCGCGGCAGCGGTCGGCTGCGGGCAGCGAAGGAAGGTGCGCCGCGGCAAAAGGAGGCGAAAAAGGCGGACGCCGGATTCCGGTCGAATCCCGGCCGGAGCGCAGCGGAAGCGCCCGCCGAAAGCGGGGGCCGGAAGCGGGCCCCGCGTTCGCTACCGTGCCATGCGCTTTTTCCAGGCCACGGAGAGAATGCCGTCGAGGATGGTCCAGGGATTGGGCGGGCAGCCCGGCACATAGACGTCCACCGAGCCCTCGGGCAGCACGGAATCCACGCCTCCGCACCCTTCGCGGCTCTTGCAGAACACGCCGCCGGAAATGGCGCACACGCCCACGGCAATGACGATTTTCGGTTCGGGCACGGCTTCCCAGGTGTCGAGCAGGGCCTGACGCATGTTTTCCGTCACCGGGCCGGTGACGAGAATGCCGTCGGCGTGACGGGGAGAGGCCGCGTACTCGATGCCGAAGCGGCCGAGATCGTACACGAGCGTGCCGAGCACGTTGACGTCGGCCTCGCAGGCCATGCAGCCGCCCGCGCTCACTTCGCGCAGCTTGAGCGAGCGGGAAAACATCGACAGATCGCGCTTCTGCTCTCCCCGAGCCTGCAGGATGCCGGGCTGTTCGACGCCCTCGCCGGCGGCGGGGCCGCGCACGATGAGCGCCTCGCGGCTGTAGGCGGCCAGTCGGTGCTCATGGGTGAAGATGATCTTGTGCTCCGGGCACGACGATTCGCAGGCGCGGCAGAACAGGCATCGACCCATGTCGATTTCCGGGCCGGAAGCGGCAAGACGCACGGCTCCCGTGGGGCAGGCGGCCAGACAGGCGCGGCTTTCGCAGCCCTTGCAGGATGTGGCCGTGAGCGAGGGGAGTCCGGCAAAGCGCGGGCTGATGGCGGGCGACACAAAAGGATAGTTCAGCGTGCGGAAGCCCTGATGCAGGCGTTCCCTGATGATGTTCAACATGGCGTTTCCTTACAGATCGTGCCCGCAGTAGGACAGGTTGAAGCTCTTGTTGCACAGCGGAAAGTCGGAAATCTGCTCGCCGCGCAGGGCCATGGCAAGACCCGTCCAGTTGTGGAAGGACGGATCCACAATCTTGTAGGCGAGCCAGTCGCCGTTTTCCGCGGTAACGCCCACGTGGCACACTTCGCCGCGCCAGCCTTCCACCTGCGCCACCGCAAGCCGCGACGCAGGCATGGCGGGCAGCGAAACGCGGCACGGCTCCTCGCCGCACGAAAAGCCGAGCTGCATGAGATCGGTTTCGGCCGAGGCTGCGGAATCGTTCAGTTCGTCGCTGCGCAGAAGCGTGCGGGCAAGCACGTCGCCGGTGGTGCGCATGCGCTTGTGCAGCGCGCCGTTGTCGAGATCGCAGAGCGGCCAGTCCATGCGCGCGTCCACGGACACGCCGCAGGCGCGAGCCGCCATGCCCACGAGGCCGCGCGCGCGGGCGTCTTCAAACGACACCTTGCCCGTGCCCGTGAGTCTTGCAAGCACGCTTGAGGTTTCCAGCATCACGTCCACCGAGGCGCGCGCGTCGCGATAGGCCGCCCGCAGCTTCGTGATGAGCGAGCGGCAAAGCTCGGCGTCGGCGTCCCACTTCATCCCGCCGGGGCAGAGCAGGTTGCGCCCGAAGCGGCTGCCGCAAAGCTCCGCCGTGATGTTGAGAAAGTCGCCGGTAATGCGTCCGTTCCATGCCGAGGTGGGCAGAAAACCCGTGTCGCCGCCGATGGCTCCGAGATCGCGGGTATGGTTGGCCAGGCGTTCGAGCTCCAGCGCCAGACGCCGCAGAAGATGCGCCCGGTTCGTGATCTTCACCCCGCAAAGCCGCTCCAGCACCGTGCAGTACGCCGTGGCGTGCCCCACGGCCGTGTCGCCCGCAATGTTCTCCATGAGCGGCAGCACGAGCTTTGCCGGAGAGTGCAGAATGAGATGTTCCGCGTCGCGATGCTGAAAGCCGAGCTCGATTTCCAGATGCATCACGTTTTCGCCGTAGCACTGAAAGCGGAAGTGTCCGGGTTCGATGACGCCCGCATGCACGGGGCCCACGGCCACTTCATGCACTTCGGCGCCTTCCACGCGGTAGTAGTCGGTCTGGGCGGGGCCGGGGCGCGACGAGCGCGGCCCGTTTTCCTGCGGGCGGAAGCGCACGGGCTTGAGCCACGGGTGCCCCCTGGGTTCGATGCCCCAGGTCTCGAAGAGCTCGCGTTCAAAAAGATGCGCCTGCGGGCAGTGCGGCGTGAGCGCGTCGTAGGCGCGGCCCGGGCGGGCGCGCATGGCGTCGAGCAGACGGGCCGAGGCGTCGGCTAGAATGCACAGAACTTCCGTGCCCTTTGGATCGGGCACGCCAAAAAACGCCAGCAGACGCCAGCCTTTGCGGCAGCGCTCCGAGACCGAGGCGCAAAGCGCGTCCATGTCGATGACGGGAATGTCGTTCCAGGCGATGGATTCTCTGTAGTTGAACATCAGGCCCCCAGAAGCGCGGCGGCGCGGTTGAGCGTTTCCACAAGCCAGTCGGGCACGGCGAGGCCGAGTCCGAGGGCCACGAGGCACAGCGCGGCGGGCGGCAGCACGCTGAACAGGGATTCGTGGTAGTCCCTGGGCACGTCGTGCGGGGGCGTGCCCTGTGCCATGCGCAGCACGGGAATGGACATGCCGATGAAAATGACGGCGAGCGCGGCGAGATACACGAGGGCCACGGCGAGCCCGGCATGGGCGAAGAGACCCTTCAGAATGATGAATTCGCTGACGAACAGGCCGAAGGGCGGCGAACCCACGATGGCAAGGAAACCTGCCGTCCAGAGCGCGCCCGAGAGAGGCATGTCCTGTCTGAGGCCGCGCACGTCGTAGCTCGACAGGGAATGGTAGCGGGTAAGAATGTTGCCCGCCACGAGAAAGAGCATGCACTTGGTGAGGGAGTGACACACGGCGTGGAGCATGCCGCCGAACAGGGCGCTGCCGCCCACGCCGAAGGCCAGGGCGAGAATGCCCATGTGTTCCACGCTGGAGTAGGCGAGCAGGCGCTTGTAGTGGCCCTGACCCACGATGAACACCGCGGCGGTGATCATGGAGAGCAGGCCGAAGAACACAAGCAGCTTGCCGCTGAACTCGCCGAGGCCCGCGGCCTGCATGATCTGATGCCCGCGCAGAATGCCGAGCAGGGCGCAGTTGAGCAGCGCGCCGGAAAGCAGGCCCGACACCATGGAGGGCGCCTGACTGTGGGCGTCCGGCAGCCAGGTGTGCAGGGGCGCGAGGCCCATTTTGGTGCCGTAGCCCACAAGCAGAAAGATGAAGGCGGCCTTGAGCCAGAGCACGCGATCCGTGCCCTCGATGCCGCGGGCGCTCGCCATGAAGGCGGAAAGCTGATCCATGCCTTCGACGGCGGACGCGGCGGGATTGTGGAAGGCCACGCTCATGAGAATGTTGCCGAGCAGCGCAAGGGCGATGCCCACCGAGCAGATCATGAGATATTTCCAGGTGGCTTCCATGGAGCTCTGATGCCGGTGAAAATAGATGAGCGGCGCGCTGGCGAGGGTGGTGAGTTCGATGCCGACCCAGAGCGCGCCGAGATTGGCGGTGGTGGTGACGAGCGTCATGGCGGCCACGAAGAAGCACAGGCAGGAGAGAAAGCGCGTTTCCGGGGCGTTGGTGAAGAGCTGGCCTTTCTGGATGTCGCGCTTGACGTGTTTTTTGTCTTCGTCGCGCAGGTAGCCCACGGCATAGAAGGATGCCGCAGTGAAGAGCACGGCGGCGAGCATGAGAAAGACCGTGCCGAGCATGTCGGGCTGAAGCAGGCCGAAGAGGGCCGAGGGATGCCTGCCGCCAAGCAGGTCGCGCAATGTGAGCGAGGCGAGGGCCAGATGCGCGACGGCGGTGACCGCGAGCAGACCGCGGCGGGGCCACGACCCGGGAATGAGCATGAGAAGTCCGGCCAGAAGCGGAACGAGAAGAAGCAGGGCGAGGATCATGTCAGTCTCTCAGGTTGCGGAAGCGCGCCACGTCGATGGAATCGAAGGCGCTGCTGATGTGGTTGATGGCGATGGCCATGACGAACACGGCGGCGAAGACGTCGAGCAGGATGCTGAGTTCAAACCAGACCGAACCTTCGGTCATGAGGGGAATGCCGAGAATGAAGATGCCGTTTTCCACCACGAGGTAGCCCGTGACCTGAGCGAGGGCCTTGGCGCAGCCCACCACGAGGATGAGGCCGCAGAAAAGCGTGGTGAGAGCCACGGGAAAGAGCAGCGGCGGAAAGAGATCGACCACGGCCGGAATGCGCCCTTCGAGCCAGAGGGAGAAGGCGAGTCCGGCGAGTCCGGCGGCCATGGGATACATGCGGCCGAGTCTGGGGCGCACCATGGGTTCGATGCCGAGCTTGTGGCAGACGTGCCGGAGAAAGACGGGGAAGCCCACACCCTTGAGGGCGAACACCGCCGCGGCAAGGAAAACGTGTTCGGCGTCGAGGCCTCCGTTCACGGGCAGGAGCAGCAGCGCGGCGAGCAGTACGCCCTGCACGGCGGAGAGGCGTATGAGCATGAGAATGCGTCCCGACCAGAGCATGATGAGGTCGGTGATGAGCAGCAGCAGAATGACGAACTGGAAGAGCGAGGACATAGGCTACCGAACCAGGGTCAGAATGAGAACGAAGGCGGCGACGGAGCCGGCGAGACCGATGAGCGCGGGTACGACATGCATGCGCAGGCGCGCCATGACGGATTCGATGACGCCCACGGCGCACGCGGCAAGGAAGAGTCCGAGCAGGGAGCAGAGCGTGTGCGCCCAGACGGGCATGACCGGAAGGACGAGTCCCGTGAGCAGAGAGGAGAACAGGCACAGCTTGATGGCGGAACCGTAAAGCACGAAGGCGAGGTTGGGTCCGGAGTGATCGAGCACCATGACTTCGTGAATCATGGTGAGCTCAAGGTGCGTGGTGGGATCGTCCACGGGAATGCGGCAGTTTTCCACGAGCAGGAGCACGCCCATGACGAATACGAGCATGACAAGTTCCGGTCGGCCGCTGAGCCAGGCCTGCGGGGCGAATCCGTTGAAGAGAGTGGAGAGGGAGAGTTCCTTCTGCACGCCGAGGCTCTCCGCGGCGGTGACTACGGCGAGCAGCGCAAGAAAGAGCACGGGTTCGGCGAGTGCGCCGAACAGGGCTTCGCGGCTTGCTCCCATGCCCTCGAAGGGAGACCCCGTGTCGAGGGCGGCGAGAATGGTGGCAAAGCGGCCCATGCCGAGCAAATAGGCGCAGAGGATGAAGTCGCCCTGGAAGGCGAAGGGAGAGGATACGCCGCCGAGGGGGATCAGGGCAAGCGCGGCTGCGGAGGAAGCCAGGGCCACGGCGGGGCCTGCAATGAATACCCAGGTAGTGCCGTTGCCGAGCACTTCGCCTTTGCGGATGAGCTTGGCGAGGTCGTAGTAGAGCTGGAGCAGGGGCTTGCCGCGTCTTCCGGCAAACTTGGCCTTCACGCGGTTGACGATGCCGAGGGCGAGCGGCGCAAGAACAAGCGCGAGGGTAAGCTCGGCGAGATAGAGCCAGAGGTTCATTATGCTATCCCCCAGATGAGAAGCGCCACCAGCGTGACGAGGATGTAGAGAATATACATGTTGACCCGGCCGTTCTGGAGAATTTTGAGGGTGTTGCAGGCGCGTTCGGTCCACTGGAAAATGGGCGTGTAGAAGCGGCTGCGCACCACGTCCGGGGCGTCCGCGTCGAGGGAGACGGGCGCGGGGAAGAAGCCTTCGGGCTTTTGCGCGGACACGGTGGTGCCCATGACGGAGCCGAAGATGCGGGCGGCGGGCTCCACGAAGGAGGCGGGGGTGTACTGAATGCGGGGCGTGCCATACTGGTAGCCGCATCCCCACACCGGGCCGCGTCTGACGCCGCGCCTTGCGAGCAGCGCCCGGCGCACGAGAAGCAGAAGGAGCACGAGCACAAGGGCCGCGCCGCCGAACAGAGAGATCTTGCCGAGCAGCGTTTCCGTGGCGTCGATGACGCCTGCCGCGGGCTGAATGAGGCCCGCGTGCATGACGGGAATGAAGTCCAGCGTGGGCTGAATCATGCTGAAGGCCCAGGGAGCGAACAGTCCGCCGAGAACGCAGGCGGCCGCGGGAAGGCAGAGGGGCAGGAGCAGACGATTTTCCGGCGCGTGCAGGTGTGCGGCCGCTTCGGAGCGGGGCTGACCGAGGAAGGTCATGCCGTAGGCCTTGGCGTACACGGCGGCGGCAAGGCCGCTGGTGAGCATGAGACCGGTGAGACAGGCGAGCATGGCGATTTTCTGTTCCATCCCGGGGAGTTCAAGGGAGCGGAGCATGGAGAGGGAGAGGACGAATTCACCGGCAAAGCCGTTGAAGGGAGGCAGGCAGGCAATGGAAGCCGCGCCGAGGGCGAAGAGAGCGCCCAGCATGGGCATTCGCTGCTGCACGCCGCCGAGGGCGGTCATGTTGACGGTGCCTGCGGCGTGCAGCACTTCGCCCGCGCACAGGAAAAGCAGGCCCTTGAAGGCGGAGTGGTTGAGCATGTGGAAGAGACATCCGGCAAAGCCGAGAGCGGCGGCCCAGGCGCTGCCGCTGTGTATGCCCACAAGCCCGATGCCTGCTCCCATGACCATGAGGCCCATGTTTTCCACGCTGGAGTAGGCGAGCAGACGCTTGAGATTGCTCTGCCCGAGGGCTTTCAGAATGCCCATGAGAGCGGTGAGAATGCCCACGGCCATGAGCAGCCAGCCCCACCAGCCGGGCAGGGACTGCGCCGGGCCGAAGAAGTCGAAGGAGCGGATGATGCCGTAAAGACCGGCGTTGAGCATGGCGCCGGAGAGCAGGGCGGAAACGTGACTCGGCGCGGCGGGATGGGCTTCCGGAAGCCAGACGTGCAGAGGCGCGAGACCGGCCTTTGCGCCGAAGCCGAAGAGCGCCAGCAGAAACAGCGCAGTGACGTGCGCGGGAGCCTTGGCGGCCATGACGGCGAACAGCGTGGAGCCGCTCTGCTGCCAGAGCAGAGCGAAAAAGGCGATGAGCAGCACCGCGCCGAGATGCGCGGCCACCAGATAGACCCAGGATGCGTCCTGCACCTGACTGTCGCGGTCGTTGAAGTCGATGAGGAAGAACGGAGAGAGCGACATGATCTCCCACGAGAGCATGAAGAAAAGCGCGTCCCGTGCGGTCATCACGCAGGTCATGCCGAGCAGCAGAAGCAGATAGAAAAGCCAGTGCGCGCCGAGATTGTGCTCGGCCGGATCGCTGTGCCGCAGCGAAATGCACCCGGAAAGCGCACAGGTGAAGCCCAGCGCAAACACGGGCAGCAGAAAAAGACGGGAGAGCGGGTCCAGACCGAACGCAAACGCGCCGAACGGAAGCCCCCAGGGGAGCATGAAGCTCTCCGCGCTGCTCCAGCCGCCGGAAAAAAGACCGTATGCGCCGAGCATGCAGGCCGCAGCCGCACAGGCCGGACCAATGAAGTTGGCGGTCCTGTTCGTGCCTGCACTCACCGGACGCAGCGCAATCGCGCCCGTAAGCAGCGCCCCCGCCGCCATGAGCAGAAGTGCCAGAAGAAACGTTTCCATAAATTCCCCGAGTCTGAACGTGTGCGCCCCGCATGAATAAAGACGCAAAGGCGGCCAAACGTTAGACCCGTTGCCCCGAAAACGCAAGACACCAGACCGCCCCATTTCTAAAAAAACGCACGCCCCAGCACTTTTCAGCAAATGGGAAAGGCTGAAAGGCAGAAAAGGCATGCGGGGGAAATAATTCCCCCCGCGCCCCCCTGTTTCTGCCTCCCGGCTTCGCCGGTCCGGCAGGACAGGGTGAACGGGAAGATTATGCCCGAAGCCAAGGGCAAGGGGGAGAGTGCATGCCGGAAGGCCGTTTTTCAACGCACTGGGGCCCCGGGCGACATCAGGAGCCCGGCCGACGGCAGCGCGTAGCCGGAATTCATTTCCGGCGTTAAACGCAGTCGCCGTCGTGCAAGTCCCGCAGGCCGAAAAGCGTGTCTTGCGCAAACGGGGCTGTGCGTTTTTCGGAAGTCTGCAAGGTCAGAAATAATTCCCCCCGCGCCCCCCTGTTTCTGCCTCCCGGCTTCGCCGGTCCGGCAGGACAGGGTGAACGGGAAGATTATGCCCGAAGCCAAGGGCAAGGGGGAGAGTGCATGCCGGAAGGCCGTTTTTCAACGCACTGGGGCCCCGGGCGACATCAGGAGCCCGGCCGACGGCAGCGCGTAGCCGGAATTCATTTCCGGCGTTAAACGCAGTCGCCGTCGTGCAAGTCCCGCAGGCCGAAAAGCGTGTCTTGCGCAAACGGGGCTGTGCGTTTTTCGGAAGTCTGCAAGGTCAGAAATAATTCCCCCCGCGCCCCCCTGTTTCTGCCTCCCGGCTTCGCCGGATCGGCAGGACAGGGGGAACGGGAAAATTACGCCCGAAGCGAAGGGCGAAGGGGGGGAGTGCCTGCCGGAAGGCCGTCTTTCAACGCACTGGGGCCCCGGGCGACGTCAGGAGCCCGGCCGACGGCAGCGCGTAGTCGGAATTCACTTCCGGCGTTAACGCAGCCGCCGTCGTGCAAGTCCCGCAGGCCGAAGAGCGTGTCTTGCGCAAACGGGAAATGGAGGCACTCGAGGGAAGAAAATATCGCTCCGGGAAAAGAGAGTCGGAGCAGTGGAGAAAATAGCGAGCGGGTTTTTTTGGGGGGAAAAAGGAAGCTGTGGGCAGGCGTGCCGGAGAATGAAGGGGCGGAGGAGTGTTGCGGAGTGAGGCGGGGCTGGCGTTTTGAGCGGAGAAAAATCGGGGGGAAGGTTCCCCCCGACGGAATTGCTGCGGAGCCCCGAGGCTCATGCACGAAGGTTATCTGTAGAAGCGCGGCGCGCCGGAGCTGTAGTCGGTATAGCCGGTGAGATACCACACCTGATCGGTGGAACGGCCCTGTTCGCGCAGAATCTTGAAGGCAATGGAGGCGCGGTGGCCGGAACGGCAGATGATGAGCATGGGTTTGCCTTCCGGCACTTCCTGAATGCGGGAGACGAGCTCTTCCACGGGAATGTTGATGGCTCCTTTGACGTGGCCGTCGTGGAATTCCGCCTCAGTTCTCACGTCGAGAACCACAAGGTCGTCGCCGAGGTCATTCACGAGTTCCGTGGTCTGGGCCGGGGTGAGGCTGCCGGACTGGGGAAGATCGGCGGCAAAGCAGGGGGAGACGAAAAGCGTGACGGCGAGAAGAAGAGTTACGCCGAAGCGGGCAAGTTTCATGGTTCCTCCTTGAAGACAGCGGAGCTGTCCCTGTAACATCTTGAGGTTGCAGTGTTTTTATCGGCAGAATGTTCGCCGATGGCCGAGAATCCTCTATGCCGGACTTTTTTGCGATACGCAAGAGGACGGACAGGGAATTTGCTCCGCATCGTCCCTGTATCCCTTGCGGCATGCGGATTTTCAGCAATGTAACATTTTCTTTCCGCCCTGTTTCACGCCGCAACATGCCTCGGATTCTCTCATTTTGCCGCGTTTTGACGGACGAATGCAGGAGCGACGACGTTTTCCTGTCTTCATTACGCTTCATGCATCATGTCTCAGGCGGCATTTCCCGAATCTTTTCCTCTCGTTTTTTGCCCTGGAGTTGGGAACAGCACGCCCCGCCGGCCCCCGCTCATGAGCCTGTTCCCCTCACAAACAAAAGTTTCAGGAAGGAGGATGGGGGTGCGGGGGAAGGAGGAAAGCCCTTTTTCAAAAGGGGTTCCTCCTTCCCCCGCATCTCTCCCCCTCTCTCTTCAAAAAAAGCCTCCGGCTTTTGACCGGAGGCTTGGGGGTTAGTGATTTTGTTTGCGCAGGTAGGCGGGGCTGTCGTCTTCTTCTATGGTGAAGTCTTCGGCCGGTTCCTGGTACTGCTTTGCCTTTTCCTGGAAGCGCAGGTAGGCGGGGATATCGGTATCGTCCTGCGGATATTCGCTGTAGAGTTTGGGTCTGGCGAGGATGTCGTGCGGATCGCGGGTATGGCGCGGGCGGGTGGGGTAGCCCTGGACCACGGGAGGCACGTTCTGGTCGTGGCCGCCGTTCATGGTGACCACGGTGCCGGTGCCGGTCTTGTTGGGCTTTTCGGCTTCGGGTTCGATGCCGGTGGCGATGACGGTGATGCGGATTTCTTCGCCGCAGCTTTCATCCAGCGACATGGCGACCACGATTTCGGGATCTTCGCCGTTGGCTCCCCGGGCGGCCTCTTCGATGTAGGACGCGGCGGAGCTGAATTCGTCCATGCCGATGTCCTCATTGGCGGTGATGTTGACCAGCATGGCCTTGCATCCCGTAATGGAGAGGTCTTCGAGCAGGGGGCTGGTGATGGCGCGTTTGGCGGCGTCGAGGGCGCGGTTGTCGCCCGAGGCGCGGCCTTCGCCCATGAGGGCCATGCCCTGTCGGCTCATGACGGTGCGCACGTCGGCGAAGTCGGCGTTGATGAGACCGGGCTTGGTGATGAGGTCGGTCACGCCGCGCACGGCGTCGTAGAGCACGTCGTCGGCCTTTTTGAGCATTTCGGTGACTTTGGCGTTCTTGGGCGCAATGGCGAGCAGGCGGTCGTTGGGAATGATGACCAGGCTGTCCACGTGCTGCTTGAGCTCTTCAATGCCCTTGAGGGCGGCTTTCATGCGCTTTTCGCCTTCAAAGCGGAAGGGCTTGGTGACCACGCCCACGGTGAGCACGCCTTTTTCCTTGGCCACCTTGGCGATGACGGGAGCCGCGCCGGTGCCGGTGCCGCCGCCCATGCCCGCGGTGACGAACACCATGTCGGCGCCGTCGATGACCTTGCGGATGTCTTCCACGCTTTCTTCGGCGGCGGCCTGTCCGACTTCGGGCTTTGCGCCGGCGCCGAGACCCCTCGTGAGTTCCTTGCCGAGCTGGATGTGCTCTTCGGCGAGGGAACGGGAGAGGGCCTGCATATCGGTGTTGGCGCAGATGAAGGAGACGCCTTCGAGGCGGGAGTTGATCATGTTCTGCACGGCGTTTCCGCCGCCGCCGCCCACGCCTATGACCTTGATCTTTGCGGCCTGTTCTGTATCGGGAACCATATCGTCCATAATAGCATGTCTCCGGGTGTTCGACAGATTAACGAATATCTCCGAACCAGCGCTTCATGCGTTCCCACACCCCGTGGAACAGGCTGGATTCGGCAGCGGAAGAGGGGGCGCTCGCAAAACGCACGGGAGCGTCTTCATTTTCCTTTTCCGCCCCATAGAAAAGCAGGCCTACGGCCGTGGCGAACTTGGGGTTGTTGATGACGTCTTTCAGGCCGCCCACGTTGCGGGGATACCCCAGCCGGGTGGGGAGCTGGAAGATTTCTTCCGCAAGTTCCGCACAGCCGGGAATGAGTGCCGCGCCGCCCGTGAGAACGACGCCCGCGCCAAGCTGCCGCTTGAGCCCGGAATGTTCCAGCTCCTGATACACAAGCGCAAGGATTTCCTCCATGCGCGGTTCGCAGATTTCCGCAAGGACGCGGCGTTCCACCGTGCGGGAAGGCCGCCCTCCCACGCCCGGCACTTCGATGGTCTCGTCGGGACGGACCATGTCGGTGAGGGCGCAGCCGTATTTGATTTTTATCTTGTCGGCCGCGGAAATGGAAGTGCGCAGGCCGAAAGCGATGTCGCTGGTGAGATTGTTGCCGCCGAGCGCCACGGCGCCGGTGTGCTTGATGGCGTTGTTGGTGAAGATGGCGATGTCGCTGGTGCCGCCGCCGATGTCCACGATGGCGACGCCGATTTCGCGTTCTTCCTCGGTGAGCACCGACTTCGAGGACGCCAGGGATTCGAGCACGATGTCGGAGACGTCAAGATCGCTTCTGTTGCAGGAGCGGATGATGTTCTGCGCGGACGTGACCGCGCCGGTGACGATATGCACGTTGGCTTCGAGACGCACGCCGGACATGCCGATGGGATTGGCGATGCCGCGCTGTTCGTCCACGATGTAGCCCTGGGGCAGAATGTGGATGACTTCGCGATCCATGGGGATGGCCACGGCCTTGGCGGCGTCGAGCACGCGATCGACATCATGCTGGGTGACTTCGCCGCCGCCCTTGATGGCGATGACGCCGTGACTGTTCACGCCCTTGATGTGGCTGCCCGCGATGCCCGCGTACACCGACTTGATTTCGCATCCGGCCATGAGTTCGGCCTCCTCCACGGCCTTGCGGATGGACTGTACCGTCTGATCGATGTTGACCACCACGCCCTTGCGCAGGCCGTTGGAGGGACTTGTGCCTATCCCGATGATATCTATTCCGTTTTCGGAGGGTTCGCCGACAACGGCGCAGATTTTTGTCGTGCCTATGTCAAGGCCGACGATGAGTTCGGATTTTGGCATTGATAAGCTCCCCATGACCTGAGCATACCTGTGAAAGGAGATGCCTCGTTTAAATATAGACTTGAAAAAAGCAGCACAAAAATGACGAATTGTCCAGCATTTTTTTGCCGGATAACCAGTCTGCCGCAAGGCGTCGGAGGCTCTTGGAGCCAGCGTTCCGTTATGATGGAAAAGGGGGCTATTCCTGGTCTTCGGCCTTTGTCATCCACACCTGCCCGTCGGCTGCGCGGATGCTGGTGACCATGACTGTTTCCTTCCTTTTTTCAATGTCCGTAACCACCGAAGCGATGCGTCTGAGATTGTCCTTCCAGTTCTCGACGCCGATACTCAGGCGGAGCCTTCGCGTTTCCCAGTACAGTTCAAAGCCTCCGCCCGCGCTCAATCGTATCCATGAAATCTGGGATATGTCAAAGGGAAAACCCGCGTGCCGAAACTCTTCCACGAACTCGGCCACCATGGGCAGGGCTTCGTCGCCGCCGGGGCCTATTTCCAGCACCGGCAGGGAGCGGAAATTGTCCGCAGACACGGGCGCGATGATCTCGCCGGCGGCGTTGATGTAATAGAGGGTGTTGTCCTTGCGGGCGCAGAACAGCGGCACGCGCTCCTTCACCGTGATGGTGAACGAGCCCGGCAGCTCGCGCCGGATGGATACGTTTTCGATCCACGGATTGTCCACGAGCTTCTGTTCGGCCTTGTGAACGTTCACAAGAAGGCTGTTTTCGCCCTTGCGCAGGCCGCAGGCGTTGAGAATGTCTTCGGTCTTCACCTGCGAGTTGCCGGTGACGCGTATGCTTGTGACGGCGAAATAGTCGCTGGTGGTGCAGAAGTTGTAGGCCTTGACGAGGCCGAGGCCCGCGCCGAAAAAGAAGAGTCCCACCAGGGCGAGGGCGAGCACGACGCGAAGCGCGAGAAGCACGCCGCGGGAGCTTACATGCACGGCGGGCAGACGGAGCTTTGACCGGCGCGATGATTTTTTTGCGGGCGCGGCGCTCCTGCGGCGGTTGCCGCCGGACTTCTTTGCGCGCGAAGGCGCTTCCGACACGCTTTTTCGGCGCTGCGAATAGGAATTGCGGCGGGAGTGATTGCCGTTCAGCAGGGACATGACGACCACTCCTTGACTTCCATGACGAGTTCCACGCCGAATATTGCGCGCACGGCGCGCTGCGCCTCGCGGATGAGAAAAAGCGCGTCCTCGCAGAGGCCAGGCACGCCGCACTTCATGTCGTGGGCGAGGAAGTTGGCGTGCATGGGCGAAAAGAACATGGCTCCGCGCCTTCTGCCCTTCATGCCCGCCGCGTCGAGCAGGCGTCCGGCGGACTGTCCTTCGGGGTTCTGGAACACGCAGCCCGCCGTGTGTTCATGTACGGGCTGACCGCTTTTCTTGCGCAGAAAGTTTTCCTTCATGACGGCGCGCACGCTGCCGGGCTCCGCCCTGCGCAGGGAAAGCGTGACGGACACGCTCATGTACCACGCGCAGGGTTCCACAAGGGAAAAGTGCCGGTAGGCGGCCTTCCAGCCTTCGGGGGAGAGCGTGTGCAGGCCCTTTTCCGGGGTGAACACGTCGAGCGAGCGCATGAGCGGCGCGGTGCTGCACCCGTAGGCTCCGGCGTTCATGGCCACGGCTCCGCCGAGGCGGCCGGGCACGCCCACCAGGCCTTCGAGTCCCGCAAGATCGCGCGCCGCGCACCAGGCGAGAAGATGCGGAACCCGCATGCCGGAGCCCGCGCGGATGAGCACGCGTCTGCCGTCCGGGCCGTCCTCTTCGCCGAGAATTTCAGGTTCGGCGGGCCGCCCGTCGGGCCCCTTGGCTCCGAAGAGCGGACGCAGCACCGTAAACGGCAGATCGCCGTCGTGAACAAGCAGATTGCTCCCGCCGCCGAGCACGCGCACAAAGCCCCCGACGGCGGCAAGCGCCTCAGGCAGGCGCAGGCAGTCTTCCGGGGCGTCGAGGCGTATTTCCGCAAGGGCGCGGCCGCCTATGCCCAGAGTGGTGAGCGGAGCGAGGGCAGGTCTGTCTATGATGTTCACGCCATGTTCTCCAGCACTCGGGGGCCCACGGTGGTCACGCTGCCCGCGCCCTGGGTGATGAGCACGTCGCCGGGACGAAGATCGGTCTTGAGCGCTTCCACCACTTCGTCGAAGTTTGGCTTGTAGCATACGTCGGTCTTGGAGAACTGACGGATGCCGAGCGCGAGGTTCACTCCGTTCACGCCGGGAATGGGGGATTCGCTTGCGGGATAGATTTCGGTGAGATAGAGCTTGTCCACGTTGCCGAAGGTCTGGCAGAATTCGCCGAACAGGGCCTGCGTGCGGGAGAAGCGGTGCGGCTGGAACACCATGACGAGGCGGCGGCCCGGAAACACCTGACGCGCGGTGCGGATGGTGGCCTGGATTTCCGTGGGATGATGACCGTAGTCGTCGATGACGGTCACGCCGTTCTTTTCGCCCTTGAGCTCGAAGCGGCGGCCCACGCCGGAGAAGGCAGCCAGACCTTCGACGCACTTTTCGGGCGCGATGCCGGCCTGAAGGGCCACGCCGATGGCGGCGAGGGCGTTCAGGATGTTGTGGCGTCCGGGCTGGGCGAGAGTGACGTTGGAAAGCAGCTTCTTCTCGCCGTCGCGGCCGCGCAGCCACACGTCGAAGCGGTTCACGGCTCCGCATTCGAGAATTTCGCCGCGGATGCGGCAGTCGCGCCCGAAGCCGTAGGTCACGAACGGGCGCTTGATGCGGGGAATGAGACGGCGCACGCCGGGATCGTCGGCGCAGATGACGTTCATGCCGTAGAAGGGCACCTTGTTCATGAAGGCGACGAAGGCGTCGTCGATGGCGTCCTGGGTGCCGTAGTGGTCGATGTGGTCGTAGTCCACGTTGGTGACCACGTTGATGATGGGGAACAGGCACAGGAAGGAGCCGTCGGATTCGTCGGATTCGGCGATGAGGTATTCGCCCTGACCGAGGTGACCGTTGGAGCGGTAGGCGTTGAGCAGGCCGCCGATGATGACCGTGGGATCGAGACCGGCGGCGTCGAAGATGGCGGCGGTGAGGGAGGTCGTGGTGGTCTTGCCGTGGGTTCCGGCCACGGCGATGCCCGTGCGCAGACGCATGAGTTCGGCGAGCATTTCCGCGCGGGGGATCACCGGAATGCCGCGTTCGCGGGCGGCCTGCACTTCGGGGTTGTAGTCGGAAACGGCGGAGGAGCGCACCACCACCTGCGCGTCGCCGAGGTTTTCGGCGGCGTGACCGAGGTGAATCACCGCGCCGAGGCTGCGCAGACGCTGCACCGTGGCGCTGTTGGCAAGGTCGGAGCCGTGAACGCTGTAGCCGAGGTTGAGGAGCACTTCGGCGATGCCGCTCATGCCGGAGCCGCCTATGCCTATCATGTGAATGGCGCGAATCTTGTTGTTCATGAATATCCCGGATTATTTGGAGGTGTCGCCCGCGAGGGCCAGAAGTTGCGCGGCCACGGCGTCGGCGGCGTCGGGGCGGGCCAGGGAGAGCGCGCCCTTGCGCATGGCGGCAAGACGCGCTTCGTCGTTGAGCAGATCAATGAGCATGGGGGCGAGTTTGCCTTCCGCGGCGAGCTTTTCGGCGTCCTTCTGGGGCAGCAGCACGGCTCCGCCCGCTTCCTGCATGGCGCGGGCGTTGCCGGTCTGATGATCGTGCGCGGCGAAGGGGAAGGGAATGAACACCGCGGGCGTGCCCGTGGCGGCAAGTTCCGCCATGCTGGTGGCTCCGGCGCGGCAGAGCGCGAGATCGCATTCGGCGTAGGCCTTTGCCATGTCGTGAATGAAGGGGTGAACGATGCGGTCGGTTTCCTCGGCGGATATGCCCGCTTCGAGGTAGCGGCGGCGCACGTCGTCGTATTCGTTCGCGCCGGTCTGATGCAGAAGGTCGATGCCCGCCTTTCGCAGCTCGGGCAGCATGGATGTCACCATGTTGTTGATGGCGCGGGCTCCCTGCGAGCCGCCCATGACGAGAAGACGCGGGGCGGCGTGCCTTTCGCGTTCGGCCGATCCGAGGGCCGCGATGCCGCCGCGGATGGGATTGCCCGTGAGCACGCAGACCTCGTGGGGAAAGCTGGCGCCCACGGCGGGCTGATCCCAGGAGAGGCACACGCGATCGACGAGCCTGCCGAGAATGCGGTTGGCCGCGCCGGCGACGGCGTTCTGTTCGTGCAGGGCGCAGGGGCGGCGCATGAGACGGGCGGCGAGCACGGCGGCGAAGCCTGCGTATCCGCCGAAGCCCATGACGGCGTCGGGGTGGAAGCGGCGCACTATGCCCATGGCGCGCAGCACGCCGAGGCTCATGGCGGCCATGGCGGAAACGGCCTTCAGGCCGCGGCCGATGAAGCCGCGCACGGGCAGGCCTTCAAAGCGCACGCCGGCGCGCTGCACGAGATCGCGTTCCGGGCCGTATTCGCCGCCCACGAAGAGAACTTCGACGTCGGGTCTGCGCTTTTTGAGCGCTTCGATGACGGCGAGCGCGGGGAAGATGTGACCGCCCGTGCCGCCGGTGGTGATGATGATGCGAAGAGCCATGCTTACTCCCGAGCGGTTCGCGAATAGTTGAGCAGCAGACCGGCGCAGATCATGTTTGCAAGCAGACTGCTGCCGCCGTAGCTGATGAAGGGCATGGCAATGCCCTTGGGGGGAACATTGCCGAGAATGACGGCCATGTTGAGCAGAAAGCTCAGCGCGATGATGAGCGTGAGCCCGTAGGCGGAGAGCCTGTCGCGCAGATTTCTCTGACCGAGCACCACACGATAGCAGCGATAGAAAAAGAGCGCAAACAGCACCATGACCACGGTGATGCCCACGAATCCGGTTTCTTCGCCGATGACGGACATGATGAAGTCGTTGTGGGCTTCGGGCAGATAGACGGTTTTCTGAATGCTGCCGCCGAGCCCCACGCCGAAGATACCGCCGGATCCTAAGGCAAGCAGGCTCTGGACTATCTGATAGCCGGAGCCGCGGGCGTTGGCGAAGGGTTCGAGGTAGGCGGTCCATCGGGCCCAGCGGTAGGGCTCCACGATGATGAGGGCGACGACGAGCACGGCGGCGAGAATGAGAACCATGATGAGATAGCCGCCTCTGGTGCCGCCGCCGAGGCACATGAAGAAGAGGATGGCCAGCATGATGATGGTGCCGCCGAGGTCGGGCTGCATGAGCAGCAGCAGGCACATGACGAGGGTGATGAGCGTGGGCGGCAGCAGGCCGCGGCTGAATTCGCGGATCATGGCCTGCTTGGAGCTCATGAAGTAGGCCAGATACATGACGAGCGCCACGCGGGCGAATTCCATGGGCTGCACCATCATGAAGTGGAAGTCGAGCCAGCGCTGAGCGCCGTTGATCCTGGGGCCGATGATGGGGCAGAGGGCGAGCAGCACGAGCACCACGCCTATGCCCCAGTAGTGCAGCTTGTTGATGAACCAGCGCGGCAGCCAGCAGATGAGGGCCACGAACACGCCGCCGAGAAGCATGGTCTGGAGCTGACGGTGGAAGAAGTGATAGGATTCGTTGTAGGTGCGCTGACTGATGGGGCCGCTTGCGGAAAGCACGGCCACAAGACCCACGCACAGCAGCAGAAGCAGCAGTGCGAGCAGCCACCAGTCCACCGGCCCGGGGGGCAGTGTCTGTTCGGGCGCGGGTTGTTTTTTCTTGCGCAGGTTCATGCCTTCTCTTCCCGCATGGCGTTCACCAGGGCGCGGAAGTGATTGCCGCGCTCGATGTAGTTCTTGTACTGATCGTAGCTGGAAGTGGCGGGAGCGAGCAGCACGGCGTCGCCTTTCTGCGCGATGCCGCGGGCGCGGGCGAGGGCGAGATCCATGGTTTCGTCCCAGGTGACGGGCGCCACGTCCTTCCACGCGGGCTCGAAGTGCTCGCGCGAGGCGCCGTAGAGGGCCACGGCGCGCACGTGTTCCTTGATGAGCGGCCGCATGCCTTCCACGTCGCCGCCCTTGAACTTGCCGCCGGCAAGCAGCACCACGGGCCTGTCGAAGGCGCGAAGCGCCACCTTGAGCGCCTCGATGGTGGTGCATTTGGAATCGTTCACGTACTGCACGCCGTCTATGTCGGCGATGTGCTCAAGCCGGTGGGCGATGGGCGTGAATTCGCGCATGGCGCGGGCGGCTTCCTCGCGGGTGACGCCGAAGATCGAGGCGGCCATGAAGGCGGCTTCGGCGTTGCTCTGGTTGTGCGCGCCGATGAGGCGTGTCTCCGGGAAGGGGCGGGCGCCGGGCGTGAGGAATGCCACGCGGGCCTTCATGCCGTATTCGCCGGGCAGGCGGGAGAGCGAGGGCGAAAGAATGGCCGTGTCGCTTTCGGTCTGCCGGGCGAAGAGGTTCATTTTGGCGTCGGTGTATTCCTTCATGTCCTTGTGGAAGTCGAGATGGTTCTCGGAAATGTTGAGCAGAATGCCCACGCGCGGATGCAGGGAGCTGCACGTCTGAAGCTGGAAGCTCGAGAGCTCCAGCACGATGACGTCGGCCTTCGGTTCGCCGCGGCGTCTGCCGAGCACGTATTCGGAGAGGGGCACGCCGATGTTGCCGCCCGTGAACACGCGCAGACCGTGGGCTTCGAGCATGGCGGAACAGAGGCTCGTGGTGGTGGTCTTGCCGCTCGTGCCGGTGACGCCGATCACGGGCTCGCCGTCGAGCAGCCTCCAGGCAAGTTCGGTTTCGGCCATGATTTCGGCCTTCGAGCCGTCTTCGCGCACGGGCAGGAGAGGCTCGATCACGGCCTTTGCCGCAGCGGGGCTCGGAATGACGAGATCCACGCCCTCAAAGTAGGCGGGAGCGTGTTCACCGCCGAAGACGGGCACATGGTTTTCATCAAGCCAGGCGGAAAAATCCGCGGGCATCTGATCCGGCTTCTTTTCGAGCAGGCGCACGTCCGCGCCGAGTTCGCGCAGCAGACGGACGGCGGCGCGACCGCTTCTGCCTGCGCCTATGACGGCGACGCGGCGATGAGAAAGATCAAGAGGACTCATGACGGCATTCCTCAGCGGAGTTTGAGAACGGAAAGGGATATGATGGCGAGAAGCACGGAAATGATCCAGAACCGGACGATGATCTTGGATTCCGGCAGCGGATGATCTCCCTTCTGGAAATGATGATGCAGCGGCGTCATGCGGAAAAGACGCCTGCCGTGCGTGGCCTTGAAGAAGCCGACCTGCATGATGACGGACACGGTTTCCATGACGAACACGCCGCCTGCGACCACGAGAATGAGTTCCTGCTTGCAGAGCACGGCAAGAAAGCCGAGCACGCCGCCGAGGCTGAGGGAACCCACGTCGCCCATGAAGACCTGTGCGGGGAAGCAGTTGAACCACAGAAAGCCGAGGCCCGCGCCCATGAGGGCGCAGCACAGCACGGTGACTTCGCCCACGCCCGGCACGGCGGGCACCTGCAGATACTGGGCGAAACTCGCGTGGCCCGCTACATAAATGAAGATGGCATAGACCATGAAGCACATGACCGCGGGCAGAATGGCCAGGCCGTCGAGTCCGTCGGTGAGGTTGACGGCGTTCGAGGAGGCGATGAGCACCACCACGGCGAAGACCACGTAGAACACGCCGAGGTCGGGCATGAACTGCTTGAAGAAGGGCACGGAAAGGCGGCTGGAATAGGCGGGTTCCATGAGCAGCAGGCTGATGGCGGCCACGGAGACCACGATGAGGCCGAGCATTTTGGCGCGGGGGGAGAGGCCCTTGTTCTCATGGTGGCGTATTTTGGTGTAGTCGTCCACAAAGCCGACCACGCCGAAGCCCACGAACACGAGCAGGGTGAGCCAGATGTACACGTTGGAGAGATCGGCCCACAGCAGCGTGGAGAAGATGACCCCGGCCATGATGAGCAGGCCGCCCATGGTGGGGGTTCCGGCCTTGGCCTGATGTTCGGGCACGTAGGAGAGAATGGGCTGTCCCACCTTGAGGGCCGTGAGCTTTTTCAGAAACCACGGGCCCGTGATGATGGTGAACAGCAGCGCGAAGATGAGCGCCCCGGCGGAACGGAACGTGATGTAGCGGAACACGTTCAGCAGGGAGATGTCCTGACTGAAGGGCACAAGAAGGTTATAGAGCATGGGATTTCTCTTCCGTGAAGAGGGTTACGAGACGTTCCATCCGGTTGACCCGCGAGCCCTTGAAGAGCACGAGGCCGCTTTTGTCGTCGCGACGGCCGTCCTCCCAGCGCCTGAGTGCGGGCAGAAAGTCCTCGGGCTTCGGCACGTCGGCAAAGAAGCCCGGAAAACGTTCCTCGTCAAGACCTTCCTTCACCTCTTCGGCGTGCTCGCCGGTCCAGAACACGGCCGCGCATCCGGCGCGGGCCAGGGTGCGGCCCAGGGTTCTGTGTTCGGCGGCGGCCACGTCGCCGAGTTCTCCCATGGCGCCCATGACGCACACGAAGGTCCGGCCTTTGGCAAGTTCTGCCGCGGCCTCGATCATGCGGGAGGCGGAAAGGGGATTGGCGTTGTACGTGTCGTCGATGACGGTCCAGCCGGGCACGTCGAGCCTGGCAAAGCGCTGGGCGGGGAAGGGCGCGCTTTCCACGCCCTTGCGGATCTCCTCGGCGCTCAGCCCGAACAGACGGGCCGCGGCCGCCGCGGCAATGATGTTTTCCGCGGCATAGGGGCCGGAAAGGGCGCAGGAAACGTCGAGCTCCTCGCCGTCAAGCCAGAGACGGTAGTTCCCCCGGCCCTTTTCGTCAAGCCCGAGATAGCCTGCGCGGAACGGCACCGGCTTGCCCTTGGTGGAAAAGAACACCGCATCGGGCCGCAGGGCGCGCGCTTCGCGCACGAGGTCTTCGTAGTCGGCGCTCACGAGGGCGAGCCCGCCCTTTCTGATGTGTGCAAGCAGGCGCGACTTGTAGTAGGCCGTGCCCTTGCCGCCGAGGCCGAGAGCGTGCCCCGGCCCCACGTTGAGAATGATGGCAAGATCCGGCTCCATGATCGGGCCGAGTTCGTCCATGTCGTTCGGATGGCTGATGCCCGCTTCCATGACCCAGAACATTTCGTCGCCGTCGGCGGCCATCATGGAGATGGGCATGCCTATCTGCGAGTTGAGGTTCATGCGGTTTCTGGCGGTCTTGCCGCGCATGGAAAGAATGTGCGCCAGCAGCTCCTTGGTGGTGGTCTTGCCCGCCGTGCCGGTGATGCCCGCCACGCGGCCCGCAAAGGATGCGCGCCAGGCGTGACCTATGCATCCGAGCGCCTGCACGCTGTTGTCCGCGAGAAGCACGGGGGCTGCGGGCTCGCCGTGAAAGGGATCGCGTTCGGCAAGCACGGCGGCCGCTCCGGCCTTCACGGCCGCGGCGGCAAAGTCGTGACCGTCCGCGCGTTCGCCGACAATGGCCACGAACAGATCGCCTTCCTTCACTTCGCGGTTGTCGGAACAGGCGCCGCGCAGCAGAACGTCGGCGGGATTGAGCACCTTGGCATGGGCGGCTTCTGCGGCCGCCTTCAGCGTCATCAGCACGAGACAAGCTCCTTGAGTATTTCCTGATCACTGAAGTGATGTTTCACGGTTCCGATGATCTGATAGTTTTCATGCCCCTTGCCCGCCACGAGCAGGGCGTCGCCGGGCCTGAGCAGGCTCACGGCCAGTTCCAGCGCCTTGCGGCGGTCGCTTTCGCGATGCACTTCCTTTGCGCCTTCGAGGCCGGGCATGATGTCGTCGATGATGCGCTCGGGATCTTCGGTGCGCGGATTGTCGGAGGTCACGATGGCGATGTCGGAAAGTTCCGCCACGGCGCGGCCCATGGGCGCGCGCTTGGTGCGGTCTCTGTCGCCGCCGCAGCCGAACACCGTGATGATGCGGTTGAAGCGCGCGTGGGCGAGGGTCTTGAGCACGTTGGTCAAAGCGTCGGGGGTGTGGGCGTAGTCCACGAAGATGCCGGTTCCCGCGCCGGGCAGCCAGGGCTTGTCCGCGCCGGGCACTCGAATGCGTTCCAGACGTCCCGGCACGCCCATGAAGCCTTCAAGGCAGGCGAGATCCTCCACGGAAAAGCCCAGCGAAAGCGCAAGGCCGCACACCGTGGAAAGGTTGCTTGCGTTGTGCAGGCCGATGAGCGGACTGTGCATTTCCCAGTCGAGGCGCTCGTCGCGGCTTTTCTGCCAGTAGAAGTGCAGGGAAAGGCCTTCGGTGTCGGCGCGGCGCACGTCGGCGAGCAGGAAGGGGCGTCCGGCAAGGGGCGTGCGCAGACCGAAGCCGAGAGCCTGCGGAAATTCTTCGAGCAGACGGTGACCGTAGGGGTCGTCGTTGTTCACGACCATGACCTTGTCCTTCTTCGGCGCGTCGGCAAAGAGGGCGCGCTTGGCGAGAAAGTAGTTTTCCATGGTCTTGTGGTAGTCGAGATGATCCTGCGTGAGATTGGTGAAGGCCGCGGCGCTGAAGTTGATGCCCGCGATGCGCTTCTGATCGATGGAATGGGACGAGACTTCCATGATGGCGGCCTTGACGCCGGCGTCGCGCATGGCGGCGAGGGAGCGGTGCAGGGTGAGGCAGCCGGGCGTGGTGAGGGGCGCGGGTTCGTCGTGACCGGGCCAGCGGTAGCTGATGGTGCCCATGACGCCCACGGGAAGTCCGTGCGAACGATAGAGGTGTTCGAGCAGATAGGCGCAGGTGGTCTTGCCGTTGGTTCCCGTGACGGCGATGACCGGGAAGTCGAGATTTTCGGTGCCGAAGCGGGCCGCGGCGAGAATGCCGAGCTGGGCGCGCACGTCGGAAACGAGCAGCCAGGCGTGATTTCTGTCGCCGCGCAGATTGAGCTTCATGCGTTCCACGGTGCGCTCGGAAGCCACGATGGCCCAGGCCCCCTTTTCCAGCGCCATGCGGATGTGGCTTGCGGTCTTGCTGCGTTCCCCGGGAACGGCGGGGGGAAGGGCCACGAAGACATCGCCTTCGGCGACGAGACGGGAATCGGTCTGAATGGTGCGGAGTTGTTTACGAAGCTCGTCGCAGAGCTGGGCAGAGGTTACGCGCATGGGCTTACTCCTTTGAAGGGGGTGTCTTCGCTTCGGAAAGGGGCGGAGTGTCTGTGAGCCAGACGGTACAGGTGCTGTCGTCGGTGATGCGCGTTCCCGGCGGAGGACTCTGACGGAGCACGAAGGTTCCGTTGCCTTCCATGGTGGGAACAATGCCGCGCGCCACGCAGGTTTCTATGGTTTTGCGGAGGGTGAACCCCCGCAGATTGGGCATGACGTTGACCCCGGCAGCCGCAGCCTTGCCGGCCATTTTCTGAGCGCGTTCGCGTTCCTTTTTGGCCTTTTCGGCGCGGTATTTGGCGAGGTTCGCGAGGTAGATGGCGTCTTTCTTGCGCTGGGCGAGCTGGGCGGGGGTGAGCTTTCTTTCCTGTTCCTTTTCGGCCAGGGCGAAGGTCACGTCGGGCAGATAGCCGTTGTAGGCCAGGGTGCGGGAGGCCACCTTCTGGAACACGGGCGCGGCGATGGCGCCGCCGTAGCCCGTGGTGGTGGGCTCGTCGAGCATGACGTAGATGACGTAGCGCGGATCGTCGGCAGGCACGATGCCGCCGAACGAAGCCAGACGCTTGCGGCTGTAGCCCTTGCCGGAGTGATCGGCCTTCTGGGCGGTGCCGGTCTTGCCGGCCACGCGCACGCCGGGAATGCGGGCCCTCGTGCCGGTGCCGTTGCCGTCCACGGTTTCCTCCATCATTTTGAGCACGGTGCGGGTGGTTCTTTTGGAAAAGATGCGCTGACCCGCGGCGGAGGTGGTGTTCTGACCTGGTTCGTCCATGACGAGGCTCAGGGGGCGGAATTCGCCGCCGTCGGCAAGGATGGTGTAGGCCTGAAGCATCTGGATGCCGGTGACGGAAAGGCTCTGACCGAAGGAGGTGGACATGAGGTCGAGCTCGCTCCAGTCTCTCGGGGCGCGCAGGATGCCGCGGCTTTCGTGAATGCCGATGCCGGTGCGCTGTCCGAATCCGAGCCGGTCGAGGTAGGAATGGAATTTCTGCGCGCCGAGCATGAGGCCGATTTTGGCCATGCCGATGTTGCTCGAACGGGAAATGATTTCGGTGGCGGTAAGTTCGCCGTAGGCGTGGGTGTCGTCGCGGATGGGAGCGTAGCGGGTGCGCCACACGCCGTTTTCGCAGAAGATTTTGGTGTTCGGGGTGACGAGCTTTTCTTCGAGGGCGGCGGCCATGAGAATGGGCTTGAAGGTGGAGCCGGGTTCGAGGCTGTCGCCGGCGAGGCGGTTTCTGTAGATGGAGGAACTCGCCTCGCGATAGTTGTTGGGGTTGAAGAACGGATACTGCGCCCAGGCGAGAATTTCGCCGGTGGCCACTTCGGAAACGAGCACGCCGCCCCAGCGCGCGCCTGAGGAGCGCACGGCGTCGGCGAGCACGTCTTCGGCGATGAACTGCACCTGCACGTCGAGGGTGAGGGTGATGTCTTCGCCGCGCTGTTCGGCAGCGTCGTCGCGTTCGTTGTTGAGGATCTGTTCGGCGGCGTTGCGGGAGACGCGGCTCTTCACGCTGGTGCCGCGGAGTCTGTCGTCGTAGGCGAGCTCCACGCCTTCAAGGCCGTGGCTGTCCACGCCCACGAAGCCGAGAAGCTGTCCGGCAAGATGACGGTAGGGGTACACGCGTTCAAACTCGCGCGAGAGGCCGATGCCCGGAATGCCTTCCTTCTGAATGGCGGTGGCGGTGGCGTCGTCCACCTTTCGTTCCAGCCAGATGAATGCCTTGTTCTTGCGGAACACGGCGGCGAGATCGGCTTCGCTCCGGTGCAGAAGCGGAGCGAGGCGCTTCGCCGCATCGTTGATGTCTTCCATGACGCGCGGATTGGCGTACACCGACTGGCAGGCCACGCTGCGGGCGAGCACGCGTCCGTTTCTGTCGAGAATGCTGCCGCGCGCGCCTTCAATGACTTCGGTGTAGGTGTGCTGACGCTCGGCCATGTCGCTGTACACGGGGCCGAGCAGCACCTGCACCTCGAAGGCGCGGAACCAGAGCAGCACCCAGCAGACCACGAAGAGGGCGGCGGCGTAGTGAAAACGCTGCCCGAGCAGCCAGCGCCAGCGCGCGCGCAAGCGCGAGAACAGCCCTTTGCCTTGGGAGGCGGAGGGCTGACTCTGAATGATGCGGCGATTGGTGCGGCGTCTTCCCGACGACATGCGGGAAGACGAAGAGGAGCTGTTCGGGCGCATTCGCTAGTCTTGGCTGGAAGGTTTGAGGCGGCGGATCTGGCCGGGATCGGCCATGCTCATGCCGAGCTGTTCGGCGGTTTTTCCGAGAACGTAGGGAGAGAGCAGGCTGTCGCGTTCGACTTCCAGCTTGGCCACGTGGGCGCGGGCCGATTCGGTCTGGCGCTGCATTTTCTGAATGGTGTAGGCGGTGTCGCTCCTGTCGATGCTCAGCCAGGTGAGGGCGACGCCCATGATCAGGCTGAACAGAATGGAGACAATCAGCATGAGGAACCAGCCTCCGGAACCGAGCGTAGCGGTGTGCGAATTCATGACAGCTCCTTCTTGAACGGCGGCAGCTTTTCCACGACGCGGAGTTTGGCGCTGCCGGATCTCGGGTTTATGAGAAGTTCGTCCCTTCCCGGAACGATGGGTTTCTTCGTGAGGAGCGCAACCTCTGCGTGATGACCGCACACGCAGCGCGGCAGATGCGGCGGGCAGAGGCAGTCGGTGCTCCACTGCCGGAACCGCTGCTTCACGATGCGGTCTTCCAGCGAGTGGAAGGTGATGATGGCCAGTCTGCCGCCCACGGAGAGGCGGGGAAGAATGGCGTCGAGGAAACGTTCGAGCTGTCCGAGTTCGTCGTTGACGACCATGCGAATCGCCTGAAAGGTGCGCGTGGCCGGATGATTGCGCGCTTCGGCCCGCCATTTGGCGGGATAGGCGCGCCGCACGATGTCCGCAAGCTGCCCCGTGGTTTCGATGGGCGCTTTCTGCCGCGCCTCCACGATGGCCCGCGCAATGCGCGGCGCCTGCGGATCTTCTCCATAGGTTTCAATAAGGTGCCGCAGGGTGTTCACGTCCGCCATGTTCACCACGGTGCGCGCCGACTGCATCCAGGGCTCTCTTCCCGCAGAGGAAAGACTGCCCATGTCCATGCGCATGTCGAGGGGCGCGTCGTCGTGCAGGGAGAAGCCGCGGTCGGCCACGTCGAGCTGCAGCGAGGACACGCCGATGTCGAGCAGCGCGCCGTCCACGGTATCCCAGCCGAGGGCGTCGAGGGCGTCGGCAAAGGAGGCGTATTCCAGCGAAAAGAGCCGGCAGTTCTCGCCGTAGGGGGCAAGGCGCTGCGCGGCGCGTTCGAGCGCCTGCGGATCCCTGTCGAGCCCGCAGAGCATGGCCTTGCCTTCGGCGCGTTCCATGAGCGCCGAGGAGTGTCCGGCCAGACCGAGCGTGCCGTCGAGATAGCGGCCGCCCGGGCGCGGAGCGAGCGCGTCGAGCACTTCGTTGAGAAGCACGGAGACGTGCCGGGCGTTTGCGGCGGTGACGGCGGAATGTTGCTGCGTATGACGAATCATGGCGGAGACTGCGGGCTAAAGGGAAAAATCAATGCCGCTTGCGGCGAGTTCCTCGGTAACGCCTTCCAGGTTTTCCGAGGACATGGAGGCGCGCAGGGCGGCGGGGTTCCAGATTTCAAAGCGGTCCACGAGGCCGAGAATTGTGGCTTCCCTGTCCAGACCGGCGTAGGCTCGGTGGTCGGGAGAAAGCAGAATGCGGCCGTGGGCGTCGGGGGTGTGCGTTTCCGCGCCGCCTATCACGAGACGGCGGAAGGCGCGCACCTTCGGGGAAGGGTTGGGAATGCGCATGAATTTTTCTTCCAGCTCCACCCAGTCGTTCCACGAAAAGGCCACGAGGCATCCGTCGTAGGTGGTGAGCACGAAGGACGCGCCGGACGCGGACGAAGAAGCCCCATCGGCTGCCGCGCTGCCCGCTCCCTGAGAAGCGAGGGCGTCGCGGAATTCCGGCGGAAGCGTCAGACGGCCTTTCGGGTCGAGACTGCGCGGGTATCTGCCTCTGAAAACCATGCCTGTTCCACTTTCTGCCACTTTTTCCCACTATTTGCCCATAAAACGGAAACTGTCAAGGCCGAAAGCGGGAAGGAATGTGACAACCTGTGAAAATCATGTGACTAATGGAAAGTGTTACAACTTTTTTCCCTGCGCTGGTTCACCGGCGGCTTTTTTTGCGGCGAAAAACAGGGGGCGCGCGGCGTGTTGCATTCGCGAAAAAAGGGAGCGACGCGCGGAGCCGGAGGGCGCGTTTTCGTCGAATTTCGGGGAGGGCGGACCGGGAGAAAAACGCGCGGCCGGACTCTCTCGACTTTTTTTGAAAAAAGAGGCAGAATGCCCGCACAGCGACGGGCGTGAGGAGGAAAAGCGGGTTTTTCGTCCTCCGCAGGCTGAGTCCGTCATCCGTGCTTCTCTTTTAAGGAAAGGAATTTTTATGCGTACCAAAATTGTTGCCACCATCGGCCCCGCCAGCTGCGATCGTGAAAAGCTTGCCCAGCTGGCCGACGCGGGCGTTTCCGTATTCCGCCTCAACTTCTCCCACGGCGATCCCGACTTCTTCCGCGGCGTGGTTTCCAACATCCGCGAAATCGAAAAGGAATGCGGCCGTCCGCTGACCATCATGCAGGATCTGCCCGGACCCAAGATCCGCATCGGCATTCTGCCCGAAGGCCGCATCGAACTGCACCGCGGCGACAAGCTCATTCTCGGCCGCGAGCGCAGGGAAAAGGAAGAGCTGCCCTTCATTCCCTTCGATCATCCGCGCATTCTTTCCGCCCTTGTTCCCGGAGACACCCTGGTGCTGGCCGACGGCGGCCTGCGCTTCTGCATTGAGGAAAAGGTGGAGGACGAGCGCTTCATCATGGTGGCGCAGGAAGGCGGCGCCATTTCCTCCCGCAAGGGCCTCGCGCTGCCCGGCAAGTCGCTGGCGCTGCCCGCCATCACCGATCAGGACCGCGAAAAGCTGGCCCTCGGCATGGAACTCGGCGTGGACGCCGTGGCCATTTCCTTCGTGCAGACCGTGGAGGACGTGCATCAGATAAAGGCTCTGCTGCATTCCTACGGCCGCGACGACATTCCCGTGGTCGCCAAGCTGGAACGTCAGAACGCCGCCGTGGATAACCTCGACGCCATCGTGGCCGCGACCGACATCGTCATGGTGGCCCGCGGCGATCTCGGCGTGGAATGCCCCATGCCCGAACTTCCGGCGCTGCAGAAGCACATCATTCACACCTGCAACCGTGCGGGCAAGCCCGTCATCGTGGCCACGCAGATGCTGCTTTCCATGGTGAACACGCCCGTGCCCACCCGCGCGGAAGTGACCGACGTGGCCAACGCCGTGCTTGACGGCGCCGACTGCGTCATGCTCTCCGACGAAACCGCCGCGGGCAACTATCCCATCGAGGCCGTGCGCTACATGCGCAAGATCACCGACGAGGCGGAAAAGTACCTGCTCGCCACCCGCAGACTCGAACCTCCCAAGGACGAGACCGACACTTCCCGCTTCCTGGCCTACACCGCCTGCCTGCTCGCCAGAACCGAGAACGCCTGCGCCATCGTGGCCCATTCCGTGACCGGCGGCGCGGCCCGCATGCTGGCCGAATGCCGTCCTGCTCAGACCATCTATGCGCTGACCTCCAACTCCGTGGTGGAACACGCGCTCAACTTCGTCTGGGGCGTGCAGCCCTACTTCATTCCCGTGAGCGACAGCAGCATTTCTCATCTGCGCCGCGTGCAGAACTTCATTGCCACGAGCAGCAAGTTCCCCATGGGTCAGGACGTAGTCATTACCGCCGGCGAATACGCTCCCGGCGAGCAGAAGCGCCGCACCAACCTGGTGAAGATCTATCACAAGTAGGAACTTCGGGGCCTGCCCCGGGTTCTGCCGGAGGGAAATATTTCCCTCCGGTGCCTTTCGCGCCGCAGCGCCGGATATGCCGACCTGCGCGCACACAAAGGACGCGCCCCGCAAGGGGCGTTTTTTTTTGCCCGGCGATCAGGGGCGGAACTGATTTTTTTGATGACCGCGGGACGGATGCCGTAATGTTGCGGTAAGAAAACAAGGGTATGCCGGAAAAACGGAAGGCGCGGGAGGAAGGCGGAAAGGGCGCACTGCCCGAGGGCAACGGCTCTTTGGCGTCCTGTTCCGGCGCTCGATGGCGCGTCCGGCTCTGTGAGAAGCGCATCGGCGCGGCCACTCGCGCGGCCTGCAACTGCGGCGCGGCGCGTGAGGAGCCTTCTGCCGGAGGGAGGGGCATGTTTGTGGTTGTGACTTTCCTTTGTGCTGTGCTACAACAAAAGATGAACAGCCCGCATGCGGCCTGAAATTGCAGCGCGCAACAGGCCCGTTTCGCTCCGCAGCGCCGGGGCCCCGCCCGCCGCGCGGAATATGCGGTTCGCCGCAGCGGGACTGCGCGCATCATGAAGACCGTTCCCGAAAGGGACGAACTTTGCTGAAGGCGGACGCCTATGGAAAAAAAGACTGCTGCCGTTTCGGACAGGACCGTGACGGCTTCGGACATCATGCCGCCGCTTCCCGACGCCTCTGCGCCGACGCTGTCGGCCGAAGACAGGCTGGTGGTGCTTCTCGCCTCGGCGGCGCAGGAGGGCGGACGCCTCTCGCCCGAAGCATGGCGTCGGGCGTCCGACGCACTGGAAGAAGTGTTTGCGCCGCAGGCTCAGGTCGACGGCGCGGCCGGAAGCGAGGCGGAACATCGTTTCTTCGTGCTGCAGACGCATTTTCACGCGGCGCTGCTTCAGGAGCCGCTGTCTCCGGAGCAGTTTGAGGCCGACCGCCGACTTTCCGAGGATCTGGCCTCGCTTTCGCCGGACAAGGCCGAAACCTATGCCGAAGCGGTGCGGGAACTTTCGCCGGCCTACGCCGCCGTGGTGTGCCGCGCGCTTTCGGAAGACGCGGCGGGCCGTCGTCGCGTCATGGAGCGGCTGGGGCGCACCATGCGTCTGCTGCCGGGCGTGGCGGAATGGGAAAGCGTGTTCGGAACCGAAACGGAAGAGGACACGCGGGGCGTCGTCATGCAGGGCGGGGTGGCGCAGCGTCGGCCGGAGCCCGGGGGACGGCTGTCTCCGGTGCTGCGGCGTCAGATGGCGGCGCTCTCGTCCATGCTTTCCGGGGCGGGCGCGGTGTGCAGCGACGTGGCGAATTCCGCCGCGGATCAGTACGACGTGGCGGCGCGCTATCTGCGCGATCTGCGTCGGCAGCGGCTGTTTTCCCTGTTTTCACCGTCGTTGCGGGACATGTCGGTGGCGTCCGGCTTTGAGAGGGCGGCGGCCGAGGCGGAACGCCTGGAGCGCTCCGCGCTCGATGGCGGAGACGTGGAGCTTGCCCGCGGGGTCGGCGATTTTCGGCGTCTCATGGCGGAGCAGCCCTTCACGCTGGTGGTGGTGGGCGAAGGAAAGCGTGGCAAGAGTTCGCTCGTGAACGCGCTGCTCGGCGGCGAGTATTCGCCGGTGCGTGAATCCGTGCCGGAAACGGCGGCCGTGGCGCGTTTTTCGTGGGGCAGGCAATTCGGCGGCCGTGTGCGCTTTCTCACGGGCGACGAGTGCGCGCGTCTTGTGGAATGCTGCCGCGGCGAGGAAGGCCGGGGCGAGCTGTGCGAGCGGCTGGAAGTGCTGAGCCGCGAGCTGCCGCCGAGGGAAGACGAGATTCTGGACTCGCCGGAGCGTCTGCGGGATTTTCTTTCCGCCTCGGAAAAGGGAAGTTTGTTTGCCGCGCGCGTGGAGGCGGAACTGCCTGCCGACATTCTCAAGCACGGCCTGGTGCTGGTGGACACGCCGGGACTGAATGCCACGGATCCGGTACAGAACTATCTGGCGTTTGAGGAATGCCTTGCCGCGGACTGCCTGCTCTTCGTCATGGACGCTCGCAGGCCGGAATCGTCGTCGGAGCAGGAGCTTTTGCGTCAGCTTGCGCGTTCCGGGCGCGCGGCGGCGGTGATCGGCGTGGTGACCGGCGCGGACAGGCTGAACGAAAAAGAGAGCCGCGGCGAAGCCATGGAAAGGGCTCGTCTTCTCATGAACACGGCGTCCGCCTGCGGTATGCGCGTGCTGGATCTTCTGGAACTGAACGCCCGCGAGGCCATGGAACAGCGCTGCGCCGGACCGCGGCGCAGCGGAGGCGCGGGCTTTCAGAAGCTCTGTGCGCTGGTGGAAAAGGCGGCCTCGGAGAAGAACGCCGGTCGCGAGGAGCACGAGGCCCGCATCCGGAGCCGGGGCCGGGAGATCGTCCGCGCTTCGCGCGAGGGCGCAGAGCGTTTTCTGTCGCACGAGCTCGGCCGCCTGCCCGACGCGCGGCACGAGCAGCTTCTCTTCGAGCACGTCGCCCGGCTTGACGAGGTCATGAAGAGCTGTTCGAGTCAGGCGTGGTCCGTGGTGAGCGCGGCTTCCGTGGACGTGGAGGCCTGGCGCAAGGAGCAGGAGCGCGCGCTCGACGGCTGGCAGGAAACCATTGTGCTGCGCATCATGGACGCGGCGAACAAGCACGCCGACTCGCTCGGCTATACCGGCATGTTCCGGGCGAAGAACTGGAAGCGCTTCGATGAGGAGGAAGTGCCGCGGATCGCCCGCGAGTCGCTGGAAGAGCTTCTTGCCGGACGCCGCGACGTGCAGAAGGACTGGAACGAGAAACTGCGTCAGTTCGGCGAGCGGATGCGGGAAATTTCGGTGCTCTGTCTCGACGCCGTGGCCGTGGACGACGTGGATCTGCAATCCATGGCGGACGTGCCGTTCAGTCGCGAGCGCTGGCTGGTGAACGCGAATTCCATCATGAAGAAGGTGGGGCTTGTGGCCGTGGGCCTGGCCATCCGGCGCGGCGGCGGTCTGGGGCTGGGCATCGTGCTCGGAAACATGGGCTGGTGGGCCGTGCTGCCCGTGGCCGTGGTGGGAAGCGTGGTGTGGACGCTCATGAAGTTCGGCAATCCTTCGCGCTGCCGCCGCATTTTCATGGAGCGCAAGGAAGAGGTCGTGCGCCGCTGGGTGAAGAGTCAGCGCGCCCGGCTCAACGAACTGCTTTCCCAGAATCTTGAAGAGCTGACCTCGGCCTACGGCAAGGCCGTGAGCGAAGGTTTCGTGCCCGCGCTTGCGGTGCTGGCCGAAGAAAGTTCGGCGCTTTCCGCCTATCTCGGCGTGCTGAGGAAAATCCGTTCCGGCGTGGAATCGCGCGCGCAGGAGACGCTTCGTCTTGCCGCGCAGCTGGAAACGGCGCTGGAATCGTCCGGAAATTAGGGGGCCGACCTTCGGTCCTTGCCTGAGCGTCGTCTGAATCTTGCCCGAGCGTTGATCGAGCATTGCCCGAAGCGGTGCTCAAAGCACGGGCGGCCTCAAGAGCCATGACCGCGTCAACCTTTCTGCCGTTTGACGAGGCACGATGCCGGGATGCGGCGGCGGGGCGGGAAAAGCGGCTCTCCTTTCTGCGGCCCCGGCGACATCGCGGGGCCGGGGCAGGCGGCGGCAGCGGCGGAGGCAGTATGTTTTCCCGCGGCGACATGCCGATGTCCGCCGCGCGGGTCACGATGGCGGCCGCCCTGCGTTGTGTTGCGTCCTCCTTCGCTTGACGGGCCGTGATGCGCGAAAAGAGGAGGCTTTTTTCGCGGGGGAAGCGTTTCCGATGCCGCGAAACCTCAGGCTTGCGCCAGGGAAGGTGTGGAGCCTCACGGGACGCAGCGTCGGCGCTCGCACGAAAAAGAGGCCGCATCCTGAAAAAAGGACGGGCCTCTGCTGAAAATCCTGACGTCTTGCGTCATCGGAGCGTTTCGCGGAACACTCGCGGCAGCCGGAAGCGTGCGGCGCGGCGGAAGCGAAGGCTTCGTGCGGGGAATCGCTGCCGGTGTCGCTGAAACCGTTTTCCGGCAGGCCGGACAGCCGGAGCGCAGTGGGAGCGCTGCCGTGTTTCTCTCGGCTGCGTTACTTTTTCGGCGCGCTTTCGCGGGACTGCGCCTTTTCCTTCACCCAGTGATAGCCCTCAATGGTTTTGTCTCTGGTCCATTCGTAGCCGGAGATGACGTCTTCCTTCACTTCGCGGCCCAGCTCACGGGCCTTGACGGCGGTGTCGTTGGTGGTCTGGCTGGTGGTCGTGCTGGAAACTTCCCGCCCCTGGGCGTCATAGGAGACGACGTTGCTGGTGGTGCTGGTGCTGCACGAAGCAAGCAGCAGGGCGAGACACGAAAGAAGAGCGGCGCGTTTCATGAGATCCTCGCAAGGCGCGGCGCGTGATCGGATCAGCCGCGCCGAAAGGCTGAAGGAAGGGCCGGAGCCCGGAAATGCCGGGGAAAAGCCCCCGGCATCGTGTTTTCCGAGTTTTTTGCGTCAGATGCCGGACTTGGTGAGCTCGATGAACTGCTTGGCTACGCGCGGGCTGCGGCCGCCGTTGCGGGTGGCGTGGGCTTCGGCGCGGATGTCGAGCTGTTCCTGCGGCATGTTGATGCCGTACTGGGCGGCCAGCTTGTGAACGATGTCGAGATAGCGTTCCTTGTCGGGCCGGAAGAAGGTGATGGTGAGGCCGAAGCGCGCGGAAAGCGACATGAGTTCCTGTCTGGTGTCGCTTTCGTGCAGATCGCTGCCGGAGCGGTCTTCCCAGCTTTCCTTGATGAGGTGACGGCGGTTGCTGGTGGCGTACACCACAAAGTTGCCGCTGTGTCCGTTCACGCTTCCTTCAAGTATCGCTTTAAGGGCGGCGAAGTCGTTGTCGTTGCTGCTGAAGCTCAGATCGTCGATGAACAGGATGAACTTGAGCGGATTGCGGGACAGCGCTTCGGTGATGTCCGGAATCTGATAGAGCTGATTCTTTTTCACTTCCACGAGGCGCAGGCCCTTGTCCCAGTAGGCGTTCACGATGGCCTTCACCGTGCTGCTCTTGCCCGTGCCCGCGTCGCCGTAGAGCAGAACGTTGTTGGCGGGCTGCCCGGCAAGAAGGGCTTCGGTGTTGGCGATGACCTTGGAACGTTCGAGTTCGTAGCCGGGAAGCTGTTCCAGAGTCTGCGGATCGGGATGACGCACGGGCACGAGCTGGCCGTCCTTCACGATGAACATGCGGTACTGGGCAAACATGCCGTAGCCTCTGGCGTGAATGGTGGCGATGCGTTCATGATAGGCCGAGGCGAAGTCGGGATTGCTGTTCTTCCAGCGGGGCAGGAAGCCGGAGAAGTCGAGGGACTCGCGGATGGCGGAGCCGTCGAACGCGCCGAGGGACTGCAGAAATTCGAGTTCGTGGGCGAGGCATTCGGAAAGGAAGGGGGACACGGGCGTGCTGCCGCAGCTTTGCAGCATGTAGATGTTCTCGTCTTCCATGATGAGGTTCAGCAGATAGGTGCTCAGATCGTCGCCGTGAGCGAAGAGGGCGGCGGCGAAGTCGCAGTAGGCGTTGACGCAGGCGGCGGTGTCGGAAACGTCGGCGTCGAGCAGCGTCTGGAGCCGGGAGACGACGGGATCGGAAAGGATGTTGCGGAAAACAACGAGACTGCGCAGCTGGATGCTGGAAAGAGGCTGGGAATTCATGGAAAGATCACCTTTGAAAATTTTCGGCAAGTATAGGGCAGGGCGTGGCGTGATGCAAGAGCGTTCGGCGGCGGAATCAGGGGGCGGGGCGTCTTTTTTGAAGTCGCGGCGAGGGGTGGGAACGTTTTTTTGCGGAACACTTGCACTGTGCCTGCGGCTGTGGCACAAGCAGAAGAGGAAACGGCGGCTCAGTGCGCCGGGGAGGAAACATGAATATTGTGGTGCTTGACGGATATACGCTGCGCGCGGGCATGGAAGAGCCGTGGCCTCTGGCCGACGGCGCGGACAACTGGACCGTGTACGACCGCACGCCGGCGGACCTTGTGGCAAAACGCTTTGCCGGAGCGGAAATTCTGGTGGTGAACAAGGCTGTGGTGGACGCCGCGCTCATGGACGCGCTGCCGACGCTTCGCTGCATAGCCGTGACCGCCGCGGGCACGAACATTGTGGATCTTCAGGCGGCCGGGGAGCGGGGCATACCGGTGTGCAACACGCCCGCCTACGGCACGGACGCCGTGGCGCAGCATGTGTTTGCG
The DNA here is from genome assembly GCF_963931295.1 of uncultured Mailhella sp. Lineage (NCBI taxonomy): Bacteria > Pseudomonadati > Thermodesulfobacteriota > Desulfovibrionia > Desulfovibrionales > Desulfovibrionaceae > Mailhella > uncultured Mailhella sp. The sequence continues at coordinate 172,233 of NZ_OZ007001.1, read as the reverse complement.
CTGCTTCTGGAACTGTGTCGGCACACGGCGCTGCACGACGCGAGCGTGCGCCGCGGCGACTGGGCCCGCAGCGAGGATTTCTGCTACGCGCTCACGCCGCAGGTGGAACTCACGGGCAGGACGCTGGGCATTTTCGGCTTCGGCAATCTGGGCAGGCGCGTGGCGGATATAGGGCACGCCTTCGGCATGAAGGTGCTGGCCTGCGCGCATCGGCCTGTGCCTGCGCCGGGCTATGAGCCTTTTGAATTCGTGTCGCGCGAGGAACTGTTCCGCCGCTCGGACGTGCTTTCCCTGCACTGTCCGCTCACGGAGGAGACGCGCGGACTCGTGTGCCGCGAGACTCTGAATCTGATGAAGCCGGGTTCGATCATCATCAATACGGCGCGCGGGCCGGTGGTGCGCGGCGCGGACGTGGCCGAAGCCCTGCGCGAGGGCAGGCTCGGCGGCTTCGGCGCGGACGTTCTGGAGAGCGAGCCGCCGTCGGAAGACGATCCGCTGCTGTCTGCGCCGCATTCGCTCATCACGCCTCACATCGCCTGGATGACCGACGGCGCGCGGCGCAACATCATTTCCATCACGCTGGAGAACATCCGCCGCTTCAAGGAGGGGAATCCGCAGAACGTGGTGAACCGCGAATGGCTGAAGGCAAAGGCGCAGCGCTGACTCGCCGGGAAGCTTGCGCAAGCGCTTCCGGCATGCTTCGTACAGGCTCTGAGGCCTTGCGCCGTCGGAGGTGAACGACATATCTCAAGCGGCATCCGTTCGGAACACGTTCCGGGCGGATGTTTTTTTTTGCGGCGGCGCGGAAGCCGTCCGGCGTGCAGGAGAAGCGGATGGTCGGAGGGAACTTGAGGCTGTTCGGCCCGGAGCGGGGGCGCAACGCCGCAGAGGAGAGCGGGCGAGGGAAGGGCGCGCAGGAGTGTGGGATAGCGCGGGGCGTCTCCGGGCGGGGTGCGCGGCAGGGCGTTGAAGGATGAAGGCGGGCCGAGGCGCAGGGCGAGGCGAAAAAAGAGTGCGAACGCGTTTGAGAAGGGCGGCGGTGGGCGCAAAAAAAGCGCGGCAGAAAGCTGACCTTCTGCCGCGCCTGGCGTCGGAATCGTTTTTTTGCGTGAGGGTTACGCCTGTTCGTCGTCGTCTTCGTCGAGCATGGCGTCGGTCACGAAGTCGAAGGCGATGCGTTCGATGGGCGCTTCCGGTTCAAAGGAGAACATGTCGGCAAGGAAGTTTTCCGAAATTTCCCTGTTCTGCGCCTTGGCTTCCACAATGAGGGTGTTCATGCGGTCGGTGTAGGCGTGAATGAGGCGGAACACTTCGGTCACGATGGGGCTTTCGGTGGTGGGAGTGTTTTCTTCTCCGCCGCCGCAGCTGGAATGTTCTTCTTCCACGGAGTCGTCGTAGGCGTCGAGAGCGGCGTTGACTTCCAGTTCGGAAAGGGTGGCGAATTCAGGAAGGGTCTTGATCGTGTTCATAGAAAACCTGTGTTCTTGGTTTGCGGAACAGGGCGCGCCTATTCCCTGGGTTCGGTAAGGAGTTTCACGGGGTTGAGCATTTCCACCATGCGCTTGTGCGGAATCTTGGCCTGCCGCAGGGCGAGGTGCAGATCGGTGGTGGTGTAGATGTCGCGCAGAACTACGGGCCGGGAGGCGCCTTCCCCTTCCGGGAACACGGCCAGCATGGGAATGCTGGCGCTGTTGAGCGCCTTGAGCAGCTCCTGATGCGCGTTGTTCTTGAAGGTCATGTCCACCTTGACGGCGGTGAGCGAGTACTGATCCAGAATGGGCAGCAGATTGGGCGCGGCAAGCGTGGTGCGTTCCAGCACCTTGCAGGTCGGACACCAGTCGGCCGTAAATTCCACGATCATGGCTTTTTTGCCCAGACTGGCGCGGAAGTCCTCTTCCGAGAATTCCACCCAGGGCACGATTTCCTTCTGTGCGGGCAGGAAGGCCCAGAAGCCGGAAAGCAGAATGGCGCCGAAGGCGAAGGCCCCCAGGAACATGCGCCGGGTGACGGAGCCGCGTAGACTGCCCCATCGGCCCCAGATCCAGGCCGTGGTGGCGGCCACGAGCAGGGTGATGAGCGTTTTGACGTGCAATGACGGGGGCAGCAGCGAGAACAGATAGATGGCCGTGCCCATGAGCAGGAAGCCGAGCACGCGCTCAAGCACGCTGAACCACGCGCCGGGCCGCGGAAGAAAACGGATGAGCCGCGGGTAGCAGGCCAGCACCACGTAGGGCGCGGCCATGCCCACGCCCGTGGCCGCAAAGATGGTCATGAGCACGGGCAGAGGCTTGGTGATGCCCCAGGCCAGCACGCCGCCGAGCAGAGGTCCGCTGCACGGCGTGGCAAGCAGCGTGGTGAACATGCCGGTGCTGAAGGCCTGCATGCGCGGCGAAGAACTGTGATGACTCTGCAGATCGAGCACCGGCAGATGAAACACGTCGAACATGGAAAGGCCCATGCTGAACACGATGAGCAGCATGAGGAAAATGACTTCGCTGCTCTGGAAGAGCTGCCCCCACAACATGCCGGTCACGCCCGAAAGCAGCGCCAGAATGGCGAACCACGTCACAATGCCCGCGGCGAAGAACAGCGTGTGCTCGCGGATGCTGCGTCGTCTTTTTTCAAAGTCCTCTTCCGCGTCGAGCAGAATGGAAAACTTCATGGTGAGCACGGGAAGCACGCAGGGCATGAAGTTCAGAATGAGTCCGGCGAGCAGGCCCAGGCCCACGGCGCGGAACCAGCCGTCGATCTGGAAGCTGCCTTCAAGGTGCTGGGGCGCAAAGTCGTAGCCCTGCGCGGCGGCCCGGGCTCCGGGCACGGGCACGGCGGCGGGAGCCGTGACCGCGGGCGCAAGAATGCGCTCGGAACGGCGCTTGAACACCGAAGTGGGAGCGTCGGGCAGAAGGTTGGCGTGCCTCAGGGAGGCGTTGTTTTCCGGCGGCTCGGCCACGGCGGGCACTTCGGGCGGCACGGAATTTTCTCCGCAGCAGGCCTTGCTCGCAAGAAATGTTTCAAACCACGACTGCTGCGCCGCGTTGGCCAGTTCCGGCGGCGCGGTGGGCAGAAGAATGCGCGTGTGCACGGGCTGGCAGTGCTGATCGGAACAGGCGAGCAGGGAAATGTCCAGCGTGACGGCGCGCGGTTCGCTTTCCCGGAACACGAGAAACACCGGCGCGGCGTTGAAGAGCTGACGGCTTTTGCCGCCGTCCGGCAGCGAAACTTCCGTGCCCGCAGTGTAGTGAATCTGCACCTTGCCCTCGGAAAGCGGTTCGCCGTCGGCAAGCACCGTCACGGTGAGGGGAATGCCTTCGTCTCCGGCTTCGTGGGCGTAGGTGTGGTAGCCCTGGGAGGGCAGAAGCCACAGCACGGCCATGGACGTGTTCTTATCCAGAGGAGGGGAGAGCTGTCTGCCGTCCACGGCGGAGAGCTTGGCCCATTCGGTCAGAAAGCGGTAGGGCGGTTCGACGGCCGCAAGGGCAGAGCCTCCGGCAGAGAGCAGGGGAAGCAGGGCCGCAATCAGCCACACCACGGAAAACATTCGCAACAGCCTTTTCATGGGAGGCAAGCTAAACTTTTTTGCAGAAAAAGGCAAAATTTTTCTTGACGAAGGATGCCCTTGGGTCTATGACTCTTTCTGCGCTAAGAGCACTGGGTCACTAGCTCAATTGGTAGAGCAGTTGACTCTTAATCAATTGGTTCGGAGTTCGAGTCTCCGGTGACCCACCAGTGACGAATCAGCCCCCTGCATGTTCATGCCGGGGGCTTTTTTGTTGTTGCCTCTTCCGAAAAAAAGTTGCGTCTTCAAAAAAAACGGCGGCAGACCTTGCGCCGCGCGTCTTTTCGCGCCGACATTGCTTGACAGCGCGCCCTCGCGGTCGTTAGACAACAAGGGCGCGCTGTCCGCGATGCCGGGCGGCGCGTGCTAAACATTTCCCCGGGTGATATGCTGATGGACAAAAGTTTGGATCAGAGCTCCGTGGTGACGACGGACGCAGGAGACGTCGTCGCAAGCGCGGAGGAACAGGCCAGGGCGCAGGCGCTGGTGGAGGAAAAGGACAGCGAATCCAGAACGCGGCAGTTCCGCGGCGCGTTCGGAAAAGTGGTGGCGGTCATTTGCGTGGCGTTCTCGCTGTTTCAGCTTTATGCGTCCGTGTTCGCCACCATGGACGCCATGAAGCTGCGCGCGTTCCACATCATCTTTCTGCTGGTGCTCGCCTCGTTCATGTATCCGGCGCTGCGCCGCGAAAAGAGAACCAGAGCGCTGCCTACGCTGTGGGATCTCGTGTGCGTGTGCGCGAGCCTGTACGCCTTCGGCTATCTCATCCTTCATTATGACGCCATCGCCATGGGCGGCGGCTGGTTCACCACGCAGGACTACGTGGTGGCGGGCATAGGCGTGCTCGTGGCCTTTGAATGCGCCCGCCGCGTGGTGCCCAACCTCGCCGCGCTCGCCCTCGTGTTTCTGGCCTACACCTTCCTCGGCAAGTATCTGCCCGGCGCGTTCGGCCACGTGGGCTTCTCCCTCACGCGCGTCATGGATCACATGTTCTGGGGCAGTCAGGGTCTGCTCGGCGTGGGCGTCGGCGTGTCGGCCACCTACGTGTTCCTCTTCGTGCTCTTCGGCGCGTTTCTGCGCATCAGCGGATTCAGCGAATTCATCAACGACCTGGCCCTCACCCTAGTCGGACGCACCGCCGGCGGCCCGGCCAAGGTCTCGGTCATCGCAAGCGCCCTCATGGGCATGATCAACGGCAGCGCCCTCGCCAACGTGGCCACCACCGGCGCCATCACCATTCCGCTGATGAAGAAGACCGGCTACAAGGCCGAATTCGCCGGAGCCGTGGAGGCCGTGGCCAGCACCGGCGGCCAGTTTGCGCCCCCCATCATGGGCGCGGTGGGCTTCATCATGGCGGAATTTCTCGGCGTGAGCTACACCAAGGTCATGCTCGCCGCGGCCATTCCCGCCTTCCTCTATTATCTCGCCCTCATCATGGCCGTTCACTTCGAGGCCAGAAAGCTGGGCCTCAAGGGCCTTTCCAAGGAATACATCCCCGACGCCCTCGTGGTCATCAAAAAGCGCGGCCACCTCATCATTCCTCTCGTGGTGCTCATGGTCGTCATGTTCATGGGCTACACGCCGCTCTTTGCCGCCGCCATGGCCATTGCGGCCACCGTGGTCGCCTCCTGGTTCTCCAGGGAAACCCGCATGGGCCCGAAGCGCATTCTGCAGGCCCTCGAAGAAGGCGCAAAGGGCGCCGTGGGCGTGGGCGTCTCGTGCGTCATCATCGGCATCATCATCGGTTCCGTGTCCCTCACCGGCCTCGGTCTCACCTTCGGCTTTCAGGTGCTCAAGTACGTGGGAGAAGGGCAGCTCTATCTCGGCGGCGTGTTCGTCATGGTCATGAGCACCATCCTCGGCATGGGCGTGCCCGGCGTTGCGGCCTACGTCATCGTTGCGGCCGTGGCCGTGCCCGTGCTTACCGGCGTCGGCGTGCAGCCCATGTCCGCCCACATGTTCTGCCTCTTCTACGCCTGCCTCTCCAACATCACGCCGCCGGTGGCCATGTCGTCCTACGTGGCCGCAGGCATCGCCAACTCCAACGAAACCAAAACCTCCCTCATCGCCGTGCGGCTGGGACTCTCCGGCTTCATCCTGCCGTTCTTCTTCCTCAACAATCCGCTGCTGCTCTACAGCTCCTCCAATCCCGGACTCGCCACCGTGTGGGCCTTCATCACCGCAAGCTTCGGCGTCTGCGCCCTCGCCGTGGGCCTCGAACGCTGGCTCTTCGGCCCCTGTTCCCTGCTCCAGAGCCTCATGTTCATCGCAGGCGCAGTGCTCACCATCGATCCCGGCCTCTCCACCGACGCCATCGGCATCGCCGTCATTCTTGCGGCCGCCGCCCTCAACAGGCGTTCCTCGTCCCGCCCCCGCGCAGACGCCGTTCCGCCCGCGCAGGCGGACTGAAAAGCATTCATCCCTTCTTCCCCGGCGGAAGGAGGACAACTTCAACAGGTTCAGGAGTGATTATGTACGGTAAAGTCCTTCTTTCCCTGCTGGCCGCCGTTTCCATGGTCTTCGGAACCGTGGAAGCCCGGGCCGCCGACCGCGCGCCCGTGACCATCAGCATTCCCACCGCCGCCACCACCAGCACGCTCTATCCCATAGGCGCGGCCCTCGGCAATCTGTGGAGCACCAGGCTGCCCTACGTGAAGGCCAGCGTGCAGTCCTCCAAGGGCGGCGTGCAGAACCTTCAGCTGCTCAGCATGAAGGATGCCCAGGTCTCCTTCGCCATCACCAGCATCACCTATCAGGCCATGAAGGGCCTCGACAAGTTCAAGGGGCACGCCTACCCCGACGTGCGCATCATTGCCGGTCTCTACTACAATCCCAATCAGGTCATCGCCCGCGCCGACAGCAATGTGTCCAGGCTTCAGGACTTCAAGGGCAAGGTCTTCGCTCCCGGCGTGGCGGGCGGCACCACCATCGGCGAAACGCAGGTCCACTTCGCCGCCGCCGGCCTCAAGTATCCCGGCGACATCAAGGCCCAGTACGTCGGCCCCGCTGAAGCCGGCGACCTCATGCGCAACAAGCAGCTCGATGGCACCTGGATCATGGCCGGTCTGCCCAACGCCGGCGTCTCCGAAATGTGCGCCACCGCCGACGGCCGCCTCGTGAACATCGACGACGCCACCTTCGCCAACCTCTCCAAGGATTACCCCTGGTACGCCCGGTTCCAGATTCCCGCGGGCACGTATCCCGATCAGGATCAGCCCGTGCAGACCACGGCCGTCAAGATGGTGCTCATCACCGACGCCTCGATTCCCGACGACGTGATCTATGATCTCACCAAGTGCTTCTGGGAAAATCAGGACATCGTGAAGAAATCCCATTCCGTGATGAAGGACATTTCCCTTGAGGGCGCGGTGACCGACCTTGCCGGTATTCCGCTGCATCCCGGCGCGGCGAAGTACTACAAGGAAGTCGGCGTGCTCAAGTAGTCCGCATTTGCGTCGTCTTCACGGATGACGCCCGGCCGGATTCCGTTGCAGGAGGAGGGATCCGGCCGGACTTTTTGTCCCGCGCGCTCGGGAGCCTTTCGCCGTGCGTTGCGGCGGGGCCCGGGGGAGGGCGTTCAACGTCTGCACTGGGCGCAAGGGCGCGCCGGGGAGATTCGGCGGCGGATTTCCGCGGCCTCGCGGCATCGGAGCCATCGAGGGAACGGCGACACAGGCTCCGCACGTCCGGGGCCTTTTCCGGCGTCGATGCCGGACCGTTCCCGGGTTGCTCCGGTCCGCAGTTCGTCCGGCGCCGTCCTTCGCCGTCCTTTTTTCCTGCTCGCCGCAGAACGGCCCGGCCCCGCGCGGATCCGCCGCCCCAAAAGCGGCTTTGACGCGCCCCGTTCCGGGACTTTACAAAGCGTGAGAATCTTTCTACAAGAAGGTTTCTCCCGCGTTCGGCTGCGCGCGGCGCGGGTCTTTTTTCCATGCTTCCTGCCCGCAGGGAACATGGTTTCTGAACGCCAGAAAGCCGGGTTTCCGGCATGATTTTCCGCTCAGGCGGGTTAACCGTCAAAACATGGGCGCGAGCGCCCGTGAGGTTTTGCCATGGCTAAGAACAATAAAGTTATTCTTGCGTACTCCGGCGGTCTCGACACCTCCGTCATCCTGAAGTGGCTCATCGTCGAGCGCGGCTATGAAGTCATCACCGTCACCGCCGACCTCGGTCAGGAAGACGATCTTGACGGCGTGGAACCCAAGGCCCTCAAGACCGGCGCCACCAAGGCCTACATCGAGGATCTGCGCGACGAGTTCGCAAGCGACTACATCTATCCCATGCTTCGTTCCGGCGCCACCTATGAAGGCCGCTACCTCATGGGCACCTCCATCGCCCGTCCGCTCATTTCCAAGCGCCTCGTGGAAATCGCCCGCAAGGAAGGCGCCTTCGCCATCGCCCACGGCGCCACCGGCAAGGGCAACGATCAGGTGCGCTTCGAGCTCTCCATCAACGCCCTCGCTCCCGACCTGCAGGTGATCGCCCCCTGGCGCGAATGGGATCTCATGAGCCGCACCGCCCTCACCGCCTTTGCCGAAAAGCACGGCATTCCGGTGAACGCTTCCAACAAGCACTACAGCATGGACCGCAACATGCTGCACTGCTCCTTTGAAGGCAGCGAACTCGAAGATCCGTGGGAAGAACCCGGCCCGAACAGCTATGTGATGGCCGTGCCCGTGGAGCAGGCTCCCAACGAACCGGAATACATCACCATCGGCTTTGAGAAGGGCGACGCCGTCACCCTGAACGGCGAACGCCTCACCCCCCGCGAGATGATCATGACCCTGAACAAGATCGCGGGCAAGCACGGCATCGGCCGCCTCGACATGGTGGAAAACCGCTTCGTGGGCATGAAGAGCCGCGGCGTGTATGAAACCCCCGGCGGCACCGTGCTGCACGTGGCCCATCAGGACCTTGAAGGCATCTGCCTCGACCGCGAAGCACTCGCCACCCGCGAAACCATCATTCCCCGCTACGCCGCCGCCGTGTACAACGGCTTCTGGTTCTCGCCCGAACGCGAAGCCATGCAGGCCCTCATCGATCAGATGCAGCGCGGCGTGACCGGCGAAGTGCGCCTCAAGCTCTACAAGGGCACCGCCTGGCCCGTGGGTCGTTATTCTCCCCACAGCCTCTACTGCCAGGACCTCGCCACCTTCGAGGAGTGCGCCACCTACGATCACAAGGACGCCGCCGGCTTCATCCGTCTGCAGGGCCTGCGCATCCGCGGCTATGCCGACCGCGTGAGCCGCTTCCTCAAGTAGCATGACACGGGCCGGGGGATGTTCCTCCGGCCTTTTTCCGAAGATCCGGCGGCCCGTCCGGCTTCCGCGCTCCCCGTTCGCACTGTGACTCATCTGCGGGAAGGGGAAACGATGACGTAAGGCGAATCTCGCGCGGGCGCGCCAGGCCGGCGCAACGTGTCGTTCCCCGCAGAAGCTTCCCGGCGGGCCGGTTTTCGACGCAGGTTTCGAGCTTCGGGGTGGAAGCCTGCGCGAGGGCCCCTGTGCCTGCTTCGCGCTCTCTTTCAGAGAGCAGAGAAGGCGCGCCGAAAAGAGTCCGCACCGGGGCTGCCGCCTTGCGGCGAAAGCTCGCGCTTTGCATCAGCCGCGCGTGTTGCCGGAGTTCTTCGTGTTTCGTCCGACGCGTCGCCCGACGTCGGAGTCCTGCCCGAACCTGCGCCTTTGCGCGCGGCGCGGGCGCAGAAGGGCGATGTTTCCAAAAGCGCCGCGTCCTGCGGCGTTTGCGCGTTTTCCCGCGCTGCGGGAGGCCTCGCGTATCCCAAGCCGCGACTGCGGCGTTAACCATTCTGGAGTTACCATGTCCGACAAGCCTTGGGGCGGCCGCTTCAAAGAAAGCACCAGCCTTGCCGTGGAAGCCTACACGGAATCCATTTCGTTCGACAGCGCGCTCTACGCGCAGGATATCGCCGGTTCCAAAGCCCATGCCCACATGCTGGGCGAGCAGGGCGTCATCACCCGCGAAGAGGCCGCAACGCTCATCGGGGGCCTGGATCAGGTGAAGCGCGAAATCGAGGAAGGCTCCTTCCCCTGGAAGCAGGAACTCGAAGACGTGCACATGAACATCGAAACCCGCCTGACCCAGATCGTGGGCGAAGTGGGCAAGAAGCTGCATACCGGCCGCAGCCGCAACGATCAGGTGTGTCTCGACTTCCGCCTTTTCGTGTCCGACAAGATGCGCGAATGGATGCGTCTCACCCGGGCGCTCATCCGCATGTTCGTGCGCCGCGCCGAAGAAAACCGCGCCGTGCTGCTGCCCGGATGCACCCACATGCAGCCCGCTCAGCCCGTGAGTCTGGCCCAGCATCTTCTGGCCTACGCCTGGATGCTCAAGCGCGACGCCGAACGCATGGCCGACTGCGAACGCCGCGTGCGCGTAAGTCCGCTCGGCGCGGCCGCGCTGGCCGGAACCACGTATCCGCTCAATCCCGCCATGGTGGCCGACGAGCTCGGCATGTACGGCATCTTCGACAACAGCATGGACGCCGTGGCCGACCGCGACTTCGCCCTCGAAGCCCTGTTCTGTGGCAGCGTGTGCATGGCGCACCTTTCCCGCTTCTGCGAGGAAATCATCTGGTGGGCGAATCCGCTTTTCGGCTACATCACGCTTTCCGACAAGCATTCCACGGGTTCTTCCATCATGCCCCAGAAGAAGAATCCCGACGTGGCGGAAATCATGCGCGGCAAGACCGGCCGCGTGTACGGCAATCTTTTCAATCTCATGACCATCATGAAGGGCATTCCGCTCACGTACAACCGCGATCTGCAGGAAGACAAGATTCCCTTCATCGACACCGACAAGACCGTGCGTCATTCGCTCTCCCTCATGGCCGACATGCTGGAAGGCATCACGTTCCATCCCGAGCGCATGCGCAAGGCCCTCTCCGCGGGCTTCTTGAACGCCACCGAACTTGCCGACTACCTCGTGACCAGGGGCATGCCCTTCCGTGAAGCGCATCACGTTTCCGGCCGCGCGGTGGCCATGGCCGAAGAACTCGGCGTGGGCCTGGAAAATCTCACGCTCGATCAGTTCCGTTCGCTGAGCGATCTCATCGGCGAAGACGTCTACACCGCGCTCGACTACGACACCGCGGTGGCGCGTCGCAATGTTCCCGGCGGCACGGGACCGCAGTCCGTGGCCCGTCAGCTTGAGAACATCAAGCGCTGGCTCGACGAGGGCGACAAGTAGTCATGCCCCGCAGAAAGCGCGTTCCCGCCACGCCGGAGCAAACGCGGGACTGGCTGAAAAAAGCCGTGCATTCCGCGCCGAGGCCGCTGCCCCCGGGATTTTTCCCGAGGATTCTGGAACAGTCCGAGCGCGAGGGCTTTTCCCGCGAGGATCTGCTCAACACGCTGGATGAATGGCTGAACTACGGCTACTGCCGCATCATCGATCCCATCTCGCAGGACATCGAGATCACGCGGGAAGGGGAGAGATTCTTCTACTAGCGGAGCGTTACCGTCAACAGGGAGCGCCGTTCCTGATCGGAGTTTTCCGATGCCGGAGCGGCGCTTTTTTTGTCGGCGGGCGGGGCGGAGAACGAGGGCCGGAGGAAGGGCTGCCGCGGCGACGAAGTCGGCAGGGGAGCTGAGCCGAGCCGGGGCGAAGTGCGTGTCGAGCCGGGACAATGCGAAGGGCGACGGAAGGGGCAGGGCATAGCTCTGACCCGGGAGCCGGGCCGGAGATTCAGCAGAGGGCGGCGCGCTGGAGAACGCGGAACCGGGGGAAGAGCCGGGCGGCGAACGATTGTTGGATGCGGGGGCTTCCCTTTGATGCCTGGCAGCGGGCGAAAACACGGCGGAGCGTGAGAAAAGATCGTGCGGCGGCCTTGCCTGCGCCGGATGTGGGGCGTCAAAAAACTGAAAGGCGGGTCTTGCGCCGCGTGACTGAGCAAAGACGCCGGGGAAATGGTTTCCGTTTTTTTTTCGGCGGGCGGGGCGGAGCGCACGTCGGAAGGGAGGTTATCATGGCGCGTGTCGGCACGGCGGAGCATCATGCGCGAAAAAGGAGCGAGCATGGGCATTCTGGTGATCGGCATGGGAAATATTCTGAAGGGGGACGACGGCCTCGGCGTTTATGCGCTGCGGCGTCTGGCGGAAGAAGGCGTCGAGGGGGCGGAACTGCTGGAGCTCGGCACCTCGCTGTCGGACTGCTTTTCCCTGCTGGAGGGCTACGAGCGCGTGGTCGCTCTGGACGCCGTGTCTGCGGGCGGCGAGCCCGGAAGTCTCTACTGGCTTTCCGAGGAGCGTTTTGCGCGGATGCGCGGCAGCAGCCTGAGTCTGCACGAAGGCGACCTTCTGGACGCCCTCGACCTTGCCGCGCTCCGAGGCAGGAAACCCGAGCTTCGCGTGGCGGGCATGGAGCCTCTTGAATGGGGAAACTGGAGCATGGAGCTTTCGCCGCCCGTGCTGGCCGCCATGCCCGAATATCTTGTCATGATCCGAACCCGCCTGCGAGAGATGATCGGGGCGTGAGAGAAAAGGATGTGCGGGAGCGATGACCGGGCCCCCTCATGCCGGGTGCGGGACGGGGCGAGGCGGCATGGTCCCGAGGCATGGGAGTCCGGTTTTGAGGTCGCCAGGATTGCGCAGTCGTCGCCTGCGGCCGGGAGAGCGGTGGCGGCATCATGCCGGAGGGCGCTGCGTGGGATGCGGGCGAGGCGACGCCTGAATGCGCGGGGGAGCGTTGTTTCGTTCCGGCGAAGCTGTGCAGACAACTGGCGCGAGGCCGAAGGAACGATGCTGCGTCACGTGGTTGTCCGCAGGGCCGGAGCTCGCGGCGTTTTTGCCGGGGCGGCGGAGAGCGGGGCCTGGGCAAAGCAATCGGGGAGAGCGGTCGGGACACCCGGGGCTGGGGAGCCTGCCGAGGCGACCGGGGGATTGGCGCGGCGTTTTACGCGCTGGGGAAGGGCGGCGAGAATGACACCGTGGCAGAGCTCGGAGTCTGCTGCGGCTTGCCGCCAGTGCGGGCGGAACAGTTCTTCCGACGGGCGGGCTTGCGTTGTCCGGCGGGCGTCCGGGCTTGTTCTTTTTATTTTTTGCGGGCGCTTCGCGGGCCTTTTCACAAAACAAAACCGGCCTTCGCAAGAAAGACCGGTTCTGTTTCAGGCTCGGAACCCGGGACTACAAAAGAAACGTCGTGGCCAGTCCGAGGAAGATGAAGAAGCCGCCGGAGTCGGTAAGGGCGGTGAGGAAAATGCTGGACGCCTGCGCCGGATCGCGGCCGAGGGCGCGCAGAATGAGCGGAATGGCGCCGCCCGCAATGGCTCCGAGCAGCATGTCGAGCAGAAGCGCAATGCCCATGACCGTGGCAAGCATGCTGTTGTGACTCAGAAACATGACGCCCACATAGGCCAGCAGCGCCATGAAGATGCCTGTGCCGAGGCCGATTTTGCTCTCGCGGAACACCGCGCCCCAGGAACGGCGGGCGTCGAAACTTTCCGTGGCGAGCTGGCGGATCATGACGGCAAGCGCCTGCTGCCCCGTGTTGCCCGCCTGATTGGCCACCATGGGCATGAGCACGGCGAGCAGGGCCATCTGCGCGATGGAACCCTCGAACAGCGACACGATGAACGCCGACAGCGACGACGTGCACATGTTGATGACGAGCCACGGCAGGCGGATGCGCACCGAACGCGTCCAGGGCGTATCCACGTTTTCGTCCTGACCGGCGCCCACCATGCCCAGCATGTCGGAACTCGCCTCGTCCTGAATGATGTCGAGCACGTCGTCGTGCGTGACCACGCCCATGAGGTGTTCCTCCCGGTCCACCACGGGCAGGCACAGAAAGTTGTAGTGACCGAGCAGACGCGCCACTTCCGCCTTGTCGGTGTCGTACTGCACGGAAATGACGTCCTGCTTGTTCACCATGTTCGTGAGCAGCGTGCCGGGCCGCGCCAGCATGAGATCGCGCAGGGAAATCACGCCTTCAAGCGTTTCCTGACTGTCCACCACGTACACGTAGTAGGGCATTTCTTTTTCTTCCAGCTCGCTGCGGATGAGCATGATGGCCTCATCCACCGTGGAGCTCGACGACACCATGATGATGTCCGTGTTCATCACGCCCGCCGCGGTGTCGGGGTCGAAGCTCAGCAGCATGCGCAGCTCTTCGGCGTCGTCGGCGGGCAGGTTGCTCAGCAGTATGTCGCGGTGCCCTTCTTCCACCTCGTCGAGAATGTCCACGGCGTCGTCGGGATCCATTTCCGCAATGAGCCGGGCCGCGTCGTCGGCGTCCATGTTTTCCAGAACGTCGCCGGCCACTTCCTCGTCGAGTTCGGCGAGCGCTTCGGCCGCCTCCTCGGTGGAAAGGTGCGTGAGCACGCAAAGCTGCTTGTTCAGGGGCAGCTGTTCCAGGTGTTCCGCGCGGTCGGCGGGATGCACGAAGTCGTCGCTGTCGATGTCGCTTCCGCAGGCTTCGAGACCGGCTTCCTTCGCGCTGGTTTCGTATTGCGAGAGGTCTTCCTCGTCTTCGGACGATTCAGACGCCCTGTTTGCGGCGTCGCCGGCCGGGGCGGATGCGGCGGGAGTGGCACTTTGCGCCTCGGCAGCGGAAATGTCTGCGGATTCGGCGGGCTTCGCATCGCTCTGAAGCGGCGAGGCGTGGGGGGCGGGTGCGGCGGTCGGAGAAACGTCAGGCGCAGGAGCGGCCGGAGCGGCAGAGAAGCTTGAAGCCGCGTCGGAGGAAGGGGCTTTTGCCCGGGCGTCGGCGGCTTCCGCAGGCGTGGCTGACTCGGCGTTCTTGTCGGCCTCGTCGGAGCCGGAAGCCGCGTTCTCTGCGGCAACAGTTCGGGAATCTTCGGCCTGTGCGCAAGACGCGTCGCCCCCGGCCTGCGGGGCTGCCGGAGCATTGGTCGCGGGACGCGTTTCGGATGCAGGGGCGTCGGGCGTCGCATGTTCGACGCTCGATGCGTCGGTTTTCATGGCAGAGGATGCGCTTTCGGAAGATTGCGGGGGAGTGGAGACCGGAACAATGGGGGAGAGACGTTCGTTTTCTGCTTGTGATTGTGTTTTTTTACTCATATCCTGTATTCTCCCCAAACACACTTGACGAATCGAGAGAGGTCGCCTAGCCTGTTACTTCACACCATTTTGTGGAGAAACTCTCCTTCGGGACACAGTCCCGCAGAGGAAGAAATAAAGAGGCGGACATGTCCAAAGACGCTATTGAATATCATGCCCGGGCCGCAGGAGCAAGCTCCAATATGAGCGGACAGGGCTTTGCTGCGCTTCATGTGGATCCTCCCTTCGTCATTCCCGCCGACACCGCGGCGGCGCTTTCCGAGACGGCCTGCGCCTTTGCCGCCGATCTCATCTGTCTGGCGCTTGAGGAAGACGGTCCCGATCTGACGAGTCTCGGCATCTTTCCGCCGGAAGAAGAGGCGCGGGCCTACATCGTGGCCAAGCAGCGCACTCTTGTGGTGGGATTGCCGCTCATCAGTCTGGTGCTTTCCGTCATCGGCATGGATCCCGCGTCGTGGAGCGCCGAGGTCGAGGAAGGCAGTCTCGTGGAAAACGGCACCGTGGTGGCGCGCCTGCACGGCAACACCATTCAGCTGCTCAAGGCCGAGCGCGTGATCCTCAACCTGATGACGCATCTTTCCGGCGTGGCCGATCTCACCCGCGCCTACGTGGAAAAGCTCGAAGGCACGGGCGTGCGCCTGCTCGACACGCGCAAAACCCTGCCCGGACACCGGTATCTGGAAAAATACGCGGTCCGCATGGCGGGAGGCTGCAACCATCGCATGAACCTTGCCGACATGCTGATGATCAAGGACAATCACATCGACGCGGCAGGCTCCATCACGGGAGCCGTGGAAGCGCTGCGCAACCGCTACAATCCCTGTCCGCCCATCGAGGTGGAGTGCCGCAACGAGGCCGAAGTGCGCGAAGCGGTGGCCTGCCGCCCGGAGCGCATTCTGCTCGACAACATGGGGCCGCAGCAGCTTGCCGAAGTGCTTCCCCTGATTCCGCGCGACATTGAGGCCGAGATAAGCGGCGGCGTAACGCTGGACACCATTCGGGAACTGGCGCTCTCCTGCCGCGAGCGCCCGGCGGATTTCATTTCCGTGGGCCGCATCACCCATTCCGCGCCTTCGGCTGACTTCAGCATGAAGATGGAGCGCGGCAACCGCTGATTCTGCACCGTGCCGGAATCGCTCCGGAACACGGTCATGAGGTTTTTATGGATAACAAGGCATACGTTCCGGGCTCGACCGATTCCCGCATCGAAGAGCTCAGGAAGCGTTTCGGCGACGATCTCGTCATTCTCGGACACCATTATCAGTCCGACGAGGTGGTCCGTCACGTGGACATCGTGGGCGACTCGCTGGAGCTGGCCCGCCGCATTCCCGACATCGAAGCCCGCAACATCGTGTTCTGCGGGGTGTACTTCATGGCGGAATCCGCCTGTCTGCTGGCCCGGCCCGGGCAGCGCGTGTTCCTGCCCGATCACGAGGCCGACTGCGCCATGGCCCGCATGGCCCGCGCCGAAGACGTGGAACGCGCCCTCGAAAGACTGACGGCTTCCGGCAGACGCGTGGTTCCGCTGGCGTACGTGAATTCCTCGCTGGCGGTGAAGGCCGTGGTGGGACGCTTCGGCGGTGCGGTGTGCACCTCTTCCAACGCGAAGGTCATGCTGGAATGGGCCCTCAGACAGGGCGACGCCGTGCTCTTTCTGCCCGACCGCAACCTCGGCCGCAACACCGCGCGCACGCTCGGCATTCCCGCAAAAGAGCAGTGCCTGCTCGATCTTTCCCGCGACAACCTCGACAGCGATGAGGCCCGCTCGGCCCGGCTGCTGCTCTGGCCCGGCTGCTGCCCCATTCACGAATCGCTCATGAAGCCCGACATGGTGGATGCCTTCCACAGTCACTTCCCGGGCTGCCGCGTGCTCGTGCATCCCGAATGCTCTCCCGAAGTGGTGGAGCGCTGCGACGGCGCAGGTTCCACCGCCTACCTCATCAAGGAAGCCGAAAAGGCCGCCGCCGAAGGAAAGGAATCCGCCCTGTGCATCGGCACGGAATTCCATCTGGTGCGCCGACTCATGGAAAAATACGCCGACCGCATCAACATCATACCTCTCGCACAGGCCACCTGCGCCGATATGGAAAAGGTGACCGCCGAAAGACTGCTGGCCACCCTGGAAGGGCTGGACGAAGGCAGGGGCGAAGTTTTTGTGGACGAAGCCCTCAAGGCTCCGGCCCGCGAGTCACTGGTACGCATGCTTGAGGTCTGCCGCTAGTCCGGTTTGCGGCAAAGGGCGCGACGTGTTCCGGGGCTTTTGGTCCGGCGGAATCCGTTGCGCCCCGGGCATGAAAGGGGGCCTGCGGCCGCGCCGCAGATCGACGTTCCGGTCGGACGCACGACCCTCCAACGGATACGGTTCCGTATCCAATCGCTGCTGCGGGTTCTGCCGCAGTTCAGGCGTCGCTATATGAATGCATTACGTTATCGTTCTCAGGTACTTGTCATAGGCTCGGGCCTCGCCGGGTGCGCGGCCGCGCTCACCATGGCCGACAAGGGATTCGACGTGCATCTCCTCATGCCTACCGAGGAGCTGGACGGCGGCAATTCCATCATGGCTCAGGGCGGCATCGTGTTCTCCACCGATCCGGAAGATCAGAAATCCCTTGAGCACGACATGTTCGTGGCCGGTCACGACTACAACTACGACGAAGCCGTGCGCTTTCTCGCCGAACACGGCGGCGAGGCCGTGCAGAGCATGCTCATCGACAAGCTCCACGTGCCCTTCGACCGCAACGCCTCCGGCAAGTGGGACATGACCCTCGAAGGCGGGCACGCCGTGCCCCGCATCGCCCACTGCGCGGACTACACGGGCCGCAGCATCATCGAGCACATTCACGCCGCCGTGGCCGCTCATCCGAACATCACCGTGCTCGGCGGCCGCTCCGCCGTGGACCTCGTGACCACCGAACATCACGCCTGCTCCACGGCCTGCCACTATCAGCTCACCAACCGCTGCCTCGGCGCCTACGCCTTCAACGAGGCCACGCAGGAAGTGGAACTTCATCTCGCCGAAAACACCGTGCTCGCCACGGGCGGCGTGGGACAGGTGTATCTGTATTCCACGAACAATCCGTGGGCCACGGGTTCGGGCATCAGCATGGCGCACCGCGCGGGCGTGCGTCTGGCCAACATGGAATTCATGCAGTTCCATCCCACGGGTCTGTTCAATCACGCGCAGCAGATTCCCCTGCTTACCGAGGCCCTGCGCGGCGAGGGCGCGCACGTGGTGAACAGCAACGGCGAGCGCTTCGTGAGCCGCTACGATCCCCGCGGCGATCTCGCGCCCCGCGACGTGGTTTCTCAGGCCATCGTGAGCGAAATGCTGGCCACCGGTGAGAATCATATGCTGCTCGACTGCTCCACCCTCGACTGCGACGTAACCCGCCGCTTCCCCACGGTGTTCGAGAGCTGCCAGAAAATCGGCATAGACATGCGCACGCAGCCCCTGCCCATCGTGCCCGTGGCGCATTACTTCTGCGGCGGCATTCTGGTGGATCTGCGCGGCAGAACAACGCTCGACAGACTCTACGCCGTGGGCGAATGCAGCTGCACTGGCATTCACGGCGCCAACCGCCTGGCCAGCACTTCGCTGCTGGAAGCCCTGCTCTGGGGCATTTCCGCCGGCAACGACATCGCCGCGCGTCTGGATTCCGAGCATTTCGACACGGGTATCTTTGCCGAAATCGCCGACTGGAAGCATCCCGGCAACGAGCACAACGACGATCCCGCGCTCATCGCACAGGACTGGGCCACCATACGCCACATCATGTGGAACTATGTGGGCATCATTCGCACCGAAAGCAGGCTGCGCCGCGCTTTTGCCGATCTGCGCGATCTGTCCAGCCACCTGCACGACTTCTACAAGCATACTCCGCTCACGCAGTCGCTGGTGCATCTGTTCCACGGCTGCCAGACGGCCTACCTCATTACCCAGGCCGCACTGCGCAACAAGCAGAGTCTGGGTTGCCACT
Organism: uncultured Mailhella sp.; assembly: GCF_963931295.1. NCBI lineage: Bacteria > Pseudomonadati > Thermodesulfobacteriota > Desulfovibrionia > Desulfovibrionales > Desulfovibrionaceae > Mailhella > uncultured Mailhella sp. Next base: position 153,667 of record NZ_OZ007001.1, on the reverse strand, counting down.
ACCGCAAGGATTAGTTGCAGAGAGTTCCGCAGGGAATGAATCGCAGGCCCGCGCTTTTGCTTCCGGCAGAGCGCGGGCTTTTTCGTCCGCGTCGAGCTGCCGGAAGCCGGGCGTGCGCGAGGCTCCGGCCGGGGAGCGGACGGCGCATGTTCAATGAACGACGCCGGTGAACAGGCAGGCGAGGCCGATGAACGGACAGGGGAGCGATAAACGGGCGGGGCGTGACCAGGGAACGACTGAAGAACGATCAGAGAGCGACGGGGAACGAGCGGAAACGGCGCGGCGGCAGGATGCAGGGGGGGAAATCCGGGGGCACTGCGTCCGAAGCGCGGGAGCGACCGGGGAAAGCCCGGCGGCAGAAGACCGGAAGAGCGGGCGATTCTCGGGCGATGCCTACGGAGAGCCGAAGCGGATCAGCAAAAAAAAGGGCGCAGTTTGCCGTTGCGGCAGGCTGCGCCCCGTTGCGTCATGGAGGGATGGGCGGGAGAAGCGGCACTGCCGTTGCGGAGCGTCAGCGCGTGAGGTAGGGCAGCACGCGCATGAACAGCGAGACGGCGGCCACGCCGAGCAGAATGAGCAGAGCGTTGTGGAAGGTTTCCTGCCGGATGCGTTTGGCGAGCGGACAGGCGCACAGAAAGCCGAGCACGGCGGCCGGAGCCACCCAGGACGAGGCGCGGACGATGTCTTCGGTGATGAGTCCGTTGCTGATGACGATGCCGAGACTGACGAGCGAAGCCACGGTGGACGAGGTGAAAAAGCCGCGGGCCTTGTTTTTGTCCAGACACATGAGCGAGGCGTACATGGCCATGATGGGACCGTTGATGCCGATGGAGCCGCCAAAGAATCCCGCAATGAAGCCGCAGATGTATTTCATGGCGGCTCTTGGGGCCATGCATGTGCCGAGCCAGTCCTGAATGAGCTGCACGGTGATGTGCAGCACGATGATGATGCACAGCAGAAGTTCCAGAAGCTCGACATCCACGATTTTGAGCGTCCATACGCCGATGACGATGCCCGGCAGGGCGGGAATCCAGAAACCGAGCACGTCCTTGACGTCGATGTAGCGCCAGTAGAGCAGCAGAGTCATCAGGCCGACCATGATGCTGGCGATGAAGCTGATGAGAATGATGCTTTTGGATGAAATGAATATCGTGATGAGCGGCAGGGCGATGAGCGTGCCGCCCATGCCCGTGAGACCGTTGATGAATGCGCCGATGAACCACGCTGCGCCGATGATGAACAGATCGCTGACCATGGAAGTCTCACATGGATTTAGGGAGTGAATGAGCCGAATGCAGGAAAGGAGACGTCATTGAGCGGCCGGAGGATCCGGCGTACGCGCGCAAAGATCTCAGCTGGAGAAATAGGGCAGGAGTTGAAAGAACAGGGAGACGGCGGCCACGCCGAGCAGAATGAGCAGGGCGTTGTGAAAGGTGCTCTGCCTGATGCGTCTGGCAAAGGGCCAGGCGCAGAGGAAACCAGTAACGGCGGCGGGAGCCACCCAGGAGACGGTGTGAATGACGTGGTCCGTGACGAGACCGTTGCCGACGAGCACGGAAAGGCTCACGAACGAAGCGATGGTGGCGCTGGTGAAAAAGCCGCGGGCTCTGTTTTTTTCCAGGCACATGAGAGAGGCGTAGATGGCCATGACGGGGCCGTTGACGCCGAGCGAGCCGCTGAAGAAGCCTGCGCCGATGCCGCAGACGTATTTCATGACGGCTCTGGGAGCCATGCAGGTTCCGAGCCAGTCCTGAATGAGCTGCACGGTAATGTGCATGACGAGCAGGATGCAGAGAAGAAGTTCCAGCCAGGCGATGTTGACGATTTTGAGCGTCCACACGCCGAGGAAGATGCCGGGCAGGGCCGCGAGCCAGAAGCCGAGCACTTCTTTAATATTGATGTAGCGCCAGTAGAGCAGAAGGCTCATGAGTCCGACGAGAAAGCCGGAGATCATACTGACGACGATGGCATCCTTGGAGGACGCAAACAGGGATATGAGCGGCAGAGCGATGAGCGCGCCGCCCATGCCGGTGAGTCCGTTGATGAACGCGCCGATGAACCAGGCCGCGCCGATGATGAGAATGTCGTTGTCCATGACCGCCTCGGAAAGTCGTAAACGTCGATTGTTATGCCTATCCGGGGTGTTTGTAAATGAAAAAGGAGCGGGTTCGGCGGAAGGGGCGGCAAAAAGGACGGCGCGCGGGAACGGATCGTGCAAAAAATCGGGGGATGGGGCGGAAGAGTGAGGCGCGCGACGGCGTTTTTTTGTCGCCGCGCAGGGAGAGAAATGGACAATGTTCAGGGGCGGCTGCCCGGCGACGGAGAAAAAAACTTTCCGAAGCAGGATAGCGCGGGGAAAAAGGTCTTGCCGCAACGGGGAAATTTCGCTTCGGCTCCGACCTGCGCGCGACGAAAAGTTCCTCTTTCCGGCGGGCGGGGCGCACGGTAAAAAACAACATCGCCAGGCACATGCTGCTCTGTCCGGGTTGCTTCATCGCGGAGCACGCGAAAGGGCAAGCCGGCTCCGACCGGGGAGCGTCGGGGAAATTTTGTTTCGTGAGGGGCGCAGAACGCAAGACCATCCGCATGCCGGGAAGAGTGACGGATGTCCCGCTCGCCTGGGAGGCTGGCGCCCCGTCGAGGCGGCCCCGAACGCCCCGTTCCGCCCGGGGGGAAGGATGCTTCGAGCATTTCAAGGGGGGCGCTTCGTCGGATACCCTGCGTCCGACGCCGATCCGCCGGAGCCGGGCGCAAAAAAAGGCCGCCGGAATGCCGACGGCCTGAGAATGACTCTGTGAGGCAGAGTTACTTCACGGTGTAGAACTTGTCGCCGGAAGCGCCGCACACGGGGCACTTGCCTTCAAACTTGCCCTTGCTGATGAAGCCGCACACGGGGCAGATGTAGTAGTCTTCGGCCTCGGTGGTGGGATCCTTGGACACGTCCTTGTAGAGTTCGGCGTGAACGCCTTCCACCTTGCAGACCATGTCGAGGTACTTGGCCACGGCCATTTCCTCTTCATTTCTGGCGTCGAGGATCATGCCGGGATACATGTTCACGCATTCATGGGTTTCGCCGGCAATGGCGGCCTGAAGGTTTTCGGCGGTGCTCTTCACTTCCTTGGCGTTGCGGAAATGGGCAAGCGCATGGATGGTTTCGGCTTCGGCGGCGGCGCGGAACAGCTTGGCGGCCTGCTTGCAGCCTTCCTTTTCGGCCTGGGCGGCAAAGGCGAGGTACTTGCGGTTGGCCTGAGATTCGCCGGCGAACGCTTCCATCAGGTTTTCATAGGTCTTGCTCATAACGACTCCTTGTGCGAAAAAACGTTGACGTTGCTTTGTTTGTTTTGCTGTGTTGTTCCTTAGTAGGAACAATTCTTATTTAGGACAGAGTTCCGCCTTTGTAAAGTGTTTTCTTGCAAGGCGGCGGTTATTTTTTTGTCTTTTTTTATAACCATATGATAATAAAGGTTTTTTATGGCAGTCTCCTACAAGGTCCCCGATCTGCCGCTGTTCGACGCGGCGCTTTTGACGCGTCCGGGCGGAAAAGAAGCATGTTGCGTGCGCTTTGAAGAGGAGATCAAGCGCAGCCGCTTCATTACCACGCTTGCGCGGGCCGACAGCCGGGAGCGCGCGCTCAGCTTTGTGGAGAGCGTGCGCCGGGAGTTTCCCGACGCGAGGCATCACTGCTGGGCCTACGCCGCGGGGCGTCCGGGCGACACGGCGCAGGTGGGGCAGAGCGACGACGGCGAACCCCACGGCACGGCGGGCCGTCCCATGCTTGCGCAGCTTCTGTACGGGGGCGTAGGCGAGCTTGCGGCCGTGACCACGCGCTATTTCGGGGGGATCAAGCTGGGCACGGGCGGCCTGACGCGCGCGTATCAGAACGGCGTGAAGCAGGCGCTTTTGCTTTTGCCGGTGACGGAAAAAAAGGTGCTCGCGCAGGCGATGGTGGAAGTGGACTACGCCCACGCGGACCGGTTTTACCGGCTGCTGCCGCGCTTTCAGGCGCGCGTGGTGGAGGAGGACTTCGGCGCGCGTGGACTCTTTACCCTGGAGATGCCCGAAGATCTTGTGGAACCCTGCCGCGAGGCGCTCAGAGAAGCGACGGACGGCGCAAGCGAACTCATGCCTCTGGAAGAGGATAACGGATGAAGAACATTCTCATGCTGGCCACGGGCGGCACCATAGCCTGTGAGCCTTCGGAAGACGGGCTGGTGCCGCGTCTTTCCGGCGAAGCCATGCTGCGACATCTCGGCAGGGATCTGCCCTGCCGGGCGGACGTGCGCGAGCTCATGAATCTCGACAGCAGCAACCTCCAGCCCGAAGACTGGGAAACCATGGCCCGCGCCGTGGCCGACAACTACGACAAGTACGACGGTTTCGTCATCACGCACGGCACGGACACGCTGGCCTACACGGCGGCGGCGCTGCATCAGATGCTGAGGCATTTGTCGAAGCCCGTCATCATCACGGGGGCGCAGCTTCCGCTGGAGGCGGAAGGTTCCGACGGCCCGCGCAATCTGAAGGACGCCTTTTTCGTGGCCTGCGAGGGCGAGCCCGGCGTGTTCGTGGTGTTTCACGGCGCGGTCATCGACGGCGGAAGGGCAAAGAAGATGCACACCGAGAGCTTTGCGGCCTACGCCAGCGTGAACGCGCCGCTTGCGCGCATTACGCCGCAGGGCGTGCAGTGGAAGGAGCGCCGCCCCCTGCCGCGGGAGCCCCTGGAGCTTGTGCTCGGCCTTGAGCGCATGGTCTGCGTGCTCAAGCTCGTGCCGGGCACGTCTCCCGGACTTCTGGACATGCTTGTGGACGCGGGCTATCGGGGCGTCATCATCGAGGGTTTCGGCGCGGGCGGCGTGCCCAACGATCGCCGGGGCAGCTTTCTGCCTGCCATACGCCGCGCCGTGGAAAGGGGCGTGGTCATCGTGTGCGCCTCGCAGTGCGTGTTCGACGGCGTGGATCTTTCCCGGTATCCCATCGGAGTGCTGGCGGCGAGGCTCGGAGCGATTTCCGGAGGCGACAAGACCGTGGAAACCCTGACCGTGCGGCTCATGCAGGCGCTGCGCCACTGCGGCAGCGCGCAGGAGGTGCGCGCCTTCATGGAAAGCCCCCTCTAGGCCGTTTGCCTTGCCTTTTCCCCTTTTTTGCGTCACAAAAGAAAAAATTACCTCTATGGAGACGACAATGAGCAATCCTCTTGTTCTTATGGAAACTTCCTCCGGCGACATTCTGCTGGAACTTTTTGAAGACAAGGCTCCCGCCACCGTGGCGAACTTTCTGCGCTATGTGGACGAAGAGTTCTACAACAACACCATTTTCCACCGCGTCATCAAGGATTTCATGATTCAGGGCGGCGGACTCGGCGTGCGCATGGACGAAAAGCCCACCCACGAACCCGTGGTCAACGAAGCGGGCAACGGCCTTTCCAACAAGCGCGGCACGCTGGCCATGGCCCGCACTTCGGAACCGCATTCCGCCACGGCGCAGTTCTTCATCAACGTGGTGGACAACGAGGAGCTCGATCACAGGGACGACACTCCCGAAGGATTCGGCTACTGCGTGTTCGGTCGCGTGGAAGACGGCATGGACGTCGTGGACAAGATTGCCAAGCTCAAGGTGAAGCCGCAGGGCGAGCACGAGGCCGTGCCTCTGGACATGGTCGTCATCACCCGCGTCAGTCGTTTTGAATAGCCGCCCATTGCGGAGAGCCGGTTTCGCGCCGGCTTTTTTTGTATGTTGCCGCCCCGGAAGGTGCGGTCAGCCGGTCCGCGGCCGCGGGTCGAGTTCAGGAGCGTTACGTGGAAGCTGTTTCGGGTTCAGGCGCGTTGCCCCTCATCGTGGCGTGTGTTCTCATAGGCATCTGTCTGCTGGTCTTCTTCGGCAAGGAGAAGAAGAAATCGACGGAAAAGGTTCGCCCCTTGTCGGCCACGGGGGTTCCCCGCGGCAAGGAGGAGGATTACCGCTGCGGCGTGGATCCGTGCAGCTGCGGCATGCCGGTGATGTACACCCTGCATACCTGCCGTCACTGCGTTCGCCTCAAGGATTTTCTCGATCAGCGGGGCATTGAGCACAAGCTCATCTATGTGGACGACTTTGAAGATCCGGCCAGAAAGGAAATCATGACCACGCTCCGTTCGCACAATCCCCGCGGCTCGTTCCCCACGCTGGTGGTGCCGGACGGCCGCAGCGTGGTAGGTTTTCGCGAAGAGGCCGTCAAGGCGCTGCTGGGCCTTGCGGACTGACAAGCGGCTATGGCGTCCTGAGCGGATTTCCAGCAACGTCAGAGGAGCGTTATGAATAAAAAGTACATCGTGGGAGGCCTCATCTTCTGGGCCGGCGTTTCCGGCTACATGGGCCTGCGCATTCTCGAAAGCTACACCGAAGACGCCGTGTTCGCGGCGCTTTCCGCCGTGCCTGCGCAGGCTGCCGAGATCAGGTATTCCTTTCTCAGCAACACCCTTGCACTGAAGGGCGTGGAATATGAGCTCCCCGACGACAGGATCATGCACAAGGGCACCATCGAAAGCGTGGAAGTGAAGGGCTTCAACCGCAAGTGCGTGTACGTGAAGCCCGACATGCCCGCCTATCATGCCGACACGCTTCCCGTTGTGGCGGAATCCGTCACCGCAAGGGGCATTGTCGACAACATTCACGTGGCGCAGACGCGCGTGGAGCAGAAAATAGACGAAGTGCAGATACGCGGCTGGCGTCAGCGCCTCGGCATGCTGCTCGATCAGCACAGTCAGCATCGCGGAGAGGCATCGTTCTTCGAGGAACTGTTCCGATGCAGTCTGGAGGGCTTCGACGTCGGCAGAATCTCGACTACCATTCTTGCGCCCGACGCCGCGCCCGTGAACGTGACCGTGGATTCCGTTTCCCTGCCCGACGGCCTGCGCGCCCCGCGCGGCGAGGAGAAGGTGGCGCCCGCGAGCGTGAGAATTTCCGGCATCCGCTTTGCCGGTCATCAGTTTTTCGGCGGCCTCCAGAGTCTGGAACTGAGGGACGTGCTGCTTCCCGAACCCTCGGCGCTGGCCGAAATTTCCCGACTGAACCGGGACTCCGCTTCCGAGGTTGCCCAGTTCGGCGCGCTCAGGGACGAGACGATCGGCAAGGTGTTCGCAGTTCTGCAGAAGAATTACGAGAACAAGATTCCGGTGGGGCGCGTCGCCCTGCAGGGCGCTTCGTTTGCCCGGAACGAATATCCGCCGAATTCGGGCGGCAAGGTCGCCGTGCTTTCCGTCGGCCTGAAGAGCCTGGACTATGCCCTGTCCTGGGCAGACAAGGGCGCGCTCAGGAACACGACGAAGCTTTCCGGTCTGAAGATCAATGTTCCGTACACGCTGCCGGGAGCCAAAGTGATTTCCCGCTACGCGCCCGACGGGCTGGTGCTGAACGCGGACGGCGAGAGTCTGACGAGCGACACGGAGTTCTCGGCCAGGTCGCACTACGAGCTGGAAGGCCTCGGAACGCTGGACGGCGACATCTCCCTGACCGGCGACATGAGGACTCTTGAACAGGCGCTTCTCAGCGATGAGGAGTCGCCGGAAGAGCTGGACGCGCTCATGCAGAATCTGCGCATGCGGAGCATGCATCTTGTTTATAAGGATTCCGGACTGGTGCCCATGGGCGTGGAATTTGTGTCCGCGTGGAAGTTCAGCACGCCGGAAAAGCTGCTGGCAACCTCCGTCGGCATGCTGAAGATGTTCGGGGAAACTCCCGAAAGACCCGTGCGGGAACTCTGCCGCGCGCTGGCGGAGCAGCTTTCCCGACCCGGCGAATTTTCCATGACCATTGCTCCGGAAAAGCCCATGAACGCTGCGGAGGCGTTTGCCCTTGCCTCCGCCAATCCCGACGCGCTTCCCGTCTCCTTCAGCTCGAAGCCGGGCGACAGGGCGCTGACGGATTATCTGCGAGGGAAAGACCATGAATAAGAAATATGTGATCGGCGGCGTCATCGTGGTGTGCGCGGGCATTGCCGGATGGTTCGGCGTGCGCGCCGTGGAAACGCAGACGGAAAAGGCCGTGGCCGAGGCGCTCGCCGTGGTTCCCGCCGAGGCTCGCGAGATCAAATATTCGCTGCTCGGCAACACGCTTACGCTGAAGGGCGTCACCTACGAGCTCTCCGACGAAGGCTTCGCGCGCAAAGGCTCCATCGACAGCGTGGAAGTGAAGGGCTTCAACCGCAAGTACGTCTTTACGAAGTCAGACGCGGCCTACAATCCCGATTCGCTTCCTGTGGTTGCCGAGTCCATTGCCGCCGCGGGCATCGACGACACGGTGACTCTGGGAGAGACTACCGTGGAGCAGAAGGCGGACAGAGTGCGTCTTATGGGCTGGTATCAGCGGCTCGGTACGCTTCTGAGCCTGCACAGGGAGCACAAGGGAGAGGCGCCGTTCTTTGAGGAACTGTACCGCTGCCGTATCGACGGCATGGAAGCTTCCAACGTGTCCATAAAACTTTCCGAGAAAACGATGTCGCCCGTCAGTCTCAGCGTGGAGAGAATCGCCCTTGTGGAAGGCCTGCGCGCGCCCGAAGCAGGGGAAAAGACTTCTCCCGTCAGCCTGGGATTTTTCGGACTGCGCGGCTTTGGCAAGGATGTTTCCGGCTCACTGGACACGCTGGAAATCCGGGACATCCGCATGCCCGAGCCGGAGCTGGTGGCGGAATTTCTCAAGGTGAGCAAAAAAATTGACGCCGTCAGCGAGGACGATCTGTTCGGCGATGTCGGCGAGCAGATCTTTACGGAGATGGATCGCATCATAGGAGAGGCCTATCAGGATCACATGCCCGTCGGCCGCATTTTCATGGAAGGCGGCTCCCTGAACTTCCAGGATACGCCGGAAGAAGCGCCTGCGGTCTTTGAAGGCGGCTCCCCGAGCGTTCAGGATGCGCCCGAAGAGAAAGGCGCAGAGCCTGCGGTCTTTTCCGTGACCATGAAGAGCTTCGACTATCGACTGTCCATGACGGAGCCGGGCGCGAGCCGTTATGTCACGGATCTTTCCGGCCTGAAGATGACGTTCCCGAAAACGATGGAGGAGGCCGACATCATTTCCCGCTATGCTCCGGACGGCCTCACGCTGAACGCGTCGAGCGACAGCCTGGTGAGCCGGGAAGCGTGTTCCGGCAAGGTTCGGTACGAGGTGGAGGGCCTCGGCTCCCTGGAAGGCGACATGGCGCTGCAGGGCGATCTTCGCGGGCTGGTGAACGCGATCACGTCCGATGACAGGGCCGGGCTCAACGAGTTCATGACCAGCATGAGGCTGAAGAACGTGAACGTGACGTATCGGGATTCCGGCCTGCTGCCCATGAGCGTGGAAATTGCGGCCCGGTGGGGCGATTCGACGGCGGAGCGCGAACTTGCCGAGCTTTCGATGCTGCTCGGAAAGATGGCGAAGGAAAAGGAACGGCCCGTGCGCGAGCTCGGCGAGGCGCTGCTTGTCATGTTTGAAAAGCCCGGCGTGATGCGCATGGTCATTGCTCCGGCGCAGCCCATGAATTTCATGGAGGCGCTGACGCTGGCTTCCCTGAACCCCGATGAGCTGCCGCTGAGCTTCAGTGCGGAGCCGGGGAACAAGGCGCTGAGGGATTATCTGCCGAAACAGTAAGTCCGACGCTGGCGGGCCTGCCGCGCGGCGCAGAAGGGCGACGGAGTCATCCGTCGCCCTTCGTCGTTCATGAGGGGGGGGCGCAAGGCAGGCGCGTTCCCGGGCTTTCACGCTTGTGCGGGGGAGAAGCAAGGCGTCCGGCAGCGGAGAATCCTGCGCGGGGAGAGTTACGCCGATCCGTTTGTTTGCCGAGTCGTCCGTCTGCCTTGTTGCCGGGCCTGCGGGCATTTGGCGCGCAAAAACGCATGAAGCCTCGCGCCACGAATTTGTGCGGTCGGAGCGCGACAGGGGGGGAGGCATCGGCGGAAGTCCGGCGGCGATGTTCTGGGCGGGGGAAGAAGAGACTGCACGGAAAGACATCCGGACGGCGTTCAAGGCGCTTTTCGGGCGGAAGCTTTGGGAATTAGGCGCGCGGAAGGGCTCGGCCTGGCGCGGACTTCCGGTCTGTGAAGACATTCGGCCTGCGCAGACGGTGCGGCCTGCGTGACCATCGGAAGGGGATGTACTCGGAGACATGGGCAGTCCGTGCAGCCTGCGGGTCCTCGGCGACCGGGGAAGTCGGCAGGTGCGGCCCGTGCAGACTGGGCGGGTCCGGCGGCAGGAAAAGCCTGCGGGGCGCATGAAAAAACTCCCGCCCCGGAGCTTTGGCCGCGGGACGGGAGTGAGGGAGATTCATCTGTCGGGGATGTTTAGCTGTTGATGTGTGTTTTCCAGATGTGCTTGACGGGGTGGGTTTCGTTGTAGTGTTCGTGGAAGACCTTGAGGCGTCGCTGGATGCGCAGCGTTCGGCGCATGAGCTCGCTCAGGCTGAAGAACGCGGCGGAAACGAGTATGCACACCACCAGCGTGGCCACGCCGCCGTACAGGTACAGCAGACACACGTCCGGATCGGGATCGTCCATCTGCCACACGAAGACGAAGAAGCCCAGAATGCCGAGCATCCAGAGCAGATGCGCGCAGCCTTTGATGATGCTTTCCATGGGCACGCGGGCGTAGGGGTTCACTTCCACGAGGGCGGTCCATTCGTCGCTGCCGCATTCGGGGCAGCGGCCGAGGTAGTCGGGGAATATGGTCTTGCAGTGTGCGCACTGCAGTTCCTGCTGCACGTTGCCGTCAACGATTTTTTTCATCGCTCTGGGGCGCAGGGAGCGCTTGGCGATGATGCCGGTTCTTCTTTTCATGCCGCTGCCTCCCCGGACGCCGTGCGTGCGCCCGCCTTCTGCCGCAGATACGCGAGAGTCATGAGGGCAAGGCCCGCCAGATAGCCGAAATGCCGCTGTTCCTGAGGCAGGAAGAAGCCGGTGAGCAGGGCGGGATACATGAGAACCACCGAAGCGCCGAGAAGAAGCAGCCGGTCGAGCAGGCTGGTCTTCGTGATGAACCATCCCTGAATCATGGAGGAGAAGCAGACCATGCCGAGCGAGGTCATGCAGAAGATCATGACGGCTTCGGGCAGGCTGTTGATGTTCCAGAGGATGATGTCGTGGTTGAAGATGAACACCAGCGGCAGCAGGGCTGTGCGTATGTCGTAGAAGAAGCCCTGAATGCCCACGGCGATGGGGGAGGCGTTCGCAATGGCGGCTCCGGCGTAGGCGGCAAGGCCGACGGGGGGCGTGTCGTCGGCGAGAATGCCGAAATAGAAGCAGTACAGATGCGCGGCCATGAGGGGCACGGCGAGCTGCACGCCGTGAATGCTGAAGCCGGAAGCCAGTTCCACGAGCACGGGAGCGGTGAGCGAGGCCATGATGATGTAGTTTGCGGTGGTGGGAAGACCCATGCCGAGCAGCAGGCTTGCGGCGGCGGTGATGATGAGCAGCAGGAAGATGTTGCCCATGGAAAGCACTTCCACAAACGAGGTGATCTGCTGGCCGAGACCGAGAGAGACGCATCCCACGATGATGCCTGCCGAAGCCGTGGCCAGTGCCACGCCGGCCATGTTGTTGGCTCCGGCGGCCATGGAGGAGACGGTCAGCTTGAGGCCTTCCTTGAAGGCCTGCCACTTGGAGGTCTTGCGCACCACGGCGACGCACACGGGCTGAAAGATCATGATGACCGCGAGCACGAGAATGGCGCGGAACACGGAAAGCTCGGCGGAATGCTGCAGGGCGATGAGCTCATAGAGCAGCATGGCCAGAGGAAAGAGAAAATGCAGTCCGCCGCGCAGCACCTCCCAGGTGCGGGGCAGCTCGTCTTTGGAGAGCCCGCGCAGACCGAGCTTGCAGGCTTCCACATGGGTGATCCAGAGCAGGGCGGCGTAGGAGGCGAAGGCCGGAATGGCGGCCGCCTTGGCCACTTCGATATAGGGCACGTTCACGTATTCGGCAATGATGAAGGCGGCCGCGCCCATGACGGGCGGCGCAAGCTGACCGTTGACCGACGACGCTACTTCGATGGCGGCGGCCTTCACGGCGGGATAGCCCACGCGCTTCATGAGCGGAATGGTGAAGGTGCCGGTGGTGACCACGTTGGCGATGCTGGAGCCGGACACCATGCCGGAGAGGGCGGAACTGAACACGGCGGCCTTGGCCGCGCCGCCGCGGTATCTGCCGAGACCGCTGATGGCGAGCTGCGTGAAGAAGGTGCCGCCGCCTGCGCGGTCGAGCATGGTGCCGAAGAGCACGAACAGGAAGACCACGGTGGCGGAAACCTGAAGCGGAATGCCGTACACGCCCTGCGTGTCCATGGTTATCTGCGAGATGAATCGGGAGAGCGACGCGCCCTTGAAGGCCAGAAAATCGGGCAGGTAGGGCCCGGTGAACACGTACAGAATGAAAACTGTGCAGATGATGGGCAGCGCCGGACCGAGCACGCGGCGGGTGGCTTCGAGCAGCAGAACCACGAGCAGAATGCCCATGAGGATGTCGCGGGCGTTGGGCGCGCCGGGACGGGAGGAGAGTCCGGCGTAATCCAGAAAGATGTAGAGCGCGGCCACGGCAGCCATGATGCCGAGAATGTAGTCCATGACGGTCACTCTGTTCATGGCCAGCAGAATGCGCAGGTCCCATCGCGAGGAGGACGAGGGCTTGAGCATGGGAATGTTGAAGTAAACGAGGGTGATGGCAAAGGCCAGATGAATGGCCTTCACAAAGATGGAGTCGATGAGCAGAAAGCTCGCGCTGGCCATCTGGAAGAGCGACCAGCAAAGGGCGATGACGAAGGTGATCTTCGCCGTAATGCCCATGGTGTCGCCGCGCATGCCGTGCTCGGCGTGGGCCAGATCTTCCTTGTACTTGTCTCCGGCCGGAGTGGTCTGAATGTGTTTTTGAGGCATGAGAGAGTGTCCCGCAGGTTAGGAAAAACAAAAGACGGCGCGCGGGGGCGGGCCAGACCCGACCCCCGCCAAAGCAGCCGCCAGAAGGAGCAAAGGGCGCGGACGCGGCGTTGCTACTTGATCAGGCCGACTTCCTTGAAGTACTTTTCTGCGCCGGGATGGAAGGGAGCGGTGCGGCCTTCCAGCAGGCTTTCCCTGGTGATGGATTCGAGCGCCGGATGCAGCTTCTTGAATTCGTCGAGGTTTTCCACCACTTCCTTGGTGATGGCGTACACGATGTCGTCGGGAGTATCGGCGGAGGTCACGAAGGTGGCGAGCATACCGATGGTTTCCACCTTGCCGTCGGAAGCGTTGGAGGCGTCGGGATACTGACTCATGTCAATGAAGGTCTTGGAGTAGTAGGGGCACTCCTTGAGCAGGTTGTCCATGCCGGTGATGGGCACGATGCGGCACTTGCGCTTGCCGGCCGTGGCTTCCTTGATGTTGCCGTTGGGATGGCCCAGCGTGTAGAAGAAGCCGTCGATGCGGCCGTCCTGAAGTGTGTGGGGCGCGTCGGCGGGCTTGAGGCCTTCGCCGCGGAAGTCCTTGCCGGGTTCGAGGCCCACTTCCTTGAAGACCTGGAGGGCGTTGATGCGGTTGCCCGAACCGGGATCGCCGAGGTTGATGATTTTGCCCTTGACGTCGGCGAGGCTCTTGATGCCGGAATCCTCGGCGGCCACGAAGGTCACGGCTTCGGGCGCGAGGGCGAACACGAAGCGCAGTTTGGTCACGGGCTTGCCTTCCCAGTCGCCGACGCCCTTGTAGGCCTGATACTGAGTGTCGGCCTGAGCGATGCCGAATTCAAGATCGCCGTTGTTGATGGCGTTGATGTTGAACTTGGAAGCTCCGGTGGATTCCACGCTGGCGCGGATGTTGTACATGTCCTTCTTGGCGTTGATGATCTTGGCGATGGCTCCGCCCGTGGGATAGTACACGCCGGTGATGCCGCCGGTGCCGATGGTGACGAATTTGGCGGCCAGGGCGTCGCCCGCCATCGCGCCGGAAAGAAGCATGGCCGCGCCAAGGGCGACGGCAAAGAATTTTCTGAACATGGGTGCCTCCTGCAACGTTCAACATTGTCAAAAATGGCGAGAAAAAGGTCGTTGTCGACGCTGTTTTCTGTTCCTTTTGCCTGATTGTCGCATGATGTCATCGTTTTTTGCGCAGCGCAATAGGCAAAAAATTCACGAAAATGTGAATATCGCGTCGATGTCGCAGAGAAGCAGCAGAGAATTGCAGCGTTGACACTGGGGATTCTTGTTGTGTATTTTGTCAATTACGCAACTAACAGGCATGGGGAGGGGAACTATGGACATGCTGCTGTCGAGGCGTCTGCCGGACAGATCATATATTGAGGCGCAGGCCAGGATATTCAAGGCGCTCGGGCATCCGAGCCGGCTCATGATGGCCGAGGCGCTGACGCGCGGCCCGATGTGCGTGGCGGAACTGCAGCGTCTTGTGGGCGCGGACATGTCCACGATTTCCCGCCACTTGGCCGTACTGAAGGCCGCCGAGATCGTGACGGACGAGAAGCGGGGGCTGCATGTGTACTATGCGCTCAAGCTGTCCTGTCTGGGGCAGTTTCTGACGGCCACGTCGGCCACGCTCGACAAGAAGGCGCAGGCCCGGCAGGCGCGACTGACCGCCATGATGGCTCCCTGAGCCCGGCCGTCGAAAGACGGCGTTTCTGAAACTGTTTTGCTGAAAGGCCAAACAGCAAAAAAGAGGCGTTGCCGTTTTCCGCGTCGGTGTTTGTGTCGAAATGCGGCGAAAAATGTGCAGAAGCGCGCAAAAAAATTTTTTGCAGAGTCGTCTTGCCTGCGGAAAAGCGCCATATTTTTCGATGGGCCCTTTCCAGGCAGGAACGTTCTTCCGCCGAAGCGGCGAAGCCGGGAGGCGGAATTGAGGGGGCACGGGGAAAATCATTTCCCCCGGCGGGGGACGGGGCGGAGCCCCGCATCTTTTTCACCCCCTCAGTCGAAGGAACTCCAGAGCATGACGGGACGAGTGCGCCGCCGTTGTTGACGGCCGCCGAAGCGGCGGAGCCGTGGAGGCGGAATTGAGGGGGTTCGGGGGAAATCATTTCCCCCGACGGGGAGCGGGGCAGAGCCCCGCATCTTTATTTAAATCTTCAGTTCTTCCATTTCCTTTTTCAGGTCGCGGCCTATCCAGGTGGCGTAGCGGTCGAGGTGGGTGGGGTCGCGGTTGATGATGGCGATTTTGCCGCCGGACTGGAGGGTGATTTCGGGCACGGCCGCGGCCGGGTACACGGTGAGGCTGGTGCCGAGCACGAGCATGAGGTCGGCGGCGCGGGCTTCGCGTTCCGCCTCGGTGAGGGCGTATTCGGGCAGTCCTTCGCCGAAGAACACGATGTCCGGTTTCACGATGCCGCCGCATTTGTCGCACACGGGCACTTCGCCGGCGCGCACGCGGGGGGCGATTTCTTCAAACGTCCAGCTCTTGCCGCAGCGCAGGCAGTGGTGCAGCAGCGGCGAGCCGTGCAGTTCCAGCACCTTTTTCGATCCGGCCTTCTGGTGGAGCAGGTCGATGTTCTGCGTGATGACGGCGTGGATGATGCCTTCCTTTTCCAGACGGGCGAGCGTCTTGTGAACGATGTTGGGCTCCTTTTCCTCCAGATTGTAGAGAAAATCCTTCGAGTGCTCGTAGTAGTAGGTCGGATCCTTCATGAAGTAGTCGAGGTCGAAGAGCTTGTTGGCGTCGATGTCGGTGCGGGTGTAGAGACCGCCTGCGCCGCGGAAGTCGGGAATGCCGGAAAGGGTGGAAATGCCTGCGCCGGTAAGAACGACGGCGTGTTTGGCGTTGGAAAGCAGTTCGGTAAGCGTCATGTGCGGCTCCCGGATGGTTGCAGGTGAATGAGAACCGGGAAAATCCCGGCAAGGTTCCGCAGGCGGAGCGCAGCACGGATGCACGCAGCGCCCAGGCGACCCGGAGGCGGTGCGTCCGGCACGACGCTCGGCAAGTGAGCGCGGGGCGCAGAGGCAGGCGTCGGAGCGTCGGATTCGCGGACGCATGAGGCGAATTCGCAGGTGCGGGCGTCGGCTGCGCGGGTGGGACTGCGGGGCAGGCGTCGGAAGGGCGCTTTCGCTTTTTCGACCGCGAAGGCCGGGAAAAGTCCGGCGTTCCGAGGGCGGACCTTGTTCGTTTCTGCGAGGACGATACGTCAGGAGCGGGAAAATTCAAGGGGCGCGGACGCAAAAAAAAGCGGCCCGGCGCAGACGCGCGGGGCCGCTTGAGGTCGGCGGGAATCCGCTACACTTCAAAGAGCATTTCGAGGTCTTCTCTCGTGAGGGACTTCCAGGATTCCTGTCCGGGAATGACGGCTTCGGCCACGCCGCGCTTCATTTCCTGGAGCTTCAGAATCTTTTCTTCCACGGTGTTCTGACAGATGAGCTTGTAGGAGAACACCTGACGCGACTGGCCGATTCTGTGGGCGCGGTCGGTGGCCTGGCTTTCCACGGCGGGGTTCCACCACGGATCGTAGTGGATGACGTAGTCGGCGCTCGTGAGGTTGAGGCCCGTGCCGCCGGCCTTCAGGGAAATGAGGAAGATCCGGATGGACGGCGTGTTGTTGAAGCGGTCCACCTGTTCCAGACGGTCCTTGCTGGAGCCGTCGAGGTAGCAGAAGGGGATGTCCGTCATCTGGAGCCAGGCGCGTATCTGTTGCAGCATCTGCACGAACTGCGAGAACACGAGCACCTTGTGACCTTCTTCCACGATGTCGAGGATCATGTCCTTGAAGGCCTCGAACTTGCCGGACGGCATGTTGGCGTTGAAGCCGGGCATGTCCAGCTTGAGCAGCTTGGGATGACAGCAGATCTGACGCAGCTTGAGCAGGGCGTCGAGAATGGACATCTGGCTCTTGGCCATGCCCTTCTTGTCCACGTCGGCGAGCACCTGTTCACGCAGCTTGCGCGCAAGGGAGGCGTAGAGTTCGGCCTGTTCCTCTTCGAGGGCGCAGTACATGACGTTTTCCACCTTGGGCGGCAGATCCTTGACCACTTCGGCCTTGGTGCGGCGCAGAATGAACGGCTTCACCCGCGAACGCAGATATTCGAGGGTTTCCGCGTCGCCTTCCTTGATGGGCTTGATGACCCCGCGCTGGAAGGCGTGCTGACTGCCGAGGAAGCCCGGCATGAGGAATTCAAACAGGCTCCACAGTTCAAAGAGGTTGTTTTCAATGGGCGTGCCCGAGAGGCAGAGGCGCATCTTGGCGTTGATCTGCCGCACGGAGCGGGCGGTAATGGTGTTGGGATTCTTGATGTTCTGGGCTTCGTCGAGAATGATGGAGTTGAACTCGTGCTGTTCGAGTTCCTCCATGTCGCGGCGCAGCAGCGCGTAGGTGGTGATGACGAGGTCGGACGTCGCGATCTTGCGGAACAGTCCTTCGCGGCGCGTGCCGTACACGATGACGCGCGAAAGTCCGGGCACGAACTTGGAGGCTTCGCGGTCCCAGTTGGGCAGCACGGAGGTGGGCACCACGATGAGGTTGGGGCCCTGCGAGCCGTGGTTGACCATGTGCTGTACGAAGGCGAGCGTCTGGATGGTCTTGCCGAGGCCCATTTCGTCGGCGAGAATGCCGCCGAAGCCGTACTCGTTGAGGAAGTTGAGGTACGAGATGCCCTGAAGCTGATAGGGACGCAGCGAGGCCTGCAGGCCCTTGGGCGTTTCTATCTGCTTGACTTCGTGGAAGTTGCGGATGTTGTCGCGCAGCTTGCTCCAGAAGGAATCCTCCAGCGCGCCGGGCAGGTCTTCGAGCAGGTTGTCGAGCACCGGGGCCTCGTACTGCTTGAACTTCTGCTTGGGCGGCTTGGCCGGATCAAGGCCGAGCACCTTGAGCTTGTGGGCCAGCTTTTCGAGCCAGGATTCGGGCAGGGAGGCGTAGGAGCCGTCCTTGAGCTGCACGTAGCGCTTGCCCTTGAGCCAGGCCTTCCAGATGCGGTCGAGCGGCAGGTTCTGGCCGTCGTAATCCACCGAAATGTCGAGGGAGAACCACTTTTCCTTTTCGTTGCTTTCCACGCTCGCGTTGATGACCGGCGTGGAGGCGCGCACCTTGTAGCGCGAGAGCGTGGCTTCGCCGTACACGCGCCAGTTTTCCAGCAGGGTGGGGTAGGAATCGAGCAGGAAGGAAATGGCCTCTTCGGGTTCCATGAACCACAGGCGGCTGCTTCTCGGCTGGAAGCGCATGTCGGAAAGCTGGGTGATGAGGGCGTTTTCCTCCACCTGATTGCGGCGCACGAGGAAGGTTTTGCCTTCGTAGACGTAACTGCCGGTCTGGAAATCGGGGTTCGGTCCGGGCAGGGTGAATTCGCCGTGCAGGGTTTCGTAGATGTTCTGCACTTCGAGGGTAAGCAGGCTGCCTTCTTCGTCGAGGAAGAGCTTGGGATTGTACGTGGCCGGCTGGAACACGGGTTCCATGATCTTGAGGAATTCATCCTGCTCGTAGAGTTCCGAGGCAGGCAGGCTCGTCCACACCCTGTCGAGAAATTCGGGAATGTCTTCCTGCGGAATGACCGGGCCCTTGTGAACCAGCGCCTGAATGACGTGATGGTTCAGGCAGGTCTGCACCGGATAGAAGCCCTGATTCCAGCACACCCACAGGGGCATCTGTCCGTGGAACGTGGCTCCTTCATGCGCGGGAGCGGGAATGTCGCCGCTCTCGTCGGGCTCTTCGTCGATGATGGAAAACGGTTTCTTGCCTTCGCGCTGGAGCAGCACGTCGAAGCGCAGACCGTCGTCGTCGAGCGAGGGGCGCAGCTTGAGCGCCATGGGAGAGCTTTCGATGCGGCAGGGAATTTCGGTGTCCTTCCAGTAGAGATAGTCTTCCTTGCGTATGGCCCAGAAGAACCAGGAAAGCAGCCCGTCGGGGATTTCCACGCGGTGGCCGTAGTAGTCGAGATACTGGGCGATCTGACGGCAGACCACGGGCAGTTCCGGCGAATGTTCGCACCATTCGGGATTGCGCAGAATCTGATCGAGCGTCACTTCCTGACGCACGGAGGAAAGGCCGGTCTTGTTCTGACGGGCGCGGAAGAACTCCACGGACAGGCGTCCCGGTTCCGGGAAGAAGCGGAACAGAAAATAATGACGCCCCGTTTCGGGCTCGAAGGTGCCGCCGAAGAAGTGACGGAAGCTCTGCCGCCAGTCTTCGCGGGGCGCAGGCGCGGGATCGGCCTTGCCTTCTGAGATGTCCAGGGAGTTGATGAAGTGTATGGCCGTGGCGGCGACGTGACGACAGGGACCGTTGAAGGCTTCCATGCAGTTGCACATGGAATCGACCCGCTGTTCGGCAAGATTGATGTGGACCACCGGGCTGTAGGCCTCGAAATCTTCCCCCTGAACGGTGCTTTCCACCGTCCATACGTCGTTTTCAAAGCGCAGGGTGAATTTGCTGAGATTGCCTTCCGCTTCAATGGCGCGACCATATTCCGTAATATATTCGGGAATGGTGTTCTGAATGAAGTTTTCGGCAAGCCCACGGGCGGCGACTTCCTCGCGTCGGTTCATGGCAACAGACCTCAAATGACAGAAAGTATGGACAAGGCTGACCCTTGTGCGGCACGGTCGGAAGGGAAATCGACGGAAGCGGAAATCCTGAGCAAAAAAAGGCGATACCGACCATTGCCTTCTAGGATTATACGATAATATCCCAGTTTTCAAGAGAAGTGAACTGTGCTAGGCTTTTTTCATGAAAAAAAAGTTATATTTCCCGCATTGTCCCGGGTTGTTTTCCCCTGTTTCGGCGCAATATTGCGTTGAAACGAGAGGTTATTTTTCTTCCGCGCTGCGGCTTGCCGCAACGTTTTTGCTCTGCATGGCGTTTTTTGTCCGTATCTGCGGCGCGGCCGAGGAAAATTTTTCTCTTCCGGCGCAGCCCGAGTACGGCGGCAGCATACTCATGGGCAGCATCGGCGAGCCGTCCAACCTCATTCCCTATCTGGCGTCCGATTCCGCTTCGGCCGAGGTGGCGGGGCTGCTTTACACGTCGCCGCTGGAATACGACAAGGATTTCAATATAATAAAATGCGCCGCCGAAGAGTGGGAAGTGCTTGAGGGCGGACTTTTCATGCGCTTTCGCCTCAAGGAAGGGCTGGTCTGGCAGGACGGGCATCCGCTCACGGCCGACGACGTCACCTTCACCTACAGGCTCATGACGGACCCGAAAACGCCCACCGCCTACGCCGCGGACTTCCTCAACGTGAAGGAATACCGCCAGACCGGTCCCCTGTCCTTCGAGGTGCGCTACGATGCTCCCTACGCCCGCGCGGCCATCACCTGGATGCATCCCATTCTGCCCAAACACATTCTGGAGCACGAGAACATCGCCTCCACGCGCTACGCGAGAAATCCTATTGGCGCCGGGCCGTTCAAGCTCAAGTCGTGGGAGCCGGGCAGCCGTATCGTGCTTGAGGCCAACGACCGCTATTTCAAGGGCCGCCCCTACCTCGACGAGGTGATCTACCGCATCATTCCCGACAGCACCACCATGTTTCTCGAAGCCAGCGCAGGCAAGCTCGATTTCGTGGGGCTTTCGCCGCAGCAGTATCTGCGTCAGACCCAGGGCGAATGGTGGGAAAAAAACTGGCGCAAGTACAAGTATCTCGCTTCCGGCTACACGTATCTCGGACTGAATCAGAAAAGCCCCTTCTTCAAGGACAGGAGGGTGCGGCAGGCCCTTTCCTGCGCCATCGACAGAAAGGGAATCATCAAGGGAGCGCTCCTGGGCATGGGAGAGCCCGCGTTCGGCCCCTACAAGCCCGGAACATGGGTGTACAACACGTCGCTCAAGGCGTATGATTATGACCCTGAGCGTGCGCGCCGCCTGCTTGCCGAGGCGGGGTGGACGATGGGAAAGGACGGAATTCTGGAAAAGGACGGCCTGCCCTTCGAGTTCACCATACTGGTGAACCAGGGCAACAACGAGCGCATCAAAGTCGCCGTCATTCTTCAGCAGATGTTCCGGGCCGTCGGCGTGAAGGTCTCCATCAGGACGGTGGAATGGGCCGCCTTCCTGAAGGAATTCGTCGATACGAGAAAGTTCGACGCCCTGATTCTGGCGTGGAACATTCTTGACGACCCGGACATCTACGACGTGTGGCATTCTTCCGCCGCCGAGGGGCACGGACTCAACTTCGTGGGTTTCTGCAACGAGGAGGTGGACAGACTTCTGGAAAAGGGCCGGGCCCTCGCCGACAGAGAGCAGCGGAAGGCCATTTACGACAGATTTCAGGAAATACTTCACGAGGAGCAGCCGTACCTTTTTCTTTATGTGCCGTATTCTCTGCCCATGGTTCAGGCGAGGTTCCAGGGCATTCAACCAGCTCCGGCGGGCATTACCTACAATTTTGACCGGTGGTGGGTTCCCAGAGCGCTCCAGCAATAGCAGGTTCTTATGAGTCAGACTTCCATTCTTCAGACGACAGCGGAAGCGGGCGAGACCCGGCAGAAAGACGTTCATCCACAGGAAAATGTTTCCATGGTGGTCTCTCCCGTCACGGGGGTGAGCTCTCCGGCTTCGAAGATTCCTTCGGTCGACAGCATTGTGGAGGAGCTCGTCAAGCACTGTCCCGACGCCGACGTGGCCATGGTGCGCCGCGCCTACGACTACGCTTCCGCCGCCCACGCCGGACAGCTTCGACTCTCCGGCGATCCGTATATTCTGCATCCAGCCTCGGTGGCGCTCACGCTGGCCAAAATGGGCTTCGACGAGCACACCGTGGCCGCGGGCCTGCTGCACGACACTGTGGAAGACACCGATTCCTCCATCGACGAACTCGACGAACTGTTCGGCGAACAGGTGGCCGACATCGTGGACGGCGTGACCAAGATCAACATGATGACCTTCGACACCAAGGAAGAGGCGCAGGCGGAAAACATCCGCAAGATGATCCTTTCCATGGCGCACGACATCCGTGTTCCTGTGGTCAAGCTGGCCGACCGTCTGCACAACATGAGCACGCTGGAGTTTCAGAAGCCCTACAAGCAGCAGCGCATCGCCCAGGAAACCATGGACATCTACGCGCCGCTCGCCAACCGACTCGGTCTGCACCTTTTCAAGCAGAAGCTGGAGGACTTGAGCTTCCGCTATCTCCAGCCCGACGCCTACGCCGAAATCACCACCTGGCTCAAGGACAACCAGATAGTCGAGCGTCAGCTCATTTCCAAGGTCATTGCCAAGATCGAGGCCATCATGACCGAAAACCGCATCAACGGACGCGTTTTCGGCCGCATCAAGCAGACCTACAGCATCTATCGCAAGATGATGGCGCAGAAAACGCCCCTCGACGAGATGCACGACATCATCGCCTTCCGCGTCATCGTGAACGATCTGCGCGACTGCTACGCCATGCTCGGTCTTGTACACGTGCTCTGGAAGCCCGTACCCGGCCGCTTCAAGGACTACATTTCCATGCCCAAGGCCAACGGCTACCAGTCGCTGCACACCACGGTGATCGGGCCGGAAGGCGAGCGCATCGAAATTCAGATTCGCACCGAAGAGATGAACAACATGGCCGAACACGGCGTGGCCGCGCACTGGATGTACAAGGAGCGCAATCACGCCATCGCCATGCAGGACATGCCGCAGTTCCAGTGGCTGCGCGACCTCATGGAACGCCAGCGCGACGAGACGGATTCCCGCGAGTTCATGAGCTCGCTGCGCATGGACCTCTTCAACGACGAAATTTACGTGTTCACGCCCAAGGGCGCGGTGAAGCAGCTTCCCAAGGGCGCGACCTCTCTCGACTTCGCCTTTCTCATTCATTCCGACGTGGGCGCGCACTGCGTGGGCGCGAAGATCAACGGCAAGCTCGAACCCTTCGCCACGCCGCTGAAAAACGGCGACATGGTGGAGATCATCACCGACAAGAACCGGCATCCCCATCGCGACTGGCTCAAGATGGTGAAGACCTCCAAGGCCAGAAGCCGCATTCAGCATTACCTGCGCACCGAGGAGCGCGTGGCCGCCGTGGCCCTCGGCAAGGAGCTCTTGGAAAAGGAAGGCCGCAAGATGGACTTCAACGTGACCAAGGCCGCCAAGGACGGTCGGTTGCAGCTCGTGGTGCCGGAGTTCTCGCTCAACGTGCTGGACGATCTTTTTGCGGCCGTGGGCACGGGACGTCTTACCCCGCGCAAGGTGCTGCAGCGTCTGATTACCCTGCTTACGCCCAAGCACGAGCTCGTGCAGGAGAGCGCGGCCGCCAAGCCGGAAGGCGCAGCCAAGAAGCCTTCCGACGGCATCACCATCAAGGGCATCGAGGACACGCTCATTCACTTTGCCAAGTGCTGCAAGCCCGTGCCCGGCGATCAGGTGGTGGGCTTCATCAGCCGCGGCCGCGGCGTCATCGTGCATACGGCGAACTGCCCGCATCTTCAGAATCTGGAATCGGAACGCCTCATTTCCGTGACATGGAACAACGAGGAGAGCAAGCCTTTCCCGGCGGAAATCAGCATTCTCGGTCTCAACGAGAAGGGGCTTCTGGCCAAGATCAGTCTTGTGTTCGTGCAGCAGGACGTCAACATCAACGCGCTCCAGATCAAATCCACGGTGGACGGCCGCTCCCAGATGGACTTCACGGTGGAAGTGCGCGATGCCGTGCATCTCTACCAGACCATCGACAAGCTGCGCGCCATCGATCATGTGCTCGAAGTGCGTCGCGGTACGTCGGTCATGGACGTGTGAGACTGCGCTTTGAGGCAAACGACGGGCCGGGGCCGTCCCCCGGCCTTTTTTGTGCCCTGAGGTCGGGACGACGGGGCTGAGGGGCGCAGAAGAAGAGGCGGAGGAAGCGGGGAGCTCTGAAAATGCGGAGTCGGAGGGCCCGCGCTTCGGCGTCGTTCATCGAGAGCGTCGGGGCGGGGAACTCGGAGAGCTGGAGGAGAGAAGAGAAAAGGGGCGTGGGCAGTGTCGCCTCAGAGAGCCTCAGGAGCAGCCGTTGTTTCCCGCAGGCCGCGCATGCTTTTCCCTCCGCTCGTGTGCGGTCTGCGGTCAAGAGCCGAAAGGTCAGTTCTCGACATGCAAACGGACCAGTTTTTTGTCTGTGCGGGCAGAATAGAGGCCTGGTGCGTCGTCGGGCCTTGTCAGGTGGCGGCTCGTGTGCTGTCAGAAGCCCGAGCGCGGCATGCCGTTTCGTTATTGGGGGATCCCCGCGTGTGACGCGTCAGGGCCGATGTCCGCAGGCTTTTCACCCGGAGCTTTTCCGCGGATAGTCAGAGCGGGCGAAAAGATTGAACTGTTCCTTGAAGTTTTCTTGCGTACGCACTGAACGCAGGCAGGATGGCCGATGAATTGTCTGCAAAAGCGGAATCACAGGGCGTTTTCTTTTCTGCAAAACGAGAGCACGGGCTCTTGCCGAAAGGGCTGCGCCGGAGGTCTGCGGACCGCATCACGATCGCGGTCGGCATGCTTTTGCGGCGTTTTCATCCGACAGGGCCGGCGGGAGAGCTGTCCGGCTCAGGAGTCGGCCCTGCGGTGAAAGACGAAGCGGGTGATTTCCGAGGGCACGCCGAGGCGGCAGGAAAAGCCGTTCCACAGGCCCGTGCCCGGGTTGACGTAGATCTGTCCGCCCTGCGGCGTGGAATAAAGGCCGTTGACGTAGCCTGCGTTGTACGCTCCGATGAGCGGCGCCAGAAAGAATATGAGACCGCCGTGCGTGTGCCCGGAGAGCTGAAGCGCCACGCCCGGCGCGGGAATGCCGTTGCCGTTCGGCTTGTGACAGAGCAGTACGCGCACGCCGTCGGGAGCGCCGACAAATGCGGCCTCGACGTCCGGGCCTTGTCCGCCGAAGCGTTCGGCCGTGGAGTCGGGCACGCCGCCGAGCACCAGTCCGCCGGGAAGCACGCGATGCTCGTTGTTCAGCATGACGACGCCGAGCTTCTGAAATTCCTGTATCCAGCCGCGGGCGTCGTAGTAGTATTCATGGTTTCCCGTAACCCCGAAGACGCCGTATTTGGGCCGCAGGTCGGCAAGGGGCGTCAGTTCGCCCCGCAGGGCGTTCGGCAGACCGTCGATCATGTCGCCGGTGATGGCCACGGCGTCCGGCGAGAGCGCGTTGGTTCTCCGCACCACTTCGGCAAGCCATGCCTTTTTCTGCACCGGGCCGATGTGCAGGTCGCTGAGCTGCGCCAGCGTAAAACCTTCAAGCTCTGCTGGAAGTTTGGGGATGGCCACGTTCACGGTGCGCACGTCGGGCACGCGCACGGCCTGCCAGGTGCCCCATGCGCCGCAGGAGAGAGACACGAGCATGAGAAGGCCGCAGCGCCATCCCGGCGTGAGGGGCAGACGCCACGAGACACCGAAGAGGCGACAGACGCGCAGCACAAGTCCTGCCGCGTCCTTGGCGAGCGCCAGCACAAAGAGCATCAGCAGCGCGGCGTACAGCGCTTCCGCCGTCAGCATGACGGGCGCGGGCAGGTCGGGCCGGAAAAAGCCTCCGCCCACTACCTGATAGAAGACGTATTTGAGGGCGGCGGCCATGAGCGCGACGCCAAGCAGGGCCTTGGCGGGCAGTCCCGCCTTCAGAGGAAGGACAAGACTCAGAAAAACATAGACCGCCATGGTGATGGAAGGAAGAAGCAGGCGCATGGTTGTGACGGTATGAGGGGCGGCCCCTGGGCCGGAAGACGTTGTTGTGGAAATCGCGGCGACTTGCCGGACTTATTGATAAATTCTGGCTGGATAGTCGCAAAGAGTCAAGAGGGGCGAGCTGTCCGCCGCTCCGGAAGGCTCACGGATGGGCGCGCTGCGGGATCGGGCGGAAGAAGCTCTCCGTCATGTTTTCGGAAGGCTCACGGCTTTCTTTCGGAAGCGCGGCCGGGAATGCTGTGTTTTCCCGTTATGGGAGGACAGCCCAGGCAGAGCTCGGCCCCCGCGTGGGGAAGAACGGTCGTCACAGGCACAATTTCCGCGCATCGGTCGGCGCAGTCCTGCGCGCAGGGGAAACAAGCAGTCTCTTTCTGTCAGGCGTTGCACTGTTCCTTCGCGCTCTCCGTGTGCGGAAAATACCTTTTATTCAGCGGCGGCAAACGTTGAGCGTGGCAGCGCACCCCATGCGGAGATCCCTTCTCCCCGGAGTTTTCCGAATTGTTGTCGCTGAGGGCATCCCCACGGGCGCGGGAAGGTGGAAAGCCATCGGACCACGCAAGAAAACCCATGAACGTGTCTTCACGCGTACGGGAAGATTCCATTCCCATGGCATGTCGTTTCGTGAGTGCAGGCGCGGCCCCCGCGCGGGGAAGAACGAAGCTTTTGTTGTCTCCCTCCGGTCGGTTTCCGATGAGCGCGGATGTGCGGGGAAGAGCGTGCGGCGGCCTGCCGCAGGAAAAAGCAGGCCGTACGCGGCCCGTGCGGCGGAAAAAAGGACGGTTCATCCTCTTCCGCCGCGCCGGCGGAATGCTGGGAAAAGCTCTCAGGCGTTGCGTCCCATGTTGAACGCCTCTTCCATGGCGGCGTTGCCGGTCACTTCGCCTTTCTTCCATACGCCGGACGCGAGAATCACGCCCTTTTCCTGCACGCCGTCCAGGCAGTCGGTGAAGCCGCGGAAGCCGTCGATGGTGCGTTCCAGCGCCTTTTTGTTGCCGTCGGCGGCGGTGGCGATGAAGTAGAATTCCTTGCCCGAAATTTCGGTGTAGCGGGGCACGGTTCTGTCGATGAGCGTCTTCATCTGCGCGCTCATGGTGTAGAAATACACGGGCGTGGCCATGACGATGACGTCGGCCTCGACAAGTCTGTCGAGAATGGCCGCCATGTCGTCCTTCTGCACGCAGCGGCGGCTGCTTTCGCAGGCTCCGCAGCCCATGCACGGATGCAGATTCTTTTCCCGAAGCGCAATTTTTTCCACTTTGTGCCCTGCTTCGAGCGCGCCTTTCATGAACTGGTCGCAAAGCAGATCGGAGTTGCCGCCCTTGCGAGGGCTCGACGAAATGATGACGATGTCTTTCATGGTGTTTCCTGTGCGGTTGAAGGCCGAATGCCGCTTTGACGCGCGGCGTTTCCGAAGTGGAGTACGCAGGCGCTGCCGTGCGGCGGAACGGATGCCGCTTTCCGACCATCGGAGAGTCGGCACGCTCAGGGTGGGCCTTTTCCCCGCCCCTGTCCATAGCCGATTCTTTCTATTTCTTGCCCGAAACGCTCGCCGACGATTGAAGCGCCCGCGCTGAAGCGGCGGGCCGGAGAAAAGATTCCGGCTCCGGACAAGGGAGGGCGAAGGCGTCGCCTGCGCAACCTCCCCTGCCGGAGATCCGGCTAGTTTTTCGGGGCCAGGGCGTCGGCGTAGAAGGCGTTCATGTCTTCTTTGGTGGAGAAGGTGGCGATGAACATCTGATCCGCCATGGCGTCTGCCAGCGCCGGAGGAATGCGCCCGATCATTTTCATGTTTGCGGCGTACTTCTTCTCCAGCTCCTCGCGGGAGAGGCGGAACTCGCATCCGTCGCGGCGTCCGGCAAAGGCGCAGTAGAAGTGTTCGCCCACGGGCAGGGTGGAGCGGTCGAAGGCGATCATGTCCGCCCAGATCTTGTACACGTCGGTGCTGTTCGCGAAGTTCATCATGTCGGGACTGTAGCCGCCGCTCGGGCGCATGTTCACTTCCAGTGCCACTACGTCGCCCTTTTTGCCCATGCCTGCCTGATCCTGCGTGAGCCGGAAGAATTCAAAATGCACGAAGCGGCTCTTCACGCCGAAGCTTTTGGCCGTGGCGCGTCCGGCGGCGCGGGTGTCGTCGGGCAGATCCTTGAGAATGTAGTACATGACGTTTTCGGCGTTGTTCACCACGTCCATCAGCGACTTGGGCGTGATGTTGCCGGTCTCGAAGATCGGTTCGCCCTTGGAATTGTAGATGGCGTCGTAGGAATTGATTTCCGCGTGGATGAATTCTTCCATGATGTACGGCACGCCGGACTTTTTTTGCGCAAGAAAGGCGTCGAGATCGGCCTCGGAGGCAAGCTTGCGCGTGTCGGACGCTCCCACGCCGTTGTCGGGCTTGACCACCACGGGCCACCCCACGCGGCCGATGAAGTCGAGGCAGCCCTGTCTGTCGTCCACGAGGTGATAGGGAGCCGTGGCGATGCCGGCGCGGCGGTAGAATTCCTTCATGCCCGACTTGAAGCGGATGCTGGGAATGTCCTTGTTCTGGAAGCCGCTCGTGATGTTGAAGTCGGTGCGGAGGGCGGCGTCGCGCTCCAGCCAGTACTCGTTGTTCGATTCCAGCCAGTCGATGCGGCCGTACTTGTGGATGAAAAAGCCCATGGCCCGGTACACTTCATCGTAGTTTTCCAGACTGCTCACCTTGTAGTATTCGCTGAGGCTGGCCTTGAGCTCCGGCAGAAGCTCGTCATAGGGCTGATCGCCTATGCCGAGCACGTTCAGGCCGTCGGCCTTGAGGTGATGGCAGAACTTCCAGTAGTTTGTGGGAAAATTCGGTGAAATGAACACAAAGTTTTTCATGGTGCCTTGATCCTCCTTTCGGCGCCTTCCTTCTGAAACGGATCGGCGACGCGCCGATCCGGCATCCCCCTGCAATTCAGATGTCAGGCTGCGCGTTCGCCGAGCAGCCACGGCAGAAAGTATTCCACCTGCCGGTACCACCACGGCCAGTCGTGATTGACGTCGTGTCCCCAGATATCCACCCAGAGATGGATACCCTTTCTTTCAAAAATGTCCTTGAGCTGCCTCGTGGATTCGGGCAGTTCCCATGCTCCCTGACCAACGCAGATGGCGGCGCGCTGGCTGTTGTACAGAGGAATGTAGGGGTGGTCGGACGGAAAATTCGCCATGTAGTCCACGGGAGAATTGCGGTACACCACGTCGTCCATGTAGGAGCCGAAGCCGTAACTTGCCGTGTAGATGCCCGAAAGCGCCAGCAGACCGTTGAAGAGATCCGGACGGCGCAGGTACAGGTTCGCCGCGTGGAGCGCGCCGAGACTGCATCCGAAGGCAATGAGGCCGGGATGCCCGTCCCAGCCGTTGGCCACGCGCGCCAGATGCTGAGCAAAGGGCACGATTTCGTTGAAGAGATGATTCATCCACGCTTCGTGACGGCGGATGCGCCACCACGGATCTCCGCTCTTGTTGGACCACGTTTCCTGATCGATGGTGTCCACGGCAATGACCATGAGTCTGCCGTCTTCTATCCACGGAGCCATGGTGTCGGACATGTGGAAGTCTTCAAACGAGAAGAAGCGGCCGTCCTGACAGGGAACGAAGAGCAGGGGACGGCCGGCGTGACCGTACACCTTGCATTCCATGTCGCGGCCGAGGGCGGGACTGTATTCCTTGAAGTATCTTGTCTGCATGTGTCCTCCGAGTTGGCGTCAGCCGTCCAGGCCGTACATGAGGGTGTCGATGAAGAAGGGCGTCTGTTTTTCCCAGCTGGCCTCGCTGTGTTCGCCGCCGGGAACCACGCGCGCGGTCAGATGGATGCCGCGGTCGAAGATGGCGTCGGCCACGAGGCGCAGATCGTGCGCCATGCGGCGGTTGCCTCCGAATTCTTCCGAGCCCCAGTCCATGTACACCACGGTGTCGGGCGAGAGCGGGGCCGTGCGGATGAGGTCGGTCAGTTTTTTTCTGTCCGCCCAGATGTGGGGGGAGAGCGCCGCTGCGCGGGAGAAGATTTCGTTGTACTTGGTCACGGCGTAGAGGCTCATGAGACCGCCCATGGAGCTGCCTGCAATGAAGGTCTGCTCGCGCCAGGGAATGGTGCGCCAGCGCCGGTCGATGGAGGGCTTGAACGTGTTCACGAGCCATTCCATGGTGATGTCGCCCCGGCCGGTGACGCAGCCGAATTCGGGATCGCAGAAGTCGTAGGGCGAATATTCGGAGAGGCGGCCGTTGTCGGGATGATGATTGCATTCCACGGCGGCCACGATGAGGGGCACGTCGAAGAAGTCGAGGTATTCGGAAAGGCCCCAGCTTTTGCCGTGGGTGGCGTGGGAATCGAAGAAGACGTTGTGGCCGTCGAACATGTAGAGCACGGGAAAGCGGCGGCGGGGCTGATCCCGGTACATGGTGGGAAGGTAGAGATAGGCCCGGCGTTTTTCCCTGCCGGTGAGTTCGGGGATGGCGATGTTCCAGGTTTTGACCATAAGGCGTCCTTTCCGCGGACGCGGAGCGAGCGCGGATGCCGGCGCGACCGGCGCGTGTTCATGAAATGCGAAGTCCGCGCCTGCGGATGCGGCGGAGAGGGCGGCGGCATGATGCTGTGCTGCCGCGCGCGGACGAAGCGGCGCATCGGCGTCGCATTTTTCCGCATTTCCCTGAAAAAAGCTCTAGCACAGCGGGCCGCGGATTTCAATTGCGTCTGCCGGAAGCGTTGCGGGGCGCGAAAAAGCCGGAACAGAGACTCCCGGGAAAGGGCGCGCACAAGAGCGCCCGGCCATCAGACGATGGAAGAGCCCGACGCACGATTCTTGTTTTTGGCTGCGGAGGAGAAAAACAAAAAAGCCCGTGAGGATAACCTCACGGGCTTTGCGTGCTTCTGGTGCCGAAGAAGAGACTCGAACTCTTACTCCCGAACGGGAACTAGACCCTGAACCTAGCGTGTCTACCAATTTCACCACTTCGGCGCAGGAATGTAGATAGACAATTTGCCGCGGCTTGGCAAGTCTTTTTTTTGCGGAAACGAAAAATTTTTTTCAGTTTCCGCGGCGGAGCGCCTCGGCGAGCCGTTCGTAGCGAAGGTAGCGGTGCGCGGCTTCTTTGGCGGCCTTTTCGGCCAGGGCGTCGGCGCGCTCGGGGAAGGTGCGTTTGAGCGAGGCGTAGCGGTTTTCGCCGTTCAGAAATTCTTCGTAGGGCATGCCGGGTCTGGGACTGTCCAGCACGAGGGGATCGGGCCTGTCGGGATGATAGCGGTAGAGCGGCCAGTAGCCGCTTTCGGCGGCGCGCTTCATTTCCTGCTGCGCGTGAGCCATGCCCGCGCGGATGCCGTGGGCCGTGCAGGGCGCGTAGGCGATGACCAGGGAAGGCCCGGGATATTCCGAGGCTTCTTTGAGCGCCTTCATGAGCTGCTCGGGCGAAGCGCCCATGGAGACCTGCGCCACATAGATGTTGCCGTAGGCCATGAACATGGTGCCGAGATCCTTCTTGCCGCTCTTCTTGCCCGCGGAGGCGAACTGCGCCACCGCGCCGAGCGGCGTAGCCTTGGACGACTGGCCGCCGGTGTTGGAATACACTTCCGTGTCCACCACGAGCACGTTGATGTCTTCTCCCGTGGCGAGCACGTGGTCGAGACCGCCGAAGCCGATGTCGTAGGCCCAGCCGTCGCCGCCGAACATCCAGAAGTATTTTTTGACCAGCTGATCGGCGTGGGCGAGAATGTCGCGCACTTCGTCGGTCTGCGGCAGTTGTTCAAGCGCTGCTTTAAGGTTTTGCGAGGCTTCCTCCGAGCCTTCGTAGCTGTCGAAGAGTTCGATCCAGCGGCGGGCGGCATCGGCAGCGGGGCCTTCGGGGAGATGTTCCAGCAGACGGCGGACGCGTTCGCGTTCGGCCTCGCGCTGCTGACGCACGGAGAGCAGCATGCCGAGGCTGAATTCCGCGTTGTTCTCGAACAGGCAGTTGGACCAGGCCGGGCCCTGACCGCGCGCGTTGACGGCGTAGGGAATGCCGGGCATGGCTGCGCCCCAGGCCTGGGAGCAGCCGGTGGCGTTGGCCCAGTACACGCGGGTGCCGAAAAGCTGGGTAAGGAGCTTGGCGTAGGGCGTTTCGCCGCAGCCTGCGCAGGCGGCCGAAAATTCCAGCAGCGGCCGCCGGAACTGGCTGCCGCGCACGGTAAACGGCGCAAACACGCGCTTGTCTTCAATGCCGAGGGCGTAGTTCCAGAGCCTGCGGTTTTCCTGCACCTCGGCCCGCGGCGTCATGGCAAGCGCCTTGCCTGCGGCGGGGCAGCAGGAAACGCAGCTTCCGCAGCCCGTGCAGTCGGACACGCTGATCTGAAGAGTGTAGCGGAGGCCTTCGGCTCTCTTGCCCCGGGCCGGAGCGCTGACCAGACCTTCGGGCGCGCGGGCGGCTTCGTCTTCGGTAAGAAGGTACGGACGAATCACCGCATGCGGGCACACGAAGGAGCAGCGGTTGCACTGCACGCACGCTTCGGCATTCCAGCGGGGAACATGCACGGCGATGTCGCGTTTTTCCCATGCGGTGAGGCCCATGTCCATCTGTCCGTCTTCGTAGCCGAGGAAGGCGCTCACGGGCAGATCGTCGCCCTTCTGGGCGTTCAGCGGATCAAGCAGACGGGTCACCACGGCGGGCGCGTCGGCGCGCGGGGCGGGTTCGTCGTTGTCGAGCGTCTTCCAGCGTTCGGGCACGGGCGCTTCACGCACGTTCTCAAATCCCGCGCGGATGGCGGCAATGTTGCGCGCCACCACCTCTTCGCCCTTGGCGAAGTAGGTCTTGCGCACGGCCTCTTCTATGCAGGCTTCGGCCTGTGATTCGGGAATGATGCCGGAAAGATGGAAGAACGCCGCCTGAAGAATGACGTTCACGTGCTGGCCGAGGCCGAGCTCGTGCGCAATCTTCGTGGCGTCGATGATGAAGAGACGGGCCTTTTTTTCGGCGAGCGTCTTGCGGAAGCGCGCGGGCAGGCGCTCGTCGAGTTCGCTTTCCTTCCAGGTGCAGTTGAGCAGGAAGAGGCCGCCTTCCTTGAGTTCTTCGGCCATGTCGTAGAGGCCGACGTAGCTTTGCGCGTGGCAGGCCACGATGTTCGGATGACGCACGGCGCGGGAGGCGCGCACCGGCCCCCTGCCGATGCGCAGGTGCGAGCGCGTGAGGCCGTAGGATTTCTTGGCGTCGTATTCAAAATAGGCCTGCGCAAAGAGCGGCGTGACGCGGTTGATGATGTCCACGGTGTTCTTGTTCGCGCCCACCGTGCCGTCGGAACCGAGGCCCCAGAACTTGCAGCTCATGAGAATGTTGCCCCGGTCCGTGTCGAGCGCTTCGCCGCGCGGCAGGGAAAGATGGGTCACGTCGTCCACGATGCCGATGGAAAAATGATTCAGCGGCTCGGGGCGGCGCAGATTGTCGAAGACGTCGCGGATCTGGGTGGGGTCGGTATCCTTGGAGGAGAGGCCGTAGCGGCCGCCGACGACGAGGGCGGCTCGCCCCGCCCCCATGAGCGCGGAGCACACGTCTTCGTAGAGCGGTTCGCCCGCCGAGCCCATTTCGGCGCAGCGGTCGAGCACTGCGATGCGTTGCACATTTGCAGGGAGTGCGGCGAGAAGATGACGGGCGGAGAAGGGACGGTACAGACGCACCTGCACAAGGCCGACCTTGCGGCCCGAGGCGCGCAGGGCGTCCACGGTTTCCTCGATGGTACCGCACACGGAACCCATGGCCACGATGACGTCTTCGGCCTCAGGATCGCCGTAATACTGGAAGATATGATACTCGCGCCCGGTGAGCGCGCTGATCTTTGCCATGCAGGATTCCACGTCGTCCGGCAGGGCGTCGTAGAAGCGGCGGGAGGCTTCCCGCACCTGGAAGAACACGTCGCCGTTCTGCACCGTGCCGCGGATGCGCGGATGTTCCGGATTCAGGGCCTGAGCGCGGAAGGCATTCAGCGCGTCGCGGTCGAGCAGGGCGGAGAGTTCCTTGTCGTCGATTTCCTCCACCTTGCACAGTTCGTGAGAGGTGCGGAATCCGTCGAAGAAATGCAGAAACGGCACTCTCGAATGCACGGCGCAAAGATGGGCCACGGCGGCGAGGTCCATGACTTCCTGCACGCTGGCCGTGGAGAGCATGGCAAAGCCGGTCTGGCGGCAGTTCATGACGTCGGAATGATCGCCGAAAATGGACATGGCGTGCGTGCCCACGGTGCGCGTGGCCACGTGCAGCACGCAGGGAAGGTGTTCGCCGGCGATGCGGTGCAGCACCGGAATCATGAGCAAAAGCCCCTGCGACGAGGTGAAGGACGTGGCGAGCGCGCCGGTTTGAAGCGCGCCGTGCACGGCGGCGACGGCCCCTGCCTCGGACTGCATTTCCACGAGACGCACGGGCTGACCGAACATGTTGAGGCGTCCGCGGGCGGACCAGAGATCGGTTTTTTCCGCCATGGGGGAGGATGGGGTGATGGGATAGATGGCGGCTATTTCGGTGAATATATAGGCGACGTGGGCGGCTGCCGTGTTGCCGTCCATGGTGACCATGCGTTTAGCGGACATGATGACTCTTTTCGTTATGGGCGGCGGGGGGCGGCTGCCCGTCGGAAGAAAAAACGGTTATTGCCCCCGAACGGGGGAATGGGAGCACAGACGACGCGCGCTGTCAATTCCTTTTCCCGGAAAAGTCGGCGTGCGGAAATAAAAAAAGGCCGGTAAAACCGGCCTTTTTTCGATGGGAGACAACTCCTCAGTCGCCTTCCTTGAGATCAATGATGGGCTTGGTGTACTGCACTTCGGAATCCCAGGGGAACAGCACCCAGGTGTCCTGACTGAGCTCGGTGACGAAGCTGTCCACGAGGGGAATGCCCGCAGGCTTGGCGTACAGCGTGGCGAAATGCGCCTTGGGCAGCATGTCGCGCAGAATTTTGGCAGTGTGGCCGGTGTCCACGAGATCGTCGATGACGAGGGTCTCTTCCGAGTTGAAGGAAGGATCGGCGCTCTTGAGTACGGTTTCCTGATCGCCTTCCTCGCGGTAGTTGTAGAGCATGATGCAGGCGGTGTCGATGTGGCGGATGTTGAGCTCGCGGGCGATGATGCCGGCGGGAATGAGTCCGCCGCGGGTGACGGCCACGATTTTGGTGAACTTGCCGCGTTCCAGAAGGCGCCAGGAGAGAGCCTTGGCGTCGCGGTGGAGCTGTTCCCAGGTTACGGGGAAGGTTTTGTGATAACGGTCTGCTTTTGCCACGGTTGTCTCCTGGCTAGTCCTGAGTGTTGGAAGAGAAGGTCATGCGCTGCAGGCGGTTTTTCCGCATGTTGAGGTAGGCGTTGCGCAGGGCCACATAGGGTTCCAGAGCGGATTCGGTAATCTGATCGTAGGGCTTGTAGAGGGCGTCGGCGCCGTTGAAGGCAAGATACACGCTGCTTGCGGTGCTGACTTCCCAGTCGAGCGCGTAGTACTGCGGCTTCATGAAGGCGTCGCCGGTTTCGCCCACGGCTCCGCGAACGGTGGAGGGCCCGAGGAAGGGAATGATGAAGTACGGCCCGTCGGGCACGCCCCACACGCCGAGCGTGTAGTCGAAATTTTCGGTTTCGGGATGATAGGGGTAGAGCGGCTTGCTCTGACTGGCCACGTCGGCAAAGCCGAGGCTGACCATGAAGTTCACCACGGAACGGTCGAATTCCACGCCGGCCTGGGCAAACTCGCCCTGCAGCAGGCTGTTGAGCATGCGCACGGGGAAGGCCACGTTGTGCGCAAAATTGCTGACGCCGTTGCGGATGGGTTCGGGCACGATGAAGGCGTAGCCCTTGTGCAGAGGCTTCACGATGTATTCGAGGAACCAGTCGTTCACATGGAACCAGAAGCGGTTCCAGCCTTCCAGCGGATCGTCCTGCGCGGCGAGGTCTTCGGTGCTGTAGTCGTCGTAGTCGTCGAGGCCGCCGAAGTCTTCCCCGGCGTCGGCACTCTGCGCGACGCTTTCAACTGCGACTTGCTGCGACGCGGCGGGAGCGTTTTCCTGACGGGAGGCGCAGCCTGTGCCGCAGGCGAGAACCAGGGCCAGAAGGGCGGCGAAAATTGCGGTGCGCATCACTTGGCTTCCTTGGGTTTGTTTTTCTGTTCTTCGGCCTTGGCCTTCACGCGTTCGATGAGTTCCTGCGGCGAGTTCTTGGTCAGGATGTCGCGGAACTGATCACGGTAGTTCTTGATCATGCTGATGCCCTCGATGAGCACGTCGTACACGACCCAGCGGTTGTTCTTTTCCAGCATGCGGAAGGCCACGGGGTAGGTCTTCTGATCGGCGAGAAATTCCATCTGCACTTCCACGCGCTTGCCGTTGCCGGCGCTGATTTCGCCGGTGAAGCGGATCTTCTGGCCGTTGTATTCATCGAGCGTGTCGATGTAGGTGTTGCGCAGAAGTTCGGTAAAGGCGTCCTTGAACTGCTGTTTTTGTTCGGGCGTGAACTGCCGCCAGGTGGGGCCCACGGTGCGGGTGGAGAATTCCTCGAAGTCGAAGAGATCAAGCACGGCGTCTTCGACCTTCTTGCGGATGACGGGCTTGCCTTCCGGCGTCTTGAAGGCCGGATCGTTGAGCAGGGCGAGTATGCGGTCGGCGCCGGCCTCGGCGGTCTGACGGGCGGTCATGTCTGCGGCGCTGGCGGGCAGCGCCGCGGCAAGCACGCAGAGAACCAGGGAGAGAAGGAAAATTTTGATGCGCATTATACACCTCCGAAAACGACTTTGCCGATCAGGGCTTCGAGGTCAAGGGCTGGTTCCGTGTCGGTAATGAGGCTGCCGGGTTCGAGCGGGGTTTCCGAGCCTCCGGGCGTGATGGCGATGTATTTGTCGCCGATGAGGCCGCTGGTCTTCACCGAGGCCATGACGTCTTCGGAGAGCGGCACGCCTTCGTTGATGTGCAGATCGACGTGGGCGGTGTAGTCCTTGGTGTCGAGCCGGATGGCGGACACCCGGCCGATGGACACGCCGGCGATTTCCACGCTGGCTCCGACGCGCAGACCTGCCACGGAGGAGAAACGCGCGGTTACGGTGTAGCCGCTCTCGCCGAGCACTTCCATGCGGCCGAGCTTGATGGTGAGATAGGCCACGCAGACAAGGCCGATGACCACGAATATTCCAATGACGGTGTTCTTTGCAGCTGACATAGGTTCCTCGTTAATCGTCCAGCCATTCGGCCAGCGCCTTGCGCACGGAGCTGTCCAGGGGCGGAGCCGCCATGCGGCGGGATTCTTCAAATTTGCGGTCGAGAAAACGGCGCAGATAGGGGTCCTGCGACGCGTGAAGTTCTTCCTTTGAGCCGGAGAAGGCCGCACGTCCGTTTTGCAGCACGAGCACGTGTTCGGCAATGTGTTCCACGCTGCCGAGGTCGTGCGTGACCACCACGGTGGTCATGGAAGGATAGCATGCCTTCATGTCGAGCAGAAGCTGATCCATCTGCGCGGCCGTGATGGGGTCAAGGCCGGAGGTGGGTTCGTCGCAGAAGAGCACGGGCGGCTCCGTGACGATGGCCCGGGCGAGGCCTGCGCGCTTGCGCATGCCGCCGGAAAGCTCGCCCGGATAGTAGGAGCCGAACTTTTCCAGACCCACAAGAGCCAAGGTGCGCAGGGCGGCTTCGCGCAGGGTTTTTCTGGGCAGTTTCGTGTGCTCCACAAGGGGCAGGGCCACGTTTTCGGCGAGGGTGAGGGAGCTGATGAGTGCGCCGTCCTGAAAGAGCACGCCGAAACGGCGGCGCATCTTGCGGAACTGCGTTTCCGACATGTTGCACACGTCGCGTCCGCCGATGCGTATGGAGCCTGCATAGGGGCGGTTCAGGCCCAGCAGCAGGCGCAGAAGGGTGGTCTTGCCGCAGCCGGATTCGCCGAGAATGGTGGTGATGGTTCCGGCGGGAATGACGGCGGAAAAGTCCTTCAGCACGATGCGGCCGTCGTAGCCGCCGTCGAGATGTTCAAGGGTGATGTCCCAGGCTTGCTGATTCATGCGCGCCTCAGAGAAGGAAGGAGGTGAGAACGTAGTCGGCCATGAGAATGAGCACGCAGCTCATGACCACGGCGGACGTGGTGGCGTTGCCCACGGCTTCCGCGCCCTTGCCGTCGCTTCTTCTGTGGGCGTTGTAGCCCTGGAAGCAGCACACGGTGATGACGATGACGGCAAAGACCACGGCCTTGAGAAAGCAGCCCTGCACGTCGTCCATGGTGACGCTGGATTCGATGCCGGAAAAGTAGCGGCCTTCGTTGAGTCCGAGCAGCACGCAGGCGGACAGGTAGCCGCCGAAGATGCCCACCACCGTGAAGATGGAGGTGAGCAGCGGAAACGTGAACAGGGAGGCCAGAAGACGCGGGGTGACGAGATAGCCCGTGGGATTGATGTCCATGACTTCGAGGGCGTCGATCTGATCGGAAATGCGCATGACGCCGATTTCCGCGGTCATGGCGGAACCGGCTCTCGCGGTGATCATGACGGCGGTGAG
Source organism: uncultured Mailhella sp. (assembly GCF_963931295.1). Taxonomy (NCBI): domain Bacteria; kingdom Pseudomonadati; phylum Thermodesulfobacteriota; class Desulfovibrionia; order Desulfovibrionales; family Desulfovibrionaceae; genus Mailhella; species uncultured Mailhella sp. The sequence continues at coordinate 115,672 of NZ_OZ007001.1, read as the reverse complement.
CACGGGGGCCATTTCGCGGATGAGCGTGAGGGCGAGCAGGGAGCCGAGCATGCCCTGAGCGCCGAACATGGACATGGCGTAGAAGGCCTGCAGGCCGAGCACCAGACCGGTGAACAGGCCGATGAGCAGGATGACGAACATGGATTTCGCCCCGATGACGTATATCTGCTGGAGAATCTTGCCGAACAGCCGTCGGGAGCCGTATGCCTGCCTGAAGCCTTCAAAGAGGAACAGCGCCATCTCTCCGAGGCGGTTCAGAAGATTCAGGACGGGTGCAAAGATTTCATTCATAATGTTGTCTTACTCCGGTGGATAAGTAGAGGGACGTTAGCCGATTTCCCGAATTTTAGCAACGCATGCGCCTGTTGCGGAGCCGGACGCTTGCATGATTTTTCCTGCGGGGGTATGAGAGAGGATTGTCATTTCATGATATGAGTTTTTTCAGGAGAATACCTATGTGTCTTGCCGTTCCCGTTCGAGTCGTGGAAGTGCCGGAAGAGGGAAAGGCCCGCGTTCAGGTGGGTCAGGGAGAAAATTATATGGAAATTTCCACCCTTCTTCTGCCGGAGGCTCCCCGGCCCGGCGACTACGTTATTGTGCATGCGGGCTTTGCCCTGCGTTCGCTCGACGCCGCCGAAGCAGAGGAATCGCTCAACATCTTTCGTCAGATTGCGGCGCTCGGTGTGAACGAGGGGCGCGAGCTTGAGCAACTCTGAGTTTTGACGCCGGTGGCGTGTCCGGCGCGCTGCGGCAGTTTTGAAGCTCAGGCAGCAGCTTTTGCCGGGCGGGCCGCCGCGCTTCGGGGGCTGATTCCGGGCGTCGGCATGCGCCGCTTCCGTTTTTTCCGATGATGGAAAAGCGGGGCGGCGTATTTTTTTTGCGTTTCGCTGCTGCCGCCCGAGGGCTACGGAAAAGGGCATGCCGCTTGAACTCGGCAGTTTTTGGGGGCTCGCGTGAGGGAAGGGAGAAGAGCCGCCGCCGTGCCGTCTTCATGCTGGAAAAAAGGCGCGTCGTCGGAGTCCGCGCTTTTCCGGGATTTACTTCATGAACAGCTTGAAGGGCGCGCTCAGCACGCCGCCCACCAGATCGATGACGCCGGAGCCCAGATTGCCCACCGTGCCGGTTACCGCGCCGAGCAGCTTGTAGGTGATTTTCGGCGAGAAGAGATTGCCGGTGATGGAAAGGGGCATTTCCGGGATGCCCGCCAGCGTGACCGTGGCCTCGGCGTCGATGGTTTCTGTGGCGAGGCTGGCGGTGCCGCCGCCGGTGATGGTGATGGGAGAGCCCTTGATGAGAAAGTCGCGGCAGGAGGCCACGCCGCCGGAAAGGGAAATCGTCATGGACATGGTTTTGAAGTCCGTGCGGGATTCTTTTCGGGTTCTGTCGCCGTGTCCGGATTCGGGCGTCACGATGGCCCCGTTCGAGACGAAAAGCGAGAGCTTGCCGCCGAGCGCGCGTTTCCAGTCCTCCCAGTGCTTCTGCCGCGAGCGCAGGGAGGCGTCGAAGGTGCCGGTGCCGCCGATGAGCGTTTTCTGGCCTCTGTCGCGGCTGAAGTTCATCATGTTCATGTTCCGGCAGCGGGTGACGAGAGAAAGGTCCGCGGCGCTCTGATCGGCGGCAAGCGCGGCCTGAAAATGGGCTTCGGCCTGTCCTCCGCCGGGGAAGACGGCCTTGAGCGGCGCGCTCAGCGTGCCGTTTTTCTGGGAAACGGGCAGGGAGACGTCGGCGAGCGTGGTGGAAAAGGCCCGCAGCCTGTCGGCCGAGAGCGAGAGAGACAGGTCGGTATTTTTCAGGAAGGAGAGCGGCAGCGGCGTTGACGAGGAAGAGGCGCGGCTCTCCATGGAGCGGTAGTCGTCGATATTGAGGACAGGAAAGTTCAGCGCGCCCGTGAGGGTCGGCCTTCCCGAAAGCGACTGATGCAGGCTTCCGCTGAAGGAAGTGCCGTCGATGGAGCCGTGCAGCTTGTCGAGGCTGAGCATCTGCGAGCTGACGGTGACGGAGGCTTCGGCCTCGGCTTTGCGGAAGACGCTTTTCCCGGCGGGCGAGGGCAGAGAAACGCCGAAGAGCGCCGCACATCGGCGAAGCGAAGGCGTGGACAGGGCGAGCTTGCCCGAAAGCGAGAGCCTGCTGGGCACGTCCGAGGCAGAAAGGCTGCCCGCGAGGGTGAAGTCCTGATGGCGGAGCGTGGCGTCTGATAGGGAAACGGTTCTGCTGTCTGCGCTGTAGCTGCCCTTGCCTGCGAGGGTGAATTTCAGATCGTCGGCAAGCAGGCTGCTCAGGCTTTTGTCGAGCGTGGCCTGAATCGAAACGGGCTGCCTGCGCATGGCCGTGGGAAGGCCGTTCCTGGTGCTGAACGAGAGCGCGGCCTGTTTGGCTTCGGCGGCCACGGACCAGCCTTTCGACGCAAGATCGACGTTCCAGTTGCCGCGAAAGTCCATGACGGGCGGGAGCGTTTTCAGATCCTTGCCGGGAGAGGCAACGGCCTGGGCGCTCACGGCAAGCGAGGCGAAGGGCAGGGCGGAGGCGTTTTTATCCAGATTGAGCGAGCCCTTTTCCAGACTGGCCTTCACGGTGCCGCCGAGGGTGCTCAGTATGGTCAGGCCCGATCCGCCGACAAAGGAAATGTCCGCTGAGCCTTTTTTCATGAGACCGGTCAGGGCCGGATATCCGGCGAGCGCGCGGGTGAGTCCGTCCATGGAGACGCGGTCGAAGTCGGCCGTCACCCGCACCTTGTCGTCAAGGTACACCTTGGAGGTCGCCTTGCCGCCGTAGAGGCCGGCCACCGCAATGTTCAGCATGGGATGCCCGGAAGGCGCGGGCACTACGTGCACGTCGGCTCCGCTCACGCGGAAGTTCATAATGTCCGCGCTGTCTGCGGAAATATGGATGTCGTAGCCTACGTGGGGAGGCCCCTGGGGCGTGTCGTCATCGTCGTGCAGGGGAAGCACGGGCGGCGGCAGATGCGACATGTCGGGAAATTCCCCGCGCAGTTCGGGAAAAATGCTGTTGAGATCGGCCTGTCTGGCATGACCGCTGATGAGAATTTCCGGCTTGAGATAGTCGCGGCAGCTTCCCGAGCCTTCCAGCGCTATGCCCAGCACCTGCGCTTTGAGTTTGGACACCGTCACGCCGCGCAGGCTGAGTTCCATGCCGTCGAAGGAGCCGGTGATGCCGTCGAGCGCACGCTGAAGGCCCGCGGTCATGGCCTGCCCGAAGCCGAACCAGCGGGCAAGGCTGAAGTGGCGGATGTCGGCCCGGCCGTTCAGCACGGGATTGCCGTCGGCAAGGCCGGTCACACGGCCGGAAATGACGACGTTGTCGTCGCCCATGCGCACGTCGGCATCGGCTACGTCCATGCCCTCGGCGATATTCTGGGTATCGAAGGGCACGGACAGGGAAATGGGCACCGGATGGCCGTTCATGACGAGCGTTGCGGAGGATTGCGCCGTGCCTCTTGCCTTGTAGAGCGACTGTTCCGGGGAGGCGGAAAATTCGCCCGTCAGCGAGAGTTTGAGCGGCTCCGGCATGGGAAAGTAGCGGTAGGGTTCGGCGATTTCGTGCCCCATGAGCCTGTCGAGGGAGGCAAGCTGAAAGCTGAAGGAAAACGCGACGTCGCCGCGCCACATGTCCCGATGATTGCGCCTAAGCGACGACAGGGAAAGGCGGGTGTCGGACGCCGAGGCGTCGAGCCCGGCGGAGGTGGTGTAGCGGAGGCTTCCCACGGCAAGGTCCAGATGGCCGGGAAGAAGGCCCGGCATTCTGGCGTCGACGTTGATGCCGGAAACGGACAGATGTCCCTTGCCTTCGGCTCCGGTGATGCGGCAGGTGCCGTTTTCCACGCTGATGCGCACGCCCGTGATGCCGGGCAGATCGGAAAGTGAGAAGGGATGGGCGTCTGCGGCCTGCGCTTCGGCCTTTTTTTTGTCGAGAAGCTTCTGAATGAGATCGCTGGAGATGTCGAGCGTGGGGCTTTCCAGAGAAAGCGAGCGGACGACGGGCTTCAGGCGGAGAAGGGACAGGTAGCCTATTTGAATGCGGGCTTTCCGCACATGAAGTTCCAGGTCGTCCACGCTGCCGCGCAGCAGGGCGAGGTCCGAGGCGTGGATGGTGGGCACGGGAAGGAAGGAAAGCGACACTTCGCCGATGCGGCACTGCACGTCGAGTCTGGATTCCAGCATCTGAGACACGGTGGAGGCCAGACGCGACGGCTGAAGCCATGCGAGATAGCCGTAGACCGCAAGGGAGAGAAAAACTCCCCACAGCAGCAGAAGAATCGTTCCAGGACGGGGTTTGCGCATATTCCCTCTTGACGGGCCGCGGTACATTTCGTACCGATCTTTCATGCCCGGGCTGCCCGCATAGTAGAAAACTTGCCGTCACTGCACAAGTAGGAAGAGGGCGCCGCCGGTGATTACGTCGGAAGGGCGACAGGAGTACTCATGACATTCTTTACCTGCGCGGCGCTTGCCGCGCTTCTTATCGTCGGATTTTCCGGCGCCATGCTTCCTTTTGTTTCCGTGTGGGATCACAGACTCGCCTCCGTCCGCCGCCGTTCGCTCTACGACAAGTGCGCCGGTCAGACGGAATCGTTCACGGCCGCTCTTCAGGTGCTTTTTGCACTGGCGCTTGTTGCCGATCTGCTGGCCGGGGGATGGATCAACAGGCTCATGACCGGACCGTGGGCTTTTGTGTGGGAGTGCCTTGTGCTGACCTCCGCCGTGGCGGCCCTGTGCGCGGTGGTCGTGCTCTTTGTCCGCCGCGCGGGAAAAATGGCCTTCGGCGTGCTTTCCGGCCTTGCCTCCACGCTTTCCGCCTGCCTTCTGTGCATTCTTTCCTGGGGCTTCTGCCTCGGCGCGCTCACGGCGGGAGCCGGCAGCGAGGAAGAGACGGTGCAGGCTTTTCTCGTGCTCATGGCCGGACTTCAGAGCCTGGGCTTTGCGCTGTTTGCGGCTTTCTCCCTGTTCCTCGGTCTGACGGGAGCCTACGCGCTGGCGCTGTGCTGGCACATTCTCTGCCGCAATCGCGACGACTTCGGCAGGGACTATTATTCCTTTGCGCTGTCCATGCGCGCCCGTCAGGCCTTCTGCGCCGGACTGCTGCTCACCGTGTCCGCGGCGGCCATGTTCTGGCTCACGCCCGTGGTTGACGCCGAACGCGCGCTGGCTCTGCTTCCCTTTGCCGGTGTGTACGCCTCTCATGCGCTCACGGCGGGCATGTTCTGTCTGCCGCTCGCCGCGCTTCTCTGGTACGCCGTGGCCCGTGCCGCTCTGCCCATGCAGAAGCGTTCGCTGGCGTTTCTGGCGCTGGTCCTGCTTGTTGTGGGCGTGTATTTCGTGCTCGGCCGAGTGTAGCATGCAAGGCGCCCTTCCGACAGGGCGCTCGTCTTTTCACTCCGCGCGCCGTCTTGCCTTTTTCGCGCGGCGCGTCTCATCTCTCTTGAGAAATCAGAAAAAAGGCCCGACGTTGTTCTATCAGCGCCGGGCCTTTGTCTTTTTTGATGTACGTTGATGCCGCGTCAGCTTGCAAGGAGCGTGTTTCCCTGTTGCAGGCGGAAGCTGTCGAGGCAGACAAGGAGCCTTTCCGCCGTGTGTGGCGGGTGTCGTTCGCCGTCGAGGTCTCCGGACAACGGCTATGTCTCGGCGCGGAACCGGAGAACCGTCCCCGCTGTTCTGTTGCGGCTACTTTGCGAGCGCCTCGCGGGCGAGTTCTTCAAGGCTTCGGCCGCATTCTTTTTCCATGCGCTCGGCCATGGCCTCGGAGCGTTCCATGCGTCCGGTGATGGCGGCCACGGCTTCCGGGTTCTCGGAATAGCGGGCCATCTTGCTGTAAAAGCGCTCCCTCAGGGGCACGGCTTCGCTTCCGCGCACGAATTTGTCCGCAAGAAACACCATTTCTCTTTCGGTAAGCGGCTCGGCGTCGGGAATGGTCATGTCGCGGTGATCTTCCACCAGACGCGCCATGGGTTCCATGCCCCATCCGCGAAACAGCGCTCCCGCGGCGGCTTCATGATGCGGCTCGCCTTTGCACACGTCGTGAATCATGCCTCCGGCCCGGGCCAGCGCTTCGCTGAGCGGGGTTTCTCCTCCCGCATGACGGGCCGCGTTCAGCGCCGAGGCAAAGCGGGCGGCCACACGGCTGACGGCAAGGCAGTGCTGCACGCCCCGCTCCTGCACGTGACGGACATGCAGGAGTTCTTCCGCTTCCTCGGGCGAGAGAATGTTCTGCCGGGACGCAAGTTCACACAGGGCCGCGTAATCGCCGGGACTGTCCATGTCGCGGAGAATGGAGGCGTCCGCCACGGGCACAGACACCGGGTACAGGCTCTCCACAACGGTGCGCAGGCAGCCGTCGTCGCCCAAGCTCAGCACGGCGTGCCTGACGGAAGCGGGAAAGAGCGGCGGATGTCCGGCCTTGCCCTGATAGCAGGGAATGAGCGGCGGAGTGTCCGGGACGTCGGCGGCGTCGAGCAGCGTGCGCACGGTCATGCGCCGGACGAGCGGAATGTCCACGGGATGCACGAACACGTGGGTGCATTCCGGCGGCAGGGCGGCTATGCCTGCGCGGATGCTTGAGAACATGCCGCGCTCCGGATGCCTGTTGAGCGTGAACGCCGCGCCGACGGATTTGGCTTCGCGTCGGGTGAGGTCGGCCCGGTTGCCTCCCACTACCAGCGGTTTCACGCCCTCGGACTGATAAAGCGCGCACACGGCGGCAAGCGCGCTGCGTTCGCCGCCCGGCAGAGGCAGGGGAAGCAGCGGTTTGAAGTGGGGCTCCATGCGCGTGGAAAAGCCTGCGGCCAGAATAAGAGCGTAAGCGATCATGGAAAAACTTCAAGTTGAGGTTGAAGAAAACGCCGCATGCGGGACGCAGCGGCGCGCGGCCTGAATTCGGCGGCAGGATTGAAGCTTCCGCCGGATTCGGCGTCATGATCGCTTATTTTTTTCTCCATGTCACGGGGGCGGGAGCGTGGCGGCGCACCGCAATGCACTCGGCCAGAATGCTGACCGCGATTTCTTCGGGCGTTTCCGCGCCGATGTCGAGGCCGATGGGAGCGTGAATGCGGGCAAGATCCTGTTCCGTGAAGCCGGATTCGAGCAGTTTGGCGTAAATCTGCTGACGCTTGCGCGTGCTGCCTATCATGCCGATGTAGCCTGCGGGCGTCCTGAGCGCCTGCGCCGCGGCCACGCCGTCGAACAGATGGCCGCGCGTCACGATGACGATGTAGTCGCGGGGCGTGACGTGAAGCGCGTCAAAACAGCGGGCATACTCCGGCGTGACATGCACCTCGGCATTGGGGAAGCGGCCGCTGTTGGCGTATTCGGGCCTGTCGTCGAGCACGTGGACGGCAAAACCGGTGAGTCCGGCAATGGCCGCCGTGGGACGGGAGACGTGCCCGCCGCCCACAATGATCATGCGTTCCGACGCCTGGCAGCGTTCGCAGAAATACACGGTTTCGCCGCAGGGCACGAGGGCGGCTTCGTCCAGAGGCGCGGCAAGCAGCGTTTTGGCTGCGGCGTCGTCGAGGCGGGCTCCGGCGGCGGAGCCGTCGTCGTACAGCAGCGTCCAGGAGGTACGCGTCGAAGCGTAGGGGCGGACGATGCGGCATCCCGCGCCTTCCGCCGCGGCGGCGGCCAGCGAGGCCACGTTTGCAAGCTCCCTGTTTTCCGGCGCAAAAGGCTCAATGAGCACACGCACCTGTCCGCCGCAGATCATTTCCGAACGCGCGGCCAGCGTGCCGTCCATGGCAATGTCGAGCACCGAGGCTTCCTGCGTTTCGCAGGCCTTGGCGCAGGCCTCGATGACCCTGGCTTCGGCCAGTCCTCCGCCCGTGGTGCCGCCGAGCAGTCCTTTCGGGCCCGCGAGCAGCCGGGATCCTGCGCCGCGGGGAGCGGAGCCCGCCTGAAACACCACGGTGGCCAGAGCGGCGGGGCGTCCCGCCGCGAGCTCAGAACACAGAAGATGCAGCAGTTCTTGCATAAAAACCTCCTTTGCGGACGAGGCGCAGTACCGGCGCTCCGTCGATACGGACATAGCGGCCCTTCAGCGGGGAAAGCCGACGCATCGGACTGCCGCACGGACAGGGGCCGGGCAGCCAGGCTGCGGCGTCGCCGGTGCGGTAGCGGATGAGGGGCATGGCTTCCCTGTTGAGGGTCGTCAGTATGATTTCTCCGGTTTCGCCTTCGGGAACGGGTTTGCCGGACACAGGATCCAGTATTTCCAGAAAAAGATCCAGCTCACGCAGATGATAGCCGTTTTTCGCCATGCACTGCACGCCCCCGCCGAAGCAGGTTTCCGTCATGCCGTAATGGTCGAGCACCACGCAGTCGAGCGCTTCTTCCAGGCCGTCGCGCACGGACAGGTCAAGAATGTCGCCGCTGGACTGAATGCCCTTCACGCATGAGGCGAGGCGGCGGAAGTCGTCGTCTCGGGAGGCGTCGAGCAGGGCGGCGAGCTGATGCGGCGCGGCCACAAGACACTGCGGACGCCAGCGGGAAAGATCGTCGCGCAGCGTTTCGGCCGTGGCCTCGGGGTGACCTGCCACCACGTCCACGCCGGAGGGCGTGAGCGCCTGACGGAGCAGATCCGTCACGCCGTCGGGACACTGCGCGCCGGGCAGAAGCACCATGAGGCGCTGCCCTTCATGCACGAGCTGCGCCATGCCCGCGGCGAAAAACGACGCCGTGCGGGCCAGATCGCCTTCCGAAAAGGCGATGCGCTTGGGAGCGTTCGTGGAGCCGGAGGTCTGGAGCGTGACGATGCGCTGCACGTCTCCCTGCGGCACGCAGAGAAATTCCCGGTAGTCGTGCAGATCTTCCGGCGTGGTGAAGGGAAGCCTGGCAAGATCGGCCGCCGTGTCGATGTCGAGATTGCAGCCGGCGAGCGCGCGCTTGTACCAGCGGCTGAGGGAAAAGGCGCGGCGCAGGGTGCGGCGCAGGGCTTCAAGACGCGCAGCCTCCAGCCTTTCGGGAAGCGGAACAGCCGGATTGCCGCCGCATTCTGCGTCAAGCCAGGCGTCCAGCCGCGAGGGAGAAAGAGGCGTAGTCATGACCGGGCATCCTCCTTCGGCACGGACCGGTAAAGAGAAATGTTGTCGAAGCTCGTCAGATTGTAGAGGCAGAAGGGAATCATTCTGCCATCGGGAGCCACGACGTGGATGCAGCAGCCGCGCACGCGCTCCACATCCAGACTGAGGGCGTCCTGAAAGGCCATGGCGGAAAGCGTGAAACGTCGCTCTGCGCCCGAACGGGCAAGGAAGCGGGAAAAGGCGTCGTTCAGGGAACTCTCTTTGCGGGGCGAGGCCCAGTGGGCGGCCGTGAAGGCCCGCGAGGCGCGGGAGCCTTCGGCGTTGTCCACCACGCGGGGAGATTCGACGGTCGAGGTTCCGCCGGAACAGCAGGCCGCGCCCACGGGTTCGCCGAGCGTGTTGTCGCCGTTTCTGGCGTACACGGCGCTGAAGGAGCAGAGCGGATGCTCGCAGGAGGGCGCATGAAAATGCGAGGCCTTCACCATGCCGCGGCTTTGCTTTTCCAGGCAGACCATGAGTTCCGGCAGCGTGATGCGCGGAGCGTCTCCCATGTCCCACGGGAAGCGCCCGAACGACGACACCGGCTGAAAGTGCAGGCCGCGCACATGGCCGCCCCGCGAGAGCGCGAAGCGCAGAAGATCGCCGACCTGCCCGTCGTTGACGCCGCGCACCAGCGTGCATACCAGCACCACGCCGAGCCCGGCCCGCCCGCAGGCCTCGATGGCCGCCTCTTTGAGCGCCAGACAGTCGCGGCCGCGCAGCGTGCGGTACACGGCGTCGTCCAAGCCGTCGAACTGCAGATACACGGAATCCAGTCCTGCGGCCCGGAGTGATTCGGCGTATCCCGCTTCCCTGCCGAGGCGCAGACCGTTGGTGTTGACCTGCACGAGCGCAAATCCCTTTTCCTTTGCCATGCGGATGAGCTCGGGAAGATCGTCGCGTTCCGTGGGCTCTCCGCCGGAGAGCTGAACGTTGCAGGGCCCGGACGCGCGGGAAAGCGCGTCCATCTGCCTGCCGACGGCTTCCGGCGACGGATCCTCGGAAGTCTTTCCCGCGCGGGCGTAGCACACGGGGCAGCCCAGAGAACAGCGCATGGTCACTTCGAGGAGTCCCGTGCAGGTGTGCTGAACGTGTTCCGGGCACAGTCCGCAGTCATAGGGGCATCCGTGGGAAACGGCGGTGGCGGGATGCGCGGGATAGGCCGGAATGCGCGGATTCTTCCGCCAGTCGGCAAAGGCGGGCGCGCCTTCGACCTGTTTCCAGGCGGGAACCTGAAAGTCGCCGTGCTCCGGGCAGTGCTTGCGAAGATAGACGGTGTCGCCTTCAAGGTGATAACCCGCATCCACGAGGCGCAGACACACGGGGCACAGGCTCTGAGTCTGGGCAAGCAGCATGTCAGTTCCTCACGCCGTCGAGTTCGTAGGATTCGTAGATGTCCAGCAGCTTTTCCCAGCATTCCGCGAGCAGATCGCCGCAGAGTTCCATGGGCGGCATGCCGCCTTCGGGAAGGGGCTCGCCCGCGGCTGCGGCCAGCCCGGCGGACACGCTTTCGCAGCCCGTGCCGCCGTAGGCGCTCACCCGTTCCATGAACCATGTGGCGTATTCGTTGGTCATGGCGTCGATCATGGGATGCGGTTCCTCTTCGTTTTTGCTGGAGAGCCAGCCGAGCACGGCCGCGCCGCCGGTCAGGAGTCCGCAGGGGCCTCCCGACTGGCCTATGCCGTGGCACAGGCCGCGCATGGCGCACATGAGCCCGGGATCTTCCGTATCGTCGAGCTGCCTTGCCAGCGCCAGAAGCAGCTGGGAACAGCAATAGCCTTTGCGTACATAGGGGAGCAGATCCAATAACAGGGCGTTCATGACGGACTCCTTGAAAACGTTGAAACTCTTGGGCCGGAAAGGGCCCTGCCGGAGGGGCGGGCCCGGCGCTGTGCATTCCGGCTCTCCGAAATGCCGAGGGCGGAAGGCAAGGCTATGAAATTCAGGTTTCTTGCGCGTCGCCTCGCGATGTTTTACGCGCAGGGGCGGCTATCCATAATCCGTAGCCGTAGCGCAGTCCTCCGGGGCGGAGCGACCCGCAGGCACAGTCGCGGGAGGCCCCGGCTTCGGCGCTGCGCCCTCCGCGCAGAAAGCCGCATACGCTCTCGTCGCCGTACCAGAGCAGACGGGCGGCGAGTTCCTTCAGACTGGCGGTGTGATCCTCAAAATGGAGCAGGACGAAACCGTGTTCCGTCAAGAGGCGCTCCGTTTCCTGTCTCGTGCGCGCGCCCGCAAGGCAGGATGCGCCGGGCGAAGGCGCTGCGGAAGGCTCGCCGCCGCGCACGAAAAGATCGGAAAGCAGCAGCTTTCCGCCCGGCTTCAGAATTTCGGCAAAGCGATGCAGCGCCTGCCACGCGTCGGGCAGGAGAGAGAGCACGCATTCGCACAGGATGGCGTCGAAGGAGGCGTCGGGAAAGGGCGGATTCTGCGCATCGGCCTGCACAAAGGGAAAGGGCTCGGTCAGGGAACATTCCCTGTCCAGCCCTGTGCCGTTCAGACCGATTTCCCGCGCAAGCGCCAGGCTGGCCCCGCTTCCGCAGCCGACGTCGAGCACCGTGGAACCGGGCGCAAGAGCGCACAGCTCAAGGCCGTGACGGGTGAGTGCGGTCCCGCCCGGACGCCACGCGCCGCCCGCAATGCTTTGAAACACGGAGGATGCGTAGAGGGAAGATGCCGCTGCGCTCATTACTTGTCTTCCAGAAGCGCTTCCACTTCCGCCATTTTTCCTTCCGCCAGCGACTGGGGAATAAGCGTCAGTCCACAGGAAGGGCAGCGGGGAAGAATGACGTCGAAGGCGCTGTGCATGTAGAGCGCCTGCACCTTGATCTGCTCAAGCGGCACATGACACTTTGCGCATACCCAGTCGCCGTCGTCCGTGGTGAAGTTCGGTTCCAGACTCATGTGAAAACCTCGTTTGCGTTGTCAATGACTCAGGCGTGTACCTTTTCTTCCATGACGACCTTCGTTGCCGGTTGAATGGCTCCGGCCACCACCATGCGGTGGCACCACGCCTTGACCAGCGTGAACCCGCCGTCGTCGTCCGCGGTGTACTCCACCCAGAAGGTCACGTTGCGCGGCCTCCAGGAGCCGAGAATGTGGCCGTTTTCCCGATTGAGGAATTTGGCTCCGCTCGCTTCGATGCCCGCAATGGCCGTGACCACGTCCTGACGCAGAATGTAGCGGCGTTCCATGGCTTCGCGCACGTCTTCGGGAATGCGCAGCAGAATCGGTTCCTCGTGGCTTCGAGCGTCGGGCTTCTGGCCGAGAAATTCTTCGAGCGCCGCTTCCTTCAGTGCCGCGCGTCCGGCGCGGCGCGCGGAAAGTCCGGGCGCGGAAGCTTGTCCGCCTTCTTCCGCGGTCTGCGGAAGCACATCGAAAAGATGCCAGCTTTCCGTTTCCGCGGCAAAGCGGTCGTGACACATGATGCAGGACGTGAGCACGGGAAGAGAAAATTCTCCGGCGCGCTTTTTGGCGAGCGCGTCTGCCACGTCCGGCTGTGCGTTCCACACCAGTCCGCCGTAGCCGCAGCAGGCGCTTTCGTCGCCGGTGCGCGCGGCCTCCTCCACGCGTATGCCAGCCTTGGCGGCAAGGGAGCGCACGGCCCTCTGCCACTCGGCGTCATGCCTCGCGCCGCAGGGATCCTGCACGTTCATGACGCGGGGCGCGCGGCTGGCAAAAGGCTCGGTCATGAGAGAGTCGAGCTTCGACCACAGCGATGTGATCTTCGCCTCGGGAAGCGCAAGCTTGAGCGCCGTCATGCAGGAAGAGCAGGCGGCAAGAATTTCCGGTTTGCCGCACGACTCCCAGTCGCGGCGGAGCGTCTCGGCGTGCTCGCGGAAAAGGGCCTCCCGTCCGGCCCAGTGCGCGGGAATGCCGCAGCATGTGCTGTAGAGCGACACGCCGTCGGGCAGATGGTCGCGCAGATGGCGGTACATGGCAAGCACCTGCCCGCCCCGCGAGGCCGCCAGCTGACAGCCGGGGAAAAACAGGCTCGCGCCGTGCCTGTCCTGCGCGGCAAGGGCGGGGTCTTCCAGCAGAAAGGCGCTTTCCGGGCCGCAGGCCTGCGCCATGTCTTCCAGCGCAAATTCGTGGGCTGAGGCCGGCATGACGTCGCGCTCCACGGCGTCGCGCCGGGCGGCAAGACACAGATCGGCCATGGAGAAGTGCTCGGGACAGATGACTTCGCACTGACCGCACAGGGCGCAGCCGTTCATGATGACGTTGGCCGTGCGGGTGCCGCGTATCACTGAGGCGTTGTTGTAGAGCTTGCGCGCATAGACACGGGGAAATTCCTTGTACTTCTGGAGAAACGGGCATTCCTTCACGCATTGCATGCAGGAGCAGCGGATGCAGCGGTCGGCTTCGCGCCGGGCTTCTTCTTCCGTGTACGCGTCGCCGGAGGGCAGAACGCGGGGCAGAGGCGTCACGCCGTCGAGCGGCGTGTGCAGTCGGTTCTCCCTGTTTTCGCCTTCGCGGGCAGCCACCAGCGAAACGCCGGTGAGAACGCGTTGCAGCGTGATTCCGGCCCGTCGGCCTTCTCCGGCCTGTGAGGACGCGGAGGCGTAGCTCGCCCCCGTGGGGGTGCGGCTGGCCCAGCCTCCGCAGCAGACCTTGTCCTTCCAGAGCAGCGTTGCGGCGTCGATGTTCTCGCGCGCAGGAGAAAACGCGCAGACCGAGGCGTCCACGAACACGGCTCCGAAATCTTCGAGGCAGCGGTCAAGAAGCGCTTCGTCGAGAGCGACGTGCTCAAAGCGCACATGAAATTTTTCCAGCGCGCGCAGCTCGTCTTCCAGCACGGAGGCGTCAAGGGAAGGAAAGGCGCGACGCAGCGCCTCGCTTTTTTCGCCTTCGTGATAGACCGTGACCGCAAAGCCCTTGTGCGAAATGTCGAAGGCGGCGACAAGACCTGCCAGCCCTGAGCCGAGCACGGCAAGCTTCTGGCCTTTGGGAGGCCGGATGAGCGGTTTTGTCTGTGCGGAAGCGGCGCTCATGCAGAATTTTTCCAGCGCGGATACGGCAAGACCGCCGCCGAGATCGCGCCGCAGGCAGGCGTTTTCGCAGGGATGATCGCACACGGCGGTCATGACGCCGGGCAGAGGCAGATGCCGCTCCAGAAGTTTGCGGGCGTCGCGCACCTTGCCTGCGGCAAGGCATTCAAGAAAGGAACGCACATCCATGTCCAGCGGACAGGCTGTGCGGCAGCGGGGCGCGGCTTCCTGCGTGCAGCGGGCCTCGACGGCGTGAAGTTGGCTTTGTTCCAGCACGGCGTACCTCGAAAAAAGAAAAGACTGCCCGAAGCGGCTCCGGGCAGAAAAAGGGCGGGGCCGGAGAAGCCCGAAAAAGCTCTCCGACCCCGGATGATCAAGTTACTTGGCGGCTTTTTCCTTCAGTCCTGCCAGCACCTTTTCGGGGTAGGCGGGCAGGTGCGTGATGCGGACGCCGCAGGCGTTGTAGATGGCGTTGATGATGGCCGGATGCGGGCCGCACAGCGGAATTTCACCCGTGCCGGAAGCGCCGAACGGACCGTCGGGACGCTTGCTCTGCACGTAGATGATTTCCATGTTGTCCGGGATGTCCTTGGGATAAGGAATGCCGGCGCCGAGCATGGTGCTGTGCTTCTTGATGTCCTCGTAGTCTTCGGACAGCGCAAGGCCGATGCCCTGAGCAAGGCCGCCCCAGATCTGGCCGTCGGTGATGAGCTTGTTCACCACGGTGCCGATGTCGGCGACCATGGTCATCTTTTCCACCTTGGTCTTGCCGGTGGCGAGTTCCACGGCCACTTCGGCCATGAACAGACCGTACATGTAGCAGGCGAAGGGATCGCCCTGGCAGTTTTCGCCGCAGCCCTTCACGGGAGCGGTCCACTTGCCGTCCTGATGCACGTCGCGGCCTTCGGCCTTCATTTCCTCATAGGTGTAGAAGCCGCCTTCGGGCTTGCGCATGGCTTCGACGAGCTGTTCGCAGGCCACGCGGATGGCGTTGCCGGTCATCACCTGCGAGCGGGAACCGCCGGCGGGGCCGGAGTTCGGGGTCTTGCTGGTGTCGTTGAGCACGAGACGGATGTCGTCCACCTTGATGCCCAGAGGACGCAGGGCTTCATGAGCGGTGCACTGCGCGCCGGAATCCGCGCCCTGACCGTGGTCTTCCCAGGAGCAGCCGATGGTCACGGTGCCGTCGGGATTGAGTTCCGCCCAGGCTTCGGAGGAGTCGGGGCCGTCGAGACCCGCGCCGTACACGGCAAGGGCAAGGCCCACGCCGCGCTTCACTTCGTCGGTGGAGGCTTCCTTGGCGTGCTTCTTGGCCGCTTCGTAGAGCGGACGCAGCTTGTCGAACATTTCGGGCAGGCTCAGCACTTCGGGCTTCTGACCGGTGGGCGTGGTGTCGCCTTCGCGGTAGCAGTTGACGTAGCGCAGATCAAAGGGATCCATGCCCAGCTTTTCCGCAAGTTCGTCCATGAGCACTTCGGAGGGGAATTCCGCTTCGGGGCCGCCGTAGCCGCGGAAAGCCGCGCCCCACGCATGGTTGGTTGCCACGGTGCGGCCGTTGCCGCGGATGTTCGGAATGCTGTAGCCTGCGCCGATGAACTGCGCGCCGCGCAGGGTGAGCAGGTCGCCGAATTCGGAATAGGGACCGTGGTCGCAGGTCCAGTCGGTTTCCATGGCCTTCAGCTTGCCGGTCTTCTTGTCGGCGGCCATGCGCACGGTGGTCCAGAAGGGCGAACGCTTGCCGGTATACTGCTGCTGCTGTTCATAGTTGTAGCGCAGATGGCAGGGGCGTCCGGTGGCCATGACGGCCACGCCGATGAGCGCTTCCATGGTGGGGCTGAACTTGTAGCCGAAGGTGCCGCCGGTGGTGTTCTGCACGAGCACCAGATCCTTGGGGAATTCCAGACCGAGGCCGGGAGCGATCATGAGCGCGTGCAGGTGCAGGCCCACGGACTTGGAATGGATGACCACCTGACCCTTGTCGTTAATGTAGCCGTAGCCGACGTCGGGTTCGATGTTGAGGTGGGGCTGGCGCTGGGTGTAGAAGCTGTCTTCCACCCAGACGTTTTCGGGATCGTCGAAGAAGGGCGCGGTTTCTTCGCCCTTTTCGATGTGGGGTTCATAGTAGATGTTCGGGGTGCCGGGATGGATTTCGATGGCGTCGGGAGCCATGGCGGAAGGCGCGTCCATGTATTCGGGCAGAAGCTCAAGGTCGAACTTCACCTTTTCGGCAGCCGCGCGGGCATGGCATTCGGTGTCGGCGCACACGATGGCCAGCGCGTCGCCGTACTGGAACACCTTGGTGTCGTTGAGGATGGGACGATCCCAGCCGTCGCCCTTGTTGTCGGGGAAGGTGATGAGGCCGGTGATGCGGTTCTTGCCCTTGACGTCTTTGTGGGTGAGCACACGGAACACGCCGGGCATCTTTTCGGCTTCGGAGGTGTCGATGCCCTTGATGTTGGCATGGGAAACCTTGGCCTGAGCGAGAGCCAGATGCAGCGTGTTGGCGGGCATGTGAACGGCGGCGTCGGCGCCGAATTCGGCGGTGCCGGTCACCTTGGCCACGGCGCTCGGACGCGGCTTGGTGGAGCCGAGGTGATGACCTTCGGCAGGTTCCTTGTAGCGGATTTCCTCAATGTCCTTGTCGCCGCGCATGACGGCGGCGGCGTCCATGACGGCGTTGATGATCGGAATATAGCCCGTGCAGCGGCAGACGTTGCGGTTCTTCTGGAACCAGTCGCGCACTTCCTCTCTGGTGGGCGAGGGGTTTTCCTGCAGCAGGGCGTAGGCCGCCACGATGAAGCCGGGCGTGCAGAAGCCGCACTGGGCCGCGCCATGGAAAATCCACGCTTCCTGAAGCGGATGCAGATGATCGGGCGTTCCGATGCCTTCCAGGGTGATGATGGTGGCATCATCGGGCACGCGTTTCATCTTCAGCACGCAGGTGCGCGTGAGCTTGCCGTTGAGGATGACGCTGCAGGCGCCGCAGTGACCCTTTTCGCAGCCCAGCTTCACGCTGGTAAGCTGCAGCTGGTCGCGCAGGACGTTGGCAAGCGAGTCATCCGCATTGACAAGCACCTGACGACGGACGCCGTTGACAAGGAGGGATTTGATGAACATGGGCAGCTCCTTTTAAGAGGAATCCAGAGGAGGGGCGGCCGCGGAAGCGGATCGCCCGAATACGGGCCGATGCGGGAAGATCAGTTTTTGCCGAAGGCGCAGTTCGGATAGCGGCATTCACCGCAGCCTGCGCAGAAACCGCCGTGGCCGAGCGCCACGATGTCTTCCCGGGTGACGGGAATCCCGGCCAGGAGGCGCGGCACCACAAGGTCGAAAATGCTCGCCCTGTGGTACATCACGCAGCCGGGAAGCCCGAGTACCGGAATATTGTCGATATACGCCAGCAGGAACATGGCTCCGGGGAAGGTGGGAGCCCCGTAGGTGACCACCTTGCCGCCCGCCGCGCGGATGGCGGCAGGCGTGCGGTCGTCGGGATCCACGGACATGCCGCCCGTGCAGACCACCATGTCGGCGCCCTGCGCGATGAAGTTGCGGATGCCCTGCACGGTCATCTCGATGGAGTCGTCGGAAAAGCTCTGTCCGAGAATGCTGCTTCCGAGACTTTCAAATTTCTGCCGGAGCACGGGGCCGAAGGCGTCCTTGATGCGTCCGGAATAGACTTCGTTGCCGGTGGTGACCATGCCCACCTTGAACGGACGGAAGGGCAGCACCTCGATGACGGGGCCGCTGACCGTGCTTTCCAGACGGGCGATCTTCTCTTCTTCGATGAGCAGGGGAATGATGCGCGTGCCGCCCACGGCCTGACCTTTTTGCACTTCCTGCATGGTGTGCAGCGTGGCAAGCACGATGTCGTCAAAGGCGTTCACGCGGGAGAGGGCGGCTTCGTCCACGCGCAGCAGGCCGTGCTCGGCGGCGAGAAAGTTGATGCGGCCTTCCTTGATCTCGGAAAACTCGATGTTTTTACCGGCCGCAACGTTGCCGATGCGCACGGCGGCGTCGTTTTCATGCACCTGACCGGGCAGGGGTTCGTACACGTAAAGATTTTCCTTGCCCACGCTGAGCAGAACCGGAATGTCTTCTTCCCGGACGACGTGCCCCTTGCGGAACACCGGTCCTTTCTGCACGCCGGGTTCGATGCGGGTGATGTCGTGGCAGAGCACCGTGCCCACGGCCTGGGAGACGGGAATGGTTTTCATGGAAATTTTGGACATAGAAAAGGCTCGTCGATAGAAGAAACAGCAGCATGACCGCGGCGCGGACTTTTTCGGAGACAGAACCGGAAAAGAACGCGAAACCGCGTCGTTCATCCATGTTTTCTTTCCATGCCGAAGCATTTAATGGAGGCAAGGCCGTTTCCCGCCTTACCCTGTGAGCCTCTGGGGGTTCAGGACTGTCTGCATGGCATAATGCTTTAGCGGAGACAGACTCGAAAACTTGCTATAAGCATATTGAAACGGAATTTTTTCGTCAAGATATAAAAGGAAAATTAATGATACTTTTTTCAGAGCGCAGAAAAATGCTTTGAAACTTAAATCACAATATCATTGTGTTTCATATCTGATAATAAAACATCATATATTTTATTTTTTGTAATGGAAAAATTACAATAAAAAAGTTTTTTCTATTGTAAAACTGGCATACGCGTGGACTTATGAACGGAACAGGAAGGCTCTGCGCGGAAAATTTATTTTGAAATGACCTTTCGGTCGGCGGCTGCCTGGTGTTTTTCGAGTCGGCGGGGCTTCCGCGTTCTTGTGCTGCGTCGGACGGCAGGGAGTATTGCCGACGGAACATTTGAAATGGACGGCGGGCGAGCCGGCGTTGCAGTCTTGCGGAGCGGGGCGACTCAGCAGAATGTGGCGAGGCGGGCGAGGTCGTCGCTGCCGTAAAAAAGCGTGGTGCAGGCCGCGTAGGGCTGGGGGACGGCAAAAAAATCCCGCATGTCGAGAGCAAGATAACGCATGAGAATCACTCGATTTACTCCGGAATGCGCCACAAGAAGGGCGTGGGCGTCGCCTCTCATGTCGGCAAGGCGTCGGTACAGGGCGCTGCACACGCGCGAGGCGAGCATGGCAAAGGATTCTCCGCCTTCGGGGACGTAGTTCCAGAAGTCTTTTCCCCGGGCGGCCACGGCTCCGGGGAAACGGGCGTCCACTTCCGCCTTGGTCAGACCTTCCCAGCGGCCCAGATTAATTTCGCGAAACGCCGGCTCGACCTGCACGGGCACGTTGCGGCCATCGAGCGCGAGGGCCGTCATTTCCAGGCAGCGGGGAAGATCGGAAGTCCAGGCCTCCGTCAGGGGAACGGCGGCCAGATCCTGCCTAACCTGCCTTGCCTGACGACGTCCGATTTCGGAAAGAGGAATGTCCCGCTGACCGACGAAGCGGTGCTCTGGATTGGGGAGAAGGGTGCCGTGACGGAGCAGATGAAGAACGGGCATGACGACCTCGGACGTTGGAAGGAAGGACGGCGCTTGTCCTGAAAAAAGAAAAAAAAGGACTAAAAGTCGTGCTTGTTATCCTATAAAATGGATAAAAAGAAAAGATCAGGACATGCTTTTATTTTCTACAGAGAATGATTTTCATGTTTTTTTGAAAAAATGTTGCCGGAAAACAGGACATATTGCATAAAAAATTTTTTCACAAAAGTGAATCAGACGCGATTTTTTTGACTGCGACATGAAAATTTTATCCGAGTCGACGTTCTCTTTATCGGTAATGTCTCCGATGATGAAAAATAAGGCATTGATATTGCATGCGATTTTATTTCATAAAAAAATTGTGCGAATTTGATTGAAAAAAGAAATAAATCTTGTATGTTGTAAGCAAATATTGAAATGAGGAGGAGCTCATGAAAAAACTTGCCGCCCTTGCCCTTGTTCTTGCCCTGGGCCTTGCCGCATCTGCGGCGAACGCCGCGGAGATCACGGTTTCCGCGGCCGCGAGCCTGTCGGAATCCTTCACGCAGATTTCGCAGGAGTTCACGAAGGAAACCGGGGTAAAGGTCAACCTGAACTTTGCGTCTTCCAACAATCTGCTTCGTCAGATGGAGCAGGGTGCTCCGGTGGACGTGTTCGCCTCGGCGGATCAGGAAACCATGGATTCGGCTGTTAAGAAGTCGCTGGTGGATCCCGCCACGCGCAGAGATTTTGCCCTGAATGATCTTGTGCTCATCACGCCTGCAAACGGAACGCTGACCGGCCCGGACGGGCTTGCCGACGCCGCGGTGAAGCACATAGCCATCGGTACGCCCGAGAGCGTTCCTGCCGGACGTTATGCCCGCGAAGCGCTGACCAGCGCCGGAACCTGGGAGGCGTTGCAGAGCAAATTCGTGTTCGGCAACAACGTGCGTCAGGTGCTGAGCTACATTCAGCGCGGCGAGGCCGACGCGGGCTTTGTGTACCGCACCGACGCGCTTGCCGGCGGCAAGGACGTGCGCATCGTCACGGCCATGACCGGCCACAAGCCGGTGTGCTATCCCATTGCTGTTGCCAAAAACAGCGCCGACAGAAATGACGCTCAGAAGTTCGTGGACTTCGCGCTGTCTCCGAGAGGTCTTGAGATTCTCGCTCATTACGGTTTCAGTCCGGTAAAGTAGAACATTCCGCAAATAACGCGCCGGAAAACAAGGCGCTGCGTCTGCCGGGCAATGCGAAACGGCGTTGTCCGGCATTCCGAGCCCGCGTTTCGGCAACTTGAGACCTGCGGACGTTTGTGAACGTTCTTGAGCAGGTCGTGGTCCCGGGCGCTGCGGACAACCCCCTGTTGCAGCGTCCGGCAGAAAGTCTCCGCATTCCGGGAAAGTGGTTCAGAGAAGCCGTGCAGATCCCGTTGGTTCCTGACGACGCCGTCGAGCCGTCCCGTCTTCGGATGGGGCGGCTTTTTGCCTCTTCGAGCGGGGGCGACGCAGCAAGAGGCGCTTGCCGTCTGCCCCGGCATGCGGAAGCCGGAGCGGCGGCACGGCTTCGTCCGCGCCTCGTCGGAACCTGTGCCGAAAGCGCCTGCGGACGGAAAGAGCAATGCGTCCCGCGCAGCGGCTCACACGTCGTCGAAGCCGAAGGGGCGTTCGGCCTGTCCGCCCCTGGTGAGAATGTCGGACAGGTAGGAGAGCGAGTCCTGCGCGAAAAGCGAACGCGTGTGAAAATTGCGCTCCATGGCGAGAATGCGGCCGTCGGCGTACACGGCGAGGTCTTCGGCAAAGGCGTCCACGTCTTCCGGGTCATGGGTAATCATGATGAGAGGCACGCCGCAGTTGTCCAGAATGCCGGCTATTTCCTTGCGCATGCGGATGCGCAGCAGCGGATCGAGCGCGGCGAAGGGTTCATCGAGAAGCAGCAGGCGCGGAGAAATGAGCAGCGCCCGGGCCAGGGCCACGCGCTGCTTCTGTCCGCCGGATATCTGCGACGGTCTGCGGTCGGCAAGGTGAGCGATTTCCAGAAGGTCGAGCATGAGCTGAAGGGAGGCCTCCTGCTCGTCGCTGAGTCTGGCCGGAAACATGGCCCGAAAGGCGCTGCCGAGAACGGGAACGTACTTTTCCTGCTGCTGCAGGGCGAAGGCGAGATTCTGCCGGACGGTCATGTGGGGAAAGAGCGCGTAGTCCTGAAACACGTAGCCGATGCGGCGTTTGCGGGCGGGCATGTCGATGCCTTTTTCGGAGTCGAAGAACACGGCGTCGTCGGCAATGATGTGCCCCGTGTGAGGATGAACGAGACCGGCGATCATTTGCAGGGTAAGGGTTTTTCCCGATCCGGAAGGGCCGAAGAGAACCAGACGCGAGGCGGAACTTTTGAGGCTGACGTCGAGGGAAAAGGCCCCGTGCCGCCCCTTGAGCGTGGCTTGAACGGAAAGATCGATCACCGGGAACCTCCCAGCAGATAGTCGGCGGTCACGAGAATGGCGGCGCAGATGCACGAAGTCAGGATGACGAGCCCGGCGGCCAGCGCGTCGTTGCCGGCTTGAAAGGCGTCGTAGATGGCGAGGGCGAGGGTCTGGGTTTTGCCCGGAATATTGCCGGCCAGCATAAGGGTTGCGCCGAATTCGCCCATGCCTCGGGCAAAGGCCAGCATGGCCCCGGAAAGAATGCCGCGTCCGGCGAGCGGCAGACTGATGGAAAAGAAGACGGCGATTTCTGAGGCTCCCAGCGTGCGCGCGGCCTTTTCCACGTTGGCGTCCACCTGTTCGAGGGCGGTTTTCGCCGACTTGTAGATAAGGGGAAAGACCACGACCGTGGCCGCCACCACGGCGCCCTGCCAGGAAAACATGAACTGCAGGCCGAGCTCTTGCAGCACCGGGCCGAAGACGCCGTTTCTGCCCAGCAGCAAAATGAGATAGTAGCCCAGCACGGTGGGAGGCAGCACCATGGGAAGCGTGCAGAGCGAATCAATGACGGCCGCGCAGACGGAGCGTCGCCTTGCGAGAATGCGGGCCGTAAGAGTGCCGAGCACAAGAGAGGCCAGAGTGGACAGTCCGGCGACTTTCAACGACAGCATGATGGGAAACAGAGAAAACTGCTGCCCGAAAAGGGAAAATTCCATGGGAGCGCTCCTTTCCATTTCAAAATAACAGGAATGGAGACGCGGAGCAAGCCGAAGGCCGATATCCTGACAAAATTTTCAGCATTTCAAGGCGCAGGGAAAAGTTGCGGCGCACGAAGAATACCCGGGCGAGGCTGCGCAAGGGGGAGTCATGGCGAGAGTGTGGGCATTCTGGAGGCTGCGCAAACTTGCCGAGAGCTGGGGCGCGTGAGGCTGCGCGCGACGCGAAGGCCGAATGGAATTGCGCTGCAAAGGGCGGAACAGCAGGCCGCTTTGCAGGCGCGTGCGGGAGCGTGGGCAGCGCGTGATGAGGTAACGCAATCTTGTAGAGTGCGGGCAAAGCGCAGAGAGGGGCATCCTTTCTTTAGCGGCAGGCGGAGCACAGGTCGGAAATGGCGATCAGGCTTCGGTCCGGCTCCTGAAGCAGGGGCTGCCTGAGGAGGGCGTTGCCCGGCTTCGCCGCAGGAGCGGGCGTTGGCCGATGCCGGGCTTCGGTCGGTTTTGAGCGGCGGCCTTCCCGCGCGCCTCGTTCAGCCGCTGTGCGCATTGCCGTCAAAAGGAGCGCGCATTGGATTTTATTCAGGAAGGCGCAGCGTCGTTCTCGCCCCGCGTCGGCACTGTTCTGCCTCCATGGAGCGCGGCTTTCAGCGCCCGGCACGGCGCAAGGCTGCCGTCGTGGCATCGTCCGTCCGCTGCGGGGGCAGCGCGGCATAAATCAGAACATGCCGTCCGCCATGTTCTTCACTTCTATTTCTCCGTCTTCGCCGATGAACACGTCATAGTACTGCATGCCGTTGCTCTGTGTGGACATGACGGAAGGCAGCACCTGCACCATGCTGAAGAGCAGCGTGCGGAAATCTTCCGTGCCTCCGGAGCAGCGCAGGGCCGTGCGCCATATCTGCCGTTCCTGCTTCTTGTCCGGGGTGAGGCTGTAGGCTTCGATGCGCAGGTTGGCGGTATAGATGGTCGTGCTGGTGACGACGGGCTCGTCCACGTACATGTATTCCACGCGGCGATGTTTGCCGTAGCCCACCACGACGGGGTAGGAACGTGTAATGGTGTCGGTGTTGATGTGGACGCGCGGCTCGTCCATCCAGTAGGTGATGACGGCGGCGTTGTCCGCGTTTTTCACGTCGTCCACGAGCGTGTAGCCCCGGGAACGGAACGCGGGAGTGAGCTGACGCACGACGTCCTTGAACAGCAGATCGGTGTTGTGAACGCCTTCATTGCCGGGCTGCGCGACGTACACCGTGCCTGAAGGCTGATTCGCGTCGCGCAGGGAATCGACGGCGACGTTGTAATGAGTGCCGCAGCCGGCGAGCAGAAACACGAGAACCAGAAGGAGAAGTCGTACGAGAAACACTGCGGGCCTCTCTTGGCAGTCATGAACAGGCTGCATACAGAAAAAGGGATACCGGATTTCCGGTATCCCTGAAATTCATGGTGCGCCCGGCGCGAGTCGAACGCGCGACCTACAGCTCCGGAGGCTGTCGCTCTATCCAGCTGAGCCACGGGCGCAAGGGGGAAGAACCCCGACGTGAAAGGGACTATGCACCGCAACAGGCATATTGTCAACGCCTTTTCTGCGCGGCGCTCCGGGCGGCCTAGCGTCCCATGCCGCTCAGAAAGTCCTTGTTGCTCTTGGTGCCCTTCATCTTGTCGAGCAGGAATTCCATGCTGTCGATGGGGGACATGGGGGCAAGTATCTTGCGCAGAATCCACACTCTGTTGAGCACGTCTTCGCCGAGCAGCAGATCTTCCTTGCGGGTGCCTGTGCGGTTGATGTCGATGGCGGGGAATACGCGCTTGTCGGAGAGGTGACGGTCGAGATAGATTTCGCAGTTGCCGGTGCCCTTGAACTCTTCAAAAATGACTTCGTCCATGCGGGAACCGGTGTCGATGAGCGCCGTGGCGATGATGGTCAGCGATCCGCCGCCCTCAATGTTGCGCGCCGCGCCGAAAAAGCGCTTGGGCCGCTGCAGGGCGTTGGCGTCCAGACCGCCGGAAAGTACGCGGCCGCTGGAGGGGGTCACGGTGTTGTAGGCGCGGCCCAGTCTGGTGATGGAGTCGAGCAGAATGACCACGTCGCGCTTGCGTTCCACGAGGCGTTTGGCCTTTTCGAGCACCATTTCGCACACCTGCACGTGGCGCTGCGGAGGTTCGTCGAAGGTGGAGCTCACCACTTCAGCGTTTTTCACCGTGCGTTCCATGTCCGTGACTTCTTCCGGGCGTTCGTCCACCAGAAGAATGATGAGGTACACGTCGGGATAGTTCGCATTGATGGCGTTGGCGATGGTCTGGAGCAGTATGGTCTTGCCGGTGCGCGGCGGAGCCACGATGAGGGCGCGCTGTCCGCGGCCGATGGGAGACATGAGGTCGATGATGCGCGACGACATGTTCTTGGGATCGGTTTCCATGCGGAACTGCTGGTCGGGATACACCGGCGTGAGGTTGTCGAAAAGCACCAGATGCCGGGCGTTTTCCGGCGGCTCGAAACCTATTTCATTGACGCGGACCAGCGCAAAATAGCGTTCGCCTTCCTTGGGAGGGCGGATCTGCCCGGAGACGCAGTCACCCTTGCGCAGATGATAGCGGCGTATCTGAGAGGGGGAGACATACACGTCGTCGGGGCCGGGCATGTAGCTGCAGAGCGGGGAACGGAGGAAGCCGTAGCCGTCGGGCAGTATTTCGAGCACGCCGTCGCTGTGGATGACGCCGTTTTGCGAGGCGCAGGCCTGAAGCAGGGCAAAGATGAGTTCCTGCTTGCGCATGGAACTGGCGTTTTCAAGCTGATACTTGTCCGCCAGATCCATGAGATCCTGCATTTTGCGGGTCTTGAGTTCGGTAAGATTCAGGACGCTTTCGTCAAGAATTGGGGCAGATTCTGCAGTTTCGGGCTCGACGGGAGCTTTACGTTTCCGTATGGGCATAGAGATACCACCGGGAAAAGGAGAAAGTACAGGGAAGATCACGCCGGAAGGGCGCGAAGACAAGAAAGAAAGAGAAGGGAAAAAGACCGCAGAACAACGGTCAGCGAGAGAACTATAGAGTTTTTTCCCGCTATTGGCAAGTCCCGGAGAGGAACCGGCTATTTTTTGCGGGTGTTGACCACGTTGATGGCGCGCTCGGGGCCGTCCACGGCGAAGCGGATGACGGCGTCGACGATGTTCGGAAAGGTCTTGTTCATGATGTCGCGCTCGGCTTCGCCGAAACGTCCGAGCACCCAGGGGATGACCTGCTCTCTGTTCTGCGGCTTGCCCACGCCCACGCGCAGGCGATAGAATTCGGGCGTGCCGAGGCGCTGCTGTATGGATTTGATGCCGTTGTGACCGGCCGCGCTGCCGCCTTTCTTGAGCTTGAGCCTGCCCGGTTCGAGATCGAGTTCATCGTGAACGACGAGCAGCTGTTCGGGCTTCAGGCGATACCAGGCCATGAGAGGCTGCACGGCGTCGCCGCTCAGATTCATGAAGGTCTGGGGTTCGGCCACGAGCCATGTGCCGCCGCCGGGAATCTGAATGCGCCAGAGCAGTGCGTTGAATTTGGAGCCGGAAAGCTGTTCCGGGGCGCGGCTGTTGCCGCGTTCCACTTCTTCGAGCAGTGTCTGCACCGACATGAAGCCGATGTTGTGACGCGTTCCCCTGTACTGGGCTCCCGGATTGCCGAGGCCGACGATAAGTCCGTTGAGATCCATGCGTTGTTCCGAAAAAAAAAGAGATGAGGTGAGGGCCCGGATTCGGGCGCAACGCGTCGAATGTGCGGCAGAGCGGGGCGGCTGTCAAGTGTTCTTGGCAAGCGGCCGTTCCGATGGTACATCACGAAGGCGGACTTTCCCGCGCATGACAGAAAAGAAAACGGCAGGAGTTTTTATATGCCGCAGTTGTATCGTCTGGATATCGTGGTTCGAGAGGAGTATTTTCCTCTTGCCGAAGCGCTGGTGGCCGAGCACGCCTCGGCGGGATGGGAAGAGGAATCGCTGCCTGACGGCGACACGCGTTTTCGCATCACCTGCGAAGATGAGGATGAGCGGGATCTTACGGCGCAGGTCCTGGCCGAAAGGCTGCCGGACGCCGTGTTGAGCCGGGAAACCATTCCCGACAAGGACTGGCTTGCCGGCTGGCGCAGCTACTTTACGCCCGTGAAGGCCGGGGATTTCCTCATTCTTCCGCCGTGGATGAAGGACGAACCCGCGGAGGGCAGCATACCCATCATCATTGAGCCCAAGTCCGCCTTCGGCACCGGACATCATCCCACGACCACCATGTGCCTCGAAGCCATGTCGCTGCTGCATCGGGCGGGTGCGCTCAAGGCCGGTCAGCGCTTTCTCGACATGGGCACGGGCACGGGTATTCTCGGCATAGGCTGCGTGAAGCTCGGCCTGTCCGGCTTCGGCGCGGACATCGATCCGCTTTCCATCAGCAATTCGCGGGAGAACTGCGACATGAACGGGGTGTCCGCGCAGTTCGACATTCAGGAAGGCAGCGTGGAACTGGTGCAGGGGCAGACCTTCGACGTGGTCATTGCCAACATTCTCGCCGGGCCGCTGAAGGAAATGGCCCCCCAGCTCATGCCGCTGGTCAGGCCGGGCGGATGCCTTGTGCTTTCCGGCTTTCTGTCCGTACAGGTGCCGGGCATGCTGGAGGCCTATGCGGCCATGGGCGAACCGGGTGAGCTGCGCATGCCGTCTCCGGCGAGCGATCCCACGCGTTCGGCCAGCCGCGAGAATCCCGAGGCCGACGACTGGGTGTGCCTGTACTGGCCGCGCGTGAACTGACAAAAACGACAAAGAAGAGAAGCCGTCGGAATCTTCCGGCGGCTTTTTCCGCATGCGATGCAGACGGAACATGACGAGAGTCTTGTCATGTTCCGTTTCTTTTTAATAAATACATGACGTATCTTTTATCATTATTAAACATCATTGATATTTATTAAATATTTTTAATAATATTTGAATGTATTTTTAATATAACTTTTCCAATATTTAATAAAAATTGTATTAACATATAAATGGTATTTGACTATGCAAATAAGAAATTACATAGACAATATGGGGATATATTATGAAAGAGGCGTTTGAAAACTATTTGACAGTGCGGGGATACAGTAAAGTAACACCTAGCGGACACCCGAGCACGGTGTATGACTACTGTCGGAGAATTGATTTCGTGGCAAAGGAGGAAGGCGTGAGCTGGGCCGGATTGGCCGAACGCATAGCCGACATTCTGCCGCAATACGACGTCGGGGGATGTAAGCAGGAGCTCGGAAGCCGGTCGCACAATGCCGTCATCTGCGCGCTGAAAAGGTTTTCGGACTTCCTTAGCGTGCAAAAGGCGTGAGTGCAGACGCAGACGGCGGAACGCTCCGCTAGACTCCGACCACGGAGATGGCGACCTGGATGCGTTGCTGCCTGCCGGAAGGGGGGGGAAGACAGAGGGAATCGCAGACGGATGCACCCACGCAGAAAGCGGTGCCTATCCCTTGCGGAAGAGAATGCGCTGCAGATCGGAGACGGTGGCGATGCCTTTGCTCTTGGGGTTCTCCGGGCAGATGATGGGCGAGTAGCCGAGGCGCAGGGCCTGTTTCATGCGCACGTCCTGCCCGGACACGGGGCGCACCTGACCGTTGAGGTCCACTTCGCCCCAGAGCACGCAGCGCTCGGGCAGGGGAATGTCGTAGAAGGAGGAGAGCAGGGTCGCCACCAGCGCAAGATCGAGCCCCGGTTCCTGAAGACGCATGCCGCCGCCGACCTTGGCGTAGATGTCCGCCTGACCGAAGTTGAGGCGCAGGCGCTTTTCCAGCACCGCGAGCAGAAGATGCAGCCTGTTCACGTCGAAGCCGAGACCGGTGCGGCGGGGGATGGAAAGATAGCTTCGCGTGGCGAGCGCCTGAATTTCCACGGCAAAGGGGCGCTGACCGTCCACGGCCATGACCACGGCCGTGCCGCTCAAGGAGGTGTCGCGCGCGCCGAGGAAAAAGGTGGAAGGGTCTTCCACGAGTTCCAGCCCCTTGCGCGCCATGCGGAAGATGAGCAGTTCCTGATTGGGGCCGAAGCGGTTCTTCAGCACCCTGAGCATGCGGAACATTTCCCGCCGGTCGCCTTCCAGGGAAATGACCGTGTCCACAAGATGTTCCAGAAGGCGCGGTCCGGCAAGGGTGCCGTCCTTGGTGACGTGCCCCACCAGCACCAGCGTGGTGCCCGAACGGCGGCAGCGTTCCACAAGTTCCGTGGCCACGGTGCGCACCTGACTCACGTTGCCGGGCAGGCCTTCGGCGTTGTCGGAGGCGAGCGTCTGCACGGAGTCTACGATCATGAGGGCCGGTGCCGCGTCGGGATCTTCAAGTACGGGAAAAAGGTCTTCCACCCGGCTGGTGGCCACGGCAAGAAGGTTGTCGTGCAGCACGTCTAGGCGTTCTGCGCGGCTGCGTATCTGCGGCAGGGATTCTTCGCCGCTTGCGTAGAGCACGAGCTTGTTTTCCCGCGCCACGGCTCCGGCGAGCTGGAGCAGCAGCGTGGATTTGCCTATGCCCGGCTCTCCGCCCACGAGAATGGCGGCGCCGGGCACAAATCCGTGACCGAGAATGCGGTCGAGCGCGTCGAGGCCCGTGCCGAACGCGGCATGATCGCTGCACGAGACGCTCGCCAGCGGCTGAATGCGCGTGGCGGAGGCGTGCTTTGCCGCATGAGGCCGCGCCGTGGAAGTCGGGGCAAGGCGGGTGAGCTCAAGAGTGTTCCACTCCCGGCACTTTGGGCATTGCCCCTGCCATTGCGCGCTCTGCGCTCCGCAGGAGCGGCAGACATAGACTTCCCGTATTTTCGGCATGACCTCTTCCCGGGCGGCTACTTGTTGAACAGATTGATGCGGCGCAGATGGCGGCCGCCTTCAAAAGGCGTGCTCAGGAACACGTCCACCATGCTGGCCGCAAGGCCCTGACCGGTCACGCGTTCGCCGAGGCAGATGACGTTGGCGTTGTTGTGGGCGCGGGCGTAGGTGGCGTGGAATTCGGTGGTGCAGAGCGCCGCGCGGATGCCGGGAACGCGGTTGGCGGACATGCTCATGCCGATGCCGGTGCCGCACACGAGAACGCCAACGGCGTTTTCATCCTTGAGAAGGGCGTCCGTCACGGCGCGGGCCTTGAGCGGGTAGTCGCAGCTTGCGGGATCGGAAGGGCCGAGATCGTGGACGTCGTGTCCTTTTTCCTTGAGGTTCTGCACAAGGAAGGTTTTAAGGTTGAAGCCCCCATGGTCGGACGCAATGTAGATGATGCTCATGTCAGTCTCCAGTAGTGACGCGATGTCTGTGTGCGGGGCGGCCCCGCCCCGGTTATTGATCCAGCGAATAGACGGCGAAGTTCGCCGGCACTTCCAGCTGCATGCCGGATTCGGGCACGCTGCCGGAAGGCAAACGCTCCTTGACGAGCAGCACCATGCGCATTTCGCTTCCGTCATTGTCCATTCTGCCGTCCAGACGGCGGGGCAGTCCCTTGTCGTCGTAGGCAAGATCCAGCGACCAGCGGCCGTCGATGGTCCAGCGGACGGGAAGCGCGTCGGCGTTCAGCTCCAGTTCGCAGCTTCGGCCGTGACTTCTGTAGCTGTAGATGATGTTGCCGTCACCTCCGGTGACGTAGCGCTCCGGGGCGGGGACGTCAAGAGCGGAAAGATAGCGTCCGGCGAGAAAGTCGTTGAGCCTGTTCATGCGCATGGGCAGCGGCAGCCCCAGCAGTCTGCGCAGGGTATCCGGGGTTTCGGCTCCGGCGTAGGCTTTTTCGTCGCGGGGCAGCACGAGCAGCATCTGTCCGTTTTCAAACACGGCCTTGGCTACGTTGGCTCCCACCCCGGCGTTCACTTCAAGACGAATTGTGCGTTCGTCGTCGGAAAAGCCGGGATTGCGTTCCACATCGTCGAGACCTGCCGTGCCCTGATGATCCTGCACGGCAGGCCCGCCGGTGGCGGCGGACCAGAGCAGATAGGTCACTCTCCGGGTGTCGTTGACCGGGCCGAAGCGCAGACTGCCGGAGAGCACGTCGTAGCTCGCGGGACGGGCAGAGCGTTCCTTGAACGCCTGCCAGCGGGCGGCGGCGTCGCTGTCGGGAACGATGGGCATGCCCTTGGGACCGCAGCCGGAAAGCGCGGTCAGCAGCACAAGACCGAGAAGAAAAAAGGAGCGTCGGGTCATCATTGCAGTTTTTCCAGTTTGAGGCGCACTCTGTCGGCGTCTTCGGGATAGCCGAGCTTTTCAAACAGTTCCATGGACTGCCCCCAGCCTGCGCGGGCGGAATCCGCGTCGCCCCGGGCCGCGGCAATGTCGCCGTAGTGTTCGAGCATGGCGGGATCCTTGGGTTCGTCCTTGCCGGAGAGGTTCAAGGCCTTCTGTATCTGTTCCCAGGCATCGTCGAGCTTGCCGCGGCGGTACTGCACCCAGGCCAGAGAATCAAGAATGAAGTCCGCGTCGGGTTCCAGTTCCACGGCGCGCTGGATAAGCCGGTAGGCCCGGTCGAGATCCTTGTTGCCGTCGGCCAGATTGTAGCCCACGTAGTTGAGCGCCAGTGCGTTGTCGGGGTAGCGGGCAATGAATTTTTCCATGAGTTCCATGGCTTTTTTCCTGTTGCCCCGCAACTCCTGCAGATAGGCCTGCTGGAAGGCCGCGCCTTCGTTGTCGGGATGCAGGCGCAGCGCCTCGGCCACGGCCTTGTCCGCGGCATCGAAATTCTTCTGTCCGGCGTACAGTTCCGAGGCGAGCAGCAGAGGCTCCGCGTCTTCGGGATGCAGCACGCGCAGCGCGTCGAGCGCCTGGAGCGCCTCGGGAATGCGCTTCTGCTCGTACAGAATGCGCACCTTCATGCGCAGGGCCTTGTCGTATTCCGGGCTCTGGGAGGACACCTTTTCGAGGTAGTCGAGCGCGCGGTTGACGTCGGCGTTGGATTCATAAAGCAGCGCCGCATGATAGAAGAAGAGTCCGTCCGGCATGCCTTCCTGCTTTTCGAGACGGGAGAGCAGCTTTTCGGCCTGATCCGGGTGTTTTTCGTCCATGAGCATGGCCGCGGCGGCCACGGCAAAGTGCAGCGGATCCTGCGTGGAGGCGACCATGGAAACCACGGCGTCCATGTTGTCCTCCTGCAGCATGAGGCGGAGCAGGAAAAGACGCGCGCTGCGGTTGTCGGGATCGTTTTCCAGCAGTGTGCGGTAGATTTTTTCCGCTTCCTTGGGATGGCCGAGCTCTTCCTGCGTGAGTGCGAGAAGCTGCCAGGCCTCGGCGTATTCGGGATCTTCCTTCACGGCGACTTCAAGCTGACGTCTGGCGTCGGCAAAGCGGCCGGATACGTTCAGCGCCTGCGCGTAGGCGAAGCGTATCTGCGGCGTCAGCTGCTTTTCGGGGATCTGACGGAACACCTTCATGGCTTCCTGCGGCTGGGCGCTACGCAGAAGCGCGAGGGCCAGCTCCGCCTGTGCCTGACCGTCGGCGGGATGTTTGCCGGCAAAGTTGCGCAGCAGGCTGATGGCTTCATTTCTTTTGTTGTTCTGGATGAGCAGATCGGCCTGAAGCGATACCAGGGCAAGATCGTCGGGCATCTGGGCGGAAGCCTTCCGGATGAGTGGGGCGGCGTCTTTTTCGCAGTCGTGGGCGAGCAGCCAGATGGCCGCGTCGATGATGGGCGCGGAAGAGGGCAGTCGATAGGCTCCGGTGCCGAATTCCAGCAGGCGGTTGGAGGCGTCAATGACGGCTTCGCGGTCGTTGCGGCCGAGGGCGCTGTCGAGCTTGAGCTGAGCGAAGATGAGTTCGGCCCGCTGCGAGGGAGCCTGCGGAGAAAGCCTGATCGGAGAGAGCACGTCGTGCTCTCCGGCGACGGGGCCGTTGCCCGTGGCGCAGCCTGCGGGCAGCAGCAGAAGCGCGAGGGTGGAGGCGAACATCAGGCGCTGCGCCGGAGTGAAGGAAGACAGACGCCTCCGGACTCGGAAAAGGGATGGAATATGGGTGAACATGGATGTCCTGTGCGGCGGAAGAGCTATGGCTGTATCCATTCTTCCGAGAAGTCTTTGATCTCGCGCCCGAGATGTTCTTTCAGTTTTTCCAGCAGGCGCGCTTCCAGCTGGCGAATGCGTTCACGGGTAACATGGTAGCGCTCGCCGATTTCCCGGAGCGTGGCCGGTTCGTCGGTGAGCAGTCTGTGCTCCAGAATATAGACTTCCTTTTCCGAAAGGGAAGGAATGAGTTCGTGGATGCTGTCGCGGACAAGGCGCGATACTTCCGAATCGGCAATGCCTTCCTCCACGCCGGGACCGAGCGCGGGCAGAAAGTCCATGCGGGAGGCGCTGCCGCTGTCGTCGCTCACGGGCAGATCAAGAGACACGTCGCCCGAGTCGAGACGCTGCTGCATTTCCTCCACCTGATCCTTCGTGACGCCGAGCTTTTCCGAAAGCAGGGCCGCGTCGGGATCGAAGCCCTGAAGTATGAGCTTCTGCCTCTCGCGGTTCAGGTTGTAGAAGAGTTTGCGCTGCGCCTGGGTGGTGCCTATTTTCACCATGCGCCAGTTGTCCATGATGAACTTGAGAATGTAGGCCTTGATCCAGAATGAGGCGTAGTAGGAAAACTTGATGCCCTTGTCGGGATCGAACTTGTTCACGGCGCGCAGAAGACCTACGTTGCCTTCCTGAATGAGGTCGAGCACGTTCTGCATCCAGCGGCGCTGGAAGTCCATGGCGATGCGCACCACAAGGCGCAGATGCGAGGACACCAGCCGGAACGCCGCCTTGGGATCGCCGTTGTCGCGCACCCGGCGGGCCAGCTCGGTTTCCTCTTCCGGTTCCAGCAGCGGGAACTTGCTCACTTCGCGCAGATAGTTCTGCAGATTGTCGCGCATGGGCACGCTGGGCAGCCGGTCTTCCGCAATGGCGGGAAGATTGCTGCCCAGATCAATGACGCGGCCGTTGTCGTCGAAGTCGTCGAAATGCTCGTCGATCGAGGTGTCGTCGGGAAGAAGCTCACCGTC
The DNA here is from genome assembly GCF_963931295.1 of uncultured Mailhella sp. Lineage (NCBI taxonomy): Bacteria > Pseudomonadati > Thermodesulfobacteriota > Desulfovibrionia > Desulfovibrionales > Desulfovibrionaceae > Mailhella > uncultured Mailhella sp. Next base: position 82,086 of record NZ_OZ007001.1, on the reverse strand, counting down.
GCGCGCCTGTTCGAGTTCCGCTTCCATCACCTCGGGGGAGTCGTCGGCATCGTCGTCCGGAGCGTCGGACGGGGTGTTTTCGGAGGCGATTTCGTCATCTTCCACGGGCTCGGCGTCGGGCGAAATCTTCGTTTTTGCAGCACGGCCTTTGCGCCTGCCTGATTTTTTTTCGGACTCGTCCGCGTTTTTTCCCGAAGGCGCGGCGGGAGTGCCGGAGTCGTCCGAAACCGGAGTCGCAGTGATATCGATGATATCCGTATCCTTTCGGGATTTTTTTGTTTTTTTGACACGAGCAGAAGCACGGGCCGGCTTTTCATCGGCAGATGCGAGCAGCTCCGCTTCATGCGCATCGGAAATTTTCGTCATGGAGTCATCCTTATTTCGGCGTGCCTCCGGGGGTGGAAGCGTGATTGCCGGAATGTATCCTATAGTTTAAGGTTGGCGTTTTCAACGATTTTCAGTACACCTAAAAAAGTTCGCGGAAGAAAAGCCTTCCGCGGGCTTATGTTCTGAGGAAAAGGAGATTATTATGAAAACAAGGCCGCTGGGTTTTTTCCGTCGCATGGCGGGAGTGCTGCTGACGGGCGTCGTCGCCCTCGCGCTGACGCTTCCTTCCTCCGTGGCGTTCGGTCAGGACAAGGCCCCCCAGCTGAAACCCGTGCATACCTATGAACTTCTCGATGAACTGGCCGCCAATCACGGCAAGGTGATTCTGGTGAATTTCTTTGCCGCCTTCTGCGGGCCGTGCCGTCGGGAAATTCCGGAACTCATTAAAATGAGAAAGGAGATTCCTGAGGAGGATCTGCTCATCATCGGCATCGCCATCGATCAGAATATCCGCGAGGCGGATTCCTTTGTGAAGTCCATGGGCATGATGGGAGCCTATCCCGTGTACTACGGAGGGGAGGAGCTTTCCCGCGCCTACAGAATAGACGCCATTCCCTTCAATGTCATTTACAACAGAGACGGACATATCGAGGCGAGCGAGGCGGGCTATGTGCCCGGACCGGAAATGAAACAGTTTCTCATGAGTCTCATCAGACGGTAGTGCGCATGAATCAGATGAAGGAAATATTCAGTGCGGCGGTCATTCAGCGACGCGTCGAGGAAATGGCCGCCCAGATTGACGCCGTTTACGGAGAGGATTCCGTGGTTGCCGTATGTGTGCTGAAGGGAGCTTTTCCCTTTTTCAGCGATCTGGTCCGCGCCATGAAGTCCGATGTGCTCATTGACTTCGTGCGTCTTGCCAGCTACGGCGATCGGGCGAGCAGCAGCGAGCACGTGCAGATCACCAAGGACGTGGAAATCTCCCTCGAAGGCCGTCACGTGCTCATTGTCGAGGATATCGTGGACACCGGTCGCTCCATGGACTTTCTTATGCGGTATTTTTCCTCGCGGGGAGCGAAGTCCATACGGCTTGCCGCTCTCGTGGACAAGAAGGAACGCCGGGAATTCGACGTGCATTCCGACTTCGTGGGTTTTGATCTGCCCGCGGGCTTCATTGTGGGATACGGCCTCGACTACGCCGAACGCTATCGCACGCTTCCCGGCATCTACGAGCTGCTTGACTGCTGATGCAGGCGGTGTATGGTCTCGGTGCTATCACATAATGATGGAGATTGTTTCATGAACGTTACCTGCCCTCAATGCAATACGGTCTATCGTCTGCCAGATGAAAAGGTGAGACCCGGCGCCAAGCTCCGCTGTTCGGTCTGCCGTCATATTTTCACGCTTCCGCTGGAAGAAAAGACCGATCCTCCCGCACTTTCTCTCGGCGGCGAGGAAAAGGGCAGAGAATCGACCCGAGGCGGCGGTCTCGATCTGGCCGGCGACAGACCGGAAAAACGCGCGCCCGAGCGTCATGACGAAGGCGGTCTGTCTCTTGGCGGCTCAAGCCCCCGCAGTTCCCGGAGCGGCGGCCTTGAGCTCGCGATGGACGAGCCCGCCGACGTGCACGGCGGCAGAGAGCGCGTGAGGGAAAGACGCGCCTCTCAGGGACTCAGGCTTGACGGCGACGGCAGTGCCGCGTCGTTCGGCGGTCTGGACATGCCCCGCAAAAAGAGTTCCATCCTGCCCCGGCTGACGAGCTTTCTGGTGTGTCTGGCGCTTGCGGCCGGCTGCGGCTGGATGTGGCAGAACACCCATTACCTGGACGGATTGAAGGGGCTGGTGGCTCCCTATTTCGGCCTGGAAACGGCGGATCCCTCGGATCCTCTGTCGCTGGTGAGCGAGCTTGTGCTGCAGGATGTGCGTCAGTATCAGGTGAAGAACGAGAAGGTGGGCAACCTTGTCATCATTGAAGGCAAGGTGAAGAACAACTTTCCCGCACCCCGCGAGCTCATCAGGCTGGAGGCGGAACTGGACGACGCGAACGGCAACAAGCTGATTTCGCAGCAGCAGCTTGCCGGCAACAGCATGAGCTCCTTCCAGCTGGAGCTGCTCGACAAGGACGAGCTCGACAAGGTGCTCAACAACAAGCTCGACATCGTGGAAGCCAACACCAACGTGCTGCCGGGCAATGAAGTTCCCTTTACGATCATCTTCGTCAATCCTCCGGCGGAAGCCAGCGACTACAAGGTGCGCATTGTCGAGGCCTCCATCCCCAAGGGTCCGGGCAATCTTACGGAATAGGAAGAGAACTGCGACGAACGCAAAAAAGTGCTTGCCTTTTGTCGGGTGTTGCAGTAAATTGCCTTTTGTTGTGCCGAGGTAGCTCAGTTGGTAGAGCAGGGGACTGAAAATCCCCGTGTGGGCAGTTCGATTCTGTCCCTCGGCACCACTTCAAGGTCGAAGAAAACGCCTCGGAATGTTGTTCCGGGGCGTTTTTTTGTGCTTTTGCTGCGCCGTACATGTTCCTCTGCCGCCAGGGGAAAAAGCTTTGCCGAGATGCAAGGCGCGGGTTCGGCATCAGTCAGGCTGACATGTAGCAGCTTTTTGCCGGCGGGCATCAATACCTTTCTGGCGTCGGCAATCTTGCGCTCATCTATCCCCTGCACGGAGGTTTCCCGGAGGCGGTCGAACCTCTTTGCTTTTCCCCGTCGCTTCGACTTCGGCTGCTGGCGCTCGATCTGGACAGACTGCTGATTCCTTCCTCCTGTCCCATCGGCGAAGTCTTTGACTGCTGACTGCCGCATTTCGGTGTGTCCGACGCCTGTTCAGCAAGAAATATGCTGCATGTCGGGGCATCTTTCAGAGGTTCGCCGCATCCGACGAGAGTACAGCAGATCGGCGTCTTTCCGATGACGGATTGAGAGCCTCCTCGAACGGCATTTTTCTGCCATAAAAAAGCCTGCGCATCGTTTTTTCGAGGCGCAGGCTTTTTTGTCAGGGGAGGCAGAGAATTACTTCTCTTCGTCCGGCTGGATGTTGTTGGGGTGGCAGGGACGGCAGCCCTGGAATTCGGGGTGCTCCAGGCTCATTCTGCGATGACAGCCGAAGCAGGAGCGCATGCTTTCTCTGCTGTGGAAGGCCATGAAGCGGCTGTCCTGCTGATTGCTTCTGCCCTGCACGGTATGACAGCCGGCGTTGCTGCTGCACGACGCGTAGGGCGACTTTTCTTCCGAAGGACTGTAGTGACAGATGACGCAGCGGGGCTTGTGATGACAGGTATCACAGGGGACGTTGCTGTGGGAGCTGTGATTGAAGGTGACCGCCATGCGGGGAGAAACTTCGCCGCCAAGCACGATGGGATTTTTCGGATACTTGAGATTGGCCTTGAAGTCCTGAGCTTCCGCCGGCGTACACCAGGCGAGGGAGAGAAGAAGGGTAAGAATAAAAAGCGGTTTCATGCGCATTCTCCCGGTAGATAGGGGAAGTGCCCGGAGGCAGTGGCTAGAATTGGTTCCAGAAGGAGGGCTTGAGAGGAGTCAGCCCTTTCTGAGCGGCAACAATGTCCATATGCATCATGCCCAGCGCCATGGCGTCCATGTCGGGCGTTCCGGCGCATTCGCGCAGGTCCACGGTCGGGCAGTAGCTCTTGCACTTGGTGCACCAGTCGATGCGTTCGCCCCGGCTGTTTTCGCTTTCGCGGAGAAATTCCATGACGCCGGAACCTTCCTTTCCACAGGAAGGGCAGGCCCCGCGCCGGAAGTGCCATTCGGTGCCGCACAGAGCGCAATGCATATGTTTTTTTCCTCCGCCTCCGGCCAGAAAGGCGTTCTTTTCGTCAAAGACGCGCTTGTCCAGATAGGAGATGGACGGGAAGGAGCCGCATACGGGGCAGAAACCCTGCATCCAGGAGGAAGCACGTTCGTCCCACGGGGCGTCGTACTTCAGCGCCAGGGCCCGCAGAACGGGTCCGACCACGACCTCCAGCGCAAACAGCAGCACGGCGGGCGGCAGATGCGTTTCTTCCGCGGCCTCGGCGAGCGCTGTTTCGTGCCCGGTGAGGAGAGTGTCGGCGGCGCGCATGCACATTTCTTCATTCTGGAAGAACGACGTGAGCGCGTCGGCGTATCCGTTCATGCCGGGCAGCGCTTCCAGAAGCGGCAGCAGCACGTCGGCCGATTTCCGCAGAAGGGGGAAAAGTCCCTTCAGGCTGGCTCCGGCCAGAAGCGGCGCCCCCTGCTGCGCCCGTTCCTGCCGCCAGGGGGGCAGGACAAAGCCGCTTTCCTCGATCATGGGGGAAAGCTTTTCCGGCAGCGCGGAACGCGCCTCAAGCAGAGGGGCGAACGCGTTCAGCACCGGCGCGAGCACGGGTCTGCGCTCGACGATGCCGGCAAGGGTTTCGGAAACGGTCTGACGGGATTCGGCCATGGTGACTCCTGAGAAACTGGAAGCGGCAAAGGCCGCCGATGAAATGCAGGGTTAGGGCAATGCCCGGTTGCGAGTGCATGCCGGAGCGGACGTTGAAGCGCAAGGCTTCGCCGCAGGGCGGAAGCTCCGAACTTCGTGCCCGTGAAGGCGGCCGAAGGCCGCTACCGGGACAGGCGCTCCGGCATGAGGCTAGCCGAAGCTCGCGAACTCGTAATAGTGCTTGGGCTCCTCGGCCAGAAGATAGATGACGCTCACGTCTTCCGTGTCCACAAGGCGGGCTTTGGGATAGCGTTCCTTGATGCGTGCCAGACGTTTCTGCGCCTCTTCCAGCACTTCCGCGCGTTCGCCGAAGAACATGGCGCCCGTGGGGCAGGTTTTCACGCACATGGGCTGAAGACCTGCGGACACGCGGTCGATGCACATGTCGCATTTGGTCAGCATTTTGGTCTGTTCGTTGTACCGGGGAATGTTGTACGGGCAGGCTTCCATGATGGCCTTGATGTCGGCCGGAGCCAGCTGCTTGCATTTTTCCGTGACGAGCACTGCGCCGGTGGCCTTGTCCTGAATCATGGATCCGGGAACGGCAAGATTGGCCAGATCCACGCAGATCGGCGTGAGGCAGTGGCGGCACTGATCGGGGAAGAAGTTCCACACCACGTTGCCCTGCTCGTCGAAGTGTTCGTGGAAGCGGACGATTTTAAGGTTGTTGGGATTGAGATCCGGGGGATTCTGATGCGAGCCCCGCTGCTTGGTGGCGTTGGCGGGCAGGTTGTGCCACTCCTTGCATGCCAGCTGGCAGCCGCGGCAGGCCGTGCATCTTGTTGTGTCTATGAGGAATGCTTTAGGCATCGCGTACTCCTTGAGGGGCGCGCCGCGAGGGCGCGCCCCGCCTGAATCAGGCTATTTCGGTCAGCTTGTCGGCCTTGCGGATGTTCACGCAGCAAGCTTTCGTTTCAGGAATGGTGGTGTTCGGGTCATAGGCGGTCACGGTGAGGCGGTTCGTGGAATCGCCGCAGCCGGGAGTGGTCCAGCCATAGGCGAAAGGCATGCCTATGAGATGGACGGTCTTGCCCATGATCGTGAACGGACGCAGGCGGATGGTCACCATGGCAATGGCTTCCACCTTGCCGCGGGCGCTCTCGATGATGACGCCGTCACCGTTCTCGATGCCCTTTTCCTTGGCGAGTTCCTGGCTCATTTCCACATAGAGCTGAGGTTCGGCCTCAAGCAGGTTGGGCACGTTGCGGGTTTCGCCGCCGCCGCACCAGTGTTCCGTCATGCTGTAGGTGGTCAGCACGATGGGGTAGCGCGGATCGGCCGGAGCCGCAAACTTGTCGAACTCGCTCTTGTGGAACTTGAAGCAGGGCGAGGTCAGCTGACTGGAGAACGGATGCGAAGCCACGGGCGACTCGGCGGGCTCGTAGTGCTCGGGGAATGGACCGTCAACACGTCCGGGTCCGAAGAGCTGTGCCGCGCCGTCGGTGGTCATGATGAACGGCAGGCGTCCGTTCTTCTCGTCGGCTATGGGCGGCCACGGACCGTCGGGCACGTCGCCCACCCACGCGCCGTCCTTCCATTCGATGACCGCCTTGTCAGGATTCCAGGGCTTGCCCTGAAGATCCACGGACGCGCGGTTGTACAGAATGCGGCGGTTGATGGGCCAGCACCACGACCAGTTCGGGTAGATGCCGATCTTCGCCTGCATCTCGGTCTGGCTGGGATCGCGGCGCTTGGACTTGTTGCCTTCCTCTTCGGTCCAGCTGCCGGTGTACAGCCAGTTCAGCGAAGAGGTGGAGCCGTCGGCCTGAAGATTGCCGAAGGCGGGCACAAGCTGTCCGCGCTTGTAGGTCTTGCCGTTGACCACGGTATCCTTCCAGAAGAAGCCGTTGATGCGCTTTGCCCAGTCGGAGGCGTCGAACTTGTCGGTCCAGTTCAGCTTGAGAAGAGGATCCGGGAAGGCTCCGCCTTCCTTCTTGTACAGCTCGCGGATGGTGTTGATGAGCGGCACGTAGATGTCGCCGAAGTTGCGGGCTTCACCCGCAGGTTCCACTGCCTTGTCGAACCACTGCAGCCAGCGGCCGCTGTTGCTGATGGTTCCTTCCTTCTCCACGCGGTGCGCGGAGGGCAGCAGGAAGACTTCCGTCTTCTTGGTGGAAGGATCAGCGCCGGGCCGATGCCAGTTGTCCGAGGTTTCGGAGTTGTGAATTTCACCCACCACCAGCCAGTCCAGATGATCCAGAGCGGCGCGCATCTTGTTGGTGTTGGGGAAACTGTTCATGGGGTTCACGCCGAAAATGAAGCCGCCGCGCATCTTGTCGTTGAGCATGCGGTCCATGGCGTACATGTACGAGTAGTCCTCGCCGTCTTCGCACTTGGGCAGCCAGCTGTAGCAGAAATCGTTTTCCGCGGTGGCGGCGTCGCCGAACCAGCCCTTGAGCAGACTGGTCACGTACTTGGGACGATTGCTCCACCAGTTGGCGCTGTTGGGAATGTGCGTGACGGGAGTGTTGGCCTTGTTGTATTCCTCCAGCGTCTGCCACTGCGCGAGGGGCGCGTTGTGGTAGCCGGGAAGGTTGTGGTAGAGCAGGGCATGGTCCGTAGACCCCTGCACGTTGGGTTCGCCGCGCAGGGCGTTGATGCCGCCGCCGGCCACGCCGATGTTGCCCAGCAGAAGCTGAATGATGGCCGACGCGCGGATGTTCTGCACGCCCACCGTGTGCTGAGTCCAGCCGATGGCGTACAGAATGGTTCCGGCCTTGTCCGGCTTTCCTGTGGCGCAGAAGATCTTATAGACCTTCAAGAGGTTTTCTTTCGATACGCCCGTGATGCTGGAAACGTTGTCCAGCGTGTAGCGGGAGTAGTGCTTTGCCATGACGTTGAATACGCAGCGTTCGTCCTTGAGCGTGAAGTCGCGTACGGGAGCTCCCTTCTCGTCGCGCTTGAAGGTCCAGGAAGAGCGGTCGTATGTTCTCTTTTCGGCGTTGTAGCCGCTGAAGAGACCGTCTTTGAAGTCATACGAATCGGCCAGCACATAGGTGGCGTTGGTGTAGTTCACCACGTAGTCCTTGAACCAGCTTCCCGATTCGATGATATAGTTTATCATGCCTCCGAGGAAGGCGATGTCCGTACCGGAGCGGATCGGCACATGAAAATCGCAACGCGCCGAGGTGCGGGAGAACTTGGGATCCACGTGCATGATGGTGGCTCCGGCGTCCTTGGCCCGCATGATCCACTTGAAGGATACGGGATGATGTTCTGCAGCATTGCTGCCCATAATCAGGACGGCATCAGCGTTCTTGATGTCGATCCAGTGATTCGTCATAGCCCCACGTCCGAACGACTCTGACAGAGCCGGTACAGTCGGGCTGTGTCAGACACGCGCCTGGTGGTCGATATGCACGACCCCCAGGCTGCGCATCGCCTGATGAATGACGGCGCACTCTTCGTTGGAGGCATGAGAGGTGCCCATGCAAAACACGGACTCAAGCCTGTTGACGGTCTGACCCTTGGCGTTCTTCACGATGAAGTCGTTGTCTCGGGCGGTCTTCACGCGGCGGGCGATCTGCTGCAGCGTCCAGTCCCAGTCCTTTTCGACCCACTTGTCGCTGTAGGGGGCGCGATACATGGGCTTGGTGAGACGATGTTCGCCGGTGTACATGGAAAGCAGGGCCGCGCCCTTGGCGCAGAGGCTGCCTTCGTTGACGGGGAAGTCGGGATCGCCTTCCGTGGAGATGAGCTTGCCGTCCTTCACATACGCGATGACCTGGCAGCAGACGGCGCAGAAGGGGCACACGGTGCTGACTTCCTTCGCGCCTTCAATTTTCAAGGACGTGGCATATGCCTTCGCCTCTTTCAGATCAAATCCAAAATGGGCGAGCGAAAGGCACATGGCTCCCGCGCCGACCATTTTCAGAAAGCTTCTACGTGTGTACGCCATGAATGAAGCTCCTTAGAGTAGGTAATTGAAAAAGCGTAATAGTTTAGCGTGTTACATGCATGTCCACGGATCGGGAGCAAGGTACATACATGTTTCCTTCAGGTATAACCGATTTCCATCGCCATGTCTATTTTCGTGACAATAAAAACTTGTTTGAAGAATGAAGGATAGACGGGAAAACGGGTCCCTGGGGCGTGAAAGCGGAAAAAGAAAACGCGACGCTCTGTTGAAGAGGGAAAAAGCAGCCGTGCAGCGATGCGGCGCGGCCTGCGGGAGAGCGGAAACGTTGCGGAAGAAGGGGCAAATGCGACCCGCTGCATCGGACAGACGCAAAAATGTCGTCATCTCGAAGGCGCAGCGAGGGGGGAAGAACTGCTGAACTCGCCCGCCGCAGCGCCCGCCTGAGGCAGATTGCGGAGCATTAAAAGAAAATCCCGGGATTCATGAAGAATCCCGGGAATGGTTTCATGGTAGCAAGGGGGAGATTTGAACTCTCGACACTACGGGTATGAACCGTATGCTCTAACCAACTGAGCTACCTTGCCGTGCGAAAGGGAATATAGATGGTTTCCCGCAACTAGTCAAGCGAATTAAAGGCGTCCATGAGAAAAGGCAGCACCTGCTTTTTGCGGCTCAGCATGCCGGGCATCCACTTTTCGGCCAGAGCGTCGGCCCAGGGAGCATCGGCATTGCCCTGATGTTCGTGATATTCCGACTGGTTTTCCTTGGCGTAGGCCGGAGCCACGTTGCGTACCTTGGGCATTCTGTACGGATCCAGCGTCACGTTGAAGGCCTTTTCGGTCACGGACATGTCGCGGGAGACCACAAGCATCTGCGAGCCTTCCTTGATGATGTCGGTGGCGAGGAACATGACGGTGTGGCAGCCGTGTTCGTCGAGCAGCTTGCGCGCGGCCTTGAAGAGATCGGCCTTGATGGGATCAATCATGCCGGCGTCCATGAGTTCGAGCTGACCTATGCCTACCTTGCGGCCGTTGATGTCGAATTCCTTATAGTCGCGCTGGAAGAGGTTGTCGGCGGAGTCGTGCAGGTCGGACTTGGCGCGGAACATGTCCATGCCGAGAGCCATGATGTCGTCTACTCCCGCGATTTCGGCAAGTTCGGCCGCGGCGCGGCGGTCGGCGTCGGTGGTGGTGGGGGAGCGGAAGAGCACCGTGTCGGAAAGGATGGCGCAGAGCATGCCGCCCGCAAGATAGGTGGGCACGTAGCCGCCGTAGAAGTCGTACATGGACTTGAGAATGGTGTTGCTGCATCCCACGGGCCAGACCCACATTTCCAGCGGCGAGGAGGTGGTGACGTCGCCGAGCTTGTGATGATCGACCAGCGACACGATGGTGCTGCTTTCAAAGCCGTGCGGCGCCTGAGCGATGTCGGAAAAGTCCACCAGGCTCACCTGACGGCCGGCGGCGCTTTCCAGAATGCGCGGGGGCTTGATGTTGAAGCGCTGCATGACGAAATTGGTTTCGGGATTCGTGCTGCCCTGCACCTTGGGGCTGGAGGGAATGCCCCGCTGATTCTGAAGTTCCGCAAGGGCGATGGCGCCGATGACGGAATCGGTATCAGGGTTTTTGTGGCCGAACACCTGAATGCGCTGAGGACGGGAAGGGGAAGCCATGGGAGAACTCCGAATGGAAAGGTAATCAATAGGATGTTGCGAGCAGAAGACGGCTTGCCGCCTCTGCGGAAGGCATAAAAAAAAGTCCAAGAAGAATCCTGGACTTTCTTATTGTTATGGTAGCAAGGGGGAGATTTGAACTCTCGACACTACGGGTATGAACCGTATGCTCTAACCAACTGAGCTACCTTGCCGTGCTGTCGGAATCATCCGGCGCAGGAATGTACTTATAGAAAACGGCCGCCCTTGGCAAGCATTTTTTTTGCCTTCCGGCAAATTTTTTTATCGCAGCATGAAGAGGTACACCGGAATGGCGAGCAGCAGGCGATAGACGGCAAAAGGCTTGAGGGTGACGTGTCCGAGCAGGGAGATGAAGCAGCGCATGGCGGCGATGGCGGAAAGGAAGGCGCACAGCGATCCGACAAGGAAGAAGGGGACGTCCGCCGCGGTGAACAGGGAGAGCGATTTCAGAAGATCGTAGCCCGCTGCGCCGATGATGATGGGCACGGCCGCAATGAAGGAGTATTCCGCAGCAACTTCGCGGCGCACGCCGAGTATCATGCCGCCCATGAGCGTGGAGGCGGAGCGGGAGAAGCCGGGCCACAGGGCGAGGCACTGGAAGCAGCCTATGCCGAGCGCCTGCAGGGGGGTGAGCTGATCAATGTTCTGCACGGGCATGTTGTTCTGCTTCGGGGCGAGCATGTGTTCCACCACGAGCATGAGAACGGCGCCGCACACCAGAGCGGCCGCCACCGTGGCGGGCGTGAACAGCGATTTGATGAAGCCGTGCAGCAGAAGTCCCAGAGATGCGGCGGGCAGAGTGGTGAGCACGAGCATCAGAATGCCGCGCAGTCCGGCAAAACCGCGCTTGTTTCCAGAGAAGCGAAGCAGGCCGAGAAAGCGCCGCCAGTAGAGGGCAAGCACGGCGAGAATGGCACCCACCTGAATGACCACCTCGAAGGTGGACGCCCCCGGACCGGAAAAGCCCAGAAGGCTGGAGGCGAGCACGAGATGACCGGAGGAAGAAACGGGAAGGAATTCGGTGAGCCCTTCCACGAGCCCGAGCAGGGCGGCGGTGATGAGGGAATCCATGTTATGCTGTCCTGGGTTTTCCGCTGGTGATGGCGCGTTCGACGAAGGAAAGGGTTTCGGTGTAGAAGTTCTCGGAAGAGCCGTAGGTGTAGGGCGTGAGCACGCGCGTGCGGTTCGCGCCGACCATGAGGCCCACGATGACCTGCGCCGTGCTGGAGGGCGTGAGCGTGGTGATCGTACCGTCGGCAACGCCGCGCTGAAGCTGGATTTCGAGAAGATGATGCACTTCCGCAAATTTGCGGAGCATGATTTCCCGATCGTCGCTGGCCTTCATGTCGCTGTAGGGAGAGCAGCGCACGAGCACAAGCCAGTTGGTGTGCGGATCGACGGAAAATTCAAGATAGGCACGGCAGAAGCAGAGCACGCCGGTAAGGCCGTCGGGCGCGCCTTCCGTGGCGGAACGCAGTACGCTCAGAAAATGTTCCAGTACGTCCATACCCGCGGCAAAGAACAGCTTTTCCTTGTTGCCGTAATGATGGGTGAGAAGGCCCAGCGCGACTCCCGCCCTGTCGGAAATTTTTTTGAACGTGGTTTCGGCAAAGCCGTACTCGCCGAAAAGTTCCTTGGCTGCCTGCAGAAGGGCTTCCTTTTTAGTGACGCTTTTCATGTTCCTTATTGCTGTTGTCCGGCTGGGACGGTACGCCTCGGTCCGGGAAGACCTCGGCCATGAAAAAGGGAATGTCTCCGGACAGGCTCCCTTGTGCCTGATTCCTGAAAGAACGCGATCGGAGAACGTTTCTGACGGCTTCAGGTTTGCCTTATTGCAGCGATAAAGGCAAGTCGTTTGTTTGCTCAAACAACATCGACGGAGAATAAGCGCGGACAACTGGACATCGTGCGCGTTCCCCAGTATTCTCGGAGAGATGTCGGAACCTCTCCGGTGCCCGCTATGGAGGACTCATGGCCCGCTGTCTGGCTGTTGTTGCTATTGTTTTATGGTTTACGCTGCTTTCGTCGTATCTCACGAGCGTGTTCATTGCGGCCGTTGCAGCGGCGCTTACGCTGCCCATCTATCGCTGGCTGCGCGCGAGAATGGCCAAAACATCGGCCATCGCCCTTTTTTCCGTCGGCCTGGTGATATGCGTCGCCACGCCCATCACCATAGTGATAGTCATGGTGGTGCCGCAGGCGCTCGAAGGCGCGCGTCGTCTCAGCGCCTGGTGGCAGAACGGGCATCCCATACCACCGGCCATATCCTATCACGTGGGCGAGGCGTACCGATTCTTTGTGGAAAATGTTCCCAACGCTACGGAATACCTAGATAAACTGGAGAGCGACTTCAATGCCGTGGTCAACGCCGTCATCAAGAACGTGCTTTCCAAGGGCCTGAATCTTGCCGGCGACACCATGGGCATGGTGTGGTCGGTGTGTCTTTTCATGGTGTTCACCTGCCTCATCGTCGTGTACGCCCCGGCCATACGCCGGGTGGTGCTCCAGGTGCTGCCCCAGCGTGACGACATGGTGGATCGCTTTGTTGCCGTGCTGCACAACGCCAGTCGTTCCGTGTTCATCAGCATCGTGTTCGTGCCCATCATTCAGGGCACGCTCACGGGCATCGGCCTGCGCCTTCTCGACGTGCCCGATCCCGCGTTCTGGGGACTGCTGGCCGTGTTTTCGGCGGTGATTCCGCTGGCGGGCACGGCCATCGTGTGGCTGCCCATCACCGTGTATTTGTGGGCCACGCAGTCGCTGGCTTCGGCGCTGATGCTGCTGGCCTGGGGCAGCATTGTGGTTTCCGGCTCAGACAACCTTCTGCGGCCGTACTTTCTCAAGACGGGCATTGAAGTTTCCATGGTGGTGCTGCTTCTCTCCATCGTGTGCAGTCTGGCGGTATTCGGCGCGGTGGGCATCATTGCCGGCCCGGTGATGGTGGCCCTGGCCCGTCAGGCCATGGTGGAGAGCGAACTTATTTCCCGAAAGCACAACGGAATATGACGCGGAAAAACGCGCGGTTCCGTTTTTTCTTCACGCCTCAGGGCGCAACATACTGGAGTCTGCAGATGGCCATGCTCAATGCCAAATACATCGCCGAACTGGAAGAATATCTGAAATCCGGCAACCTTGAGGAAGATTTCAAGTGGTCGGTGGAAGAGCGCCGGGGCGAAATTCTGGAATTTCTGGAAAAGCTCATGGATCTCGGAGAGCTGGCGGATGAAACCGCCACGCACATTATTTTCAAGGGACAGCTCGGAGCGCTCATGGGCATGCCTTCCGACAAGACGGAGCCGGAGCAGCCTTCGCCCGCCGTGGAGCAGGGAGCGTCCATGGAACTGCCCCGCAAATAGCGGAGCTTGTTCCGGCGGCGCGTGGCGGTTCCGCTTTCGCAGCCGGGCCGCCGCGCCTGCGGCAAAATCATGCCATCCGACAAAGCGCATTCCCGGTGACTGTGGCGTTGACGCTTCTGTGGAGAAAACCGGTCGGGCGCACAGGCATTGTTGCCGGTGTGTGGATTGCGTCGACCGGTTTGTGTTGTGGGCTGCGCCGTCGCCGTCGAAGAGAAAGCGCGACGGCAGCAGCTTCATTTCTTTTATCATGTTGAAGCGCGACGGTGGCGCGTTTCGCTCTCATGAAAATAGAGAGCCGAAGCGTTGCGCCGACGTGCCCTTACGCGCGTTTGTCTGAGAGAAGTCAAAAGCCCTGAAACGGCAGCGGCGTCAGTCGCGGTTCTGCACCAGCACGAGGCAGAGCGCGCTTGCGCCGAGCGTGCGGCGTTGAAGCACGCGGCACTGGTCCCGATGGCGATAGAGCAGTGCTTCCAGCCCTCCTGCGGGAACGTGACGCCCGCAGGAAAGGCGACGTCGCAGAGGGGAAAACAGCAGCGCTCCGGGATAGTCGAGATTCCGTTCGGGCATTTTGAAGTCAAAGATCAGCGTGTGTCCGGCCTGCTTGGCGAGCGAAAGAAACCATACGTCGAGATCCTCCGCGGGCGGCATGGTCAGGGCAAAGCAGCAGACGGCCGCCGTCGAGCTTCGAGGCGGAAGCGGCGCGTTTTTCTGCATGGGATGAAGCCTCGGAAGACGGCCGCCCGGGGGGAGAAACACCGGGCCGGCGTTGATCAGCGCCTCGGCTCCTGCGGCGAGGGCCCACTCCTCCATGAGAGGCAGGGCCCGTCCCGCAAGCCGTGTTGCCGCGGCAAGGGCGGGAGAGCGCGGCATCAGTCTTCGAGTTCCATGTAGGTGGCAGACTGAATGGGCGTTTCGCCCACCGTCATGCTGTACATGCGCACAGGCATGGAGGCCAGACGTTCCTTCATTCTGGCGTACAGATAGCGGGCCAGATTCTCCGACGAGGGATTGATGACGTCGAAGGGCGGCAGCTCGTTGAGGTACACATGATCGATGGCGGCAAGTTCCGCCCTGAGTTCCTTCTTGAGCGCGGAAAAGTCGGCCACGAGTTCGGTGTCGGGCGTGAGGGTTTCGCCTTCCACCACCATTTCCACCAGATAGTTGTGTCCGTGCAGGGCTTCGCATTTGCCCTGATAGTGCCGCAGGGCGTGGGCGGCGGCGAAATCGCCGCGAATGGTCAGCCGCCATACCGATCTGCTCATGCTGTCTCCTTGTTTCGCATGCAAAAACGATGCGCCGGTTTTCCTGATTCCTGCGGGAATCGGGGCCGGCGCGCAAAAGGTTTTGTTACTGCCGCAGCGCAAGGCGCGCCTTGGCCCAGGCGTCCATGTCCTTGTTGAGCTGCGGGCTGGCCTGCACTCTCCAGCGCGGACCCAGCTCCATGAGGCAGTTGCGGTTGTTCAGCTCGAACTGAATCTGCACCGACGACGTGCCCTTGTGCTTTTCCAGAATGGCCTTGAATTCCTCGATGTCGGCGTCTCCCGTACACGTCACGGGATAGGGGATCACCACGGGCTGATCGCTGCTCATGCAGGCTTCGAGCAGCGGCCTTGCGGAGTCGCACAGCAGCTTGATTTCCTTGACGGTGTTTTCGTCGTTTTCCTCGTCGTCGCCGAAATCGTCGTCGTCCTTGGCATCCACGGTGCCGACGAGCTCAATGAGCGGCCGGTCGCCGTGCAGGGTGTCCTTGATGGTGGCATAGGTTTTGGGGAAAATGGTGACCTCGGCGTGACCTGTGAGGTCTTCCACCTGCACGAAGGCCATCTTGTCGCCCTTGCGGGTGATGAATTCCTTGACGCTGGTGACCAGAACGCCGGTTTTCACCGCGCCCTTGCCGAGCTCGCTGATTTCCTCCAGCGTGAGCAGGCCGAGTCGCTGCATGTCGCGGCGGAAGGGCTGAAGCGGATGACTGGTGAGATAGAAGCCGAGCGAATCTTTTTCAAAGGCGAGCTTCTGATCGTCTTCCCACTCGGGGGTGTCCTGTTCCTCGCAGGGGAATCCGATGCCGGGCATGGGCGCAGCTTCCACGGAAGGCGAAAAGGCCAGAAGCGATATCTGCGCGGAATTCTTTTCCTTCTGCTTTTTCTGGGCCCGGGCCACCACGGTGTCGAGGCTGGCCAGCATGCCCGCCCGGCTGACGCCGAAGCAGTCGCACGCGCCGCCCTTGATGAGGCTTTCGAGCACGCGCTTGGTCACCTTGCGCAGATTGACGCGGGTGCAGAGATCGAGCAGGGACTTGTACGGGCCGTCCTCCTCGCGCGAGCGCACGATTTCATTGATGGCTTCGTCGCCCACGTTCTTCACGCCGCCGAGACCGTACACGATGGAATCGCCGCTGGGAGTGAAGGAACGCAGACTGATCTGCACGTTGGGCGGCAGCACGTCGATGTTCATGTCGCGGCAGGCTGCAATGTAGCTGAGAATCTTGTCCTGGTTGCCGATTTCCGAAGAAAGCAGCGCGGCCATGAACTCAACCTTAAAGTAGTACTTCAGGTATGCCGTGCCGTAGGTGATGTAGGCGTAGGCCGCGGAATGGGCCTTGTTGAAGCCGTATTCCGCGAATTTTTCCATGAGGTCGAAGATTTCGTTGGCCGTTTCCTTGGCCACGCCGCGTTCGGAAGCGCCTTTGAGGAAGATGTTGCGCTGCTTGGCCATTTCCTCGGCTTTCTTCTTGCCCATGGCGCGGCGCAGCAGGTCGGCGCCGCCGAGGGTGTACTTGGCGGTGATCTGCGCGATCTGCATGACCTGTTCCTGATAGACGATGACTCCGTAGGTGTCTTTCAGGCAGGATTCCAGCTCGGGAAGCGGGTAGGAAACCTCGATTTCGCCGTGCTTGCGCTTGATGAATTCATCCACCATGCCGGAGTTGAGCGGTCCGGGACGGTACAGGGCCAGCATAGCCACAAGGTCTTCAAAGCCCGAGGGCTTGAGCATGCGCAGGTATTTGCGCATGCCCGTGCTTTCCAGCTGGAACACGCCGTCGGTGTCGCCGCGGGAGAGCAGGTCATAGACGTTGGGGTCGTCCGTGGAAAGGTTTTCCATGTCCGGGGCTTCCTTGCCCTGGCGCACGATGTTCTTCACCGCGTTGGAAATCACGGTCATGGTGCGCAGGCCGAGGAAGTCGAACTTCACAAGGCCCACCTTTTCCACGAACTTCATGTCGAACGCGGCAATCTGTTCGCCCTTGCGTCCGGCAAAGAGGGGGAGATATTCCTCCATGGGCTTGTCGGACACCACCACGCCGGCCGCATGGGTGGAGGCGTGGCGCGTGAGGCCTTCCAGACGCTTGGAAATGTCGATGAGCTTCCGAACTTCCGGCTTGGTCTTGTATTCCTCCGCGAGTTCGGGAACCGTGTCGAGGGCCTTCTGCAGCGTCATCTTGAGATCGGCGGGAATCATTTTTGCGATGCGCGTCGTCTCGTTGAACGGAATGCCCATGGCGCGGCCCACGTCCTTGACCACGGCCTTGGCCTTCATTTTACCGAAGGCCGCAATCTGCGACACCTTGTCCTTGCCGTACTTTCTCGTAACGTAGTCGAGCACCTCAAGGCGCCTATCTTCGCAGAAGTCAACGTCGATATCGGGCATGCTGACGCGTTCGACGTTGAGGAAGCGTTCAAAGAACAGCTTGTTGGGCAGAGGATCGATGGACGTGATGCGCAGAGCCCACGCCGCCACGGAACCTGCGGCCGAACCGCGGCCGGGGCCCACGGGAATGCCGTTGTTCTTGGCCCAGTTGATGTAGTCCTGCACGATGAGGAAATAGCCGGGGAAGCCCATGTCGCAGATGACCTTGAGCTCCATTTCGAGTCTGTCGCGGTACTCCTGCGGATTGATGGTGTCCCGGTGCGGATGCTTTTCCAGACGTTTTTCCAGGCCTTCGCGGGCCATGCGGCAGAATTCGCTGGCCAGGGTCATGCCTTCGGGCAGGTCGTACACGGGGAAGTGATAGGGCGGCGCATGGAGCTGGATTTCAAGATGGCAGCATTGATCCGCGATCTTGAGCGTGTTTTCCATGGCGTCGCGCGGAACGCCGTCGAGACCGGCGAGCATTTCCTCTTCGGACTTGTAGTAGAGATCGCGCGCCTCGAAGCGGAAGCGCTTGGGATCGTCCACCTTGGCCTGCGTCTGAATGCAGAGCAGAATGTCGTGGGCTTCCACGTCGTCGGCGTTGAGATAGTGGCAGTCGTTGGTGGCCACGAGGGGGAGATTGGTGGCGTCGGAAAGCTCAAGAATGCGCTGGTTCACGAGCGCCTGTTCCGGCAGGCTGTTGGCCTGCACTTCCAGATAGAAGCGGTCGGGAAAAAGCGCGGCGTATTCCTTGGCTATGGCAATGGCGTCGTCGAAGGTGCCGCCGCCCGTGATGAGCTTGTTCTGCCCGAGAAGTGTGCGGGGCAGCTCGCCGGCCACACAGGCCGAAAGCGCCACCAGGCCGTCGGTGCAGCCGTGAAGCATTTTTTTGTCGATGCGCGGCTTGTAGTGAAAGCCGTCGAGCCAGCTGCGGCTCACCAGATGCATGAGGTTGCGGTAGCCGACGGGATTCTGCGCCAGAAGAATGAGGTGATGCCGCACTCTGGCGAAGTCGGATGTCTTGTCGGTGTGATCGCGGGTGACATAGACTTCGCAGCCGATGATGGGCGGAATGCCCACGTCCTTGCAGGCGGAATAAAAATAGGCGGTGCCGAAAAGGTTGCCGTGATCGGTAATGGCGGCCGCGGGCATGCCGAGCGCCTTGGCCTTCTGCGCCAGATCGGCGACCCGGATGGCGCCGTCGAGGAGGCTGAATTCGGTATGGCAATGTAAGTGAACGAAGGCCATCAGGCTGACTCCACACACAGGGGGTTGATGTTCGTCTGCTTGAAAAAGCAAGGGATCCGCCATGTTCCGAAATGCGGATGAGGGCTTCTTCGGAATCTGCGCGAAAAGAGGAGGCGGAAAACGCCAGCCGGGTTGTGCGGCGCGGGATGGTCGAAGCGCATCCAAGCGCGGCGCGGTTCCGAAAGAAGCGTGAGCGGATGATGACGATACCGTTACCGTCTAAACGGTAAGGCGTCAATGGCGGGGGAGGGCTTTCCGAAAGTCTGGGAAAAGGGATGCCGCCGCGGGTCGTGGACGGGAACGGCTTCGGCGCTCGTCCCTGATCATGCCGATAGTCTGTTTTCCTTTTGGGAAGCATGACCGCCGGAGATGCCGCAGCAGAGTGCGTCGGCGCTCCCGCCGTCTTCCAGTACTGAGGCCGTCATCTGAAAAAATGCCTTGCGCGCGTTGCTCACCCTCAGGCGGAAGCGGCGGGGGGACTTCGGCGCTGGTCTTTGCGCGGCGGGAAGGGCTGACGCCGGAGCGCAGCGCCGAGTCACGGACTTTCGGATTTTTGCTCCTTGTCGGTCTGACGCGGGCCTGCCCCGCGCAGGTCGGAGGCGTGAGGTTCCGCGCTCTTGCGCCCGGGCCTGCCAGAGGGTACTATCGGAAAAATTTTGCGAAGGAGCGTTTCTTGTCCGAAATTCTTGAAGAACTGTTTACCGGCACGTTCGGCGGCGTGTTCATCATGGTGCTTGTTTCCGCCGCGGTGATTATTCTGCTGCGGTCGCTGTACGGACCGCGAGGCTTTTTTCGCGATCCGAAATGGGATGAAAGCAACAAGCGCATACGCCTGAAGGAAGCCGAGGAGCGGGAACGCCGCCTGAAGGAATGGCAGAAGAGGGGAGAACAAGATGGAGATTGAGCTTTCCGCATACCGGAAGCGTTTTCTTGACTATGTGGAAGGCTTTCGAGACGTGCCCGACGCGGCCCCGCTGCGTTTGAAGGTGGAGCACACGTTTCGCGTTGTGGAGCACGCCGAGCGCATTGTTGACTCCCTGCCCGAAGATGAAGTGGAACGGCAGTGGAGCGAAGACGCCGGAGCCTGTCGCGCGGCTGTGCTGGCGGCGCTCTACCACGACTGCGGGCGCTTCCCGCAGTTTCGCCGTTACCGCACGTTTCTGGATGCAAAGTCCGTCAATCATGCCGTGCTGAGCTTTCAGACCATGCGCGACGGGCGTTTCCTGCGTGAGGAATCCGCCAGAGTGCGGGGGCTTGCGCAGTGCGCCGTGCTGCTGCACAATCGTTACGCCCTGTCTCCCATGCTGGATCCGGCGGCGCGTTTCGTCACCGACATTGTGCGCGACAGCGACAAGCTGGACATTTTCCGCGTCATGGTGAGCTACCTCGGCAACGCGCTCCCGGAACGGGACGCCGTGCTTCTTCACGTGGCGGACGATCCCGGATCGTGGACGCCCAAGGTGGCGGAAGACGTGACGGCGGGCCGGGTGGCCCGGTATGGGGATCTGCGCTTCGTCAACGACTTTCGTCTGCTGCTCGGCACCTGGATGCTGGAACTGCGCTTTGCCTCCACGCGAAAGGCGCTTGCGGAGAGCGGACTCATGGACGAAGTGCTTGCCGGCCTTCCCGACGCTCCCGGGCTGCGTCCGGCCAGGGAAAAACTTCATGTGCTGCTTGAAGATTGCCGAAACGGACGCGGAGCGGCGCGCTGATGCGTATCCTTTTTCTCGGCGACGTAGTGGGCAAGGCGGGCAGGCTGGCGGTAAAGCAGTTTCTGCCGGAGCTGCGCGAGGAATGGTCTCCGGAGGTGGTGATTGCCAACGGCGAGAACATTGCCGGAGGCATAGGCATGACCTCGGAGACGTTGGATGAGCTTTTTGCCGCGGGCGTGCAGGTGGTGACGTCCGGCAATCACGTGTGGAGGCACAGGGAGATTTTTTCGCGGCTTGAAAAGGACAGGCGGCTTGTTCGTCCGGCCAATTATCCTGAGGGCGCTCCGGGAAGAGGCTGCGCGATTCACACGCTTCCCGACGGGCGGAAACTCGCCGTCTTCAATCTTCTGGGCACGGTGTTCATGGACCCTTTGCCCTGTCCGTTCCGGGCGGCGCTCGGCTGGCTCGAAGGCGCGCCGGCGCTCGGCGCGTCGTGGGAGGGGCGGATTGCGGCTTTGCAGAATCTGACGGAACATGGTACGTTGCCTTCCGGGCCTGCGCTCTCTGCCTGCGCTGGGGAGATCCGGCACGAGCTTGACGGCATCATGGTGCGTCTGGTGGACTTTCATGCCGAGACCACGGGCGAGAAGAAGACCATGGGCTGGGCTCTCGACGGCAAGGTGAGCGCCGTGCTCGGCACGCACACCCACGTGCAGACGGCGGACGCGCAGATTCTGCCGCACGGCACGGCGTACATGAGCGACGTCGGCATGTGCGGGGTGGAGCAGTCGTCGCTCGGCATGGATTTTGAACCCGTGTTTCAACGTTTTTTCACGCGCATGCCGCATCCGTTCAAACCGGCGAAGGGGCCCGTTTCCCTGAACGGCGCGTTCCTCGACGTGGACGACGAGACGGGGCTTGCCCGGGAAATACGGGCCGTGCGTTCCCATTGTCCTGCATCAGTCTCAGCGCTTCCGCCGCAGTGAGGCCCGCGCGGGACTTGTATTTTTGGAGGAGAGGTGTACTTTCTCCCCATTCATTTTAGATTAGAGAGGATGTTCCTATGAAGAAGCTGATGGCCGCCAACTGGAAGATGTACAAAACCGGAGCCGAAGCGGTTGCGACGCTGAACGAGCTGGCCGGACTGCTCAACGGTCAGGCTCCCGAGGGCCGCGAAATCGTGATTTTTGTGCCGTTCACGGCTCTGGAAAAGGCTTCCGACGCCATGAAAGCCATCAAGGGCGGCATGACCGGCGCTGAAAACATGTATCCTGCTGCGGAAGGTGCGTTCACGGGCGAAATTTCTCCCGCCATGATCAAGGCCTGCGGCGCGGCCTGGGTGCTGACCGGTCATTCCGAACGCCGTCATGTGCTCGGCGAAAGCGATGAATTCGTGGGCGAAAAGACCGCTTTCGCTCTGGCGAACGGCCTGCGCGTGATGCTCTGCATCGGCGAAACGCTGGAAGAGCGCGAAGCCGGACTGCTCCGCAACGTGCTGGAACGTCAGCTCAAGCTCGGTCTGAAGAACGTGCCCGCCGACACGCCCGTGGAGTCTCTGGCCATTGCCTACGAACCCGTGTGGGCCATCGGCACCGGCAAGACGGCCACCACCGACGACATCGTGCATACGCATGCCATCTGCCGCGAGCTCATGAAGGAAATCCTCGGCGACAAGGCCGATAAAACGCCCCTTCTGTACGGCGGCAGCGTGAAGCCTGCCAACGCCGGCAGCATCCTTGCCCTTGACAATGTGGACGGTGTGCTGGTAGGAGGAGCTTCTTTGAAGGCTGATAGCTTCAATCAGATCATCAATGCCTAGTTAAGGAGCATTTCGCGTGCAGACAGCCATCCTGACTCTTCATGTTATCGTATGCATCATCCTTGTTGTGCTGGTGCTTCTTCAGTCCGGCCGCGAAGGCATGGGCGTTATTTTCGGCGGAGGCGGCAACAGCTCCGTGTTCGGCAGCGCCGGCGCGGGCGGCGTGCTCGCCAAGCTGACCACCTTCCTCGCCGTCATCTTTATCTGCACTTCTCTGGGCTACAACATCATGACGAGCTCCACCCGCACCTCGCAGGAATCCGTGCTTGATGTTCAGTTTGAAGAAGTGCCCGCCGCTCCCGTGACCGAACCTGCGCCTGCCGCCGCTCCGGCGACGGAAGCCGCGCCTGCTTCCGCTCAGGCCCCGGCTGCGGAAACGGAAAAGGCTCCTGCCGCCGAACAGCCCGCTGCCGAGCAGCCTGCGGCTCCGGCCGAAGCCGCCAAGTAGAAGTTTCCGGTTTTCCGGCAAAAGAGCGTTTCTTTCGGGGAACGCTCTTTTTTTTGTCCTGTAAAAATGAGGCGCAGGCCTGGAGTGCGACGGGCAGGGCATCAGGACGGCGAAGTCTGCCGGAAGCTTTGTTTCCGGGCGTTGGGCGCGGGGTTTCGCCCCCCCCATTGACAAGCCCTGCGGCCGTTTTTTATAGCTCTTGCCGGACGTGTCCGTGCGCAGATCTTTGGTGCCGGACGAAAAGCATTCTCCCCCCTTCCTGAATTCCTTGAAGCGACGGTTTAACTATGGCGAAATACTATCTGGCGGAACAGGTCGCGCTGCAGCATTCCTCTTCCCTGGACTACGCGCGCGAATTTCTGTTCAACGCCCTGAACATCGGCGAGGCAATGCTCATCAGCGGTGCGGAGGTCAGTCGCGTGGAAGACAGCGTCCGGCGCATCTGCCTGGCCTACGGCGCGGAAAAGGTGGATGTGTTCACCATTACCTCGGCCATTGTGGTCACCGTGTATTCGCCCATGTTCGGCTCCGTCACCCAGACCAGACGCATCACGTCCACCAAATACGATCTTTTCAAGCTGGCCAGACTCAACGCGCTTTCCCGGCGCATCTGCGAAGAAATGCCGCTGTTCGAGGTGGTCGAAGACGAACTTGAAAAAATATGCACGGGAACGCCTCAGTATTCGTTTGCCGTCATGCTGGCCATTCATGCGCTTATTTCCGCGTCGTTCACGCTGTTTTTCGGCGGCTCCTGGCTCGACGCCGCGGCTTCTGCCGTCATCGGCCTGTTTTTAAAGTATATGGATTCTGTTTCCCGCCTGCTGGAACTTCCGTCCACGGTGGCGGCGGTGCTGTGGTCGTTTGCGGGCGGCTGCCTGGCGCTCTTCTTCGTGTCCTGCGGGCTCGGCGATTCGGCGGAAAAGATCAGCATCGGCAACATCATGCTGCTTATTCCGGGCATGCAGCTGACAAACTCCATCCGCGACGTGTTCAACGGCGATACCCTGTCGGCGCTGCTGGGCTTCTGCAACGCCTTTGTGCTTGCCGCGCTCATTGCATTCGGCTTTGCGCTGCCTACGCTTATCTGGTGAGGTTCGACGATGATGACCGAATGGATTATTCAGCTCGTCACGGCTTTTACCGGCGCGCTCGGCTTTGCGGTTCTTTTCAATGTGCAGTCCGCCAGACTCTTCTGGGCCGGACTCGGCGGTCTGGTGGGATGGGCGGCGTATCTTGCCCTCGGCGCGTGGTATGAAAGCGATGTGATACGCTTCTTTCTGGCGTCGGCCTGCTTTACTTTGTACGCCGAGCCGCTGGCCCGCCTCAAAAAAACGCCGACCACCGTGTTTCTGGTGCCTGCCGCCATTCCCATGGTGCCCGGCGCGTCGCTGTATCGCTCCATGAGCTTTGCCGTGAGCGGAGAGTGGAACGCCTTTGCGCAGCAGATTCTGTACACGCTGCTGCTTGCCGCAGCCATCGCGGCAGGCATAGTCTGCGCCATGACATTGGTTCACATCATCCGGCGGCTGATGCGCGGCCTTGGGCTGTGCAGACTTCACGCTTCGGCAAAGAAGAAGTAACCATTTGAAACTAATTGATATTCTATAATAGAATCAAAAAAATAATTTTTTGAAGGAAAAATGCTTGACGAGTGGGGTCGTTTCCCCTATAAACACACCTACGTCGAGCGTATGGGTCACTAGCTCAATTGGTAGAGCAGTTGACTCTTAATCAATTGGTTCGGAGTTCGAGTCTCCGGTGACCCACCATACTAAAGACGGATTTTTCCTTCGAGACGCATCAGGCAGATTTTTCTGTCCACATGGGTCACTAGCTCAATTGGTAGAGCAGTTGACTCTTAATCAATTGGTTCGGAGTTCGAGTCTCCGGTGACCCACCATGTGACTTTATGAGGCTGTTTACACAGCCTCTTTTTTTTGCTTAAAAGGAACTGCCCCTGCATCGGATCGGGGGCTTACTTCAGCCACGGGATAGCGTCATGCCCATTGTCCGGACGGTTCCATTCCGTTTTGTCCGCTCGTTCCTCTCGTTCTTTCTGGTGTGCTTCACGGTTGCCTTTCTTGTCATGTCGAAGCGGGAGTTCGACGAGGTGACCATCAATCAGGTGCTGTTCCACATGCAGCTCATGAAGGACAACATCGTGACCATGCCGGGAGACTTCATTCATGTCTTTCTCTGGCATGTGCGCAATGCCGTGCTGTGCGCCCTTACCTTTGCCTTTCTGCGGGAAGCGGCGGTGCGCAGGCAGGAAAAGCCGGGACTTTTGTTTGCGGCGGTCTGTCTGGCGTTTGTGGCTCTGTGGTTCATCGTGCCCGGTACGTTCATCGACGACGCCTTCGTCGCGGTGCGCTGGATCGTGGTGGCGGCGCTCGTGATTTCCGCCGCCGGAGCCGCGGGGCTTGCCGGACGCCTGGCCCGTTTTCCGGCCCGCGTCGTTCACTGGCTCTCCGGCGGATGGCGGCTTGCCGGCATATGGTTCGGCATTCTGCTGTATTCCATGTTCTATGTGAACTTCTTTACCTTCTTTCAGGAACAGGCCGTGCTCGGCGATTTTTACACCGAAGGCGCGTACATTGACCCCAGAACGGTGAATGTTTCCGGCACGGGCACGAAAAATCTCATCATCATCTATTGCGAGAGCATTGAGGACACCTTCGGCAGAAGCGACGTCATGGGGGAAGATCTGCTTGCTCCGCTGCGTCCTTCCATCGAAACGCCCGATCTGCGCATTGATCAGATGCCCGGGGCGGATTTCACCATCGGCGGCATTGTGGCGTCGCAGTGCGGCATTCCGCTCAAGTCCATTTCCATTCTCAGCGGCAACCTTACCGGATGGGCGCTGGACCGCTATCTGCCCGGAGCCGTTTGCCTCGGCGATTATCTCAAGGCCGACGGTTATCACAACGTATACTACAACGGCTCAAGCGGCGTGTTTTCCGGGCTGAACAAGTTTTTTCTCAGTCACGGCTATCAGGAATTCATGGGCAAGGAAGACTGGATAGAGAAAAAGCACGTGGATCCCGCCACCATGAACACCTGGGCCATGTACGACAGCGACATGGTCGATCGCAGCATTGCCCGCATCGACGAGCTCATGGCCGAAGGCAAAAAGTTCAGCTTTGCGCTTTCCACCATGGACACCCATGAGCCGGGCTTTCTTTCCCCGCCGTGCGTGGATGAAGGCTTTTCGGAAAACTGGTCCGGCTATGTGAAGTGTTCCCTTTCTCAGGTGGAGCGGCTGCTCAGGCATATTCGCGACAAGGGCTGGGAAGAAAAGTTCGTCATTCTCGTCATGGGCGATCATCAGACCAGAATGGCCGAGATGGACAATGTGGAGCTCAAGCACGTGAAGGGACGGTATGTGCTCTGTTCCCTGCAGCGGGACGCCACCCTCAAGCCCGTGCGATCCATCATCACGCATTTTGATCTTTTTCCGACGCTGCTGACGGCGCTGGGCTTTTCCGTACAGGGCGAGCGGCTGGGCTTCGGCTACAACGTGTTTTCGTCGGACGTGCAGCCGGAGGCGAATTACCGCGACAGGCTGCGCAAGAGAGTTCTGAGTCACAGCAAGGTGTACGAAAGCCTCTGGCTGCCGGAATATGCGGAGCGGGACGAGTAGGGCGGTTGGTTTGCACTTTGCGCCGGGCATGTTTTTCGGCCGGGAGGACGAAAAAGGACTTGCCAGCGCTGAAAGATTCGGATATAAGCAACAGCACATTGACGCTGACTGCATGATTGCAGTGGACATATTTGCTGGTGTCCATAGAGAAGCGGGTACACCCGATCCCATTCCGAACTCGGAAGTTAAGCGCTTCATCGCCCATGATACTGCGCATCTTTACGTGGGAAAGTAGGCCGATGCCAGCATTATTTTCAAGCCCCTGTGGAATTCCGCAGGGGCTTTTCTTTTATACGGCCTGTTTTATGAAGATAGATCTTACCCAGGGCAGCCCTCTCAAGGGCATGTTGTGGTTTGCCCTGCCCGTGTTTCTCGGCAATGTGTTCCAGCAGGGATATCAGATGGCCGACCTTGCGGTGGTGAGCCATGTGCTCGGCGATGCCGCGCTTGCCGCACTCGGCTGCACCGTGGCCGTGTACATTGTGGTGGTCGGACTTTCGTCCGGCATATCCAACGGCTGCTCGCTGGTGATTGCCCGCTGTTACGGCGGTAGGAACGCGGGCGAGCTCGGCAGAGCCGTGACTGCGGCGCTGTGGCTGTGGGCCGGCATGTCGCTTCTGGTCATGGCGGCAGGGCTTTTCGGCGCGGAATCTCTGTTGCGGGCTCTGCGCACTCCGCCCGATGCGCTTCCGCTGGCGTCGGCGTATCTGCGCGTCATTTTTCTCGGCATGCCCGTGCTGCTTGCCTACAACATGCTTGCCGGTCTGCTCCGGGGCGTGGGCAACAGCTTCATGCCGCTCATGTTTCTTCTGGTTGCTGCTGCGGGCAATATTGCTCTGGATCTTCTTCTCGTGGCAGTTCTCGGCTTCGGCGTTTCCGGTGCGGCCGTGGCCACGGTGATTTCCGAGGGCTGCTCCGTGCTGCTGTGTCTTGCCTACATGGTCGCCCGCTGCCCGGAGCTGCGCCCCGGAGGACGGGTGAGCGCACGGGCGTCTTCCCGGATGTCCCGTCTGCTGCCCGACGGTCGCATGCTCGGCGAGATGCTGGGAACCGGACTTTCCATGGGATTCATGATGTGCTTTGTGGACATAGGCATTATGATCCTCCAGTCGGCCATCAATGATCTTGGAACGGCCACAGTGGCCGGATATGCGGCGGCAAGGCGTTTTCACAGCGTATTCATGCTGGCGCTCGGAACGCTCGGCGTGGCGGCTTCCACTTTTGCAAGCCAGAACATCGGCGCAGGACAGTGGAAGCGGGCGAAAACCGGCGTGCGTCATGCCGTGCTTCTGGCGCTGGCCTGGGTGGCGGGCGTGAACGTGGTGGTGTGGTTTCTGGCGGAACCGCTGGTGCATCTTGTTACGGGAAGCGACAGCGCCGAGGTCATCCGGGCGGGAAGCCTGTATCTTCGCGTGGACGCGCCGTTCTATACCGGCATAGCCGTGCTTATTGTGCTGCGATGCGCGTTGCAGGGCATGGGCGGTCGGCTGTTCAGCCTGGGAGAGGGCGCGCTTGAGCTGTCGGGCAATGTGCTGTTTGCGCTGTTTGTGGTGCCGGCCATGGGATATATGGGCGTGTGGCTCTGTGAACCTGTCACCTGCACCATCTGCGCTGTGTACATCAGCGTGTGCTACCTTCTGACGATTCGCAGACGGGAGAGAAGCATGCAGGCGTCCGCTGGCGTCCGGTAAGACGTAGCTAGGCGAGGGAGAGACGCGTCGGAATATTGCTGCAAGGAGAACATATGGAAAAAGTCATCAAGGAAGTCATGGGAGGGGTGTTTTTTGAAAACGGCCGTATTCTTGTCATGCGGCGCGCGCCCTTCATGAGCTGCCCCGGAAGCTGGGAGTTTCCCGGCGGCAAGCTGGAGGCCGGAGAAACGCCGGAGCAGTGTCTGGCCCGCGAGCTTAGGGAAGAGCTGCGCATCGAAGCGAAGATCGGGGAATATCTTGCGGAGAACAGTCACGATTACGACTTCGGCATCGTGCATCTCAGCGTGTATCGGGTGCTTTCCTGGCAAGGCGAGATTGCACTCACGGTACATGACGACATGCGCTGGGTTCCCGTGCAGGAACTTGCCGAGCTTCCGGGCCTGCTTCCTGCGGATGTTCCCGTGGCACGCGCGCTGGAAAAGAAGCTCGGAGCTTCCTCAAAAAACTAGAGGCGGATTGGCCAAAGCGCGCTTTCCGGACCGAGCCGAAGACTCGCGGATGCTGGCGGTCGATGTCGACCGACCGGGGTCCGGCACGGCGGAGTGCTCTGTTTGTGATGGCTGAACGTTTGCGTGCTGGAGCGGCACGCGCGGTGCCGCCCGTTTTCTCAGAAAAAGCGTTATCGACAACACGTCTGTCCGAAGCCCTGATGCAGATCGCCCCTCTCTTCCTGCTCAGCGCAGTCGATGCAGAGCTTTCGTCCGTTGATTTCCCTGATGCGCGAGGCCATGACGCCTTCGCCGCAGGATTCGCAGACAATGGTCGGCAGGCGTCGTGCCGTGTGCGGCATGTCGCAGCGGGCTTCTCCCACGGAGAAAAGTTCCTCGAAGGGCAGGGAGAGAATCTGCTCCATGCTTTTTTGCCGCAGCTGCTCCCGTTCAAGCTCCAGCCGGGTGCGGTCTTCTTCCGAAAGATTTTCGGCGCTCAGCGCGTTGCGTATTTCCTGCGAACGGCGGGAAATGGCGTCGTTGCGCAGAATCTGGACAAGGCGCGCGCTCTTGTTGTCGCTGCGGCGAAAGAAGGTGAAGGCCACCTTGCCCCTGTCGCGGAAGATGAGATTGCCCTTGCCGAACGTGCATCCTACCAGCGCCTGAATGGCGTCCACCGCGCACATGTCCGTTTCCGTGACGGTCACGATTTCCTCGTCGGCCGCGGTGCCGAAATGCTGCATGGCCCAAGCGGCAACCCGGATGCCGAGGCTGATGCCGGGGCAGGTGTGACCGTGAAAGGCCACGGCCTTGTCTATGAGTTCCTGAGTAATGCCTGAAGCGTACATGATGTCTCCTTGTCTTTTCAGCGTGGGGGCGGGCGTCATGAGCGGCGCGGGCACACCATGTCCACGGCGCCTGCGGAAATGCGCACGCATTGCGGGCCGTAAATGTGCTGGAGCACCGTTTCGGTCACGGCCTCATGCACGGGCCCCTGAGAGAAGATGCGGCCGCGCGTCAGCACGGCGGCCGTGTCGCAGAACCAGAGAATGTGGTTCGGGTCGTGACAGCAGACCAGAATGGCCACGCCTTCGTCGGCCACTTCGCGCAGCACTTTCCATACCGCAAGCTGATTGCTGAAGTCCAGAGCGCTGGTGGGTTCATCCAGAAGGATGAGCGGCGTTTTCTGCGCCATGGCGCGGGCTATGAGCACGAGCTGGCGCTGTCCGCCGGAAAGCTGATTGCAGGCGGCCTCGGCCAGGGGCTCGATGCCGATGCGGCGCATGACGTCTTCGGCAATGTTCCGGTCTTCTTCGCTTAGGCGGAACCAGCCGTTCATGTGGGGCGAACGGCCCATGAGCACCATGTCGCGCACGAGAAAGGGAAAGGGCAGTCTGTGCTCCTGCGGAACGTAGGCCACGTGACGCGCGAGCTTTGCAGGGCTCATATGCGCAATGTTCACGCCCTTGACGTGGACCTGTCCCTCCTGGGGATGAAGAAAGCCCATGCAGCAGCGGAAAAGCGTGGACTTGCCGCTGCCGTTGGGGCCAAGCAGTCCGCATATCTGCCCGGGACGGACGCGAAGACTGACGTCGTGAAGCACGGGAGCTCCGGCGTAGGCAAAGGAAAGATTGCGGATGTCGAGCGCGCAGTCTTCGTCCGATGCGGCGGACGCAGCCTGTACGGCAGGCTCTTCCGTCTGGAAAAGATGTTTGAGCCGGTGAAAAAATCCCTGCTGCGCTCCGCGATGGAACAGGAGGAAGTCTTCGGCATGGGAGGAGACGCCCCGCCCGGCGGCGCAGGCGGCGGAGAGCTTACGCGCCATAGAGTTCCCTCCCCTTGGCGCGGAGCAGCCACAGAAGGTAGGGCGCTCCGACGATGGACGTGATGATGGCGATGGGAATTTCCGTTCCCGTCAGCGTGCGGGCCAGCGTGTCGCACAGCAGCATGTACAGCGCGCCGAGCAGGGCCGAGCCGGGAATGACCCAGCGGTTGTCCGGGCCGAACATCATGCGCGCGGCGTGCGGCATCATGAGGCCCACCCAGGCGATGATGCCCACGGCGGAAACGCATACCGATGCGGCCAGCGTGGCCAGCACAAGGAAGACGACGCGCACCCGGTCGGGATGAATGCCGAGGCTGCGGGCTTCCTCGTCTCCCAGCGAAAGCAGATTGAGCTTCCACGCCAGAGCGGCGATGACAATAAGGCAGGGCAGCACTGCGCAGGCCGTGACGGTCACGTCGCGCCAGTTGGCGTAATAGAATCCGCCCATCATCCAGAAGGTGATTTCCCGAAGCTCCACGTCGGAAGCGAGGTACTTCATGATGCCGAGCACTGCGGAGAAGAGCGACCCCACAATGATGCCGGAGAGCACCAGCGTGACGGGCGGGGTTTCGCCGCGGTTGCGGGCCAGAAGAAAAGAGAGCGTCACGGCGGCCATGCCGCCGAGAAAAGCGGCCGTCTGTCCGTTGGGAAACATCATGGGAAAGACGATGGCCAGCGCCGCGCCGCAGGAGGCTCCGGCCGACACTCCGAGAATGTACGGCTCCACCAGCGGATTGCGGAAGCACCCCTGATACACCGTGCCGGAAACGGCCATGGCCATGCCCGTCATGACGGCAAGCAGCAGCCGTGGGAGACGGATGCGCCACACGATGACGTCGTGCATTTTCGAGGCCGAACCGTCGCCAAGACCGAGATGCGCGGCAAGAACGTCCGCCACGTTGCCGGCCGTGAGATCGTAGTCGCCGGAGAGCATGGCCAGTATCAGAGCTGCGCCCAGGGCGAGAGAAAGCAGCATGACCAGAGGAGCGCGAAAGGATGTCATTTTTGCCTCGCACGATGCGGCAGGAGCAAGTTCGGGCGTCCTGCCGGAAGGTGCGGGACGCGTTTTCCTCATCCGGAGTTAAAGGAGAACTTTAAAGACGTCAGAAGTCGGCTTCATCCATCCAGTCGAGCAGCTGTGTGCTGCGCAGACCTCTGGCGGTTTTTTCATCCACGCCGTACACGTCCTGATAGAAGCGGAGCGCGAAGTCGTACACGCTGATGTCCGCAAAGAGTTCGGGATAGGCGGCCTTGGCGATGATGAGCATGTCGAGCGGATATTCCACGCGGCGGGATGCGTTCATGGGCGACCAGGGGAGAGCATAGACTTTGCGATGCTTCACCGCCTGCAGCTCCTGAAGATTTTCATAATAGGGGGCGTCGTAGAGCTCTTGGGGCGGATGGTAGCCGTTGGCCGTGGGCAGAATGACGACGTCCGGCTCGCAGGCGTAAATTTGTTCCGCGCTCATGGACACGGAGGTACCCTTGCCCCGATAGGCGTTTTGGGCATGCGCCACCTGCTCGATGATGTAGGATTCCGGCGTGTCCACGCCCTGCACCGAACCTGCGCCGCCTTTTTTTCTTACGTCGGGACGCAGTCCGAGGAGAAGAACGGACGGGCGCTCGCTTTCTGGAATGTCTTTCGTACGTTTGCGTATCATGGTTTCGGTCTTTGCCAGAGAGTCGGCCAGACGTTCGGCCTGTTCCCTTTTGCCGAACAGTTCGCCGATGATGCCGGCTTCCGTCTTCATGCTGGAAAGGTCGGAAGAGCGGAACCAGGTGGGGGAATACAGCACCACGAGCGGAAGACCGAGCGCCTCAATGGTGTCCACGGTTCTTTTCACCTTGTCCTTGTCCGTGCCGACCGGCGTGTCGCCCACGCGCAGAATCACCACGTCCGGCGCGGCGGAAGCCAGCGTTTCAAAGCTGATGACGTTGCCCTGCGGAGCGTTGACGCAGGGCAGATCGTTCAGCCACGGGTGCAGATACTTCATGGTGTGCCATCCGCGATATTCGCGGCTTTCGCCGAAACGGGAGGGAATGACGTAGCGGTAGTCCCGCTTCATGGACCACGAGCCGATGACCTTGACTTTGCTGATGACGCCAAGATGCGTCATGACTTCTTCGATGAAGCCGTCGTCGATGGTGGCGACGGCCTGGGGATCGTCGGGAACGGAGACGGCGACGCCTCGCATGTCGGTGACGACTCTGGCCTGCGAGGTCAGGGGAAGAATCGCGAGCATGACGGCGGCGGCAAGGGAAAGGACTGGTTTCATGAGGGACTCCGAAAGTATGCTCGGTGGCACAAAAGAAAATAACGTGTCACCACGAGAAGAGGTAACACGTTTTTTGAAGAAATGCCATGAGAACTTCGGGCGCGCAGGCCCGGAGCCGGGCCTGCGTTCCCATGCGCGGCGCTGTGTTCGGGCGCTATTTTTTAATGATGATGGCTTCGTCGAGAGTGATTTTCGGCACGCAGTGTACGTCGTTTTCGTCGCGGTAGTAGGAAAGACTGCCGTCGGCTCTGCGTTCCACGAGACGGCGTTCTTCATCGGGTTCTCCGACGGCGAGCACCAGCTTGACCTTCAGATCGTCCGGCAGACCGACGAGAGCGGCGGCTTCATTCTTTTTGACGGCACCTATCATGCAGCAGGCCAGACCGGCCTCGCAGGCGGCCAGATTGATGCTCTGGGCCGCAATGCCGATGTCGATGGTGGCAAAGTCGTCCATGTTTTCCGGGCCCGCAATGACGATGAATCCGCCGGGATGCTGCTTGTCCGTGGCGCGCTGTTCCGGGGTGAGGGCACCGCCGAGCACCACAAGGGCGTTCATGGCTTCGCAGGTGTCCTTGTCGCTGATGGTGACGAAGCGAAGCACCTGCTTGTTGCGGGCGGAGGCGGAGAGACGGGCGTGATCCACGAGTTCGGCCAGCGTTTCGGAAGAGATGCGGTGATCGCCCTTGAAGCGGCGGCAGGTTCTGGCCCGGGTAATAAGTTCTTTCAGTTTCATAGGAATGCTCCATGCGGAAAAGAAAACGGAAGCCGCTGCGCTGCGGTTTTCCATGAAAAAAGGTCCCTTCAGCATATGATGAAGGGACCATGACGGCAAGACGGAACTTGTCGTTTGACGCCGCCGGAAAGATTTCCGGGGCGTTGAAGCGGCCGGCAAAATCAGCGCCAGCAGCCGTAGTTCTGACCGTGGCGGGGCATGCCGCACCAGCCGTTTCCTCCATGATGGTAGCCGCCGTGACGATAGGCCCCGAAGCAGGGCAGACCGGCGTCGGCCATCTTGGAATAGAAGTCTTCATTGATGGAGCGCAGTTGCTCGTGCAGCTTGGAAATGTCTGCAATGATGGCCTTCAGTTCTTCAGGCTTGACGTTGGGGTTGGGGGAAAGCGCGCGAAGCTCGAGGCCCTTCTGGGTCAGCTGATCGTAGATGGGACGAACGGCGTTGCGATGCTCTTCGCAGAGCTTGTCCATCTGGGCGCGCTGTTCCTCGCTCAGAGCGGGCATGCCGCGATCGTCGTTGTTCTGATAGTAGCCGTGATGACGTCCGGGGCCGTCGTGATAGGCCATGGCGACCATGGGTATGGAAGCAAGAACGGCGGCAGAGAGCAGGGAGATGGAAAGAGTCTTCTTGATCATGGCGTGTTCCTTTATGCTGAATGAAAGAAAGGTTCAGGGGAAGTACGAGTTCAGTATATAGAAAAGAGGGAAGGCCTTGTCACGTTTCAAACTGTTGCAGGGCGTATTTTTTTGTAACGCAGCACGAAATATATTAATAAAAATAAATAAAAACAAAATATTATAGCATTGCCAAGCGATTTTGCCATGAAGGGGCGAAGGCGGCGTCAGAGAATCATGGAGCGCACCTTTTCAAACACCGCGTTTGCGAGCGCGGCGTGATCTTCTTCGCTGAGGTGCATGCCGTCCACGCCGTGGGCCTCGCCCCAGGGCTCTCCGCCGATGGCTGCGGCGGCGTCCAGAAAAAAGGCGTCATGCGTTTCGGCCACGCTCCGGTAAAGTTCGGCAAGCCGGCGCGATTTGCGGGGCGCGTCAACGTAGCGGGCTCCGGCAAGCTGCATTTTGCGCTCTCCGATGAGCGGAGGGGACATGACGAGCACCTGCGGATGAGGATAATCCAGAAGTTCGTTCCAGGGGAAAAGTCTTGTCACGTCCACGAGCGCCGCCATGCCTTCGGCAATGTCCTGTTCCGAGCGCTGAAGCACGGATTTCATGTCGTTGCTGCCGAGCATGATGACGACGATGTCCAGCGGCAGATGAGAAAGCAGACAGGCGGGAAGGTAGTCCAGCGCGCTGAGTCCCGCGCCGGGCACGGACACCCCGCTGCCGACGGTTGCTTTGTCCCGCAACGTTCTGCCGCCGAGACCTTCTTCCAGCACTTCCCAGTCCCGGCCGAGAAGAGCGGCAAGACGTCCGGTCCAGCGTACGTTTGCCGGATAGCGCAGCGTGGGGCCGGAAAGTGCGGCTTGCCATCCGTAGGTGTTGGAATCGCCGAAACAAAGCAGGCGTCGTCTGGTCACGAAAGTTCTCCTTGATCGAACAATGCAGAAAGAATTTGGATTCCGGGAGGCCGCGTTGGAGTGCAGCATGATGCGGACGCGCAGTGCGGCGCGGCGTCCGGCAGGGCGTTTCGGATCGCGGGGCGGAGGTTCAGAAAAAAAGCTGAATCATGGCCATGTAGCAGAGCGTGCCGCCTGCGATGGTAACGGCCATGTTGCGTTTCCAGAACTGCAGGGCGACGGTGACGAGAGAGGCGATGATTTCGGGAACGCCGTTGCTGCCCGGCACCAGCGTACCGTTGCGGAAGCAGTACACCACCAGCATGCCCCAGATGGCCGAAGGCAGCACCGAACCGAGATAGGCGATGACGGCCGGCGTTCTTTTTCGGAATAAGAGAAACGGCGTCCAGCGGGTGATCTGGGTGGCCAGCACGGCCAGACCGATCATGACGGCAGCCTGAAGCGTGGTCATGGCCGTGCTCCTGTCATGGTAGAAAGTTTTTTGCGGAACAGAAGAAGCAGAACAATGATGAAGAGCATGGCGGCCAGAAGAAAATAGGCCGCGCCGAAGGCCAGAAGGCAGCCCAGCGTGACGCCGAGTCCGCCGAGAGAAGCCGCGTGCTGCCTCTCCTGCTGCCAGCTGCTGACGAAGATGGCCAGAAAAAGGGCGGGCAGAACAAATTCTATGCCGCGGGTGTCGAAGGGCATGTCGGCGCCGAATATGGCGCCCACGGCGGTGGCGAGCACCCAGTAGGCTTCGTTGAACAGCGTGACGAAGAAATAGTACCAGCGTTTGTCTGCGCCTTCGGGAACGCGCCCCATGCCGAGAATGGAAAATGTTTCGTCAATCAGCCCGTAGATGAGATAGGGCTTCATCGCTCCGGCGTCGCGGTAGCGGTCGAGCATGGCGATGCCGTAAAAAAGATGCCGCGCATTGACCACAAGCCCCACGACAAAGGCAGTGACGGGCGCAAACGGGCCGGTAATCATGCTGGCCATGATGAATTCCAGAGAGCCGGCAAAAATGGTGAGCGCCATGAGAATGGGGAAAACCGGTTCAAAGCCCAGCGAATGCATGTACAGTCCGTAGGAGAAGCCGCAGAAGCCGAAGCCGATGAGAATGGGCAGCGTAGAGCGAAAGGCAGCCCGCGCCGAAGCTGCCGCAAGAGATCCGGCCATAAAAACCTCGTGATGAATTGCAAAAAGGTATCACCGGTCGTCGTTCCCTGCAACAGGGAATGTCTGCAACGCCTGACAAAAACAGGCATATGTTCTGAAAAAGACATCCTGCTCCGACTGCCGCGCATGGAAGCGCCCGACTATGCCCAAGGTACAGGGCGTTTTGTCTGCGGAAGGCCTCTTTTTTCTTTTGTATTTCTGGGCGTCATAGCTTCTGAGAGAGGGATGCGCTGCGGAAAAGAGGCCCGGATTGGGAAATGATATCGTCTTGTTGCAGAAGGCTCGCGGTTTGCTCTGCCCTCTGTTCGGGTGCAAGGCATATTTTTCTTGCAAGCGGACGAAAACCGGGGTTATATTCACAGGCAAATCACGTCAGGGGATGCCATGTCTGCTTTCAGGTACACAAGGTCGAGGACGATCGTTTTTTCCGTGGAACGTCAGTTCCCCGGCGGTACCTGACGCGCGTGTTCAGCGGAACTGGAAGTTCCCCTGAGACTCTTCGGACGCGCGCAATAATCCTCTTTCGTCTGAATCCGGGCTCTTCCTTCCGCGGCAACTGTGCGGGGTACACGGTTCTCACTCGGTCATGTCGCCAAAAAACGGCGTGGCAATGGTGACACACTTCCATGGAGGAGCCTTTTCATGAACGGCAAGAATCCCTTTGCCGGCACCGCCGGCATCATCTTCGTCGGCGCGTTTATCGGCGTTGCAGCCATTCTGCTGCAAAAATTCGGCAATCCCGCCAACATGGGCATATGCGTGGCCTGCTTTGAACGCGACATTGCGGGCGGTCTCGGTCTGCATCGCGCCGCCATAGTGCAGTACATCCGGCCTGAAATCATCGGCTTCGTGCTCGGTTCCATGGGCATGTCGCTCATGGTCGGCGAGTTCCGGCCCCGCGGCGGCTCCGCGCCCATCGTCCGATTCATTCTCGGCATGGTTGCGGCCGTCGGCGCACTGGTCTTTCTCGGCTGTCCGTGGCGCACCATTCTCCGCCTTGCCGGCGGCGACGGCAACGCGCTGTTCGGTCTTGCCGGGCTTGTCTGCGGCATAGGCCTGGGCACGCTGTTCTTCAAGCGCGGCTATTCTCTCGGCAGCAGCGTCAAGCAGAACGCCGCCGCAGGCTGGTTCTTCCCCCTGCTCATGCTGGGACTTCTGGGGCTGTATCTTGCCTTCCCGCAGGTTCCCGGACAGGCGCAGAGCGGACCTCTTTTCTATTCCGTGAGCGGCCCCGGCGCTTCCCATGCTCCGTTCCTTCTGTCCCTCGGCGTGGCGATCGTCATCGGCGCGCTTGCCCAGCGCAGCCGCTTCTGCACCATGGGCGCGTTCCGTGATCTTATTCTCTTCCGGTACGGACATCTGTTCTTCGGCGTGGCGGCCATGTTTGCCGCGGCCATTATCGCCAATCTGCTGACGGGCGGCTTCCATGCCGGATTCGCCAATCAGCCCGTGGCGCATACCGACGGCCTGTGGAACTTCCTCGGCATGGTCACGGCCGGTCTGGCCTTCGCGCTCGCCGGCGGATGCCCCGGCAGACAGCTCTTCATGGCCGGCGAAGGCGACAGCGACGCCGCCATCTTCGTCCTCGGCATGCTGGCCGGGGCCGCCATGGCGCACAACCTCGGCACGGCGAG
The DNA here is from genome assembly GCF_963931295.1 of uncultured Mailhella sp. Lineage (NCBI taxonomy): Bacteria > Pseudomonadati > Thermodesulfobacteriota > Desulfovibrionia > Desulfovibrionales > Desulfovibrionaceae > Mailhella > uncultured Mailhella sp. The sequence goes on along the minus strand of NZ_OZ007001.1, from coordinate 44,647 downwards.
CTCCGCTGCGGGCATCGGCGCATACGGCGTGCAGGGCACGCTCATCGGCCTTGCCGTGTGCCTGGTCATCGGTTTTGCGTTTTCGAGAAAAGCCTGAGTCATAAAGGAGATTTCCTATGCTTATTGATACGCGCGGACTTTCCTGCCCCCAGCCTGTGCTCATGGTGTATCCGCATCTTTCCGGATCCGATCCCATCGACGTGCTCGTGGACAACTCGACGAGTCAGGAAAACGTCAGCCGGGCGGCCAGACGCAGCGGCTGGAACATTGAAGTCAGAGAAGAGGGCGACGGCGTCGTCCGGCTGGAGCTTCGCAAGTAATGCTTGAGCGACTGACCGGCTGGCTGAAGCGACGCGGCGGAAGGGAATCGGAAAACGCCTCTTCCGTGGAAAAGGGTTTTCTGGTCTTCCAGCATACCGGCGAGGTCATTCGGGCGGAACGCTGTCTTCAGTCGGCCGGTTTTCCGGTGGAGGTCAAGGGGCCTCCGCCGGAACTGCGCACCGGTTGCGACATGGTGGTGACGTTTCCGCTCATGATGGAATCCGCCGTCCGACGGGTACTGGAAAAGGAGCGGCTGTCGCCCATGAGCGTGGTTCCGGTAAGCGGACCGATGCTCGAACCCGTATCGTTGTTTCGCACGAAGGATTTCGGCGACTGGTTCATGGTGCAGGCCGCCAACGTGAAGATTACCGTGGAGCGTTCGTCCGGGCACATCGTCAACGTGTCCGGCGGCGGCTGCCCGGATGTGCCGTATCTTGCGTCGCTTCTGGTCGGCGAAAGCATTGCGGGCGCAGAGGAACCCCGCGTGCAGGGGCACACCCTGTGCTCCTACGCGCTCCAGAAGGCATTTCTTGAGGCCCGTCGTCTGTGGCGGCAGGAAGGTGGAGCATGAGCTGGCTGATATGCGGTACCGTGCCGGATGACGATTTTCCCCTGTGCCTGGGCTCCTGGAAGGTGAACGGCGACAGGCTTGAACCCGAGGATGTCCGTGTTCTGGGGAAAGAGGCCGCCGTGCCTTCCGTGCCCGTGCAGCGGGGCACGCCCGCGCTCGCGGCTGCGGCATTGCTGGTAACGGAGAAACTCGGCGCGCCCCGTCCGCAGATTCTTCTTGCGGGAGACTGCGGCTCGTCGAAAGGAAGCTCGGCGCTCTATGCCTGGCTGGCGTCGTGGCTCGGAGAGGAGGAAGCGAATCTTTCCGGCCTGACGTTTCACTATCTTTTTCCCAGCGTGGACGGGCACAACAGAATTCTCATGGCGCTGGAGGCGCGCCGGGGCCCCATGCCGGCGCTTGTTGCCGATGCGGGCTTCATGTACGCCGCCAAGATGAGCGGCTATGCCTCGCGCTACGACGTGTTCACGCCGGATGCGGGCGAACTGGCTTTTCTGGCGGATGAAAAAGCGCCGCATCCTTTTTATACGCGCGGCTTTCTTCTTTCGGAAGACAATCGGGCCGAGGATCTGGCAAGGCTTGCCTGGGAGCACGGCGACAGCGCGCGCCTTCTTCTTGTCAAAGGATCATCAGACCTTATCATGGAGGAAGGACGGGAGACAGGCCGGGTGACGGAGCCCTGTCTGCCGTTTATGGAACCGGTGGGCGGCACGGGCGATCTCGTCACGGGGCTGCTTACGGCGTTTGCCGCGGCCGGATTCCCGCTGAAAGAGGCATGCGTGCTGGCGGCGCAGGGGGCGCGTTTTACGGGAGAGCTGACGAACCCGACGCCTGCGACGTCCATCTCGGCCTTCATGCCCTTTGCGGCGGAAGGCGCGATGCGGGCGCTGAACATGAAAAACAGGTAGGCACGCGACGTGCCTGGAGATTGTATGTCGACATTCTGTCTGATGGATAAAACCAAGGGCGCCGGTTGAGCGGCGAAGACGGCTCCGGAGTTGCTGGAGCAGATTCTTTCCGACATCACGCCGCCGCCGGACAGGGAAGGGCGCGTGCTGCACGGCTTTTCCAACAATGAGGACGCCGTCCTGGTGAAGGCTCCGCCTGCGGGGCTCGCCCTGGTGCAGACCGTGGACATTCTCGGTCCCATAGGCAACAATGCGCGCCTTTTCGGACAGACGGCGGCCGCCAACGCTCTTTCCGACGTCTACGCCATGGGCGGATGGCCGTGGTCGGTGATGAACATCGCGGCCTTTCCTTCTCCCTCGGCGGAATCGGACACGCCGCTTTCGGTGCTGGCGGACATTCTTTCCGGTGCCATGGAAAAGGTGGGCGAAGCCGGGGCCGTGCTGGCCGGAGGGCATACGCTGGATGATGAATGGATCAAGTTCGGCCTGTCCGTCACGGGGGTGATTGATCCTGCACATGTGGCGCGCAACGACGGTCTTGTGCCCGGAGACGCTCTTATTCTCACCAAGCCGCTGGGCACGGGCGTGCTGGCCACGGCTGTGAAGGCCAAGTGGCCCGGCAGCGACGAGGCGGAGCGCGACATGTACCGCTGGACAACCAGATTGAACGCAAACGCTTCTTCGCTGATCCGCGACATGGGACTCAGGGCCGCCACGGATGTCACCGGTTTCGGCGTCGGCGGTCATGTTCTGGAAATGGCCAAGGGCTCGGGCGTTTCCGTGGAAATCGACACGGCGGCGCTTCCGTTCATCGAACAGGTGGAGGATTTTGCTTCCTGCGGTCTGATTCCCGCGGGAACGTATCGCAACCGGGATTACTGCGCCTGTCATACGCTGGTTTCGGAAAGCGCGGACGAGCTTCGCGCCACGCTGGCCTTCGACGCGCAGACCTCGGGCGGACTTCTGCTCGCCGTGCCTGCGGAACGAAGGCAGGAAGCCTGCGAGAGACTGGCGGCGCTTGGGGAACCAGCCTATTGCATAGGAAGGGTGTTGCCTCTTCGCGAGGGCAGGGAACAGCTCATTCTGGCCTGACGGATAAGTAATGAACATCCCGGAAATTGGCTTCGGCGTTCTTCCGGGATGTTTTTATTTAAAAAGGGGAGGATGGCGGACAAGCGACGCCGGTCAACAAGCGTGAGGAAGCGGCGGGGCGAGTCGCTCTTTCAAGCGATGGTTGAAGAATTATTCTCCGAAAGCTGAGGCGACGTTTTTCATCGGCAAAAAAGCCTCGGCGATGCGGGAGCTTTTTGGGAAAAAGGGACGAGGCGGCGAAAAGGGCGCTGAGGTGGATGCAGGCGCTCCGTGAAAAAAAACGCTCCGCCCAAGGTCGGACGGAGCGTTTATAAAGGGTGATCGGCAGAGAAGCAATCATCAGCGTCGGGTTGTGAGATAGCCGACGGCCCATTGAAATTCTTCCTGCGTGTTCATGTTGAGAAATGCCGGGGAGTCGGGACGGGGCACCAGACAGTTGCCTTCCCGAGGCAGGGCGGACCATATGCTCCAGCGCCCCTGATGCAGGGCCTTTTCCAGAAAGGGAAGACTCTCCGCTTCGTAAATGCCGATGAGAGATTCCAGAAATCCGTCCCTGTCGATGAAGGTCGTGCGCAGAAGAGCCGGGCTCTGCGGCGTTTTTTCCGCCAGGGCGCGGGCTCGTGCCCGGATGAGCAGTTCGAGAATGTCCGGCGTCATGAGCGGAAGATCGCACGGAATGGCCAGCACCGGAGCGGGCAGTCTGCGAAGCGCGGCCACCAGCCCTTTCAGCGGCGTGGGCGGGCCGTCTTCTTCATCGGGAACCAGCGTCGCGCGCTTGCCCTTCATATCTTCCACCTGATCCGCACGGCAGGACACGGCAAGCTCACGCACCTCTTTCAGCGAGGAAAGCAGACGGAGACTGAAGTCTGCCATGTCTCCCGCGTCGTCGTGTAAGACGACGCGGGATTTGTCGTTTCCGAAACGGGAGGAAAGGCCTCCGGCCAGCACGAGCCCCGTCATGCTACTTTCCGAATCCGCATTTGGGGTAGGTGCAGATGGAACAGGCCATGCAGTAGCCGCCCTCGCCAAGGCGCGCAAGTTCGCCTCGGGTGATGCGGCGACCAGCCAGCAGACGGGGAAGCAGCAGATCGAACACGGTGTTCTTGAAGAACAGCGCGCAGGCCGGAACCCCCATGACCTGAATGTCGCCGGATGCAGATTCCATGCGTCCCACCATGGCCATGGCTCCGGGCAGCACGGGCATGCCGTAGAGCATGTCCGTCAGGCCCGCGTCAAGAAGCGCGGGACGCGTCACGTCGCCGGGATCCACCGACATGCCGCCCGTCGTGACCAGCAGGTCAATGCCGGCATCCTTCATGCGCTGCACTTCGGACGCAATCTTCTGTCTGTCGTCGGGCACGATGGCAGTGCGCAGAATGTCGCAGTCGTACTGTCTGGCTTTTTCCTTCATGACCGGAATGAATTTGTCTTCGATGAGCCCGTTGAACACTTCCGTGCCCGTCACCAGCACGCCCATGCGGGCGCGACGCAGAGGCGTCACCGTGAAAAGCGGCTCGTCGCCGAGCACGGTCAGAGCCTGGCCGAGCAGGGCGCGGTCGAGAAACAGCGGAATGGCGCGGGTTCCGGCCACTTTCTTCCCTTCCTGCACAAGTGTGGCGTCCTGACGGGAGGCGCACATGACGTCCGGCACGAGATTGAAGCGCTCAAGCTTTTTCACGTCCACGGAAAGAAGACCGGAACAGTCGGCCACAAAGTCTATCTTTCCCTCGCGGGGAGGAAGCGAGTAGCGCACGCCGGGACCGGCCATGCGTCGGGCAAAACTTTCCGCAGCTTCGTTTTCATGTGCCGGGGCTTCGCCTTCCATGGAAGCCTGATCGTCGATCACGGCCACGTCAAAGCGGCCTATCTGCTGGAGTCGGCAGAGGTCGCCGGGGCTCACGGTCTGACCGGCGGTGAAGGCCGAGCCCTTGAATTCGCCGGGAACGATACGCGTCATGTCGTGCGCCAGCACCTTGCCCACTGCTTCCTCGGCGGACACCACCCGTATGCCCGGAGCCGCAGGGCGGGATTTCGGTGCTGCGACGGCGTTTGCCGTCGCGTAGTAGCGTTCGCCCTGACAGGCGCGGCAGATGGGACCATCCTTTAAAGGATAGCCTTCGCCGCATACCGGGCACACGGCCACGGCTCCAGAGTGAGCATGGCCGAGAAGATCGGCGTGGACGGCCACTTCCTCCACCTTGCAGATGCTGTCGCCGGCTTCTTCAATCTCACGCAAAAGTTCTGCTTCGTTCTGCTCGCGCTTGGGCTTGCGCTTCATGAGCCAGTCGTAGTATTCGGGCCAGGCTTCGAGTTTTTTTACGTCCACGCTGACGCGCACGCCCTTGCCGGTATATTTGTCGTACAGGGTGACGGCGTATCTTCCTATGTCGCGCACCTTGACCCAGTTGTTGCCCATGCTGCACAATGAGAGCAGCTGCACGGCGTCCGGCAGGCATTTGCGGGTTTCGGAAACGGCCTCGAACAGCGTTCCTTCCGGCAGATGCCGCTGCGCAAGCGCTACCATGTAGCCGCCGAGCAGAAGGCCGGGAGCGGCGTAGCCATGGAAACGTTCTGCCATGCTCTTGAATTCATTGAAGGTATGATTTCCTATATTCATGAGAAATCCGTGATTGTTGCGGTTGGCGGGAACTTTTTTATGCATGAGGGTGCTGTCGGCTCCCCGAAATGCAGGCGCATCCCGCGGTACGCATCTGCCGGTATATAATCGGGATAGGATATTCCGGCAAGCCATGTTCCTCTTTCCGCACGCCGAAAGCGCGCGATACGACCGCATTTCACCATAGACTTATTCCCTGCCGCCGCAAGAAAGTCCTTTTTTCTGAAAAATCGCGATATCTTCGGGCAGTGTCCCGCCGGGAGGTCAGCGTATGGAACATACGGAGGAAGAGGTGTTTTCCGAGAAGCACGAACTGGACGATAAAACACTGCGAGAGGTGCTCCAGGCGTTTTATCACTGGCATGAAAAGGCGGCTTCGCCCGCGCAGCAGTGTTCGCGTTCCCGCGTGCTGCTGGTATGTCTTGTCATGCGCTTTGCGGCGCTGAGACTGGGCGAGGCGCTGGCGCTCAACGATGCTACGGACATCGACGCCGAGCGGAGCGTGCTGCGCGTTAGGGGGCGCTGGGCCCGGGAACTGCCCCTGCCGCGAACCGCCCTGAACCGCATGCTGGAACTGCGCGACGCCCCGTACAACGTGCGCGCGAAAGGCGGGCTCTGCCGTCTCGATCCGGCCTATGTGCGGCGCATTTTTTCGCTGCGTGCGGCTGAGGCCGGACTCCCGGATTTCCGGCCGACGGATCTGCGGAATTTTCGGGAACAGGAACTTCTTCGACACGGCGTTCCCCTTCCCACGGTGGAGTTCTTTCTCGGCAGAAGAAACGGCGGTCGGCCGAAGGCGGGCGAGCTGGAGCGGCTGCGGGAAATATTCCGTCAGTGGGAGTACGCAAGCCGCACGGGTCGGCACAATGTGGTGACCGGAACGCTCACGCTCATGAGACGGGGAGAGTTCTCGTGCCTGTTGTGCGTGACTGCGGCCGGGACCTCCTTTTTTGTTCAGTGTTCCTCAAGAACCTTTGCGAGGCTTGAGCTCGCGGAGCAGAGCGAGGCGAGCATCGTGGTCCGTTCCCTGCAGGTGCAGGTGCTGAAAGAAGCGGTGGAGGCGGACAACTGCTTCGCCGGAACCGTCACGGACGTTCTCAGCTGCGGAGACGAGGCCAGAGTCATGATTTGTTTGAAAAATAACGAGCATCAGTTCTGCGCCATCCTTTCTTCCGAGTGCGTCAAAAGCCTTGCGCTGAAACCGAATGCGGATGTCTGGGTGCATATTCGTCCGGCGGATTTCACCTTCCGAACGACGGAGCACGCTCCCGCCTGATCCGGGGGGTCACCTTTGGGATGCATTTTTTATAATAATTATAATAAAAATTTCACAATCTGAGAAAATCAGATATAAAGCAGGGGGGAAATTTTTTCCTTTTCAATAGAAACTTGACAGGCGAATCTCAAACGATTATTAGATCGGAACAACGTTTTCCACCTTATTTTTCAGGAGAAACTGTTATGGATATCAAGCGTATTCTTGCATGCTTTGCCGTTGCGGCCCTCTGCTTCGCCGGTCCTGCCTTCGCTGCCGAAAAGGCCAACCTGAACAGCGCCACCGAGGAAGAACTTGCCGCTGATCCCAACATCGGTCCTGATCTTGCGAAAAAGATCGTAGAGTATCGCGAGAACGTCGGCGACTTTACCAGCTACGACGAGCTGAAGGAAGTGGAAGGCGTCACCGATACCAAGATCAAGCAGATCAACGAACATTTTGAAATCGAAGGCGTTGCCAGCTTCGATTGCAACTGCTAACTCTTCACGCGTTTTCAACGCCTGAGTTGTATTTATAATTCCGGGATTTCACTGGGAAATCTTGAATTCCGTCAGACAGTGGCCGGGGCGGCGCAGAACGCTCTGGCCGCCATGTTCTGACGGGCCGGAATTAATCATCCAAGGAGTTCCTATGAACATGAGTGCTCTCAAGGGCCTCGGCAAGCTGTCTCTTGCTCTGCTGCTTGCCGCCAGCCTGAACGGAGTAGCTCTGGCCGGAGTGGCGCCTGTCGAAGGCAGCGCTGCCATGAAATCTCCTGCCTCCAATGCCGCCGTTGTGGCCAAGCTGATCGGTCTTGTGAACAACCGTCACGAGAAGACCATGCTCGGCCTCGAACGCACCATCAACGACGGTATTGTCATTCGTCAGAGCTACATCAAAGACGGTAAGATCATCATCCCTTCCGAAGGTCTGTACACCACTGCCCGCTCGAGCAACTGGTATCCCTTCGATAACGAGCCCACCACCATGGCCGGCAAGTCCTATCGCGTCATCGTGGATCGCTACATCCGCGACGTGATCCGCGACGTCGTCATGAAGAAGGGCGACATTATCACCAGCAACTCGGACAAGTCCCGCGGCTGGGAACTTTCCTCCGTGGAAGGTTGGGAAACCTACGGTCTGGCCGACGGCAAGGAAGCCGTTTTCAAGATCGTGAAGACCACCGGCAACTACTACGGTTCCACCTTCCCCGTGAAGGTCGGCACCAGCATCGGCAATGACGCCGCCGACGGCGCTCTGGTGCATGGTTCCAAGCAGCCTGTGGGACACACCGTTCCTGACGAAAAGAATAATCTCTCCCGCTTCGACTACGGCAGCAACGTTTCCAGCGTGGGCCGCACCTATGTCGTCGTGGACAAGATCGACGCCAATGACAATGTTCACGTTCGTGAACTTGCCACCGACAGCTGCACCGATCTTTATATGTCGCCTTCCAAGCCTGTTGTCGGCTCCTATGCCAACAATGCCACCTTCAAGGTCGGCGACGCCACTGTGGCTGTGAAGAACATCGGCAAGGACAGCGTGAACGTTTCCATCACCGACAAGGCCGGAAACGTCACCACCAAGAAGCTCTACATCGACTCCAAGAACGCCAAGTGGCTCATGCAGTCCATGGTTGAGCGCGACAAGTGCTATGTCGTTTCCAAAGACGGCAAGACTCTTGTCCATCTGAACATTCGCCCCGGCAACCCGTTCAAGGACGGTAAGGTTGATCTGGTTGCGTACTCTGATGTCGTCGACGTGCAGAATGGTTCCGACTGGCCTGATGACCCGCGGTTCCTGGCGCGTCCCGAGACCTGAGCTACCTGCACCTATCCGCACGAAGTCATGATCGCCAATAAGGAACCGATCGTGCTCGACGGCGGAGCCAACAACGTGTTTGTTGGTCCTAACAACCAGTTCAAGATCGTTATCGATGAATTTGACGGCAAGACTGTGAAGGCTTGGCATGTCGAGACCGCTAAGGCCAAGACTGGCAACCTCGCTACTCGCGCCGAGGGCAAGAACATTGACCTTGTCGTTGGCAAGGCGTGCCGCTCCACTGTTCACTTCATCAGCCGCTGGTACGGCAAGATGTACGATGAACATCTGAAGGGCATGGACGTGTTCAAATAACATCGGTCCGGCACGGGAATTCTGCGATTCCCGTGCCTTTTTCATGTCCCGCTGAAGCATGCATCACGCCGTGATGCATGCTTCAGCAGAAGGGCCAGACTCCTTGTCTGGCTTTTCTTTCCCTATGAGGCCCGAACATTCCGGCACAACGGGAGGCTCGTCGTCGAAATTGCGGCGTCGAAGCAGCCTGTTTCAATGCCGCACCGCGTGGGCTCTTTTTTGACAGACGCCAGGAATGCCGGTTCCGAAAAATTTTTTCGCAGCGTTCCTCTGTCGAGTCGCGCGGGGTCCTACAGGCCTACTCTCTGGCGGAAATCTTTCTGCTCAACAAGTTCAACAGGCAGGTTTATCATGCCCGACAGGTATTCACGAAGAAATTTTCTTAAGCTGAGCGCAGCTCTGCTTGCGGGAGGGGCCGCCATTGCCAATCCCGACAAGGCCGGAGCCATCGGTTATATCCCTCCGAAAGGCGGAGCGATAACGGAAGTCAAGGGCTATTGTCCCTTCTGTCAGGTGCGCTGCACCTATAAGGCGCGCGTGCAGGACGGCAAAATTCTCAGCGTTACCGGCGACAGCAGCAATCACTGGACGGGCGGCGCCATGTGCCCGAAGGGCATGTCCATTCTGGAACTGATGAACAGCCCCTTCCGCATCACGGAACCCATGTATCATGAGCCTGACGGCAGCTGGCGCAGAATTTCCTATCAGGAAGCCGTGGACATGGTGGTGGAGCGCATGAAGGCCGTGCGCGACAAGTACGGAGCCAAGGCCGGCAACCGCGTGGCCCTGACCATGCCTTTGTGGGACTGCCTGGAATCGGAAATTGCGGCGCTCATGACGCTGCGCACGGTGGGCAGCGTTCAGGCCATGCCTCCGGGAGAAACCTGCGTTTCCACGGCCTCGAACATGCTCGGTCTCATGCTCGGCGTGAACAGCGGCTCCACGCAGGTGGACGAACTGCCCAAGGCCGAAACGCTGGTGCTGTGGGGCGCCAACGTCAACGATCTGTATCCGCCCTACACGCGCTGGCTCAAGGCGGCGCGCGAGGCAGAGACCAAGATCATCTACATCGATCCGCGCAGAACCCGCACGAGCATCTGGTGTCATACGCAGCTGCGTCCGGAGCCCGGCACCGACGGCATTCTCGCGCTCGGAGCCATCCGATACATTCTGGAAAAGGGGGCCTATGACGAAGAACGCGCCCGCTTCCAGATCGAGGACTTTGAAAATCTCGCTCCCCAGACGGAAAAGTTCACGCTCGACTACGTGGAATCCATCACCGGTCTTCCGCAGAAGGACATTGCGGCCTTCTACGACGTGCTCGCCGCAAGCAGCAAGACCATCGTATGGCTGGGCGGTTCGCTTTCGCGGCAGACCAACGGCATTGTCACGGATCGCTCTATCATTCTTCTTCAGGCACTGCGTGACAACCTCATCGGCGAAGGCAAGGGCATGCTTACCTTCCAGAGCGGCAAGCCCGGCGGCGGCGAAGAACTCGTGGATCACTTCTTCGGCGAAAACAATACGCCGAAGATGAACTTCCGCCGTCTGCGTCTGGCCATGGAAAAGAAGAATCTCGACATCCTTTTCCTGAACTCCAGCTACCGCCGCAATCCCGATGCCCTCGGCGTGCGCAAGGCCATCCAGAAGGTGCCCTTTGTGGTACATATGGGCTTCTTCCTCGATGAAGAGTCGGAAGTGTCCACGCTGTTCATTCCCGCCACGTTCGGACCGGAAAGCCAGGGCTGCGGCTACGGCAACGAAAATCAGGTGGCCTGGCGCGAAAAAATCGTGCAGGCTCCCGGTTCCTGTGTGCCCGCCTGGCAGTTCTATCGCGACATCGGCCGCAAGCTCGATCCGGAACGCTATCCCGATTTCAAGGATCCGGAAGAGATCTGCCGCATGTTGCAGGCCGAGGTTCCTTCCTGGAAGGGCCTGACCATGGAACGCATGCGTCATTCCTCCACGGTGACGTGGCCGCTTTTCGCCGAAGGCGAAGAAGAGCGCAAGGGCACGGTGTTCACGGAAGGCAAGCTGCTGACGCCTACAGGCAAGATGACCGTTATGGACAGAGTGTTCGGCGGCATCAATCGCTGGGACTATCCGAAGGGACATCCTCACGGCAAGGACGGCAAGAAAGACTTCCCGCTCATACTGACGCAGGGCAAGCAGCTCTGGCACTGGCAGCAGACCCTGACCAACTTCGCCAGATCCATGGCTCAGTTCTCCAACGGCCGCTTTGTGCAGGTCAACCCCAAGACGGCGGCGGAATTGGGACTCAAGCAGCGCGACCGCGTGATGCTGGAAACCACCATGGGCGGCATTGAGTGCTGGGTCGATATTACGGAAAACGTTCTTCCGGGCGCGGTATTCACTCCGGCCAACTGCTGCCGGACCACGCCGCTGAAGGAAAACCAGAGCGAATCCATCTGCGATATCCTCCCGAATTACTGGGACCGCATTTCCGCGCAGCACAACTGCACGGGCTGCCGTCTGAGAAAAATATGAGAGGTGAGTCATGGCTCGATATGTCATGGTCATTGATTCTGAAAAGTGTATGGACTGCAAGGCATGCATCATAGCATGCCAGCAGCGCAACCATGTTCCCTACGGACTTTCGCGCAACTGGGTGCGCGAAACGAACAGCGAAAATTCTCCCTGCGGCTTCAAGTTTCAGCCCGGTGCCTGCATGCATTGCGACGATCCCTCCTGCGTGCGCGCCTGTCCCACCGGCGCCACCTGGAAGGCCAAGGACGGCACCGTGGAAATCGACCGTTCCCGCTGCATCGGCTGCGGAAGCTGCATTGAAGCGTGCCCGTATCACGCGAGATTCCGTCATCCGGTGACCGGCACGGCCGACAAGTGCGACTACTGCCACGGCAGCACTCCCGGACAGATTCCGGCCTGTGTGGCCGTGTGTCCCATGCACTGCCGCATCTTCGGCGACGCCGACGATCCTTCTTCCGAAGTGGCGAAGGTGCTTGCCTCCCGCAAGGCCGTGCATGTTGTTCCGCTCGGCAGCGGAGCCAAGCCTACGCTGACCTATCTTGACAGTACCACTCCCGAGCAGCTGCCCGAGGCCAGCACGGTGAGCCATCCGGTGAGCGCGATTCCTCCGTTGGCCAAGGGCGTCACCTGGGTGGGCGGTCTGGTTCTCGCCGCGCTGACGGGCACCTTCGTGCGTCAGCTCGTCAAGTCTTCGGAAAAGGAAGACGCGGAAATTGCGGCGGAAAAGAAGCTCGCCGCCTCTGATGACGACAAGCATGATAAGGAGGATAATGCATGATCCGGCGACATTCCCGTTCCGCAATATTCATGCACTGGTTTAATGCCGTCTGCTGGATATTCCTGCTTTTTTCCGGTTTCGCGCTGCTTGTCGGCGACATGCAGCCCATCGGTCAGTGGTGGATCGATTTCTGGCACGGCATGTTCGGCGGAAGAGGGCTGCTTGTGGCCCATCTCATCGTCGGCTCCGTGTGGGTCATCGTGTACGCGTGCTATATCCTGCTGTTCTCCCGTCGTGAGGTGCTGACTTTCCTGCGGGAGGTCACGACGTTCCAGATGAAAAGCGATATTGCCTGGTGCATGAAGAAAGGTCTGTGGCTGGTGCTCGGTCCGAAGATGACCATGAAGATGGGCATTGATCCTGCGTTGCCGCCGCAGGGCTTCTACAATGCCGGTCAGCGCATGGTGGCCGTGGTGGCGGTCATCGCCAGCGTGGGCCTTGCCGCAACCGGCGTCATCATGGGATTCTTCTCCGGCAATGTTGCTTATGCCGTTTCGGAAACCGTGCTGCAGTGGAGCATTTTCATACATTTCTGCTGTGCCGGCATCATGGCCATTCTTCTGCCCGTGCATATCTACATGGCTGCGCTGGCTCCGGGCGAAGGCCCCGCGCTGCGTTCCATGTTCACGGGGTTTGTGCCCGAAAAGCATGTGGAGCATCATAATCCTCTCTGGTATGCAGCTCTGAAGAAAAAAGGCCAGCTGTAAATATTCGGCCTGAACGATAGGGGGCGGAGTCTGACAAAGGCTTCGCCCTTTTTTGTTGCCCGGTGTCTGGAAAACGGGAGCGCAGCTCGGAGATGCGTGCGCATGCAAGGCGGCTTCGGAGTACAAAAGCGAATGTTTCGACATGGCGCACGGGAAAAGGCAGGGCGTCTTACGGTTTTCCGGACGCATCACATCGGTGCGGAGAAGCAGAGACTGAAACGACATGACGGAAGTCACGGCGGGCCTTTCGCCTTTGCGGTCACGCCCGGATTTTGAGAAAGGGGAAAGGACGAAGTGAAGGGGGAGCTTGATGAATGCGACGCCGTGGATGACGTCGGATTCGGCGATGCCTGTGGCCCAGATATTGAGCTGGAGACGGCTCAGCAGTCAAGGGGCCGCCGGAGCATGAATCGGCGGAGAAGGGGGGGGCGTGATGAAAAAAGGGGATGCATTTTGTAAAAACTTCAAGTGTCGATTGAAGTTTTTATGGGGACATCAATGTGATGAGAGGGATGGCTTGCCCGCCAGCCGGGAAAACGGATGTGGACTTGCGGAAAAAGAGGAAGAAGGAATGTAGAAGCGCCTCCAGTGGTGGGAAAGACCGGGGGACAAGCGCCGACGGCCGAAAAAGGCGAGAAACACCCCCACGCGGGTGGGGAAGACCTCTTCATCGGCACGCCCAAGGGTATCAACGTGGAAACACCCCCACGCGGGTGGGGAAGACGTCCCCGCTTCATACTTGCCCGCAAGGTCGTCGGAAACACCCCCACGCGGGTGGGGAAGACGCCGTAAAAAGGGCCAGATAATACGATCCGTCGGAAACACCCCCACGCGGGTGGGGAAGACCTGTGCTTGAGCATGTGAGCTTCACCTTTGCAAGAAACACCCCCACGCGGGTGGGGAAGACTTGAAGTCATGGAACGACATGGCCTCAAGAAGGGAAACACCCCCACGCGGGTGGGGAAGACTAGTCATACACATCTCCTGAATGATGTTCCTGAGAAACACCCCCACGCGGGTGGGGAAGACTTGAAGTCATGGAACGACATGGCCTCAAGAAGGGAAACACCCCCACGCGGGTGGGGAAGACGCCCCGCGGTACATCTCACCGCCCGCGGTTGCAGAAACACCCCCACGCGGGTGGGGAAGACACGATCGTATCGAGGCGAAAACCTCCGCTTTCGGAAACACCCCCACGCGGGTGGGGAAGACACTGATCGAGACGGCTTTTCATGCCCGTAGCAAGAAACACCCCCACGCGGGTGGGGAAGACCATCCCACAGCAATCGACGTGGTCAAAATTGCGGAAACACCCCCACGCGGGTGGGGAAGACCCGGCGCGAAGGTGAACGAAAGTGAGCTCCGCGGAAACACCCCCACGCGGGTGGGGAAGACACCGGGATAGTCACCTGGGGGCCGAGCTGAGGAGAAACACCCCCACGCGGGTGGGGAAGACGTGCTTGTGTTTCGCGACTTCGGGATAGTGATGGAAACACCCCCACGCGGGTGGGGAAGACAACAGCTTCGGCCAGCTGGTAGGCCGTGCGGGAGAAACACCCCCACGCGGGTGGGGAAGACCAGGAATATTTTCTACAAAATCTCTAAAATCAAGAAACACCCCCACGCGGGTGGGGAAGACTCCTCGATACTTCGGAGAATCCTTGTATAAGGGAAACACCCCCACGCGGGTGGGGAAGACGTCTTGCGCTGCGCCGTTGCAGGCGTTTAGGTAGAAACACCCCCACGCGGGTGGGGAAGACTGTAGTGACGGCGTGGGACTTGGGTTTTTCCGAGAAACACCCCCACGCGGGTGGGGAAGACGCTTTTGCATCAGCGACTTTCCATCGGATACCAGAAACACCCCCACGCGGGTGGGGAAGACACATTATAAAAAGTGCAAATGTCCTATTAGATAGAAACACCCCCACGCGGGTGGGGAAGACGTTGGCGTCGCTTCTTCGAGGAGCACTGCATTGGAAACACCCCCACGCGGGTGGGGAAGACCCGACTTCGTCTCCTGTAATCCGTCCAAAAGAAGAAACACCCCCACGCGGGTGGGGAAGACATACCAGAACCACCAGAAAAAGAAGGAGTACCAGAAACACCCCCACGCGGGTGGGGAAGACTTCCTGAATATCTTGGCGGCTTCTCTGCTCCTAGAAACACCCCCACGCGGGTGGGGAAGACGCCATGCCTTCACGCAGATCATTCACCGAAATGGAAACACCCCCACGCGGGTGGGGAAGACACTGGGATTTTATTGGATTTTTTTTGGCAGGTCAAACGCGAAAGCCGTTTGATGCAGACGCCATCGTTCATCCTCGGCAGACGTAGTTCGGAAAGCATCTTCCGAAGAGACGCTTTCCCTGTCGTCCTGTCCGGGAAAACAACTATCGTCCGTCACGTCGGCGTCGATCAGCTTGACGTGCGGAAGGCCTTGTAGGTAATTCCGTATTTCTTCATGCGCAGGGCCATCATTCTTTCCGTCAGCCCGAGAGCCCGGGCCGCCTGACCGAGATGGCCGTGAAAATGCGAGAGCGCCTCAATGATGTAGGCCCGCTCCATTTCATCCAGACGCTGTTGCAGCGAGCCCATGGCCGGAGGCGCGTCGCTGCCGTCCTTTTCGCTGTAGGGGCATCCCGCGCTGTGAAGGTTGGGCGGAAGATGCAGCGGCAGAATGAGTCCTTCCTCGCTGACCAGAAGTACGGCGCGCTCAATGACGTTTTCCAGCTCGCGGATGTTGCCCGGCCAGCGGTAACGCTGCAGCATCTCCATGGCGGAAAGCGAAAGACGCACCCCGGTTTTTCCGTTGGCTTCGCTGTATTTTTTCACGAAATACGCCGCAAGAGACAGAATGTCCTCCTGCCTGTCCCTGAGCGGCGGCAGCTGAATGGGAAAAACATTGAGGCGGTAATAGAGATCCTTGCGGAAGGTGCCGTCCTTGACCATCTGTTCGAGGTCGCGGTTGGTCGCCGCAATGAGGCGCACATCCACCTGAATGCTCTCCATGCCCCCAAGACGCTCGAAACTGCGTTCCTGAATGACGCGCAGAAGCTTTGCCTGCATGGCCAGACTGAGTTCGCCCACTTCGTCGAGAAACAGGGTGCCGGTGTCGGCCAGTTCAAAACGTCCCTTGCGGACGCCCGTTGCGCCGGTAAACGCGCCGCGTTCGTGGCCGAACAGCTCGCTTTCCACCAGACTGTCCGGAAGCGCCGCGCAGTTCAGTGAAATGAAGGGATTCTTGCTTCGCCCGCTGGCTTCGTGAATGGCATGGGCGGCAAGTTCCTTGCCGGTGCCGCTTTCGCCGCGCAAAAGAACAGTGGCCGAAGAGGGCGCCGCCTGGCGGATGCGGGTAAATACGAGATTCATGCTTTCCGACTGTCCGATGAAACCCTGAATGCGTCCGTCGGAAGGCTCGGACGTCTTTTTCTTCGCCGGCGACGTCAGCTGCGCCCGGCATTGCCCCGCCGTGTGGGAAAGCAGTCCGGCAATGATGGTCAGCATGCGGCTCTGATCGTCCAGCGTTTCCCGCGCGCCCACGCGTCTGTCCACGGCCAGCGCCCCCACCACCTGATCGTCCAGACGGATGGGCACGCAGATGAAGGCCGTGTGCTCCTTGCGCAGATTCCGTGCTCTTGTTCTGTTCAGAAAGCGGGCGTCGTCGGCTACGTCGGGAACGATTTCCGGGCGACCGCTGGCAATGACCCGGCCCGTGATGCCTTCGCCTATGGCGTAGTGACCGCGGGCCTGCTCGGCCGCCGAAAATCCCAGAGACGCATAAATGCGCACCTCACTGTTGTCCGGCTCCGTCAGGCAGATGGCGGCCCGCTTCATGGCCAGATGCCTGGACATGATCTGGAGCGTCAGCTGCAGGGCTTCGCGCGGAGGAAGAGAGCGTTCCAGTGCGTCGGCTATTTCATTAAGCAGAACGAGATGCATGACGTCAACTCATAACGATGTCGGCAAACACCGCATCCACGGCTTTGGCCAGATCGTCCGGGGCAATGACGAACTGCAGTCCCCGCTGTCCGGCGGATACGTAGATTTTATCAAACAGTACGGCCGATTCGTCGATGCACACTGGGTAGGCCTTCTTGGTGCCCACGGGAGAGCAGCCCCCGCGAATATATCCCGTCAGGGGAAGCACTTCCTTGAGCGGCACCATTTCCGCGCTTTTATCGTGAAAGACGGCGGCCAGCTTCTTGAGATCCAGTTCCGCATTGCCGGGAAGCACGGCCAGAGCAATGCCGTTCGGATGTCCGCGCGTGACCAGCGTTTTAAAAACGCAGGAGGGATCAACTCCCATGCTCTCGGCGACATGCGTTGCCGACAGATCATCAACATCAACAGGGTAACTGTTCAGTTCGTAGGGAATGCCAAGTTTGTCCAGCGTGCGGGCGGCATTGGTTTTTTTGACGGATGCCATTACATACTCCAATTCAGATGAGTCCGCTTTCAGAGAAACGGCCTCGGCGATGTTCGATATTTTAACCACGAACAGAAAGAAAGTACAGAGGCGTCAGGGAGGGCGAGATATTTCTATTCACAAAAGAAGAAAAACAGGCTAAGCTCATACGTCTTTCTATGCGAAGGACATATTTTTTCCCGCAAGCGCGGGTGGAGTGAATCATGGCGGAGCCCATCATCAGAATCTGCAACCTGGAAAAAAAATTCCAGAGCAAGAATTCTGAAGTCTATGCCCTGCAGGGCATTAACCTTGACATCAATCAAGGTGATATTTTCGGAATCATAGGCAGAAGCGGAGCAGGCAAGTCTACGCTGGTGCGCTGCATCAATATGCTTGAGCGCCCGACGGGCGGACAGGTCATCTTTGAAGGAAAGGACCTCTGCCGCCTCGACGACAGAGAACTGCGTCAGGCCCGCCGTTCCATGGGCATGATCTTCCAGCAGTTCAACCTGCTCATGCAGCGTACGGCTGCGGAAAACGTCTGCTTCCCCATGGAACTCGTGGGCACGCCCAAGGACAAGGCTCGTCGCCGAGCCGCGGAACTCCTGGAACTTGTGGGACTGGCCGACAGAGCGAATTCTTACCCCTCGCAGCTTTCCGGAGGACAGAAACAGCGCGTGGCCATTGCCAGAGCGCTGGCATCCGATCCCAAGGTGCTGTTGTGCGACGAAGCCACGTCCGCCCTTGATCCCAGCACGACGGAATCCATTCTTTCTCTTATTAAGGATATCAATCAGCGTCTGGGCATCACGGCCGTCATCATCACGCACGAAATGAGCGTGATCGAAAAAATATGCAGCCATGTCGCCATCATTGCCGGCGGCAAGATTGCGGAAACCGGTCCGGTGGAAGAAGTCTTTTATCACCCTCGCACGGAAGCCGCCCGGACCATGGTCATTCCTGAAGCCATCAAACCGGAAAAACTGCCGCAGGAAAGAGTTGTGCGCATCGTGTTCAACGGCAGTACGACTCTTGAGCCCGTCATCGGCAACATGATCCTCGACTGCGGCAAACCGCTCAGTATTCTGTACTCCGATCTGCGCGAAATAGACGGCGTCGTCTGCGGGCAGATGGTGATGCAGCTCCCCGACGATGAAATTGCCTGTGAACGAATCCGCGCTTTTGCCGCTTCCCGTGGCCTTGAACTGGAGGACATGAATCATGTTTGACGCGCAGCTTGTGGAAATGCTGTGGGAAGGCGTGCTCGACACCCTGTATATGACCGTTGTGTCCACGGCGCTTTCCTATGTGTTCGGCATGGTCATGGGCGTGCTCCTGGTCATTTGCCGCAAGGACGGCATAGCTCCGCGCCCCGTGTTCTACGCCGTGCTCGACATGGTGGTGAACCTGACCCGTTCCTTCCCCTTCCTTATTCTGATGATCGCCGTCATTCCGTTCACCCGCTTCCTCGTGGGAACCACCATCGGCAACAACGCCACCGTGGTTCCCCTGGTCATTGCGGCGGCTCCCTTTGTCGCAAGGCTCATCGAGGCCTCGTTGCTTGAAGTCGACGGCGGCGTGGTGGAAGCCGCGCAGTCCATGGGAGCGTCCACCTGGCAGATCATCGTGAAGGTGCTGCTGCCGGAAGCTCTGCCTTCCCTGCTCAACGGCAGCGCCGTGGCGGCCATCACCATTCTGGGCTATTCGGCCATGTCCGGCGCGGTCGGCGGCGGCGGTCTCGGCAAGCTCGCCATCATGTACGGCTACAACCGCTATCAGACGGACATCATGTTCGCCACCATCATTCTTCTCATCGTTATCGTTCAGTTGTTCCAGATGCTGGGCAACTGGGCGACAAAGCGCTCTGACAAGCGCTTATCCTAATTGGTGCATCCGCACCGGAACTCAGAGAGGTACTCATGAAACTCTGCCCCGTTCTTTGTTCAGCGCTGCTTTCCATCGCCTTCGCGGGAGCGTTTATTCAGGCCGAAGCCGCCGAGGTCAAGGTCGGCGCGTCTCCCACCCCTCATGCCGAAATCCTCAAGGCCGCCGTTCCGCTGATGAAGGCCAGAGGACACGAACTTAAGATTGTCGAGTATGCCGACTACGTGCAGCCCAACATGGCTCTCGACGCCGGAGAGCTCGATGCAAACTACTTCCAGCATCAGCCCTACCTTTCCGACTTCAATAAGGAAAAGGGCACAAAGCTGGTTTCCATTGCCTCCGTGCATTATGAGCCCTTCGGCATTTACGCCGGACGAACCAAGTCGTTGAAGGATCTCAAGAAAGGCGCCGTGGTGGCCGTGCCCAACGACACCACCAACGAAGCCCGCGCGCTGCTGCTTCTGCAGTCCAATGGTCTCATCAAGCTGAAGGATGGCGCAGGACTGACCGCCACCCGTCGCGATATTGTGGAGAATCCCAAAAAGCTGAAAATCGAGGAACTCGAAGCCGCTCAGCTGGTGCGTTCTCTGCCCGACGTTGACTTTGCCACCATCAACGGCAACTATGCGATTCTCGGCGGCCTCAAGGTGAAGGACGCTCTGGCTGCGGAAACGGCGGATTCCATTGCCGCCACCACCTACGCCAACATCCTGGCCGTGCGCGAAGGCGACGAGCAGCGTCCTGAGCTGAAGGATCTGGCGGAAGTTCTGAAGAGCGACGACATCAAGAAGTTCATGAACGACAAGTATGAAGGCGCAGTAGTGCCCGCTAAGTAAAAATTTTTGACTTCCGATTCATGCAAGGCGTCGTGTTTTTGCGACGCCTTTTTTTATTCTGCTGTGAGATGTGGAAATATTGTGGATAACTCCTTTTGAACAATTGTCTCCTTGCCCGGAGTAAAAACAATATACTGTTGCTCATTTGAAGAATATGTGTCGACGCCGATGTCGAAACAGTGGAGAATCCTTCCCGAAGCTTGCCCGGACGGAGGAGAAAATCCTCAGACATCGGAAAAATATTGTGTGAAATCATCAAGAAAGCTGCACTGACAAAAGGAAAAATCAGTCGGATTATTTACAAGAGCCGTTTAATGGGGTAGGGTATTACAACGCAATGTATCCCGACCTGTCCGCATGTCATGCGGGGGATTCATGGCCGAACATTTTACCTGTGGAGAGTTGAATGGCTCGTATTACTATGGAGCATGTGCAGTACGAAGCGCATGTCCCCGCGGTTGGGAGCAACCCGGACCAGCTTTCTTTTGTGCAGATCGATCCTAAAAAGTGCATCGGCTGCGATTCCTGCCAGCGCTACTGCCCTGTGGACGCCATTTACGGCGCGTCCGGCAAGGTGCATAGCATTCCTCATCCCGAAGTTTGCATCAACTGCGGCCAGTGCCTTGTTCATTGCCCCCAAGGCGCTATTTATGAAGAACAGACCTGGGTGCCCGAACTGGAAAAGAAGCTTGCCGACAAGAGCGTGAAGTGCATCGCCATGCCCGCGCCTGCCGTGCGCTATGCGCTCGGCGAAGCGTTCGGCATGCCTGTGGGGTCCGTGACCACCGGTCGCATGCTTACCGCCCTCAAGATGCTTGGCTTTGCCCACTGCTGGGACACCGAATTCACTGCCGACGTCACCATCTGGGAAGAGGCTTCCGAATTCGTGGAACGTCTCAAGGCTCAGAAGGATCTGCCTCAGTTCACGTCCTGCTGCCCTGGCTGGCAGAAATACTGCGAAACCTATTATCCCGATCTTCTTCCGCATTTTTCCTCCTGCAAGTCTCCGGTCGGCATGAACGGCGCGTTGTCCAAGACGTACGGCGCCGAGCAGAAAGGCTATGACAAGGAAAAGATCTATACGGTATCCATCATGCCCTGCGTGGCTAAGAAGTATGAAGGTCTGCGTCCTGAGCTGAACTCCAGCGGCACCCGAGACATCGATGCCACCATCAATACCCGCGAACTCGCCTATATGATAAAGAAGGCGGGCATTGATCTTGCGCATCTGCCGGAAAGCGGCGTGGACTCCCTTATGGGTGAATCCACCGGCGGCGCTACCATCTTCGGTGTGACCGGCGGCGTCATGGAAGCGGCTCTGCGCTTTGCCTATCAGGCCGTGACCGGCGAAAAGCCCGGCAAGATGGACTTCTATCCCGTGCGTGGCATGCAGGGATTCCGTGAAGCGACCATCAATATCGCAGGCACGGAAATCAAGGTGGCCGTGGTTCATGGCGCCAAGAATTTCCCCGCCGTGCTCAATAAGGTTCGTGCGGGTGAATGCCCCTATCAGTTTATTGAATTCATGGCCTGCCCCGGCGGATGTGTCTGTGGCGGCGGTCAGCCCATCATGCCTACTGTGTGGGATGTGTTTGAACGCAAGACCGGTCAGCTTTTTGCCAGCTACAGACAGCGTCTTGAAGAAAATCAGCAGGCATAAGGAGATACCATGTCTATTAAGAGCATTACCCGCCGTGGTTTCCTGCGTGGCTGTTGCATCCTCACCGGCGGTTTGGCTATTGGCGCTCATTGGACCGGTCGTGCCATTGCCGGTGTGCGCAGCATCAAAGACTATATGCAGGATCGTATTGCAAGCGTGTACCGCGAAGACAAGTCCTTTGTTCATCGCGCCTCTCAGGACAACGTACAAGTTCAGGAACTTTACAAGAAGTTTCTGAACAAGCCTCTGAGCGAAAAGTCTCATCACCTTCTGCATACGACGTGGACGGATAAGTCCGCTGCCGTCAGGAAGCTGCACGAGGAGGGCCAGTACCCTGGACCTCGCGGTGGTGAATTCCGCTATAAGAAGTATCCTTACGAAGCCTAGCAAAACGGCATCATCCTTTTATGCTGAACGCCCTGTGGAAATGCAGGGCGTTCATTTTTTAATCGAGCAAAGAGGGCAGGGCGGCATGATTTTTTGAAGGCATACGCAGTTCATGAATTTTGACGAAGATACAGGAGTCTGTTTGAAGGTGTCTGGAACGGGGGAGTCTCATCATGAGAGTCATTCCCTCGGCAGTCTCTGCAACGAAAGATTTTTATAATGATCATAATGATAAGTAATTACATAAGGATACGTTTATTTTAGGAATTCATCTGAAGTATCACTTTAAAATTAAACATACGTCGATAGTACAAGTGAAAGCCAAGATTGTTCGCGAGGATTTCAAAGTTATTGATCTGGAAGCGGGGCGTTTCTCGTCGCAGGCTCCCTTTTTCAGAATGCAGCGGATGGTTCGCTCCAGACGAGAAAATGCCGTCCGTCGGTGCCGGGCTGTGGACGCCGCTTGGATCACGGGCAAATATCTCCGCGGAACTATTCTGGTTCGTCCAGTAATCAATAGAGCGGTCGTAAAGTGAAAAATGTTATAAATCGAGGCTGGTTAGAATCTGTATCATCTCGACATCCGGCTTACCACCGCCCCGGATAGGTTTCCAAAATCAAAAATGGTGAAGCCTGTGCGGGATCTTTGAAATTTAATGAATACCATCCGCACAGATTTCTCCACACACCGCACGGACAGTCCGACGGCGTCGATTGAAAGCCGTCAGACAAAGGCAGCGGAATTCACAGCAGGAATTTTCCGAGAGAGTAGGGGAGTGCCGGGCAGGGAGGCTCTACAGCGAAGGCGGAGGGAGAAAATGAAGATCTGCTGGCGGAGACCTACATCCTACGGCTGGAGGGTGCTGCGCATTGTGAACGACGAGAGATTAGGACAACAGGTCTGAGTCAAAAGCTTATCAGGTCAAAGCAAGGCAGGCAGAATCGGAAACTAAAGTCCAAATTTTCGATGTCGAACTCAGGTCCAACAAACAACGAGCTTAGGGAGTAAAAACCGGCTTTCCTGATAATTGGAAGTCGTTTTTTTTATTTTCGAGGCGGAAATGGGCTCCTATGAAGACTTTCTTTTTAAAGAGTTCCTATAGAAAAATGAGAATGTTTCCTAATAGGAATTATCTCAATGCGGATAATTAATTATTTTATTTGTCTCATAATGTAAATTATGTAAACTTTTCAAACACAAAATATAAATATATCAACGCACAAAAAATATCAAACCAAAAGGGCCCCTCTTCTCGCCTTTCCCCGAAGCCTGATTCTTCAACCAGAAAGTCTGTTGCCTAGCCTTGAATGCTCCCATTCGGAAGTGATTTCAAAGTGTACCGACGCTTAGATTCCCGATAAAGGCATTTTGCCCGACCCCCAAAGGCAACGCACCACCAGATCGACCGCCCATGGTGGACCGTACAGCTCGTCTCCCTGTTTTGAAATAGCTCTCCAGCCCCCAGTTGTAGCTCCGTAAAAAATCGCTCGACGACCTAGCCTTTTCCGTCAGGCTAAAGTTCAAGGACTCCCTTCTAGAGTATCGCCCCTGCCTGCAATCCCATGACGAGGTCGCCTGTCACTTCCATGCTGGAAAGCCTGTAGAAAAGTCATGGACTCCTCAGCTCTCGTTGCCCTTCCTCACCAGGAATGGAAAATTCCTACTGCCCTCCCCTTCTCTTCTGATTTTGACGTTATTCCCTCAGATGTTTTTTGGAATTTTAACGGTGCGCTGATTGAAGTTTTGAAATGGATATATCGAAGGAAGACTCAAGCGCGAAAGTTGGATTTATTAAGGATGGCAGAAAGTCCACCTCAAGCTGGACACATCACGATAAGGCCCTTTCCATACAACCATGCTGAGCGAAAAGACTATACTAAATACAAAATTTTGAACGATTATCGTAAATATATCTGCAATTGGAGATTTTTGCTGTGAAAAATCTTTAAAAAAAAGTTTGAGCCTGACATTTCAGGCATGAAAAAATTAAAAAACGCGCAGGAGGCTATTTGCGGCCCGAAAATAAAAAATCCGTCCCTCGGGTCGCGAAGGACGGATTTTGATCGTCATTTTTTAATCATTACTTGACTTTTTTTTCCAGTCGACGGCGCAGGATGGTCAATGGATGGTCGCAGGGATTGCCCGTGCCATGTATGATCTGCACTTTGCAGGTGCCACATTCCGTTGCGACCTGGCGAATGCCGCTGTCCTTGATGGTTTCAAAAAGTTTGGAGCCGATGGCCATGCCGATGTCGTACTTTTCCTTTTTGAAACCATAGCTGCCGGAGATGCCGCAGCAGCCTGCATCAGCGTTGACGGCATGAACGCCGGGAAGCAGACGCAGAATGTCGAGCCCCGGGAAGCCGATGCCTTGCGCCCGCAGGTGACAGGGAGCATGATAGATGACGTCAAGCGGCGTGGTGTCCGCTCCCGAAAGGTCCAGCTCTCCGCGTTCGATGCAGCCAAGAATGAATTCCATGGCGTCGTCGAGCGCCGTGGATTCCATCTTTTCGGCAAGATCCGGGAAGAATGCAGGAATTTCGGACTTGAACATAAGCTGACAGCTCGGGCAGAGAGACAGCACGGGAATGCCGGCCTTGCGCCAGGCCGCGAGTTCCTCAAGGTTCTTGATGGCGTTTTTTCTGGCGTCGGCCTCAAAACCGTTGGTGTACAGAGGCGTTCCGCAGCAGCAGAACACTTCTGGAGACTCAACACGGTAGCCAGCCTGATTGAGAAGCCAAACAAGATCCATGCCCGTCTGAGGAGCATAGGCCTTGATGAAGCATCCCGGATAGAATACCACACGCTTGGTGAGGTTGTCGGGCTGCTTGTATTCCTTGAACATGGCCGGGAACTGCTTGGACGCAAATTTAGGCAGATCGGCCTTTTTGCTTACGCCGACCATGTCGAGAATCTGCTTGCTGATGGGGTTGGCCATGCCGAAGTTCACAAGAAACGTGGGAAAATAGCTGACGAGTTTGGCTTCCAGCTCACCGTGAGCCAGAATCCAGTCGCGGAACGAGGGACGATGTTCCCTGCAGTATTCCGCGCGGGCAAGCATATTGATATTGGAAACCTCCACGCCCTGCGGACAGGAAATATCGCAGTTCTTGCAGTTCGCGCAGTAACTGAGCGAATCATCTTCACCATTGTTCAACATACGGAAGCGTTCCGAAGCCGGTCCCAGCATGCGGGGACCAAGAAACTTCGACGTCACTTCGGCAACAGGGCACTGCACCACACAGGTGGAGCAGGCAACGCATTTATCGGGATTGATATGGCGCTTCATGTCCTACTCCTTTCCTGCCAGCATACCAGCGTACCTGCCTGTGGCGAGCGCCACACCCTGACCGCATTTTTCAGCGGCAAAATCATAGCCGCCCAGAACGCGTCCGGCAAAGCGCACATTGGAAAGCGCCACATTGCCTTCGGCATCCAGGGGTTTCAGATCGCTGTTGACCTTGACGCCCATGCTGGCGAAAAAGCTTGAACCAAAGATATCGGGAGACGACCAGGCCTCGGTGTCGGCCGGGGCCTCCAGAGGCAGACGGAAAATGCTTTCCCAGGCCTTGCCCGGAGCCGTTTCAATGCCGCCGCTCAAAAGACCGCCCGTGGCGATGATGAATTCGTCGGCATCCCAGCCGCATTCTCCATTGGCCGTCAGAGAGTACACCGCCTTGCAGACGCCCTCCTCCACTTCGGCCCGAACGACTTCGGCGCTCTCCACCATATAGACGCCGGCTGCATTCAGCGCTTTTTTGAACACCTCGCGCATGCGGAGTCCGGCCACGCCGGGAGGAATGGACACCATTTCCACAATTTTGACCTTCAGGGCCGAGCAGAGCTGATTCCATATCTGCTGACTGTGCTTCATGCCGCAAATCGGAGGCAGCAGCAGCACAGGATACAGCTTGGCATACGGAGCCAGACTTTTTTCGAGCCATTTCATGCCTTCCGGCGTTTCCACATGACGGGCGATGTCGAGAGGCGTGATGTTGCGGTGCGCATGCTCGATGGGACAGGGAAGCACGGCTTCCATGAATTCCTTACCGGCGAATTCCTTATATCGATGGAGCTGCTCGATAATCAGGCCGGGATGCACGTCCTTCATGTTTTCCACCGTCACCACGGCGGCGCGATGCACGTCCTTGAGGCAGTCGGGATTGAAGCTGTCGGGGCAGAGGTAGCTGGGCTTCAGGGTTCCCATGACGGTAACGAGGCGATGATTGCCCTCCTCCGCCGCATGAGCCATGTCGATGCCGCCCTTCCGGCACACGCCCTTCAGCCAGTCGAGCGCTTCGCGCACCGTCTCGGCTCCGCCGATCAGACTGTACGGATGCTCGGCAGGCAGCGAGGCCATGGCTTCAAAGGGATCGGTCACGCGCACACCGTTCTGATAGCCGAGGACATCAATGCATCCGCTGCTTATGGCCAGGGTTCCTGCACCGTAGGTGAGCAACGTCACGCTCTTGCCGCTCTGAGCCGCGGTAAGGGCCGCGGTCATGCCGGCAATGCCGGAACCGACTACAACAATGTCAGATTTTCTGTTCATCTTTCGCTCCGTCGATGTTCAGCGTGGCGGCGTACACGGCGCGCCCGAGTTCCATTTCTCTGGCCTGCAGTCCCCAAAGGGCAGGCCGGAGGCCCTTCCAGCGCTCCTGGAGGAATTCGCGCAGGTTGTCGGAAGGCGACAGCGGGAAAGGAACCCGACATTCGGTCAGCGCTCCGATGGTGCGCAGCGAGCAGTACGTGCCCTGGCAGGTGCCCATGCCCAGACGGGTGCGCAGACGCACGTCCGTCATGGACTGACTGGAAGGATCTGACGCCACGTATTCGATTTCCGCACGGGTGACCATTTCGCATTCGCAGAGCAAGGGATTGCTCTTCATGGCGGCGGCCTTTTCCACAACAATGGGGAAGGCGTCGCCCAGACGGTTCGCCACCAGCGGGACGCTGTGAACGGGGAAGTACTTGGCGGCCTTGTTCAGCATGGCGGGAGAAGGATCGGCGATAAGAGGCTCGATGGCGGTGCGGCACTCGGCATTCACGCCGAGCTTGGCGCAGACCAGATCGCAGAGCTTTTCGGCCATCAGACGATACGTGGTGAACTTGCCGCCGAAGATGGAGAACATGCCGTCCAGTCCATCTTCCGAATGATCGGAAATATGGAAGCCGCGGCTTGCGGCGCGACCTTCCGCGCTGCCCTTGGCTACGTAGAGAGGACGCGTTCCGGCAAAGGCTCGCAGAATGCGATAGCTGCGCAGATTGGGAATGAGCACTTCGCCGATGTCAAGGAGCTTGAGCACGTCGGCGGTGGGAGCTTCATGAGCATCGGGGCGATCGGCATGGAATGACGTCGTGCCGAGAATGGTGATGGAACCGTGCGGCACGAAGATGTCGCCGTCGGAGCTCATATGCAGACGGTTGACCACGCGGGACGTAAAGCGGTGGTTGAACGCCACCAGCGTGCCGCGGTCGGGCTGCACGCCTACTTCCAGTCCCACGAGTTCCGCGATCTTGCCAGCCCAGGAGCCGGCGGCGTTGACCACGATGTCGCAGGAAATGCAGATCTCTTCGCCGGTGACGAGGTTTCTGGCGCGCACGCCCTTCACTTTGCCGCCTTCCTGGTCAATGGCGAAGACCTCATGATGTGTCAGCATTTCGCCGCCGTAGCGTCTGGCGGACATGGCGTTGTGCCACACCAGGCGGAATCCGTCCACGCTGGAATCGGGCACGCGGTACACGGCCTTGATGCCGGGATCGAGATTCGGTTCGAGTCTGAGCGCTTCCTTGACGTCCACGGGGTCGGCCTTGATGCCGGCCTTGGCGCAGGCTTCGACCCAGGGCTTTTCATACGCGGGATCATCCTGCTGGCTGAGGACGAAGAAACCTTCGGACTCTTCCACGCATTCGCGACCGATGCGGCGCAGAATCATGTTTTCTTCAATGCATTCCTTGGCCGCCTCATTGTCCTTTACCGCATAACGGCCGCCGCTGTGCAGCAGGCCGTGGAAGCGGGAACTTGCACCAGAAGCAATACCGCCCTGTTCCAGCAGCACTGCCTTGACTCCGCGCATACTGAGGTCTCGCAGAATGCCTATGCCCGTAGCGCCGCCGCCGATGATGACTACAGTCGTGTGTTTCACACAGCCTCCCTTGCCCTTTTGCCTGAGAAAAATTTTCATTTCCGAAAAAAGATCCGAGACAAATTACCATAATACGAAAATTATTTCTGATTTAACCTCTTAAATCAACGGCGTCAAGACGTATAAAAAAGTCAATGAGCCCAAAGGGTTGAAAAATGAATTCCGCAACGTGTTTTCCCTTGCCGTGAGGTCTGGAAAAAGTATATCGTGAGGCAGCGACAATATTTTCGCAGGAGTACAAGACATTATGAAGATATCGGAAAAGCGCTGCGTCGTTCTGGACATGGACGGCACCGTCTATCTCGGGAATATTCCCATTCCCGGAGCAGTGGATTTCATCAAGAACAACTGGGGAAAGCTGGATTTTCATTTTCTGAGCAACAACACGTCCAAGGCTCCGGACACATACGTAAAGAAGCTGAACGGCATGGGCATT
The DNA here is from genome assembly GCF_963931295.1 of uncultured Mailhella sp. Lineage (NCBI taxonomy): Bacteria > Pseudomonadati > Thermodesulfobacteriota > Desulfovibrionia > Desulfovibrionales > Desulfovibrionaceae > Mailhella > uncultured Mailhella sp. The sequence goes on along the minus strand of NZ_OZ007001.1, from coordinate 15,999 downwards.
CCCGCTACGCTCGATCTCATACTTTCCCCCACCACGCCGCTGGTGGATTTTCTGAAGGAAAACAACATACATACGGCGTATATTGTGGGCAACCGTGACTTCTGCCGCGATCTTGCTTCCCGCATGCCGGAACTGAAGCAGCAGGAAGAAGGCGCGCAGGCCGTCATACTGGCCTATGATACGGAGCTGACCTACGAAAAGCTGTCCCGCTCCGCCCTGCTTCTGGAAAATCATCCGGAAGTGCTCTTTCTGGCCACTCATCCCGACAAGGTCTGCCCCTCTCCGGAGGGCCCTCTGCCCGACGTGGGCAGCATGCTTGCGCTTTACAAGGTAGCGACAGGCCGCGAGCCTCAGCATATTTTCGGCAAGCCCGACCCCACGGTGCTGCAGCCTCTTCTGAAAAAATACCGGCGGGAAGACATGGTCATGGCAGGCGACCGCCTCAGCACGGACAAGAAGCTGGCAGAAAATGCAGGCATCGACTTCATTCTTGTTCTGAGCGGAGAAGCTACGCTGGAAGAAGCCAGGGCGGAAGCCATTCAGCCCACAGTCATTGCCGAAGATCTGGGAAAGGCCTGGGAAGAATAACTATTGAGGGGAGGAATCATCCTCCCCTTTTTTGTGTGCGGGAATCGCCCGCGCAAAAATTTAGTCCGGCCGCAGCAATGGCGTTGGCAGCAGCCAGAGCGGAATACGTCCTGATGACGAGGCATCGCTCTCCTCCCCTCTGCATGGGATAGTCGCCGAAAGGTTGTGCGGAACGCTCAGCCATCCTTTAATTAATAATTATCATAATTGAGGGGAACGCGCATGCCTCGGCCGTCCGAACGTTTTCTCTTTCATTTTTCAGATGCACGATTTGCGTCGCCTCAGGCCAGAACAAGTCATCATGGCACTGTGTCCGACGTTTTCTGCCGTCAGCAAGACCGCACATCCAGACCTAAATGAGGCAGATTCCGACGAAGAGTTGTCGAAATTGCCATTCAAAAAGGGGGAGTCGCCCAGCCTGTGCATGATTAAAAAACGCCGTCACGTCAGGCCTGAGCCATGCCCGTTTTCAGCCGATAGGCCATAAGCTCTTCGTACACGCTCATGCCGACGCGAAGATTGCCTCTTCCACTGCCGAGATCAATTTTCGGCTTGGCCTCCCCGTGATAATCGGAACCTCCGGTGAGCTGAAGCTCATGCCGGGCGGCGATGTCCACGCAAAGACGCACGTCTCCGGCATCGTGTTCACTGTGATACGCTTCGAGCGCGTCCAGGCCGACATCTTTGAGTCGAACCACCAGGCGTTCCAGCTCTTCTGCCGGAGCGCGAAGCAGACGCGGATGCGCCATGGACACCAGAGCTCCGGCAGACTTCAGCAGGGCGACGGCCGTTTCCGGGCTCATCAGTTCACGGGGCACGAAAGCCTCGCCGTTTCTGCCCAGATAGCGCCGAAATGCCTCCTTTCGATCCTCTACTACGCCCAGCCGACAGAGAAGTTCGGCAAAATGAGGTCGTCCGACCACACGGCCTCCGGCCAGCGCCGCGGCTTCTTCATACGTCACGTCAATGCCGAGCGCTCTCAGGCGTTCTGCAATGCGCAGATTCCTCTCCCGGCGTTTTTCGCGCACTTTTGTCAACGCCGTTTCCAAAGGAGCCGTTTTCGCCCCGTTCTGGGGAATCCACAGCCCCAGAAAATGCGCCTCTCCCCATTCCGTCGCCGTGCTGAGTTCACAGCCGCGCACAAAGATGATCTCATGCTTTGCCGCCTCCTGTTCGGCTTCGGCAAGGCCGTCAAGCGTGTCGTGATCCGTAAGCGCCAGCACGGCAAGCTTTGCCTGTACGGCTTTCCGAATCAGCTCTGTCGGACTGTCCGTGCCGTCGGACGCCGTGCTGTGCGTGTGGAGATCTATGCGGATGATATTCATATTCCGAAGCTATCACTCTTCAAGCTTGTGTCAATCATGCCATTGACGGAACGCGACGATGCGGTACGCTAAGGCCTGATTCGCATTGACGGAGAGAACTCATGTCCGACCATAAGACGTTTCGTCGTGGAAACGTTGCCGGCGCGCCTGCCGAGAAACATATTACTGTCCCGACGCAGACGCTCTTCTCCGTCAGATCCGGCGTCCGGCCGGATTTTCGATAACGTCCATGACGACAGCAAGGTGCCTCGCATGAAAAAATTTCCTCTTGCCGACGGTCCTACCGTCTTCGGCCATCTGTTCTACACCACGGCCATGCTGTACGACCGACGGGAACAGGCGCCCTTTCCGCCCGTGAACATCTACTGCTGCCGGGACAAGGTGCTGGTGCAGGCGCTGCTTCCGGGCATAAATCTGGACGCTGTTCACATAACTCTGGGCAATGACTCCCTTATCTTGGAAGGCTGCGTGCTGCGCCGCAAGGGGCACTATCTCCACGAGGAGCGCTACAGCGGGCGCTTCCGGCGATCCGTTGTCCTGGGAACACCCGTACTGCCGCAGGCCGAAGTTTCACTCCGCAACGGCATTCTCCAGATTGAACTCAAAAGAAGGACATGACACGATGATTCAAAAATACCGCTATCCGCAGGTGCGCCCCGCCACGGACGTCGTGGCTCTTGAGGACGGCATCCAGATCACGGCCAACATGCCCGGCGTGAACGAACAAAATCTTCAGGTAATACTTGAAGGAAACCTGCTTCACATCACCGCAAGCTCGCGTTGTCCCGTGCCTGCCGAAGAGAAGGACGTCCGCGCCCTGGAGTTCGGCAACGTAGATTTTGCTCTTGACATCGTGGTGGACGAGTCCTGTTCCGCTCCGGTCAAAACATCGCTGCACAACGGCGTACTCTCAGTCTTTCTTCCCCGTGGGGACGGACCGGTCACGGATATGCCCGTTGATTTTCGACAGCGCGTCTAGAGAAGTCGTCCGTCGCGCCGTCATCGAGTCACGACACGTCTCTTTCCCGTCATGGAAAGCACGGAAAGTTTCAACACGGCCAGAGACGGCACGATTTCCTCGTGGAAATGATACGAATCGCCCTCCTCAACATGATACTGTTCGAGGATGGCGCGCAGAGCAGGAATCTTTTCCTCTTCCGAGACGTATTCCATCACACCCGTGCCGCACACGCTTTCAAACTCCATGGTACTCTCGCACGCCCCCACCTGCGGCCCCGTGACGATGTCGCCCGCCACTTCCATGGAAAAAGCCACATGCCCGTTTTTCTGCAGAAGGTCGTGCTTGTGTCCGGTTACAGCTCCGTGAAAGTACAGCTCGACCCGGCCGTTCTCTTCCCTCAGCCCAAAATTCAGGGGCACCACATACGGATATTCTTCATCAAAAAAAGCCACATGACACACTCTGCACCGACGCATGACCTCAATGATCCGTGCAAATTCCGTGATTTCCCTGTCCTTTCTTCTCATCGTCCGCTTCTCTCCTGAAGACTGTTACGGAAATTCTCTGCCGTCAGCGTCATGACCAGCGCATCTTCGCCGTCGGCATAGTAGCGCCGGCGCATGCCTGCGGGCGCAAATCCCAGTCCGACGTACAGCGTCCTTGCCGGAACGTTGCCGACGCGCACTTCAAGCACGCCGCTTTCCCAGCCCTCCGGAGTCTCGCCCCTTCTTGCCAGATGCTTCCCGTTCAGCGTATCCAGAAGAGCAAAGGACATCAAAGGTCGGGAGAATCCCTTGCCCCGCTCTTCCGGGCGCACGGCAATGTTCAGCACCTCAAGTTCCCCGGCCAGCACCGACAGCGCAATGTATCCCAGCAGTCGAGAGTCCCGGAAAATGCCGTATCCGGCAAACCAGCGCTGTTTCCATGCCTCGGCGAACTGTCCCGCCGTCCAGCTGGAAGGAAAACAACACGCTTCCAACGCCGCCGTTTCCGGCATATCCTCAAGTTCAAGCCAGCGAACCTTTTCCCTGCGAGAAACCGTCAATGCCTTTCCGTCCTCTTTTGAAACGCCTGCCCGACGCCCCTTATGATCTTCCCGCCGCCCGCCTGCAGAAACTTGTCGAACTTCTGGAAGGCTACGGCAGACCTTTGATGCTCACCTCGCCGAAAACGGCTTCCCGACTGGGGCTTCTGCGGCGCATCGTGCTTGTCTGTCTGAAAAATACCCGGGGGCAGGTCTATCTGCAAAAACACGCCGCCTCGGCTCCGCTTTACGCCGGCTTGTGGGACGTTTCCGCCATCGGGAGCGTTTTTGCCGGAGAATCTCCCCTCGACGCCGCAGCCAGAGAACTTTCCGAACAGCTCGGCGTCGCCGGAACAAGACTGCGCCTCATTGGATCCCTGCCTTATACCGACAATCGCGGAACCAGTCTTTCCGCATCCTTCTTTCTGGCCGGTCCGAGTCCCGCCATTCCTACGCCGGACAGATCGGCCGACGTCATGTTCGTCGATCAGTATGAACTGGAAGGGCTGGCCCTGCATCAGCAGGAAATGCTGACCCCGGAACTTGTCTGGGCCGTGCGTTCCGGATGGATATTCCCCAGACACGGCGGGCAGTTTCTTGCCGGATGATTTCAGCCCAAAGAAAGATTCCCCACCATTTCCCCATGCACCAGTCCGTTGCTGGCCAGTATGGGCGAGTTGAAGACATAGGGATTGCCTTCGCGGCCCGTCACCATGCCTCCGGCCTCTTCCACCAGCAGCCAGCCCGCAGCGATGTCCCAGGGCTTTATCCAGCCCTCAAAATAGGCGTCAAAACTGCCGCATGCAACAAAGCACATGTCGAGGGCCGCAGAACCGCAGCGCCTGACCCCCACCGTGGAATCCAGCAGAATGCGCATGTCCCGGAGCACCTGATCCATATCTTCATGCACGCTGTAGGGAAAGCCCGTGGCGACGAGCGCGTCGGCACACGACGCCGTGTCGCTGACATGCAGACGCTTTCCGTTCAGCCACGCGCCCTTTCCGCGTTCGGCGACATAGCGCTCGCCCCTTACCGGCGCTGAAACCGCGCCGAGCACGACGCGACCGTTTTCCCAAAGCGCCACGGACGTGGCCGTATCGCCGAAGTGATGCGCAAAATTCGTTGTTCCGTCAACGGGATCAATAATCCAGCACGTTCCCTCGGGAGAAAGCGACAGCGCGCTTTCCTCCGCCATGTACGAGGCCCCGGGCACGACATCGCGTAGATGTTCCTTGAGAAAGGCCTCAATGGCCACGTCCGTATCCGTCACGAGATCGCGCGTGCCTTTGTGCCGGATGGTCCGAGGACGATCCCAGTTGCGCATAAACAGGGCGTCGCTTTCATCCAGAACCGAAAGAAGTCGCCCTGCACGTTCAGAAAGCTGCATGGTGTCCATAACTATCCTATTTGCTGCTTGCGTTCTTTTCCGCCATGCGAAGACGGTAACGCAGCGACAGAACTTCCAAAAGCCGCGCCAGATCATCGGCGGCGAGCCTGAGGAAAATTTTAAGTTCTTCTGAGATGGAGCGCGCCTCTTCCATGGCAAGACACAACACTCCGCAGGTACTCTTGCTCACGGTTACGGGAATACATACTGTGCAGCCGAACGCAGGCACGCCTTCGCGTTTGCCGAATACGGGCGTGGAACCGGAAAAGCCGTCGCTGTACACGGCCTCCTCGTTGCGGAACACCCATCCTATGATATCGTTGTGAATGGAGAATTCCTTATTTTCCTGTCCTGAAAGCAGCAGAGGCGGATATTCCCCTTCCATAATGTAGGTGGAGCTGCCATCCACCCGAGAGGCAAAGGCGACGTAGGTAAAACCCGTAGCATCCAGAAGCACAGGAAAAATTTTGTTCAGGTAATTCTTCCAGCCAGGATAGTTATGACGCAGCTCGACCAGGTGATCAAGCGCATGGAGATATTCGGCAGAAACGCCGCCGTCTGAACGGCTCTCCATGCTCTGCACCTGAGAAAGCATGTCGGCAAATACGGCAATCAGCTTCTGTTTTTCCGGGGAAAAGGCATGTCGCTGACAGCTGTCTATGCAAAGTATGCCGCCGTCCGGCAACGGACAGCCGAGGAAGGAACAGATTTCCGGCTCCCAGTCTTCCTTGTAGTAGCCCAGATAGGCCTGATTTTCATCAATGGAGCCCACGACAATGGGGGAACGGTTCCGCAATATCCAGCCAGCGAGTCCTTTTCCCGGCTGAATGACCGCATTTTGATTGATGTGATCGCCCTGACTGTAGGCCGCCATGATCTGCGCGCCCTGACCATTGCGGGGGGCTTCAAAAAGAACGACGGAATAGGCGTCAAAGACGCTGGCGGCAAGAGCAAGTATGGATTCTACGGGATTTTTGACAATCATGGCAGAGAGGGAGTTGAGGAAAAGAGGGATGGAAGCATAGTAACAGCTGGCCGCAGGAGGGGCAAGCTTTTCCTTCCAGTGAAACTTGAAGGGTGGAAAGTTCCATTTTGCTGTCTTTCATTGCAACGTATTATTTTTACTGCTATTTTACGCAAAAGGCTCTGCGTCTTTTTACAGCTGTTTGCGCCGCTGGGGAGACATTTGGGGAGATTTTTACGCCGTTGGGGAGATAAACGGGGAGATAAAACCGGGCTTCCTGAGAGCGCGTAAAACGGCAGGAGGACAACGTTATGACCGTCAAGACAAGCACCACTCGTTTCCCGGGAATATACACCAGAGAAAGCAGCAAGCGCCGGCACGACGGCAAGCCGGACATCGTGTTCTACTACCGCATCAAGGTTGCCGGCGTGAGCCGCTGGGTGAAGTGCGGCTGGCGCAGCGAGGGCATGAACGCCCGTCTGGCCGCAGAAATGAGAAGAAACGCCCTGGCACAGCTGAACCCCGCCATTCCCCGCGTGGCGCCGCTCTTTGCGGACGCCTGGAACTGGTACATGACGCAGCACCCGCTTTCCAAGGCCACGCGAAGCACGGCGCAGAGCTATGCCCGGCAGCACCTGTTCCCGGCCTTCGGCGGCCTCAGGCTGAATTCCATCACTCCGGAGCTGCTCACGGAGTTCATCCGCAGCCGCACGGCCGCAGGACTCGATCCCGGAACCGTCCGGCACATGCTTACGCTGGTAGGCATCATGTTCAATGTGACGCGCAAGGCCCGACTGCATAATCTCTCCTCCCCTGTTCAGGATATATCTCTCCCCGCCAATTACGAAAAGCGGATCCGTTACCTTTCTCACGATGAAGCCCGTCTTCTGCTGGACGCCCTGAAGAAGCGCAGCCTGCCCTGGCACGACATGGCGGCCCTGAGCCTGCTTACCGGCGCCAGGCTCGGCGAACTTCTCACACTCACCGCCGGCCAGATAGACTTTCAGAACGGCACGGCCGAGGTCATGGGCAAGACAGGCCGCCGCATCATCTATCTGAACAGCTCCGCCGTGGACATTCTGAAGGCCCGCACGGAAGGCCGGGTATCCACGGAATTCCTTTTCCCCGGCACCAAGGGCGGCCACATGAGCGAAACGCACCCGGTCTTCACCGACACGGTCAGACGGCTGGGGCTGAACCCCAAGGGCACCCCGAATCACCGGCGCGTGGTTTTCCATACCCTGCGGCATACCTTCGCTTCCTGGCTGGTCATGCAGGGCGTGCCGCTCTACACGGTGCAGAAGCTGCTCGGCCATGCCAACATTCTCATGACCCAGCGTTATGCCCACCTGGCCCCCCATTACGAGCGGGCCGCAGCCGAAAAGATTTCTCTCCATCTCAGCCCCTCCGATGACGATTAGCCAGCCAGTGCTTGACATCCTCATGCCGGTACAGAATCTTGCCTCCGTCGTCGGCAAGCTGCGTGTAGTCCGGGCCGCCGCCGCGGCATCGCCGCGTGGCCAGCGTGGAAGCGGGAACGCTGTAAAGTTCTTCCACTTCGGCCGGGGTAAGGCACTCCTTTTCCTTGAGCATGGCCAGCCGGGATGCTCCTTCCACAGCGTCACGCACGGCAAACAGCACGCTGATGACCGCATCCTGAAGAAGTTCCCCACGGTTTTCCATCTGCTTGTCCATAACGCCTCCTTAAAAAGCGCAGCCCGCCGGAAAGCACACGGCGGGCCGTTTTTTTCAATAGTCCGCCGCGGCTTCGGTGCGCTTCAGCACACGCAGCACCGCCGCAATGACTTCATGCCCTTCCTTGTTGATGGCAAGCGCCTCTCTGGGGGTGATCACGCCGTCCTCTATGGACTTGCCCAGTACGGACAGCATTTCTCCGAAGCGCTTCACGCTGTCGGCCATTTCCTGCGTTATCGGCTCCATGCCGGACTCGGCATCGGGGAGGCGAAGGAACACCGTACCCGTCACTCTGGCAAGATGCTTTAAAGGCTCATCGCTGCCCGTGGCATGGAGGTACGGCACAAGCAGATCCATGTCCGGCTTGCGCGTGCCGTCGTGCAGAAGCTCGGCAATCATCACCCGGTACGGACGGCCCACCTGTTCCGCAATCTGCGAAGCCTTGAGTCCGGAAGGCGCATTGAGCACCGCCCTATGCACCACAAGAGAAAGCGGCTCAAACTGCATACCCTGCCCTCCTTATTCCATTGTGGAGTCGTGCCCCTCGGGCAACACCTGCAATATCCGCCCCTCGGCATCGAGCATGGGAACCATGACAGGTCTGCGACTGGTAAGGTCTATACCCGGAGGAAGCATATCTTCAGGAATTCCAATACGTACCAGTTGAGCATGGCGTTTTGTAGGTATGCGGTCCTGCATGAGCATACGGCGCAACGGAGTTTCCTTGATACCTAACTGTGCAGCCAGCCAGACAAAAGAGACATTACGTTCCTTCATCCATTGTTTAAGAAGTTCATACCGAGTCATTCTTGATTCCCCTTTCTTAACCTGATAGGGAAAAGGTTGTCTTGTTTGGTCTGATTATTTGATGTGCATCTATTGATTGACTTGTAATAGGTATTTCCTATTGAAGTCAATAGGTATTTCTGTTTGAAATATGAAAACACTGCCAGAACGCATTGATTTTCTTATCAAAGAAAAAAAATCAAGCCGCACGAAGCTTGCGGCTCTTTTCGGTGTCTCCCAGCCAACTTTTAACGGCTACTTCCACTCACCCCGTGGAAAGGCGTTGGCGGCCCTTACCGGACGAATCTGCGAACTCTGGCCGGACGTGTCCCGCAAATGGCTGGAGACCGGTGAAGGAGAACCCTATCAGGCAGAACAGCACAGCGCCGAAGAATACGCCGCGCTGAAGGCGGAACTTGATGCCGTCCAAGCCATGCTTGATGCCCAGCAGGCAGAAAACGAGCGTCTGCGCTCCGAGCTGGATGAAGAGCGCCGCTTGAACCGAAACCTCACGGCCAAGCTCCTTCTGGGAGACAGCACAGAAGACTCTGCCGGGAAATCCAAGAAGAACAGCGTCTGAAAAGACACGGATTCCGGTTGTGGGAGTCCCCTTCCCCAGAGGACGACGGGCCGGACTGCGCATGAGCCGTCGGCACATAATGGAGTCTTGTATGATTCTTTCAATTATAGAAAGCTTTTTTTCTTTTGCCATACATATAGATACATATCTCTTTTCACTTGTTGAATCATATGGATATTGGTTATTGGTTATACTTTTTATTATCGTTTTCTGTGAAACAGGCCTGGTAATTACTCCATTTCTTCCGGGAGATTCTCTCCTCTTTGCGGTCGGCACCGTTGCGGGAGCAGGCTTTATTAATGTTTTTCTATGTATAGCAGTTCTTTTATGTGCAGCAGTCATTGGAGATGCCGTAAATTATGAAATAGGACGTCATGCAGGTCCTGCTATTTTCAAAAAAGAAACAAGGTTTCTCAATAAAAAGCATCTTATTAAAGCTCATCTATTTTATGAGCGTCATGGAGGAAAAGCTATCATTCTTGCAAGGTTTATTCCTGTTATACGCACCTTTGCTCCTTTTGTTGCAGGAATAGCCTTAATGAATCCTGCTCAATTTTTTTTCTTTAACATTATTGGCGCTACAGCGTGGGTAACAGGCCTTGTTTTTATGGGATTTTTCCTTGGGAATATTCCGATAGTGCAAGAAAATTTCAGTATCGTTATTTATAGTATAATTATTATTTCCATTTCTCCCGTGGTATTCGGCTTTATTCGTTCAATATTGAAAAAAAAAGGATAGTCTCCCGTCTGGGAAAATTGGTCAGAATGATTCTTGTACGAAAAACAAGAGAAATTCTCACTTTAAAAACTGCAAAAGGCCCGGCATAAACCGGGCCTTGCTTTTTATGAGGTGCTTTCGTATGGTGCCGGGCATGGGCCTGCTTCCGCAAAGGAGGCGAAGGCTCAAATGGAGCAGCTTCTCATTGACCTGCTTGTCCAGATTCTGGCGGCGGTCATCGCGGCCCTTGTTATCCGTCGAATAGACCTTTAACGAGTTGGCCCCCGGAAGCTGCTACTTCCGGGGGCTGGCAAAAAGCGTTTAGAACTACTAAATGCGGAAGCTGGCCCATCACTGGGGAGGAAAGTGTTGACGCGCTTTCCTCCCCTTCTTAATGAGCATTTTTCCTGATTTCGTCAAGCGGCACGATGTTTCAACGGCTTCATATCCATGTGCTTCACGCGGTCGCGTTCTTCGGCCCGCTTACCATCGTTGAAGCGCTCCAGTCCGCCCACCAGGTAGCCGGTGATTCGGCGGATACGCTCGAAACGGACGCCCTGCCCTATAAGCTTTTCCATTACTCTGTCACCTCCTCCCACTGCCAGAGGCCTTCGGTACCAGGATCCCATACACATGCGGGCATATCAGCCTTGGCCAGCCAGAGCTTGCCGTCAAAGGTGTAGTAGCTTCCATTCTTCACGTCCATGCCATGCAGATATGTATAGGGGCTCTCCTTCGTACCGTCCGGCTCGTCGCCGGTACCCGCGTCCACAGAAAGAGGCCTGTACACGGCAAGCATCCCCTCGGCGTTCGGCGGCTGGTGTTCCTGGGCAGTGACCTCCTGCACAACTTCATAGACCACGCCTTCATGTTCCAGACGGTATCCTGCGTTATAGGTCTGCCCGGCCTGCCAGGACTCGAATACATGAGCCTTAGCCATGACTGCGAACTCAGACGCAGAAAACGCAGACGTTTGGAGCGTAGCCGTGCGCATACGAGCATTGATGATGCTGTTTGCCTGCATCTGTGCCGCGGCAAGCTCTTCCTTTTCAATATCCTCTGGCGTCTTAGCCGGCCGTTCCAGCAACGCACCTTCAGGCAGCGGCCCCAGTTCGGTGAGATACCGTGCCGGAGTCTGCCAAGTATCGCCGGGCAGCCAGTAAGCCGTTCCGGAGCCTTCCACGATAACGCCGCCCTTGTCCCTGGTCTGGCGGTGATCCTCCACCAGTTCCCAGGCGTCGCCCGTCCAACGTGCGGCCTGCTTTTCTCCGGTCTGCGGCGGCTGCTGAACCGTCGCCCCTATCACGTCAACAATGTCCTGCCCGTTAGGCCGTTTCTGGGCTTCCATTTCCCCGGTGAGCTCGCCGGTTTTCAGGTCATACCTATACAGCTTCATGACACTTCTCCTTTTTTTCTACGTTTCGGCTGTATTCCCCTCTAAACCGCAAGCGTAAAGCCTAGGGCACTCCTGAGCAAACGATTTCAGGCGCACGGCAAGACCACCTTCCGGCGGATGCCGTGGTGCCGACAGGCTTTTTTGCCGGAAGGTCAGATTTTCAGGCTGGCCACTGCCGGTATGGCGTTGACTGCCTTGATTTTCAAAGCGTTGCTCACATGCTGATAGACGGACAGCAGCATGGTGTAGGTGCTGTGTCCCATAAGTTCGGCAATGCTTTTTATATCGCCGCTTTCCGCCATGCTCAGAGTGGCGAAAGCGTGGCGCAGGTCATACGGCCGTATTTTTCGGGCAATGCCGGCCTTCTCCCTCAGTCTTCGCCATGTTTCGCTGATACGCTTTACCGGCTTGCCCCGGTAGTGAATGACGCTTGAACAGGCATTCCCGTCCCGCTTCCGCCATTCCCTGACCTTGGGAAGCAGGGCTTCATGAATAGGGACATAGCGCGCGGAAATCGTTTTTGATTTGTAGGCGCACGGCATATAGATAACCCCCTCATCGAGCAGAATGTCATCCCACCGCAGCCGGAAAAGCTCACAGGGGCCGGGACGCGCCCCGGTGTAAAGCCCAAGAAGAATGATTCTCTGGATATGCTCAGGTGCATGCTTCAGGAGACGATCAATCTCCGGTATTGTGGGCGGCTCTATGCGCCGGGAAGGCGCGTGCGGCAGCTTCATGTTCCGTATGGGAGACTCCTTCAGAAAACCTTTGGCCACAGCCCAGTTGCAGGCAGCCCGGAGGACGGACAGACGGCGATTTATGGTACTCTGGCCGACATTCCGCCCCCGCTGAATTTCCGAAAATACGCGCACGTCATCGAGCGTAAGGCTGGCCGCCCTTCGGGCGCTGAAAAGCTCCAAGATGGGCTTGATATGATAGCCGCTCGATGATCTTGTGGACTCCCTGATATCAGGACGCGCCAGAAACTCCCGGAAAAGCTCAGCTATGGTGATTGCCGGCGCATTCGCCCTGCTGCGTTTTCTCGCCCGTGTCATGAGCACCTTTTCCCGCTCATAAATCGCCCGCTGCGCCTCCTCAAACGCGACCGCCTGCGCCTCAGATTCAAACCATCGGGTACGAGGGGCTTTTGTCCACGGATTCTTCCATTCAACCTTCCACGGTTTACGCCTCCAGGGAAAATTTTTAATCATAGCTACTACTCCTGATGAGTTTTTTCGACCAACTATCAGGAATACTTAAAAATTTATAGTCTTTTCGGCTTTTGCGGAACGGGGGAACAATCGGTAAATATAACACTCCTGGAATGCCTGGTCTCACTGGTAAAATCCAACGGCCTGCACAACTTGCGGATGATTTCAATTTTGGTGGTGAATGGCTAGAGACATCAGAAAGTGGTGCTCTCACATCAACACAGTATAAAATCAACCAGAGCATCAATAGCGCGCCATGGGCAGGAGGAAGCTGTTTAGGGAGTATTATCCTTGATGCATCTCGGTCAAATAGCGAATACGGAGCATCCAACACCGTTATGCCAGCATCCACCGATGTGCCCATGGGCATCTATCTAGGCCGTCCTGCCTAGATAAATACCATAACATATAGTCACATTACTTGGACGTGTCTCTGATGCTGTACGTTGCAAATTTTCCCAAAAAATATATCCACTTCCAGAAGTTTCTGATGGTACATTAGATGTGCTATCAAACTCTCTTCCATTCAATACATTTCCATACACACCTGATGGCCCAGCACTAGAGGAAAGATTGCCTAGAAGACGCGAGTGTATTTTTGTGATACCGGTCTGCACTGCATCCTGTTGATAAGCTCCAATCTGAGAATCCGGTTCCCCCGCGTTCCGCAAAGACTTGTTCTTCTTGAAAAAAGTAAGGAAGCCCGGCCTTTGCGGAACGGGGAGATTCCAGGGAAGTACAATGCTGCGGGCATGCCGAACATCTACGGAAATTCACAAGTCGCTGGTTTTTGGGACCCTTCTTCCATGCCCACTCCCCTATTTCAGGGGATGGGAACATGGGGATGGTCGTTGCAAGTTAATTCTGCTACAGGGACAGCAAGTGGAAAAATTATTGGCATGGACGCGTCGTATGTGAATAGCTGTTATGGACGGTATGGCACTGTCATGCCAGAGTCTGCTGATATACTCTGCGGGATATATCTAGGCCGATCTTCCGAGGTATAGCCCCACAGTTATGTCTACGCTGGCGGGCATGACCGTGTTCGAGGCTCCAAATATACTATTTGCTTTGGATAGATCTATGCCGGGGACCGATAGCTTGTTTTGCAAATTGTCATATGTAGCATAAGCAAGATTATCGGCGACGAGATAGGCGTCGTAAAAAACACCCGTAGCGGAAGTCGATTTACGATTGTCCGTTGAGCCATTGCTATATCCCGTGGCGTTAGGCAGACCTGGGGCATTATATCGACCCATAGTCCCCGCGCCCCGCAAAAACAGTCCACTCAGCCTAGGTGCATATAATCCAATACCTTCCGAGTGTTTTACCCATTTGCCGGCCCAGGCAGCTTTATCCTCTGCGGAAGCGTTCGCCTCCAGCAACATACCGTTGAAGCCGCCAGCGTCGTATTTCTCTTTGAGCTCGGGATAATCTTCAAAAAGAAAGAGAGAGCCGTCCGGCATTCCGAATCCCCCGGGCAGCGAGGATACAGCCATAGGCACAAGGCTTCCAATCATGGCCTTGCGCCACTTCTCAGCTTCAGAAGTAGAGAAAAAATATTTCAGTGCTTGCAGAAGCTGCTTCAAGTCCGTTCCTGAAGGTGTGAGCTTCGCGTCTTGAATCACCGCAAGGAGTTCTTCCTGCACGCCGTTGCACCACTCAGCGGTCATCATGGTGGCCAGCTCGCCGGTTGCGGGATTGCCGTTGGAAAAGTAGCCGGGGTCATAGGAATTTTCCTGAGCAGGAGGCATGACCGACACGACACCGGAAGCTTTAATTCTCTGCATCTTCCACTCCTTGATAGGTGACAAAAACCTTGCTGTGGGCAGGCTTCTGCCGGTTTAAAATACATTCTAGGGAATTGTCGCCCCATGCGCGCAGGCGTTCGCCCATGACGGACTCTCCCATACGGAAAGCCCGAATCCGACCGCCAGACGGCACGGAGACGAAAAACACATGATGAAAAAGGATATCGTTCAGCCTGTCTCCCATGCGCGATACGCCCGCGCGAAACTCGCGTACACAGGAGACAACGGCATTTTCATAACCCTGAGCGTGGGCCAGTTCCCCATAATAGGCCTCATTCATGAGGCCGCCGCGCTGAAGCTTTTTGACCACGGCTTCACGCCTGGCCGCCACGCCTGCGCCTTCCGGTGAACATTCATCCGGCAGACCGAGTTCCTCTTCCCAGTCTTCCAGAGCTTCCAGAGTCTGCTGCGGATCGAGCTCACGGAGGAGGCGCTGTGCATCGCCTTCCAGTCTGGCCAGTTCCGCACCGAAGGCTGCAAGCAGACGGGCAAGGTTGGATTCCGGGGACGCCGTCCAGATGACGCCACGCGGCAGCAGTTTTCTCAGCATGGCGGCGTAGTCAGCTGCGGTATGGGCGGCCATCAGTCCACCCCCGCAAAGGATACATTGCCGAGCATGGGCATGACGTTTTCGTCCGGCACAATGTTTGCCGCGGGCGACACCAGCACATGGTCTTCTTCTCCGGCGGAAATGCTCACGGCCTCATTGATGTGCGAAAGGGGGATGGTCACGCCGGGCGCCCCTTCGCGGACAAAGAGGTCCGCAAGCTCCTGTTTGACGGCGCTGCGCACGGCTTCCGTATTGGGGGAAATCTTCAAGGAGACATCCACTTTCAGCGCCTGCGGCGCGAAGGCCAGAAAATCGGCCGTCACAGGTCTGCGTGCGTCGATGTAGTCCTGCACGCGCTGCACCATTTCCTCATCCGGCAGCGGAGATTCTTCCTGTCCGTCGCAGACAAAGGACAGGCCCACGGTACCGAGCCCCAGGTAAAGCGGATAACACCACGCACGGGTGACGCCGGGCACTTCCAGAGCCCAGGTCACATAGTCAGTCGCCGTGCCGCCCATGGGCGGCGCCTGCAAGGTGGCCAGAAGACGGGCCCGGAGTTCGTCATCCGTTTCGGCATCCACGCCGCCGCTGAGAGAAAGCACAGTTGCCGAACCGGAAACACCGGCCACAGCCTGCACCAGCGTGAGCGTTTCGCCCGCGTCCAGATTGCCGGAACTGCCGCTTTCCGAAGCCGTGATCATGCCGGAACCGGGCACGACCACGTCGGCGTCCACGGTAAAGAGAAGTCCGCCGTCACTTTTGAGCACGGCGCCGGCGGGAACGAGACCGGCCCCGGAAAAGGAAACCTGCCCCACGGCCCGCGCGCCGGTCTTGCGGGTCATGCCCCAGGTGGACGCCTTGAGCTCCAGAAACTCCTGTTCCGCCGTCCTTATCCAGAACTGGGAAAAATACCACTGCAGTGCTCCGTACATGAGATGACAGGCTCCAGCCCACACCCAGACCAGAACGGAAAGCACGGAACGGGATTTGAGCGGGGCGCCGT